>CAWHLK010000023.1:0-295400 GCA_963829965.1 uncultured archaeon | reverse complement strand
GAGCGTCCAGGGCTCCCAGGGGGTTTCGGTTGGCTTTCCGTTCGATATGCGAATTTCAGCGTCACGGCGGTCAGTGGATTTGTTCCTACCGAAAGGCGGGGGCGGCCACGTGGACCGATCTGAACTTGCCGGCTTCTCCCCACTTGGATCAGGCCGTTTCGGCAGGGCCGATAGCATTGAGCCATGATGACAGCCAACTCATCAGGGTGTCATACTCCCACCTTGTCCTGCAAGCCAGTTCGAATAGTCGATGAGCCGGTTCTTGAGTTCGTATACTACCGAATGATGCTTTCACCCACAATCGTGGAAATATTTCCTTGGCAAATGGCCTCGCAATGCTGTATTATGATAAATGGATTTATCATCCGGACCAAGGGTGAATGCCCATGAGATCAGGAAATAACGGCACAAGTGCCACTACGCTTAAAGAGGTTGCTCTTGAAGCAGGAGTTTCGGTTCCGGCGGTCAGCAAAGTCCTTCATGGACGCGGCAGCTCGATCCGTGTTAGCGAGGAAAAGGCGGAGGCCATTCGCGCTGCGGCTGAACGACTGAAATACACGCCCAACGCGTTGGCAAGGTCATTACGATCAAGCCGGTCTCATAATGTTGGCCTTGTATTCGAGCATTTTGGGCACATCGCGGCCGGCCCGCTTTACTATGTTCACCTGTTGGACGGCATCGCGAGCGAGCTCTTCAAATACCACTACCGACTGACAATTCTTCCGGAGGTTCCCCACGCTCAAGTAGCGGCCACGCTCCAAGACGGGCGAATAGACGGTGTTATTTGGTGCAAGCTTCCAAGCGACGAAATGCTGCTCGGCGAGCTCAGCAACTGTACGCTGCCAATCATCGCTCTCAACTCGCCCTCGGCGGGAGCGACGGACATTTGTTTCGTTTCGTGTGACAACCAAGCCGGAGTCCGGCTGGCGGTTGAACACTTAGCCAAGCTTGGGCATGAGAAGATCCTCTTCGCGATGGAAGAGGGCGAGACGGACACGCCAGACGCCAAAGCCCGCCTTCAGGGAATGCGCGAGGCAATGAGGCACTTTAGGCTGCCTTTTTCCGAGGATGACATTGCCTGCTGGGATTTTAAGGCGTCCGGATTTGCCGAATGGTACAAATCGAACTCACCGCACACTGCGATCATGGCGTGGAACGAGGGTCTCGCCGGCGGCATCATCGAACAGGCCCGACTGCACAATATCGATGTCCCCGACCATTTGAGCGTCGTAGGTTTTGACAGCACATCCTATTGCGAATCAACGGTTCCGAAGCTAAGCGCAGTTCGTCAACCGATTTTAGAGATGGCGCAGGAGGCAGCCCGGCGCTTGCTGGACATCATTGAGGGGCGCGCATCCAGCGCAACGTCCGTGACCTTCCGATGCACGTTCGACGTTCGCGAATCGACCGCCTGGGCGCATCCAAGAGGCGCCTAGTCTGATCTGACCTCTGCGATTCTTGTACAAAAATCGCGGGACTCAAAATCCTATTCGCATTCTTGGAAAATATCGTGTATGATTAGATAAATGGTTTTATCATCGGATAAAACCACCATTCTGTAATGGAGGAGGCCGCAAAGTTAGCGGCCCAGAACATACGATGAGTGTATTGGAATGGTATGACGGCGTTAGAAATTCTGTCCTTGGAAAGGCAGGAATCATTATTATTGCGGCAGCGGCGGTCGCGGCAGCTATCTATGGCTATTCCCGCTCGGTATCCATGACCAGCGGCGCTTCTCGCTACGTTTCGCCTCAAGAGTTTGCAAAAGGCGCGCAGACCCAGGCGGAAGCAATCGAGAAGATGACCAACCTCACGCCGCAGCAAAAGCAAGCGATGCTTGCCCACTTCCAGGGCGAAGCGGCCCAAGCAAACGGCCAAGCCCCCGCTGGTCGCCCAGGGCCACCCCAGGGGGCAAGATAGGTTGGCCTTTTCTGCCTATAGACTCGCGATTTCCTTCTGCATTCTGCGCCCGGCGGCGACAGAAGCCTTGTCCTTAATCCGAGCCGGATTCCGGCCCTTTTCGAACTCAACTGTCTCGTCTAAGAAGACCCCGACATTCTCGCTGAAGAGAGAACTATCATGACCCATAAAAATAAATTGTCCGCCTTCACGCTCATCGAGCTGCTGGTGGTTATTGCCATCATCGCCATTCTCGCTGCGATCTTATTCCCAGTATTTGCACAAGCCAAGCTTGCCGCGAAGAAAGCTTCCTCGCTTAGTAATATCCAAGAGATCGGAACTGCGTTCGCGATCTACACGAACGACTATGACGACATGTACTCTCCGGCCGAAGCCGGAAGCGGCGGCGTCCCGAACAATGTGACCATGGTTAGGAACTGGGCCACGTTCAACTACCCGTACATGAAGAGCGGCAACGAAGTCACCGATGCAGACGGTGGTATTTCGGCAACTGGCTGCGGAGGCATCGTTCAGGATACGGTGGCGACCGACTGCCCATCGACTCCTGACGTTAAAGGTGCCGCATACCACCTTTCACAGGGCAACGCTTGGTATCCGCAAGGGTTTAGCTACGGTGTGAACATTCAGGCTATGCCTTCGAATGCTTACAGCGATGCCTATTTCTACGGCGGCAACAACAACAACCCCAACGTGCCGATTACCACCACGCAACTCGATGACCCAACCAACAAGATCATCGTTATGGGCAAGGGGCTGAACGCATGGGCATCGCCCAACGTTTGGAACTACCCCTGGTTCATCGCGGTCGAGTATGAATGGCTTGGGGCAGGAGTCAGCAGGGTATCCAATGGCGCTTGGATCGGTCCGGACGGCGACGATTCGGCCAACGCGAGTCTCGGCACTACGCTCGCCGATGGATTCTACGTGAACCCGGCTTACGACACCGATTGCAACTCTGGCGACGACGGCGCCTGGGAGTGCGCAGCTCATGCTCGCTACCGCTACGATGGATCCACCGTGGCCTCCTTTGGAGACACCCACGCCAAAACCATCCACAAGGGCGGACTGCAATGGTACAAGAACCTGTACATTGACAATCCAGGACTCAATCCGAACGGCTGGTTCTCCTACGAGTATCAGTTCACGCCGCAGTAGGCTTCGCGTGAACGGTGAGCTGTGAACTGTTGGGATTCCGGCAGTTCACAGTTTAGAGAGTGCGTCACGATGATGCGTTGAATCTGCCCCACTCGTCCCTGATTCATGCAGTTAAGCTTCGAGGGTTGCGAGCCTGCTTCATCGATGCCGAAGAGTCATGCACGGCTCGGGACTCCGGCATTTCGTAAGCCGGGCGAAGATCGGTTGTTGCTACCGAATGCCTTGGACGAGGAGATCCCTGAAGGTCATCCTGTGCGCATGATCAAATGGGCGGTCCAGCATGTGGACCTTTCTGCGATAAAGAAGCGTTACGAGCATAAGGGCGGGATTCCGTATCCCCCAGCGAACCTCTTGGCAGTCGTTCTGTTTGGAATGACCGAGGGAATCCGCTCGAGTCGGGGTCTAGAGGAGCGCTGTCGATACGATCTTCGGTATCGGTTCTTGATGGACGGTTTGATGCCGGACGACCGAACGTTCGGCAGATTCCTTGAGCGCATCGATCCTGTTTCGGAAGAGGTGTTTAGCTCGTTCAACGCTCTCTTGCAATCCAAGGGGATGTGCAAGGTCCGAAGGGTCGGCGTGGACGGGGTCAAGACCCAAGGGGCGTCCTCATGGTGGAAGCACCAAGCGGCATCCGATTTGCCCCCGAGCGACCCGGAGGCTTGCAAGCTTTACAGCCACGGCCGCCATCTGGTCGGCTACAACGCTCAGTTCGCAGTGGATCTGGATGAGGGAACAATCGTAGGAGTTGCTGTAGTATGCGAGCAGAACGACTTTCACGCGATCCCTGCGGTGATTGAGGCGGTCGAGCGGCAGTCGGGTTCTATTCCTTGCTCTGTGATCGCAGATGCGGGTTACGATTCGTGCGACAACATCGAGACTCTGGAATCAAAAGGGATCGACAGCGTGATCGATGCGGCAAAGCCCATCCCGGCGGAAGTCGCCGAGGACGCAGAGGGAGTGCTGAGGTGCCCCGTCGGACGGAGAATCGTGCTCGCCGGCCACCGAAGCTATGGCGGGGTGACACACGATTACTACAGACCGGAAGGCGGCTGCAAGGGCTGCCCTCTAAGAGCTCAGTGCGGCTTTAAGGGCAAGAACGTTCAAGTCCCATCTGGGGCCGATGTTGGGGCACGGTTCCGTAACCGCGCCAGACTCGAATCGGCAATGTACTCGGGTGCAATGAAATCGCGAAGGACGGTCGAGCGAGTGTTCGCAATACGAAACCACTGCGACAAGTTCGGGCGTATTCTGCGCAGAGGCGCCCTCAAGGCACTTACCGAATTGATCCTCTGGGCTGCCTCATTCAACCTGAGGGTCTGGGCAAGACTAGTTAGAACTCTCTTTCGGCAATTTCTCGACCTCTTAAAGAGGTCCTGGCCTGCCAATTGCGGTTTGCGGGCCAGTTGCCTACAATACACGGGACGAGGTTCCATGTTGCCTCAAAACAAAACGTAAGCTTCTGTGGTTCGCTTAGTGGCCAAACTATAGATCATACTGACGCACCCTCTTTACAGTTCACTTTTGTCATGAAATGCGACATTGCCATCATCGGCGGAGGGCCTGCGGGCTCGACGACAGGCGCGCTTCTTAAGAAATACAATCCCAACTTGGACGTCGCCATCTTTGAGCGCGAACTGTTCCCGCGCGACCACGTTGGCGAAAGCCTCCTGCCGATGGTCACCAGCGTCTTACACGAATCCGGTGCCTGGGAAAAGGTCGAGGCCGCGAATTTCCCTATCAAACTTGGCGCTGCCTATCGGTGGGGCAAGCAATCCGACGAGGACCTGTATTATTTCCACTTCCTCCGGAGCCAGAAATTTGAAACTAAGGAACGGCCTGGAAAATATGAGGGGCAGCGGCGCGAAGCGACCTTTCAGGTGGATCGAAGCATCTACGACAAGATACTTCTGGATCACGCTGCCGAACTAGCATGCCGTGTGTATCAGCAAGCGAAAGTCGCCGAAATTCAACGTGATGGAGACCGTGTCCTCGGCCTTAAAGTAAACCTCCAAGAAGGCGAACAACGCGTTGAAGCGCGCCACTACGTGGACGCGTCGGGAGGCGAAAGCCTAATGCGGCGAACGATGGGCGTAGGGACCGCCTCTCCCACTTCCCTTCGCAACATCGCTATTTGGGACTATTGGCAAAACGCCGAATGGGCGGAAACGGTGGGCGGAGAGGGCACCTACGTGTATGTGCTGAGCATTGGCCCCGGCTGGATCTGGTTCATTCCACTCGGCCCCACTCGCACCTCGATTGGCTTTGTCACATCGGCTGAGCATTACAGAGAATCGGGCAAGTCGACCGAACAGATCTACCTGGAGGCCATAAGCCAACAGCCGTTGGTAAGACAGCTCACAAGAAATGCCAACCGAGAGCACCGGCTCCAGGCAACCAAGGACTGGAGCTTTGTGGCTGACCGGCTTCATGGCGAGAACTGGTTTCTCGCCGGCGACGCCTGCGGGTTTGCAGACCCGATTCTTGCTGCGGGTCTCACGCTGGCGCAAGTTGGCGCGCGCCGGGTCGCCTACTCGATTCTGGAGATCGAGCACGGTTCTACCGACCCGGAATGGATCAAAGACCAATATGATGAAATACAGCGCCGCAACACTAACAACCATATTCGCTTTGCCGACTATTGGTATTCGGCGAACGAACAATTCACCGACCTCAAGGAGTATTGCTCCCAAATCGCCGAAGATGCAGGGCTCACGCTCGATGCGGATGCCGCTTTTCGATGGCTAGGTACCGGCGGTTTTGCAGACGAGCTTAGCGGGCTGCCCACTTCAGGAACATTCACCGTCTCCGCGATCAAGGGATTCACGAGCCGATTTAGCGCCGGCAAGACAAGTTGGAGCGTATTTGAGAACAATCTCTTCGAGATTGATGTAGAGGGCGCCGAGAATGACAGGGTCGCGATGTACGACCGGGGCAGCGTTCACCAGCTTCCCTGCCTGCGGAAGGGCACCCGAGTTTGGCCGCTAAGTTTAGTTTACAAATGCGTTTATAACGCTCTAAGCCGAGAAGTTGAAATCCAACCGTTGGCCGAGAGATTCATTCTCGAGCTTCAAAAAGAGAACTTTCCGATTTCTGAAGAGATAGCCAGAGCTTGCCTTGAGACTCTGGAGAGTCTCGTCACCGAAGGGTGGGTGAAGGCCCGTTTCGACCCCTCGCTGCCATTGTTGGATGTGGGACGGCCATAATCCATATTCAATGTGCGGAATTGCGGGCCTGATCTGCGCTGATGGACACACGGTTCCGCGCGGGTTACCCAAACAGCTGAGCGATACATTTTGCTATCGCGGGCCTGACGGCTACGGCTTCATGTCCTGGGATGGAAATGCGGCCAAGCTCACAAGAGAACCGGTAGAGGATGGGCGAACGCGCATTTCTTTCGTCCATCGCCGGCTGGCGATCATCGACCTCTCGGATGGAGGATGGCAACCGGTGGGATCGCCCGATGGGCAGGTTTCCTTGGTCTTCAACGGCGAGATCTACAACTACATCGAACTTCGCGAAGAACTGCGGTCGCTCGGTTGGGAATTTACGACGAGTTCCGACACAGAGGTGCTCCTCAAGGGTTACCTTTCCTGGGGCGAGAATGTGTTTCCCAAGTTGCTCGGCATGTTTGCGATTGCCCTTCTCGATCTCCGCGAACGCAAAGTCCTGCTCGTTCGGGACCAGTTCGGAATCAAGCCGATCGTTTACGTTAACTCTAGTTTGGGTTTGGCATTCGCCTCAGAGATCAACGGCTTGCTGCAGGTCGACGGTTGGGACCGGGCGCTCGACCCCACGGCGATTTTTCGCTACCTGCGATGGGGCAGCA
Source organism: uncultured archaeon (assembly GCA_963829965.1). Taxonomy (GTDB): domain Bacteria; phylum Armatimonadota; class Fimbriimonadia; order Fimbriimonadales; family Fimbriimonadaceae; genus DASXZH01. Next base: position 288,496 of record CAWHLK010000023.1, on the reverse strand, counting down.
GCCTCGAAGGCCGTTCAACCCTTCTGAAGAATGTGGAACGGGTGTTGCCGGGAGAGGTCCTCAGCGTTTCCATTGACAATCCTACAGTCACCGAAAGCCACAAATTCTGGGACCTGGAGATCGGAAGGAGCAATAACTGGAGCCTTAACGAAGCCGCGGAACGCCTGAGATTCGAACTGGAACACAGTGTCCAAATCCATTTACGAAGTGACGTTCCTGTCGGGATCGCTCTATCGGGGGGAGTGGATTCCACTTCGCTGGCTTTGATAAGCCGGATGATTTCCCCGGAGACCGCGCTCACCGCGTTTTCCTATTTGGCCGATTCTGAGCAGATCAACGAGGGGCCTTTGATTGGCATGGTTGCCTCCCAGGCAGGGATTTCCCTCGAGACCGTTCACCTGAACGAAGCAAACTTCCCTGAGGTAGCCGATAGGGCAGCGCGCCGCATCGACGAGCCTTTTGGCACGCCAAGCATCATCGCCGAATCCGAGGTTTTCAAGCGCGCGCACGAACTGGGCATTACCGTTGTTTTCAGCGGGCAGGGGCCGGATGAGATGATGGCCGGCTATGCGCGCTACCGCCCCCTCGCGGTTCTTTCTCAAATGCGCGCGGGGCATTGGGGATTCGCCATGCGGCAATTCTCGGCTTGCTCGAAATGGCCGGATTCGCCGACCAAGACGATGCTTGGTTGGATCGCGATGCTTACTTTTCCAGCGGGGCTGCAAGGGGCCGCGCGAAATGCGGCCGGCAAGGGACTTGTGCCTGAGGGGGTTCGAGGCGAATGGTTTAAAGACCAGGGCGTAACCATAGCAAGCGCGACCGACATGGCCTGCGGGCTGAATCTCAAACAGAGGCTAAGACACGACCTATTCAATTTCGGACTCCAAAACCTACTTGCCTGGGCGGATCAAACCGCGATGCAACACAGCATCGAGTGCCGTCTTCCTTACCTGAATCCCGTGTTGGGCGAGTTGGTTATGTCCTTGCCGGAGGAGTTTCTTGTCGCGGCGGACGGCACTTGCAAACAGGTGCTCCGCGCGGCGGTGAAAGGAGTCGTTCCAGACGAGATACTCAGAGTAAGACGTAAGATTGGATTCCAGACCGATACGGATCGGTTATTGGCCGGCTCTTCAGCGTGGGTGAAGGATGTTGTTGAAAGTGACTGGTGCAAGGCGCTGCCGTTTGTGGATATGCCTGCGGTTCGGGGCCAAGTCGAATCTTTGGCCGCCGAACGCAGGGTTGAAGCTGAGCGCTTATGGAGGATTATCAACTTCTCCGTCTGGAGCCAGGAGCGGGGGCTTGTTGTTTAGTTACCGCCTCAGCTTCCACGCCATATAGTCTTTATAGGCTGTGAACTTCGGCTCGCCCCATCCAACCTGGCTTACGGTATCGCCGCTGGCCCCGAACCAGTAGTTCGAGATCTGGTCCTTGATGATCGTGAGCAAGTTGGGCGGCAGAAGATCCGGGTGGCCGGTCGTGAGACACAAGACCGCAAACCGGCTCGCAAAATACAGGTAGTGAAGCTTGTCCAGCATTCCAACATGCCAAGTTCCGCCCGGATCTGCTTGCGAGAAGCGTGCGAACTGGTCCGCGCAATCCTTCTGCCACCCGGTCTGGCCGAGCCAAAACGCGGCGTGCATCGGGACCATCAGGCGGTAAGTGTCAATCTGCGGCAAGCCGTGGCCCCACGATTCGTGCTGCCACATGGGCTTGATCGTCGCATCCCATACCGCTTGCTCCCGAGAGCCGATTTGGGAAGCATCCTCCGGGTGGTTCATGATTGAAGCAAGGCGACAAGTCAACCACCACATATCATTGTCCTTGTCAGCAATAATCTTATAGGGGCCGCTTGGGCCGTTCTCGCCTGGCTGGAGAGGAAGGTGGTTTGCAAGGAAGGTATAGATTTTGTCCGTGTTAGGCACGTTCAAGAATGACCACCATCCATAAAGCAGAGTCCCCGTTAGCTGATAAGGGGCTTCGCCCTGATAGTCCGGCCTGCCATAGCCCTTTCGGTAAACGCCGTTCTTGCCATCCATGTAGTTGTTCAGGCGGTACAGGCGGAAATCGGCAGTTGGTTGGACGAGCACATGATGCTCGAACTGGAAATCCAAGCCGCTTTGCATCTTGGCGAAAAGGTTGTGTTCGTTTCCTGTCGTCGCCTGCATCAGGGAAACCAGGAAGAGGGGAAAGCGAGTCGAGTGTGAGGAGTCCCACGCCTGTTGGATGTCCGGCGCCTTCGTGGCTGCGCCGAGATCGGTTTGCAGCGCATAGGCGTAGTCGGGGTGGTCGCGAAGCGCCCCAGGCTCCATGAGCCAGCCACCTTCCTGCGTCCAGGAAACCCGCTGATTCCAGAGCCGGTACCCGTCATCAACGATGTCGTTGATTTCTTTGGGCGGGGCTTGCCCTTTGGCCTGGTAAGCGGTCTTAAGGTCGGCTGCGATCGCAATCAGATAGTTGTCAAAATCGGTTACTGAGCCGGAGTAGCTTGGGGGAGCGGCGGTCTTTGCGGATAGCCCGGCAATCAGGGCCGCCGTGGCCAAAAGAGTCATTGCGATGCGTCTCATATCATTGCTTCCTGGTAAGAACGAATCAATTGACGTTCCTCATCCTGCCAACTGAACTTTGAACTTGCAACTTCCGTGGCATTCTTATGACGAGCCACCTCGGGCCAGGATACGGAGTTAACCATCTCGATCATATCCTCCGTGGTTTCTCCGTGAAGCCACCCCAGATCGTTTTCCCTCATGATGGGACCGATTTCAGGCCAATCGGGCGCGACCTGGGGGATGCCCGCAAGTAAGAACTCAAAAAGCTTGTTGGGGAGAGATAGATAGTAGCTGAGGCAGATGTTCTCAACCCCGCACCAGCCGATGTCCGCACCACGCGTGTAACGCAGCAAATCCGAAGGCGGGACCGCAGGCATTAGGTGTATTCGTCCGCATTTCTTGGCTCGCTCTTGAATGGCCGGTTCCAAAACCCCGTAGCCGAGAAACAGCAAATGACGGTCTTCGTTAGCCCTTTCAAACACGTCCATGAGCTGCAAGACTCGCCGGCCCCGGGAAAGCGCTCCTTGATACAAAAAAAGGAAATCCTTCTTGTTCAAGCCTAGCTGCGCCTTTAGGTCCACGGGCTGTCCGGGGCCGGCGATGCGAACATCGGGGATATTGCGGACGACAATCGGGCGTTTGATCTTGTAGGCTGACTCGTACCACTTGGCGATCTCCTCGCCCACCACATTCACCGCCGCACATTTTGGAACCAACCTGGATTCAACCGAGCGAATGGCACGCCTTCTCAGGGGTGACGTGATCGAAGTCTCCGACTCCAACTCGTGAGGCTCATACACAACCCGTGCTCCGAGCTTGCGGGCAAGCTTGAAACTCAAGGAGAGAAGCGCCGCGCTGTGGCAACTGATGGCGGTCGCCGGAAGCTTTTCAACGTATCGATCGACGACTGCGGACCAGCGCATGGTCTCTTGTGCCTTCCCGATCAAGCTCAGTTGGCGCGTATCTCTTCGCGCGAAATGAATGCTCGAGAAACCGGGGGAAAACTCGGTCTCGGGCAGATCGGTGGTATCGGAGCCAACATAGAGAACCTTTTCAAATAGCACAGTGCCGGCCAAACTCCGCCCCATTTTCTGAATTTCGGGAGCTATAGCGAAGTGCTCCTTGGTGGAGATGGACGTTCATTCGTAAGTAAAGCGCTTCGCTGTAAACATGGGCTGCGCCCGTAAACTTGGCGCTTCGCGCCGTAAACGGTAAACAGTGCCCCCGGGGCCCCTTTATTCGTATACCCGTTTACGGGCGTAGCCCATGTTTACCCGTTTACGGGCGAAGCCTATGCTTACGGCGCGAAGCGCCATGTTTATGGGCGAAGCCCATGTTTACAGGCGAAGCCCCAGAGGTAACCTAAAACTAATGGAGCGGCTGAACTCGACCGGAATTCCGAGGCATCACCTACTGTTTGCTCTGAAGGATGCGCGGACCGTTAGAACTGCGATACGCATTGATGCATGCCTCCTTTGCCGCCGAAGCGGCGTCAACGATGCCGCGCTGTGCCCTGTGTGCTGGGCTCTGCTGAGTGACGATGAACTAAAGCAAGGAGAACGCTGGCTCACCGGGGTTGGCCCATAATCGAAAGTGCCTCTGTTTCGCAAGAAAAGGAAGTATTTCGCAGCCTGCGAGTATTGGGTTTATCTTCCGGGAACAGAGATGCCTGAAGAATCGCAGATCATGACCCGCATGATCTCGCAAAACCCTTATAGCCGGTCCGGAAACTCCGCCATCGGCCCCAAAGAAGGCATTTTGTTCTCCGATATCCGGCTTCATTTGGCGCTTGTTCTGCGGAGCAAGAACACGCACGTTTTTCGCCCGGACTTGTTTCGAAACAGTCTGGAGCCGAGCGTTGAAATCCTTGAAGGCCTGGCGAACGCCTATTCCCTCGTGAAAGTTCGATTCATCTCCGAACAGCCTCTCCTAGATGACCGTCATCTCCAGTTCTTGCCCCACATGGCCGCCGCAGTTTGCGACCTCGGCCAAGGTCTGCTTATTTACGATGTGAGCGCCGAGCGAATGATCACCCCGCAGGAAATGAACGACCTGTTGGCCACGGATCTGGACGCGACGCGCTACGAGGTTCATGTGAACGTGGTTTGGGAGAATGAACTGCGCTCGGGCCATACAGAAACCAAGGGGCTGATCAAGAAAGGCCTTCCTGAACTCCGAACCGAAGAAGCGCATCTGGATCAGCGCGTTCTGGTTCAAGAAGTGATGTCGGAGGCGGCAAGAACCCTTTGGCAGCTCACAGACATGCCGCCGCAGGTGGAAGTCGCTGCTTACGGTGACAATTTCAGACTGGACATCACGCAAACAAGAACCGGCCCTTTTCGAGCGCGGATCTTTCGGATGGGCGCGGCGTGAGGTCCATCCGCGTCATTCCCTGCCTGGATATCAAAGATGGCCGCGTGGTCAAGGGAGTGAACTTCGTGGGCTTGCGCGATGCAGGCGATCCGGTGGAACTCGCACGTTTCTATGGCCACGAAGGCGCAGATGAGTTGGTCTTTCTCGACATCACCGCCTCCCATGAGGAGCGCGTGCCCGTGGTGGAACTTGCCGCGCGAGTAGCCGAGCAGGTCTTTATTCCGTTTACGGTTGGCGGCGGGATACGAACGGTCAGCGACATCCGCGGCGCACTACTGGCGGGCGCAGACAAGGTGAGTCTTAACTCGGCCGCCTTGCAGAACCCGCTGCTCGTAAGCCGCGCGGCGGAGCAGTTTGGCGCGCAGTGCGTTGTGGTTGCCATCGACGGTCGAAGGAACGGCGACCACTGGGAAGTTTTCTCCCACGGCGGGCGAAAGCCAACCGGCCGGGACCTGCTTGAATGGGCCTCACAGGTGGCCGAGTTAGGAGCCGGAGAGATCTTGTTCACCAGCATGGACGGAGATGGGACCCAGGCAGGGTATGACTTGGAAGCAACCCGGGCGATAAGCGACATGCTCAATATCCCGGTCATCGCCAGTGGAGGCGCCGGAATACCGGACCACCTGGTTCAGGCGGTCAAAGACGGACACGCGGACGCTGTGCTGCTCGCCAGCATCCTTCACGACGGGATATACCGAATCGCCGACCTGAAAAAGCACATGCGAGAGGCAGGACTGCCGATGAGAATCACTCGGCTTGCAGAAGCGTCTTTAGCGCCATCGAAACCGACTGGCTAAGAGGTTTAAGCGGCGGCCTTGGAGGTCCAAGTTCAATCCCCAGGGCCTCCATGCCCGTTTTAGAAACCCTTGCCCGGCCAAGGGTTTCCTCCAAAATGATGAGCTTCGCCAGATCTATTGCCGCGCCTTTGAGCGCGGAGGAAACTTCCGCCGGTCGCAGCAAAGCGAGCGGGCTGCAAACCATGTTCCCCACGGCAAACTCGTCCGAAGAGGTCAGGCCCTTATAGCAGCTCAAAGCAGACTGCTTGATATCCTTGAGAGGCTTGGCAAAGAGTATTTGAGGCGCCTCCGCCAGCCCTGCTATAACCTCAGCGGTGATCATTTCCAAAGGATCCACAATGATTGTAGGCAGGTCGCCATATCGCGTAAGCGCGGAGAAGAAGCCAACCAATTCTTCAGTGGTATATGAGCCATAAAAAGGCGGCATAACGATAACGCCTCGGGCGCCGTGTCTTGCCGCGTGCTGGGTCAGATCCAGGGTGATGGCAGTGCTGAGCGAGGATACGTGGACGAGAAATGGCTTGCCGCCGCCAAGGCGAGCCACAAGTTCTACCATCTCCTTCCGCTCTGAATAGGTGAGCGTGCCGAACTCGCCGCAATCGCTGGCGACGACGAAGCCCTCAATCGCGTATTCGCAAAGCAGACGGATCTGCCGTGCAAGCCTTACTTCGCTGACGGATGAAGCATCGTCGGTAAACGGCGTGGCAACCGGTGCAAACAGGCCCTCGAGAGTTTGCATTCACCCAACCTTAGCACAAACTTGATGCATTACGCCAACTAAGATGCTTTTGCTACGACCGCAATTTCATCAAGGTGAAAATAAAGCCGCTCTTCCTTGGTTTCCAGGTTCAAATATCTGGCAAACTCGCCATCCGCCCCTTTCATCAGGTCGAGCAGAAACTCTTGATCCGCATGAGAGACGTTCATCCGCTCCATCCAATCCATGGCGTCGATCTCCTTGGAGACGACCTCCACATGCTCGGTTTTGAAGCCGACCTGCGACAGCATATCCAGCCACTCCGAGCGCCGGTAGTTTCGCTGGTGAGAAGGATCCCGGACGCGCTCCATACGATCGATGAGTTCGTCGGCATCGTTGTCCTCCGAGCCGATCGAATCCGCGAGCACAAGCCATCCGCCGCTTTTCAGCGCCCGCCGCGCTTCGCGCACAAAGGAGTGGACGTTCGTAAAATGGTGAGCGCCCAACCGGCAGGTGATGCCGTCCACCGAACGGCTCTTGAATGGGAGGTTTTCCGCGATCGCAAAGAGCACCTTTAGGTTTTCCAGTTTCCTCTTCTTGCCTTCTGCTCGGGTGACCTCCAGCATGCTTGGAGTGATATCGGTCGCGATGACCTGGTCTACAAATGGCGCAAAGGCGTAGGCTGTATGGCCCGCGCCCGTGGCGATATCGACGACGGTACCGCCCTTTGGTTGTGCCATGTCCACCAATCGACCAAGCGCCGAGGCATTGGAATGAACAGCGCTTGACAAATAAAGGCTGGCCGCCGGCCCGAATTGCTCTCGTGGGTCCCGCATTTGTTGAGTCTACCGCTGACCCAGGAAAATTAAAAAAGTGCTGGTCGAATTGCTTCGACCAGCACTTCCTTTTTTTAAAATCTAGTCCGTCTGGTGAGGATAAACGCTCACTCTCCGCTTTATATTCGGGCCCTCGAACTTGACCTCGCCCGGTTGCATCGCGAACAAAGTGTGATCCCTGCCGATGCCCACATTAACGCCGGGGTGGAACTGCGTGCCGCGCTGCCGAACGATAATGCAGCCCGCTTTCACGATCTCGCCGCCATATCGCTTTACTCCAAGCATCTTGGGCTTGGAATCTCGACCGTTTCTGGATGAACCTTGTCCTTTTTTATGTGCCATGTTAACTGCCTGCTAAAACTTCTGTGACCTTGAGGTGCGTCTGCGGTTGCCGATGCCCCCATCGCTTGCGCTCATTTTTCTTGGGCTTGTAGTTGAATCCAACGATTTTCTTGGCTTTGCCCTGCCGAACGATCTCGGCCTTAACCTTGGCGCCCTTTACGAACGGCGAACCAACCTTTACGGAGTCGCCATCGCAAACCATGAGAACCTCGTCCAACTCCACCGATGTGCCTGGCTCGCCCTCTAACTTTTCAACAATCAAAGTTTCGTCTTTTTCAGCTCGAAACTGCTTTCCACCGGTTTGGACAATCACGTACATAAATTCCTCTGACGCCTTTGGCGCGATCTACAATGATGACACAAAGCAACGGTCCCACGCAACTGCACGCACTGCCTCATCTAATAGCTGACCGAAACTGATCCGGTTGCCTCACATAAAAACCTGACCCAAGCGCAAGCATGGGAGGTGTATGTTGAGCATGTCGACTAGGCGTGATTTGGTGGTTCGGTATCAGCGTGAATACAAGCAGGCTGACCGTAAGGGTAAGGGCCGCATTTTGGACTCGTTATGCCAGGCGACAGGTTGGAACCGCAAGTATGCAGTCGGTCGCCTGGCGCGGCCGGTCTCGTGCGGCGCCCGGTCTTCTCGCAATCGTAAGCGAGTCTACGGCCCGAACGAGGAGGCCGCTTTGGTTAAGGTTTGGAAGCTCTCGGACTTTCTGACCGGCAAACGGCTGGCGCCGTTCATGACGGAGTTCGTCGAGGCGCTTGAACGCCATGGCGAACTCTGCCTGCCCGAGCCGACCAGGGGCAAGCTTCTAAAAATGAGCGCGGCGACGATCAACCGTTTGCTGAGCAGGCATCGCCACCTAAAGGGCAAAGGCATCTGCAGCACACGCCCAAGCGGCTTGCTTAAAAGCCAAGTCGCGATAAGGCTAGCAGGCGGCTGGGAAGATGCACGCCCGGGCTTTGGAGAGATCGACTGCGTCGCGCATTGCGGGGAGAGTTACGAGGGGGCATTCTTCCATACAGTGGGCTACACCGACGTCGCAACCGGGTGGAGCGAGTTCAGGGTGCTTAAAGCCAAAGGGCAAATAGAAACCACCAATGCGCTTGAGGGCATTCGACGCAGCTTGCCCTTTCAAATGCTGGGACTCGACTCAGACAACGGATCCGAGTTCCTCAACTGGCACCTGCATAAGTTCTGCTTAGATAAGGAAATCCAGCTCACGCGGTGCCGCCCCTATCACAAGAACGACCAATGCAGAATCGAGCAAAAGAATGGCGCGATCGTTAGGAAACATGCTGGGTATCGCCGCTACGAGACCGAGGAGCAGTTCAATCTACTTCGCCGCATGTACAGCCTGCTCAGGTATCTAGTCAACTTCTTCGAACCGAGCACCAAGGGCAAGCACGTCGCCAAAACTCCATACCGCCGTCTTCTTGAAAGCGGAATCCTTAGCGAGAAGCAAAAGCAAGAACTGGAAGAGGCGTACCTCGCCCTCAACCCCGTCCAGCTAAGAAAGGATCTTCTCAAGATCAAACTAGAACTCGGTGAATTCAAAGATTCGGTCAGCTTTTTAAATGAGGCAACCGATTAGTTTGGGTCAGGTTTTTACGTGAGGCTCCACGCTGGCACGCACTGCCTCCCATTTTGAATCCGGCGGGTGGACACTCTATCCAACCGCAAGCTGATCCACAAAGATAAATGCGTAGCCATTCATACTGGCGCCTGGATGCCATGGAGGCAGCTTGCCGTAGTTCTTGGCGGTTACGCGCACGTACTTGGCTTTCACGGGCGCGCCGCTTTGGGCGGTAAACCAATCCTCCACTAGGGCATCATCCTCAGGTGAAGGCTTCACATCGCTTGCCACTTCGCCGAAGCTCTTCCAGTGGGCGCCGTCCATGGATGTCTCGTATCTGACCATGGTCGGCATGACAATCCACGACCTTGTGTCCTGGAGGCAGTGCAGCCCCACTTGGCTTATGCGCTTTGGGGCGCCTAAATCCAACACGGCATCAAAATCGGTTGAGTCCCAGCCAAGCCATCGTCCATCGCGGAAGTCGGCGGATGGGAAGGTTCCCGTTGACCAATCGTTGGGGGCCGGGCGAGGCGTACCGCTGAGAAGGTTGGGTCAAAAGTGTGACAGTTTTTCCCAAAGAAAACTTATCATCGGGGGCAACGTCGGTCGTGCGCTGAAGGGACTCATAGCTTCTGTTCGCAGAAGACTCCCCTCCGTCGGAATCAGAAGCATCGGGCCCCATCGGTGGACGCTGGTCGTTGAAAGGAGTTCTCAGTGCCACGGTTGAAACGCGTGGAAGCCGAGGAATCTGGGGAGTTCGAGGCCCCATAGAGGGAGATTCGGGAGTGGCGGAGGTCAGGGCCAAGTGCTCATTGGCGTCGATTTCTTCACTTTGAGACACCGCATTTTCCACAATGTGCCTGACGTCGTTTTCGAACCCGGTCCGCGCGGCGTCTGAGATTTGTCTGCCCTGTCATCCAGAACCGCAACTTCATCGCCCTCCGACCCCGCTTTGGGTTTACTGCCTGGCGTTACCGGAGCCTTAACTGCGGCACGGTTGCCGGCCTCTCTAATCGTAACCGCGGGCCCGCGATGAGCCCCGGCAATGAAGGCCGCCCCCGGGCGGACGGAGACGACTTTTACTTGAGGCGGCCCCAGCTTATGCGTGGCCTTGGGAAGTTCGGCAACCGCAGCAAACCGACGCCCCAGGGTCCGAACGACGGTCGGCGCGGCGGTGCCGACCGCAATCACGAGGCTTCCCACCATCGCAAGCAACCCGGCCGTCGCCGAGGCACGGGTGCGCCGCCTGCTGCGGCCCTCTTCGAGAATCGCCTTTATCCGGCGCTCCAGACGCCTTGAGCGTACGATTCCCAAAGCAGCGGTCGACGATTTCGGGTAGGCCTGAAGATCACGAGCGAGTCCGAACAACTCGTCCGCATATCGGGGTCCTGAAACGCCGAGAGCCAAGACCTGGTCATCGGCCGCCGACTCACTTTCTGCCTCGATGCGAGATCGCAGGACCCAAACGAGAGGATTGAACCAGAAGATGGAGCAGATGAATTGGCTGATGACACTCACCGGCCAATCCTTTCGCTTCACATGGGCAAGTTCGTGAAGCAATACGCATTTCAGCCGGACCGTCGACCACTGCGAGGCATTGGAGGGGAGGCAGATCTTTGGATGCCACACGCCCCATGTCATTGGCGAACCGTCCTCATCGGAGTAAAGCAGTTTGGCGGGAGCACACAAAGTTTCCGAGCAGGTTTTTGCAAGTTCAAGCACCTCGAAATCGCTGCAGGCCGTCAGGTTGCGCTCAACATTTCTTAAACGAAGCAAGCGGAGGACTTGCCTACCGCAAAGGACCACCGAACAAAGCGCAAGCAGAAACAAGACCAAAGCGATAGGATCAACCGCTTGTGATGGGGCAGGCGCCGGAATTTGCGCCGTACCAACCAAGCCCTGTGCATTTCCTTGGGCATGCACGAACGGCACATGCCATGCGGGCAACAGCGCATAAGCAACCGGTACGAGGCTTGACCCAATCGCTGTTAAAACGAGCGTGACGTGGCGGACAGCTGCGGAAGCGCGCCTCATCGAAGCGGCGGCGGCGAGTCCCACCGAGCAGATCAACAGATGTTTGATGACGAGATCGGCGAGAATCAAAACTACCTCCCTTCCTTTCGCCTCGCTTCTTCGATGAGTGTTGCGATGCGGTCGAGCTCCTCCGCAGGTATTTGTGTTTCCTTATCGGACAGAAACGTCCGTACAATGCCTTCCAAGCTGCCCTTGAAGAAGTTGGCGCCGAGTTCGGCAAGGGCTGCTTGGGCTGCCTTCTCCGGAGCTTCCGCGGGCAGATACACGTACCTCTTACCGTCGATCTCGTGCTTTATGTGGCCCTTGGCCTCAAGGATTCGCAACGTCGACCGGACGGCCGAGTCCGTGGGCGGCTTCGCCATCGCTCCGTGCACATCGCCGGCAGTTGCCTTGCCAAATCGGTGCAGGATCTCGACGATCTCACGCTCCCGGCGGTGAGCTGCAGACTCAACCTTGGCACCCCGGCGTGTCGGAAAGTTTGATCATGTTGGAAAATTAGCATATCGTGCAAGTCTTCCGTTGATTTTTCGAGTTGGGGCTGGGGAGGGACTGATCCTTCGCGTCCGGCTGTGATCCCATGTGACGCCGCGTCACTTCATCTTCGCTCCTAGTTCAATCTCGTACCACTGCAGCAATCGGTGATGGGGGTGCTTGGCAATCTTTTTCGCAGGCGTCGCGCTGTAGGCGAACAGCTGGTTTTCGTACAAAGAAACGGCGGCGACAGCGATGGCCACGAGGATGATCCCTATCGCTCCAGCGATCCGAAGGGGCCGCAACGAGGATCTCCGTGTGAAGTGCTCGTACCAGACGATTCGAACTGTTCGCGGCCGAGCTGTTTTGCCAGTTCCATGCGTCTCCCGAATTGGTTTCAGGCTCATCCTCAGAGGGCAAGACCGCCGCCAAATGGTAAAAATTCAACATGTGTTGAAAACTTACCACTTGAGTAGGCGCGGTTGTTCCACAAACTGTTGAATTTTACCACATTTTAAAAGGATCAGGCTGGATTGCAAGCCGACTCACACCTCGTCAGTCAATAAACCGAATGGGATTCGGGCCCTTCGATCTAGAATAACTCCATGCGCTTTCACCGTTTGATTGCCACCATTCCCTTCCTGCCGATCCTGTTCGCCGGATGCGGCGGTGGTGGAGGTTGAAATACCGGCACAAATCCTCAGTCGGGCCAATGGACGATCTTGGTCTATATGAACGCGGCGAACAACCTGGACGCAGACAGCGTGTTAAACATCGAGCAGATGCAGCAGGCGGCTTCCAATTCGCAGGTCCGAATCGTCGTCGAGTGGAAGCAAAGCACTTCGGTTGTCAGCACATCGACATTCAACGGAACGCGCAGATATTTGATCCAGCCAGGAAGCTCCTCCTCCGTCCAAAGCCTGCTGGTTCAAGATTTGGGAATGGGGGTGGATATGGGCGTGCCCCAAACTCTCAATGCGTTCATTACCTGGGGCAAGGCGAACTACCCGGCCCAGCGTTACGCCCTCGTTCTTTGGGACCATGGGAATGGCTGGAGGCCCAAACAGCGTCCCGCCCACGTGCTTGCACCGGCTTTGCAGACCAAGCTAAAGCCTGCGTTCAGCTACGACGGTCAAACCGGCAACGCGATCCAGATTTGGCAGCTGCCGCAGGCTTTGGGCAACCAGCATTTGGATATGGTGGTTTGGGACTGCAGCCTCATGCAAATGGCGGAAGACGCTTACGAGCTGCGCAACAACACGCAGTACGTGGTTGGCTCGGAGGAAAGTCCTCCGGGAACCGGCTTCCCCTACAACACAGTGCTCGCCAACTTTCAAGACTCCCCCGGGAACTCCACCCTTTCGCTGGCGGAAACTTGGGTGGACGATATGAATGCGGTCGTGGGCTATCAAACCGATCCCATTGAAGAGAGCGTGATCGACACCACCAAGCTGACGCCATTCTGCGCAAGCGGCGGCCCCCTCGATCTTTTCGCAAAAGCATTGATCGCGGGTGAGCCGGCAGATCTTTCTGTTGCTCAACAGGTCAGGAGCCAGGGGAAGTCGTATTTGTCGACGCTCAACCCCGCGCGTTACTTCTATGATCTGGGAGATCTTGCCAAACTTTTCGGAAGCCTCTCCACGGACACCAATATCCAAACCGCTGCAGTAAACGTGGGCAACGCACTGCCTTCGGTGGTTGTTTACGAAAAGCACAACTTCTTCTCAAGTGGAAGTGAGGGCCTCGCCCTCGATTACTCGCCTTCCGCGGCATTCCTTCCGGCCGAATTTGAATACAACCAACTAGCTTTTGCCCAGGCGAATCACTGGGAAAATTGGCTTGCAAGCCCGCCATAGCCCCGTACGACGACGGGTTTTGAAGCCGAAACGCACACCCTGGTAGAACTCACGAACATTTCCTGAGGCGGCTAGGGAAGAAATGCAATGTCAGCGAAAAGCTGAATGACATCCAACCCACAACGAGGGGTAAGACCCTCAAAAATCCTCCACCCTCCAGCCCTGGGCCGGTTTCGCCAACCGGCCCTCCTTAGTTTATAGTGAGTGACGAGTGACGGGTGATGGCTGAGTGACGAGCGACCGGTGACGAGGGCGGACCAGAAGACAGAGGTTAGAAAACGGGACGCAGTCGCGCAAGCGTGCCATTTCCCAGCCCTCCGTGGAGCCTCACGTAAAAACCTGACCCAAACTAATCGGTTGCCTCATTTAAAAAGCTGACCGAATCTTTGAATTCACCGAGTTCTAGTTTGATCTTGAGAAGATCCTTTCTTAGCTGGACGGGGTTGAGGGCGAGGTACGCCTCTTCCAGTTCTTGCTTTTGCTTCTCGCTAAGGATTCCGCTTTCAAGAAGACGGCGGTATGGAGTTTTGGCGACGTGCTTGCCCTTGGTGCTCGGTTCGAAGAAGTTGACTAGATACCTGAGCAGGCTGTACATGCGGCGAAGTAGATTGAACTGCTCCTCGGTCTCGTAGCGGCGATACCCAGCATGTTTCCTAACGATCGCGCCATTCTTTTGCTCGATTCTGCATTGGTCGTTCTTGTGATAGGGGCGGCACCGCGTGAGCTGGATTTCCTTATCTAAGCAGAACTTATGCAGGTGCCAGTTGAGGAACTCGGATCCGTTGTCTGAGTCGAGTCCCAGCATTTGAAAGGGCAAGCTGCGTCGAATGCCCTCAAGCGCATTGGTGGTTTCTATTTGCCCTTTGGCTTTAAGCACCCTGAACTCGCTCCACCCGGTTGCGACGTCGGTGTAGCCCACTGTATGGAAGAATGCCCCCTCGTAACTCTCCCCGCAATGCGCGACGCAGTCGATCTCTCCAAAGCCCGGGCGTGCATCTTCCCAGCCGCCTGCTAGCCTTATCGCGACTTGGCTTTTAAGCAAGCCGCTTGGGCGCGTGCTGCAGATGCCTTTGCCCTTTAGGTGGCGATGCCTGCTCAGCAAACGGTTGATCGTCGCCGCGCTCATTTTTAGAAGCTTGCCCCTGGTCGGCTCGGGCAGGCAGAGTTCGCCATGGCGTTCAAGCGCCTCGACGAACTCCGTCATGAACGGCGCCAGCCGTTTGCCGGTCAGAAAGTCCGAGAGCTTCCAAACCTTAACCAAAGCGGCCTCCTCGTTCGGGCCGTAGACTCGCTTACGATTGCGAGAAGACCGGGCGCCGCACGAGACCGGCCGCGCCAGGCGACCGACTGCATACTTGCGGTTCCAACCTGTCGCCTGGCATAACGAGTCCAAAATGCGGCCCTTACCCTTACGGTCAGCCTGCTTGTATTCACGCTGATACCGAACCACCAAATCACGCCTAGTCGACATGCTCAACATACACCTCCCATGCTTGCGCTTGGGTCAGGTTTTTATGTGAGGCAACCGGATCAGTTTCGGTCAGCTATTAGATGAGGCAGTGCGCCCTCTATTCCTAACTCCCCGTGCTCGGGGTACAATTGCTTTCTTCCAAAGCGAACGAATACCTATGAGTGACGATTTAACGAGAACAGGCGGCGGCGACGGACGAAGCTCTGAAGGCAGAGGCTCCTATGTCCGTGATAAAGACATGGGCGGTCCCGGCGAGGGCAAAACCAAGGTCAAGCGCCGCAGAAAAGTCAGCTATTTAACCCTGAACAAGATCGAGACGGTAGATTTCAAGGACGTTGCGATCCTGCGCAGATTCATCAACGATCGCGGCAAGATCTTGCCGAGCCGCCAAACCGGCAACACCGCAAAGCAGCAGCGAATGATCTCGCGGGCGATTCGAAGGGCACGGGAGCTTGCTTTACTGCCGTTCGTGGTGACCGAGATGACCGCCGAAAGACGCGAGTTCTCTCCAAGACGGGACCGGTTCTCCGACCGTGGCGACCGAGGACCGCGCGAGCATCAGCAAGAGCGCCAAGAGCCAGTGGCCGCAACAGCAGCTCCGGTCGAGGCGCCTGCAGCCACGCCCCCAGCGCCGACACCGGCCGCCGAGTAATTCGGTTGGGAGCTTGTTTTTGAAAAGGGCTGGATATTTCCAGCCCCTTTTTTGCGATGATTCCTCTAAAACGCGATTCCACTCTTTAGAAGATCCTTGAGCATCAAAAGGCCGATCACTTTGCCATCCTCGATGACGGGGATCTCGCTGATCTTCCTCGGCTGGGTCTGATAGAAAGTCTGGAAAAACTCGAGGGCTTCGACCGCGAGCAGGAACGACTCAATGGTCGTCACATTCTTGACCATGATTTGATGCGCGGTGGCGGAAAACGGGTTACCGCTGCTGGTGAAATGGCGGCGTAAATCCCCATCGCTGATAAAGCCCGGCAATTCTCCCCGTTCGTTCAGGACACAGGCGCCTCCGCACCTGCCTTGGTGATCGCCTTCATGACTTCCAATACGCTCGCGGTTGGCGGCACCACGGCCACGTCAGAGCCCGCTCTCATCACATCCTTCACGGTTAAGAGAAGCCTCTTGCCAAGCGTTCCTCCCGGATGGAGCTTGGCGTAGTCCTCCTGAGTGAACTCGCGCATCTCCATGACGGCCAGGGCCAAAGCGTCGCTGAGCGCCAACATGGCCGTTGTGCTCGTCGTAGGCGCGAGATTGTTCGGGCACGCTTCTTCAGCCACGTGAGTGTTCAGGCAGAGGTCAGCGGCCCGCCCAGCGCTGCTATTGGGCCTTCCCGTAATCAAGATCGTGCTTGCTCCCTGCGCCCGGATACTTGGGAAGAGCCGTACAATCTCGTCGGTCTCCCCGCTATGCGTATACAGCACCACGACGTCCTGGGCGGCGACCATCCCTAAATCGCCGTGAAAAGCCTCTGAGGCGTGTAGAAACAGGCTTGGCGTGCCCGTACTGCTAAAGGTGCCCGCCGCTTTTCTTGCCACATGCCCGGATTTGCCGACGCCGCAAGTAACGACTCTTCCCTCGCAAGCCAGGAGCATCTCGGCAGCGTCTGTAAAGGCGCCATCCAGTTTTTCCGCCAAGTGGCGAAGCGCATCGGCCTCCTGATTAAGCACTTTGCGGCCGAATTCCAGGCTCATGAGGATTGCTCCATGCAGCCTGTGAGTGTACCGGGCGGATACACTTAGCCTATGGTGCGTTGCGTTGGCGTTCTGGCCGTGCAGGGAGATTACGCCAAGCACATCGAAACTCTTGTCCGCTGCAATCCCGAAGTTTGCTGCCGTGAGATCCGCACTCCTGAGGAGTTCGCGGAGGTCGACCGCCTGATCATCCCCGGCGGCGAAAGCACCACGGTTGGGCTTCTGCTCGAGCGCTACGGCCTGGGTAACGCGATCAAGGAAGCGGCAGCCCGCGGCATGCCCATATGGGGGACGTGCATGGGCATGATCCTCATGGCCAACGAAGTTGAGGATCGCAAGCAATACACATTAGATCTTCTGGATATAAAGGTTCGCCGCAATGCGTTCGGCGCGCAAATCCACAGCTTTGAAGACGAAGTGATTGTGTCCGGTCTAGAGAAGCCTGTAACAGGTGTGTTCATAAGAGCGCCGATTGTCACACGTTTAGGCCCAGAAGTTGAACAGATAGCAACCTACGATGGGAAAGTGGTCGCCGTCAGGCAAGGAAATCTCGTGGGCACGTCTTTTCATCCCGAACTTACAGATGACGATCGGTTCCACCGCTGGTTCCTCGCCCTTTGACAATTGAAGAAGCCCCGCTCTGAGGGCTAGAGACGGGGCTTGGGGGGAGGGAGGAAAGAAGCTGTACTGTTATTAGAATCTACGTCTTTTTTGGAAGTTTGGTGCCATCAACATATACTGTTCGTGCGCTAATCTCGGCAATTATCTCGATCGGAACATAGGTTACCTCGCCCTTGTTTTCGACCGGCGCATGCAATGTTCCACGCGCACCATTCAGACGGTATTCAGGGGAGCCTTGTTCGAGATGAAGCATGTTGTTTTCATTTTCAATGTAGATTGGGCCATCCTCTCTTTGGTCTACGCTTAGATCGAGTTCGTCAGCCATCACAGGCAGCGGAACCATGAGCACATCGTTGTTCCAGTAGGGCTTTTGGCCGTCTGGGAAGTTCACCACATGATCTCCGAGCTTCACTTCAGCGGACGCGGCATGCTGCGCCGGGAGCGCGGAAGACGCAGGGGCGGCGGGTGGCGGAGGAACTGGTGCAACCGAGGTCCCATCCGCAGACACGTCCGTTCGGAACAGCACTCCGATCTTGTCGCCTTTGCGAGCCACGCGATAGTTGTCAGGATTGTCGCGGGCAGCGGCGCCTGCTATAGCGCCTACAAAGCCACCGATAAACCCTCCCAAGAACGGCCGGCGGAAAATGCCGCCGACAATCAGACCGCCAACGGTTCCTGCCGCCCAATAGGCGCCGGGGTTCACGGCGTTCATGTTCATGTACATGCGGCCATCGGGGCCCCGGTGGACATATTTGCTGTCTATCGGGACAGGGACAGCATCAATAGGGACGATCCGGCCGTTTGGGTACATCACGTCATCGAACTTCAAGTCCATTGAAGCCGGGTGGAACCTCGTCGCCCAGCGAATGCGAATAATGTGGCCGTCCACCTTACTATGCTTTGGAAAAACTCCATTGTCATCGGCAAGGGTTACCGAAAAGTGGTCGCCTGGGTCATTGTCTCTCACGCTGAGTGAGCCGTTGAACGAGGCGGCCAAAACCGTCTCATGTGGAACAATCACACCGGTCGGCGTTTGGGCAAAGCCGGCACTGGCGAGCAACGACATTCCCAGAAATAGGGTTGATCCTTTCAAACTTGTATACATCCTTCGTTTTCTCCCGAGCGCTGAGATTCGCTCGATCAATTGGACGTCGGGAAGGACCGGCTCGTTACGCGTCTCGCGCCTATACTGGATCGTACGTTAGCCAAATATCTTCACCGACAAGCTGCTCGCTCCTCAAACGAAGTTTGAATGCACGGTCCAAACTTGCGACGCTAAGACCGCCGGTAAAGGACAGCCCTTTCCCAATAAGTTTGGGTGCAAAAAAAAGATGAAGCCGATCACACAAGCCGTCTTGCAAGAAGCGCCCGATAGTGTTGCCTCCGCCCTCCACAAGAAGCGACGTAATCTTCCGCTTCCAGAGCTCATTCAGCACTTGACGAAGGCTGAACGAACCGTTTTCCACGCCTAGCTCTATCTGCCCTTCCCTCTTTGCGTGGGAAACAAAATGAAACACTTCTCCCGGCAAGGCAAAGACTCGAGCGCTTGAGCTCACGGAGTTCGAAGGATCCAGAACAACTCGAACCGGCTGATGGACCACTCCATTGATGGGAGCGGTCAGGTTTGGATCGTCATGGCGAATTGTATTTGCTCCCACCAAGACGGCGCCCATTTGGGCTCTCAGCCAGCGGCCCGCGTTGCGTGCCTCTTCGCCTGTGATCCATTTGCTTTCGCCGTCCGGCATAGCAAGGAAACCGTCCAGAGTGCTGGCGGCTTTTATGGCGACAAACGGGCGACCCTTTCGCATAGCACTCAGGAATGGTCCATTCTCAGCTTCTGCCTCCTCTTTGAGAAGCCCGCATGATGTTTCAAGATTTGCTTCTTGCAGCCTTTGGCCGCCCCCTTTTGCGCGCGGATTCGGGTCTTCTACCGCATAGGACACCGATTTCACGCCAGCCTCAATAAGCGCTTCACTGCACGGTCCTGTACGGCCAGTGTGATTGCACGGCTCAAGCGTCACATAAACATCTGCGCCCTTGGCGTTGCAACCGGCCTGCTGAAGTGCAATGACTTCTGCGTGAGGGCCTCCAGCATAGTCATGGAAGCCCTCCCCCACAATCTGCCCATCCCGAACGATCACGCAACCGACATGGGGATTTGGCGCGGGGAAGCCAAGCCTTGATAGCTCAATCGCTCGGCGCATTGCAACCTCAGGATGATTTTTTTTCATGGTCCCGCAACGTGCCTTCGATCAGCGACTCCAGATTCTGTCGTGTAGTCTCGTGCAGTTCTTCGCGGAGCTTCTGCATCCAAACCCACACTAAGATCATTGTGATGAGGAGGCAGATCAAGAGCATCGCGCAGATCGAGTACGACCGGATCACGAACTGGAGCTGCTCTCGTCTCGGCGCCTCTTTGCCCGGCCTGGAAATAAAGCTGAGACCACAGGCAACGAAGAGGATGAGATCCGTGATTGCGAGACTGAGCGTTGCTATTTTGATTCGCATGCGCGCCTCAATTCCGCCATGCCGTCGGCAATCGTTTTGGCTTCGGCTAAAAAGCTGCCGGTTACAAAGACATTGGCCCCTGCATCTCGCGCCAATCGAATGGTCTCGGTATTGATGCCTCCATCCACCTCAATGTCAATGTCCGGTCGAAGCTGCCGAACTCGGCGGACCTTGTCCAAGCATTCCGGGATGAACTCTTGCCCGCCCCAACCGGGGTTCACCGTCATGACCAGCACGAGATCCACAACATCGAGCAGGGGTTCGACCCTTCCGACCGGGCTGCCGGGATTGATTGCAATTCCTGCCTGAACTCCCTCGTGGTGGAGCATTTGGGCAAGCCTGTAGGAATGGGCGGTGGCTTCGGAATGGAAAATAATGCGTTTGCAGCCTGCTTGGATGAAATCGGAGAAGTGCCGATCCGGCGTCATGGTCATCAAATGCGCTTCAAACGGAGTGGTCTTGCTCTCTGCAAGATGACGAACCATATCCGCGCCAAAAGTTATGGGAGGAACGAACTGGCCATCCATGATGTCGCAATGGATCCAATCCGCCGCTAGCCTTACTAACTCCCGGACTGGAGCCGCTAAGTCGGCATGGTTGAAGGACAGGATCGAAGGCGAAAAAGTTGGATTCACGGCTGAGAGTCGTTGTTGTCTTTCGAGCTATTGGAGCTGTCCGAGTTGTCCGAGTTGTCCGAATTATCGGAGCTGTCGGTTTGGTCAGCGGTTTTGGCCGAGACCGGCATTTGCTTCACCAGTTCACCGTCGTAAAAGATTCGGAACTGAACTTGGTTGCCATAGCCTTCCGCTTTGATCGGCACCGTTTCGCCAGGATTGTGCTCGTCGTCGATGATCGTCTTCGTTCCTCGGGCATCGCTCATGTCGACCCGAAGCCGAACTGAGTGATCGAGATTCGTGAGTTTAACGCTCAAGGTGTAAACATATTTTTTGCCGGAATCGGCGGCAGAGGTTACCCTGGGCCTATCCCGGCCCGAACTCACCTGCACATGAACCTTGGTGCCGCGTTCAAATTTGCCTCGGGCAGGTTGTGCCTGGGACACGATCAACCCCTCACCTAAATCGCGGTCCGGGATTCTGTCCACCCGTTCATCCAAGTCAAGGCCCACACTCTTCAGAGTCTCTCGGGCTTTTTCCAGAGTAAGGCCCCTTAGATCTGGCACCTCCACGAATTTGCTGCCCTCGCTCACGGTGGCCTTTACGGTTTCATTCTTGAATATCGGATCGCCTGCCACGGGGTCTGTGCTAAGAATGAGTCCTGCCTGTACGTCTTCCCGAGGAACCGACTTGTAGAGTGAGAGCTTTAGCCCCATTCCTTCGAGCCTCTTTTGAGCCTCGTCAAAGGTCAGGTTTTGGAGTTGGGGCACTTTGAGCGCCACGGGCTTGCTCGTGCTCAAGTACATGACTGCGGCGACAACCACCACCGCGATTCCCGAAAAGAAGTAAAGCATCGCTCTGAACCAGCCTGGCAAATCCCCTTCGGGTTCGGGTTTGGGCTGCTTTGCGGGCTTGACTTTTCTAGGCGTGGATTTCTCGTCCGTTTCTCCCAGGGCCGCAGCCGAAGCAGTCGAGGCTGCCGCTTTTTCCTGCTCGCCTTTAAGCGGCCAATTTAACGACTTGCCGAACC
The DNA here is from genome assembly GCA_963829965.1 of uncultured archaeon. Lineage (GTDB taxonomy): Bacteria > Armatimonadota > Fimbriimonadia > Fimbriimonadales > Fimbriimonadaceae > DASXZH01. The sequence continues at coordinate 267,023 of CAWHLK010000023.1, read as the reverse complement.
GGAGCGCGTCTTGCAGCATGCGTAAATCGCTCAACATTTCGCCGCCATCCGTGTATCGGTCGGAGGGGTCCTTCGCCATCGCTTTCCCAATAATGTGATCGAGCGGCGGCGGCACAGACGGGTTCATTTGCCGGGAGCTTGGAATCGGCTCAGTGGCATGCTGCAGGGCGAGCACAAGGGCACTGTCTCCGGAATACGGCTTGCGTCCGGTGAGCAGTTCAAACAGCAGAATGCCAAGACTGTAAATATCTGATGCCGGAGTCGGCAGTCCACCTTTGCTCACTTCCGGAGCGCAGTGATCTGCAGTGGCGATAAGAAACGCTTCGCGTGCCCGCTGATTCGCGAAAAACGGTGGCCAAAGCCCGGCGCCTTGCAAGCGGACCTCTCCATCTGCCTGCATCGCGATGGAGTCTCCGCTCAGATCGCCGTCCGCGAATCCTGCGCGGTGTAATGTTTGCAGCGCCTCGCAAATCGCGATTCCCACCTCAACGGTAGCGGGTACCGAAAACGTCGCCAGCTTGTGCAAGCGTTCGGCAATCGAGGCCCCCGGAGTAAGCTGCCCCACGACAAAAACCGCAGCATCGTCGGAATCCACCTCATACAGTTCTTCAATTCCGGACTGGCGAACGTTGGACAGCCGCTTCACGGTTTCTTCCAAATTTGCGAGCAAGTCCGCATCTTCGCTGTATGGCTCTTTGATCAGCCGAATGGAAACTTCCCGAGCCTGGACCTTGTCATGGGCAGAGTAATGATCGAAGAATTGAGTTTCGCCGAGCTTTTTCGTCAACTCGTACCGAACGCGCAAAACGGCTCCGATCATAACGGATCACCGTTTCGGTCCGGCACAAGAGCGAGAATCAACGCAACAACAAAAAACAATGCAGCGAGTTGACGAATGGCAGGCTGATCGAGCTTCGCCGCATAACTGGAAGGGTCGCCTTGAATCAAATAGGCATACTGGCTCGCAAAGTATCCCAGCATTAGGAGGGCACAACCCGCGATCGACAATCCGATCCTCAGTGACTTCATACGGAACTTAACACTCGCTCTACGTCCTTCTCGGCGACATCCTGAACTAGTTTACACTGGCCTAGCTGAGTAAGCAAACTGAAAGCCAATCCCTTAGACGTGCGCTTCTTGTCGCCACGCATGGATTGGACGAGATCGGCCGCTTGAATGGAAGCCGGCGCCGCAACCGGCAAGCCTTGCCCCTCCAGAAGATCTCGGACCGACCTCGCAACGCCTTTCTCCGTAATCCCCAGGATCTCCCCGAGCTTGGCTTCAACTACCATCCCAATGGAGATCGCCTCTCCATGCAGTGGTCCAATGTAATTTGTGATCCGTTCGATCGCGTGGCCGACGGTATGCCCATAATTCAAGGTTGCCCTCAAACCGGTCTTTTCGAATTCATCCTCGGCCACTATTTGGGCCTTGATTTCAATGCAGCGCCCGACAATGTCCTTTAGCTGACTGTCCGAGGCCCTCGTGCCACCCTCTCTAATGGCGCCCAGCAATGCCGGGTCGGCGATAAAGCCGTACTTCCAGACTTCGGCCATGCCGTTATTGAACTGGCGATCATCCAGCGTGTCCAACAACTCCAAGCAGATATATACGCTTGCGGGAGGGTAGAAGGCGCCTGCCAGGTTCTTCCCTGCTTTCAGATCGATTCCGACCTTTCCTCCAACGGATGAATCCACCTGGGCAAGCAAGGTGGTAGGAATCTGAACGTATTCGATGCCTCTCATATACGATGAGGCAACAAAGCCTGCTAGGTCTCCCACGACTCCCCCGCCAAAAGCGACCAGGGTCGACCCTCGACTTGCGCCCTGATCTGCCAACCATTCAAGGGCCCGCTCAAGATAGCCTATGCTTTTCGTGCCCTCTCCCGGGGGCAAAATCAAGGTCCGCCGGGGATCCAATCCGTCGCCATGCAAGCGAAAAACGTTTTCGTCAGTTAGGAAGAAACTGCTGTCGGGCAGCCTGGGCAGCACGTCTTCGAGGGCTGAGTAAGCAATCTCATAAGAGCCCAATCGGTGTCTGACAGTCATAAGCTCAACAGCCGTTTCTCCACCAAATCTACGGCCTCCGTAATGCCCAATCCAGTTACATTCACAGTTAGGTCGGCTTGGTCATAAAGCGGGCGGCGTTCTTCTAAGAGAGCCTGTAACCTCGCCTTCCAATCTTCAACTTCCAAAAGTGGCCGCCTTTTCTTGCTTGCGCTTAAACGCTCGACAAGGTCATCGTACTCGACATCGACATAAACAACATTGCCAAGCCGTCTGAGCTCTATCCAGTTAGCCTCTCTCAAGACAATGCCGCCCCCGGTTGAAATGACCGAGAAGCCGGGTTCAAGAGACTTCAAAACACTCGTCTCATGGTCGCGAAAAGTGGACTCGCCGTAAATCTGAAAGAGTTGGGGGATCGGCCGGCCCAAGCGTCTCTGCAGAATCTGGTCCGTGTCCAAATGCTCGCGTCCGGTCTTGTCACTTAAGGCGCGCCCAAGGGAACTCTTGCCCGCGCCCATCATTCCGATCAGGACCCAACTCCTATCCATAACTCAAACAGCGGATGGAATCAAAAACTCCATCCGCTGCATTATGGCCTGAATGAGAAAGCCTACGGCCCGAGACCTTCGTTGCCTTCCTCAATAATGGTCGGGGTCACGAAGATGATGAGTTCGCTACTGGAAACAGACTTCGTGACATGTCGGAAGAACTGGCCAATGAAGGGCAGATCGCCGAGAACGGGGAAGCGTACGTCCACTCCTTGATCGGTCTTTTGGGTCAAGCCACCCAACGCGATCGTCTCACCGCTCTTCACACGAGCAACCGCCTCCACCCCTTGCTCAGCGATGTCAGGGTATTGGTTCCCTGACGCATCGGTCTGAATGCTCGAAATGGTATTGAGGTACGGCTGCAAGAACATCGTGATGGTCCCGTCATTGTTGATACGGGGCTTAATGGTCAACGACTGGGTGATATTGAGGGGATAAGCCTGCTGAGTCGTCTGTACAACCCCTTGCGTGACGGTCGTCTGGTTATAGAAGATGAAGGTCTCCGTGCCATCTTGAAGCTCGGCCGGTTCGTTGTTCAACGTTCTGAGAATCGGAGAGGTCACCTGCTTGCCAGTGTCGCGGTTTAACGCGGCCCTGAGGTCTGCAGTGACGTTGCCTGTCGCCCAGCTCAAAAACACAGGTGCGGCTGCAGTCGTGAAGAATCCGGGAGCCGCGCCGGCGTAGATGTTTCCGCGTGTGTATTCCCAGTCAAAGCCAATGTCACTGCTGAAGTCGCTGCTTGTGGTAACGAACTCGACCTTTACTAGCACCTGGGCCGGAGCCGTGTCAAAGAACGAAATGGAGTCCTGCAGTTCACGAATCTCTTCGTCCGTTCCGTAGACAATGATGCTGTTATCGGTTGGGTCGTAGGTGATGTACTGTAGCGTCGTGGGAACGAGTGCGCTCCTAATTGTTTGGCCGCTTCCCGCACCGCCGCCGCCAAAACCGCCGCCGCCGCCTAATCCGCCGCCGCCACCGCCAAAGCCGCCACCACCGCCTAGTCCGCCGCCGCCACCGCCAAAGCCGCCGCCACCACCGCCAAAGCCACCGCCGCCGCCGCCGAACTGACCGGCCGAATCACCGCCTGGCACCTGGTTCGCGGATTCGCCCGGAACTTGGATCTGCGTGCCGGATTCAGCGTGCGTAGGAGGAGCACTGTAATTTTGAGTACCCACCGGCTGGTAGGCCACGCTCTGAGGACCGCCCTGTCCACCAACAACCACAACTGGAGGAGGTGAGCCGGCATCCGACTGGTTCGCCATGTGCGAGAATCGCTTCATTTCCATGAAGTCATCATATGCACCCATGGGGCCTTCTCCCTTCAGCTGCTCAAGAACGCCCTTGGCGTCCGCATGCTCCAGCTTGAACTTGTGCATCTTTCGGTGCAACGGAGGAGCAGGCGCCGTCGTTGACGGAGTTGAGGGAGTGGTTGCAGACGGAGTTGCCGGCGTCGGATCCCCAGGTTTTTTATGTCCGATGATGTAAACGCCGTTCGTATCCTTATGGAACGTGGCGCCCGCGGCCGTGCAGATATAGCTGATCGCTTCTTCGGCGGTTACGCCGTTAAGCTGCAAGGTCACTTTGTCGAACGGCTGTGTGGACGACTCAAACACAAACTGCAGCCCAGTGGAGGCAGTCAATTCCTTGGTCGCTGCTACCATGTCCGCATCCTTAAGTGTCAGATTCACGAGTAGATCGTCTGACGAGCTCTGGGCGAACGACCGGGCAGCGCTGCCAACCAGCGACGCGGCCAAGCCGACGACAATCATCGATTTCAAGAATGAACGCATATACATATTTCCCTCAAAGCACTCCGCTTCGCTAAACGTTTACCGTCCGATGCCGCCGCCGCCGAAGCCGCCACCGCCGCCACCGAAGCCGCCGCCGCCGCCGAAGCCGCCGGTGCTGCCGCCGCCGAAGCCACCGCTGGTACCGCCGAAGCCGCCACCGGTATTGCCGAATCCGCCGCTATTGGTGTTGCCGAAGCCGCCGCTGTTACCACCGCCGAAGCCGCCGCCGCCAAAACCGCCGCTGTTGCCTCCGCCGAAGCCGCCGCCACCACCACCCCCGCTGATAGCGGAAAGTTCAGGACCGCCATTCAGGTTGAGGCCTCCTCTGAGTAGGATCAAGATCAACTGCGGATCGGCATGCATGATCTTGATTCGAACCAGCCTTCTTTTCGGCGCGATGGTTTGATTGTTTGTGTCATCAGTCTGGGACACTACGACGCTCGGCTCGTCGGTCTTCTTCTTGATTGCATACACGCCGGCTTCAACGCCAAACGTCGCATCAACTTGCTTCAAAATGCTGTTCAGGGCAGTTTCAAAAGGAACGTCCTTCAAGTGGACAGTGACATTGCCTTGTACGTCGGAAGCCACGGTATAGCTGGCGCCCACGTTCTTAAACAGGACCTTCAAAGCATCCCTGACGTCCGCAGATTCAAGCTCCAGATCCGGGACGATTTGGGTCGACGGATTGTCGCCCTGCGTCTGCTGCGCGGCCGACAGTGCCGGAAGCGCGAGCCAAAGCCCAAACGCCATTAAAACGGCTATTAGAGTTCGTGTGTTCTTTTTCATGCGTTCTTTCCTCATTTAGTTTGAAGCACAATTTTCAATTCGGTTACAAAATTTTTCTTCGTCAATCAGATTTCATTGGTTCCAACTTAATCTGCTGCCCCTGGAGCCACACCGCCACCGCCGCCGCCAGGAGCAAACCCGGCACCGCCCGGCCCACCCGCACCACCGAAACCTCTGCCACCGCCAAAACGTCCACCGGGACCACCGAAACCTCCGGGGCCACGGAAGCCGGGACCGGCTCCGCCGGGGCCAAAGGCTCCCCCGTTGGCAGGCGGCGTTGGAGGCGCGGGCGGCTGCGAAGTAGACTCCAACCTCACGATGACTTCGTTTGGAAGCTTGCCCGGAACAGTCCTGCGCAAAACCGCTTTCTCCTCATCGATCGATACAACCGTCCACTCGGAACCAGGGATCACATCACCGGGATGGATTTCCTTCAGCGAACCGTCTCCCATGTCGATGAGAGCAGTGACGGACTCCCCAATCAGGATTCCGGCGAGTCTACGGTGTGGCTGAGGCTCAATTTCCGGAGGCGCAGGCTCTGGAAGAGGCCCCTCATAGAAGAGCGGCCAGCTGCCGTAGGTCGTGGCAAAATATGCGGCCATCTGCTGGTGCTCATACTTTTCCTCATTTGGCAGCAACGCGAACGGATCGGATCGCGGCCGCAGAGGAATAAGCGACTCCATGTAGATTCCCGCGCTGACAGGAAAGCCCACGGTTGCGCTGACGATTGGCGGCGTCGGTTTGACCTTTGCCTGGGGCACCGGCTCGTCCAAATTCCCCCTGTCAATGTTTGGAGGCGGGCAACCCGCCAGCACAAAGCTGGACGCGACAAGAGCAATCCCCATTAAAGGCCGCTTTTTAAATAACTGAACTCTCACCGCTATCTTGTCCCTCCCACGGGAGCCGGCGCAGTCGTACCTGCAGCAGGCGCCCCTGGGCGCCTTGCAGGCGGCTGAGTGTTTGGAGGTGACGTCTTAGCGCCCTGGGGGCCAGCCGCAGGCGGCTTCGCAACGCCAGGCTTCGTGCCTGCCGGCGCAGCCGTTTTTGCGCCCGCCGGCGGTGCTGGAGCCTTTGAGCCAGGCTTAGGGGCCGAGCCAGGTTTGGCTCCTGCCTTTGTTGCAGCCATTTGACTCGCCATCTTCTTGCTCAAATCCTGACCCATTTGCTTCAGTTGAGATTTCATCTTCGCTAGGTCCGCAGCAGAAAACACCGACGTCGGCGCTGCGACGGGCATGCCTGGATAAATCGATTTTCCGCGAATATAGCCAATCATCGAGACACTGTAGGTTCCAGTCAAGATCGGTGACGTACCGTTTAAAGCTAGACCGTCTGCGACCGCGAAGTAGTTCGGCATCGAAGCCCAGGCTTCGACATTCGCCTTGATTTGCTGGTAGGAGCCCTGCACCGTAATTTGGCCAAGGTCGAAGATCACGACCGGAAACGGAATCGCGGGATAGTTGAAAAAGTTGGAGATGATTTCCGCGCCGCTATCACCCGGATCGGGAACCGTGGGTCCGGCAATGACCTTAACTCCTCCAATCAGCACCTGCTTATTTACCGCCATCTGCAAGCTGTTACGGAACTGATGGGCATAAACCGGCATGTACAGTGAACTGATGTCCAGATTGATGCCGCCCGCAGCAGTGGAAGCAGGCGGCGCGTGATTGACAACTATATTGCGCCACTGCTCAAAAACTTGTGCGACCTGGGTTTGGGCCTTTTCCTTTCGAACTTCCGCCTGCGGAGCGGTGGAAGCGTTATCGTGAAGGGATTTAGCCAAGGCTGTTTGGTCTTTTGCGGTGTCGATGTCCGGCTGGTAGTGCCAGAAATAAGACCAACTCAAAATAGCGAGCGAAATGGAAATCGCCATTATGAGGACGGTGAGTGTTCCAAGTCTAAGCATTTAGTTGTCCTGTTTTCGGCGGCCAGGGGCACCTGTTGTAGGCGTGGTAGCGGGAGATGCCGCACCACCGGCCGGCGTAGTCGCAGCGGCCGGCGCCGCACCTGCCGCAGTCGTAGCGCCACCGGCGCCTGGAGCTGTCGCAAAGGCGGCGCCCGCAGTGGCGAGGGTATCTCGTGGATTCGGAGTTTCCAAGTCTCTCGTAACGGTTACCCCAACGGTTACCAGCGTTTCCGAGGGCATCGCGCCGCGCGTTCTTGGCTCGCCGGGAGTTCCAAACTGGCCGACCCCTTTAAAGTCAGTGGATGTTGCGGCGGCTATTTTTGAATCAAGACGCTGGATCGGGTCGTCGGTCATCTTTTCTTCGCCGGGCTTGATCTTCCACGTATGCTGCGCGGTGGCATCCAGCGGCTGCACAAATGTATTTTGGATCTCATAGCCCGATCTCGTCACGCTCTGCGCGCCTTTGATCCGCATCAGCGCTAGAATGAGGTCGGAATACTCGTGAAGTGAGGCTACGGTGCCCGTCATCGTAAGCTGGCACGTATTGCGATCGTTGGGCACCACTTGGACCGAAGTCAACCGGAAGTAGCCGGGGATGAAATGAAAAACCTCGTCGTAAAAGTCTGGATACACCCGGCTGTGCTTCAGCATTGCCTGGACCAAATTGGTATTGAGCATCGGACCGCTCGCCTCTTTGATGATCGTGTCCGCGCTTGCCGAAAGGCTCGTGGCATCGTCGGATTTCTGCTGGTTGGCCGAAACGTCGTCCTTTGCTTTCGCCAAAGCCTCAGCCGCCTGACCGTTCATTCTCATGGCGCCAAATACCGAAGCAGCCACAATGATCACAAACAGGACCCAGGCGAAAATTCCTGATCCGCCCTGTCGCGCCGCCGATGTTGGTAGAAGATTAAGTTTCATGCGCTAGTCGAAAAAGATATGAAGGCCGTTACCAACCGCGACCAAAAAGTCGGGCCGATGCTCATCGACAAAATCAGGCTCAATCCGCTTTCCGCTCACGTTGATATTTCGCAGCGGATCGCTTAGATCGCACGGAACGCCCAGCGCCTGGGCCAAGGTTTCAGGCAACCCCGCAAGCTTTGCCGCGCCGCCCCCTAGAACCACATGGTCGACATTGCCGGATTTGCTTCGGAAATAGTCGAGGGATCGGCGAACTTCGGCGATAAACTCTTCCAGGACGGGTGCAACCGCCTCGTTGATCTTCTGCGTCTCCGCGCCACCCACCACGATCGGCTCCGGCATCGTCGCACCCGGCTCCGGATGGCCGGCATAGGGATCATAACCGCTCGGTTGGTCTCCCGGCTCGGGTTCGGGGACAGCCACTGCGGGAGCATGGGGTTCCGCTTCGCCATAGACGCCCGGGTTGAACTGCCCCGGCTCATCAGCGGCCTGTACGGCAGGCTCCGGGGCGGGAACTGGCGCCGGCAGCGGATCTTCCGCAAAAGGATTATAGGGTTGAAACTCTTGGGTTAGCCCAGGGACTCCGGAATCCGTCCCGGTCATCGGCGCCACGCCTCCGTAGGAGAAGGCATCGGGCGGCGCTTGCTGAAGCAAGTCAGCATGCACATGACATTTCTGCTGCTTAAGGAGTTCGGCCTCTTCCATGCCCACGCTCATCGCATCGGCAATCGCCTTCGTGAACATCTCCCCACCAACAGGAACCTGCCTCGGAAGAAGCAGGCGTCCATTCTTGTAGATGTTGATCGAAGTAGTGAGATGGCCAACGTCCACGATGCAAACTGTTTTGTCGAGATAGACGTCGTCGTAACTCACTTTCAGAGATCTTGCGATGCTCAACGCCTGGACGTCGATCGCGGCTACCTGCCGGCCCGCCTTCTTCACGCAGGCGATGACCGTATCGATCGCGGATTGCGGGGAGATCGCCATAACGACTTCCATGTTAGGGCTGTTGGGGTCCTCGTCTTCAAGCTGCTTGTAATCGCTGAGAACGTTGCTTTCCGCAAAAGGAATGTTCCGGTTGATTTCCCATTGCATGTGCTCCCCAAGCTCGGCAGCGCTCATTCGGGGAACTTCAAGCGTTCTCACCAAGACCGAAGCCTGGCCCGCAATTGAAACCACAACCTGGTTTACAGTGGCGCCCGCCTGGCTCAGAACCTGCTTTAGAACCTGGCCAACAGCCTCCGCGTTGTATACGCCGGTGTGATCGACCGCACCCTCGGGTGTGTCAATCATCGCCAATGCGGACACAACTGGGCCCTTGCCTTGTGATTTAACCTCAGCGACCTTGATTTTTCGACTGCCGATGTCGATCCCTAGGACGCCGCTAAGCCTTTTCGCCATAAATGTGGAAGCCTTGCCTACAGCCTGCTTATCATATCACCGCGCCGAGGTTGAAGTCAACGAACTGAGCGCGGGATCGCAAATAGAAGACGCAATGCATGGGCTTGGCGTTCTCCAAAACTACGGAATAAAGTTGCAAACACAATTTAAGACCCCCAATCTCCTCATCACTCTCGTAAATCCCGACTTATTTCACCGGTACAACCGGCGTAAAGTTCGGAGCAATCGTTTGGAAGAACACGTCGGGGCCCCCGCCGCGAGTGCTCGTCCAGAAAAGCCAAATCATTCCCGGCCTTGGAACTCCCGAAGTATTGTTCTGATCGAACGGATCGAGGAACGCCGACACCTGGCCTTCGTTCACCGCGGAATCCAGGGGAACCGCGCTCTCCGCAGACTCGTTCATCCACGATACGGTTGCTCCGTGCAGGTTGGTGAAGATATTCGTCACGCCTGTGGAGCTAACTCCCGTGTAGGTGATCGAAATACCGGTGTTTCCTTCATCCACGTCGGTGAAATACACCCTTCCCTTCGTGGGATCGATCTGATAGGGCCCGTTGTTGCCCGAAACCGTCAATGAAGTTACCGTTGGGCTGCCGCTGACAAGACCGGTCTCCACCGGTTCGGGAAGAACTAATCCTAGCCGGTAGGTGGACATATACATTCTTGCAGCCTGTCCAGCGCCGCTCGAAGGCGCCGTGTAGATGAAGTCGTACCGGTCGTCAGGCTGGGGCGTGGTTTCCGCTACATTGCCCTGAGTGCACCAGAAGTCCAAGTTCGAGTCCACGCGGTTGTCGTACAAGACCACAGGGTGGGTGGCGGTTACCGCGCCGGAACTGACTCGCAGAAGCCTCGGCGTGTAGGTTAGAGTCACCGAAACATTTGCCGCAAAGGAACCGTTCGTGAACTGAACCGTGCCGGTGGCCGGGTTTAGATAGACCTTGCCGCCGAGAACGGAATTGTCCGCTGCGATGATGCCGGTCGTCGGGTTCACCTGGAACGGCGGGCTAGTCAGGCTTGTGTTCACGAGAACGACTCCGGCCGGGTTGCTTGGCGTCACGATTGAGAGCACGATTTGCTGGGCAGTGTCCCATGCGACCCCGCTGGAATAGTAGGTCCCTCGTGTTTGCGCAGTCAATGGCTCTCCCGAAGCCTGCGGAAGATCGAGGAAGCCGCTTAGCGGTTGGCCCACGTTTCCTGTGGTGGCAGCTGCGATGCGGCCGAAATAGATGTCCGAGTGGGTTTCGCCGCCCAACCTTCCGGGGAACGCGAGATCGAATACGCCGTTCACAGTGTTTCCACTCGAATCCGTCAGCTTCGGTGCGGTGGTTTGGTAGATGCGGGCGCTCGCGCTCGGCGCGCCAACCCAGCTGAAGCCAATCGGCATTTGCATGGCGGTGTTCGCGGTCCAGCTGGTCCCGTTAAACAGCGCGTAATAGATCTGGCCGTGGCCGCCTCCGTTCTGCGCATAAAACACAGTGGCATTGGGACCGAACTGAACGACCGATGGCCGCTCCTTCGTAGTGGTTGTGATCAGGTTCGTGTTGGCTGTTCCTGCGGTGATCGCGTCCGGCAGCGGTATCGGAAACGGCGAGGTCGCAAACGTAAGGCCAGAACCCGCCGCAGTTGACGCTTGGCTGATAAACACCTTGTCGTCGTCCACATAGGCGTTTCCAGTATTGACCTGAATGTGTCCCAGGAATACCATGTAGGGGTTCGCATTCGCGGTCCCTTGGAGTGGATCGTTCGCAGAGAACGGGTTGTACGGCAGAGCAGGGAATGCCGGGAATTTCGTATCTTGCCGGTTCTCCCTTTGGAGGACCGTTCACCGTATAGCTAGGCGGTACCAGGAATAGGTTTTGAAGAGAAACGAGGGACGAAGGATAGGGTCCGGCGTCCTGGCTGAACCAATAACCGGTGGACCCGCTTGGCACCTGCCAACCATCAAGGTCCGAGTTAGGCAAGAGCGGATTCGTAGGAAGACCGGTTGATGGGTTGGCCTGAAGGCTGGCCACAAAGAGCTGGTCGGGCCGCGTGGTAGCCGCAGCCACCGGGTTGCCGGCGGGCACAAAGCTGCTTCCTCTTGTGGAGGAGAACGCAACATGCAAGTTCCCATAGATATCGCGAAACGCTGCGGGCTCGTCGTTGTCAAACACGAACGTGTCGTGCCCGGTTTCGTAGTTGTCGATCAGAGGGTCCTCAAAGATATCCGGCTTGCTTGTAAGCTGCGCTTCTCTCGCTTTGTAGGTGAGGCTGAACCCGGGGTTGGTGAATGGCGTGGACGCCGTTGTTGTGGTGCCGGGGACCAGAGTCAAGCTGCCGGGCGCCTCGATGACGCGCATCAGCGAGGTGTAGGTGTCGGCGGGCAAACCAAACGGCGGGGTGACCGTGATTCGCGGCGGGGCAGGAGCCGGCGTATTGGCTCCATCCAGCAACGGTCCTTGGGGAACCGGAATGTGGGCATTCGCCCGCACGACGGGATTACGCGTCATCGTGGTTCCCGACCGGTCACCCACCCTCGGCTTTTGGAGAACGTTGTTCGCGACTCCGAACGGATAGAGCAGCGAGAACCCGGAAGCATAGTCAATATCGGTGCGAACGTGGTAGTAGGGCGCTGCGCCACCACCTGGGCCCGCGTCTATCCAGTCATATTCGTTGCCGTTATTGGAGAGCAGTTGCCATGGCAACTGACTTCCCGTTAGGTTTTCGCCAAAGCGGGCCACATTCAGGTTCAGCAGGTTCACGTTGCCAACGTTCGTGACATTGAACGGCTGGAACATGCCGGAGAACTCGGGGCTGTCCGGCACGAAGTCAGCCTCACTTTGCAATTCGCCGGCGCCGGTTGGCAGCGAACCAAGATCCACCGTCGAAGTGGAGCTGAAGAACCGGAAGTTGGGCACAACTCCTGCCGCCACGTAGAACCAACGGTTTGCCGGATAGTTCCCGCCTGTCGGCGAAAGCAGGCCCGTGCCCAGGGTATCCAGGAACGCCGCGTAGTTGCCCATGTATCCGGCAGACTGCTGGGTGGAGGTTGAGTCGGGCTGTTGCGTTGTGTTGGACGGCTGATAGGGCGGCACGTTCAGAGTCACCGAAAATGGGGTTGGATTCAGAGTCCTGCCCTGGGGAGTGGTGAGGCTGTAAACGTATGCCGGGCTTGTGACCGGCGTCGCCGCCGTGAGACTGGCGTCCTGATAGGTAGGATCCTGTGGATTGACGTTCGGATTGTCAACAAAGGTCACGTTGTCGGACGTGATGTTGGGATAGTCCAAGCTGTCGTTGGGCGAGTTGATCGGATAATCTTCCATCGGCGCGAAGATATCGTTCAACGAGCTGAAAGGGTTCGTAATGGGCGACGTGGGAGTCTGGGTGCTAAGATACGTCCACTGAAGATCGGCCCGCTGGACTCGCAGATTGCTGATCCCCTTTCCATACAAGTTTGCGATCAGCGACCGGTCCGTAATGTAAAGAGTCTGGGTGGAACTCGAACCATGGCTCAAGGGCCCGTTCGGCGCCATCGGCTCCATCAACTGGGTCACGATGTCGGAGCCGGGTATGTTCGCGCTTGCGGGGTTTCCTGCCGGACTGCCGTTCGAAAGAACTTGGTGGGCGGTGTCTCCGCCTGCGTTGGGCGTGCTGTAGTAACCGATCCCGGTGTTAATCATGTTGCTTGGATTCGTGAACACGGCCAGGGGATTCGCGATATCGCAATAAATGAACGAAGAGCCGGCTCCGGTGGAGATTCTCGCCTGAGCCCGCCCTCCTCCCGTTGAAAGCAGAGTGCTGCTGATGGATGTCGTCACCGTCAGCGTGCCAGGAGGCAGTGCGTTGAGGCCGGACTGCATGATCCCGTAGGGCAGGATCGCGTAACCATCGCTGACGGAACTCCCGGTGGGCGTGGGAGGCACGGTGCCACTGAGAATCTTTTGAGCCGGAAGAACACTGGTCCGGTTCGAATAGGAGCCGACGCTAAACTGCAGCCGAACCTGAGGAGGGGCCGCCCCCCCGGTGACCATTTCCGTGTATGGGAAGTTGAAGACAGCTATGTACAGCTGTTCGCCAACGTCGAACGGGCGGGCCGTGATCTGCCCAGTTTGCAGGTCGCTGAATTTGCAGCGTGCCCTTTAGAGCCTTTTGGTAAACAGCCGCGGTCACGAAACGTATCTCGGTGTTCGTGAAATCTCGAGCGGTGGTGGTCGATCCGGGATTGTTTGCTACGGTGGTGCTTCCGCCCGGCGCAATGCCGCTTCCGCTATACGCGATGTTGCTAAACGCGTACAAGATTCCGTTCCCGTCCGCGCCGTACATGAAGCCGGTTGGGGGTGGGGGCGAGAGACTGGGCGCGTAGTTGCTTCCTACCGCCATCGAGGCGGTGATGGGCCCGGTTGCCACGTATTCCCAGGCCTGCCGGTTCCACTGGACGTTTTTCGCGCCAAAGAAGGGACCAACCGGCTCCCATCCATCGTTGAGGAACCCGTCGTTGAGCGCAAACATGCCGTCAAACCGGCCGTCGGCGGTTGGTACCATTACTAGGGCCGCCTCAAGTTGACTGCCGGACAAAGAATCGTCGTAAACTGTCACCGGCGCGTAAGAAAGGTTTCCAACGACGGTGGTCCCCAGGTAGTTTGTGGTCCATTGAACCTTGCCGGCATTGGGCCCATCGGCGTACAGCGAGGTGAGGAACTGGTTGTCGTTCGATCACGACGATGCTGTCGGTTATCGGCGTCCACCAAGTCGGCGAAATATCGGGCTCCTCGGCCATGTTGTTTGACTGGAGGGAAACATAGATCGTGCTTGGCGAGTAGCTAGTAGCCGTGGTGTAGCTCACGAACGCGCCCTGCGCGTAGGTGGTACCCGGGGCATAAGAAGCCGGAGCGCTGGTGAAACTGCCCAGAACGCTTGCGGGAATGGCCACCGCGCCGCTTTCGAAGTTTCCAAGCTGAGTGCCAACCGTTATCGTGAAGGTGTCGCCCACGATAAACGGGGTACTGCCCGCAGAGACGGTGAAGGTCAGTCCGTCACCCGTGAATGAGGTGCCCAAGGTGACGGTTCCGGGAACCGGCTGTTCGTTGGGGTCGACGCCGGTAGCGGTCGTGGCAGACGTGAAAGTGAACAGATAGGTGCCCGGCGTAGGCGGCGAGGCTGTAGACGCGGTGATCGTCGAGCAGGATCCGTTGCCCGTATCGCCGCCGCCCAGTTCGAATTGGTTCCATGCAGAAGTGCCGTTGAACTGGCCGAGCGGATTGCCGCTGTTATTGGTCACCCAGTTGGGGTCGGGGGTGCCGGTGTCCTCATTAAGGGCAAAGAAACCGGAGTATTTGTTGGTCGAATCGCCACTCTTGAGCAGGGTGCCGAAATATACGTCGCCGAACGCCACGGTTGGCGTCGAGACGACCGATCCGATGGATGCCTGGGCCGTGTAGAAGACCTGGATCTGGATCGAGTCCACGTTGGCAATCGCAAGCGTATCGCCATTGGTGCTGTTGCCGTCGCCGGTGACGCGAAGCGCCACGCCAAATCCGGCTCCGAAATCGGCCGGGGTCCAAGTCTGGCCCCAAAGGTCTTCTTCGCCTCCATATGTTTTCGCCGCATCTGCAGCAGGCGAAGTGGGCCAGTTATCCGCGATGTCGGCGCGGTTGACCGCCGTTTCAAGGGTGCCCCCTTGATCAGTTCGACCTCGTGGTCTCGAATATAGAGTGGCGTAGAGCCGCTGGTGGTTCCCGGCGTGGCAAAACGCTCAATCGTCACCACGATGCCGGTGATCACTGCGTTCGAGGGAATGCTGGACAGGGAACTGGGGCTACGCCCTCTAACAACTGCGAAAAGCCGGAGCCGCCAGTGCCGTTATCGGGCGCCGCGGTAGCGTAAATATTGTCCTGTGCGGAGGCGTTGCCTGGATTGGCCCAGAGCGGCTCACCCCCAGGTCGCTGTACTCGACCAAGTGCTAAGGCCGGACGGCGCAGGTCCGTGCCCGGGACGCCCAGTGCATGGTCGTCGTATGAGTCGCGGGCGTGCCCGCTGCGTCCAAAACGTAATTCTGCCTCTTGAGAAGTCGGAACGATCACCGACGCCGCCATAACTCCATCGTTCACGAAGGCAAGCGAGCCGGAAATCGGGCCAAGGCTGCTGGTCACCGCCGTTGCAGGATAGTCGTTCGGGAAAGACCAGAGCCGGCTGGTAGTGCCAGGCTGGGTCATGGTTCCATCCCCACGGCCTTCCATGTTAATGGCATACACCCTGCCGTTTTGAGAGCCGATGTACAGGTAGGGGACTCCGCCGATGGTCTCAACCACCGCCGAGCTCATGTTAAACGACGTCGGCATGATCGCAGTCGGTCCGGGTCCATCGGCCCCTGCCACCTGGTTCGGATCCGTGCCAAAGCTCGGTAAGGTCGGATAGGTCCAGTACACGAACGTTCCCCCGTAGCCGTTTCCGGTGGAGTCCAAGCAATAGATGCGTCCGTCTTCTGCGGCTACCAGGGTAACAGGAGTGGAGACCGGCGTGCTACTTCCCGGCGGACAGACCAAGCAAGTCGTTTGAACCGGAGTGGAGTTGATCGCGAGGTTATCGGATCCCACGAACTCAATCGCGTCCGCAAATGCGGTGCGCGTGCTGTCGGTGCCGCTGCACTGTAGTTCAGCACTTCGACCTTGAGCGGTTCGCCGGCTGCATTGTTCTGAGAAAATGCGCGCGTCCCAAGCTGCACCCAGCCGCTCGAGGTGCTGCAATCCACAGTTACCGTGGTCACGGTGGTGCCTTCGAAGATCTGGACCGTCTCGTATTGGTCGAACGAGAAGGTGCCGCTGTTGCCGGGAATCCACATGTAAATCGGGTAGGACCCGTCCTTCAGGTTCGATGTCGGGGCGTAGGTCACGGCACTGGCGGAAGCGAGCGAGCCGACGGTAGACGCGGTATAGCAAGAGGTTCCCTTTGTGCCGTTTACCGTGGTCTGCGCCCAGGGCGGGGCGGCGGTAACCGCGGCATTTCCGTAGTCCAGCACCTGCGTGGAAGCGGCAACTTCGCTCGGAGACCAGGTCCAGCGATTACCGCCCGTATTAAAGGTGGAGGACATCACCACGCCTTGCGTCAGGCTCGAGCTGGTTGCCGAACCAGACACATTGATGGTGAAAGTGTCTCCAGAAACAAACGCGGTGCTTCCCGCAGTGATCGTGAATTCAATTCCGGCGGCGCTATACGGCGTTCCCACAGTTAGACCAGGCAGGGCTGCGCCACCCGGCCCAGTTCCGGAAGCAGTGGTTGCCGAAGTGAACGTAAACGTATAAACGCCCACGGATGCGCTTGGCGAAACGGAGATCGGCGAGCAAGTTCCGTTGCCGGTATCGCCGCTCCCCAGCTTGAAGCTTCCGCCCAACCCGGGAACATTGGAAGTGTGGTTGAGCGCCGACACCACGTTGGTGACGACCGTCGGCGAAGCGCCCGTCGTGGTGAACTGGCTGATAATGGGCGAAGCGGTGTACGATCCGGTTAGCGGAACCGCCTCGACCGCGTCCGCATACACGAAGTTCCCCACTACATCCTCAAGCTGCCCCAGCGTGTTCGCGGGAACGGTGTTATAAAGGGTAACAAGGATCGGGTTCACGCCGTCATAGGCGAAAGTTCTGTTCGTAGGCGCGCCGCCGTTCCCAAGCGGGATCCACCCTGAGCCGCCGTTGTAGACGTTCACGACGTCGGTGTAGGTGTTCCCCGCCGAGTCGGTGATCGTAAACACTTCATATTGAGCCTGGAAGGTTTGCTGCGTTGCGGTTAGAGACTCGGTCGGGCCCTGGGGTATCCACACGGACAGCCCGTAACTGCCTGCGATCCGGTTCGTGGAGTTAGCGGGTTCGACTTTCCAGGTGACGGTGCTTACGGTATCGCCGGCAGCCGGAACCGTCGGTTGGTTCGGATCGCCGGAGGACGGAACAGAGGGAGTGTAGTCGTAATCGACCTCCGTGTTGGTTCCAAGGGCGGCTTGATAGGCCGCGTAGCCTGAAAACGTGTCTTCGGTAGGGTTGCCGGTTGAGGCCGGGACGTACACATCGTTCGCTTCGACGTTAACCGTCGTGTAGTTCACAGGCACCCAAGTGTTGGTTCCGGCCGTTTGACTGACTTCTGGCGACATCACCTGGCGATAGAAGGTGGCCGCGTAGTTTGCCGGCAGAAACCAGTTCAGTGAAGCAGTTCCCGGTGTTGTGGACGGGACGGTATTGACGCCCGTTCGTGGTCGCTCCCTTGTAAAGTTGGCCAGTCCTGGGCAGACGCCCATCCGGCTAGGGTCGTCAGAAGCACCGCACAGGCGGTCTTTATAAGGCCTCGAATGTCGCGTTTCATCATCAAAAAACTCTTTATCTACGGTCCGCAAATAGCGGTTGGACGATGTTCCTGGCGCCGGTAATCGTTGACAGCACGGCCTTGATCGCATTCGTGGTGAAACCAAGATTCAGGTTTGCAGGGTTGAAATATGATGGATCCAACTCCAAAACCTCGCCCGTGAACGGAACGTTGTCAACTGAGCTTGTCGCTTTTCGGTAGCGGCCGGAATACCCGTTCACCACCAAGATGTCTCCCGAAGCAAGCCGCTCCGCGTACGTGGGCACGAAATCGAGCGGATTGTCCGGGGTGGGGGTGTTCGAGGTGCCAACTTGTCGCATCACACTATAGACTGGAACTTCGAGGTAGCTGTTCGATGTACCGGCCAAAGTTGGCAACGATCTTGGCAACATCCAATCCACAGTCCACGCCTGTCCGGCAAGAGATGTTGCGCCGGTACCCGCATAGATCTCATAAGCGCCGGTCTGGTCGGTAAATAGGAAGCTGAGACTTGGCGTACCCTGGCCGATTGGGGTGAAGTATTTGGCAGTCAACGAGTTGACGGCGCCGATGTTGCGTTGAGTCAAAGGAGAAGTCGCACCCCAAGTCCCTGCAAGTTCGGACGTTGGCACAAAGAGCGGGCCGGTGAAAGCCGGGAGGGCAATCGTGCTGACCTGAACGGGCGCGACCCCGGCGATCATCGGGAAGATAATGATTCCGCCCTTTGCCGGCGAAACCTGGGAACTGTTGACAACCTGCGCACTTGGAGGAGTTTGGAGAACGTTGTTGATCGAAGTGTTCCCCACTCCG
Source organism: uncultured archaeon (assembly GCA_963829965.1). Taxonomy (GTDB): domain Bacteria; phylum Armatimonadota; class Fimbriimonadia; order Fimbriimonadales; family Fimbriimonadaceae; genus DASXZH01. Next base: position 248,557 of record CAWHLK010000023.1, on the reverse strand, counting down.
GCGGCTATAACGTAGGCGCCCGTTCCCGCCCCGTTCGTAAGAGTCGGATCGTAAGCCCGCGCCAAGCTCGTGTAGCTGAAACCCGCGCCGGAATATGAAGTTGGCGTGTGCCAGTACAGCACGCCTTGCACGGGCACGCCGCTGCTGTTCAGCACAAGATCGCCAGGGCCATCCAACACGGCATCGTAGGTGTACCGGTCGACGATATCCACCAGACGACCGTTTCCGCAGTCCGCAATCAGATAGTGGACCCAATACTCGGTTCCCGCGGGCGCAGGGCTCGTGTAACTGTTGTTGGCCGCCGGCACCACGGAGGTGTAAACCTGAACATCTCTCGGCGCGGAAAGCTTGGTGGATTCGCCGGAGGAATATCCATCGGGAGCGAACCCTGGGTCAACGTTGAAACCTTCTATCGATCGCAACTCGAGGCCGGTCTGATCGACAATCGCGAGCCGGTTGCTGCCCGGATCCACCACAAGCACTTGGCCGTTGTCGGTGGAGTAGGCTCGGCACGGCGTTACAAGCTTTTTAACGGTTCCCACGTAACCGGTAGAACCGATGTTCTGGGTTTGATCGGTGGACCACATCGGGTTACCGTCTGAGTCGAAAGAGGAAACGCGGTTGGAGTCGGCGACATAGATATTCGCGCGCTCAAAGGCATAGAGCCCCATATCGGACCAAGCAAACAGTCTTCCGTTTCCACCAACGACGCCCAAAGCCATGCTGGCTTGCTTCGGCTGCGCGGCTGTCGCTTCAGAAAAGTTCCATTGCGGCCCCAGCGTGGCCTGACTCAAGCGGGTGGCAAGCTGAACGGTGCTGGTCACTCCGCTTAGCTGCGGCCACAAAAAGTCTGGATTCGGAACAATATTGTTTACCGAAACCGGACTCGAGCCGCCATTCAACTCCGCAAGCTGGGTTTGCCAAGGGTGGGCCGGATCGGAAATGAGGTAGGGATCCGTGCTAGAGATATTGGTTGAGATCCCATAAACCATCCCGTACGGAGTGCCTGGATAAGAAAACGGGCTGCCCGAGTTGTAAAGCAAGTCCAGCGTTGGGTTCGATGTTGGAACATAAACCGTGTTGCCGCTCACCATTGGCGGTCCCAGAGCCGTGTTGATAGAGGTGCCCGGGGGGAGCCCGGAGCCGGTGAACACCGTGTACCACTGCAACGGAGACCAATGGCTTCCATTGGCATCCGGATAAATCAGAGTGTCCGGGCTGCCCACTTGGCGCAGAACCACCGGCTGGCTCGTGCTGAAGCACCCTGCCAGCTGCTGCCCGCCGCCGGCCGAGGTCAGCGAGCTCAGGTATATCACGCCGTTGGACGTATTGCTTCCCGTAGTTCCGCCCGATATGGCGGTCGTCGGCGAGGGAATAAAGGTGTAAACCGTGGAAGGCAATACCCATGGAGATGTGGGGGCGGAGCGCGTTTGCGTCTCGTCCATGTCGTACTGCATCAAAGTAAACCCGGCGCTGACGTTGGATACATTGATCGTCACTGGCGGCGGCTGCGCATTGAACGCGAGCAGGATCGTGTCCACGACCGGCGGAGAGAAGCCGTTGTCTCCTTGCGCGGTGACGTACACGACGCCGTTTGAAACCACCGGCCCGCTTGTGAATGTCAAGTCTTGAAGCTGGCTCGGGTTGGTGGCATTTCCTAGGCCGGAAAAGAGCGATATAAGCGGGTCCACGTTCTCCAGAGTGGGAGGAACTGTAGCCACCGGGGACACGCCGGACAGGGTCTCCGTGTGCAAGTCGTAGAGCGAGTATCGGTCCAGCACCACAAAGTTGCCCACCCCCTGCTCTTGGATCGCGTAATAACTTCCACCGGGCGGGTGAGTCAGATCACCCGAAGGGTTGGTGGTGCTCACCACCATATACATGATGCCGGTAGGCCCCAAGGCGATATTGTCCACGATCCTTCTCTCGCGGTTGATATCGTCCGGGAAATTCATGGAAGAGCGCGTGAAGTCGGGATTCGGACTCCCGAGGTTGCTCCAGTCCACCGTGTAATCGATTCGAACCGTGACCTGTGGCGGAGTGCCCGTCACGTTGGCCGTGTACCAGCTTGAACTCGTGTTAAACGTTATCACGAGCGCGTTTGAGGACGTTCCCGAGCCGGGAGCGATCGAGGAAATCGTCGCTTCTGTGTCGCTTGCGTTCGCAGGCCCGTTGGCCCCCATCAGGGTAATTCGCGGCGCCAATGACATCAATGTGGCATTACCCATGTCGGCAGCGCCGGGGAAATAGGGAGTCAGGTTCTTGCCATCGCAGTCCGGTGTAATCGTCGCCTGCCCTCCGACTACGGTCAACACCTGGCTCTCACCTTTTCGACCGAACCATTCGCTGACAAAACCGGCCGTGGTGGAGTTCAAGGACGATGGCTGCATGGGAACGTACACCACGCGGTCACTTGCGCCCGGGCTCTCATAAACGGGAATATTGCCAACGGTGGATGGGCCCGATGTTTCCGCGTTGTACTTCCAACCATTTCCTCCGCACACCCACGGGACCTCCGTTCCGGTTGTATTGTTGGCGCTTTCAGACATCAGGGGCTGATCGGGAGTGGTGGGATCGACGATCCAAACTCGGCCAACGTTGGGCGCGGGACCGGTCATATCGGTCACGAAAAGGAGCCCGTCCTGGAAAGTGGGGGCATAAGGTCCCGCGGAGGCAACGCCCGTGTCAAAGCTTGCCGCCCCAAGTTGCGGAAGATACGCGGGCAAACCGGGGTCTACAAAGTGATCGGCCGGTTCGGCGGCTTGGAGGCCATCGGTGAAGTGGCCAAACGCATTCCACTCCAGCATATTGCCGTTGGAATCTTCGACCCAGATCTGGTCGGGCAATACAGGCTGCACCGGCGTGCCGCTTGTTCCTGACGCATTAGAAACGGTGACACAGGTGGGAGCCGAAAAAGTGACGCCCGTGCTCGATAAGCTTGCCGGTTCAATGCCCTTGAAAACGAGGTCGTAGCTCGTGCCTTGGCTGAAATCCTGGTAGCCGTCATCCGGGTTTCCACTTCCCGAAAGGCTCTCAATCGGGTGGGCATCATAAACGAACACAGTGGGAAGCCCGGTTGCAGGGTCCTTCGCTGAAACCACGACTAGATTCTTATAAGCAACCGGTGGAGCATAACCATAGCTGACAGCCGACGTGTAGGAAATCGTGTCATTCCACTCTTGCATCAAGGGGGCGCCGATATCCGCACTGGAGCCGCCTGCTTTTCGCGATCCTTTGCCCTGCTGGCCGTACTGGGAGCTGAGTTCGACCATGTTCGAGACGAGCTTGGCCGCCGAGTTGTTGTAGGCCGTAAAGGTCGGAATCGCTGCGGTAAAGACGTTCAATTGCCCGTTCCCCAGTTGGGTCGCCATGTCGTTGGTCGTCACAACTTCATAGCCGTCTCCCACTTGAAAAGTAGAAATCACCGAGTTTGTGGGTGACCCAAACGTTCCAAAAATGGAGTTCATGCGAAACGAATCGGCGATCAGCGGGGCTGCCCCGCCGGAGCTCAGTTCGCCGGAATAGTTGCCGGTGGACAGCGTGGTGATACCGGCGAACGAACCACCTGTGTTATAGAATGGGTTCGGCCCGGTCATATTCGCGAGGTCGCTGAAGGTGATGCCGAACGGAAAGCTGAGCAGCGGGTCCAGAAAGTTCGCGAAGAAGTTGCTCGGCACACTCGTGGCGGTCGAGAAAGTGAACGGCATGGGAAAAGTGTCGAACAAATCCATGCCTGCGGTGAATGTGGCGCGATCAAGATCGATCCAGACGATGCCGCCCTGATCCATAAACCTGTGCAGCTTCTCGCGCTCATCCGGGGTTATCTCGGTATAGCCGTGGGCCGAAATCAGCAGAACGTTAAATTGGGCAATCTGGGCTTCGGTCAAATTTTCAAGCTGGACTTCCCAATAGGGGGCCATGTTCTTGGAAAGCCTGGTTCCCGTCGCCGGCAGGGTGCCACCCGTGATTACGTTCCACCGGCTGAACGAGGAAACCAGCGCGCTTTCATGGGTTGGGTTGTCAAAACTCCAACCGGACGGCTTCACCGCGGTATCCAGATCGAGGTTGTACCAAACAAACGGCGTCCAGTTGTTCATCTCCGGGGTGCCGGTATACGATGTGGTGTCGGCTTCCAAAAGGACCACGCCGACGTTTATCGTCCTGGACTGCAGCGCGTATTTCGTTTGCGCCACGCCAAGCGTGGCAAGCAGGCAGCATGCGGCGAACAACGCTCTCTTCAGGATCATGGGTTGACCTCACCGAAATAAAACAGCGTCGGGCTCACCGGCAGGCACGGCAATGGAGGCAACATAGAAAGCCCGGTTGGATCTTGCGGATTCTTGCGAAGCGGGCCGTTGGTGGTCGATGGCTCAAAGCCGCCCATGCGCCCTGTCCCAAGGTTCGGGTCGTATTTCAGATATAGATTGGGCACATAGGTGGCTGGAGTTCCGCTCGTCGCATACACATCGAACCCGTCCGCCTTGTCGTTATGGACGGTTGGGATCTGCTCGCCGGACGCTCCATGGTACGCAGGGATCCATCCCCACTTCTGATACATCTGCACCTGTTGGCTCACCGGAGCCGGGAGATTCTCGTTGATGGCTCCAACGATCGTGATCTTTACATCGAGCGGCTCTTGGTAGAACGGAATGTATGGCGAGTTGCCGTAGTCGGTCAACCGCTGGAGATCATTGCTGCCGCCACTGAGATAGTTGGCTCGCGTGTCGTTGTAGTTCGTGTTGTACCAATCGCCGGGGATGATGAAGAACGAGCCCTCTTCGGCATACATCACGGCTTCGATGCGGATATCGTCCGGCACAATCGCCGTCCTGCCAACGTACAGATCGCCGGCGGGGGCGTTGGGAGTGTTTGCGGGCGGATGCAGCGTGAACGGGGTGGAAACCTCGGGCATTCCGCCAAAGGCCCCTGCGCTCGTATTTGTGTTCGGGGAGTAGTTGGCCACGCCCAAAGTCGATACGTTATTCGGCACGAGGAACGGAAAGTTCGCGCTCTCATACTTGTTGTAAACCTGATAGGATTCCAGGCCAAGCGTGTAAACGGGGTCGTTGGGCTGGCCATCCGCCTGGGGGAACAGGTAGTTCCAACTGCCCACGCCCTCATCCACGTCCAGTGAAACGTAGGTTTCGGCCGCGCTCGAGTTGTCTTTCGTCCATGTGAACAGCATATTGGTCGTTTCCGGTGACGTTCCGGACGGTCCAGTGGCGTACTCGCCCGAGTACCATGTCCAGAAGGAAGGATTGAGGTTATTGGGTTGGCCGCTCTGACTGTGATCGGGGTCGAGCAGCAGTTCAGAAAGAAGGCCGATTTGGCTGCCCAATGCGGGAGGCATATCGATCGGATCGATCGAGGGAGGGTTGGCCGGGCCGGGGGTAACCGGATTCGGCCCCGGGCCGAAGAACTGGGTGGTATTCACCACCACGTAATCGCGAGCAAGGAGCGCAAGGCCGGTAGTGGGGAGTTGGGCAATGATTCCGGGGTTAGCGGAATTCGCGTTATAGATGCCCTTCGTGATCGATCCTTCGATGTAGATGTTCCCCATCGAAACCACGGTCAACGGACAAGACGTCGGGATCGAGCCGCGTACTCTCAAGTTTCCTTCGAAATAGAGAACTCCGTTGAAAGGCTGGCCGAGAGAGAAGTTTATAGAGCCGAAGGCCGCATTCACGTCCACGTTCGGGGTCAGGGTGTCCACGATGTAGTTCTGCTGCTGGTTATTCACCGTCACGGCTCCTATTCGGTAGCGGATCTGGCTAAGACCGGAATCGTTTCCGTTCATGTCCTTGAAGGTCTGTTGGTTGTCCAAAGTGATGAAGAAACCATCGGGCTCAAGCTGCAGATAGGCTCCGGGAGGAACGTAGTAGGGTCCCTGCCAGGCATTGCCGGGCTGGCCGTTGTCCGGGTTCAGAAAATCGTAGAACAACGACTCCGTGCTGTTGGCGATGATGTGGCCGTTGGGATCGTTCTGGACCTGCAGATCGGCGGAGTTGTTCACATACACGCCGGCTCCATGTCCGTATTGGCCCGCATAACCCGCGCTGCCGATGGGTCCGCTGTCCCTGGTTATCGTCAGGTAACGGTTATTGTTCGTATCCGGATCGATGTGCAGGATCGAGGGCGGCTGCTTCGTCGGCACGTCGCGCGGCTGAAGACTGGCGTCCGGCGTCGTCGCGTCGTCCCGGTAGACACCGTTGTTCGTATTGAATGCAGGGTCCGCGCTGGACATCGGTCCGCCATTGCTGGAATCGCTGCTGATGACGAGAGGGGTTGCAGGATGCTGAGCCGTTGGCGAAGGCCCCCAAATCTCGTTCAGGCCCTGATAGACGTTCATCTGGATGCTGGCGGGGTTCGCGCCAACCGAATCCGTGCCCTGGGTGATCGTGCCCGCTACGCAGATCGCATCACCTAGCGTTTGGTTTACATTCGCGATGATGTTTCCGTAGAACGTCACGTTGCCGTTCACGTAGATGCTCGCACCACCGGGCAGGTTGGAACCGTTGAGCGCCGGCAGTCCCGAGTTTGTATAAGGCAAACCGTTACCCATCACCAGTGCGGGCATCGGGGATGCGGTTGGGTTGCCGGGGTCGGAAACGCCAAGGTCGGTTGGAATCCCCACTCCGATCGTGTTCTGGCTTCCCTCTTTGTTCGTGATGAACAGCAGGTGGTCGATGATTCCGATCGAAGCGAAGGCCATGAGCTTACGCGATTGAACAAACTGGTTGTCGGCTTGAGCCCAGACCGACTCCGCGCCCTGAAGCGCCGCTTCCGTTGGGAAGTATTGGTACATCACCGCGTTGTTGGCGTTAACGTAGGGGCTCACGGCCGGCAGGTTGGTCAGTTGCGGCACCGTTGTGGGGTCGTTCGGATTCAGGAGCCCGGGCCGGCCCACGCTCTCGATGATCGTATACATGTGCGCAAGCCCCGGTTGGCGAAGGGGCCCGTAATAGGAGGCAGGATCGGTGGAACCCGCGTTGACATCGATATCGCTCGGTGCGTAGCGGACGCGAATGAGCGCGCGGCCGTTCTTAAACTGAACTCTCGAAAATGGCCCCAAGCCATCAGGACCGCCCATATCTACTTGGTTCAGCGGCTGCAGCCCGGAAAGAAAGAACCCGGAAGAAGTGGGGGTGCTTGTGGACTGCTGGAGCGAAGCTGGACGCAGCCAGTAGTAGTCGGGGTCGTCGGCATAAAGCGGCACGTTGTTGGGAGGCGGCTTGGCCGGATAGGAATAAATGTTCGGCGGGGTGGCGCCGTCCTCAATGACAAGCGGCAATGTTGGAGCGGGTCTCCAGTCCGCACCGAGCGGGCTGTTGAGCAACTGCTCCTGGGCATAGCGGACGCCTGCATCGGCCAGGTCCGCGGCCAGTGATCGCTGCTGCGCGTTACTTGCCTGAATGATATTCCGGTTGAGTATCCCTAGAAACACGAAGCCGATGATCAACAGGACAAAGAGGATGATCAACGCGATAATGAGGGTCTGGCCCTTTAGAAACCGGTTGTTTCGAGATTTTCCTTTCATGGCTTATCGAATGAAGTTCTTAACTGGCGCGGACGCTTGTAGTGTGACGGTCTGAGCGTTCGGCATGTTCGTGGTTTGCGGGTAAGCGCGGATGGAAAGTAGCACGTTAATCAGCTGCCGCGAATCGTAGCTCACCGAAATCGCATCGGCTGGCCGGTTGAACTGAAATCGGTAGCTGATTTTCACGAAGCCGCTGTCTGGCGTCGCTCCCGTCGAGCCTGCCGGCAACACCGTGTTGGCATCCGAATCGAACTGAACGTAACCGACTTTGTACCGAGGCTGCAGAATCATCGTGACCGGGTCGGTGGTGTCAAGGGCCTTGCCGTCCAGTTCCCATTGGCGAAGCAAAGGATCCCAAGTTTGGTTGGCGGGGCCAACCGTCATGGAGGGATCGATACTCTGATAGCCGCCGCTTGCGGGATCGGGCTCGGGCTGGTTCACATAGTTGATGCTGTATTGATTGGGGCCGGGATTTGAAGGAACCCGCGTATACCGGACCGGGTTGCCGTAGTTGGGACCCGGGACCTGATCCGGAGCGATCACTTCATCGCTTCCAGGCACGATCGTGACATTGTCGAAACCGGTCCAACCCATGGCCCACGGAGTCTTGCCGGTCTGCCAGTTTGGCGTTCCCCCGGGGATTGCGTTCAGATTGTAAGCGAGAGGTGAAGCGGCACTTGGCTCCGGATCCATCGGACTCGCCCAACCATCATCCTGGGGAACCATGCGAAGATCGACAAATCGCTGAACGTTGTTCCCCGAAGCCAGGTTCGGGAACTGGTTGTAGACCACATTGTAGAACTCGTTGATCGAGGAGAACTGAGCCGAGTTGAAGCTCACCCCGGTTCCCTGGGAGGAAGTGTCTTGACTCGGAGTCATTGCATCCAGGTCTGGTTCGCCCACCGTCGCCGTAGTGGAAATCTCAGGGACGTTGTCCGCGTTTGGTGAGGAACTGTTGGGGTTGCCCACTTCCCAGTTGCCGAACGCGGGATTGATCTGCCCCTTGTGAGGATCGTATTCGAACGGGATGAACTCGTCCCGGAAGGAGAAGGTTGTGCCGGGGTAAGGGCTGGTCGGCGGCGTATAGGCCATCGTCTGGGTAAGGGTCAGCCAGTCGGGAATTCCCGCAGCCAGGTCGTCCTGCTCGCCCTGGTAGAGAGCTTGCGAGAACGGATAGGGATATTGGATTGGAGTACTGTTGCTGTACGCAATAGACTTGGCATACCAGTTGAGATCGAACAGCACCAGGTTTGGCGGCAGGCTCGTGTTGAGGAAAGGATTGAGCATCAACAGGTTCTGCTCGGTCATAGGGGGCGTCGTGGTGCTACCCGGCAGCACCGGCGAATCGGAACTCGTGTTCAGCTGCAGAAAGTCGTTTTGATAGATGTTCGAGGAGAACGCGCTGCTGCCGTTGTAGGGCATGACCTGGATCACCGCGCCGCTCCAATCCGCCAAGGACGTTCGGAGCACGTTCGGCGCGATTCCGAGGTTCGGGAAATTAAGCACGGTTCCGGTACCCGAGACCGATTGGCCGCCTGGCACCTGGGTCTCGTTCCCCAGGCCAACCGGGTTTGGTCCTACCGCGGGCTCCTGACTTACAGGACTCGGTCTGAACTGAATGAGGCTCAGCACTCGAGGGTTGCCGTTTTGGTCCAAGAGCGGTTTTCTCGTCGAGTAATCGTAGAGCGGCTGAATCATGTCAAACCGGTTCTCTTCGGTCACGATGGTGGAGGCCGCGATAATCGCCTGGATACGCGCAGCCTGTGCATTTTGCGCGGCGATGTTGGTTCCCACATAGGGATCGTTCGGGCTCAGACAACACCAATAAGGATCGTTCAGATACGGCATCTGCTGGCCCGGGTGATTGGGGTCGGGGATCAGCTTGAACAGGGTACTGTTTGGCGAAAGTGCGCTTCCACCGGCGGTATAGGGCTGAAACTCGATCCGCCGAAGGACGTAAAGATTCTCGCCCAGGTCTTCGTTTGCGGAAGTGAGCGGAGTCAGAACCCCGTCATATGGGTTGTTGTAGAACGCCTGAAGATAGCTCGCGGTGCTTGGAGAAGCGTTCGGATTCGGCGTGATCGGCTTCTGCAGGCATAGGAAATAGCGAACGATCGTGGCGCCGGACGCGGCGGGAAACGAAATCTGACCGTCCGGTCCGGTGAGCGTTGGGTCGCCGTGTCCGCCTTTATCGATAAATACGATATGTCCGTTTTTATCGATAAAGAGGCGCCGCCTAGAGCAGGCTTGTAGATATCGAGCCGGGAGTAATAAAGGGGCTCCTCGATGTCGTTGTTGCCGTTATAGGAAAGCTGGATGATCGACTCGCCGTTGACTCCCTCATTGTCCGCAACTGCGACGCCACTGGCGATATCTCTTGCGATCTGATCAACGAGGATGCGGCCCCGCTGCTGCTGCTCGGCAAAGCTCTCAGCGGCACGCGTGAAGTTGAAACTCTGGATAACCGGCACGATGATGATGCCGAGCAGCACCGCAGTGATGGCGAGGACAACCAACATTTCCAGAAGGGTAAATGCCGAGACTCTTCGTTTGCTCATTCTTCCTCGATCGATCCTCGCTGCAAAATACCTTCGGTGGTAATGTGCCGCCATCCTTGCGCCCACTGGTTAAACACTTGTGTAACGTTAGTCGACGAGTCCTGGGTGTAGGTCAAGAAGTTCGGGTTCCAGAGCACTCTCACCGAAAGGCTCAATCCCTTGACTCCGCGAACCGAGTAGTTGTTCGAAAAGTCCTCGCCGGTGGCGTAGGGATCGATGTCGGTAAGCGTAATGTAGGCAGAAGAGGGGTGCCCGTGGTCTGCAGCCTTGACAATGAACGACTGGCCGCTCATCAGTTCGGGAATCGTGCTGTTGGAAGCGTCATACCAGATCTGGTCGATGGTAACCGTTGCGCCCACATCCACGGTCGGGAAGGAAATCGTAGGATCGCTGTTTGTGACCGTCGTGCTGCTTCCGGAAGGGGTCAGCGGAGCCGTGATGAAAACTTGCCCGGGCAGCGGCGATGAAGCGGGCGAGGTGTTGGTCAGCAACTGATAGCTAGAATCGGATTTCAAGAGTTGGGTGGCCCATTCGCCGTTCGCCATGTAATAGACGCGGACCGTCATGCCCTGGACGGGAACGGGAACGGGCACATTGGTCAAAGGTAAAGTCTCAAATAGGCACGGCGTCGTTGGCGCGGGCGTCGGTTGCAACTGCTCCTGGGCAGGGTTGAACACGAGCATGCCGATTGAGTAGTTAACTGCGAAGCCGCCGGCGCCCGCTTTGGTGATGATCCCGCCCGTCGCCAGGTCCTGCACTACCACGTCGCGCTTCTCAAAGTCCCACGGCGTGCCGTCCTCGTTGGGGACTTCGAACCCCATTCCCAGGAAAAGCGTGCCGTCCGGCTCATAGCCGTAATGGTGCTTCAGGTTGCCGAGCGCCAGTTGATACTGGTAGGGAACGCTATCCGGCACTTTGAAATCCTCTTTGAGGATGCGCCAGTCGAAAACATCATAGTCGGCACGGGCCTGCAAGAGGACCGCTTGGCCGCTTACCGTTTGCTCCACGTAGCCATAAGCCAGCGGATTGATGAGGATGGTGCCGATCGTGTCGCGTTTGACGTCGTTCGTGCTTGGGTCCACGTCCAGCACCATGTACTGATAGGGATTCTGGGGGGTGCCGTCCGCGTTGCGATTGAAGTTAAAGCTCCCGTTGACCGCTACTTGGTCGAACATTCGCTCCAACCGGAGGGAACTGAAATCAATTGACTGAAGAGACTCGCCTGGGCCTAACGGAACGTAGGTGCTAATGAACGTTTTCAGTTCATACGCGTAATAGGCGCCCCCGGAGGTAGGAGTATAAGACGGTATCGAGATCGGCGGCACCTTGAGGGCAGGCAACACCAGGTAAGTGCGCTGCACAACACCGGAGGCCGTAGTGATATTTGCGACGAAACTGATCCTATAGTTATGCGCGCTCATCGGATCTGCGGGAACGTAAAGATAAGGATCGCCCACCACGGTCTCATCTAAATAGTATTGATAGCTGTTGATTCCATAGCCGGGGAGCACGAAATAGCCGTTTTGCACGGAAGGTTCGGTCGTGCCGGACGAGTTCACAATCGTCCCCGAGGGCGGCCCCTGAAGCTTGTCCATGTCGTTCCCATAGAGCTGGAACGTCGTCCCCGTAACGTCTGCATTGGCGCGCCAGACCGCAGGGCCGAAATTCAAGGTCATCAGAGCGCCGTAAAGCGCTCCCTGGTGAAGCGGAGCGGGTACGGGCTTGCCCTCTCCAACGATGCGCTGGATGTTGTTCGGACCGCTCAAGCTGAAAACCGGCCCCATGCGCCCCGGCGAATTCGTATTGGACAGGTCCCATGTGGGAACCACTCCGCCTAGGGGCGCCGACGTTGAACCGCTCCAACCGGAAACCCCTTCGTTAAAGGGCAGCTGCGCGGTAGGTGCCGTGGCATTGTTATTCAGCGAGATCGTGTTCCCCTGAGGGCCAAAGTCATCGACGTTACGATCCGCGAGTTGGCCCACCAGCGCTCCGGTACCGTCAATTGCATAGAAAATCGGGACCACCTGCTCCGGCAGGGAGTTTTCGAAGCTGCGGACGCGGTCCATTTCCGTATGGGCCAGTTGGTTGGCAACCGTTTCGTTCTTGGTCGCCGCCAGGATATGGATGCCGCCGGGGAATATTTGGACGATCGCCAAGATACCGATCAAGAAGACGACGATCACCACCAGCAATTCGACTAGCGAGGTGCCTGCGTTCAGCGGTCTTCCTGAGGTCCATGTCTTGCGAAGCATAATTCGTGATCTTCCTTGGGCTAGGGCGAAATGTTCCAGGCGTTTTGATAAACAGCGTTCGAGTCGTACATCTTTGCGTTCCCGCCGAGGAACAAGACAACGTCGCGTTTAACTCCCAACTCGGGAGTATGGGCGGGGGTGTAGTTGCGGAAATACGAGTCCCACGTGATTACGGTGTTATCGGGAGGGTTGGAGTAACCCAGTTGCTTCATGCTGTCGGCCGAGCTGCCAGACGGCCCTCCTGGACAAGGAACGTCCGTGCAAACGCCTAGGCCCAAGCCCGTCCAAAACAGAGCGTAATGAATCACGTAGCGGGTATCGCCATTCGAATCGGGCTCAGCCGCAACGTCGTATCCGTCCACTGTGTAGAACTGAGGAACAGAGTTTATGAGGCTGCACCGTTGGAGTTGGCCTGGGCAGCCGCAGCGTAGGACAGCGTGTTCGTTTGGTAGGTTTCGACGGGAGTATCGTCCCCATATTGTTGCCCTTGGGGATGGGGCTGGGAACCGGCGGCCCGGGCCAATAAACGCAGTAGGCCGGAGGGGGCCTGTCAGAGTCCCGGTTGTTCCGCAGGCGGAGTTGATCTGATCGGTGCCACTCCCTATTTTGCTGGTGTCTAGCAAGCCCCCAACAGTCGCCGTGGCTGCCGCATGGACATAGGCGGGTTGAAAAGTCGAAATCGCGGGAACGCGCTTGGGGAAAAGATAGCCCTGAATTTGGTCGGCCGGTACCGGCGCCGTTTGGCCAAGTGTGATGACATTGCCGTACGGCTCCACATAGCCGAACAACTCTGGAGGATAAGCCCCCTGATCCGTTCGGTAGAGCTGGAGCGCGGTCCTGATCTCATTCAAGTGGCTCATGTCCGAGCTTCGATACGCGGCATCCTTGGCGCTTACCACTGCCGGGAAAATGATCGCGGCGAGAATCGCGATAATCGCGATTACAACCAAAAGTTCGATCATTGTGAATCCGTCTTGCTTCATCTGCGCATACTCCAGCCCTCACCTAACAATAGACCGACCGTTTCTTTCTTCTGTTCCAATATGCCCACCCTGTTTTTAGCTCCCGTGGCCCAGTCCCAATAAGACCTGACCCCTTGAGTCAGCTGAACCGAAAAAACGGACGCGAAAATCGCGCCCAATGCCAAGTAAGGGCCGAAGGGGATCATCGTGTGTTCCACTTCGACCTCGTTCCATTCTTCCGGGCCAATGAAGGGCGATTCCTTGAACCATGCCATATAAAGACGCGGTATGAAAAGCCCAATGATGTCTATACCCAAAAGATAGCCAAGTCCACAAACTAACAAAGAGCCGATGGACTCCGGCTCGTAAGGCTCCTCTTCCTCGGCCGCCGTGGCTTCCGTTCCGGTCCCACGGGCGTCTTTCGTTCCCACCTTGGGAGGACCGCGCCGGATCAGCACCTGGACGATGCCGAGCACCGCCCCAAGAACCACCGCAAGGCCAAAACTGATTAGAGCGACGGAGGGAAAAAGAACCGCCCCAATTCCGCGCGCCATCTTGATATCCCCATGCCCCATGGCGTCTTTTCCCAGAGCCACTCTGCCAAAGAAGGCGATGCCCCATAAAGCTCCTACGCCCGTGAGCCAACCGGCGAGCGCGCTGGGGATTCCCCAAGTCATTGCGCCGGGTGTATGCGTGTGGAAAAGCCATAAGTTGTATGCGATACCTAGAATTGCAAGAAAAGCATTGATTTGATCCGGGATGATGAACAGCTCCCAGTCGATAAAGATAATCGCAACGAGCGCGGAAGCGGCGAGCGCATAGGCAATCGCTCTCGCCAAATCTCCTTGCACCACAATATATTCGTACCAAATCCCTGACCAGATGGCGCCCGTCAAAAGTTCGACAAAGAAGTAGCGAGGGCTCACTTTAACGTGGCAATGCCGACATTTGCCCCTCAATACGAGCCAGCTTAGGAGCGGAAAGAGATCGGGGATCTCCAGCCGGTGCTTGCAGTTGGGGCAAAAGCTGTACCTCGGATTGCCAAGGCCAAGCCCGCGGGGCATACGATAAATCACGACGTTGAGGAAACTCCCCACCGTTGCACCGAACCATAAGCCCAAGAGCCAAGTCCAGGTGGGAAACTCAGGCAACTAAACCCGCCATCGAACGCCGCTTCACGAAACCTCCTAATGCGGCAGGCCGCCGCATCCATGCAAAGGCACCCGCACCAACGCTCTCTTTTACCCGGAAACGGGTTCAAATTGAACTGGTAATGCAGTAACGGTTCGCGATCAGCCGCAGACCCATTGGGCCGAGAAGCATTGAGCGAAGGGCGTAGCCCTGGGAACGATCAATGATGCCTGCTTCCGGCCGGCTGAAGGTTGGCCACAAGTGGAATGTCCCTAGTCGAAGTCGCGAAGCCTCAACACGCACAATATTGGATTCAGCACTACATTCCGATTCTGTGGCTTCTGCGTGCCGCAGGCCAACAAGGCCCATGGTGTCTGCAGTGGACGGGGAGTCTGTGGACTCCCGTGGTAATTCCCCGAAAAAGCTGGTTGAGATTCTGAAAGCTCTATATGTTGCAAATCAAAACGAGCCTGCAGCGGCAAAGAGGCAAGGGCAAACTGTGAGTTTTGTGACTAGATCCATGCCGGGAACGTATGTCTACTAGTTGTTGTTCCTACCTCTTGAACATGAAACACGCCCATTCCAAAAATAAGATCTAAAGTACAGTAACCGTAGGTTCAAAAATTAAAAAAAGCCTCTCATTTTCTCTCATTTTCTCTCATTTACTCTCATCATTTCCGGCCAAGCTGACTCAACCAAGAGCAGAGAACCTGCTCCCCCTCCCCTCAACACCAAACACCCAATACCCGACACCTTCCTTTGATCTTTTCCCTTTTCCCTTTCTCAAAATCTCCCATCATTTATCACATTAAATCTAGTATACTAAAAGATGATGAAGCCACTCCGTATCGGCAAGGTCCAGTTGGACATCATGAACGTCATTTGGGAAAAGGGCGAGACTACCGCGCGAGAGATCACTGATGAACTCTGCCGCCAAAAGGCAATTGCCCACAGCACCGTGCAGACCCTCCTTCGCAACTTGGAAGCCAAGGGCGCCATCACTCACGAGAAGCAGGATCGCACGTTTACGTTCAAACCGCTGATACATCGGGAGGACGTGCAGGCGTCCAGCGCCCACGATCTCCTCACCCGGGTCTTCCAAGGTTCCGCCTATGACCTGGTTTCCCACCTGCTTAAAGAGGAGCGAATCGAAAAGGATGAGCTGCTGCGGCTTCGCGAGCTCATCGAGAACCACGCCAAGGAGGAGCAACGATGAATTCCACTTTTCAACACATGGCCGAAGCTCTTTATGTCCGCAGCGGCAGCATTCTTCTTCAAACCACCGTTTTATTGGCCATCGGTCTGGTATCGGCCCGCTTGCTTCGCTCCTACGGACCGGTTTTTCAATCTCACCTTTACAAGTCTCTTTCCGTGGCCGTTCTCGCCATCGTCTTTTTCGTCTTGGTGGGGCCGGCAAAGACCGCCGCGCTGGTGACGCTGAATGCCCGCCCTGCGGAGCGGCTCACCTTTGCCAGAGTTATCAGCCAGCCGAAGTCGGAAGCTAAGCCAGCCCCAACCAAAAGCGATCTGCCTAGCCCAGCGCATGCAACGGTGGCCGAAACCGTTGCCCAGCAAACCCCGCAACAAACAGGCGTGGAAATCAACCTGGCCTCGGTACTCGTTACGATCTGGCTTGTCGGAATCGCCGTTCAGTTTTTCTTCATCGCAATAGGTTTTTCCGGGCTCAAAGGGCTTAAGAATCGCGCCCGCCCCATCACGGATGCGGCCATAAGAGAGTCCCTTCAACAAGCCGCAAGCAAAATGGGTGTGAACCTGCCTCAGCTTCTGGAAAGCTCCGAAGTAACCGGCCCGTTTCTCACCGGCATCTGGCGCCCTGCGATTCTCCTGCCATTGCGGGAAAGAGAGGACCCCTACGAGCTGGAAATTACCTTCCTGCACGAACTCGCCCATATGGGCGAGAAGGACGCCTTTTGGACCCTTTGTCGCCGGTTGCTTTGTGCCTTTCTTTGGCCGCAGCCGCTTGCATGGTTTCTCGCCCGTTCGGGCTGGCAAGCCGCCGAGGAAGCCGCCGACCAGCACGTCCTCGACCACGGCCATAAGGGCACGGCTTATGCCGAGTGCTTGCTGAGAATAGCGGAAGGCCAACAGGGTTCGCTTCCGGCCGGGGCACTAGGGTTGGGTGTTGCCGAGTCCGTTTCGTCCGTCGGCCGCCGAATCGAGAGACTGCTTGACACCCCTGCTCGCCTGATACGGATTCTAAAGCCGAAGACCAAGATCGCGCTGGGAACCGGCGCTCTCGCCGTTTCCGCGCTATCTCTAACACTTGTTTCCTGCACTGATCTTCAAACGCTGGCGGCGCCGCCGGCGGCCGGGAGCTTTCCTCCCAGAGTGGTTACCGAGTGGCTACCGCCAAGCGGTTACGCCGCCAACTTCAGCCTTGCGGTGGAAAAGGGCTGGTCGATAAAACCTGCCCTCGTGGTCAACCCCGGGTTCGGGCCAGTGACTTATCAGGGCAAGGAGCTTAAGTTCCCCCGGTTCTCGGAATCCGACATATCACTCATCCAGGCCATTAACCGAATCGAAGACATGAACAGCGTGGTTGTTGGCTGGCAATCAGCGCCAAAGAAAACGGTTTCAAGGCTGACCGACATCATTTCTCGCCACCCGCACAACTTCTACGCGGAGTTCGCTTTAGCCCGCCTTTATCTGGTCAGCGGCAACCAACCACTGTTTCAGAAGTGGTATTCCGCCTCGTTGGAGGATGCGCCCGTTATCCTGGCGCGCCGTATCGAGTTCGAAGACGGAAGACCGCTCGCCAACTACAAGATGTTCGGACAGTCTGTCCAATTCATTGATGAAACGGATCAGGCGATGGTCAACAACTATATCAACCTCGTGGGTTACAGCGTACCGACCGATAAGAACGGCTGCTTCTACTTACCGGTTTGGGATGATGAGATGGCAGTTGGAAACACCTCTTATGCGAACACACCGGACATAAGCCATGAGGTTCTTGAGAGCAGCTACCAGCAGGGGACTTTTGTTCCTCAGTCACGAGTGGTGATCATCCCGCCTATCATCGTACGACCGCAAGTTCAATTGGACGCTCCTTTCAGCAACGCGCCAACCAACCAAAACGCGGTTCGGATAACGTCGGATAAGCTGGATTTTTCCTGGAAGCCTTACCCGGGAGCCTCTTTCTACACAGTAACTCTCATGAAAGAGCAGATCCTTCCATCCACGCCGACCGCAGAGTCTCCTTACGGCTTGCTTAGCTATGAGGATGAGTCGATTCAGGACCGGAAGATAGAAGGAGGCGCCACGTCTGTCACTTTCAAGCTCGACGGGACCCAGCCCCTTTTTGACCGGCACAACAAGTTCATGCTCAGCGTCCACGCCGCGCAGGCGAATGGGACCGAACTGTCCTCCTCGCAGGAGTTCTGGTTCCAACCGACGGCCGCTCTCGGCCCACTGGAGTTAACCGAAGCCAACCTCGCCAAAGTGCTTCCGCCGAAAGCAAAGATCCTCTCCTTCCGAAGGGACTCGAAGAACAATGTCTTAACCACTGTCAGGTTCCGAATCGACGTGCACAAGAACGCGCAGGGAGAAACCGTCGAAGAGCCCACCGTTCCGTTCCCGGCAACGCTAATTTTCACGGGTTACGACGAGCCCAGAACTAAGCAGACGGTCAGTGGTTCCAGCGCAATGGAGCTTGACGTAACGTTTGCTTTCCAGCATCAGGCGCAGTAGATGTTGGGTTTTGGGTTTTGGGTTTTTGGGTTTTTGGTTTTGGGATTTGGGTATTTGGTGTTGGGTTTTAGGGGCTGGGGTTGGGTGTTCAGCCGGAACGTCGCAGGGGCCTGACGCGGCCCCGGTCGGCCCTCGGCACTCTAACTGTGTTGGGTTTTAGGTCTTGCGCTTGCGGCCCGAACATCTGCACTCTCCTTCGTGAAGAAGAAGGAGAGGAGTGCGTCCCCCGGTTTGGCCTGGAGGGCAACTCGCAAGCATTGGGTGTCCAGACTCCGAGCCTAAACACCCAACATCAAACACTCAATAGTTCTGGCTACTTGCCGCCGCTATCGTCGCCGCCGCCCGAAGACAGGGAGGAGATAACTTTAACAAGCGGGAGGAACATCGAGATAACAATGAATCCGACGACGAAGCCGAGTCCCACGATCATGATCGGTTCCAGGGCCGCAGTAAGAGAAGCCAAAGTGGCCTCCACTTCGCTTTCGTAGAAGTCGGCGATCTTCTGGAGCATAAAGTCCAGAGAGCCCGATTCTTCTCCGATGCCGATCATGTGAACGACCATCGGGGGGAAGAGACGGGACTGCTCGAGCGGGTCGCCGATGCGGTCTCCTTCACGGATCCTTGCCCGGGCTTCCATCACCGCGTCCGCCATAATCGTGTTGCCAACCGTGCCGGCAACCGTTTCCATGGCCTGGAGGATCGGAACGCCGGAGGTGAGCAAGGTGCCCATCGTGCGGCTGAACCGAGCGAGACAGATCTTGTGGTGAAGCTTGCCGAAGACCGGCACCTTGAGCTTAATTCGGTCGGCTACACGCCTTCCAAATCTCGTACTCACAAAGAGCTTCCAAGCGATCACGATCGCGACGACGGAGAGGATAATCACATACCACTCGTTCGTCAACGCATTCGCGACACTGATCAAGAACTGGGTTGGGGCGGGAAGGTCGTCCGCTTTTAGGCCCAAGTCGGTAAGGATCTTCGCCCATTGGGGAACGAACCAGTAGACGAGGAAGAAGGTGATACCGGTAGCCATGGTCGCCACCAAAACCGGATAGGTCATCGCGGATTTCACTTTGCGGCGAAGTTCCACGTCCTTTTCCAAGAAGTGCGAGAGCCTTTGGAGAGACTCCTCCAAAACGCCTCCGATTTCTCCTGCGCGGATCAAACCGATAAAGAGGTTGCTGAACGCTTTAGGGTGGCGCTGCATGGACCGCGAAAGGCTTTCGCCTCCTTCAACCCGCTCGCCGATGTCGATCAGGATCTTCTTCAGCTTGGGGTCTTGGGTCTGTTGCGAAAGCACGTCCAAACAGCGAACCAGGGAAACGCCGGCGTCCACCATCGTGGAGAACTGACGGCAAAAGACTGCAAGGTTGCCGAGCTTGACCTTTCCATAGCGCTTGACCTTCGCGCCCTTGGACTTGATCATCGTCACTTCGGTGATCGTAAAGCCCTGCTCTTCGAAGCGTTTCCTTAGAATGTCCTCGCTTTCGGCCTCGGCGGTGCCTTTCTGCATTCCGCCGCTTGCGTCTCTAAACGAATAGCTGTATACCGGCATGTGTTATTCCTCGTATCGAATCTTATCGTCCACTGCGCTGCGACATCATCGGGCTTGGTCCGCCGCGTGTTGATCATCTTCTTCAGTTCGTCCACGTTGGTAGCTCGTAAAAAGCATTCTTCCAGCGTTACGTAGCCCCTTTGATAGAGGTCTCGCAGGCATTGGTCCATTGCGACCATGCCGTGCGATGCGCCGCTCGTCTGAATCATGGACGGAATCTGGTGAGATTTTGTTCTCGCGGATGAGGTTGCGGATGGCCGAAGTTGCGATCATGATCTCGTTTGCGGGAACGCGTCCGGAGCCTGCGGCCCTGGGCAGCAGCTGCTGCGAAATGACGGCTTGAATATTGTTCGCGAGCTGAACGCGGATCTGCTCTTGCTGGCCGGGAGGAAATACGTCGATCATACGGTCGATGGTTTCGGCCGCGTTGTTCGTGTGAAGCGTGGCGAAGACCAAGTGGCCGGTTTCAGCCGCGGTAATTGCCGAGCTGAATGGTTTCCTGGTCGCGCATTTCACCGACGAGCAGGACGTCCGGATCTTCGCGGAGGGAGGCGCGAAGTGCGGCGGAAAGCTCTTGGTATCGCCACCTAACTTCGCGCTGGTTGATCAGCGATTTCTTATGCACGTGCAAATATTCAATCGGGTCCTCGATCGTGATGATGTGCACGGACCGGTTCTGATTGATGTAGTGCAACATCGCCGCGAGAGACGTTGATTTTCCCGAACCGGTTGGGCCGGTAACCAGGATCAGTCCTCTGGGCTTTTCGGTCAGCGTCTCCAGGATTGGAGGAAGGTTGAGTTCCTTGACGGTTGGAATCTTTTGAGCGATCAACCGGAAGGCGCCTGCGACTGAACCGCGATCTCGGTACATGTTAACACGGAACCGGGCCCGCCTTGGAAGCTGATAGGAAAAGTCCAGTTCAAGCGTTGTCTCGTACTTGTGGATGTTCTCGTCCGAAATGATGTCGTACATCATCCGCTGGATATCGGTTGGCGCCAGCTTTTGGAACGACAGCCGCTTTAACACGCCGTCGTCTCGGACGACCGGTTCCATGTTCGCGCAAACGTGTAGGTCGGACGCGTTCAAATCAACGACAATGTGGAGAAGTTCGTCGACGTGCAGATCCTCGATCGTCTTAATGGGAGCAGCGGGATCCAAATAGGGCATCGTGGCTTCATCCGAGATGCCGGAGGCATCTTTCGGCACGACATAACCGCCAGGCTGTGCGGGCGGACCGCCGACCGGAGGAGCGCCATTCATGGGCGGGGCTCCCGTGGAGGGCTGAGCGCCAACAGGTGGTGCTCCGACATTCCTGACGCCCGGTGCTCCCGGTTGTCCCGGATAGTTTGGATTCTGCATATTAATAAGTCCTTATAGGGTCGATTATGAACCAATCCGGCCCTTCGCTTAGGGCCACGCGACGCTTCTAATTTAACAATCGGCAGCAATCGAAAATCCAAGGAATCGTCCGCTTTCTGCCGGATAAATTAGTCTACGCTATTGCCCGGTTAGAATCCTGCCGTAAACACAACGCGCATCACTTCGCTAGGATCCGTTTGACCGGACAGGACCTTCAAGAGTCCGTCCTCGCGCAGTTCCCTCATCCCGTTTGCCTTGGCCGCTTCCTTTATGTCATTAAGAGGGGCTCTGCGAACGACAAGTTCGGCGATCTCAGCGTTCATGACCATTAATTCGTGAATGCCCAAGCGCCCCCGGTAGCCGGCGTGTTTGCATTCTTCGCAACCAACCGGACGATAAAGGGTGACCATCTGATCGGGATCTTCAGCCTGCATGCCGAACCTTCTCAGGTCCATTGCGCGGACCTCGTAAGGCTCCTTACAGTGCGGACAAAGGCGGCGGGCAAGCCGCTGGGCAAGAACTCCGTTGATGGTTGCGGAAATCAAGTACGGCTCAACACCCATATCGATCAAACGCAGGGTTGCGGACGGGGCGTCGTTCGTGTGGAGGGTGGAAAGCACCATGTGGCCGGTGAGGGACGATTCAATCGCGATTTCCGCCGTTTCCAGGTCGCGCATTTCGCCGACCATGATGATGTCAGGGTCCTGCCTTAAGAACGCACGCAGGCCGGTGGCAAAGTTGAGTCCCGCCTTTCTGTTTACCTGCACCTGCGAGATGCCGGGAAGCTGATACTCGATCGGGTCTTCGATTGTGATGATGTTGACGCCGATGGTGTTCAGCTTGTTGAGAACCGAATACTGGGTGGTCGTTTTCCCGGAACCGGTAGGACCGGTGCAGAGGAACATACCGTTCGGCTGAGCGGTCAACTCCTCGATTTTAAGCTGGTTCTCGTCGGTAAAAGCGAGCTTCTCAAGGCCGAGCATAACGCTCGACTTATCGAGAATTCTCATGACCATCTTTTCGCCCCAAGGAGTGGGGATGCTGCTCACACGAAGGTCGTAATCCTTGCTTTGGTTCCGGACCTCGATACGGCCGTCTTGTGGAATTCGACGCTCGGCGATGTTCATGTCGGCCATGATCTTCAAGCGGCTGACGAGCGCCGCCATCAGGTTTCTCGGGACCGTCATCGCCTCTGCCAAAACGCCGTCAACACGGTAGCGTACGCGAACGGACTTCTGCTGAGGTTCAATGTGGATGTCCGATGCGCGGTCGACAATTCCTTGCTGGATGAGCGCGTTTGCGAGCTTGATGATGGGAGCCTGTTCGGCTTCAGCAACGCTTGCAACGGCGTCCTCTGCATCCTTGCTTGGCCGGGAGATCATTTCCTGGGCCATGTATTTGCGGATTTCCGCAGAAAGCGATTCCTGTCCGCCGCCGGAAGCTGCTGCAGCCGCCGTTGCGCTAGCCGCTGCAGCACTCGGCGAGGTGGCAGCAGAGCCGTTGGTGCCGGTGGAACCGTAATACTTCCGAATCGAATCTTCTATCGCGGCAGGAAGGGCCAATACCGGAAGCACACGAAGGCCGGAAGACATTCGAACATCGTCCTGGGCCTGGATATTGGTGGTGTTCGCCATCGCCAGCCAAAGCTGGTTGCCCTCTTTCTTGACCGGAATGACGTTGTGGTTCTTAACAATGCGCTCTTGGACAACATTGAGCGCACTGCTGTCGATCGTGATTCGGTCGAGATCAACGAACGGAATTCCCGCCTCTTGGGCTTTCGCCTGCATAACTTCGCGTTCGCCCACAAAGCCCAAATCTACGAACACCTTGCCAATGTCCGCGATCTTGCTTTGCTGCTGCACCTTCTGAGCTTCCGCAAGCTGTTCATTCTTCAGGAAGCCCTTTTCCAAGAGCCACTGAACCATCGGCTTGCGGGGCACGGCCATGTTTACTATAGTCCCCCACCTCTAACGGAAGCCGATACTCCCGCGCGATGCCAACCCGCACGGATTTTCGCTTCTCTCATTTGGTTGATATCTCTAGGCATAGACGGTCCTTTAGCAACCCCGCAGTCTTTGACGGGACAACGCACGCAGTTCGTTCGGTACCCAAGGTGCGAATACAGCAACACAACCAGGCATAGTATGCTGTGTATCCCAAAAACGAAGGTTTTGACGCAAAATGATTCCTCAACCCACCCGCTATCAATTAAATGCTTGGCTATTTAGATGCATAAACTTGCACCAATTCCGAATGAGGGGAATAGGAAAGCCTTGATACGCACCCACCTAGCACATTTTGTTGACTGCGCTATTAACGATCTTGTTCGCTCTGGACATATACCTTTTTTCAAATGCCCATCCGTGGAACTTACAGACCCAAGGAATCCAGACCACGGAGATTATAGCTGCAACATCGCGCTGATTGTATCAAAAAGTATTAATTTGCCTCCGCGTATTTTTGCAGAGAAGCTAAAAGAGGCCCTCGATAGGGACTTGAAGACTGCATCCGTCGAAATCGCCGGACCTGGATTCTTGAAATTTTCGCATGCATCCGGAAGCCACCGCGAAGTATTTGAACGAGGTTCTGTCGAAGGGCTCCTCGCTTGCCAAGACGGAAAACCCAGCCCCGATGAAGTTGGACGTGGAATTCGTGAGCGTCAATCCCAACGGTCCCATTACTGTCGGATCGGGCCGAGGGGCCGCATTTGGGGACACGCTTTGCCGGGTATTGGAAGCAGCAGGCAATACCGTGACAAGGGAGTATTACATCAACGACGGCGTCAACTCCGAGCAGATGCGCCTCTTCGCGGAATCGGTCCTTCACTACGTCAAAGAGTCGTTCGGTAAGGAGTCGACATTTCCCGAGAATGGATATAAGGGGGACTACGTGGCGGACGTCGCCGCGGAACTTGTCAAGACTTATGGCGAAAATGCGCTGGAAAACGACCTCTCCTGGTTCCAAACCAAATCTCAAGAGTTGATGCTCGAACGCCAGGCGACCGATCTTGCAAGGTTCAACGTCAAGTTCGATATCGTTTTTGGCGAACAGTCGTTGCATGACAGCGGCTCTGTTTTGACCTGCCTGGATGAACTGAAACAGCGGGGAGTTGCCTACGAAAAGGACGGCGCTCTATGGCTGAAATCCACGGACTACGGAGACGACAAGGACCGAGTTCTTGTGCGAAGCGATGGCAGGCCGACGTATATCGCATCGGATATCGCCTATCACCGAGACAAGTTTTCACGCGGATTTGACAAGCTGATCGACGTCCTCGGACCGGACCACCATGGCTATATCGGCCGCATGAATGCGGCCATCGCCAGCTCGGGCTTTTCGCTGGACCGGTTCGAGATCATCATCTTCCAGATCGTCCGCTTCGTGAAAGACGGTCAACCTGCCCCCATGCGAAAAAGGGATGGCAACATCTATGAGCTCAGGGACCTCATGAACGAAGTCGGCCCGGACGTCGCCCGCTACTTCTATCTCATGCGCTCGCATGAGACCCACATGGATTTCGACATCGACCTCGCCACCAAGAAGAGCGACGACAACCCGGTCTTTTACGTGCAATACGCCCACGCCAGAATTTGCTCGGTCATGCGAAAGGCGGCCGAAGCGGGCCTAAAACCACCAACAGACGCCGCACCATTTACCCACCTTCTAGTCCATCCCAAGGAAGGCGAGTTGATCCGAAAGATCTGCGATCTCCCGCATGAAACCGCCCGTTCCGCGGCGGACTACGGCGTTCACCGGCTCACCACCTACGCGACTGACCTAGCTCGAACCTATCACGGTTTTTACGACTCCTGCCGGGTGATCCAGCCAGAAGAACCGGAACTCACCCAGGCAAGGCTGGCTCTCTGCGAGGGAGCAAGAGTGGGCTTGCGGGCGGTGTTTGATCTCTTGGGAATCAGCGCGCCAGAAAGAATGGACCGCGAAACAGAGTGAGCTAATGCGCTTTGAGACCGATTTCAACCACCCTGATTGAACGATCCGTAAATGTAGGAGCCGTCATTCGTGCCCAGTTGTTCGCCTCCAGTATTCATGGCGCCAACGAGAGAGACCGTAGCCGCGAAAGAGGCGCTCGCATCGGTTATCGAATTGATCAAATCCGAGTTTTGAGCGAATATTCTCGCGCCATTCGTAGCCGCGAGGGATACTGAAAAGTTGTGGAGGGTCGAATACTCGAGATCGATACTTGCGCCATGATCCGCACTGACTGCGGTTCCAGTTGGCGCTCCGTTTGCGACGTTGGTTATCGTGGAATAACTGACGTCGATGGTGGACTGGTGGTCGGCCAGAATGCCAGTGCCCATTTGAGGCTGACTGTAAGTGCAGTTTAGGCTTGGCGCTGTCAAACAAGCTGCAGAATCTGCTTCGACCGGATGGACGCAGTCCGCGGTGGTGAGCTGATAGAGCGTTGCCATGGAAACTCCGATCGTTATTGCGCCCACGGCAAATTCTGGTAGGGTTAGCCCCGAAGCTGTCAGGTTCGAACCGTCCTCCACTTCTAGCCCAGTCCCAATGTTCTGCGGTCCAGTTATGGTCAAGTTGCTCAAGCTGCCAATGCAGTGGTGTTTGGTCAGGACAAAGGCGGGCCCGTCGGACGTTGAATGAAGGGTGATCTTGGTCGCGTCGTCGCCTGCTATAGAGATCAGATCTCCCGAATCTTGATTAAGAGAAAAGCTTGTGCTGAGCGTTTCGCTGAAGGGAGCGGACGTTGTCACGATGTTCAGATGGAGATACGCCGCATCCGCGATTCTCGCGTTTCTTGCAAACTGCCAGGCATAGACCAGGTTTGCAAACATTTGCCCGGCGCCAACGGTGAGAGTGGTATTCGAGCAAACGAAATTCAACTCCCATTTGCCGTAGGCGGCGGCGGGATAGGCGCCGTTGGCGGTAATCGGGGTCATGGCCCGATAC
The DNA here is from genome assembly GCA_963829965.1 of uncultured archaeon. Taxonomy (GTDB): domain Bacteria; phylum Armatimonadota; class Fimbriimonadia; order Fimbriimonadales; family Fimbriimonadaceae; genus DASXZH01. The sequence continues at coordinate 222,565 of CAWHLK010000023.1, read as the reverse complement.
CAGTTACCGCCATATTGGGCGATATCGCCCGCGAGGTAAGTCGACGACTTGCTGAAAGCGGGCGGAAATGCCTGGGCATGCCCCATCGAAGCTGCCAGGCACAAACAGAGGAGCACAAATGCCTTGTAAGAATTCTTCATTTTCACCTATTGCCTATTACGCCCGAAGAGTCCATTGTGAACCATCCCGGTGCAATAGGAGGAAGTAAGTGGCTTAGAGTCGCTTTGCGGAATCCTGAAAAGGAAGGTCTCCGTGCGCATTTCCTGCTTTGACAGCAAAGCACGTTTCGGCCTAGAAAAGGCAAACCATGACAGTTCCCCAAGCAGGGACAATTCTCACTTTGCTTTAATGCCTTTGTTGGAGCGGTCAACGTTCAAAAGCTACTCTTTCAAAGCCGTGATCTGAGATGGGCGATTGCGGGCTATGCGCTGCTGATCCCAGCGTCGACAAAACGGGCTACAAATTGGATACGAGACCATGGCTCGTTCATATGAGTATTGGAAGTGCCTCGAACTGCCGACACGGCGGAGGTAAGAGCGGCTGGCCCCGCTCAGTGATGAGATCTACCGCCCCCATTTCCAGTTCCTAACTTCCGGCAGGTCCTGCCCGTGTTTGGCGATATACGCTCTGTGCTCCAGAAGCTTGTCTTGGAGTTCCTGCTTCAAATAGGCGCCCTTATCGCCGGTTTGCGGCAAGCGGTCGATCGCGTCGATCACCAAATGGAATCGGTCCATGTCGTTCAACACCGTCATATCGAACGGCGTTGTAATGGTTCCCTCTTCCTTGTATCCACGAACGTGGATATTGTCGTGGTTCGTCCGCTTATAGGTGAGCCGGTGGATAGTCCAAGGATAGGCGTGGAAAGCAAAAATCACGGGCTTGTCCTTGGTGAAGAGCGAATCAAAATCGACGCTGCTTAGTCCGTGGGGGTGTTCAGAATCCGGCTGGAGCTTCATGAGGTCGACCACGTTCACCACCCTAACCTTCAAATCGGGTAAGTGCTCCCTAAGAATGGAAACTGCAGCCAAAGTCTCCAAGGTGGGCACGTCGCCCGCGCAGGCCATCACCACGTCGGTTTCGCCGTCCAAATCGTTGCTCGCCCACGGCCAAATGCCAATACCTTCGGCGCAATGCTTTGCCGCTTCGTCCATCCCCAACCATTGGGGCGAAGGATGCTTTCCGGCGACCACCACGTTCACATAGTGCCTGCTTCGCAGACAGTGGTCCATGACCGAAAGCAAACAGTTCGCGTCAGGTGGAAGATACACGCGGACGATCTCCGCCTTCTTGTTGAGGACATGATCGATGAAACCGGGGTCCTGGTGGGTGAAACCGTTATGGTCCTGCCTCCAAACGTGGGAGGCCAACAGATAGTTCAACGAGGCGATTTTGCGCCGCCACGGAAGCCCGGCGGTCACTTTGAGCCACTTGGCGTGCTGGTTGAACATCGAATCCACGATGTGGATGAACGCCTCGTAGCAGTTGAACAGCCCGTGCCGCCCCGTCAGCAAATAGCCTTCCAGCCATCCTTCACATTGGTGCTCGCTGAGGACTTCCATGACCCGGCCCTGGGCAGCCAGAAACTGATCAGTAGGGAGCAATTCCGCTTCCCATTGGCGGTTGGTTTGTTCAAACACTGCTTCCAGCCGATTGGATAGCGTTTCGTCGGGGCCAAACAACCGGAAGTTCTCCGGATTAAGCTTGATCACGTCTCTTATAAACTTGCCAAGCACAACAGTGTCGCCGGGCCCGGAAATGCCCGGCCCCTGCACCTGAATAGCGTAATCGCGAAAGTCTGGCATTTTGAGATCGCGTAGCAGGATCCCGCCGTTCGCGTGCGGGTTGGCACCCATGCGCCGGGTTCCAACTGGCGCCAAGTCGGCCAAATCCTGGTTCAAACGGCCGCCCTCGTCAAACAACTCTTCAGGCCGGTAGCTTCGCAACCAACTCTCCAACTGCTCTAAGTGTTTGGGGTTCGTTGCTGGATCGGTAATCGGCACCTGGTGGGAGCGGAAACTGTCTTCCACCGGCAGGCCGTCGACGAACTTCGGCCCAGTCCAGCCCTTGGGCGATTTCAGCACGATCATGGGCCAGCGCGGGCGCCTTATTTCGCTTTCGCCGCGCGCTTTTTGCTGGATCTTTTTGATTTGCTCGATGCACTTATCAAGGGCCGTTGCCATCGCTTTATGCATAAGTGCGGGATCGCTTCCTTCCACAAAAATCGGAGCCCAGCCATAGCCGTTCAGCAGCTGCTCCAACTCCTGGTGGCCGATCCGAGCCAGGATCGTTGGGTTCGCAATTTTATAGCCGTTTAAGTGCAGGATCGGGAGCACCGCGCCATCGGTTGCGGGGTTCAAGAACTTGTTGGAATGCCAAGCGGTGGCGAGGGGCCCGGTTTCCGCTTCGCCGTCGCCCACCACGCAAGCCACCATCAAATCGGGGTTGTCGAGAACTGCGCCAAAAGAATGGCTGAGGGAATACCCGAGTTCGCCGCCCTCATGGATAGAGCCTGGGCACTCGGGCGAAACATGGCTCGGGATTCCTACCGGAAACGAAAACTGGGTGAACAGCTTCTTGAGACCATCTTCGTCCTGGCTGATATTCGGATAGATCTCGCTGTAGGTGCCCTCCAAATAGGTGTTCCCTACCAACGCGGGCCCGCCATGTCCTGGACCGGAAACGTAAATCATGTCCAGGTCGAATTTCTTGATGATCCGATTCAGGTGAACATAAATGAAATTCTGTCCCGGCGTTGTGCCCCAGTGCCCGAGCAGCATGGGTTTGATGTGTTCGATCGCCAGCGGCTCCTTTAACAACGGGTTGTCATAAAGATAGATCTGTCCGACGGCGAGGTAGTTTGCGGCCCTCCAATAGGCATCCATCTTTTGAAGCAGTCCCTCTGTGAGTGTTTCGGGTTCCTTAATCATCTTTCCTTCCTTTGGGCCCGAGGCCAAGAACACGGGCGACGGACCTCGCAATCATCACCTCTTCGTCAGTTCGTATGACGCGAACGGCAACGCGGGCGCTCTTCTTAGAGATCAAGGCGGCGTTGCACGCGTTTCGCGTCTGATTGATCTCGATCCCGAGGAATCCGAGACTCTCGCATACTCGCTCACGGACTTCCGGCGAGTTCTCACCGATTCCTCCGGCGAATACCAGTGTATCCAGCCCGCCGAGAGCGGCGGCGAAGGAACCGATCCATTTCTTCGACTGATAACAAAAGAGCTCGATCGCCTCCTGCGCCCTAATGTCGTCTTTTTGGGCAAACAGGTCACGCATGTCGGAGCTTGTCTCCGAAACCCCCAACAGTCCCGATTCATGATTTACCATGTTCGCGAAGCCCGGAGGCGTCATTTGCTCGGTTTTGGCCAAATAGCCCACGATGCCAGGATCCAAGTCTCCGGAACGCGTGCTCATGACCAAGCCTGCTGCGGGAGTGAACCCCATCGTCGTGTCGATACTTTCGCCGTTGAGCACAGCGGCGAGGCTTGCGCCATTACCCAGATGGGCCAGGATTACACGGCCCTTTGTTGCTGCCCGGTCGCCCAGGCGCTTGAGTTCCCCCATTAGAAATGAATAGGACAGCCCGTGAAAGCCGTACCGCTGCACTCCCTTCGCGTCGTACCGGCGGGGAATGGGAAGAAGCTTGGCTCTGCGCGGCATGGTTCGATGAAAAGCGGTGTCAAAGCACGCCACCTGGGGCAGTTTGGGATGGCCATGGGCGAAAGCCTTGATCAGTTCGATCTCCAACGGCAAATGATCCGGATCGTAGGGGATGTTGCGATGCAGCTCCTCAATTAAATCAGGCGTAATGCATTCCGGCTCCGAATGCTCCATCCCGTGAACCACGCGATGCCCCACACCCGCAACTCCCGAAAACTCCGGTTGTTTCGCAAGCGTCGAAAGCAGATGCTCAATGGCTTCTTCGCGTCCCGCAGGAACATCGATCTTCTGGGGGTCCGCCCCGGATCGAGAAATACTTAGACTTGTGCCAGGCAAGCCGATTCGCTCCATTTTGCCTTCAAAGACTCTGGCCGAGGAACCGATGTCGAATAGCGCGCATCGGATGCTGGAAGATCCGCCGTTGATGGTGAGGATTCGAAAGGATTTATTGGGCTGCATAAAGGATGGCGCGCCGCCTGCGTCACAGCCCCCTTGCCATGCGCAACCTGTTCCCTTCTCTTGATACCCCGAATAACCAGTTCCAGTTGCGGCGTCGTACTGAATGCTATGATTCGAACGTTGCGTAAACTCTAACAGGTCGTCTAATCAACAGTTCGGAGATTTGCTCATGATTGCGCTATTTGTCGCAGCCGCCATCCAGCAGAGGAACGGTGCTCCGCCTCAGCCTCCTCAAGTCCCTCAGCAATTGCTGCCGGACTATTACAACAACCCCAAGTTGCCAATTGAGAAATACAACATTCCCGTGGTTGGCGGCGAAGAGGAGATCGCTTTAGGGCTCCGCCCGCTTCCGATGCAGTTATACGGTTTCTATCAAGAGGTTGAAGAGCCACGCGCCGTGCTTGGCAATGTACACGTGACCAATCCGGAGCTCGATACCCCTTCGAAATGCGGCACAATGGACTGGTCCGTCGCGACCTACCCCCGAGACGGGAAGCAGGCGACCTTGCTCCAAACAAACGGCCTTTACAACCAAATAATTCCGCTGACAGATCACCGGAAGATAAATCTCAATAACCGGATGAAGGTGTCTTACTGGATTGCGCCCGATGGCACGCTCTTGGAAATGGACACCCTCTTGCGGGTTTCCGCGGGCAACTGGACGATGCAGGCTATTTTCAACAAGGACTCTTACGATCTAACGCTCAACGACCCGGTTAACGGAAAGCGCACCTCGACGCTCAATCTTGGTTTCCCGATCACCAAGTTCAACGACATGTTCAAGCCCATGCTGGACGGAAGCAAAGTTCTGCTTAAAGAAAAGGATTTTTACACTTTGGGACCGCTCTATGGCAGGCCGGTGCATTGTTCGGCAAAGGTTTCCGGCCGTTGGAATTCCAATGTTTTCGGCAAGAAGGTCAACGGCTCGATCGTGGATTACCACTACGGCCCTTATCTGGGGAAAATCTATGTGTCAGACGACGGCGTCATGTACCGGTATGACCAGTCGGACCACCATTATCTGAGCCTCGAGGACCCTCGTTGACTCTTCCCGAATCTGTTGCCGTCTATGTCCATATTCCCTTCTGCCCCAGCAAATGCGGTTACTGCGATTTCAACAGCTACGCGATGACGGGGCCGGTCGTTGGCCGCACGGTTGACGCCATTGTCACTGACATCGAACGCTCTCCCTGGAAAGGCATCCCCGCGAAGACGATCTTTTTCGGCGGCGGCACGCCCACCTATCTTGCGACCCCGGATTTGCTACGGATCTTTAAGGCAGTGCTCGAAACGCATCCACCGATTTCGGAAGCGGAGATCACAAGCGAAGCCAATCCGGGCACGGTTGACAGTGAAAAGTTTTTTGCCATGCGTGAAGCGGGGTTCAACCGGATCAGCCTGGGCGGTCAAAGCTTCCTGGATGAGGACTTGATCCGGCTCGGACGGATCCACCGCTCGGGGCATATCGAGAGAGCCGTGAATTTCAGCCCTGAACGCCGGGATTGAGAACATCAACGTCGATCTCATGTTCGCGCTTCCCGAACAGAGCTCGAAATCTTGGGCTGCGAACCTGGACCGCGCGGTTGCGCTTCCAATCCAGCATTTGAGTCTTTACTGCCTGACACTTGAGCCAAACACGCCCTTCTACAAAGAGAACCTGAACGGGCGGCTTGATTTGCCGGATGAGGATTCGCAGGTTGAAATGTATGAGTTGGCGGTGAGCGGAGCGGCAGCGGCCGGCTTCGAGCAATACGAGATCAGCAACTTTGCCAAACCTGACAAAGAGTGCCGACACAACCTTTGCTACTGGCGGAACGAGTTTTATGCCGGTTACGGCCCGGGTGCAGTGGGCTTCATGCCGGATTCTGACGGTCATGCGAGAAGATACACCAACCTCAAACACCCGGATCGGTATTCGCTTGCGGCGGAGGAAGCAAAGCCCTTTTTCTTTGAAGAAGAGATCTTGACCAAGGAGAATGTGCGGTTAGAACGACTTATGTTAGGACTTCGTCTTAACGATGGTCTCTCTCTTGACGGGTTTGAGATCGACTCTCATAAACTGACCAAGTTACAGGATCGGGGCTGGGTGAACTGGAACGAGGGTCGGATCGTCCTAACATCGACAGGGCGCCACTTCTGCTCTCAGGTCACGTTAGAATTGCTTTGAGAGTGCTGGTCAAGCGGCGTAAGCGCGGTGGGTTCTGCCCCACCGCGCAAAAGGCAAAGAGTTGCCCTATTTTCCGTTCGATTTCTCGTGAGCGGCGCCTGAGTGCTTGCCCGCTTCTTCGCTGTGCTCTTTCGCCGTGGAAGCGTGGCGCTTGCCCTCTTCAACATTGCCGGAGTTAGGATGATGCGCTGCTTGTCGGTGATGATGAGCTGCTGCCTCATGATGACTTGCGGCATTGTGATGATGCTCGCTCGATGAGTGTTTTTCTGCCATAGATGTTGTTTCTCCCGTGCCGTTTTAGGCACAAAATTCCTACGCCGCGATGACCGTGGGATGTTTAAATTTGGCGGGCTTCGAGCGATACGAATTTGCTTAAGTTGTGACAGTTTCGGCGAACTCGTATTGAGGTACACGCCGCATGACTACATGTAAATGTAGGAGCCTTGGCCGCTATCGGTTTGGGTCTTTAGGTTGTTTGTGCCACTGGCCACGATTTGGCCGCCCTGGCATGGTGCAGCTAAGTGCCAAGTCGGTCAGGCCCACACAGTAGGAGAAACGGAGGGCCGCTTGGCTGAAGTCGTGTAGATTGAGATCGCGGGCGATTCCGTGGTAGTTTAGAAACGCAACACCACTCTTCGCCAGTTCGCCCCTCCGCCTTCTAATTTTATGCCTGACATTTGCTGGTGTCACCGAATTACCGCCTTCATGTCACCGATTTGGGTTCAAAATATTCCCGTGGACTGAATGCGTAAGCACGACCGTTGGCAGTTGAACGAGCGAGGCAAAGCGGCCGTCGGCGCGAAAGCCGCCGCAGCCGGATGCCTTAGCCAAGAAGATCACGCTCGACTTCTGGGCATGTCCCGGACCAGCTACTGCAACCGTCTTGGTAATCGCTGGCACAAAAAGGCAACGATCAAGGCGTTTCTCAGAGCAGCCGGCATCCCGGACGCACGGCACGCCAAGCTGATAGAGCCTGAGAACCTGTCTGCCGGTCCAGGTCACGTACCCATCGCAGGCTCTGCCTTTGTCGGCCGGAACAGGGACGTTAGGGAAGTAATTTCGCTATTGCGGAGCAAGCAGGGAACTCGCTCACAGCGGCTCGTTACTCTAACGGGTATTGGGGGGATCGGAAAAACAAGGCTGGCCATGGCCATCGGCCATCGGCTGATGAACGGAAGTATATTTAGCCATGGCGTTTGGTGGGTAGATCTCCAGTCCATTGGCGATTCAGCGTTATTGCCCACCGCATTCTGGCAGGCTCTCCGACTGGAAGGCCAAGAGGCAAACGAGCCATCTTTGCTTCGCCACCTTGCCGGAAAGCAGCTTCTGTTGATCGTCGACCGATGCGAAGAGTTGCTTGAAACTACGGGCGCGCTTTTAGAGCGAATTCTGCATCATGCTCCGTCTGTGAAGGTGGTAGCAACCAGCCGCCATGCATTCGGCCTTCCTGAAGAAAAAGTCTTCCCTGTTGAACCGTTGCTGCTGCCGGAGTTTTGCGATGAGCCACAACAACTTGTCTCTGCTATAAAGTCAAGCGAAAGTGGAAGACTTCTGTTGGATCGGTTGAAATATCTGGATCCCGGATTTGCGATCACCCCCACCAACTCCCGCTCGATTTTCGCGCTGTGCAGGCGCACAGCGGGCAGTCCCCGTGCCATCCAACTGATAGCGGGGGCATCGGGCACAACCTATCGCGGACATCCGGAGGAACTGGAAAGGGATCTCGACGAGGGCAAAATCTCCGGCTTGTACGAAACCGTCCAATGGGCATACGAACGCTTACAGCCTAAAGAACAGCGATTGTTCGCCACTTTGTCGGTTTTTGTGGGCGGTTGGGATCTCGATGCGGCTCGAGCGGTCTATGAGAAATCGGACAAACTGCTCCGGCTAATCGGCCCGCTGTGCGATTGGAATCTAATCAAGAGGGTCCCGGGCGGTGATCGCTACCGGATGCTCGATACAGAGCGGGCCTTTGCCAGGCAAAAGCTTCAAGAGATCGGCGAGGAGCACCAGGTGCACCGAAACCATCTTGCTCACTACCTAATATTAGTTTTGAGCGCCCGCAAAGGGCTCCGCACATCACAAGGGAAATCTTGGCTGAATCGCCTAGACGAAGAGACGGGCAACATTCGTGAAGGAATCCGGTTCGCTCTGGAGGATGGTGCTCTGGACCAAGGGATGAAGCTCGCCGGTTTCATGTGGATGTTCTGGTCCCGGCGCGGCATGTACGAAGAAGGGATGTCCTATTGTCAACGATTTCTGGAACAAGCAGACTCTTCGAGATTCCCACTCGCGCAGGCAGTTTGTTTGGAAGGCATTGGTCATTTGATGTTTGCCCGTGGCAACCTTAAGGCCGCCCTCGATTATCACCGGCAAAGTTTGGCGTTGCGGGCTGAAAACAAGGACGAAGAAGGCATCGCCGAGTCTCTGCTCCAGATTGCCAGGTGCGAACTGGGCCAGGGCGACACGTTCAGCGGCCGAAGGGACGCTATCGAGAGCTACTGCCTATGGAAGCGGCTTGGTAACCGCCATGGTATGGCGTCCTGCATGTTACAGCTTGGAAGATGTTGGAGATCTTTGGGGAATGCCGCTAAAGCGTTGCGAATGCAATACCGAGCCTTGGCCTGGCTTCAGGAATGTGGAGACGACGTAGGCAGAGCATGGCATTTATGCTATCTCACTTCCCAGTTGATTGAACTGCAGCGCCTGGAGGAAGCGCAGCAAAGGACTGAAGAAGCGAAAATTCTTTTCAAAGAACACGGCGATCTTGTAGGCGTGGCATGGTGCGTTATGCACACTGGACTGTTCGCTTGGCGCCGGGGCGATAATGCCCATGCGAGGCACTTGTTGCAAGATGCCGAAGCAATGTTCACAGAAAGGGCCTATGAAGAGGGCGTTGGTGTGACGCTGATCTACCTGGGTCAAATCGCGCTAGATGAAAAACACTGGGCGTGGGCGCATGGAGTGCTGCGCGAAGCCCTGCTTTTATTTAAGGATCTTCGGCGATGGGCGACCGCCTGTTGGGCGGTTTCGCAACTTGTCCGGTGTGCTGTAGGGGCGGGCGAATATCAGGACGCAGCGAGACTTTTGGGAGTTTTCAAAAGAATGCGGAAGGACATTCAGAATAAACCCTTTATTGCAGATCGACCAGCCTTTGCCCAAGCGATAGGAGAAACAAGGGCCGCCTTTAGGGCTGAAAGAGTTCCGGTCATACCGGCAAGCCGGCTTCTCTACAAACGTCGAAGAGTTTCTTTGCTCCGCACGGTTGCAACCGCCGGCATAGTCAACGGCCTTCGAAGGTCCACGGTTTTAGGCCAGAATAGGATCCAGCGAGGTTGAGTATCGGCATAACTGGATCTGCACTTTTTGACGAAGACATGTACCTGCGGTCAGATGCAAGTAATGCTCTGGCGGGCTTAGGGCCAAGGAGACCTTACTCAAGTTGAAGGTGATGTTGCGGGACGATGCAGCCCCGTACGTTCGCCGCAATGCCGCCTAAGCCGCCGGTGCGATATTTCCGTGGGCTTACTTAGGCGGAGACATAGCCGGCATGCTATTCTCTCCCTATGAAATGCCCAAGATGTGGCGGCGATTCCGTTCCCGGTTCGGCGTTTTGCGAGAGTTGCGGGGCGCCCCTTGCACCCGTCCAAGGAGCCCAGGCCCCGCCGCCGGTGCAGAGCGGTTTCACGCCGCGCGGGGTTGGCGTTCCACCGCAAAAAAGCAATGTATGGATATGGGTTCTTGTGGCTATTTTCGGCACGTGCCTGCTAGGGGCCGGAGTTCTGACAGCGATACTCCTCCCGGTTTTCAACAAAGCAAGGATTGCGGCCAAATCCACCTTCGAAATTAGCAAGGCGAAGGAGATTGATCTTGCCGTGCTAATGTTTCAAAACGACCATGGCGACAAGTTTCCTCCCTTGAACTCGGGCGCTGAGTTGGGAAAGCTCCTTAAGCCCTACTTTTACGACAATGGCAAACAGGGCCTACCTGAGACAGTGCAAAGCTACGTGTGGAACCAGGACCTATCCGGCAAGGATGCTTACAAGCTCTCGGCGCCCGCGGAGACTTGGCTGCTGTATTCACCGACGCCGGATTATAGGGGGAAGTATGTTGTGGGCTGGGCGGATGGGCATTGCGAATTCGTCACAAAGGAGGAACTCGACTCCGCTCGCGCCAAGCCGTCGAAGATGGAATCCGACGATCACGCCTCGACGCCTTAGCGGGCAATACTCTAAAGTGAAATGAACTTCGCCCTGCTTGCGATTGCCGGTCTCGGGATTTCGATACCGTCAAGCACCGCGTATTTCGGCGTTCATGTCGTGGATGAGGCAACTGGCCGGGGGGTGCCCCTAGTTTGTTTGGAAACGGTGAACAAGCATTCGTTCTTCACAGACAGTGCCGGATATGTCGCCTTTGACGAGCCAGATCTCATGGGCCGAGAGGTTTTCTTTTACATTTCCAGTCCGGGCTATGAATATCCCAAGGATGGCTTCGGCTATGCCGGCACGGCGCTTTTCACCCGTGCGGGCACCGTTGAAACCATCAAACTTAAGAGAATCAACATTGCGGAGAGACTCTGCCGCCTGACCGGCCAGGGTATCTATCGGGACAGCGAGCTGCTGGGCTTGCAGTCACCGATTCCAGCCCAGGGAGCGGCAATCATGGGACAGGATACAGCCCAGGCTGAGATGTATAAGGGCCAGATGTTTTGGTTTTGGGGTGATACGGACCGGCCGGACTACCCGCTTGGCAACTTCCACACAACCGGCGCAATCGGGGCCCTTCCCAGAGGAAAGTCGGATGCCGGCGAGGGAATTCAGTTCCACTACTTTCAAGACGGGCACGGCTTCGTAAAGCCAATGGTCCCAAGTCCCGACTCCCACCCGATCTGGGTGAGCGGGCTAACCGTTCTTGGAGCCGGCGCGCAGCAGGAGATGTTAGCGTACTTCGCGGAAATGCAGAGTTTGGGAAAGATCCTTAAGAGCGGCTATCTCAAATGGAATGATTCTCGGCAAGAGTTCAGCCCGGTTCAAGCGTTTGACGCCGCAAGAGGCTGGCGCTTCTTGGACGGCCACACGATTCGCCTCCAGGACGAGGGGACAACCTACGCGGTTGGAGGCTTCCCGTGTACTACCCGCGTGCCCGCCGACGCCGAGAGTCTCTTCGACCCCGGTTCTTACGAAGCATTCACCTGCGTGAAGCCGGATGGGACAGTCAACCGAGACGCGGGCGGAAATCCAGCCTATAGCTGGCAAAAGCAAAGCGGCCCCATCGACCCGAAACAGGAACAAGAATTAATCTCAAAGGGCGAAATCAGTATGCAAGAGGCGCACTTTCTGCCTGTCGATAGCGAGGGAAACGTGATCTTCCCCCATGGTGGGAGCGTGCATTGGAACGCTTTTCGACACAAGTGGATCGCCATCTTCACCCGTATGCACGGCAAAGATTCCGAACTGGGCGAGATCTATTATTCGGAGGCGGATGCGCCGACCGGGCCGTTCAGAAAGGCGGTCAAGATCTTCACCCACAAGCAATACACGTTTTACAATCCGGTGCAGCACGAGTTCTTGGACCAGAATGGCGGGCGCACGATCTATATCGAAGGCACCTATACGGCCGAGTTTTCGGGAAACCCGGCGCCCACTCCTCGTTACAACTACAACCAGATGCTTTACCGGCTCGACCTTGCGGACCCGCGTTTGGCCTTCGCGGAATCGCCCTAGCCAAACTTAGCAGCAAAGGCTTTGAAGTTTCGCGACGAAGATAGCAACCTCCGTCATCACCAAAACTTGGGAGGCCTTCAACTTGCGCTTGAAGCCTTCGTCCAAGACTTTCTTGATCTTATTGCATCAGCTTCAAAAGTTGTCGAGCCCTGACTACACTACGATGGGGCGCCGTCACAAAAATATCATGCTTAAAAACAAAAGCCTACAAGACGGGATTCAACGGACTATCAATCAAATCCCCCGGATTTAAACCGGGTAACCAGTTCGCCAAGTCATCTTTTTGGTTTTCATTCGCCGGTGTCTGGGCTTTTTCGCCGTCGGCGATATAGATCACCGTCATCACTGCCCGAACCCGGTCGGTGGGGTTCCCGGGCGCCCGGTGCAAGGTTATTCCGGAGTGAAAAGTCGCGTCTCCCGCCTGCATCGCGCCTGCTGTTTCCACCGGCAGTTGCCGGCCTAAAACAAAACCTTCGAAAAACGCCTCGCTCTGCTCGGAAATCGCGCCCGCTAGAGGAATTACGCCCTGCTTATGCGAACCGCTTGCGAATGACATCGAGCCCATATCCGCGCTGATGTCGACGAGCGGCATCCACATCGTAATCGACTTGGAGTGATCCACCGGCCAGTACCAGCCGTCTTGGTGCCAGGGCGTGTATCCTCCGCCCGGCTCCTTGAACAAGGATTGATCGTGGTAGAGTCTCACCCTTTCAACACCTAGCAACTGCGCGGCAATGCTCGCAAACCGGTGGCTCATCGTAAAAGCGGCAACCCGGGGATCCAGCCTCCAGAGGTTCATGGTCTGGAGAAAGGCCCGTCCGTAAACATCTCGTTCTTCTAGCGGACGGTTTTCATTGTTGTGGGCGATCGTTACATCGCGAATCAGGTCTCCATAAGTCGAGATCTCTTCGCGAGAGCAAATTCCCCGAATGACGGCCCAGCCCTTGTTCTTAAACTGGTACTTCGCGTCGGCAGTGACTTCAAAAACGGAATCGAGTGGGGGCAACGTTGCGCTAGCCATCTATTAATGATCCCACAAATCGCAGCGTCGGAGAAGCTAAATCCATCCTGCCGGACGATTATAAAAGTAAACTCGTCAGATGCCCCTTAGAATGTGGATGTACGATCTGGCGCGCGAGCAGACTCCAACGCTGGACCACTGGCGAACTCTTTGCAGGCTCAGCCTGGATAGCGGGTACGACGCCCTGGGGCTAAACCTGGAGCATTGGTTCCGATATCCAAGCGCTCCTTGGGCGGCAGGAAGAGATTGCCTGCATACGGAAACGGTCAAGATTCTGGAACAAGAGTTTCCGGACCTTCAGATCATCCCATTCATCAACCTTCTGGGCCATTTCGAGGGCTTTCTTTATACGGAGGGCGGCCAGGGGTTCGCGGAGGAGAATTTGTTGGAGCGCAGGCGTGCCCTTCGAACGAAGAATTTGTTGAGTTTGCGGCAGGTCTCGTTCGGGATACCGTCAAGAGTTTCAAGAGCGAGATCATCCATATCGGCGGCGATGAGACATTTCAACTCGGCAAGTGTCCAAAGTGCAAAGCCAGAGTTGAGAACTGGGAAAAAGAGGAAGGCCTGGACGGCAAGGCACGCCTGTACGGCGAGCATTTCGGCCCGCTTTCCGAGCTAGTGGCCAGCCTCGGCAGAAGACCGGCCGTTTGGGGCGATATGTTTCTGGAACACCCCCAAGCTCTGGAATCCATGCCGAAGCAAACCCTCATTTTCGATTGGCAATACTTCGGCGGATGCAGCCAGTCCGCGCCCAAGTTTCAAGAAAAGGGCTTGGACGTCGTGCTTTGCTCGACTTTGCAAGTTTATGATGCAGCCTGGTTCCACTTGCTTCAATCCGAGCAGAACGTCCGCATTCATGCGGAAGAAGCAGAACGCCTAGGAACCTTCGGCGTGTGCCTCGCCACTTGGGAATGCGGGTTATTCGGCGCTTACGACACCCTCTTCCCCGCCATCGCCGCGGCAGGAAAACTCTTTTTGACCGGCGCGCAAGGCGGGAAAAGCCCAGCCACGCAGAAGGAACCGGCGGAAGACGAAAAAGGCGTCGACCTCAGCAAGAGGTTAAAGCCGGAATTTGAACCTGAGGATTCCCTGTTCCTTGCCGCTTATAGTGCGGAGAGTGAGCATTACGAAGTGTGGGCGCGCCTCATGGGAATCGAGCTGAACGAGTGCGGGCCGATCTTCACCTTTAATGGCTGGCGCAGCTATTTGAAGTCCAGGCTGCTCCTGAACGGAAACCCTTTCCTTCTGTGGCTGCACCACGGGGACGAGCTTGCCGGTCCTGTGGGCGACGCGGCCCTTTCCATCCTCGAAGAAGCCCTCCGCATCGCACCGAACGAGGCAACCAAAGGCGTCACGATCTTTGTGCGATCTGCAATCGAATTCGCGCGTCTGGCGCAAACGGCACGGACCCACTACGCCGCCGGTGATACCGAGCGGGCAGTGGCAACTCTTTCCCTTGCCCGGCAGCTCTTTGACGATCTAGCAAAAATCGCTCGAAGGAGCAAAGAACGCATCGGAGGGTCATCCGTGGACATCGAGCGATGCCGGGTCTGTAAAGAGCATGTGGAGCGCGTGATCGTTCGAATCCGGAACTACGGCGACGGCGCTTTATGCTACGTTCCTGCGTTCGAGCATTTGACGCACCACTCATTCATTCCGGGCGATCAGGCCGCTTGGTGGCTCATCAATCGCTGGGCCTGGGAATAGGAAAAAATCAAGAGTCCCGACCAAAAGTGTATCCGCTCTCCTGAATACGGCCGGGACCCCTTGCGAGTGCTCTCCCCTTAGAGCCCCTCGAATCTCCCACAATCATTGTAGTGTTGAATTGGGGTCTGGCAAAGTCGCTAAATATAGCGACACCTGGTGAATAATTAAATAGCCGATCAGAACGCATGATGTAGGCTACGCGTACTTTTAAATTAGGCTAAACGGGCGCGCTGTAAAAGGAGAGCCATACACTAACCCATGTCCAAGACTGATTCCGACAGCTTTTCAGCACGCCAAGAGCAGGTCATTCTTTTGGCAAGCAAAGGATTGGCCGACAAGCAAATTGCGATTGAACTTGGGCTGAGCATTGCAACGATCCACACTTACTGGAGCCGCTTAAGGAAGAAATTCGGCGGTGGGAACCGGGCGGAACTGGTAACACTCGCGCTGCAGCGCAACGCCGAAGAAACGCTCACTGCGAGGGAGTCCGAAAACCTCCAACTCATTGCCGAAATCGTGCGTCGCGCTGAGGTGGAACGAGAGCTTGCGGACAGCCAAAGCAAGCTGCAGGCAATTATCGACAACACACCGGTCGCGGTGTTCGTGAAGGACCGCTATGGGCGGTACACGATGGTGAACAGCGTCTTTCAGGAGTTGGTGGGTAGGGACAGAGAAATCATCCTTGGGAGCCGGGATCACGATTTATTCGGGGCGGAAATGGGCTCGAAATATCAGGAACAAGACCAAGCGGTGCTGGAAACCCGTGAGCCGGTGGAAGGAGAGATGACTCTCCAAGGACAGAACGGCGAGCGGCATTTCCTGTGTATCAAGTTTCCGTTGATCGACACCGAGGACAACGTCTACGCCGTGGGCGGATTCGCAAATGACATCACGGACCGTGCCGAGGTGGCCCGCCAGCTTCGAGCCAGCGAGCGCAGATATCGCTCGGTCATCGAAAACAGCACCGATGCAATCTCCCTTGTGGACAAAAACGGCAACATCCTCTACGCCAGTCCCTCGGTCAAAAGCATCTTGGGTTTGGAGCCACAGGAGTTGGTCGGAACCAACGCCTTTCGATACATTGACAGAGAAGATCTCGGCCGAATTCTAAAGGATTTCAAACATATCGTTGCGAAGCCCGATCGCAGCATTGAGGCAAGCTACTGGATCACCGACGCGAAGGGCATCCATCGATGTCTCGAGGGCAGAGGCCGAAGCCTTATCGGCGACTCGGGATCGGTGGAAGTGCTGCTGAACTTCAGAGATGTCACTGGACGACAACTCAGTGAGCGGCGTCTCGCCGCCAAGAGCGCGGTGGCAAGGGCCCTCGCGGAGGCCGATAGCTTGAGCGACGCGTTTCAAGTGATCCTTAAGAACCTTTGCGAGAGCCTGGTTTGCGAATACGCCGCCGTGTGGCTCGTTTCCCCAGACAAACAGACCTTAACTTGCGAAGCCCAGTATTTCGAGCCGACTCCCGGGATGGATGCCTTTGCAAAAGCAAGCAAGGAGTTGACCTTTGTCCGCGACGAGCAATTCCCCGGTAAGGTTTGGGCGAACCGCGAGCCCCATTGGGAGAACAACTTCCAAATCTCTGGTTTCAAGAGAGCAAGCGCCAGCGCGAAAGCGAGGCTGAAAACGGCGTTCGCGTTCCCGGTGATCGGCGAAGATGAGGTTCTCGGCGTTGTGGAAGTTTTCAGCGTCCGAGCGAAGCCTGGCGATAAAGAGTTTCTCGACGGCCTTGGCGTTATCGGTTACCAAATCGGCCAGTTTATGAAAAGAAAGATCGCGGAAGCCGAAGAGCTTCGCTTGGCGAAAGAACTGGCTAATGTTCACGCCGATCTCAAGGCGGTCAACGAAGCACTTGAGCGCAGGGTCCGCACCCGCACCATCGAATTTGGAGGAAATGAACATTCGCCTCCAACAAGAAATCCTGGAAAGAAAGCGATCGGAAGAAGACCTCCTCAACATGTTCCACTTCGCCCAAGGGGTAATCGAGTCGAGCCCGGAGGGCATTGTATGCTTCGACCGGGATTGCAATATCACGGCATGGAACAAGACTATGGAGGAAATGTCGGGGTTGCCTCGGCTGGAAGTGCTAGGCCATAACGCGTTCAACATTTTCCCCTTCCTTATCGAAGTTGGGGAAGACGAGCAATTCCCGGCGTACCCTGAAGGGCGAGTCGTTGGAAAGCCAAGGCAAGCCTTATCGAGTCGTCGGCAACGGATCGGTCGATCTCTACAACGCCTCCTACCGCCCGGTTCGAAACGAAGCGAATGAGGTAATCGGCGGAATTGTAATCGTACGCGAGCACGAGCCTGCGAAGCGCGCGACCTGTCTCTAGGCATGGTTGACGAGCGGATTAAAAGCGTTTCAGAACTCCGGGCGGCGCTGGAAACCGATGTCGTGGAAGCGGCCCAACTTCTGCTCGGCGTTTTCCTGATACGCGGCAATCGTAAAGCGCGCATTGTTGAGACCGAAGCCTATCGGGCGGAAGGCGACCCCGGTTCTCACGCCTACCGAGGCCCTACCCCACGAAACCGGGTGATGTTTGGCCGCCCCGGGCTTTGCTACGTTTATTTCAACTACGGCTGCCATTGGATGCTGAATATAGTCGCCCATCCCGAAGGCGCCGCTGCGGCCGTGCTGGTCCGTGCAGCCGAGCCGGTTGAGGGTCTGGACGAGTTCCGCGAACTTAGACCAAAGGCAAAGTATGATTGGGACCTTCTATCCGGCCCCGGCAAACTAGCCGCCGCTTTTGAGATCGATGGCAAGGATTACGGCTCTGACCTGTTGGATGCCCGCTCATCATTAAGGCTCGAGCCCGGCGATCCGCCCCCGAAGATTCTGTGTGGTCCGCGAGTCGGGCTGGCCGCAGGAAAAGGGGAAGAGATTCCGTGGCGGTTCGTGGATGGCCATGCCCTCAAGTTTGTTTCCAAGCCTCATCCCACGGTAAAGTCTAACCTTCTTTGAACGCCGAACAAGCCCGAATTCAGGAAAACTCCACCCTCGATGCCTTATGGCATCGGTGGGGCCCGTACCTATCCGAACGCCAATGGGGCACGGTGCGCGAGGACTACTCGGCGGACGGAAACGCCTGGGACTATTTCACTCACGATCACGCCCGGTCGCGAGCCTACCGGTGGGGCGAGGATGGGCTGCTGGGAATCAGCGACAGGCATGGCATGTGCTGCTTTGCTCTGGCACTATGGAACGGCGTAGACCCCATCCTCAAGGAGAGGATGTTCGGTCTCACCAACAGCCAGGGAAACCATGGCGAAGACGTCAAGGAATGCTTTTTCTTTTTAGATAACACTCCAAGCCACAGTTACATGAAGGCGATGTACCGCTATCCGCAGAGCGCATACCCCTACGACCAGCTAATCGAAGAAAATGCCAAGCGAACGAAGCTAGATCCGGAGTTTGAGCTAGCAGACACTGGCATCTTTGACGAGGGCCGGTTTTTCGATGTGGTTGTCGAATACGCCAAGATCGATGTCAACGATATCGCGATTCGAATCTCTGTTACCAACCAAGGACCGGATCTCGCCCGCATCGTCGTCCTCCCGCAGATTTGGTTTCGAAACCGATGGTCTTGGTCCGGCGGTGAACGTCCAATCATTAAACGGTCTCAGTTCGACAACTTGGAAGTGCAACATCCAAAATTTGGCGACTACCGGCTGCATGTGGAAGGCTTCCCCACCGCACTATTCACCGAAAATGAAACCAACGTCGAGAAACTGTTCGGAACGCCGAATCCGCAACCCTATGTGAAAGACGCCTTTCACCGGTATCTGATCGATGGAGAACTTGGGGCGGTGAACTCCGCCATGCAGGGATCGAAAGCGGGCATCGTTTATGACCTCAAAGTTCCGGCCGGAGCAACTCACGTCCTGCATCTGGCCCTGCTGCAAGATGCGGAGGCGCCAAGCACGGATGAATCCGATAAGGTTTTTGAGAAACGAATCGCTGAGGCCGACGAGTTCTACGACACCATTACTCCAGGCCTGTCGAAGGAACTCCGGACGATTCAACGGCAGGCGTTTGCGGGCCTGCTCTGGTGCAAGCAGTACTACCACTACGATGTCAACTTGTGGCTCCAAGGCGACCCACTTCAGCCTCCGCCGCCTGCCCAGCGAACGAAGGCCCGTAATCACGCTTGGACCCATTTCCTTGCCGCCGAGATCCTTTCAATGCCGGACTCTTGGGAATATCCCTGGTTCGCGGCTTGGGACCTAGCGTTTCACTGCATCTCGTTCGCGTTGATCGATCCCGGTTTTGCGAAGTCACAGCTCATTCTCCTTCTCCGCGAATGGTACATGCATCCCAACGGTCAAATCCCCGCTTACGAATGGGCGTTCGGAGACGTGAACCCGCCCGTTCATGCTTGGGCAGCTTGGCGAGTTTATTCGATTGAGAAGAGGGCAACCGGAAAGGCGGATACGGACTTCCTGAAGAGAGTCTTTCACAAGATGCTTTTGAGCTTTACATGGTGGGTGAACCGCAAAGACCCGGGAGACCACAACATATTCGAAGGCGGGTTTCTTGGCCTCGATAATGTGGGCGTGTTCGACAGGAACCAGCCCTTACCGGACGGCAGCAAGATCGAACAGTCGGACGGGACGAGTTGGATGGCAATGACTTGCCTTATCATGCTGAGCATCGCCCTGGAACTGGCTGCGACCGACCCCACTTACGAAGACGTTGCCTCCAAGTTTGTGGAGCACTTCCTCTTCATTTGCCATTCGATCAACAATATGGGCGAGGACAACTTGGAGCTTTGGGACGACGAAGACGGCTTCTACTATGACGCGCTTTACCGAGAGGGCGAACCGGCGAAGCACGTGAAGGTGCGAAGCATCGTGGGCCTGATCCCACTGTTTGCCAGCACCGTTCTTGAAGCGGACACCTTGGAAAGGTTTCCGCACTTCAGCCGCCGCATTGAATGGCTGCTTGAGCATCGTCCAGAGCTCGCCGAATACATAAGGCCCCTGACCGAGCCCGGGCAGCAAGAGCGCCTTCTCTTGACACTGGCCAATCGCAACAAACTTGGGCGTATTTTCGAAAAGCTTTTGGACGAAAAGAATTCCTCTCGCCGTTCGGGGTTAGAAGCCTTTCCCGCATTTACAAGGACCAGCCGTACACGCTCTTTGTCGACGGCCATTCCTACACTATCGATTACGAACCGGCGGAGTCAACGACCAGCAGCTTTGGCGGCAACTCCAACTGGCGGGGCCCGATCTGGTTCCCCGTGAACTACCTGCTCATCGAATCTTTGCAGAGGTTTGACTACTACTATGGAGAATCGATGAAAGTGGAGTTTCCTTCCGGGTCAGGCAACAAAATGACTCTGAGCCAGGTGGCCGCGGAGCTAGAAAAGCGATTAGTTTCCCTTTTCACGAATCCCAAGAAAGGGCACTTGCCCGCATCGTTACGCGGAAACAAGGCCCTCCAGACCTCGGACGCAAAGAACCTGTACCTCTTCCACGAATACTTTGACGGAGACACAGGCAAGGGCTTGGGGGCAAGCCATCAAACGGGGTGGACGGCCCTTATCGCCAAGAGAATTCAGCAGTTGTATGTGACCGCGTATTCCGATCGAACCTAGTCGCGGTGAGACGTTTGCCGTCGAGCGGCAAGAGCACTTTTTTGGTCACATCGATCGCAACATAGGGAGTTGCCCAGGCAGTGAAGTAGCTTGTATCCGGCAGGAGGGGGAGCTTTTCGCCATAAAGGGAATCGAACAAGACTCGGAAGGAATTCACGGGGGTGATACCTGGATACAGTTGGGCCCGCATTGCATCCGGGACAAGGTAGGCGTTGAGATTGCGGAACGCTTCTCGAACGTCGCTTTTCGCGACGGATACCTGGTCCAAATATTGGCGCGACCCGTGGTCGCCCTGAATGATGATGATCGGGCGTGGAGTCTCTTTCATGAGCTTGTCCACGATCCCTAGAATCCTTCCGTTAACGTACTGGAGCTGCCCCAGGTAGCCATCGTGATACATCTTGTGCGTTCCACCCACATCGAAAAATGCGCTTGCGTCCCAGTAACCGAACGGCATGCTTTTCGGGCGTGTGGATTTGCCGTCTGCGGTGATGACAAATGGAGGATGGGGCGCCAGCACGTGGGCGAAAACGAAACGCGGTCGTGGCCCCCGAGGCTCCATGTGCAGCAGATTGTCTAGAGCGGCGACGAGGTGCACTCGCCTCGCGTCATACATGGAATCCACGCCAGTGGGGGCCTGGAACGGAGTGGCATTCAACAGCGATGATTCGAATAGCGAATACGTTGGTGGGCCACTGATGAGGATGTCCGACGAAGATGGTCGAACACCGGGAAAGCCGGAGGTTATCGCCACATATTCGTACCCACGCGATTTCAGATCCGCCGCCACCTTGCTACCGTCCAATAGCTTGTCCAGCGGCGCCCGTGCAATATTCGTATCTGGCGAATACACCTTTACCAAATTGGAGATGAAATCTTCGTTTAGGGAGGAGGCCAACGAAAGCTCGGTTTGGCAATAGTTAGAGCGGCTCTGATCCGCAACGTAAAACCCGCGTTGTCTTAGAGCGCTGATAAACGGATGGTTGGAAAAGCCGAAGTATTTCTGGATCGCGTCCTCACGCCCGTAGCCGTCGAGGATGATGTAATAAATGTCCGGTTGCGACGCTCCGTTGGTTGCCTTTCCGGTGACCGCAGCCGGAACTTCCAGGGAGGCGAGTTGACTATGAATCCTGTAGAGCCCAAAGAGGATCGTGCAGGTCGGAAGGATCACCAGGACCGCACCTGCTACGTTCATAAAACCGGTAGTCCCGGCCCCGTTCCATCTCCATTTCCAGCCGGCCACGACCAGCAAGCCTAGGGAAACAAATATCCAAGCGTTGAGAAACACCCCCACATCGGGAAAGATCCAGTGGGGCAAGAACGACCGTACGCCAATGTAAGCCAGATCAAAGGTGAAGAACTCGATTGCAGCTAAAGAAGCCACGGCCGCCGCCCTGTGAACGTTCCGGACGAGGAGCCAAGCCAATCCGAAGATGGCCGCAACGCCTAAGATCGCTATAAGCGAGGGGCGTATAAGATCGGACCAAGGGAAAAGCGCTAGATTCCGCGAATAAAGGTAAAGAATCGGAAAGAGCGCAAAACAGATCGGGTGGAACGGAATAGGTTTTTTCATCTCGAACGCTCGCGGTAGAGATAGAGGGTGCGCAAAGTTCCGGAAATGGGCTCTTTCCGAACCAGTTCAAACCAATCGGAAAAGGCCAGCTCAAAGGATTCCTGGCTGTAGTCGGAGAAAACGTCTTCTTTCGCTTGAAGCAGCCTCTGAGTTTGGGAATCCTCCTTAGGAACAAATTCGATCAACAGCCAGTCGCCCAACGACGCAAAAAACGCGGCCACATCGCCAAGGGGCACGTTATTGCCAATCGCGAGATGATGTATGAGAGCGAGAGCCATCACCACCCCGGCTCGTCCCCTCTTTTCCAAGGAGTCTCGTTCACCATGGGCCCAGCCAAGACTGGGACTCGGATTGGATAAGTCCTGAACCAGGGGGAGCAAATAGCCGGTCGGTTTGTTTTTCAGGGACAGATAGCATTGTTCGACTGCGGCGGGGTCCATATCCCATGCGATTGTCCGAATCTCTTTGTCCGCCGCGATTCGGCTGTATTCGCCGGTATTGGCGCCGAGATCCCATAGTTCTTCCGGCTTGGGAAGAACCGCGTCGATCAGTTCGGAGACGAGCCGGCGTTTCTGATCGTGGGCGTCCCGGCTGTAGTTCGTTTCGTTCGTATAGTTGGCCCAAACCGTTCCCGTAGGCTCGTATTTGAGGCCGGACACGGTGCTCCGAAGGTTATCGATCAGCCCGAGCAAAGCGGTTTTACTCATGCTCCCCTTTATAGGCTTGGCATCACCCGCGTTGGCTTGCGCCTTTGCGTGCAGATGAAGATGAAGCTTCAAACCAAGGTTGAGCGTGGTCCTGAACGGAAGCATTCTGGAAGCGATCGGCAGTGGGATGCCATCCATGAAGAGGCTCATCATTTTGCCCGCCAGCGGGTCCACATGAGCCATCAAGGCCAGCGGTGCAAGAAAGTGTTGGCAAAACTGTCGATAACCGATCCACGGGCGGCCTTCTTCATAGATGTCGAAGGACAGAGTGTCGATAAAAATCGGTTTGCCTTCAAGAAACTGGACATTGTAAGCGCTCGCGTCTTTCAGCGACATGCCGCGGGCGATTGCCCGGGCTTGAATGTCCAGCGTGAGAATCGCGGCATCTTTGTATTCGCTGAAGCACCACTCGTAGGGGTACGAAATAAAGGGGATCTGCTCAGGACGGATGATGGCAACGGCCTGTTCCGTGCGCTTCCCGGCAACGGGCATCACCTCGTGCCGGACGAGGAGCCCGGCGGCGGCTAACTCATCGTAAAGGCCGCTGGATTCAAGGGCGCCGAATGCTCTCTCGTAGCAACGATTAACCTGGCGGTAGAACACCCCGCCATCGCTAAACACAAATCCGCTTGGGTCGCGAAAGGAAGAAGCTAACCTGCCAGATTGCATTACTGCCTACTGGCCGCTATTTGATTCATCCCCTGACGCGGTGCGCTTACCGAAAACACGCTTACCGGCTGCCACTATCGACCACCAAGACTTTTTGACGATAAACACGAAACCCAGAAAGCCGGCAATCGCCATCTGCCAAAGCATGGTGGCGGTTCCGCCGTCCACATAGCCGTGCGCCGGCCGCGCCAGTGTCAAAAGGATCAGAGTTGCGAAGACCAACGAATCGGCCCGTCGAAACGATTTCATATGTACATTTCCCCTAAACCGGATGGACGAGATTCGTCCGTCCTTGTTCCCATTTTGCACCGATAAACCTGAGTTTATTCTTAATAAAGCTTAAGCATTCGGTTCGTCGGGTAACGGAGGGGCAGCCCTAACCTCCCGTAGTTGTGGTTGTGGTGCTACTATCGCTCTGGGTGGCTGCATTGTCCGGTCCGTTATTGTCGCCGTCGCCATGGCGACCTCCATCCATGTTGTCGTCAGGGACCGGAGTTGTCGTGGTTGTGGTCGTGGAGTGCTCCTCGGTCTTGGTGATCGGCGGCGGCGCAGGAACATGAATGGAGACATTCGGCGCGGGGGCGGAAACCGTGCGATCATGGATAACAACGGGGCGAGATTGGATCACTTCCGGCGGCTGAGGAGCACAACCTGCGATTACCATGGCCGCGCCCAAGGCGGCTAAACATCCCTTAGCGTAACTTTTAACCATTGTATTTCCCCTTCTATTTGCAAGAACACCTATTCATGCGTTCACTCGCTGGAAGGTGTGTGAAGCGATATTGGGGGACAGCCGCTAAGCCGCCTTTGATTTGGCTGCAACGTAGGGCTGGAACACGCGAATGATGTTTTGGTACGAGCTGCTGGTAGCAACGACCGGACAGCCGTCCGCGAAGATTGCTTCCACATTTGGCTGGTTGGTTGAGCAGAGCGTAAGATGAGCATCGGTTTCCGGATTCAAGAGGAAAACAGAGCCAAGCTTGCCCGCAGAGTCGCATCCCGCGATCAGAAGCGAGCGAACGGAGCCCGCTTCTAAAGCAATCATTCGACGCACACGCTCCACTCCCTTCAGGTCCATCGCCTCAAGCTCTTTCATAGAGGGCAAATCCCATGCGCAAAGGACGCCCGCACCGGCATCAAAGAAGAACAGTTCGTTTCCCAGAACAGCGACATTCCCAGAGATCTCGCTGGCCTTGGTCTTCGTCGTGTGGACGGCCTTTCCGACTTCATCGAATTTCGTGATGAGGATGCCGTCCTCGCAAACGCTCAAGGCAACAGGGCCGTGGGAGGTCATTGCAAAGTGGGCCAGAGTTCCCTCTAAAGTCTTGCAGAATGGCGCGCCGGCCTCAGGCGAAACTTTGAGGACCTCGCCGTGCTCTCCCGCGACGAAGATTACTTCTCCATCCGAAACCATGAAGACGTTTGCATTGAAGGTGGGCGGCAAGGGAATAGGCTCGCCAACCAATTCTCCTGACGGGTCGCGAAACTCAAGAATCGGAGACGGCTTGCCCTTTCGGATTCCTGCCCATAGTTCATTGGTCGCGCACTGATTTGTATAAGTCCCGGTAAAGGCGGCGGCCCGTGTCCAGTTGCCAAGATCGATGGTCTCGACTCGGTTCTCCTGAACGCAGAACAATGTTTCTTTCAGCATTAAGAGCCGCCATAGCTCATCTGGCACCGCGTGAGACAAGAGCAACGATCGCTCAGACTCTCCGGGCCAGAAGGCACGGATCGAATCGCCGTGGGCATACACAACGCGCTTGCCGGTGTAAAGCATTGCTCCGATTTCGTATTCGATTCCGGGAGTTTCCGTCGGCGTCATAGGCCGGATCGCCAACGCAGGGTCAGGATGCGGCTTGAGGCTTCGAGAAGACGACGCTTGCCAATTGCCCTTGATGCCGCCCGCGAACGCCCACTCCTCGGCAAGAAGTCGAGTGGACCTAAAGAGTGCCGGGGAATGATCAACGGGTTCTAACTCAAATTCCTCAACCTCCGGTTCCGAGTCAGGTTCGGCTGGCGTTTCCTCTACAACTTCTTCCTCTTCTTGCTCCAGGGCCACTGTCTGTACAGGTTCAAGTTCGGCTTCGATGACAGGCTCGTTCTCTTCAAGCACCAAGTGCACAGGCTCGCTTTCTTCAACCGGATCTTCGGGGACAACAGGCTGAGCCGCAACGGCCGGCAGCTCTTCAACGACAGGTTCGGAGGATGCCGCAACCACGGGCTCGGGCACTTCAACGACGACGGGGGCGCCGCTTGAGACACGACATCAAGCTTCGAAGCAACTTCTACCCTCGGCTCTCGGGCTGCCTGTTCTAGCGCAACGGCCTGCTGTTGGGCCAAACCGGCAACCGCGTGGAGAGTCTCATCGAGCCTCTTGTTAGCCTGCTCCCATTGGGCGGAAACAGATGAGAACTTTTGTCAAGTTTGTCCAAGCGCTCGGGAATCTCCGGGTTGGCAACTAGAGCCGGCATGGCTTGTCCGTTGGACGCAGCAATCTCTTCGACACGATCGGCAAGTTTTGTCACTGCGTCGGGGATCGCCGCAAGTTTGACCTTGATTTCGGCTATGGAGGCTTCGTATTCCGCCGGCGAAAGCCCTTGAGGCTCCGCGGAAGACGATTCCAGCTTCTGTTCCAGCCGTGCGATCGAATCAGGAACTCCTTCAAGGTTGGAGCGAAGGTTGGCAAACGCCAACTCCAAGCTCTTTTGGTGCTCGATTTCAGCCAGAAGCTGTTTGGCGACTTCACCCAGAACGGTCGAGTTTTGGTCGGCTCCGTCTTTGGACTCGGAGCCCTTCTTAGCCGTTAGCGATTGGGCGACGAGACCTGCGAGTTTTTGCTCCAGGCTCTTTTGCAGCATCTGGCTCAGCTCTTCGGGCAGAGCGCTGAGCTTCTGATGTGCGGTAAGCATCGCCTTAAGGTCGTCTTTGGACAGGCCAGCCTCCGAGAACTTGACTAGTGCGCCGCTAAGCGACTGTTCAAGTTTCGCGACCGAGTTCGGGACGTCCTTCAAGGAGTCCACCTGTTCTCGGGTCGCGACTCCGCCGGTCATCTTCTCGACCTGTCCGGACAAGCCTTTTAGGGCAGCGCCATTCGCCTCGGCCGCGACTTGCGACCTTGCAGCCTCTTCACGAAGACCGGCGACACTCGCTTCGAGCGTGGATAACAATTCGCGTGCCTGAGAGACCTGGGCAGATTCGGAAGACACCGCTTGGAAGAGCTCTTTCCGGAACTCCTCAGTCTTGCTAGCGGAATCGGTGATCGAGCCTCCGAGCGCATCAATGCGCGCCTCAAGGGCAGCGATCTCTACGTTCAAACTGGACACGCCTTCCGACAAACCGGACAGCGAATCGATCTTGCCGGAAATGCCTTCCAGCCCAGCGGCAACATGCTGGCTTGCGCCAAGACTTTGCTTCTGAGCGGCTTCCAGGCTTGAGCCGATGGACTTAACCTGCTCGCCAATGGCGCTTACCACGCCGGGAACAAGGGTTTCGAGCCTTTCTCCGAGCTTCTGGACCCGTCCGGCCGTTTCGGCTTCGGCCTTGTTCAATTCGGCCTTCAGATCGCTGATCTGTCGATTTGCTTCCGCCAGGTGCTGTTGCAGTTTCGCTACTTCGGAGCCAAGGGCCTTTGATTGCGCCTCGCTTGTTTGCGCCTGTTCTTCAAGCCGTTTGGCGAGTGATTGAGCTAGTAACTCGAGATTGGCCGTCTGAGCCTTGGTTTCTGCCCTGAATGCCTCGGTTGTGCGACGATGCTCCTCAGCTTTACCCTCAACCGAGGAGAGCAAGCCTTCGAGCGCCTGCTTGGAAGAGTTCGCCTGGCTGCCAAGTCCCTCAACGCCTTTGCGCAAATCCGTAATGCCGGAATTTGCTCGGTCAACGAGTTCTGGCTCGAGGTAGCGAGACTTTCCAAGCGGTTCAAGCGCTTGTCAAAGCCATCTATCTGCTGTCGATAGAATCGCAACACCGGCGGCTTCTTCACCAGTTCTTCTTGGGTGGCCAGAATCTGCTCCAGACGCGCTTTGACGTCTCGAATGTTCTCTTCGTAGACACGTTTGCCATAGATGGGCACGGTGCCGGCCGGCTGCCTGACCAAACGCAGATAAGCGACTCCCAGGGCAAACAGAAGGCCGCCGCCTATAATGAACCAAACAAAAGGGTAGGTTTCAAAGAAGCCGCCCACCTTGGTGATAATCACCGATTTACGGGTTGGAGGTGGTGGAACCACATGGACAAGCAAAGCTGCAGTAACCCCTTTGCTTCCAGGATCGCCGCTTCCCACCCGAATTTCGCCGGGAAAGCCAGCCAAGGTCCCAGCTGCATTGATAACAACGGACTTTTCGCCGACACCAGGGAAAACCTTACAACCCATGCTCGGCACAGGAAGAGGCCCCTCCACAATACTGACAACTCGGTCTTCCGGGCTTTATAAGACCAAACTGTTCGTATACGGTCAGGCTCTTAGCCTTTAGGAGAGATGGTGTAGAAGAGTCTATGGTGAGTTCGTAATCGGTTGCGAAAGCACCCCTTACAAGACCAATGAACAAGAGCAATCCAATGACGACCAAGCGCCTCATAAATGGCTTATTCCTGACTGACATCGCAGCCCGGGCATTGAAGCTGGAAACCCGGTATAAGAACCAGGTTTATTAAGATTCGCAACAAATTGGCATGAGCATCCGACAACCCGCTTTACCCCTTAAGAAACTGCTTGATCCACGGCCGGAGGATTCGGCAAAAATGCAACCAATTCTGGACGGGGTAAACATCCCTTGGCTCGATTTGCGAGCCCGAGTTTTGGAACTGCCCCCCAAATCGGAGCTTGTGATTGTTCCGGGCGTTGGAGGCAGCGCGCTTGAGGCCGCTCAAGTCCTCCAATCTATGGGAAGAGCTTGTCGGATCTGCGACGATTTTCAGTTTGGCGGAGACTCGTGTGTTGGCCGTCTATGGAAGCCAAATCCGCTTTTGGAGGCTAGCGTACAGGATAAGCCGGGAACGGCATTGGACCTGGGATGCGGCTCGGGCCGAGATTCGGTTTTCCTGGCCTCAGCAGGTTGGCAGGTCGATGCAGTCGACCGCTTACCCGATGCCCTGGAACGAGTCCAAGCGCTTGCTCGGCGATCCCTTATCGACGCATCAAACATCCGCGTGCTTCAAGCTGACTTAAGGAAGCCTTTCACATTTCCCCAGGCTGCCTACGACCTTATCATCTGCTTCTTCATGCCGAGATTGGCGGTTATGACGGCACTCCCAGATTTAATCGCGCCGGGAGGGATGGTGCTGGTGGAAGGCTTTACAAAGACTCATCAGGAGAAATTTGGAAAACCGAAGGGCGACCAAGTGCTCGACTTTGACCAACTAAGGCAAGCTTTCGCAAATGCGGCAAAGCTCGAATATGCCGAAAGCTGGCACGAAGGAAGGCATACGGGCCGACTACTAATTTCAGGTCTAAACGGATCATTTATGCGTCAAATCGATAAATCCGATCCGTGAATCAGGATAGTCCAAAACCAGGCGAAATTGAGCCAAGAATCCCATGCCCACGTTCCCGGCAAGATAGGGACTGGCAAAGACCCCTTGTTTGGTTATTTGCAGCCCCACCGTTGGTTTTTCAAATCGATGGCCACCGATTTCGAAATAGGCGAGAGTCGCCATCTTGCTTTCCGTGCTCCCGCCGGCGCCGCCGGTGCCGGCCGACTGTGTGCTGCGGCCATTCAGCAGCCCAAGCTTGGAAACGATGGGCGAGAAGAGGTCCACGGTTGAGGTGGAGCCGGTATCAAGGCTGAAAACCCCGCGATGGTCCCCTTCGAAAGAACAATCGATACAGGGCGTGTCCCCGTTGAAAGCCGCCGCCTCCCAGTTAATTTCGGAAGGCAGATCTGCCTTGGTAGGTTGGTAGACCTTGATCTTGGAACTCGCGGGGTCGATGTCGAGAATCGCGCGCGCCAAGAAGTCGTAACCGCAAATTCCAGTTATCTGGATCGACTTGAACACTTGGAACGGGCTCATGTCAAAGTCGTAAAAGGTTGGATTCTTGATGGTGACCGGCCCCAGTTGGAACGTTGTGCCGCGCACGATTGGAAGCTTCACAACGGCAACAACTCCGGCGGTAGTGTCAACCCCCAGCTTCTTGAAGTTTGCTGCGGCCGACACCTTGGGATCGATGCACATGACGTCCGCGCCTGTATCGAGGAAAAACCAACCGACGTCTTTGCCGTTGATCAGGGGATGAACAAACATATATCCCATCATTCTCTTGACCTCAATGTCGTTGCCAATCGAGAAGTCGTAAGAAGTGTCCGCAAGGTCGGGAGCGGGCATAGCAAAAAGTGAGGGATTGATACTGACCGGTTTGACTTCGTCAATATTGTACGAGTCGGTGGTTTCGGTCATGCGATGGAACGTTTTTCCTGGCAACATCCGCCGGCCAAAGCTCTTGTAGTCCGAGAACTCCCAAATTCTCGTCGCCCGATTCGGTCCAGTACTTCAACCGCGTGGGCAGCATGGACTTGGAATCCAGGGTCAAGGTGGCCGGCGTTTGGCCGCCCTTGGGCTGGATGACGAGTGTGATCTCGCCTTTCGATTGGCTCTCGTCGAGCTTCTTCGTTAAAGGACATTCCGGGGTCGACCATTCTCCGGACATCACCCATGCAACCATCTCGTTGCTGTCGCCTTCCGAAAGAACCACGTAGTGGGGAACGTTGGCCCAGTTCTCTTCCCAGCAGCCTTTGCCGTCGTATGCGGCGATGTCGGTCAGGCTTCCCGTGGCCGCGTCGTAAAAGTTGGGTCCGTCAAACGCGAGCCTAAACTTCTCGCTGGCGCCGTGACTCACGCATGTCCCAAAGCAATCCAGCCCGCCCGAGCCCGCGCCGGCGGCCTTTGCCGCTTTGGTCAGAATGGCGTCCAAGTCCGTGTCGTGCCCTGAGCCAAGCACAACTTGGGTAGCGGCGAGCGTGAGTGCGCCGGCAAGCAAAAGTCGAACGTTCATCGGTTAGAAGATCATACCGATCCGCTCATTTGCTTCGTGGCGTTGGACCTAGGATTTGATGGGCGTAAAATGGCGAAATGCTCCGAAAGTTCTTGTTCTTGGCCTTGATCTGTTCATGTGCGACCGGGGTCGCGCAGACCGTGGATCCAGTGGCCTATCAGCAGTTGCAGTGGCGGATGATCGGCCCGTTCCGAGGCGGTCGAACGGTGGGCGCAACCGGTGTGGGAGGGCATCCGGGCCTGTTTTATGTCGGGGTCAACAACGGTGGCGTTTGGAAAACGGACGATTACGGAGAAACATGGCAGCCGATCTTTGACGATCAGCCGACCGGCTCGATTGGCGCATTGGCGGTCGCGCCCTCCGATCCCAGTACGATCTATGTGGGGAGTGGCGAAGGCATTCAAAGGCCGGATCTTTCCGTCGGGGACGGCGTCTACAAGTCCACCGATGGCGGCAAGACTTGGCGCAACATGGGGTTGCACGACGGCCAGCAAATTGGGGCCGCTATTGTCGATCCCGCGGATCCTAACCGGGTCTTCGTGGCAGTGGTTGGGCATCCCTATGGTCCCAACGAAGAGCGCGGCGTGTTTCGCACTTTGGACGGCGGCCAAACCTGGAAGAAGGTTCTCTACAAGGATGCGGACACCGGAGCGATTGCGTTATCCTTCGCGCCCGATAACGCGCAGATCATTTATGCCGACATGTGGGCCGGCCGCCAGGGGCCCTGGGAAAACGGCGCATGGGACGGCCCGAACAGCGGTCTCTATAAGTCCACGGACGGCGGCGACACGTGGACTCAACTCAAAACCGGATTGCCCACAACCGCGGAGGGCCTGGGCCGAGTTGGCCTTTGCCCGGCTCCCAGCGAACCGAACCGGGTTTATGCGATTGTGAGTGCGGACAAGGGCGGCCTCTATCGTTCCGACGATGCGGGCGCGTCATGGAAGCTGGTCAACAGCCAAGAACGAATCTGGGGCCGCGGAGACGACTTTGCCGAAGTCAAAGTTGACCCCAAAGATCCCGACACGATTTACGTGGCTGACACCTCAACCTACAAGTCGACGGACGGCGGCAAGACTTTCACCGCCTGGAAAGGCGCGCCGGGAGGCGACGATTACCACACGGTTTGGATAAGCCCGGACGATCCCAAAACCATCCTTATCGCATGCGATCAGGGAGCGATCGTCACCGTCAACGGCGGAAGAACTTGGAGTTCTTGGTACAACCAGCCAACGGCGCAGTTCTACCACGTGATTACGGACAACCAGGTCCCCTATTGGGTTTACGGGGGCCAGCAAGAGAGCGGCTCGGTGGGCATTTGTTCGCGGGGGAACGATGGAGAAATCACCTTTCGCGAGTGGCACCCGGTAGGCGCAGAAGAGTATGGATTCATCGCGCCCGATCCCCTGAACCCGAACATCATTTACGGTGGAAAGCTGACCAAGTTTGACCGCGTCACGGGCCAGGCTCAGGATGTGGCGCCGCGATACGAGGGCGCGCGGTTTCTTCGCACGGCGCCATTGGCTTTTTCGCCTGCTGATCCTCACGCGTTGTATTTGGCCGGGAACGTTCTTTTCAAATCGACGGACGGCGCGCATAGTTGGACGGTGATCAGCCCCGATCTTTCACGAGAGCATCCGGATGTGCCAGACACGGTCGGCATTTACAAGCACCAAACACCGAAGGTGGATCGGCGCGGTGTCATTTACTCGCTCGGCCTATCTCCCTTGGATAAGGACCTGATATGGGCGGGGACGGACGACGGGCTGATCCACGTGACCCGCGATGGAGGAAAGACCTGGCAGAACGTCACCCCGCCCCAACTCGATAGCTGGAGCAAGGTCTCGATCATCGAGCCGAGCCACTTCGATAAGAACACGGCCTATGCGGCGATCAACCGCATCCGTTTGGACGACATGAAGCCGCACATCTTGAAAACCCATGACGGCGGAAAGACCTGGACTGAAATCGTAGCAGGATTGCCTGACAACGCGCCGGTTAATAGCGTTAAGGAAGACCCTCAAGGGCAGGGTTTGCTCTTTTGCGGCACGGAACGGGCCGTTTACTTTTCTTACGAAGGCAATGGCTGGAACCCGCTCCGACTGAACATGCCCGCCACATCCATCCGAGACCTGGTTATTCATGGAGACGACCTTGTCGTCGCCACCCACGGCAGGTCCTTCTGGATCCTCGATCACATGAATTGCCTAAGGTCTCATTTTGGGCCGCAAACTGGGGCGCCCTCGATCAACCCGACCACCCGGGCTCCAGACGTCTACGTTTCTGCAACCTATCGCTTCCGAAGAGACACCAACTCGGATACTCCGCTGCCCCCCGAAGTCCCGGCGGGCAAGAATCCTCCGGATGGCGCAATCATCGACTATTCCCTGCCCGCAAAGTCCGGCCTGGTGACGATCGAGATTTACGACTCAACCGGAGACCTCGTCCGACGTTACACAAGCGAGGATGAACCTGATCCGGTGAATCCGGATGACCTTGACGTCCCGACCTATTGGATACGGCCGTTTCAGAAGATTGGTACAGAGCCGGGTGCTCACCGGCTCGTTTGGGACCTCTACTGGCAGCCTTTAGCCTATGTCCCCTTCTATCCAATATCGGCGGTATACAAGGACACACCGCCGGTTCCTACAAGTCCGATCGCGGCGCCTGGGAAATATACGGTCAAGGTGTCGAGCTTGGGATCCTCTCGGGCTGAAACGTTTGATCTTGTCCTTGATCCGCGAATCACGACACCAGCCGAAGCTATTCAAGAACAGTTCAAGCTTGCCAAAGGCTGCTATGACGCGGCGACAAAGATGCGGGCCGAGTCGAAGAAGCGGAATGAAAAGCCTGGCCAAGCCAGGCGTCGTGGCCGCCGAGGCGAGCCGTCAAGTCTCGCCGAGTTGGCGGACGCGTACCAGGGTCTCATGGGCGAAGTCGATAGCGCAGACATGGCCCCAACCCAAATGATGGAGGATGAGTTCAAGGAGCTGAACGAAATCTCGGAAAAGTTGTTAAAGAGCCACTAATACGCGACCCTACCTCCGGAGAAAAGTCGCGCTTAGCCCGTTGAGAATGAACTGCACCCCGATGACCGCAGTCAGCAAACCCATGATTCTGGACATCACTGACTGACCCGACACGCCCAACTTGGCGACAAGCCTGGGCGCTGCGAGCAGAATCAGGAGGGTGAGGACCGCGTTAACGAGTATCGCACCGCCGAGCGCGAGTTGGTCCATGCTTGTCCTCGCCTGCCCCTCCAGAATCATGACGGTCGATATAGCTCCTGCCCCGGCAATGAGAGGAATACCGATGGGAACGACCGCCGGATCCTGCCCTTCCACGTTTTCGGCGCTTTCGTGCTCCGGCAAGCCTTGTAAGACCCTCAGCGAGGAGATTAGAAAGACAGTGCCTCCCGCGATTTGAAAAGCGGGGACCGTGATGCCGAAGAAGCTCAGGATTGCCCCTCCTGAAGTAGCAAACAAACCGAGGGTCACCAGCGCGGTTATAGATGCCTTGAACGCCGTGCGTTTTCTCTTGTCTTGGGACCTGCGGGTCAACTGGACAAATATTGGTGCGGCCGAGATCGGGTTGATCATCGCAAAGAGCGAGGAGAATGCGAGCACGCCAAATCTCAAAAAGGTCGGCGGACTCATTGTAACTCCCCCTTTTGGGCAATAGGAACGGCAGTCTTGCTAATGGGAGTCGAAAGCACAATGGTCGTTTTCACGCGCTGAACGTCCGCAATCTCCATGAGCTTGTTAAGCACGAAATGTTCGTACTCCGAGGGACTGGCAGCAGCAACCTTAAGCAGGTAATCCTCATCGCCCGCGATGTGGTGACACTCCATGACTTCAGGCAGCGCGCTTACCGCGCTTAGAAATTCCCTTGCCGATGCGGCGCCGTGGTTCCTGAGGATGACCTCCACAAAGGCGGTAACCGGCAAGCCCATCAATTTCCTGTCCAAGAGGGCTACGTAGCCTTTGATATAGCCGGCGGCCTCCAGCTTATGGACCCGCGCAAGAGTTGGCGCAGGTGTTAGTCCAACCCGCTGCGCTAACTCTGCGTTGGTCATCCGCCCATCCTGTTGAAGAATGTCGAGAATCGCACAATCGACTGCATCAAGGCTCATATACCATATTATATATTGTTAAATGAGCAAAAAGCAATAGATTCTTGCGTCGTAAAGTGACTAGACAGCGTTCAAACAACGTTCAGCCAAAAACCATTTTCAGTCGATTCCTTCCCTTTTCTGCGGATTCTGTGTTGTGGAACAAAGCCCGGAATCCAGTGTTAACCCTGCGAGGGGATTCTGTGTCTTCCGTGGTTATCCCTTCCGACGGCAGGAAAGCCGCGACCAATCGCCTACAACCAGCCCTGCTATAATTCGAGTCCAATATGGACATTCGCACCGGTTTTGAAACGCGTAGCGCTACTTCGCGGCTTTTTGTGCTTCTTCACAACGGGATGATGTCCATGATGATGCGCCTGGTGAACAAACCTTTTGAGAAGGTAGAGCTTGGCGCAATCGTGCCTGGCGTCGACACCGAACGTCCAGGGACGTGCTCGGCGTGAGCGCCTCTGCTTCGCTTCTAACCCGTGCCGGCCAAGAGCCGCGCACAGTCGTTCGCATCGGCTTCCTCGGCTTCGGCACCGTTGGCACCGGCGCCTATCGCATGCTGGAATCCAACCGTGAGGCGATCGAATCCAAGGTTGGCATCAGGCTCGAGGTTGTTCGGATAGGAATAAGGAACCCGGACAAACCCCGGCAGGCGCCGAAAAAGCTCTTCACGACCGATCTCGATGCCATCGTCTCGGCCCCCGAAATCGACGTCGTTCTCGAGCTTATCGGGGGCGAGGACCCCGCGCGAGGTCTCATTGAAAAGGCTCTCCATAACGGCAAGCACGTCATCACGGCCAACAAAGAGCTGATGGCCAAGCACGGTCCTGGTCTGCTCAAGATCGCTGCCGAACGGTGCCTGGATCTGCACTTTGAAGCTGCGGTGGGCGGCGGCATTCCCCTCATTCAGCCTCTGAAGCATCAACTTGCCGGCAATGATGTACTGAAGATGATGGGCATCCTCAACGGGACCACCAACTACATCCTCACCAAGATGTCGCGCGAGTCGGGAGACTATTCGGGGGCACTTGCCGAGGCTCAGGCCAAAGGCTACGCTGAAGCAGATCCCAGGAACGATGTAGAAGGCAACGATGTCCGGTACAAGCTCGCCATTCTCGCAACCATCGCTTTTGGAAAAGATGTGCCGCCTGAGAAGGTCTATTGCGAAGGGATCACCAAGATCGAAAAGCGAGATATTGAACTCGCTCACATCTTCGGCTATGAGATCAAGCTACTCGGCATCGTGGAGGCGCTCGGCGATGGCAAGCTGCTCGCAAGAGTTCACCCCACTTTCCTGCCGAGAGACCATCCCCTTGCCAGCGTCAACGACGTTTTCAATGCCTTGTGGATACGCGGCGATTTTGTGGGTGATCTCATGTTCAGCGGACGCGGCGCAGGCGGCGATCCGACTGGCTCTGCGGTCGTGGGTGATCTCATTGACGTCGCTCGAAACATGCGTATCGGTGGCGCGGGCAACAACGCCATCCCTTCGGATGGCGCGAACTTGCTGCCGGTAGATGCCGCCACCTCCCGTTATTACTTGCGCGTCAATGTGGACGACCAGCCAAGCGTGCTGGGCATCATTGCAACCGTGCTGGGACAGCACGATGTTTCGCTTTCAGCAATGGAAATGAAGGTTCTCGACCCGCAAAAGCTGGGCGAGATCGTTTTTATGACCCATCCTTGCCTCGAAGAATCGTTCCGCGAGGCGGTCAAGACCATTGAGGCCCTCCCCATTGTTCGCAAAATCGCGAACTGGTTTCGGGTCGAAGGACAATAAAGGAAGAGCAATAATGAAGTTTTCTACCAAAGCCATCCGCACCGCACAGGATCCCGACGCTCAGTACGGGGCTGCCATCAACCCAATTTATCAATCCGCGACGTTCGTGTGGAAGAACTTGGATGGTCTCCCCAAGTTCGATTACACCCGTGTTTGCAATCCCACGCGCGACACCTTGGAGCAAGTCATCGCAGAACTCGAGGGCGCAAAGCACTGCATCTGCGTATCCAGCGGCATGGCCGCAGTCCTCTGCTCGCTATCTTTGCTGAAAGCCGGCGATCACCTCCTGCTGGCAAAGGACATCTACGGCGGCACTTTTAGGATTGCCAAAGAGGTGCTCGTCCATCAAGGCATCGAGATCAGCTTCTTCGACGAAACCGATCCTGAGGCCTTTACCGCCGCGATTAAAGACAACACCAAGGCGATGATCTTCGAAGGGCCAAGCAATCCCACGTTGCGGATTCCCGACATCAAAGCCCTCACGGATCGGGCGAAAAGAGCGGGCGTAGTGACGGTTTACGACAACACTTTCGGATCGCCCTATCTCCTGAATCCTTTGGAGTTTGGCGTGGACATCGTCATCCACTCCACCACTAAATACATCAACGGCCACAGCGATGTTATTGGCGGAGCGGTTCTCACGAACAGCACCGAGTTTTATGACAAGTTCTTCTTCTATTCCAAGGCCGTAGGCTTGCCGCCTTCTCCTATAGATACTTGGCTAACCTTACGCGGACTCAAAACGCTATCCGTAAGAATGAGACAGCACTGCGAGAACGCGATCGCGGTGGCCGACTTTTTGGCCGGCGACCCCAGAGCCAAGGTTGTGTACTTCCCCGGGTTAAAATCCCACCCCGATCACGAACTTGCCAAAAAGCAGATGAGGGGCTTCGGTGGCATGGTTTCTTTCGATATCAACGGCGACATCGCGACCGCTAAAGCCTTTGCGGAGTCGACAAAGGTCTTTCTTCTTGCGGAAAGCCTTGGCGGAGTGGAATCGCTGCTGGGCTATCCATGGCTCATGTCTCACGGCTGCTTGACCGACGAAGACAAGCTCGCGAAAGGCATCCGCCCCAATCTGCTGAGGCTGAGTGTGGGGATTGAAGATATCGAGGATTTGCTCGCCGATCTCAAGCAAGCTCTCAACAAGGCGTTCGAAGGAAAGCCGAAGCTGGCCGTGGCGGGTTAAGAACTGATGAGTACGGGAGAGTCGCTCACCGTTAGCCGAAAGCCGAGCAGAAGCGTGGTTGCGCCGTCAAGTCCGGTCACTTCTCTGCCGTAAAACGAGGCCGGCAAGGTGAACTCGGTCGGAGCGGTCGGGTTCCAAACGATGAGAGCCGGCTTGCCGTTGGCGAGGATCAGCGAAAGCACCCAGTCTCCTTGGCCGTCGATATGGCCTCCTCTTACCCACGCGCCCTGTAGCCAACTATGGACGGTTGCGTAGCCTTTGGCAGCCGGCGTTAAAACGCCGGGATCGTTTTCGATCGTCCCGACGCAAAAGGAGTTGACGCGTCCCCACGTGTACCAGTCGAGCCTCGTTGCGCCCGCTGCCAAGTCAGTCAGAAATTTCCGAGCGATATACGTCGCCGCCTGATTTGGAGGAGTCGTGTTGCTTCCCGACGCAGCCTCGCTGTCGTAGAGAGGCAGCGACCCAACGCCGTCCTTTTCCATCACGAGCTTGACGTTGGCGAGGGTGAGGAGAGACTGTTCAGGCGGCGTCGTGTAGGAGTGGTAGTCGACAACGTCGATATACCGGTTGGCGCCGGCCTGCAGGTAGAAGTCCAAATAACCGGGCGAATAGGGCGCGGCCGAGGCGACTTTGATCGACGGGTCAACGCCCTTGAGAGCGGTGCGAGCCAACTCGGTGAGAGTGACCAACTCACTGATCGACCCCGTGTAGTACTGGGTGTCGTTCGGTTCATTCCAGATCTCGTAAGTCTTGATCTTGCCCTTGTAGCGTTTTGCGACCGTGGTGACGTAGTCGACCCAATCTTGAACGTTGGTCGGCGGGGCCGACGCGCCCGGTCCGTAGTAGCTTGTGATCAATGGGCTGGACGAGGCCCACATGGGACATTGGCCAAGGGTCAGGATGATCTCGCGGCCCGCTGCCATCTGCACCCAGGAGTCCAGGGTTGCAAAGTTCCAGGTCCCCTTCTTAGGTTCGAGCTGGGCCCACGTTGTGTTCGCGTCCCAGAGTCGCAGGGCGCCGAAAGGCACGACAGGCCATGGCGAGCCCCCGGCGGCAGGCTGGCCGTTGGCCAGAGTGAATGTCACGTCGCCGACTTCGAACCTACCGGAGCCGGCTGCCGCGAACATCACGGTGGTGTAACCCTGATCTCCGACTGCGCCCGTCATCGTAAACTTTTGCCAGACCGGCCCGATCGTCGATAGGTCAGCAGAGGCGTAGGTGTTGTAGGGCGGCAACTGGTTGCCCATCAGCATCTGGAGGCTCATGCCTGGAGTGCCTTTCACCCAGGCGGTTGCGGTGTACGTTTGACCGGGAAGCACGGAGAGGGGCTGCATGAACTGAACTTCTCCCGAGTTCACCGCTTGAACGTCTACCACCTGGGCTGTGGCGCCTCCCGCCCATTTCGCGGTGTCGATCGAATACACAACGTTGACATCGGCCCATAGGGAATTGTCGATCCACTTATTCGCGACGAAACCGGCAACTTGCGATTGTCCCTCGACTCCGACCGCATAATAGGGTCCCGCAAAGCCGCCGTTCTCAAACTGGTCCTCTGTGATTCCAGCCACGTGCATCCCAAAAAAGGAGTCCTTGACCGGTCCGAGGGGCGGAGTCAGGTTCAGGGCCCTGGTGATATACGTCACCGAGACATCGTCAACATAGACCGTCCCCGGCGTGTTGACGACGATGATAAGGCCGGCGGGAGAATCTTGCTGCACGTAACCTTCGGCGGTGAAGTTCTGCCATTGGCCGGTAAGTGGCGCAGTGATCGACACGAGTTCCGGATAGTTCGGCCCGGCCCCCTGAATTACCGCTCCCACGCTGGTTCCCGGGTCCCCTTTTATCCAAACCGAAAGCGAATAAACACGACCTCCGTGCAGGGGAATGAACTGCAACATTTGGAGGTTTCCCGACTGGATTGCAGAGACGGAGATCTTTTGGCTTGAAGTGGAGCCGTGCACCGTGGTTTGATCTTGCGAATAGACGGCGGTGTAGTCCCCGTAGCCGCTGTTGTCGTACCAACCATTACCGATCATGCCGGTCACCTGACCGTTGCGGTCGCTCAAAGAATAAAAGCCATCCTCAAAATCCGGGTTTGTAACCGGAACCGAGGTCTGGGCTAGAGCGCATGCGGCCAAAAAAGAAGCCAGGGAAATAGTTAAGCAGCGAAATGCGAAACGGGCGAGAGCCATGTGATCCATGCAAAATGGCGCCGCCGCTCTCCCGATTGAGATGCGCCTGCAACCTATGACCGTCGATGAGCCCCAATCGTTCCGGGTTTTCCGTCGGTTCTGATGGCGAATTGGCTGCGGTCGCCATGAGGCTCGGCGAATGGATGTCAGTCATGGTCACTCAGGTGGACGACCTTTCCGAAAATCACACCGTGGGTTCGCATTTGGAGGCGCTTCCGCCGTATAGAATGACTCAAGAACAATTATGAGATTTTTAATGAAAGTGATATTGCCGACTGACGCGGCAAACAAGATGATCAAGAAGGGCAAATTCGGCGCGACTCTGGAGCAGATCCTGGGCGACATCAAGCCTGAAGCGGCCTATTTCCTGTCCGAGAAAGGCATGCGCACGGGCTATCTGATCGTAAATTTGAATGAAGCAAACGAGATCATCAAGTACGCGGAGCCGTTCTTTCTCGCATTCGAGGCGGAGATCGAATACATCCCGGTCATGACTCCGAAAGAAATCGAAGCAGGCGGCGCCTACTTCGAGGATGCGATCAAGAAGTTCGGCTAGCTTGAGAGTTCTCTTAGACGCAATGATGCCCGAGGAAAGTGGGGACGCGCTTGTCGGCCATGATTGCGTCAAGTAACTCCTCGAGTGAAACCTTGTAAGTCGTTTTAGGCATAATAGGTCGAAGCACCAGTGTTCCCGAAACTAGTTGGATATGCACCTCTGTCCCCTCAGCATGTCCAAGTTCTTTTGCTAGCGCTCCTGGAATCCGAAGGCCCAGACTGTTTCGCCACTTACCGACTTGAACGCTCATACATCCTCCAATAACGCGGATATACACTGTAGAAACCACTCTTTACTCGCAGTTGTTGCCGTGAGCTCTACTTCTTACTTCTCCAAACCCGGCATTCCACCATCAACAAGACGGTCTCAAATCGTCCATACTATTCGGAAACGCAAGGGACATTAGCGCAGATGACCCGCCGGGATTTCATCATGGCAGTTGGTAGCTTGGCCGCATTTAAAAACGAGACTTTGACAATGGTCGAAAGTCTTGTTAGTCGTCTCACTCCAGAAGCGGAGGACGAGAACTTCTGGATGCAGGTTCGGGATTCGTTCGATCTCGATCCTGCCATCATCAATTTCAATAACGGCGGCTGCAGCCCCTCACCCAGAATCGTTCAAGAAACGCTTAGGCGTCAGCTCGAGTACTCCAACCAGGCACCCAGCCTATATATGTGGCGCGATTTGGAGCCCGAAATCGAACATGTGCGCAAGCGACTCGCTGCCATGTTCGGCGCAGATCCCGAAGAGATTGCGATCACTCGCAACGCCAGCGAGTCGTTAGAAACCTGCCTGTTCGGCATCGATCTAAAGCCGGGCGACGAAGTGATCTGCACCGATCAGGATTACCCGCGCATGGTCACCACTCTGAAACAGAGAGAGCGAAGAGATGGCATAAAGCTGATCCAAGTTCCTGTTCCCGCGGCGCCCAAAACCCACGCCGAACTAGTGGATGCTTACAGAAACGCGATCACGCCGAAGACAAAAATGATCCTCGTCTGCCACGTCATCTTCATGACCGGGCAGATCTATCCGGTCAAAGAAATCGTCGACCTGGGCAAGCAGCACGGCATCCCCGTGATCGTGGACGGCGCCCACGCTTTTGGCCAGTTCCCTTTCAAACATACCGACTTGGAATGCGAATTCTTCGGTACATCGCTGCACAAATGGCTCATGGCCCCAATCGGAACCGGGTTCCTCTACATGAAGAAGGAGCGGATCCCCGAGTTTTGGTCTCTGCTCGCTTCGTCGGAAGAGGAAAACCATAACATCCGGAAGTTCGAGGAGATCGGCACTCACCCCGCCGCAAACCATAACGCGATCGGAGAAGCTTTAACTTTCCACGAACTTATTGGCGGAGAGCGCAAAACGGCACGCCTGCGCTACTTGCGAAAGCGCTGGACCGATAAGCTCGCCGAGGAAAAGAACGTCTTCTTCCACACGAACCTCGCTCCCCAGCATTCCTGCGGCATCACGACGGTGGAAATCAAGGGCATCGAACCCGGCGCGCTGGGAACGTGGCTGATGAACAAGCACGGCATTTTCGTGGTGGGCATCACCCATCCGCACTTTGCGGGAATACGGGTTACGCCAAGCATATATTCAACGGTCGATGAGATCGACCGTTTTGCAGAAGCTATGCTGACGGCTGCGAGAGATCCGAAAGTGGTCGCGTAGCGCGCGCCTTCGCGCCCGGTTTCCGAACTAAGCGCTGGTATAACCACGTACAATCAGTTAGGGTCACTATGAATTGCCCAAGATGCGGGAAGCCCACGCCACCGGGCGCTAGTTTTTGCATGAACTGCGGACAGCAGATGGTTTCCAAGCGCGTGGAGATGCCGGGCGCCGTTCGCCAACCACAGCCGGTTCCCGTTTACGCGCCGATGCCCCATCGGCAGAACAAGTGGCTTTGGCCCGCGGTCATCGGGGCTCTCATTTTGCTGGGCTGTTTGGGAGCGGCCGCCTACCTCATGAGCCAAGGCAAGCCGGCTACTGCGCCCCTGGCCGTAAAAGGCTCGCAGGGCCCAGTTCCGCTCGCTGTTGGCCGGGCCACTATGCCGAAAGACATTTATGACTGGCTGGATCACCTCCGCCAAACCGAAGACAAGAAAAACGAGATATCGCAGCAACAAACGTCGAAGGTTATGATCGAGATGACGAAGCTCAATGGCCTCGGCGGGGCTTACGGCGCACTCGATGACAAGGACAATCTTGATCCCGACAAGTTACAGAGCCCGACTGAGAGGCTTGGTGAAAAGCTAGGGGATCTGCGTGACCCTTGGCGTGATCTTATCAAGTATTTCGAATCCGTTCCTCCTCCCCCTGAATGCGTCGATCTGGCCCACACCTACGACCAAGCACTGGACGAAGTTTCAGGCGAAATGGGCGACTTGGGAGACGCTTTGGGGAACTCTGGCGGCTCCGACCCTCAAGACATGATTACAAAGCTTCAGAAACTTGAAGGCCAGAGCACGGGAACGATCGACAAATACTTCTCGGTGTCCGATGACATGGTCGCCAATTTGTGCAACAAGTACAACACCAGCAAATGGTTCAAGATCCAAGCGGACCCCGGATCGGCGATGACCTCTGGCATGGGTGGCCTGAGCGGAATCCCCACGCCCACTCTAAAAACGGACAACTAATCGCGGCTGGACGCGTCAACAGCGGTATAACGCGTATATATACGTGGCCCGGATATACTGTCGAGCCTTTTTCTGAACTATGGGACATCTCCTTCCACTTTTTGCCCTTCTTGCCGTCTCGCCAACTCAAACCGGTTCTTCGCCGGTTCTCATGGACATCGATCAGGCTCGGATCAAGGAATATAAGAAGATCCAAGCGGTTCGCGATCATCTTCTCCAGCAGGACCCTTTCGCAACGTTGACGCCCTCGTCACTTTTGACCGACCCTACGGTTCGAGATATGGGCCTTGACAATGAGGATGGCTCGCAACAAATCGAACAGGCACTCGTGTATCCCCAGGATAACGGCGTCATTGCCGGCTACGCACCCCTGCAATTCGACTCTGCGGATCCAGTCCTGAATTGCACGATTCCGAGATTTGGCGCGGATGGCCTCCCCAAGTTCGTTTCTCTCAAAGAAGGATTCAAAGGCGTGCCCCTTGCCGTTTACAAGGCTCACCAGATCAAAACGCCGTCCGGCCCGCCCAACCAACCTGCTTCTCCGTCAACTGAAAAAGATGTCTACGAGCCCTTCGTCGATAAGGAAGATCTTCAGAACTTGATCAAAAGCGCCGCGGCCAACCCTAACCCACAGCAGCCGTACAAGGTCACCGCCATTGTAGAGGACTCCTCGATCCCGATCCATCTTTATGCCAACGGCCGCGGTCAAGTGCTCGCGGTCCTGGATAGAGCGCCCGCGCAGCCCTTGGTATTTCCGGATCGGCCGTATTTAACGCTCATCAAAAACACGCCGGTCGAGGTTGAAACTGCCGAAAAGAAGCATGACGCCACAGGTCTGCACATTCAGAACGTAATGTGGGGATTTATGACGCCCGAGGGCATCGTCAATCTGGAACATCTTCGCCGCGACGCCGGCGCCAAGTTGCGAGCACTCAGAGACAAAGTGAAAGCGGAACATCCGACTCAGGCGGATTTCCCTTCGGAAATGCTTCAAACCCCCGAGTTTAAGGCCACCGGTCTTGATATGGAAGAAGAGGGGGACGTGCTTGCCTTTCAGGAGGCCCTTCTCTATACGCCGGAAGGAGCCACTATGGCCGGTTACCGGCCGATCGATTTTACGAAAGACAAGGTGGCGGATGCCTCCGCCGTTACCCGTCCGGATGGGTCAACCTTCAGCGTCAAGAGCGTCCGCGACATGTACGCGGGCACAAAGCTCTTCTACTTCAAGATAAAAGAAGAGCCCGCAGATCCCAAAGCGCCTCAGCAATCAAAGACCCAATATATGGGTCCGATGACTGCCGGCGCATTCGCCGCGCTTCAAAAGAGCACGCCGCAAATTAAGGTGACGGAGTTCAAGGATCAGGACATTCCAGTGAATATTTTCACCAATGACGCAGGTGATTTCGCATTCGTCATGGCCTTCGCGCCCAAGGATCTGCTGCTCATACCCACCACGCCTGCGGTCTTTATTGTCTCAGACCCGGTGACTACCGTGAAGCCGATCTTCGATGGAATGCCAAAGGGCTCTACCGAGGCACAACAAAAAGACGCGATGCAGAAAATTCAAAAACTGCACCGCGTCCGCGTTACCTGCGCTGTTCAGGTCAGCTGATTACTTTTCTTCTTTGAACTCGGCGTCTATGACGTCCTCGTTCGGACCACCGCGAGCGCCGGTTCCTGCCGGTTCTCGCACTTCTTCGCCGCCTTCGGGATGTCCTTCAGCCTCAGTGGCGCCCTTATAGAGCTGCTCGGCAAGCTTATGGCTTTCCGCTTCCAGCGCAGAGAACGCCTGGTTCATCTGGTCCTCATCGTCGGCCGCAACCGCCTTTCTCAACTCGGCGACTTTCTCTTCGATCTGCGTTTTCTCCGCAGGCTCGACCTTGTCGCCAAGCTCTCGAAGCGTCTTCTCGACTTGGTAGCAAAGCTGGTCGGACTTGTTCTTGAGTTCGGCCAACTCCTGCGCCCGGCGATCGGACTCGGCGTTCATTTCCGCCTCGTTGATCATTCGGTCGATATCGTCTCGTTTGAGGTTG
The DNA here is from genome assembly GCA_963829965.1 of uncultured archaeon. Lineage (GTDB taxonomy): Bacteria > Armatimonadota > Fimbriimonadia > Fimbriimonadales > Fimbriimonadaceae > DASXZH01. Next base: position 177,770 of record CAWHLK010000023.1, on the reverse strand, counting down.
CCGCTTCCGGTGATCGTGATCGTCTGCTTCTGGCCGGTCGCCTTGTCTTGTGCGCTCACGTTCAGAATGCCATTCGCGTCAATGTCGAGCGTGACCTCGATCTGCGGAACTCGCGCCGGCGATGGCGGGATCCCGTTCAGGTGGAAGCGTCCCAGGCTCTTGTTGTCCTTCGCCAACGGCCGCTCGCCCTGCAAGATGTGGATCTCCACTTCCGGTTGGTTGTCCGATGCCGTCGTGTAAATCCTACTTTTCTTGTGCGGAATCGTCGTGTTGCGATCAACAAGTTTGTCGAAGATCCCACCCTGAGTTTCCACACCGAGCGATAACGGAGTAACGTCCAGCAGAACGATGTCCTTGACGTCGCCCGACAAAACGCCCGCTTGGATCGCGGCGCCAACGGCGACCACTTCGTCCGGGTTCACGGAGCGGTTTGGCTCTTTGCCGGTGAGCTGCTTCACGAGTTCCTGCACCATCGGCATTCGCGTTGAGCCACCCACGAGAATGACCTCGTCGATCTCATTCGGCTTGAGTTTCGCATCTTCCAACGCCTGCTTGAACGGCTTCTTCACCCGGTCCATCAGGTCCGAGCACATCTCCTCAAACTTAGCCCTGGTGAGCGTGTAGTTGAGGTGGCGCGGCTGGTTGTCAACCGCCGTGATATAGGGCAGATTGATCTCCGTGCTGACCTGCGAACTCAGCTCGATCTTCGCGCGCTCTGCCGCTTCTCGCAGCCTCTGCAAGGCGTCTCGCTGAGCGGTGAGGTCGATGCCGTTGTCCTTCTTGAACTCGGCCGCGAGGAAGTCCACGATCTTCTGATCGTAGTCGTCGCCACCAAGGTGGCTGTCGCCTGCGGTGGATCGAACCTCAAAAACGCCTTCTCCAACGTCAAGGACGGAAACGTCGAACGTTCCACCACCAAGGTCGAAGACGAGAATCGTCTCATTCGCCTTTTTGTCGAGGCCATAGGCGAGCGAAGCCGCGGTAGGTTCGTTGATAATCCTCAGGACTTTGAGTCCCGCGATTTCGCCCGCGTTCTTAGTAGCGTTGCGTTGCAGGTCGTTAAAATAGGCCGGCACGGTGATGACCGCGGTGTCCACCGTTTCACCGAGATAAGCCTCGGCGTCCGTTCGGAGTTTCTGCAAGATCATCGCGCTGACCTCTTCCGGGGTCAAATCCTTCCCGAGCGCGGGGATAGAAGCAACCGCCTCACCGTTCTTACCTGCCTTGACTTTGTAGGGCACACGCTTGGCCTCGTTCTGGACCTCGGAAAGCTTGTGGCCCATAAACCGCTTGATGCTAAAGATGGTGTTCTCGGGGTTCACAACTGCCTGCCGCTTGGCAGTAATCCCGACCAAACGCTCGCCGTTCTGCTTAAACGCAACGACGCTGGGCAGGGTCCTAGAACCCTCAGCCGTGCTGATGACGACCGGCTCTCCACCCTCCATAACGGCTACCACTGAGTTGGTGGTGCCTAAATCGATTCCTACTGTTTTTCCCATATCTCCTTCTCTAACTCTCCTTTACTAATAATGATCGGCGCAAGATACTTGAGCCTCATACACTCATATACGCTAAAAGAGTCTACCCGGTTCCATGGTCTTCCACGTTGGCTACATCATCGGTCTCATCTGCTTCTATCTTTGCTTCCCAATCCTCCTGCTCGGTCCGATCATAGCCATTTGATTCGGCGGCAGGCGCAGGATCTGTGGCGGGAAGGGACTCGATAGCAACAGGTTCCAAAACTGGCGAAGGCAGCGCATCGCACATTTTCGCCGCGATGAGTTCTGGAGTCAGCTTCCGTATTTGGTCGGCTATAGCCTCCACAAGGGCATCCCGAACCTGTGCCTCGAGATCGGAGAAATACATCGTTTTGCCGGCTAACATGGCCAACTTGGCGACAACGTACCTGTGGCTCCAAACGAGGTCCCGATCCTCCGCCCGCCATCCAGCATTATCGGAGAGATATTTGCGAACCGCGTCCCGAAGTGGATGCGGTTCCTTGACCGTGACCAGTTGATCAGGGGCCATCAAAATCAATTGTAAGCGAGGTTGATGTGGAGGTGGGACTATCGGCAATCGGTTGGTGTCACATGCTTCTCCCACATGCGTAAATCAATATAAGCTGAGATCAAGAGCATGAAGACAACAGGTCTAACAATCGGATATCTGGCCGCACTGACCCTTTTAGGGTCAATTTCCGAAGCAAAAACCATCACTATAAACCACGACGGCTTGCCCAGGGACAGGAGCTTCCAGGACCTGCAGGTGACGCACCGGCAGTTAGGAAACGGCGGCAGTTGGGTTGCGGCAAGAATCGCAGACGGCGTCCAGTTCGGCGTCCAGTTCTGGTCCGCGGGCTCAACCGAAACGGCCGTTAGCGACTGTACAACCGGTTGGCCTACGATGGGGCTAAACGGACGCATGTTACTGGGCAGCTACTCCGGCCGCAAGATCGGAAATAGAGTGTGGAGAGGCTATTCGCCCTCGGGCGCGCCAACACTGGTCGCAGTTCAAGGCAAGCTGGTCTACAGCGCTTGGATATCGGAAACCGGCAACTCCTCCAATGACTGGGTGGTCCAAAGCCAAATCCCAGCGAATGATTGGAATGAACTCGAGGATTTGCTTATCAATGCGATCCACAACGAGTAGATGTCCAACCGAGTAAAATTATTGGTCTGGAAAACGCGTCTCTTCCCCAACTCGCCGAACTCATTCTTGGTGAGCTTTGCGAATCCCACCCGCTTGGCTATGTGCCTCAGATTGTTTGGCGTGGATACAGGGTTTCAGCGGGCATGGCCTATTACCGCATCGGCACGATCGGTTTGAGTCGAACCGTCATCACGAACGAACAGCAACTCCGAGACACGCTCGTTCACGAGTACGCTCACCTGCTTGCCTATGTTCGGTACGGCAGGAAGGGCGTTGGCCACGGCCCTCCATGGAAGCAGGCCATGACCGACCTCGGCGCCCACCAAAGGTGCGGCATAACTACGAAGTTCAACGAAATGCGAGCCGGCAGGAGGTTGCCTACCAGTGCCAAAAATGCGGCGCACTTTTGATGCGGTCCCGCAAACTCCCCAAGCGTAGTCGCTATGTACATAACAATTGCGGCGGACCTATCAAGTTCGCGTGGGCTCGGACGGTAATGCCATAGCCTGAAGACTCGTAGATTGCATCATGGCGTGTGTTAAGGTATCAATGCGGTTGATGACTTGCATGCCCTTGTGGTCCCTTAAGTCTTGGTGAAATTATGTGGATCGCATCGTCTGACCAAAGCAAGGAAATTGATCGCCAGACGACGGCAAAATTTCGGGATCCCATCTAGCGTCTTGATGGAGCGCGCCGGTATGGCGGTTTTTCACGCGGTCAAGGAGTTCCTTCCGCTCGGGGGCAAGATATCCGTCCTGTGCGGCAAAGGCAACAACGGCGGCGATGGTTTTGTGGTTGCACGGCTGGCTCTGGAGGCAGGCTTCGACGTAAGATGCCTCGTAGCCGCGGACGAAAGCGACCTGATTAAAGAGGCCCACGACCAAATGGCGATCGCCCGTGCTCAGGGCATCGAGCCGATTTTTGCAGACGACACGCGCTGGACGATCAAGTTGGAGCATCTCAGCTGCCGAGACCTCATCGTCGACGCTCTCCTCGGAACCGGCGCAAAGGGCGAAGTAAAGGGCAAAGTCAAAGAGGCGATTCAAGCCACCAACCGTGCCGGCGTCCCCGTGATCGCGGTCGATGTTCCGAGCGGTATCCATTGCGATACCGGGGAAGAGCTTGGCGAAAGCATCTGGGCGCTTCGGACAGTCACTTTTGGTTTGCCGAAGCCTTTTCTATTTCAGGGCATCGGTTTGGAGCACTGCGGCTATTGGACAGTTGCCGACATTGGCTTCCCGCCTGACCTCCTCTTGGAACCCACGGAGGCCAAGCTGCTGGACGTGGATTGGATCGGCTGTCTTCTTCCCGAGCGCCTTCGCGCCAGCAACAAAGGAGATAACGGCTCAGTTCTTATCGTCGCCGGCAGTGCGCGAATGCCAGGAGCGGCTTCTTTGGCGGCAAAAGCTGCGCTGAGGGCCGGAGTGGGACTTGTCACGGTTGCCGCGATCGAGTCAGTGTGCCGCGCGGTTGCTGCCCACGTTCCTGAGGCGCTGTTGTTTCCACTCCCAGAACGGGACGGCGTGATCAGCGCCGACGCCGCCAGGATACTGCTCGATAGGCAAGCCCAATTCCACAGCGCGGTTTTCGGCCCCGGCATGACCCACGAAGAGCCGATCCTTGATTTTCTTGCCAAGGTCTGGAGCGACTGGCAATGCGCCTGCTGCATTGACGCGGATGCCCTAAACGCGGTGTCTCAAGGCGTCCCGTTGCCCAAAACGGATTGCGTGCTCACCCCCCACCCCGGCGAAATGAGCCGTCTGCTGCATTCGAGCGTAGCAGAAATACAGGCCGACCGGTTTCGAACCGTTAGGCAGGCAGTGGAGGTCTTAGATAAAACAGTGCTTTTAAAAGGTCCCTACACCATCGTCGGCGAGAGATTCCAACCGATGCTCGTGAACTGTACGGGCAACGCGGGTATGGCATCCGGCGGCATGGGCGACGTGCTCAGCGGCGTAATCGTCACGCTGCTTGGTCAAGATTTGCCCGGCTATTACGCGGCAAGTTGCGGCACCTACTGGCATGGAGCGGCCGGGGACATCTGCGCGGACGAAATCGGGCCGATCGGCTATACAGCCATCGATTTGGCGAACGCACTTCCAAAGGCACGAGCGAGAATAGTTTCAAAGTGCGACGAATCCTGACCCTTTTTCTCATATGGATACCGGCCCTGCTTCTGGGCCAGAGCAAAGTCCACCTTGAATTTGAATCCGGCGGACCCCGTATCGGTTGGGTTGCCTCTCAACCTTCCGCGGCGCCCGATTCTGCCGCCAAGTGGGATACGAAGAGCTACGATTTGGACACCAGTTCGGCCCCGACCAGCGGCACCATTTACGTTTTGGACACTGCCTCGGGAAATCTTGCTGAAAAGAAACTTGGCGATGCCAGCAAGGGCTGGCTTGTTAAAGACTCCGACTTTAAAACTATCGGCGAACTCAAGGTCTAAGCGTCGAGCACGACCGCAAGGCAGTGCAAGTCGCAGATGTGATTCTTAACGATGGATCACACTCCCAGAACGGTCTGATCGACACCAGCTCGAATGGCTCAACGGAATTCTATGATGTAAAGCCGGGCGATGTGGCGGTTGAGGTTCATTATCATTCAGGCGCAGCCAGCAAGTCCCAAAAGCAGTCGTTCAAGGTAGATCTCAAACGCGATGTGGCAGTTCCCATGCTGGTGGTTGCTCTGACGGGAGATGTGGCAACCGTTGGGCCAGGCACGCCGGACTCTGGCGAGGTGGGACCGGGAACCGCCGCGGGATCACCGGCTTCCAGTTCAGAAGCGGCGCCTCCAAGACCGCTCACCCCCCAACAAAAGAAGGTTGGTGCTTTTGCCCAAATCGCGGTCTATCTATTCGGCGTGCTATTTGCCGCTGCCGTGATTTGGTTCGGTTACATGTGGCTGCAAAACAACCACACCAAGGCGCAGAGTGCTCTAAAAAGGGTTGGGCTTACGCTAGACGACCACAGCCCGTTTGATCCCACAACTTCGAACGCGATCAATACGGCTCTGACTCCGCCCGCGCCCCAACCTGTGCAACAGATATTGCTTTCCGATGCCACACCAACTCCGCTTACGCCGGTTCATCAGCCGCAGCCGGCATATGGGGCAACTTCAATAGCTTCATCCCCGCAATTGAAACGGGACAACGGCGAAGTATTTCAGCTTCCGGAAGGCTCTTCGACTTTAGGCAGGGACGCTGCCGTGCCGCTGAGTTTCCCTTCGGAGAACTCGTTGTCGCGGCGACACGCCGAAGTCGTTCGAACTGGCAATAAGGTGATCGTTCGCGATCTTGGAAGCACGAACGGAACGTTCGTGAACGGTAACAAGGTGGCCACGGATACGCCTCTTCACCCGGGCGACAGCGTACAGTTCGGCGCAATTCGGTTTCGTTACGAAGGATAAATCATGGGCAAGCCTGGCATCAAACTGGTTCTCGGTGCATTGGCTGGATTCCTGGTCTTCATGATCATGGAGCCATCCGCTCCCACGAATGCCCATAGCAGTACGTGGCCGATCTTTGAAGACAGGCTTTTAATGCTCCTGGCTATGAGCGTAGGGGCGATTTTAGGCGGCTACAACGGCTACCTGCAAGGCAGCAAAATGCATCTGCTCAGAGGGGCCGCGCTGGGGGCGCTGTTCGGCTGGGTTGGCGTCAATATCGGATCGCGAATAGGCATGGCCCTCATCGCACCTTTTCATGGCGGCGAGATCCTAGCAAGTGATGGTCCAATGTTCATCCGGATGCCGATCCGCGCCCTCGCTCTGACGCCGGTGGGTGTTTGCTTGGGCTTCGGTATTGGCGCAAGTTCTCTCAACCTGCGCCGGGCAATCATGGGAGCAGTGGGGGGCCTCATCGGTGGCGCCATCGGCGCCTTGCTCTTCGATCCTATCAGTTCCTTGCTTGGCGGCATGGTACTGAGCATGCGCGGTGGCGGTGACGAGGTCGGGATTTTCGGCCGCGCTGCCTACTGTATCCTTCTCGGCGCCGGTGTTGGGCTGTTTGTCGGCTTGGTGGAGAACTACGCCAAGACCGCTTGGCTAAGGCTGAGCCTCGGCAGAAACGAGGGTAGGGAGTGGTTTGTAGATGGTCCGCTGACCGTAATCGGGCGAGGCGAAATGTGTCAGGTTCCGCTTTTTGGCGATTCGGCCGTCCAGCCAAGGCATGCGACGATTGCAAAGCAAGGAGATCAATATATCCTGACCGATGAAAACACTCCTTCGGGAACCTATCTCAACGGCCAAAGAATCACCCAAGTCCCCCTCTTCCACGGCGCAACGATCCAGATCGGCGGATACAACCTGCAGTTCCTCATGAAGCAAGGGCAAGCCCCCATTAATGCGGGGGAGATGCTGCGCGCGCAACAGCATTACGCGGTTACAGGGCAGGCGTCCGGCGCGCCGGTCGGGCTCGCTTCCTACCAGCCTGCGCCAGCAGGCCCCGCCCCGGGGATTGGGATTCCGAACGTCCCGCCAAGCCCATCCGTCCCTACACAGATGACCTATCCTCAACCGGTCTCCGCGCCTATGCCGGTCGCTCAAGCAGGCGCGCCGGTGCTGGTGGCGATAACCGGACCTTTGACCGGCCAGCGGTTCCCCATTGGCGGCAGTCTTGAAGTGGGACGCGAAGGCAGCGGCATCGCCCTCGGTTTCGATACCCACGCGTCGAGAAAACACGCAAGCGTTAGCGCGACTGCGGGCGGCATCATTCTTTCCGACCTTGGCTCGACCAACGGCACCTTCGTGAACGACCAGCCGGTTCAAGCCGCCACACTCTCAAAAGGAGACACTGTCAGAATAGGGATTACCACCTTTCGAGTCGAGTAACAATTTATGGACCCCACTCAACGAATCGACCCCAACAAGACCATGCTCACGGGCGCGCCCGGCCTCGATCCCATGCGCACTCAAATGATGGCGGTGAATGCCGCGATGGACCCATTGGCAACGCAGGCGATGAATATCAACGCCTTCAACCCCGGCGGTAAGGGCCTGATGGCGGAAGTGATCGCAAGCCGAGAGGCGACCATGGCAAACGGCCCGGCGCGCGAGCAGTTCTTGATCGACTTTGTTGCAGCGGGAAGTGTTGGCGGTGGAATGATGTCCGGTGCGGCGCGGACGCCGCTCAACCTTGCTTTAGTCATCGACCGGTCCGGCTCCATGGAAGGCCCCCCACTGGAGTACGTGAAGCAGGCTTGCGCTTACGTCGTCGACCTCCTCGGCCCGGACGATGTACTCAGCATCGTCACATTCGAGGAAATGGTCGATACGCTCATGCCTCCACAGAGGGTAACGAACCGACAGGCGATCAAAGACGGCATCGCCCGCATCATGCCGGGGAACACAACGAACCTCCACGGTGGCATCTCGCTAGCGGCGCAACACATTTCGCAAGTTAATGATCCGGGACGCGCCACCCGAATGATCGTGCTCACCGATGGCGACCCAACGGCAGGCATCAAGGATTTCAACGCATTAACCGGACTTGCCTCGGACATCAAGAGCCGAGGCATTTCGGCCACCTTCTTAGGATTTGGCCCGGATTACAACGAGGAGCTTCTTGCCGGCATGGCGAAAAGGGCAGGTGGAAACTATTATTACATCACGCAGCCCGAGTTGATCCCCGAGATATTCCGCACCGAGCTCGAAAAGCTGATGACGGTCATCGCCAGGAACTTGCAGCTTAACTTGAAGGTCGCTCGCTGGGTGAACCTGCGGAACACCGCAACCGCGCAACCGGTTTCACCGAGCGAGTTCAATTACGCGTTAGCGGATCTAGAGCGGGGCTCAACCCTACAACAAGTTTTGGATTTTGATTTCGCCAACCACCCCCTCGGCTTCTATCGCGTCGCTGCAGGCAAGCTGACATATGACGATGGAGTGTCAGGCAAGCAGGAGATTATCGATCTCGATTTCATCATGGAGTTCACAGCGGACAGCGCCCGCTATTCCCTTCCCGTGAACCCAAGAGTAAGGCAGGCGGCCGACATCCAGCAGGCGTCCAGGCTGGTCGAGAAGACCATCATGGGACTAAAGACCAACCAGATCACCACCGCGACCGCGGTTGCAGAACTGCAAAAGACGCAGATGCTGCTTTTGAACGAGGGTCGTACTAGCGAAGCCCAAGAAGTGACGATGGCGCTTCGCGCCATTCAATCCGGTGACCAGGGAAGTGCGGAGAAGACTCTGATTGGAACCGTGATGAACTTGGATTCGGGGAAGAAGACGACGTAGGAACAATGCTGGGTTTTAGGTGTTGGGCACTCGAAACCTAACCAACACATGACGGCCATCGCCCCCGGTTCGGCTCCCAAGAGGTATCATCCCGCGTTGGAATGCCAAAGACTCAGATTTTCACGTCCGAGAGTGTCAGTGAGGGTCATCCAGACAAATTAGCGGACCAGATATCCGATGCCCTTCTCGATGATTGCCTTCGCCAGGACGAGAATGCGCGTGTTGCAATCGAAACTCTTCTAACCCGCGGCCTCGCGGTTGTGGCCGGCGAAGTCACCGTCAACGGTTATGTGGACGTGGCTAAGATCGTCCGCCAGACGATCACCGATGTGGGCTACACGGACACGGAACTCGGTTTCGATGGCAACACCTGCGGCGTCATGGTCGCGATTCAGGAGCAGTCTCCGGATATCGCTCAAGGGGTGGATGTCGGCGGCGCGGGCGATCAGGGAATGATGTTCGGCATGGCCACTAACGAAACCCCCGAGCTCATGCCGCTGCCAATTTCCATCGCTCACGCATTGGTTCGCCGGGCATCCGAAGTTCGCCGCAAGCATTCCTCGCTCGGCCTTCGCCCGGACGTTAAGAGCCAGGTTTCGGTCATCTATGAAGGCAGAAAACCCAAGTCGATTGAGACGGTGGTCGTCTCCGCCCAGCATTCGCCCAGCCTTAAGCACCAGGCAGTTGTAGAGATCGTTCACGAGCACATCATCCGCCCAGTGCTCGCGGAATATGAGCACTATGTTGACGGCGAAATCAAGTATCACATCAACCCTACCGGGATTTTCACGATCGGCGGCCCGCAAGCGGATACTGGCGTCACTGGACGCAAGATCATCGTGGACACCTACGGCGGAATGTGCCCCCACGGCGGAGGTGCTTTTAGCGGCAAAGACCCCACGAAGGTAGACCGCAGCGCCGCCTACATGGCACGCCACGTCTCCAAATGCATCGTAGCAGCCGGGCTGGCCGACAGGGCACAAGTAGCCGTTGCCTACGCCATCGGAGTCCAACAGCCGGTGTCATTGAACATCGAGACCTTTGGGACCGAAAAGGAAGATCCGGACAAGATCGAAAAGAAGGTTTTGAAAGAGTTCGATATGTCGCCCGCCGGCATTATCAAACACTTGGGCTTGCGAAAGATCTGCTACCTGCCCACCGCGAAGAACGGGCATTTCGGAAACCCTGCGTTTCCTTGGGAAGCGACTTCGGATGCTGCTCGGTTGAAATAACGGCACCGCAAAGCGAGCGGCTCAAGTGCACCTAATTTGGGTAGCGGAGACTTCAGTCTCCATCCTATCAAATTGTGTACAGTTCCCTTATGGGTCAGGCACTATGGGACGTTCCCAGAACCGAAGAAGGGCTCCAACAGGTCTTAAACCGCATCGAAGGGTGCCGTGCCGCAAACAACCACCTGGAGATTGGCAACGGACTGCTCAAGCTTTGCTATCTCGTAAAGTGGGTCCGCTCGGATACCGCCAAGCCCCCGTTCGAACGGGCACACGAACTAGCGTTAGAGGCACTGGAAGCATTTCGGCAGGCAAAGAGCAAAGAAGGCGAGATTCGCGCGCTCGTGGCATCTGTGCCATTTTCAGAGCCAGGCGCGCTCCAAAGCATGCTAGCGGAAGCAGAAAGGCTAGCCGAGACGCTTGAGGATGAAAACTACAGGGCGATGGTGCTCGCTGCCAAAGCACGCAGCTTCGTCCTAAGGGATGAAAAGCAGAAAACAGAACTGAGCCAACGAGCCCTTGACATCTACAAACGCACGGGCAACGAGCGCGGGCAAGCCCAGTGCCTGTTCACGTTGTCGATTAGCTCCGGAACCTCAGCCGAGAAGCGCGATTTTGCCATTGAAGCCGCATCCCTTTACCGGAAGCGGAACGAGCCGAAAGAAGCGAGACGCTGCATGACCATCGCTTTCATGTATGCCGAAGGTGCTGAGTCACTTACGGAACTGCAGCCACTGGCGGAATTCGGGCTCCAGGACGCTTTGGCTTCAGGTGACCTGATGCAAGAGGGCCGCTTTTGTGCCAAGTTGGCTCGGATCTTCGAAGCAAGGGGACTCCGCGATGAGGCAAACCGATATCGGCTTCGGGCGGCAGAACTGGAAGATGCAGACGGGCTGACGCCGACAGAGCGATGGGAGAATAGCATCGAGGCAACGGAAATGATGATCTCTATGGCCAAGGGACAAGGCAGCGAAAAGGCTGCAAATGCGCTACGGTTGGAGCTCAAGCGGCTAAGGGCATCCGAGCCTGAAAAACTAATACGCCACTAAAGCTGATGCTGCCCCTCCGTCCTTAGGCGTTTTCGTGGGCTTCCAAGAAGGCCTCCTCTATATTCCTGCCTGCGAACAAGCCGATCGCAGAGGCGCTCCCTTGATCAACGAATGAATGGGTATGGTCCTTGGCATTTTTGTGCCGTCTGCGCTAACTCTTATAAGCGCGAGATGCTCTCGTTCTCGCACTACGGAGAAGCCGAGCGTAGACAGGGCAGCCAAAACTTGCCTTCGGCGGATAGGCCACGAACCCATCAGAATGCTCTTCGATGATGACCTTCACACTCATGGCCTCATTATAGAAGGCCGACACTTGAAAAAAAGACGTAGCCGTTGCAATCATTCAATGCTTCTACCTTTCCATGCAACAATGGTATAATTCTATCATGGCACTCAGCATTAAGAATGAGGAGACAAACTTGGCCGTCGCGAAGTTAGCGGCTCTAACGGGCCTGAGCATGACCGAAACGATCAAACAGGCTGTCGAAGAGAAACTAACACGACTTCAGACTTCGGACGAGCAGTTGGAACACATCCTTGCGATCGGACGAGACTGCGCTTCCCGACTACCGAAACAACTGAAGGAGCATGCTCATGGCTACCTTCTCTACGGTAGTGACGGGTTGCCGAAGTGATCGTTGACACGTCAGCCATCATAGCAATCCTCATGTCTGAGCCGGACTCGAAGGGATTAGTCCTGGCGATGCGGGATTCCAGAACGAAGCTAAGATTATCGGCAGCCAGCTACGTGGAAATAGGCGCCGTAATTTGATCAAGCTCGGGACCCCATTGCGAGCCGACGCATCGATGAACTCATCAATGCTCTGGGAATCCAGATAGAGCCCGTTACTTCACAGCAGTCCGACCTAGCCCGAGAGGCATATCGAGATTTTGGAAAAGGCTCGGGGCATAAAGCGGGCCTGAACTTTGGAGATTGCTTCAGTTATGCCCTGGCAAAGGCCTTTGCCGAGCCGCTTCTCTTCAAAGGTGGCGACTTCGGGCACACTGACGTGAAGATCGCTTCTTACGAAACTAACTAGCGAAAGCAGGCCCGGTCTGAGTATGACCTAAGCGATTGAACAAGCGGTTGTAGAGAAACCGGCTCGCGTGGGCGCGAAGTAGAGGGAAGCTCTCACTTGCCTGTTTGTTCCATCGCCAGCATTGCGTCGACGAACTCAACCCCAAAGGAGAGATTCTTCCTTAATGGAGACCCAGGATGAGCCATCCGCCAAAAGGGCGTGATGCTGTCGACTGGACTTCCGGCCCGATATTCCTCGAAAGCCTTTTCGGAGCAGATCCGCAAAAAAACTGTGCAACACATCGGGCAAGTTATTTCGGCCCCTGCATTCCGAGCCAAGTCTTTAGCCATTTGAGCAGTTGTACGAGTCTCGGCGTACGGAATCGACTTGATGTATTCATCTACCTGGGAAGGGACAGGAACGAGCATGGTCGTGCCCGGAGGACAGCCGGAAATCTTCCGTATAGACGGCGCTACCAGAGGCTCCTTACCCGTGTTGTATCTTTCTGACCATGATTTCTTCATAGAAGTCTATACCTATTAGTCGGCGACCTTGAATATGGGTTGCGTATTTTACTTGTTAGGATCGGACACAAGGGAGGGATCAATGGGGACACACAGAGCCGGTCGGAGATCGCCTTGCTAGACATTCATCGTCAAGGCCCTTGCGGATCATGTCAACTCCCGATGAGTGCTCCACATCTCGATCGTCATTCCCTCATCATGCGGATCAACGACTCCACCTAGCTGACCAAATGTTTCGCCTGCATCACAAAGCGGATTACGTAGTGGGTTCGCGAAGTAAAGTTAAGTGAGAAGGTAGCTATATACAAAGCGACATGTGTGTTTCTAGAACTGATCGGTCATGAACATCTGAGGGATTTCGTCAAACCCCCGGCCCATCAAGTGCAGTTCAAATAGCTCTTCCCCCAACGGCACGTGGCATTCCGCAGCCATGGATCGCAATCCAACCCACTCTGTACCTTCGTGGATCGGCCAAGCGCTCACGGGGCCGTCCACAATGCACTCCCGCACGGTCGCGCCCTCTAGGCAAAGGTAGCCGTTGGCAAAGGCGCAACAGAACCGCATGTTCCATTTCCAATAGGTCCAGCGGCGCTCATCGCGTCGCAGGCGGTTTGGCCGGCTGTTGGCCCAATCGGTGTAAATTACATTCACCTCGTGCTGAGGCAAAACGCCTTCCAGCACGATATTGGTCGCGCTCTGGATTGGCGCTCTCACAACCTGGTCCAGCACTCGAAACCCCGCCCGTTCATACAGGGCCGTTTCGCGGGCAAACAGTAGCGCGGGGCCCTCGCCGGACGCCTCGGAGCACTCCAAAACCTTATCGATGAGCTTTCCTCCATAACCCCTGCCCCGAGACGACAGGCGGGTAGCCACCCCCGCGATCCCTATTGCCCTCCCGAAGCCAAACTCCAAGGGCACGGTGGTGAGAATGGACTCGATCTTCCCGTCCGCAAATAATGCCCACTTTCTGGCCAAGTCAAACAACGGCTCGTTGAAAAAAACGCCCTTGGCTCGCTCGAAATCCAAGTCGAACGCTTCGCAAAGCAGCCTGAGGAAGTCCTAGCCTCGCCCCTCTTGATGGGTCGAATTTCGGTCAATGTGCGGTGATATTGGGTGTGATGGGCCTGGACCCTAATGGCGTGGGCGGTTCAGTGTCAAGTTTCGGCGGAGGCGGAGGCGCTACAGGAGGACGGGATACGGATATCCGAACACTGACAGTCTTGACTTCCATCTGCAGCCCGCCGCGCGGAGGAATCAAACGGACCTGTAATTCTCGTTCTGAACTCACATCGGACAAATTGATGGCTTCTGTCCTTACCACGCTGATCTTCTTTAGGGCGTTTGTCTTACCCTTGACGAGCACCTCGGCAGGGTCGCACCGCACGTCGCGGATCGAATATCCATGCCTCAGAGGCGATCCCCAGGTTAAGGAAACTGGAAGTTTCCTTTGATCCACCGCCGGGCCAAGTGTCGGCTGCACTTGAACTGCATCCGGTACCGACTCTACTCCGCCAACCAACTGCCCCTTGGCATTTCTTAGTTCAACGTGACAGACAAACTCCTTCTGAGTGGGATAGTCTTTAAGGTCGACAACCGCAACTGCCTTTTTGACTTCTTGGACCTCTGCTTTTGGCCCCCTGATCGTGATCCTATCGGGAATCATCGTAGCGTTTGTGATGTCTTGGCCTGGAGGCGCGTCGACCCCTTCGAAGGTCACGAGCATGGGGGAGCGAACCTTAGACACAATGCGTACCGGCACCTGCTTGGGGGGCAGGAACTCCAGGCCATCCGACTTGACGTTCGGACCGATGTGCAACGTGACGGGATAGCTATAGTCACCTGGCTGTGCGTTCTGGAGATTTATCTCGGCAATAAACTGATTGTCGGCGTAGGCGTGCAAATCACGCAAGCTCTCCGCAGGGCCTCTGACACTTACCCTGATCGGCGACGGGTGCTCCTGAAGCACGGCATAACTATCGGAATCTAGGTTCGTGTACTGAACGGTGAAAACTCGGTAGTCCGTTGGATTGTTGGCGGCGGGGTAGGTCACGTAGAACCAAAGAACAAAACCGATCACCACCGAGAATATCTTTAACCCCAAATCGTTGCGAAACATCAGCGCGCCTGCCTAACCCTAGAGAACATGCGGCGCTTCGGTCCCCTGAGTTCCGGGTGCTCAGCTTCATGTACTTTCTTTCGTAGGATATCGCGCAACTCACCGGGACCACTTGTGCGTCGAACTTCTCCCTCGCTGGCCAAGCTGATAACGCCCCGTTCTTCGCTGACGACAACAACCAGGGCATCTCGATCTTCTACAAGACCCATCGCCGCCCGATGCCTCATATGCATGTTGGAGTCAACAAGCGTCTTTTCGCTTAGCGGCAACCGGCACCCCGCAGCGACAACCTGATTGTGCCTAACAATCGCGGCACCGTCGTGGAGAGGACTGCCCTCGTAAAAGATCGACCCCAGAAGGGCCGCCGAAACTTTTGCGCCTAGCTGCACGCCGTTTTCTGCAATGTCTGATAGAGGGTCGAATCGTTCAATAACGATCAAAGCCCCCGTCCGGCTTGCGCTCATTTCCGCGGCAGCGGCGACGATTTCCTCAATCGTCTGCGCTTCGGCAATCGCCACCGATTCATTTCCCACGAATCGACCAGTCCATGCCCCAAAACGCCCAAAACCTTCCACCGCTTGCCTCAGTTCGGGCAAGAACAAGATGGCGAGTGCGACCGGCGCAAGAATCAAGGTCTTTTCAAGAAGCCAGTTTAGGGCGTTGAATCCAGCCATACTGCTTACAGGCAGCATCAAGGCCAGCACCAGAATTCCGTAGAAAATTTTGTACCGGCCCCGAATCAATTGAAGGACACGGTAGATGATGTAGCTGACCAATAAGATGTCGACAGCCTGAAGCGCGGTGAAAAACCAACCGCGTGTGAACACATAGCTGAATACCTTCTCGATCTTGTCCAAAATGCCCTAAACCCAATTCTAGCGTTTACGGGGCGGCAATAGAGGCCCTCTGTTCAATTGCCCGGGACGATCTCCCCATTAGTCCTACGAACGCCCCACCACTATGATCAGTGGATACTTCGAATTGTTTCAATAGCGAACCTAACGCAAATTGAATCCCTGCTTCTCCAGCCACCCTTTCAGAATATCGCGGCCAGACAAGTGATTATTGTCCACGCGTCTCCCGGAACGCATGGACCAGTTCACATCGCCTTTCATATGCTCGCTCTCGTAAAAGTCCTTGATCCTGCGGTTGTATTCGTCCACCGGAGGCTCCCTGTTGTATCTCTCACGAAACCAAATCGCTTCCTGGCTCAACCGAGGCTTCACATGAGCAGAATTGGGCTCCGCTGGCCACCCAAGGCACATTCCAAACGGGCAAAAATGTGCCTTCCGGCAATTCCAATATCCGCTGGATCTCCGGCGCGTTGTTTCGCATTGCGCCGATGTAGCAAATGCCCATTCCTAATGTCTCGGCGGCGCATACAAAACGCTCGGCCGCCAACGCCACATCGATGATCGCCATGGTATAAAACTCGGCGTAATCCAAGCCCTCGGCGGCTTCGCCTACTGCGGCTGCCGCCGCTTTGAGCCGATAGTGGTCGGCAATAAAGGCAAAAAACCATGGAGCGTTCTTAATGTGGGAATAATTGTCCGCCAGGTGGGCAATTCCCTCGCGCTTTACTGGGTCTTGAATACTGATCACGGACCAAAGCTGTAGATTGCTGCTCGTTGCCGCTCCTTGGGCAATGCCAATCAGAGCTTGGACCCAAGCCTCGGGAATTGGCTTATCGGCATAGCTCCGGACGCTCCTATGCCTCGCTAAGGGCGCGAGGTTCTCGAGATTAACGGAAGGTTCAACCCCAAAGCGTAAATACCAGCTTTTGCCAAAAGACTCATCCATGCACTTCATTTTGCATGCGAACCGTACGAGAAATCAGAGGCGTCATTGACATATCGTTCCAATAAATGGCATATCCTAAAACTATGGTTGAGTCACAGGGTGAAACCGCAAGCGAAAAAAGGCATCGGGACAAAGTCGCCCCCGCATCGGCGGCCATTGGTTACCTGATAAACCACCTGGAAGAACTTTCTCCCCAGACCGGCTATCGTCCCCCGCGGAATCTTAGGATACGCGAGATTCTCGATGAGCACGGGACTGCCGGTCATAGCGTTACCCTGCCGGCACCCAAAAACGGATTCACTGCCGAACAGAAAGACGCGATCGAGACTTACTCCAACACTCTAACCTACTGGCACCGCCTCCTGGTAGAGGTCGATTGGGAGGCAGATGGCGTCACCATTACGTTCCAGCGCCCGGAAGAAACGGCCGAAGAACGTGAGAAAGAGAAGAAGCTTACTTTTCGAGAGAGGCTCAAGGGACAAGCCTATCGGGCGGTTCGATCGATGGGCCAGTCGCTGGTAGACCATGGTTTCATGGTTCGAGAACCGGTTGAGGTGGCACTTGTTACGCTGGAAGCCCGCTTTAACGGATGGGCGATCATGATGAAATACCCCACCGCTCGCACCGTCGACCAGGCAGGCATTGAGAAAGCCTACGACAAATGGGTTCCCATGCTTACGGATGCTTTTGCGCGCGCGGAGATGATCAAGGGCGAAGCTGTCAAGGACGGCGCGGTAACCACGATCTTCTTCACGAAGGACAAACGATATGTGTCCTCGATGTATGACAAACGAAGAATGCTGCGGATCTTCGTTCCCCGCCAGAAGGTGCTCTTTGACCCGATTTTTTTCACGAAAGCGACGTTCCGTGCCTGCGGTATGATCTCTCGCCGATACAAGAAGGACTTTAACGTAAGCAAGCGCCCCATGAATGCCTGGGGAGTACAAGGCCACAGCATTTTGATGAATTACAAAAAAGGCGCGGGCGGAA
This sequence comes from uncultured archaeon, assembly GCA_963829965.1. Taxonomy (GTDB): domain Bacteria; phylum Armatimonadota; class Fimbriimonadia; order Fimbriimonadales; family Fimbriimonadaceae; genus DASXZH01. The sequence continues at coordinate 160,160 of CAWHLK010000023.1, read as the reverse complement.
AGCTCGTGGACGAGTCCTACCTTTACAACGTCCGGCTAATGACCGAGAAGGTGATGAAGAAATACCACCTGCAAGCCTCCATCAAGCACCACGCGGACACCAGAAGCCTTGTGGTCACCTTCTTTAGCGGCGCCGCAGATAAGTGGTCCAGCATTTCCCGCCAGGTTGACGGTGTGGCCGTTGTGAACTACGACGACACTAGGACCACGGCTAACGCCTAGAGTTTCGTGGCTATAATCATCCGCAGATGGATGTAGCGAAAGAGATCGGGATCCTGATACGGGCCAAGTATCCAATTCTGTATCTCATTTCCTGGGAAGAGCGTCGCGTTGAATCCACCCTTCGGACAATCTGTGAGCCCCTTAATCGGACCCTCCACACCTGGTCCTTGATTCAGGGGATGAAGCCTCCCGTTCCTCGAAAGAGCGGTCCCGCGCAACAGCAGCCACTACCCAGTGCACTTGAGGCACTTGCCCTTGTGCATGACGCGCCTGATTTCACGGTTTTCTTGCTGAAGGACTTCCACTCCTACATGCGCGATCCAAGGGTTGTGCGCCTGCTCAGGGACCTTTCGGAACGGCTCCGGAGCAAGTCCCAGACTGTCGTGATTATGGCGCCGACCCTCACTTTGCCAATCGAGTTGGAGAAGGAAGTCACGGTTCTCGATTTCGGCCTGCCTGCCCAAGAAGATATTGAAAAGACGCTGGACACCGCCATCTTGGCGGTTAAGGAGAACCCCGCCATCCACAGCAAGCTCAAACCGGTTGAGCGAGAGCGATTGATCAAAAGCTGCCAGGGGCTAACTCTGGATGAGGTCGAGGCGGTGCTTGCCAAGAGCCTCGTGGAAAAACGATGCTTCGATCTCGATACCATCATCGGTGAGAAACAGCAGATCGTTCGCAAGTCCGGGCTGCTGGAATACTATCCCGCTTCCAGCAAGCTGGCGGACGTGGGCGGTATGGAATTGCTTAAAGATTGGTTGAATAAGCGAACGCGCAGTTTCTCCAACGAAGCCCGCCGTTTCGGGATTCCCGCGCCGAAAGGAATATTGCTGATCGGCGTCCAGGGCTGCGGTAAATCTCTGATAGCCAAAACTGTGGCTGCACATTGGAGTCTGCCCATGTTACGGCTGGACATCGGCCGGATCTTTGGGAGTCTGGTTGGACAAAGCGAGGAAAACATCCGCAAAGCGATTGCCGTTGCCGAGTCCGTTTCGCCGTGCATCCTTTGGGCCGACGAACTTGAAAAGGGATTCGCGGGTTTAGGGGGCAGCGGCGTTAGCGATAGCGGCACCACCGCACGGGTCTTCGCGACATTCCTCACATGGATGCAGGAGAAGACCAAGCCCGTATTCCTCATCGCGACCGCCAATGACGTGAGCGCTCTTCCTCCCGAAATGCTCCGCAAAGGACGCTTCGATGAGATTTTCTTCGTTGATTTACCGGATGCCAAAGAGCGTGAAGAGATTTTTAGAATCCACCTTGAAAAGCGGCACCGAAAGGCCACCGATTTCAATCTCACCGAACTCGCGGAACATGCGCGCGGCTTTAGCGGCGCGGAAATCGAACAAGTCGTAGTGGGCGCTCTTTATGGCGCATTTGAAGAAAAACGCGAAGTCTCCCAAGAAGACCTGCTGTGCGAGGCCAAGGCTACGGTGCCTTTAAGCGTCATGATGCGCGAGGAAGTGGACCAACTTCGCAACTGGGCCCAGCTTCGAACCCGGCCCGCGTCAAAAAGGGAAGAGAGCTGAGAAATCAGAACTTGGAACTGAAGAAATCATCCATCGTCCAACCGAACTCTTGAGTTTCAACAGAAGCCACAAGAATGACCCTGCCGCCGGTTAGCTGAGAGGTCACCACATTACGCGAAATATCGTCGGTGATGATGCGCGGCGTGTCGATCCCGCTTACGCCAAGTGGCGACCCATCGACAGTGTAGGTGGTGCTCTTCGTTTGGATAATTTTCCCAACATAGTGCCTCCTCGATTCTTGAAACTCCGGCGAATCGCAGGTGAAGACGTCATAGGTGGGATGCTCAAAACTGGTGTAGTGCACGGCAATAAGCACGTAGCGTGGCACTCCTGAAGCGGTAGGCCAGTAAACGATGTCGGGGCAGAAAAAACCTTGTAGCGGGGCGGGGATTCCGGGATAATCCGCGTCCGGCCCCTGCGTCGGGCTGTCGGCGTTTACCACTCCTTTGAAAAGCGGGTTCGCGGGATCGGACCACCAATGCACAAGGTCGGTGGACGTGACAAGACCTATCTCCCGGGGGGTTGAAATTGAGGAATAGTAGAGATAGTAAACACCGGAAATCTTGATCAGGCTGCCGAAATCCATCTCCTGATTCTTCGCCCATCCGCTCGTGGTTTCGGGCACCACGGGGCAGGTCAGCGGATCCCGTTGGTATCCGCCCGCTGCCAATCAATGCGGACCGTCGATCTCAGGTAGCGCAGTTGCCAACCCAATCTGGTCGCGGGTTCCCACATCGCCACCAATTCCGTTTGAACCCCGGAAGAGCATTCTCCATGGCCGGCTTTGGCCCGCTTCATACCAAACATAGGGGACATTTAACGCGTAGTCATCCCAATTCCCTTTTGGCTCCGGACTCAAGGCGATCATTTCATCTTTATTGAACCTTGTCGGGCTGTTTCCCGTTACCGACCGGATATCGCTAAGCCTGCCATCGAACATCCGCCAAACCCCGGCATCCGGGTCGTAAACAACATTCCCAAACTCGGTTTCTACTGGAAGCAGCGAAGTCGGGCCTGAGCGTTTCCAGGAGATTAGGTTGTCAGAGGTTGAGGCGGGCTTAGCGATTCCGTTGACACGCTTCCCCAGGGACGCCCGCACAGGAGCCGAGAGCCATAAGCAAAGGGGCGACAAAGAGTCCTGTTTTACTCCAAATCCCCTTCGAGGATCTCATCATTCTATCTTGACGCTCCGTTCACGCATCAGATTCTTGTCCGCCCAAGCTGACTCCGCTTCACAGCTCGAACGAGGTATGCGAGTCGCGCGCGAATCCGCCCGGCCCAGACGTCGAACAGACCTTTTTCCAACCGCCATTGCTCGTCCGGTCCGTAGAAGCCGAGTTCTTCTTCGGCGAGTTCAAAGTCCACCGTCAAGGTCTGGTTGGCTTTCAAAGAGAGCCGCTTGTAGCCTTCAGCTCCCTAACCGGCCGCGCGGCTGAGGCGAATTGACTCGCACATAGATCTGGGCAACTTCATCACAAGCGGTTTCAGTAGAGGTTTGGTCACTTTGCAGGTGGCCGAGAAGCGGTCGACCCCTTCGTCATCTTTAAGATTTTGGTATTCAACCGCGGCGTAATGGAAGCCGAAACCGAACGGATAGAGCGGGCAGTCCGCGTTCGTCAACATACCTGGAGAGCCCGACGTTCCAGGGATCAGAGGGGCGACCGTACTTCGATGGTCTGTAGTAGAGGGGTAATCTGGCCCGTAATGCGCGGAAAGGTCATCGGCAGCCGGCTCATGGGATTTGTTTTGCCTACAGTATCTCCGCGATCGCAATGCTGCCTAGCGTGCCCGGGTGCCAGGCAAATAAACACCGTCGGCTAACTCGTCCCCCTAGTAACGCCAGTGGCCTGCCCGAAAAACTACGGCTACAACGGGGACTCCCGACTTGGCGAATACCCTCAAGGAATTTCGATTGTCCGGAGGTAGGTCATGCGAGTAAGCGAGTTGCCTTGCCGCTTCGGGTGGGTGTCTTTCCGAGCTACGACCGCGACGTCGCAGTATCGGGCCTCACCGATGCACTCGTCGGAAAGGGTAGCAACCCTTAGAAGAGTCGTCTTCCCAAATTCTTCTCCATCGCCCCGCGAGAAATGAAACGACGTCTGAAACGCTGCCCCGTCCACACACCAAGTGCCCAAGAGTGGGGCACGGTCCTCGCCGCGCCGAATAATCCAGTCCTTCGGAAACCTTGGCCGTCAGTGGGAGAATACGGCTCTTGTTTTCAAAAGAACGGGGGTTTTGCGTGCAAGCTCCAAGGTAACCGCCTTGTCTTGTCGCTTAAATGCTCCTTGGAAGCTGCGCCTTCGTCCGTGTAAGGGTCCTGAAAGAATCCCGATCCTGATGCTTGACTTTAGATCAGCTGTCGAACCGCATCGTCGACCTGTTCAAGCGATGCCCGTCCCTTGTTGAGATTGTTTCCCAGCTCATTTACATAAACGCGCGAGGACATATCCATGTCCACACCCGCCGCAAAGGCCAGCGCACCGGCTTCATAGTTGCTGGACGCCAAGCGGTGTTCGATGAGCTCTAGAACAGCGTTCCAGTCGCTCCACCGTGAAACCTGCGAAGCCCCACCCTTCCTTCAAGACATCGCGGACCAAGTGTGGATTTCTGTGCGTACGGCATGCCTTTCCCTGAAATCGTCTCGGACACGTCATGACGGAAAACACCGGCCTCGATCGCCGCCCTGAAGCTCGGCAAATAGATGTTTCGTAAGGTGAATGTCGAAATTTTGCCGAGTATAATCGCGCCCGCCTTCGACCGAACCATAGCCGACAAAGTGCTTGACACATGCAGCACCGTTGGCTGGCCATCCACCTCATTTTGCAAGCCGCGCACCGATGCCTTCGCGAGCGTTGAGCTCAAATAGGGGTCTTCCCGATAGCTCTCCGCAACCCTTCCCCAACGGGGATCGCGCGCGATGTCCACCATAGGCGCGTCAATCCAGTTAATGCCATCCGCCCGGGCTTCACGAGAGGCAGCTTTAGCGCATTCAGTGATATCTTCCGGCGACCAACTTGCCGCTTGCCCGAGCGGTATGGGAGCTACAGTTAGGTGTCCATGAATCACATCTCTCCCCACCAAAAGAGGGATCTTTAGGCGGGATTCCATGGCCACCCGCTGCAGTTCGTTCATTCTGGCTGCTCGAACGCGCTCTTGCCGGTCATTCCCCGCGAATGCACTGACTGAACAAATCACATTCCCGATCCGTCCGCTTTTGACGTCTTCCTGATTAAGGTCCGATCCATTCGGCTCTAAATTGAGCTGCCCGATCTTTTCCTTGATTGTCATCCGTGCAAGCAACTCGCTTACTTCTTTCTCGCAGCCATGCATTGAATGCGATTATGAATGGTAGGGAGTGAACGGTGAACGGTGAACAGTAAACAAGGCGCCTCGCGCCGTAAACGGTAAGCGGTCGGGGAGTCGATTGCGTCCGGCTGCGGTGTTAAATGTTGATTCGGGCACAGCCCAATACGGAACACAAGAAGGCGAACGCTTGCCGAGGGTCTACTGTTTTCTGCGCGAAGCGCCATGTTTACGGTTTAAAGTTCCTGGTATCACTCAACCATGCTCTCGGCAGACCAAATAGAGGCGGCTCGACTTATCGCCCACAACTACCTCTCAAAGGCTGGAATCGTGCTCAGGTCGGAGGAGGCGGCCAATATCGAAGTTGCCGATTTCGGTCTCGGCAACTTAGCCATGCATGGATTGGAACTGGTTGTTTACGTGAACACGGCCCGATGTTGCGCTAAGGAGTTGGTTCTCTTTCCCGGTCAAACATGCCCGGAGCACCGACATCCACCGACTGGAAACGAGGAAGGAAAGGAGGAGACCTTTCGATGTCGCTGGGGGAAGGTCCATCTGTTCGTGGAGGGAGAGCCCACCGCAAACCCGGGCGCAGTCCCACCATCAGGGTCTGAAAAACACTTCACGGTTTGGCACGAGATTGTTCTTGAGCCGGGCGAACAGCATACGATTCTCCCCAATACCCTCCACTGGTTTCAAGCCGGTCCCGATGGCGCAGTTGTTTCTGAGTTTTCGACCCGCAGCACGGACGAACATGATATCTTCACCGATCCCGCAATCCGCCGAACCACGATCTTGGCGTAAGATTGCCAATGGTTCGAAATTCATAGCGGGCAGCCAACTTAATGGCGAATTTGAGACGTCCTTTATGGGAACCGTTTCGGCATGCCCTGCTATACTTAGCAACGACCGGCCCGGTATTGAGGTGGATGAGTTTTGAGGAAGTGGTCCTTTTTTGTTTTTGTTGCGTTCCTGATTGGCATAATCGGCTGTGGCGGAGGAGGCAGTGGCACACCATCGACAACCACGACGACGACCACGACGGGAACAACCCGTAACGCTTTCGGCGTGAACATCCCGAACATGCCCGGCCTTCTCGATACCTATTTCGAGCCCACTCAGGGCAGGCAGAACACAAGTTACTTTACAGTCATTAGCGATCTTTACTACGAGGATGTCAACGGGATCACAACCAACTCCGAGAACACCCAGATCCCTCAGATAACCCTGGATTTGAGCAGTGTTTCCCAGAATCCGCTCAACGATCCGCTTGACGTGAATGTCCCGGACCCGGTTTCCCTGCGACCAGCAGGCAGTTCTTCAGCGGGTATCTGTCTTTTCTCGATTTCTACACGAGTGCGAACCCGACTACAGATTCCGGGCTACCAATTGGCCTTGAGCAACGTGATCAACGCAACGGTTCTTCAGGGCCGAACGACAGCCATCCAACTCTACTTGAATGATGGCGAATTCGACTGGAAACAAACGCCGCCCGCGTTCAATAAAACCGAGTTCATGGCGGAAAATGTAAATCCGAGTACTGGACTAATCCAAGGCTTCCTTTCCGATTACCTCTCTATCGACATTTCGGGGGTCGCGAAAAAGCCGGTTATGTCCAACGGTCAAACGGCAGGACGAGTCTTCATCAGCGGTGACGAGTTTGCTCTGGCGAAAACCACTCCTACGAGCGCGGGGCTTATTTCGAAGTCTTGACTCCGTTCGGCGTCTATCCAGGCGCAGTCTATGAGACCGGCGCGAACGCACAGGGCTTGCCTACAAAGACCTACCAACTCACTCAACCAAACGTGTTAAGCCTGACGAACCCAGGTGTCGTGACCTCGCTGGAGGGTCTTTGGTATGACTGGAAGGACCGCATCAGCGCGACCGATTCCACTCTCATGATCACGTTCCCGCCGACGGGTGACGGCAGCGTTCAGGAGTTCATCATTGCGGAACATGCCGCGGGCTTTACCAATGCGTTCCCCAACGTTTATTTCGGTTCCGTGGACCTCAAGACGGGCTTGTTCAACGCTTACCCCATCGCAGATATGGAGCCGGGCTCAACGGCGGGAGTGGTGTCGGGCAGCCTCACAAACTATGTGGATGGTAGCGGACGCGCGATCACACATTCCGGATTCTGGTGGAGGCTCGTCCATGGCGGCACTTTTAAGATCACCCAAGGATCTGCCGTCGGAATCGCAACATCGGGCCGGTTCGTAACGTATCGAGTCTAGATGCACCGAATCCTCTCGGGTACCGAGACGGAATATGGCCTTCACATTGAAGGGCGAAGCGCGGACGATCAGATCGACGATGCAACCACGTTCGTTCGCGCCTATCCCGGTCACCATTACGCCGGCTGGGATTATTCCTATGAATCCCCGCGAGCGGACCTGCGCGGGTTCTCCGTTTCGCGTCTAGCTCGCGATCCAGTGGACGCCCAGTTTGACAATAGGGCCCGAAAACGCTCGCACGACGACGATATTCGATCAGACCGAATTCTGCCAAATGGAGCCCGGTTTTATAACGACCACGGGCACCCTGAATACGCGACTCCTGAGTGCTGGAGCAGCAAGGAACTGGCCATGCAGGACAACGCAGGCGAGTTGGTTTTGCTTCAAGCTGCGCGGGCTTATGAAGAGCAGACAGGCTGGAAAACTCGCATCTACAAGAACAACACGGATTTTCACGGTGCTTCCTACGGTAGCCACGAAAGCTATCTCTGCCCCCGAAGTTTAGGGTTTGAGAAACTCTACGCAGCCGTGTTGCCCATGCTCGTCGCACGCCAAGTTCTCTGCGGGGCGGGAAAAGTTGGGGCTGAAAGTGGCCGCTCCTGCACCTTCCAGCTAAGTCAACGCGCGGATTTTTTTGTGGAGCCTTACAACACGGAAACGCTGTTTAGACGGCCCATCTTTAACACGCGCGATGAACCCCACGCGGAAAAATCGGACTGGATTCGCCTTCATGTCATCAGTGGAGACGCAAACATGAACGTTTCGTTCGACCGCCCGCAAAGTTGGCCTCGTGAAGCTGGCGGTTGCTCTGGCTATAGAGGGCCAGGCGCCGGTTTGGAACATTCGGCGCCCGGTGGATGCGTTCAAACACATCAGCCGGGACGAGTCCCTTAAGTTCGAGTTTGAGTTGGAGGGTGGAAGCTGGACTACGGCGTTCCACGTTATTGAGTCCTATTTTTCCGCAGCCGAGGCTGTCTTTGATTCCCGCGCGGATAGGCCAGAAGAACGAGAGTTGGCGAGCTTGATCGAAGAATCCCGCAAGCTCATGATCGATTTGCGTGACTGCCCCGAGCGATTTGCCCGAAGCGTGGATTGGGCCGCAAAAAAGTACATGCTTGAGCAGTTCCTGGAGGAAGAAGGACTCGACTGGAACGCTCCCCAACTTCATGCCTTCGACTTGGAATATCACAATATCGATCCTGAAGAAGGTCTCTTCTTTGCCCTTGAGCAGATGGGCTCTGTAGAACCGCAACCCGGTGTTTCGTCACAGGAGATCAGGCTGCAACGCAATATGGAGGACACACGAGCTCGTGCCCGGGGGCTTGTGGTCAGGCAATTTAAGAGTGAAATGGTCACGGGATCCTGGCGCTCGGTCGTCCTAAAGGTTGACGGGGAAAACCGCGAGGTTTTTCTCGATCCTGAAGTGGAATATCCGGTGCAACTCGAAGCGGCAAAGGACGTAGGAACATTCATCCAATGGATTCAAGATTTCAAATCCTCAAAGCAGACGAACGACTGACCCGCGATATCCCCCGCGCCCCCGGCCAAAAGCACGGCGACGAAAGCGGCCCTTCCAAGCCGGACGTCCGCAAGCCGGAAGGTGGCAACGAGCTGCTGCGCCGCATGAAAAAGGTCGACCCGGACCAAGCCAAGCGCTATCGCCAGCGGTCAGGCCAATGATCCAGGCATCGTCACGATCTTTCGCGGAACTGGTCGGATTCCCGTCCGGGGCGATGACCCATGCAAGCGGGCATGTTGAAATTCACGGCACCACCGTGATATTGCTCCGCTACAAAGATGGCATTTTGAACCTTGCCGACCGCCGCGCCACGGCGGGCAACCTGGTGATGTACGATCAGGCCGAAAAGATTGTGCCCCTCGACGATTACACGGTTATTTCCATCAGCGGCGCTTTTGCCCGTTCTGTGGAAATTTGCCGATTTCTCAAGCATTCCTTCAAATATTATCGTCGCATCACCCAGCACGAAATGTCGCTGGACGGCAAGCTCATGGAGATATCAAGAGCCCTCGCCAACAACATGCAGTTGGCCATGCAAGGCGTGGGCGCCTTTGTGCCCATCGTTGCGGCTTACGACCCAGTGAGGGACGAATTTCGGCGTTTACTTTTTTGACGGCGCAGGCGCGCGATTCCAAAACCACTCCTACGCTTGTGCAGGATCCGGTTCGGAGAGGATCAGGGGATTGTTTGAATACCTGGTGCGCTCCAAGGGAGCGTGGGAAACGCGGGATTTGGACGATGTTCTTTACGACGGCTTACAAATGCTGGACATCGCGGCCGATCTTGACAGCGCCACCGGCGGTTTTTCCAAGGTGATGCCGATTGTGAAGGTCCTTGACAAGAACGGCAACCGCTCCGTTCCCGAGCTGGAGATCAAAAAAGTAGCCGCGAAGATTCTGAAGGGCTGATCCTCCGTCTAGTCTGCCTCCTCGTCGGCTGGCCCCAAGCTCCATTTCCAAAGCTCCACCAAATCTTTGATGCGCGCATCCTGCGGAAACTTGCGCTGTAACTGATCCAAAACCCGGTGCTCAGCCGAACGCCAAGGATAAGGCGGATTGATCGGCTTGTCTGCCGCTAGGCGGACCTCCGCGGCGGCCTCGGCGTCCATGCCGCCGTTCTTGAGGAGGGCAGCAGCAAGGACATACCGCAGCATGGGTATCTCTTTGTGCCTTAAGGCTGCCGTGACCCATTTCGCCAAGTCACCGAACAGCCCCCCTTCATAAAGCACGCAGGCGACCTCAACTGCTTGGTCGGCGTCTTCGGCAAGGCGGGCGATCAGAGCGCTGCCGTCGACATCCTCCGGCTGGCGGAAAAACGCCTCCGCCCTTAGGAGAGGCTCCAAAGGCGCAAGGTAATGTGCGTTCAGCAGTTCCGCGCTCTCCTCTCCCGCGTTTCCGGAGAGACGCAGGGCCACGGCTTTAGCAAACCACGTTAGGTGGTCTTCTGCATTGTAGAGCAGTGCGTCGTCGAAAAGCTCGGCCGCATCCTCATAGCGCTGATCCTGTAGAGCCCTTATGCCGAGAAAACTAAGCGCGGCCGCCCGTAGGCCAATTTCATTTGTAAGATTCCGGAGCTGATCGGCAAATCCGATGCCCGCCAAGGTCTCATAAGCCGCCCGGGCAAGTTGTTTCTCCTCATCGTGATCCCGGCGGGGCACGCAAAGCTCATAACCCGGCGGTTCGGCCGACGCCTCCCACTTAACGAGCTCCTGCTTCCTGGCGTCGAGAACCGCAATGGCCACGATCTCTCCGGGTGGCCTCGCCAAACGAATTGGCTCTAGTCCAGACGGCCCCAATTTCGTCTCTACAGTCGTGCCGGATGCCGGTTTAAGAATCAGCTTCAGGTCCTCTTGTGGTTTCCAAAAGGAGAGACCAACGTGCGAATCCCCTACCGCCACCGCAGCGCCTTGGCCAACCATGGGAGGGCCACCCAAACCACTGAGGGGAGCAAGCGAGCCTTTCCAAGTATGGAGCTGCCGAATCGCCAAGCGTGCCGCCCCGGTTAGGCGGTTATCTGGCTGGTCCGAATCCTCTATATTTCAATTCCCACATTACGCTGTGCGTCAAAGACAGCCTCGACGCGTGGTCCTGAAAGGCTCTGCTCAAAAGGCAATGGAAACAAAAAGCTCGGGCTGGCACTCGCGGAGTGATGTGACCGGTTGAATGTACGTATCTCAAAGCTTATATCCGCAGAATCTGGGGCCAGAAACAAACCAACATGCGTACTCACATAAGCTTTCACTCTCAACTCATGGAGCCAGACTCCGCCTCCTTCACCGTCACTTTCCGGCTCAACCACCATAAAGTCCACCGGCCCGAGGTCGTTCAAAATCGTCCAGCGGATTCCGTAATCGCACTGAACGCCACGAGAGCCCCCCTCCTTAACATCCAAACGCTCCGGCTTGGGAATAACCTCAAGGCCCGTTCTCTTATCCAATAGCTGAATAATCCTCCCACCCAAAGTCGGCGCAACCGCAACCAAAGTGAAGTCGTTCTCAACAACGAGGATCGGCACAGAAACCAACTGTCGCTTGCCGGTCTTGGTCAAATAGGGATAAGGATACGACTCTCGGTGCGGCCCGCCCGCATAGAGAGGGGTTGCTTCAAGCAACTCGATGTCTATTTCCAGAACGTCTTCGAATACTTGAACGGGCATGACGAAGCCTGGGGGTATCGTACCCGTCTGTCATAATGGAAGACCTAGCTCAATGAACAGGAAAGCGAAAAGCGTTTTGTATTCCATAAGCCTATGGCTTGTGATACCGGTCGGCCTCTTGGCACTCGGCTTCTATGTCATTGGGCCCCGCCTGGGAATGACGCACCTGCCCCCGGGCATCACACCGCCGGCGCCACTTCCGACAGACGCACCCCAGCAGGAACAAGCAGGCCCCGATAGCACATCGCCATCCACCGAGCACTTCAGCCCTCCGCAGGTGCACGTGAGCGTGGAGGAGGGAGCTCAGTTTAACGTTCGGACAAGCACTTATCACGGCCACAAAAAGCACAAGAGCCGCAAACGGAAAACCACGGGAACTGCGGCGGGGGCTGCCCCGGCCGCGCCTTCCGAGAACGGCAATGCCCCTGCAGGAGGCACGGACAGCGGCGGATCGGGTGGCGGCGGCGGCGTAGGCTAGTCGATCCGGAAGAACCTCTTGGCGTTCTCGGTTGTGAGCGACTCCGATTCTGCCGCGCTAATGCCCAGCGCCCCCGCCAGGGCCTGGTTAATCAGAGGAAGATAAGAAGGCTCGTTTGGCTTCCCTCTGTATGGAACCGGGGCCATATACGGGCTGTCGGTCTCCAGGACGATCCGATCCCTTGGCAAGCCCGCTGCCATTTCCCGCAACGCGTCCGCCTTCTTGTAGGTCAGCGGACCATCAAAGCCAAAGTACGCGCCCAAGGCCACTGCACGGCCGGCATCGATCGCATTCCCGGAAAAGCAATGAAACAGATACGTATGGGGCGGCCGACTCTCCAGTAAATCCAACAGGTCGGAGTAAGCCTCCCTGCAGTGGAACACTACGGGCATATCCAGTTCCGAGGCCAAATCCAGCTGCTCGATCAGACATCGATACTGCTGCTCCTTGGAGGCATAATCCCAGTGGTAGTCCAATCCCAGTTCGCCCATCGCAATCGATTTGGGGTGAGACAACAACTCTCGAAAGACATCGAGCTCGGGGGCCACATAGTCTGCCGCATAGTTCGGGTGCCTACCAACAATCGCATAGACGCCGCCCCGCGCGGCGGCCATTTCCACCGCCCGACGGCCGGAAACGGGATCGAGTCCTACGAGTGCCAACAGAGTTACACCTGCGGCTCCAGCGCGGTCGAAATAAGGCCCGGGTTCAGGAAACGACTCCTCAAGATTCAGATGACAGTGGGTATCGAACAAATTATCATCCTCGGATTCAAAAAATCCTGCTGAAACGGTTCACTAACCCGTTCACCATCGAATAGAATGGAAACATGTTAGCTAGCATGCTCGCAATTATGGCAATGTCGCCTCAGCTCTCGGGGCAGCCCTTGCTGGACGATCTCTCAAAAAGAGCTGTCCAGTTCTTTTGGGATCAGTCAAACCCCGTTACAGGCCTCACCAAAGACCGAGCGTCCAACTTTACATCTCCCGACACCCATAACGTCGCAAGCGTCGCTGCAACAGGCTACGCGCTTGCCGCCTATGCCATTGGCGCGCATCGGGGCTGGCTAAGCCGAGACAAAGCCATTGCTCGCACCAAGATCACTCTCGACTTCCTTACCAACAAAGCCCTTAAGGATCACGGCTGGTTCGTTCACTTCATCGATTGGTCCAATGGAAACCGCATATGGAACAGCGAGGTTTCGAGCATTGACACTTCCATCATGATTGCGGGCGCGATCATCAACGAAGAGGAATTTCAAGACCCTGAAATAACCGCCAAGACGAACGCGATCATCAAGAACATTGACTGGAAATGGATGCTCACGGACGGTGGCGCCAAGCCAAATGAGCTTCTCCTCTGCATGGGCTTCGGATCCAACAATGAGTTCATCAAGTCCAGATGGGATTCGCTGTCCGAAGAACTCATGCTGTATATTCAGGGCCTCGGCGCCTCCTCGGACATCCCCTATGCTTCTTGGATCTCATTCCAGCGTCCCATAATCACTTATGACGGGCGGGAGGAAGTCCAGGGCGGTCCTCTCTTTATGCACCAAATGTCCCAGGGCTTCCTGCCACTTATGGGCAAGCGTGATGGCATCGGCTTTGATTACGGTGTGGAAGCCAGAAACGCAACCCTTAACAACCGGGCGTTTTGCGTTGCCGACCCGAAACATTTTCCCGGCTATTCACAAGACATTTGGGGGCTGAGCGCTTGCGATTTTCCTGACGGGTACACCGCGCACGGTGGGCCGGGATGGGGCGATGATGACGGGACGGTTTCTCCCATGGCAGCGATTGCCAGCGTGCAGTTCACACCGAGCATTTGCATGGAAGCGGCCAACGCTTTCATGACTCAGTTCCCGAAGGCCTATGGCATTTATGGCTTCTGCGACGGAATCAACCCAGGAAAGAACTGGATCGATCAAGACACGATCGGTATCGATGAGGGCATGATGCTTCTTGGCATTGAAAACGCCAGAGACGGGCTTCCGAACAAACTGAGTTGGAAAAACCCGATTATCCAGAAGGGCTTTGCCCGTGCGAAATTCCGCTCGGATACGGATGAGGGGCCCGCCGACAAACGACCGCTGGTGAACTAGCTCGTGGCTTTTGAGTTAACCGGCCCGGTCGAGCCGCGCACGTCCAGGTGCACAGGCACCACGATCCGGCGCTGATCGACGGGTTCACCACGGCAAATCTTGATGAGCATCTCCGTCGCGATTTTGGCGATTTCCCGGACCGGCTGGGAGACGCTCGTGAGCGCAGGACTGGAAGCCAGGCTGTCAGCCAATGAGTCGAAGCCCACGATAGACATGTCCTCAGGCACTCGCAGACCGTTGGAGTGGGCGATCTTAATGGAATCGATCGCGGAATCATCGGACCAGCAAAAAAGCGCCGACGGTCGGTCCTTGCGAGTAATTAAGCTCTCAAGCGAATGCCGGTTGGCTTCATAATCGCCCAGGTCGACACTAAGCGAAGGGTCCACCCGCAGCCCCTGGTTGCGGAGAGCGGTTTGGTAACCGAGAACTCGATCGTTGGAACTCGAAGAATGGGGGCTGCCGGTGACAATCCCAATGCGCGTGTGGCCGAGGCCGATCAGATGTTCGGTAGCCAACTGGCCGCCTCGAAAGTTGTCCGCGTCGACGTAGGCCACGTTTGGATCGTCTAACTTGCAAAAGAAAAGGACGGTCGGGATCGAACGGCGCAGCAAATCGGCGAGAGTCTCATCATCCCGATCCCGTAGGATCAACACGCCGTCCGCACGTCCATCCGCTAGGGCGTCGGCCTCGCATCGCTCGGAGGACAGGGACCCGGTATGAAGCATAAGGTCATAGCCTTGAGCCACGGTCGCCTGGCATATGCCAAGCATGACTTCATTGGTAAAGCTGGACCAAATCGTGAAGTACTGGGCCTGCTGGAACACAACGGCCAAAGTGGATCCAGCTTTCTTGACCATCATGCGGGCAATGGCGTTTGGAGAATAGCCGAGTTCTCTGGCCGCATCCAAAACACGCTGACTCGTGGACGCGCTGATGCGAGCAGCGTTGCCTTGTCCGTTCAGGACATAGCTTACTGTTACCTTGCTCACCCCCGCCAAGCGAGCAACGTCCATTATTGTCGGTCGACCACCCATTTGAATCCCTCAGTATATTCACTCCTACCCGGGTTGGTAGGCAGTATGGTTTCTTTGTAGCAATATTGCAAGCGTTTATGGTCAGGGCTGGCCTCGTACAAACACCGCAGGAGACTGACGACGCCATACTTAGCGCCCGCCAACGGCGGTCTTCGCTTCTTCCTGTAATCTGTGGATCTCCGACTCCAGTTTAAGCCGCGCCTCTTCCATTGCCTCGGCGCTCGCATCGGCGGGCACGTAAATCGGGGGGCCGACCAAGAAAACTGCTCGAGCGAAGCACCAAGGCGCCATGTACTTATCCCACGTAGGTGCGAACCACGCCGGCCGAGCGTAGGTGCCAACAGGAACGAGGGCACATCCCGATTTATGCGCCATCATCACCACCCCCCTCTTGCACTACTCCGGTGGGGCCACGCGGCCCGTCCGGAGTAATGCACATGGAGTCCCCATTCTTCAAAACCCTTATTGCTTCAATGAGCGCTCGCACACCGCCGCGACCGGTGCTTCCCCGAATGATCTGATATCCAAACTTACGGAAAATCGAAGTCTGCATTTCGCCATCCTTTGAATGACTGATAATGACCCAATAACCACGCTTCCGAAAGTAGTTTCCAGGAATCAGAGAGTGCCCGTGCCAACCACAGAAGATCTTGCCGCACTCCAGAGTCTCAATCGGCTCAAGCCCCACCACACGCAAACGCAAACTGGAGCAAATAATGCGCGCGACGGGATAAATAAGGGCGCCGAAGACGCGAGGTTTGCGGGACCGCCACCAATCTTTCACTGACTCCAACCCTTGGCACGCGCAAGGTCAGAGGCCGCATGAAGCGGGTAATCGTCGTAAAGCTTTTTGATCCAGGATTCGGCACTGGAAGGATAATCGGTTTGGTCGAGGCATGCAAGTTCATATAATGCATCCGGACGCGCACCGTCATCCCGTGAGTCCACGATGCTGAGCAGGAGCAACCTAGAAAGATCGGGAAGAGTTGGCCGGTATCGATCGGCCATGATCATTCGTCTTCTAGAGGGCAAAATGTCCAGCCTTTTCATTTTGTCGAGTCGGATGAGCGCGTCCGCTTGTTCGCTTTCGGGGGCCGCGTCGAGATATTTTAACAGACAGGCTGCCTCTTCCTGGCTATCATTCAACTGCTCGAGAGCTTGCGCCTTTTGCCAAAGTGCTTCGGGGTCGTTGGGGACGGCTCGGAGAACGTTCTCCGCAGCGGCCAGTTTGGCTGCGGGACTTCGTTTTTCCATTTTAGTAACGGCATCCCTAGCAAGCTGCACTTGAGCCTCCTGAGGAGCACCAAACGTGAGACCTAGGATAATGCCCATCGCAAATCCGCCAAGATGGGCCCAATAGGCAGTTCCGCCAGCAGCCGCGCCAATGCTGATAAAGGCACCCGATATCTGCAAAGCAACCCAAATGGCAATGATCCAAGTGATCGGTACCGACCAACGGGGCGCCAAGCTCACCTTCATGTGGTAGTAGCGATACGCATAGTAAGCGATACATGCGGAAACGCATCCGCTGGCACCGATGAGTGGCGGCACGTGGTGAGTGTTTTGGGTAAATAACCAGTGAGCGATCACGCCCGCAAAGCCACCCAAAAAATAGACGAGAACAAAGCGAACGCTGCCTGCCGCCATCTCCACCGCCGGCCCTACGGCCGCAAGAAACACCATATTGCCGAGCAGGTGCAACACGTTCTGATGCATGAACAGGCATGTGAGCGCGGTCTTGAAACTGGGGCTCGCCGAGCTAAATCCGTACAGATTGACCAGGTGATTTGGATCACTCGCCGGCGAATGGTCCCCCGCGATTGCAAACGCCGCGATGATGTTTAAGGCGACAATTACAAGGGTCGCAAAAGGCTGGCGCTGACGCGTGTTATGCCTCCTGAAGCATATCTTCCGTGATATCGACGTTTACGTAAGTTTCTTGAACGTCGTCGAGATCATCCAGCGCTTCAAGCAGGCGCAGCAGCTTGGGCATGTCATCAGCGGATATCTGCGCTTTATTGGTGGGAATATAGGTAAGCCCAACTTCGCTGGCGGTTATTCCCTGCTTTTCCAGGGCATCGTTCGTGCTGTGAAGGCTCTCGATTTGGGTGTACACCAAGAAGTCTTCTTCCTCAACAACCACGTCTTCCGCTCCCGCATCAATGGCGGTTAATATGAAAGTCTCTTCGTCATGTCCTTTGACCGGAACGACAATTTCACCCACGTGCTTAAACTGCCAACTGACTGATCCGTTTTCAGCTAAGTTACCACCTGCTTTAGAAAAGGCGTGGCGAACGTCCGCAACAGTTCGATTCTTGTTTTCGGTATAGCACTCCAGCATAATTGCTGCAGCCACCGGGGCCATAGCCCTCGTAGGTCAGTTCTTCATAGGCCACGCCTTCTATCTCGCCGGTGCCACGCTGGATTGAGCGCTTGATATTGTCCGCCGGAACCGACGCCTCCCGCGCCTTGGAAATTGCAAGCCGCAAACGGGGGTTTGTTCCTGGATCTCCGCCTCCCGCTTTAGCCGCGACGATGATCTCTCTGCTGAGTTTCGTGAAGACTTTTCCGCGTACGGCATCTTGCTTGCCTTTACGGATACGAATATTTTTCCACTTCGAGTGGCCTGCCATTACGCTATTTTGGCATGCGCGCTACTTCAAGGTCTCTAGGTATTCGCCAATCGCCTTAAGGTTGCCCTGTCCAATCTTTGAAAATGCGGGCATGGTGGACCCAGGCGACATGCTTTTCGGGTTCGACAGATGGTCAATTTGCCATTGCAGATCGGGGTGCCGGGACGCGGTGCCGACCAAATCGGGGCCGCCGTTTCCGGAGCCTTGATTGCCAATTGAGTGACAGTTCAAGCAGCCCTGCTGATTGACGAGCTTTTTACCCATGGCAACAAGGTCGGCGTCCAGCTTGACGCTGGGACCCTTGGAATAGGTCCCAACTACGTAAATATTGGGGCCAGCCGGCTTCGCCATGTCTTTCGCACCGATTAGGCTCAAAATACCAACCCCAAAAACCAGGAGGCACCCTAGCGCAATACCATAGATCGGTTTCTTCCCAGGCTTGCCAGTGCCTATCCAGGGAGCCAAAGCCACCAGCAGGATCGCGATTCCAGGGATCACCATCGTTCCTATAAACCCCATCGACGGATTGATGCCCGTTACGAAGTCCAGGAGTTCATGCATCGGCAGGATGTACCATTCGGGTTTGGCGATGTAGCTGGCCGAGTCGCCGGCGGTCGCTACGGGCCCAAGATGCGGCATCTGGAGAATCGCCGCTAAGAGGGCAGCGATCACTGCAGAACCCGAGGCAATCCAAGCCGTTCTTCTGTCGATTTCCAACTTTCGAAGCTTCAAGCCAACGAAAACAGCCAGCGCAAGATTAACAACCGTGAAAATGGCCACGTGGGCGAGGTACCAAAAAGAAAGCGTGGCAGCGCCGACTGAAGGGCCGGATCGAATGAGACTCCCAATCTGCTTTCCAAGCAGCGGCGTTCCTTCTCCGATTCCCGCTTCCACGACTGCCGTTCTCACCGCATGCTGATCCCAAGGCAGCAAGTGTCCAGTCAGTTGCAACAGGAGGAACAGGATCACCAGGAGGATTCCACTGATCCAGAGCTTCTTGGTAGTCAGCCTGTAGGCGCCCGAAACAAGCCCAAAGACAATGGCAAGCCCCCCCAAAACAATAAGAAGGGCCGATCCCCAATGATGAGCAGACTGTATGAGGCCCAAAAACCCGGACGACTCCATGGATTTAGAGCTGGTATAAGCAGCCGGAACCGAAGCCTTGTATGGGAAGATAACGGCTACGCCGGTGACAAGCTCAAGCCCTAACAAAGCGAGCACGGCAACCAGAATGGCGTGGTAGGTCTTCTTCGCATGCATGTCTTAGGGTTATACGCACCAACGGCGCCGCAAGTCTTCTAGCGGACCGGAAATACAGAACTTGGAAATCAAAAATGCGAATCGGAAACTTGGGAAACAAGAGTCGATTGTTCCTATCTTACTGATTTCCGGTTCCCTCATTTTTTATTCCCCAAAGTCCTATTGAGCGGGCATATCGGCGCTCGGCAAGCACACCGTGATGTACCCGTTCCCATCCCGAATCACTGTACAACGGTGGACTCTTTCGAATGCCCCCGCAATCGATTCCAGTTCGTCGTCGTTCGGTACAAACACGTCGAACGTATCTTCTTCATCGTTCTGATCGAGCAGTATCCTTGAATAGAGCTCGGGCGAAAAACCTCTGCGCCAGACCATCATGCTTTCTTGCTCCCTATGGTTTCTATGACGGCTGCATGCAAAGGGCGAGGTGTCGCTATTTAGGTGTTATTGTCCTCTAGACTTAGTCACGCAACTAGTTCGCGGCAAGTCGCCGGTCCTAGCTCCGGGAACAAACCGCAGTCCCGACTGGTATCCTTGATTGGGTCCTTCAGGCCCCAATCAGCATGTATCCAGTCCTATTCAAAGTTTTTGGATTCCCGGTTCACAGCTACGGTGTAATGCTGTTGATCGCGTTCTTCGTGGCGTTGTGGATCGCTCGAAAACGAGCGCCTCGCTTTGGTCTAACCCCCACGAACGTTTATGACGCTTCATTCTGGGCGCTTATCCTCGGAATCCTTGGCGCGCGAATCCTCTTCATCGTTCAAGACTGGAAAGATTACGCGGGAAACTACAGAGAGATTTTCAGCCTCCAATTCGCCGGGCTCACTAGTTTTGGCGGCGTGATTTTCGGCATTCTCGGCCTCTTAATCTACTGCAGGTGGAAAAAGGTCAGCTTTGTCCGAACCATGGACGCGCTGTCGGGTCCGTTCTTGATCGGCAATGCCATCGGCCGCGTGGGCTGCTTGCTGAACGGCTGCTGCTACGGCGGCATTTGCACTTTGCCCTGGGGAATCAAAGTTTTGAACCCGAGTGGTACGGGGTATTTGCCAGGCCTTTACCATCCCGCCCAAATCTACGATTCACTTATGAGCGTCGCCGCTTTTGGCATATTGCTCCTCTGGGAGCGCCGGACAATGGCTTACGGGCGTTCCATCTCCATCATGCTGATGCTTCATGGCGCCACACGATTCATCTATGAATTCTGGCGGGCAGGAACGGCGGAACAAGTGAAGGACGGCCTCGCCACTTCCACCTATATGGGCAACCTGCCCATCACTGATGCCCAAGCCGCGGCTCTGGTCGTGATTCTCGCAGGTGTAGTTATCCTCCTTTGCTGCAAGCTCCGCGAAAGCCATCAAGGGAAGGTCGCCGCCGTTGAGGCTTAGCGAGCTTCTGGACCGATTTCAGGGCATGCGGGCCCTCGTAATCGGCGACCTCATGCTCGATGAATACGTTTTTGGCCGAGCAACAAGGATAAGCCCGGAAGCGCCCGTAATGGTTGTCAAGCATCACCGGACCTCCCGTGTACCCGGAGGTGCAGCCAACGTTGCGAGGAACCTCATTGCTCTCGGCGCGGAAACCCACACAATCGGCGTGGCCGGATGTGACGAAGCCGGCAACCTGCTCGAAAACTCATTGTTTGAGCATGGCTTTTCCGGAGTTCTCCTCGTGAGGGACGAAAGCCGAGCCACAACGAGAAAAACCCGCGTGATTGCCGACCACACCCACCAAGTTCTTCGCATCGACCAAGAGGACGATGGACCGGTAAAAGAAACGGTTCAACTTAAAATCATTGATGGAGTGAAACACGCCGTAAGCGGGGTGGACGTCGTCGTGATGAGCGACTACCTGAAAGGTGTGCTAACCGCGGAGGTTGCGCGGGCAGTGCTTGGAGAAGCCAAGGCTCAAGGGAAGCCGGCAATGGTGAACCCCAAGCCTAGAAGCCTCGAGTTTTACCACGGCGCGGATCTCATAAGCTTGAACAGGTCCGAGGCCTCCGAGGCCCTGGGGCTATATCAAGGACTCCCAGACCAGGACGCTGCGGGGGCTGCGAGTCAGTTAATGGAAAAGACTCGGGCCGGAGCAATCTTAATAACGCTTGGCGAATCAGGGATGGTCGCATGCGGCGGCGAGAGCTTGTTTGTGCAAGCGCCGAAAGTCGAGGTTTATGACACCGCAGGAGCAGGAGACACCGTGATTGCGGCGGTCGCGCTTGGCTTTGCCGCGGTTGGTTTCCGAAAAGAAGTCTTTGAGCTCGCTGCCCAAGCAGCGGGAAGCGTAGTCAGGCACGTTGGAGTGGCCACGCCGTCCGTTTCAGATATCGAAGCCATCCGCGCGATGGACTAGTTCGTAAACGCGTTCAACTCCCTCAACGGCCGAACTTCGACGGTCCCGATTCTCGCAACCGGGTGTTCAGCTGCGATTGCGATTGCCTCATCCAGATCGTTCGCCTGTACAAGGATATAGCCCGCGAGCTGCTCGCGGGTTTCCGCAAATGGCCCATCCGTTACTTGGCGCTTCCCATCCCGCACGCGCACGCTTGTCGCAGTCGCCGTTGGCTGGAGAATGCCTCCGGACAGCAACTGGCCTTTTTCATGCAAGCGCTCAGCCAGGCCATCACATCCTTTGATGGCTTGAGCGTCCAGGCCCATATCGTTCTCATCTCGGTAAACCAGTAGCAGATAATTCATGGGATCCTCCTATTCCTGCTTTTCAGCGAACAATTCCTGAACTTCAGACGGGAAATCGGAGATTTCATAGAGTTGACGAATCTGCACCGACCAGCTTTCGCCGGGAATTTGCTTCGCCCACTCGAGCACTTCTTCTCTGGACTTCACGTCCAGCATCCAATATCCGCCGATGATCTCGTTGACTTCAGTGAACGGCCCGTCGGTCACGGAAACGTTCCCGCCTTCCTTCCTAACTCGCGCGCCCTTCATCGTAGGTTGAAGGCCATTGAGATCGACTAACACACCGGCTTCCTGGAGCCTGGCATTGAACTTGTTCATTGCTTCAAAGACCTCTTTCTCCGCAAAGCCACCGGACTCGTATTTGTCTCCTGCCGGAACCATCATGAACATCATAAATTTCATTTTTTCTCCTCGCGCCTTAAGCGCCTTTCCTAGTTTTAGTCGCCGTGACTACGGAGAAATTCGACAATCTGGCCCTTATTTTTCCAAGTCGTCGAGTTTGGCAGCCAGAAACCGTTGCTCAGGCCCCTGCTTTGTAAGGGCTAGAGCCCGAGCAAAGGACTTCTTCGCCTCAGCTATCCTCCCGAGTCTCCTGCAAAGCTCCGCCCTAACCGAATGAGCCAAATGGTAATCGGCCAAATCCCCGCGCTCCAAGATCGCGTCCACAATTTCAAGCCCTGCAGCCGGCCCGTCTCTCATGGCAACGGCTACTGCCCCATTCAAACTGATTACCGGCGAAGGCTCTAAGGACGCTAAAACTTCGTAGAGACCCACGATTTGATTCCAATCGGTATCCTCTACGCAGGACGCTTCCGAATGAACGGCAGCAATTGCCGCCTGCAAACTATAAGGGCCGAACCCCGACATTGCCAGCGCTCGCTGAACGAGCTGCCGCCCCTCTTGGATTTGCTCACGATTCCAAAGCGAGCGGTCCTGGTCGTCCAGCAAAACCAAATCACCGGTAGGCGAGGTCCGTGCCTTACGACGGGACTCCTGCAAGAGCATGAGTGCCAAAAGCCCGATCACTTCCGCTTCAGGCATCAATTCGAAAACCAGACGGCCAAGCCGGATAGCCTCGCCCGATAAGTCAGGCCGAGTTAGGGCCTCGCCTGAAGAGGCGGAATAGCCCTCATTAAACAGCAGATAAACGACTTGGAGAAGCGTTTCCAACCGCTCCGGCAGGTCTTCAGGAGATGGAACCCTATAGGGAATCTTCGCGTTCCGAATTTTCGCCTTGGCCCTCACGATCCGTTGGGCTACCGTAGTGGGGGAGATAAGAAAGGCGCGGGCAACCTCTTCCGTCGTCAATCCACAAACTTCCCGCAAGGTAAGGGCAGTGCGCGCGTCCGGAGGCAACGCCGGATGGCAGCAGGTGAAAATCAATCGAAGTGTGTCGTCCTTGACCGTGTCATCGTCGAAATTGACATCCGGCTGCAAGGTTTCGTCAAACTTCTCCGCCAGCGCCGCAACCGAGGTGTCATACCGGGTTTTGCGACGAATCGCATCAATCGCCTTGAACCTTCCAGCCGAGATCAGCCACGCCCGCGGGTTGGCAGGAATGCCCTCTTTTGGCCACTGGTTCAGGGCGGAGGCAAAAGCGTCAAGCATCCCTTCTTCGGCAAGTTCAAAGTCTCCGACAAGGCGAATAAGAGTGGCGAGGATTCTTCGAGATTCAGTCCGGTAGACGCGGTCAACCGTACTCCGGACGTCGAGATTGGTGTCGAAGTGCATGTCACCGCTTGTTTAGGGGATGATTGGTAAACATCGAAGCGCCTGCCAATACAGGGGATTCGCTACTGGCTCCCTGCTGGCTTCTCTCCGTCTTGTTCTTCGCCGTTTTGGCCATGGGCGCCGAAGCATCCTGGGAGTTCCAAACTGCCGGCATTATTGCCCCGATCACGACGAATATCATCACCAGATTGACGAGAACTATCCCGAACAAGATCTCGCCGAATTTTTCGAACAGCATTTGTGCGTTTCCTTGCGCTGTCCACGATGAGCTTAACAAGGGCTAAGCCGACACACACCGCCGTCACGTTGATGACGGCAATAATCCACTGCAGCTGATCAGCCTCATGCATGGTTAACTCATTTTAGACTCCAAAGGAGCAAGCGGCGAAACACAATGTGGAAAAGAAATTCAAATTGATTTTGCAAAGCGTAGAAAGCAGGTACCGGCGAACCTGAATGCTCTCGGCAGGGTATCCTCATCTCCCAGAATGCGGATAAAGAACAAAGAGCTCAGACAAAGAAGGCATCGCAAAGAGCAGCGAGTTAAAGAAGCGAACAGAGAACTGAAGAAACTTCACGAGAACAAACCCGTGACAGCTCCGGTCGCGAAAGCCTCAGCACCGAAGAAGGAGGCTGCCCCCAAGGCTAAAGCTGCTGCTGCTGAAACAGCCGAAAAGCCCAAGAAGGCGCCCGCAAAGAAAAAGGCCTCGGAAGAATAGCCAAAGGCTGGGTGTAGATCATCGATTATCGCCGCAGCTACATCCGCGATCTGTTTCAAGTTCCGCCAGGAACACCAGTTTCAGCGTTCGGCTGGGTAAAGACCCGGCGGGACAGCAAAGGCATCAGCTTCGTCCAGCTAAGCGACGGATCCTGTTTCAAAGATCTGCAGGTCGTGATAGATGAAGGAAAAGTCCCCGCCGATTTGCTCAAGAAAATCACTACCGGCGCATGTGTCCGGTTCGATGGCCAGATCGTCGATTCCCCTGCCGCAGGCCAGCCGGTAGAACTTGCCGCGTCTGGAGTGGAGCTTTACGGCGAAGCCGACCCCGCCACTTATCCACTTCAAAAGAAAGGGGCTAGTTTTGAGTTCCTTAGGGAGATTGCCCATCTGCGGGTGCGCGGCAACATTCGGCGCGGTGTTCCGCGTTCGTGCGGAAGCCGCTTTCGCCATCCACAAGTTCTTCCACGATCGCGGCTTCGCCCGCATTCAGACCAATCATCACGGCGCCAGCGATTGCGAAGGGGCGGGTGCGATGTTCGCGGTAAGCACTCTGCTGGGACACGAACCGGAAAAGGGCCTCAAACTCCACTCGCAAGACGTGGCCGACGATTTCTTTGGCAAGGCCGCGTTCCTGACAGTTTCCGGCCAACTCGAGGCGGAGACGCTGGCGCTTGGACTCACCAACGTTTACACTTTTGGTCCCACGTTCCGAGCCGAAAACAGCCACTCCTCGAGGCACCTTGCCGAGTTCTGGATGATTGAGCCAGAAATGGCGTTTTGCGATCTCGAAGGCAACATGGCTCTCGCGGAAGAGTTTCTGCGGGAAACCATCCAGCACTTGCTCGACAAATGCGCCCGGACCTGGAGTTCTTCAACCAGCGAATTGAACCCGATCTACTACGAACGCTTCAGCACGTCGTAGACTCTAACTTTGAGCGCCTCACCTATACCGAGGCAGTCAAAATGCTGGAACAAAGCGGAGAAAAGTTTGAGTTTCCCGTCTCCTGGGGCTGCGACCTTCAGAGCGAGCACGAGCGCTGGCTGACCGAGGTCAAAGTTGGCCGCCCGGTCATTCTTACCGCCTATCCCAAGGAAATCAAAGCTTTTTACATGCGCCAGAACGAGGACGGCAAAACGGTTGCCGCGATGGATGTGCTTGCGCCCCGCATTGGAGAAATCATCGGTGGTGCGCAACGCGAGGAACGTCTGGACGTGTTAACCACTAGAATAAGAGAATCCGAACTTCCTGAAGAGGCTTACGGCTGGTATCTGGACTTGAGAAGATACGGAAGCGCGCCTCACGCGGGGTTCGGGCTGGGTTTTGAGCGATATTTGATGTACGTGACCGGCATGAAAAACATCCGAGACGTCATCCCCTATCACCGAACTCCCGGCAGCGCAGAGTTCTAATTGAAACGCCGCAAAATATTCGTCAGCCTTGATCCTCGCATCAAGGACGAACTAAAAAAACAGCGAAGACCCATCTTTCAGGGGCTCGCCTGCGTGGTCGTCACTTCCCTTCTCACCACGCTGGGCATCGTCATCGTGAAGTTCACCGTGAAAGCGCTTGAAAACAACGACTTCACGAAGCTGGCGTGGATCAGCTTAAGCGTCGTGGTGCTTTACGGCATGAAGTATTGGTTCACCCGAGGGCAGACCTACTACCTGTCCAAGGCGGCCTCGCTGCTAACGGTTGATCTGCGCGAGCAGATTTTCAACAAGCTTCAGCGAATGCCGGTCACCTTCTTTAACGAGACGCGCGCGGGTGTGCTCCAAAGCATCATGAACAACGATGTGGGGCTCTACCAAAACGCGGTCATGATCGTGAGGGACAGTATCGATGGCCCGATCAAGGCAGTCGGCGCTATCGCCACCGTCCTCTATTACCAATGGCAATTAGGCGTGGCTGCGATGCTCTTTGTCCCCGCCATGGCCTACCTGATCGACCGAAACGGCAAGAAAATGAAGGTCGCTCAGGCCGAGGTCCAGCATGACATGGCGGAGCTGAGCGCGATGAGCCAAGAGGCTCTGTACGGGGTTCGCGTGATCAAGGCTTTTTCGGCGGAAGACCGGACGCGCGGGCTCTACATGGGATTGGTTCAAAAGAGCTTCGAAAGTCAAATGCGGGCAGTCAAAAGGCTTTCCTCATTGAGGCCGTTGGTTGAACTGATCGGGGCAGTGGCGCTGGCCATGGTGATCCTAATTTGCGGATGGCTCGCCCACACGAAACATCTGGACCTCAGCAATCTTTTGGCCGTGCTGATGGCGATGGACGTTATCAACCAAGGATTCCGAACCCTAGGCTATGTGAACAGCACGTACAACCAAGTTCAGGTTGCGGCGGACCGAATCCATAGCGAGATTCTGGACAAGCCGGAAGAGAGCTTGGACACAGGCAGCACTCGAGTCCTCTCCGAAGTCCATGGCAAGGTCGAGTTCAGGAACGTCTCATTCACATATCCGGATGGAACGGTTGCCCTTCGCGATGTGAGTTTCACTATCGAGCCGGATACGAGCCTTGCGCTTGTTGGGTCCAGCGGCGCGGGCAAAAGCACTATTGCCGATTTGCTTCTCCGCTTTTACGAACCGACAACCGGAGAGATATTGCTGGACGGAGTCGACATTTCCGAGCTCAAGCTAAGCTGGCTCCGTTCTCTGGTGGGCGTTGTGCCCCAGCAAACCTTTTTGTTTGCAGGCACCATCGCGGACAACATCAGGCTCGGAAAAGAAGATGCCACCGACAAGGAAATCGAGGATGCGGCCAAGGCCGCCCACGCGGAAACGTTCATCGATCCCATGCCCAACGGCTACCAAACAACCGTTGGCGAGAGCGGCGTCGGTCTAAGCGGCGGTGAAAGGCAGCGCGTAGCAATAGCGAGAGCGGTAGTAAGAAAACCCACTATTCTGCTGCTCGACGAAGCCACGAGCAGCCTTGACGCAGTTAGCGAAAAGATCGTCCAAGAAGCTTTGGACGAGATCATGCAGGAGCGCACCACCCTCTTTATTGCCCACCGGTTGACTAGCGCGGCCCGGGCAGACAGTATCCTCATGCTGCACCACGGCGAGGTCGTCGAGTCCGGCAGCCACAACGAACTCATGAAGCAGAACGGCGCGTACGCGGGCATGTACCGCGCGTTCAGCAGCGGCGTGTTGGACAACACCCTTGCCTGAATCCGGTGTGCTGCTTCGGTGTAAGGATTTAGCCTGCGGCTACCCTGGCCGGTCCGTATTGACCGACGTTTCCTTCCAGCTCAAAGCAGGTGAAGTGGTAGTGCTTCTCGGGCCGAACGGCAGCGGCAAATCAACCCTCTTGAAGACACTCCTTCGCACGATCCCTTCTCTTAAGGGATCGATTCAAATCGGAGGCACCCCCTTACAGGACCTTAGCGATAGAGAATTGGCCCAAAGGGTCGCATTTGTGCCCCAAGAGGAGATCCCCGCTTTCGGGTTCCAGGTGGGAGCTGCTGTCGCAATGGGAAGAATGCCACTCTCGGGTGGATTCTTCGATAGCCCGGAAGATATTCAAGCGGCTCAAGACGCGATGGAAATGACGGAATGCCTCGCTCTCAAGGATCGGTCCATCCAAGAGCTCAGCGGTGGCGAGCGTCAGCGAGTGCTCATCGCCAGGGCCCTCGCCCAAGGTGCGCCGATCCTTCTCCTCGATGAGCCTAGCGCCCATCTAGATGTGGCCCACCAGCTCACGCTTATCCAGCTAACGAGGCAATTGGCGAGCAAAGGTTTGGCCGTTCTCGCGGCAGTTCACGACTTGAATTTGGCGGCCGCGATGGCGGGGCGAGCTATCTTGCTTTCCAAAGGAGGTATTGGCAAAGACGGCCCTATAAACGAAATACTGGCAGACCCCTTGTTGGAGGAGGTCTACCAGGTTAAATTTGCCAGACTCCCCACGGAAGCTGGAATTCGCGTGTTGCCTGAGCGCAGGCTTAGCTAGTTCTTTGGAACGCCGCTTTCTTTGTCGTACCAACCGCCCACTACTTGGCCGGAAAAATCCTGCTTGGGTTTTTGGACTTGGGGCGCCATCTTAGGTGCTTCCGGTTTCATCAGCATCGAACCTCCGGTCTCAACCGCAGCTCCCCCCGGCATTCTTCCATGTCCCCCGGGCATTCTCGCGGTCGCCGGCCGCTTGCCGGCGCCTTTGTTGAGCTGCTGCGAGAGATTCGACTTCAGATCGTCCGCCGTCGCCTGCTGCAAGGATGCAGTGCTCGGAGGTGGCGCCTTGGAAGGCTCACGATGTGAGAGGATGTTGAGAGTAAAAATAGCAGTCCCAACCACAACTAACCCAATCACTAGGCCAATAGGAGTTTTTCTTTGTTTCATTTAATTGCTACTCGGCTGAATCGAATACTATACGAACGCTGTTATTGATAAGCAGAAATCGGACCAACGAGCTCACTTCCTTGAATCGACCTATTATAGCTTTGGATGTTCGTACGGTAGGAAACCGAAAAACCGGCGATACTACCTATTGGACAGGTCTGATTCACGGCCTTAGCACCGTAGAAAGCGAATTCCGCTATCTGCTGTATAGCAACGCGCCAAAGCCTCCGGAGATTCCCGAGAGCGAAAGATTGCGCTGGATCCAATTGCGCGCACGCAACGGGAGGTGGTGGAGTATGGTGTCTTTCCCGGTCGCCGCCCGCAAAATGGGCGCGTCTTTAATCCACACCCAATACAACCTCAGCCCTCTCGCCAAGACTGGCATCACCACCATTCACGACGTCTCCTTTTTCGTAGGGCCGGAATGGTTCAAGGCCCGCGACCTATTCCTTTTGCGACGCTTCGTCCCGGCGTCCGCCCGCCGCGCAAGGCGAGTTATCACGGTTTCAGAGACATCCAAACGGGACATTCTGAAGTACATGCCCGGTCTGGAGGGCAAAATTTCCGTGACGCCATTAGCGGGCGCGTTGGGTGTGAAGCGCGTATTGACCCCGAACGTCGACAAGCTTGGAATCCAAGGGCCATTTCTTCTCACCGTTGGCACCCGGTGGCCACGAAAGAACATGAGCCTAGCGCTGGAGGCGGTAGCCATGCTGCCGGAGAACCTGCCTCATAAACTGGCTGTAACAGGTCATCCGGCATGGGATGGAGCCGAAGTATCGGGAAGGTCATTTGCCACCGGCTACGTTTCCGATGAAGAACTGAGCGCTCTTTATAGCGCGGCCGACTTGTACCTTGTTCCGAGCCGCTACGAAGGCTTCGGAATCACCGTGTTGGAGGCCTTTGCTTGCGGATGTCCCGTTCTCACCAGTTCGGGTGGCTCGTTACCCGAGGTTGCAGGCGACGCAGCGGAAATAGAAACCAGCTGGGATCCTGGCTCTTGGGCGCGGTCCATCGAGGCGATCGTGGGCGATTCCGGTAAGCTGGAATCATTGCGGCTGAAGGGCTTGGAGCGCGCGCGCGGGTTTTCATGGGAAACCACCGCCAGATTAACCGAGGACGCTTACCGCGAGGCTCTAAAATGATCGACGATAGGCTTCTTGAAATCCTGGCCTGCCCCCTTTGTGACGAGCGGCCGCCACTAAAGCTTTTGGATTCGTACCTGGTTTGCACGGTGTGTGGCCACGGTTTCCCTATCGTTGACGATATTCCCCATCTTCTTCCCGAAAGCGCACTCACCTCTCAAGAATTTGGAATCCAGAATCCATGGCAACCGCTCCTCTTAAGGTACTGATACTCCACGGGCCCAACTTGAATTTGCTTGGGTTTCGTGAGCCGGATATCTACGGCAAAAAAACGCTTGAGGAGATCGATGCGGAGATCGACAGTTCCGCCGCCGCGAACAACATCGAAACCCGAAAGATACAGTCGAACTCGGAGGGCCTGCTGATCGATGCAATCCAGCAGCACCGGCGATGGGCGGATGGCATCATCGTTAATCCAGGGGCTCTAACCCATTACTCGATTGCGCTGCGGGACGCGCTCTCATCCGTTCGGTTGCCCGTCATTGAAGTCCACCTAAGCAATGTTCACGCACGCGAGGAATTTCGCCGGCAATCCGTTATTGCCCCGATCACGGTTGGCCAAATCGTAGGGTTCGGGAGCCACGGCTATGTTCTCGCACTCCAGGCTATCAAGCATGTGGTTCAGGAAGTTGTATGAGCTCTAATATTAAACGTCTCCAAGAACGGCTTGCAGAAAGCGGGCCCGCCGCTTTTCTCATGTCCGAGATATCCAACGTCCAGTGGGTCACCGGGTTTACCGGCTCATCGGGTTTTGTGCTCGTTGATCCCAAACAGGCGCTGTTTATCAGCGATAGCCGCTATTCTGTTCAAGCCAAAGAGGAAGTGGGAGATTTGAATGTCGCCATCTACTCCAGCCCGATGGACGCGGCTACATTCATCAGTCAAGAGGCCTCTCGTCTCGGTATGAAAGAGCTTGGATTCGAGGCGGACAACGTCACCTATTCTCAATATGAACGATGGAAGGAGAAGCTGGCTCCATCAGCGCTCGTTCCCGTCAAGGATTTAATCGAGCCCCTGCGAATGATCAAGACCGCCGAAGAGATTGCCAAGATCCGGCGGGCGTGCAATCTCGCAGACGCTTGCTTCGAGCATGTCCTTCGTTTGATCCAACCCGGTGTTCGGGAGATGGACATCTCGCTCGAAATCGAGTTCTTTTTTAGGCGTCAAGGAGCCCACTTGGCCTTTGAGCCTATTGTCGTAAGCGGCGAGAGAAGCGCGCGGCCGCACGGACGCGCATCGGAGAAGAAGCTGGAGAAAGGCGACTTCCTCACCATGGATTTCGGTGCAAAGCTGGACGGCTACAACAGTGATATCACACGTACTGTGGTGGTTCAGGAAGCCTCGGACCGGCATCGCCAGGTTTACGACCAGGTTCTGAAGGCCCAGATCGCATCTATCGACGCGTTGAAGGCAGGCGTCAGCGCCTCCAGCGTGGACGGGCTTTCCAGGAGAATCCTAGCCGAGCTGGATTTGGACAAGTATTTCGGCCACGGCTTAGGGCATGGACTCGGGAAATCCGTCCACGATTTTGGGAGACTGAACGCTACTTCCACCGATACGATTGCCGAAGGCCAAGTCTGGACCATCGAACCCGGCGTGTATATCGAAGGGTTCGGCGGTGTGCGTATAGAAGACGATGTTGTAGTTACCGAGAACGGCAACGAAGTTCTCACCCATTCCCCCAAGGAGCTGCTCGTTTTGCCAAAGGCATGACGCAGATCATCGCTCTAGAGAATTTTGGGCTGGTCGCTCAGGGACAGACGATTAGCCTCATTGTCGCCCCCGGCCAATCGCTCGCAATCTTTGGGCCCGCGGCTTCCGGCAAAACCCGGATTCTCCAGTGCATTGGCGGTGAGAAACCTGCCCAGGGGGCCGTACACGTTCTCGTACGTCCGGCCTTCGCGAAAAAGGATGGCTTCCCCAAACGCTCCAAACCTCAATCCATTTTTCGACATGCTTTGTCGGGTGGAAAGGCGACCCACGCGGCGGAAGCACTGACTGCCTGCGGCCTTTGGGATCATCGCAAGACACCGATCGTCCAGCTGTCCCCTTCGCAGCGAGCAGCTTGCGAACTCCTTCCCTGTTTGGGGGTGGATTCGCGACTGCTGGTAATCGATGGTCAACTAGACCGCATCGACCCTTGGACATTGGCATCCGTGCTAGAAATGCTGAGAAAGAGAACCTCGCTTGGCGCGGCGGTTGTCGCGGTCACCAACCGTCCGGAACTGCTGAGCCAATTCGATCTCGTAATCGTGCTGGATGCCATGAGGCCAATTTACGCTGGACCAGTTGAAGGACTGCTTCAGCGAGGCCCTAAGACTGAGATCGAGGTTCAATCCCAATCGCCGAACGGAGTTCGCGCGCTGGTAGATCCGTTTCGAGTCCATGTGGAACAGCACGAGGACCGCGTGGTTTACCACGCAGCTTCCGGCCAGGACCTGGCTGCCAGGCTCTTGCTTGAGGGCTACGGGGATGTGGAGTTTGTGGTCGTGCGCGAGTCCACCGTTGAACAGGCACTCTTGAAACTGCCACGTCCTTCAACGAAAACAGCCCGCGTTGGAAAGGGCTGAGTACTGAGATTAATTGCCCGCCGAGGGGCGAACCCGTTGCCAAAACTCGAACTCAGCTAATGGTTCGCTAATGCGGTTCGGTTATGGTGGTTTCATGGCCTCCTTGTGTGTTTTGCTCAAGAAACAGATAAAACCAACTCTGGCAGCTTTGCTGCTCGCCACCCTTTTTAGCGCGATGATCTACGGCTGCGGAGGCGGAGGAAGTGGCGGAACAGTGATCGTGACGCCTCCCCCGGGTGGCCTTATGGCCAAGGGCTCGGTGGTGCTTCCGGCTGGGTTCAAGCTACCGCTATCCCAGCTTCAAGTTGTTACTGAGGCCGGCCAAGCGAACGTAAGCGCGAACGGGTCGTTTTCCGCTCCAGTCGCCTCTGCCGGACCCCGCATCGTTCAGCTGGTGGACAAGATTTCGGGCAAGACCACCCTTCTCGGCTACGTGGACGCGGCGAGTTCGGGCAGCGTCTTTTCAGCCGGCCACGGCGACATCAGCGTGAAAGGCACCGCCGATGCACTCCTTTTCATGGGCCTTCTTGGTGGCATGCTGCCGACCGGAAGCTGGAGCGCGTTTATCCAGGACATCCGCGGCAGCTCCCAGGAACTTCAGGTTTCAAGCGCCGTTAGGGCATCAGTTATCGCGAATCCGACAGCCATCACCGATGGCGATGCAGGCATATCGGCCGCGGTCGGTGCGGTTCAGTCGTCGTTCACAGGCCCCAACATCGCCAGGCATGACTCAACACCCGCCCCGGTTTACACGAAGGCAAGACAGGGCGCCTCCGTGCAGCGGGTTTACGTCACCGGAAGCGCAACCAGCGGGGCTCTCATCGACGTTCAGCCCGGTTCCCCGCAAAGCACGCTGATCATCGAGCCAAACCCGGACGGGGACGGCATCGTCCCCGTGAGCACCACCCGAAGGCGAGGAACAATCTTCATCTACAAGGTTGGCGTCGGCCCTTCTACAATGCAAATCAACCCCGTCAACCCTCCACTAGATGTCTTCTCAGACGTTGAAGTCGAACCGACCTTGGAGATCCAGAGCGTGGCAACTGGCCTTCTCAACGGGCTCCAGGGCAAATTCGCCTACCTGCCCGCAATTAACCCTCCGATCCTGCTGGCGGCGGACCCTGTTCAAAAGGTCACAGTTTACGACGTGGTCGCCATCAGCCCCGGCACCACGGACACAATCCCAACCGTCGCGGCGACGGTCTCGGACAACACGGCCTTACAAGCTGAATACATTAAGGAATGGCGAGCCGCCCTGTTACAAGTACGGCTGAAGGTGCTCTTCAGCGACATCCTCGAGCCACTCATCATCGAGATGATTGCAGGTAAAGCGGAGGAGAGCTTGCTCCCCGAAGACTCCGCGCTTGAAGGCGTTCTTGCATCCGCATCCCACGCGGCTCCCGGTTTTGACGCTGCGCTGGCCGCAGGCGATTTGAAGGGCGCCGCGACCGCGGTTTTGAATGCCATCGAGCACAATTCGAACAATCTGCGCTCTACGTATATTGCCGCCCTTTCCCAGAAGCTCGTCAGCACGGAGAAGCTGGATGCGGCTACCTTCCAAGCTGCGCTCCAAGACGCGTCCAGGGCCATCGCGATCATTGGCGCAATCGACAAAGGCATCGCGCTCGTCGACATCACCCAGGCTTTCCACGACAACCGAATCGAAAACGACGCCGAGATATGGAAGGCGACGGTTCTCCAACCCATCGTCTCGATCATCCCAGGGCAATCGCTTGTTGATACGAACGATCCCCTCGTTCATCTGAGCGTGGCGATCCGGGACGTGACCGACCTGAGCGCCTTCAGGTTCAAGTGGTCGAACACCGCCCTGGAGGGCAACCTTGAGAGTTCGACGTCCACCACTCCGCTCTCTACTGGCATTATTCCCGACTCCAAGTGCGTTTACGTCACCGACTTCACGAAGTTCTCCGTGGGCACGAAGGACACGATCACGGTTCAAGTTTTCAACGAAGACGACCTGGACAACCCGATCGGGACGGCGAGCGCGACGATTACTGGAGCCCCAAGTCCGTGCACAAACGCCATTCCTCCGCAGGTCAAGTTCGGCACAGCCCCCGCCGGAGTCCAAATGAGCGAGACTGCGACAAGGCCTGGCGACAAGGTCACGGTAATCGTCACCGCCCCCGCCGACCCCACGCGCCAACTGCTTAATGTCTTCTGGCTTGACACCACCCGGCAGTTCCAGCAGCCGTTCGAGAACTTGATCTCAGTGGATGGCGTGGCGGCCAAATCCCCCACTCCGAACATCACGTTCGAGACGACTCGGGGATTGCTCAGCTCTCAGACTTACAACGTGGCGAATATCCAAGCTGCACAAACCCACACGTTGGTATTTCAGATGCTGAACCCTACGGATTCCTCCGGGAATCTGTCCGCCGTTTGCACGGAAGGGGATGTGAACGGTTCGGCGATCCCGCCTTACGTCGAGGCGTTGAGCCAAGACCCTGGCGTGAGCGAAAGCTTTACGATTCAGTTCCTGAATGAGAATCCTTAACACAGTGTGAGCCTTCTTGATCAGGACGCCCGATGAGAATCTCCGGCGGGCTGAGGGTGCGCCAACCACATTCCGAAATCGAATCGTTCGCGGACCATCCACGGCCAAAGCCCGTAAAGGCCAAAACGGCGGTACACTCAGTCCCGGGAGCAAGCTATTGGAGGCTGCATATGAAAAGCCGATTTCTTCCGGTTTTCGTTATTTTGCTTTCCCTCTGCGAGCCGAGAGCGGCTACCCAGGTCATCCTGGGGCAAGGCCTGTATACAGATAACGGGCCACTCGAACTCAACTATCTCGCCTCGTGCCGGGACGTGCACAATAACCTTTACATCACCGGAGTGACGGGGGGTAACGGCGAGTCCGGCCTCCTTAGCGGTGAGGTCGTGACGCAGCAGTTCGATTCGGCCGGGCATTTCGCCTGGATCTGCACGTACTCGGAGCCGCCCTATAGCTCCTGCTTTCCAAGCCAAATCGCGACGGATCCCGCAGGCGACATCTTCATCGCCGGCTATAGCAAAAACATCATCACGAACGGGACCGGCATCTTCGCGGTTAAGATGTCCAGCGCGGGAAAGATCGTATGGTCCCAAACCATTACAGGCTATACGGGAACCTCAGGACTCGTCGTGGATAGCGCCGGCAACGCCTACGTGGCGGCCGCGTATCCTACCGGCGTCGCGATGATGAAGTTCGCGGCAAGCAACGGAGCTATTCCATGGCTCAAAGCCCAAACCTATGGAACCAAGCCCACCTGCCCCGGACTGGCAATTTCTGCGGCAGGCGACCCTTGCCTGTTGCTAAACGCAACCGACAAGCAGGGCGAGATTGTAGCCCTTAACCCTACGACGGGGCTTCCCCTCTGGACTCAGTCGGCTGCATCTTACAATCCGCTCGATTCCGAATCCTGGTCGAGTTTGACCGCTCTTCCGAATGGAAACATCGCAGTTGGAGGTAGCGGGGCAGGAACGGACTTCACGGTAGCCACCGTGGACTGGCTCAAGGGCAGCACCGGCGCGTTCGTCGCTCGTCAATACGTCGGCTCTACAGCGGCTAAAGACACCGCCGGCTTTATAACGCCGATCGTCTCCGATTCCGCGAACGAGGTTCTTTGGACGGCAACCGAGTTCAACGAAACCACCAAAACGACGACCAAACTTGCCGGCAAGTACAGCGCATCGGCTCTGCCTGCTTGGTCGGTGGGTTTTCCAGCCGCAGGAACCAACAACCTCCTTGCAGCGGCGCCCGACGAAGGCCTGTTTGTCAGTTACGTGGAATCCGGCGTCCGGTGGTTCGGGCGCGTAAGCGCAGCGGGGAAACCGCTCTGGTCAGTCAACCCCACTACGCCGATAGACGCGCAAACTGGGAACCTCAGTCCAGCCTCCGACGATTCTTTGGCTTATGTGGGCCAAAGGAGGGACCAGTTTGGCAACGGGTTCTATGCCTTGCTTACGTTGGAGCCGGCGAACGGCGCAATGTCGGTGGACACATACACAACTCCTATCGCCGATAGGTCCGATTCGCTAGGCGGAGCCGATCAGGACGCCCAGGGCAACGTCTATGTGACCGGGTCTCAAAACCGCGGCTGGTTTGTGGCCAAACTATCCCCCACGGGCACCGTGATCTGGCGTCAAACCATCACGCCAAGCGTGGCGGCAACCCCCGTCCTTTCGATTGCAATCACCTATTCGAACGGGTTTATCGCTGCGGTTGCGGTAGGCGGCCCCGGCCTGAATTTGCCAATCGTGACAAAACTCAATGCCTCCGATGGGCAGATCCTGTGGACGGCAGTCCACACGCCAAAATCAACCTATATGGGCCCCCAGTCAATTCAGCTCGATGAGGCAGGGAACGTAGACGTTGGCTTCCAGGACTACATCTCTAGATCCGGTGTCCAGCAATTCGCCGCCACGACCGGCGCAATCAATTGGTCTCAGTGGTTCACCTCCGGTTTTCCATGCGGCGCCGTTGCCGTGGATGCGGAAGGCGACGTTTTCATGGCCGACTCCTCAGGATTTGAAGGCATTGGTTATTGGAACCTGATAAAGATCAGTCAAAAGGGCGCTCCTTTCTTCACCCAAGGGTTCTACATTGGCAACACGAACTATGTTTATGGTGTCGAATGCGACCAGAAGACGGGCAAGGTTTACCTAGAGGCTTACGACACCGTGAATGTTCTCGCTGACACCTTCGGCGCTTACGACATCGGCTGTTATAGCAACAGCGGGGCCCAGATCTGGGCGTACACGTACTCGATGCAGCCCTACGGGCAATCCTTCCCCGGCGGCGCGAAGCTCAACCGCGCCGGTAACCTGCTCTATCTCGCAACCCCCGTTTCCCGGAGCTTTGCGGGCACTCCCTACTTTGGGTCGATGTGCTTGAATGCGGCAAACGGAGGTGTGGTCTGGAACAAGTTCATCGAGGCCGTAAACGCCGGCAATATTTGGAATATCGACCTCTATGGCGACGTGATTTTCACGACTCCGATGGACGCGGGCTCTCGCGTTAACAATCGGTTCCAAACCGTGAAGATGGATGCAATGACGGGAGCCATCCGCTTCCAAACCACTTATAACGGCACATTTGCCTCCACCTTCAACGGTCCTTCCGCTATCATCTGCGGCCCCACTGACACGCCCCTGGTGCTGGGCTCGACCATCTCTCCTGAGGGGCCTGGTTCAAGCGATGCCTTCTATATCCGGTATGCCGATGCCCATGCTCCGATTTGCGTGAACGACGCCTACACGTGCGTGGAGAACACTGCACTTTCTTCCACCGTCCCTAGTGTTTTTGCAAACGATCGGGACATCGCAGGCGCGACCTGCAATCTGGTGAAAAGGCCGCTTCACGCGCTGACCTTTAGCCTCTCCAAAACCGGCGTGATCGCGTACACACCTGCGAAGAACTTCGCAGGCACGGATACATTCACGTACGACGCCGAAAGCGCCTACGGGACGAGCAACGTGGCAACCGTGACGATTGCTGTCAACTAACCGCCGAAAGCTAAACCTATTGAACTCGACATAGGTCATCGGTCTAGTTTGAGGAATGGTCTTTGGGGTCCTGCTCTTCCGTGGCAGCAGGTTGGAACGGCCCGATCCCCCCTGTTATAACCGCGAGCCACCAATGGCTACGCAATTCCATCTACAATGGTCTTCCTGCTTACACTCCATGAAAACCTTCAGGCTTCTTTGCTTGGCCATTGCCGCAGCCGTTCTTCTGCGACAGGCAGTACCCTCTCCGGAAGTGGCAACAGCAATATCGGCGCCTATGCCGTAGACGGCGGTTTTATCAATATCAACAGCAGTGCGCTCTCGCACTTCCTTAACGCGGCCAAGACCTTCAACCATGGCTACATCAATGGGGGCTACGTGATTTTGAGCAGCAACGGTTTCGACTTTTATGCCCTTTGGAACGGAGTCATCTTCATCGACGGAACCAATAACGCGACCATGTATGCTGATGCGGGCACTGGTTCCTACATTGATTAGGAACAATGATAGGTGCAAAATATTGCAGTTAGCTTACGATCTTTTAAGCATGCCGTAGAGACGGTAATCTGGCTCAATCGTCGAAACGCAATGAAAGGAGACAAACATGAAGAAAACTCTTATTGCACTCATAGTCGTCAGCGTCGCATGCTTGGCCTGTGCTCAGCGCGACCACCACTCGTCCAGCAGTCACTCATTTTCCCATTCCAGTTCCCATTCTGGATCTTTCGCCCGGCCGGAATCGCACACTATGGCTTCCCGTCCTTCCGGAGGCAGTTTCGGGTCCCATTCTTATCAGCGAGCCTCCGGCCATTCATTTGCGAGTCACTCGGGCTACGGCGAGCACGCGGCCGCTTCCGGATCTTTCACTCGGCACGGCGGATTTGGCGGAGCAGTCCATTCGGGCAACTTCGCAAATACCCACTTTGACCGGTCCAACTTCTCACGCAGGATCACGGACCGCACCTGGTTCAGACCTTCCGGACACAGCTACGCTCGAGGCTGGTTCGCCGGCCACGGCTATCGCCCCGGTCCTGTTTGGGTCGCGCCGGTCTTCTCTTGCTACGTAGGCTATTCCTGGGCGTACCAGCCTAGCGTTTACAACGTAGTTTGGCTTCCGGACCCAGTAACGGGCCAATACTACGAAGCCTACTACTACCCGCAATACGGGTATTACGCCTGGGCTTCCCGACCGCTCGTCGCAATCGGCATCTACCGGCCAGGAGTTGCTTTCAGCGTTCGACTCTAGGCATAACCGGCAACTCATTGAAACACCCGTCTCAGCTATAGCTGAGGAGGGTGTTTTTATGTGTCCAACGGTTACGGCTCTACAGCCGGAGCATGAGGACCGAGTTCTTGCGTTTTTCGAAACCCAGCGAAGCGTAGAGGCTGTAGGCCCTGTCGTTGGACGGGGTCACCTCAAGCGCAAGTGCAGCAGGATCGTACGGCCTCTTCTCGCGAAGGAAACGAAAGAAGCTTTTGCCAATGCCGCGACCACGGGCGTCGGGAAGAACGAATATCTCATCAATAAATAGCAGAGTGCCACCGAACTCGTTGCTCCAATAAGGGATAAGCAATGCGTAACCTTGCAGCGACTCGCCGTTTTCGAAAAGCACGATCTGCCCTCGGGAGGGATCGTCGAGAAGAGCTTCGATGGTCCTGGGGAACCCCGTGTCGTCAACCGGATGTGCCGCCTGATCTTCATCGAAGAGGGCCCGCATCATCGCTACGACCTCCGCTGCCCTACTTCTATCCGCCATTGCATTGAATCGCACTGTGTTCATTTCTATACCCTTCCCAGAGTTCATGGCAAAGACGAGTTTGCCAAGAGCTAGATGATGACCCATGCGGACCATTCGGCCCAAGCGGAAGCTGAGGAATGGTACAACGGTATAGACAATCCGTGCAAAGCTCCAAAACGCAAACACTCGCAGGGATGCAGGCGGCGCCGGCCGCACTGATCGTGCTCAGGATCATCCTTGGTCCCGTGTTGCTTTTGTCATGCCTATCCAAAACGGGACCGGCGGTCATCCTCGCCATTCTCTTGGCTGCGATGCTTTCGGACATTTTTGACGGCGTTATCGCTCGCCGCCTAGGAATCGTCACCGCCAAACTGAGAGTTGCGGATAGCTGGACGGACGCCTGGTTCTTTTTCTGTGTCGGGGTTTCCGCAGGACTCACGTCAGCCGGAGTGGTTCGTGCCTATTGGATGCCGCTAGCAGCCGAAGTCGTCCTTCAAGTCGTCTCTTATGCCTTCGATTTAATTAGGTACCGGCGGATCGCCTCCCTCCATGCCTACTCCACCAAAGTGTGGGGCTTTACGCTTTACCTGGCCGCCGGCGGTTTGCTGGCATTCCATTCGGGCGCGCTGATCTGGCTAATGTTTGGGGTGGGGTTGATTAGCGCCGCCGACGCCTTGGCTATAAAGCTGATCCTCCCGGGCTGGCATCACGACGTCCATTCGTGTCTTGATGCGTGGCGCCGGCGATTTAAAATCTAGAGTAAGCACCCAAGCCGCCTCCAAGGTGACCGCCAGACACAAAGAAGACACCAAAACTTTGGCAGCTGAGGCTCTCCATCGCGCCACTCGCTGCGCCATTACACGTCACACCAAACGCTAGTTCGCTATCGCGACGTCGAAGTGTGGTTCGGCGACAACATCGGCTTCCACCACCCCGACATACCAATTTCCACACTCTTCGATCGGGCGTTCGTGCCAGTCATAGAGGTAGCCGCCCACAAGGTCTGCTTTGGCCAGATGGGCCGCTAGGTTATAGGTTGGAAGCCAAAGCTCTCCAAGCACCGGATAGAAATCCGAGGGCATCGGCGGCTGCATCAGGCGGTAATCGTCCGTCACGTCCACGATTACAACCCGGGCCAAATTGAACTCCCAAAGCCTTCCATAGAGCTCTGCCATCTGTATTAGTCCTCCTGACTACTTTTTGAGACGAAGCATGCGGCTTTTAGGCCTTCGGCGATTCGTCTTTTCCATCGCGAGCGGTCGACCCTAGAGTCCGGTCCTTCGCGGCACGCTGTCCAACTCCGGCGCCTTAGGGCTGATGTCCTCGCCGGTCGGCTTAATATCTTCCCTCAGTGAATTCTTTATTCCCGGATCGAGAAGCTTTTTAACATCTCCCGCGCTGGTGGTGTGGACCCAAATCGTTACCCGCCTGTTCCTGGGATCAAGCGGCTGATTTGGATAGGCCAGCTGTTGATCTCCGTATCCCATTTCGCCGATTATCTGGCTCATCGGAATGCCGTCATCCTTCAGGGCGTTCTTGAGCGCGTCCGCTCGCGCTCCGCTCAAGGTGAAGTTATCCAGATGGCCCGCAGGATATTGGCGGGCGTCTGTATGGCCCTCGAAAGTCATTTCCAGGTTCGTTTTCTTGAGAGCGGGGGCAAGAAGCTTTACATATTCTTTAGCTTCTTGTGTTAACACGGCACTGCCCAACTCGAAGAACACAGTGTCGTTGGTTTCTACGAACTCAATGCGAATGCCGGTGCTGTCGTAGTTGATCTCAACGTTCTTTCCGAGCTTCTTCAGGACCAAGCTCTTTTTGTTGATGTTCGTCAAAGCGTTACCGATGGCACTCGCGCCGGTCGCCTGTTGCGTCCCGGGAGCCTTGGATTCGCCCGGCTTCGGGCTTTCCATGTTCGGCATTTTGATAATGTTCTTGCTGAGGGGCGGCGTTTTCGAATAGCCCATAGGGTCGTTAAAGTAACCGGCGACCTGGGTGCGGGTTGAGTCGGAGAGACCCATGATCCAAAGGACCATAAAGAACGCCATCATA
Source organism: uncultured archaeon (assembly GCA_963829965.1). Classification (GTDB taxonomy): domain Bacteria; phylum Armatimonadota; class Fimbriimonadia; order Fimbriimonadales; family Fimbriimonadaceae; genus DASXZH01. The sequence goes on along the minus strand of CAWHLK010000023.1, from coordinate 118,708 downwards.
GCGGTCACAAAGTCGGCGTAAGCCACTTTCCAAGATCCGCCATGGTGGGCATGGGCATGCGCCTTGACCTTCTTGACAATGATAGGGGTTCCATCCATCGCCATCGCTTAGGCCACCTTTTGTTCCTTGACTGCAGTTTCCATCTCACTGAACCCTGGGCGCAAACTGGGTTCGATGTTTCGGCGGGCAAACTCCACGCAGGTGATGGGCGACTCGCCACGCGCGAAGCTGAATAGAGCAAATCTTATGCACGCCAGGTATTGCGCTTCGGACTTCAAACGCAATTCGATGGCGCGGGCCATGGGTGCGAAGACACCGTATGCTAACAGGATTCCCATGAACGTTCCCACAAGGGCGGCAGCAACGGATTTACCGATTTCACCCGGCTCACCTCCTATCTTGCCCATCGTGACAATAATTCCCAAGACGGCAGCGACGATTCCGAATCCGGGCATGGCGTCGCCGACGGTGGTGATTGCCTCTTGCGGCTGTTTCATTTCGGCGTGGGCCGTATCCAGGTCGATCTCCATCATTTCGGAAAGATCGTGAGGCCCGACCGCGCCGGTTAAAATCACCTTCATCGTGTCGCAGAAAAAGGCCTGCGCATGGTGGTTGTGGACAAAGGTTGGGAACCTGCCAATGATATCGCTGCTTTCAGGGTTCTCAATGTGCTGCTCAAGACCGAGCAAACCCTCCTTCCTCGCAACGTTGAACAGGAGATACATCATCTTGAGCACGTCCATGAACGTTTCTTTAGTGTAAGGATCGGGCTTCATGAGCCCCTGAACGGTCTTGATCGTCTTACCGACGTTGCCCATGCCGTTTGCCGCGATGAAAGAACCCACTGCAGCGCCGCCTAGGATCACGAATTCGTTGATCTGGATCAGGGCCATGGGGTTGCCTTTGTCCATGACAAAGCCAACCAAGATGCATACAAGGAGGATGACAATTCCAACAATTACAAACATTCGCGCCCTTTAACTGCCCTTGCCCCGTAGCCGGATACAATTAAATGTTCGGCATCGTCTTGGATTTACCTACCCATGCCCACGCTTTCTCGACGAGTTTTTCTCCTTGATCCCCACACCGTGAACCAAATCGCGGCGGGCGAGGTTGTCGAAAGACCTGCTTCCGTGCTAAAAGAGTTGGTTGAAAACGCCTTGGATGCGGGCGCGACGAGGATCGAAGTAGAGCTGAGGGGCAGCGGTAAAGAGATGGTCCGCGTCACCGATAACGGCTGTGGCATGAGTCGCGAGGATGCGGAAACCGCACTTCAGCGGCATGCGACCTCCAAAATAACGAGCGCCGAGGACTTGGCGAAGGTCCTGAGCCTTGGCTTTCGAGGCGAGGCTTTGCCCTCGATCGCCTCAGTTTCTCGCATGACCGTTTCCACCGGCACAGAGAATGGTCTTCGGCATGTCCTGCAAATCCACGGCGGAGAGCTTGCTCCTATAACTACCACGTCCGGCCCGCAAGGGTCGGAAATCTGCGTTGAAGACCTGTTCTACAATACGCCTGCCCGACTGAAGTTCTTAAAATCGGACACGACGGAGCTAGGAGCATGCCTGGAGCACCTTTACAAATATGCGCTCGGCTACCCGCAGGTGTCGTTCAACGTCCGACACAACAGCCAGGCCGCGATCAACACTAGCGGTTCGGGAGATCTATTGCAGGCCGTCTCAGAGATCTGGGGCCCTGAAACCGCCCGGAGCCTTGCCGAAACAGAATCCGCCACGGCAGGAATTCTCGTGAGAGGACTGGTAAGCCCGCCGCACTTCACTAAACCCACCCGCGCGTTTCAATACTTCTTTGTCAATGGCCGGCCAGTTCGGTCCAAAACCCTCTACGCTTCTCTTGATCAGGCGTATAGAGATTTGACTCCGGAGCGTCGTTATCCGGTCGTAATTTTAAACTTGCAGCTTGACGCAGACCGGGTGGACGTCAACGTCTCTCCCACCAAGAGTGAAGTCAAGTTCCAGCAGGAGGGAGCGGCCTTCGATGCTATTCGCTACGCCGTGCGCAGCGCGCTCATGGAGCACGGAATGGTGCCGGACGCCACCAGAATAACGCTTACAAACGAGGCTCTTGCAGGCGCAAGAGGAGACTTTAACTTCACGATGCCGATTGGGGCGACTCAGACCGGGATCAACGAGCTCTCCTTTCTTGCCCAGCTGCCGCTTGAGGAGGCGATCGTCACGCCCTCGTCCTACGTGTCGGCTCCTTCGGACACAACGCGATATCCGTTTGGGGAGCTTGTAGAGGGTCTAAGAGTTCTCGGCCAGGTCATGAGCACATTTATTGTCGCGGAAACGAAGCGCGGCATCGCAATCATCGACCAGCATGTAGCCCACGAGCGGATCCTTTACGAATACCTATGCGGGCTCAAGGGTGCTTCCGCTATTGAAAAGCAGCCACTGCTCACGCCAGAGCCTTTGCATTTGGACAAACGGTCTGCCGTTCTCCTGCATGAACGCATGAGCGAAGTCACGGCGGTGGGCTTTGACTTGGAGTCTTTTGGCGGGAACAGCTTTCTGATTCGAGCGGCGCCGGCCGCGCTTAGGGGCAAGTCGCCAGTCAAAATGCTGCAGGACATGGTGAGCGAGTTGGTGGAGGCTTCGATCACCAAACGGTTCGTTCCCACGCGCGAGCAGATATGGATCACCAGTTCGTGCAAAATGGCGGTTAAAGCGGGGGATTATCTTTCACTTCCCGAGATGGAGAAACTGATAGTGGATCTCGCCTCCACCGAAAACCCCTATCTCTGCCCCCACGGCCGGCCTATCACCATCATGCTCTCCCAGGAAGAGCTGTTGCGCAAATTCAAGCGAACATGAGGGTTCTCGGCCTCGATCCCGGCCTTGAGCGCATTGGCTACGGCCTTATCCTGCGCGAGGGATCCAGGCTGATTCCCGTTGACTTCGGCCTGATCACCACCCCTCGCATCGCCCTTCACGACCGCTTGCGGCTGATCCACGAGGAAGTTACTTCTCTTGTCGATCGCCTGCAGCCGGACGAACTTGCCACTGAAAAACTGCTCTTTTCCGTCAATGTCAAGACCGCAATGGACGTTTCCAAAGCCCTCGGCGTGCTCCTGCTCGTCGGGAGCCAAAAGGGCTTGCCGTGGAACGAATACACCCCGCCCCAGATAAAGCTCTCCGTGGTTGGGAACGGCGCTGCGGAGAAGAAGCAAGTGCAATACATGGTCACCAAGCTTCTGGGCCTTAAAGAGGCGCCAAAACCAGATGACGTGGCGGATGCCCTGGCCATTGCGATCTGTCACGGGATGAGATGCAGTGCGCTGCCTCCTGTTGGGAAATAGGCGCTCCGCGCCCGTGCCGGGTTTGCGGCGGCCTCGCAGTGAATGGATCCGGCCTCTCTACGCTGCAAGCGCTGCGCTTGCCTGCACTGACCAGGTGACCGATGCGTGGTAGGCGTTTGATACTTGCAATGGCGTCAAACCGGGCAGGCTCACCGAGTCCCAATCACCGCGCTCGAATGCGGCGACCATCCGGAGCGTTTCCGCTAAATCACCGGCGGCGAAAGGGTCCAGCAAAGCAGCATTGATTTCCGACGCCAAAGGCAATTCGTTCAAAATCTGGTCCATTGGGGCGTCCATCAAAGCGTCCACCAATGACAAAATGCCAACGGTGAAGTACCGGTCCAAACCCGGCTTTCCTCGCCACTGGGCGAGCAGTTCGCACATTTTCGCACGAACCAGAGAAGTCGTTACCACTTCATCCGGTTTTTCAGTGCTCCCGACCATGGAAAGCATCGTTGCGAGGGACGCGACCGTGTTGATCCCAAGAAACATGAGAGCCTGGCGAATCGAAGTGATCGTGCAGCTCAACCCGAAGTGGGCGCTTTTCACCAGCTTCAGAAGCTTAAACGTAAGCGCCACATCCGACGAGATGATTTCCTCAAGGTCGGAATAATGCATGTCCGGCGAATGGATCTTCGCTGCAAGCCTTAGCATTGCCACTTGATTGGCGCGAAGGCTGCTGCCCTTCATCAGTTCCGGCTTTGCAAAGAAGAAACCTTGAAAAAGATCGAAGCCCATGCGTTGGCAGATTTGATACTGCTCCTGCGTTTCCACTTTTTCGGCCAGGACACGGATGCCCGGGCGCTTGGCCTTCCTGAAAGCGGTGCTGATCTGAGCCTCGCTCTTCTCCAGAATGTCTAGCTTGATGATTTGGGCTTCCGCCATAAGGGGTTCTGCCTCAGGCGTATAACAGAAATCGTCGAGTGCGATCGTGTATCCAAACTTACGCAGCAAGGCAACTCGGTCGACCACTTCCTGGGACAAGCTGACCGTCTCAAGCACTTCGATCACAACTTTGTCTTTAGGGAACATCGTGATCGCACTGCTCATGAGAATGGCTTCCGATGCATTGACGAACGCTTTCGAATCGCCAATCAACTCGTTAAGCCCAATATCGATCAGGCTGGATACAAGGACTTGGGCTTCCTCTTCGGCGTCCATCTCGCCTGCGGTCAAAGCTCCGCTCCTTCTGAACAATAGTTCATACGCAAAGAGCGACATGTTGCGGCCATAGATTGGCTGCCGCGCCATATAAACGTCGTTGGAGCTGGACATCCCTCATATAACTATCGGCTGGTCCCAACAAGTTCGTGAGCCTTTTTAGCGGTCCATATCCATGGCAGTTTCCCGGGCTCGGCGAGCGCTCTCAATGAGGTCCAAAGCTGCTTTGGCGGCGGACTGTTCACCCTCTTTCTTGGAACGTCCCTCGCCCTGTCCCATGACTTCATTATCAAACAGTACTTGCACTACGAAACGCCTATTGTGGGCAACACCATATTCGGAGGACACTCTGTAGAGCGGAGTTTTCCGCCAAGTAGCTTGAGCGACCTCTTGCAGCTTCGACTTGTGGTCGTGGGGATTAACATCGCCCCCGCTGATGAGCCGCAGGTACGGATCAAGCTGTTCCAGCACGAACCATCGCGCTTGATCCATTCCGGACTCCAGATAGATGGCTCCAATGATAGACTCAAACGCATCCGCCAAAATCGAGGGACGCTCTCTGCCTCCGGTTGCCTCCTCGCTTCCGCTCAACTCCAAGTAACGATCCAGTCCTATTTTTTGGGCTGCTTCCGCCAGCGGCCCTTCCTGAACAACGCTCGACTTGGCCTTACTGAGCATGCCTTGATCCCAAGCCGGATGATGCTCGTACAAAAACTGGGCGATGATGAGCCCAAGCACGGAATCCCCGAAAAATTCCAGACGTTCATAGCTGTCGGCAACGCTGTCGTTCGCTGCCGAACGATGGCGCATTGCGCGCTGGAATAGCTCTTCGTTGACGAGAGGTATTGGTTTCGGTATCAAAACGTTTGATTGGAAAGCGCCTCGCCTATGCGGCGCACTCCTGCTTTTATGTTCTCCCTGCTTGTCGCGTAGCTGAGCCGCAGATAACCGGACGCCTCAAAGACCGAGCCGGGAATGGTGGCAACTTGGGCCTTCTCAAGCAGATATTGGGCAAGTTCATGGTCACTCTTCATATTGCCTCCCACGTACGCTGAGAAATCGACGAGCGCATAGAACGCGCCTTTTGGCTTCGGTACGCCCAGCTTCGGGATGCGCCCAAGCTCTTCCGTGATCAGGTCCCTTCGTGCCTCGAACTCCGCCCGCATCTTCTCCACGCTCTCCGGGCTAAGTTTGTAGGCCTCGATCGCTCCCTTCTGGGCGAAGGATGTGGGGTTGCTGGTGACCGAATCCTGGAAACTGGACATCGCCTTAGCGATCTCGGGCGGGGCCGCGGCCCAACCAATCCGCCACCCAGTCATGGAAAACGACTTGCTGCATCCGCCGATCGTTATGGTTCTTTCCGCTATCTCAGAGCCCAATGAGGCAATGCTCGTGTGCTCCTCGCCATAGACAAGCTTTTCATAAATTTCGTCAGCCACCACCCACAGGTCGTTTCTGATGGCCAGCTGAGCGATCTCTTTGAAGGTGCTTCTCGGAAATACCGCGCCAGTTGGGTTGCATGGCGAGTTCAAAATGATGGCCTTCGTTCGCGGGCTGATCTTCTCTTTGATCGTCTCAATTTCCGGGACGAATCCGCTTTCTGCTGTCGTGTGAACGACGACCGACGAGCCTCCCGCAAGCATAACCTGGTCCGCATAAGTCATCCAGTAGGGGGCGATGAGGATCACTTCGTCGCCGGGATCCACGAGCATTTGCATTGAGTTGTAGACACTATGCTTTGCCCCGCAGCTGACCACCACTTGGTCCGGTTTGACGTTGACGCCGTTTTCCTTGTGAAGCTTGCTCGCAATCGCTTCCTTCAGCTCCTTGATGCCGCTGCTCGGCGTGTATTTTGTGAAGCCGTCATGGATCGCCTTAATCGCTGCTTCACAAATCGGCTCCGGCGTGTTGAAATCCGGCTCTCCTGCGGCGAAGCTGATCACGTTGATGCCTTCTGCCTTCATCGCGTTCGCCTTGGCAGTCATGCCAAGGGTGGGAGAAGGCTTAACTTGGCCGGCGCGGGCAGATAGATTCAACGTTTTCACTGCTTGATTGTATACCCCGTGGGTGATGAGTGAAGGGTGGCGAGACGAGTCCGACTCGTCTGTCTTAAAGATGTGCCGGTTCGTCACAAAGCCCGTAAGACTCGATCTCCGTGCTGCCGGCTCCTTCGGTCTGGAGGCTCTCATAATAAAGCCCCATTTGCCTTTGGACCTCCACAATAGAACCGACCGGAATGCTCAGGACCTCGGCGTTCGTTTCCAATATCCTGTACGAGATCACGTTGCCATGTTTCAAGTTCGAATCCATGAGCGCCTTGTAGGCCGAGTCGCTGCACATTGCTTTGGCGACGTGCGCATTGCCCTCTTCTAGCCCTCTGTAAACGGAGTTGACCTCGAAGATCATCCGATCCTCGTTTTTAAGTGTGAAGGCCCGCACTTCGCCCGCAAGGAACGTAATGCTTGCGAGCGCAACGCAGCAGCTCGATATGGCCAATAGCGTCCAAGCCGAGAGCTTGCCGGTTCCTCCTGAGGAAGAGCCGGCTGGAACGCTAGCTGCGACCGGGTGCACGTGAATCCAATTGGCCATGCATCAACTTTAGGCTGACATTCTGAGAGAAATCCTAATCGGCATAACCGTCCATAATCACTCATCCAATGAACGCGCGAACCTTGGCGAGATTCTCCGGTTTAATCGCGTTCCTCGCCGTACTCTTCGTTGTCTATGTCATCTCAAATTCCCACGCCTTTCACATGGGCGAACTGTGGCCGGAGCTTTGGAGGCCGGGATTCGATAGCGAAGCCAATAGCGTTGTTTGGGTGCTCAGGATGCCTAGGGCCTGCTGTTGCGTCGCGGTCGGAGCAATGCTTGGCATGGTGGGCTCCGCTTTGCAAGCGCTATTCAGAAATCCACTCGCAGAACCCTATATTGTAGGTGTTTCATCGGGTGCCGCAGTGGGGGGCGCCATTGCCCTGGTCACCGGCTTTGGAGCCAGCTGGGGCGGGTTTGCGCAGGGATTGGGGCTTATGATCGGCGCGTTTCCCGCCGGGCTGCTTGCCCTTGGGTTTGTATTTGCCATCTCGAAGCGCCGGGGCGTGGTCAACGTGCAAACTCTGCTGCTTGCGGGCGTAGTAACCAGTTCCATGCTAAGCGCCGTGCTAAGCTTCGTGCTGCTTAGAGGGGGCCAAGACACTAGCAAGGTTCTGAATTGGCTCCTGGGGGATATCTCGTACGCCTTTTGGAATAAGGACGAGTTGCTGTTCTGCGTTTTGTTAGCAGGAGCGGCCGTGCTCATCGCTTATTCAAAACAACTGAACGCCCTAGCCCTGGGTGAAGACACCGCCCAGCGCCTTGGTGTGAACGTGTCTAGACTCAAGCTTGTGGTATTGGTGACGTCGACGGCCATGGTTGCGGCCTCGGTGGGTGCGGTAGGGGTGATCGGATTTCTTGGCCTCGCGGCGCCCCATATCGCTCGCCGAACCCTGGGAGTGGATTGGCGTGTCTCCCTGATCGGCTCTGGCCTCATTGGCGCCTGCCTCTTGCTGGCCGCAGATTTTATCGCACAACGCGCGTTGCCAGGAGGAGAAATACCCGTTGGCGTTGTCACCGCCATCGTCGGGGCGCCATTCCTCCTCGTTCTGCTCCGCAAGGACCGGTAGTTCGCGCCGGAGTATAACTAACCTATGAAGTCCGAGCAGTTCGATTTCCTTGCCATCGGCAGCGGTCTTGCTGGATTGACTTACGCCCTAACCGCCGCTGAACGCGGAAGCGTATGCGTTCTAACCAAGGCCGACGTGGAAGATGCGAACACAAGCTATGCGCAGGGAGGCATTGCCGCCGCTGTCGGCGAGGCCGACTCTTGGCATCTTCACGAGCAGGACACCCTAGTGGCCGGCGCGGGGCTCTGTGACCCTGCAGCAGTCCGGTTCTTGGTACAGAACGCGCCATTCTGCGATCGAATGGCTGCGCGGCCACGGTGCGCAATTCGATACTGACGCCGAAGGCGATCTTGAACTTGGGCGAGAAGGCGGCCATAGCCGCAACCGCATCGTTCACCACGTGGACAAGACCGGCTGGGAAATAGAAAGAGTGGTTGCCGAAGCGGTAGCAAACAACCCCAACATCAAGGTTTATGAACACGCCTATGTGATTGACTTGCTCGTCGAGAATGGCGTTTGTGTTGGCGCGCTTGCGATGCTGGATGGACCGCAGGCTAGACTCTTCCTGGCAAGTTCCGTATTTCTATCTACCGGCGGTTGTGGCCGGCTTTACCAGCACACTACCAACCCTTCGGTCGCCACGGCAGACGGCATTGGCCTTGCCGTGCGAGCCGGTGCGGTCATCGAGAACATGGAATTCATGCAGTTCCACCCGACCACGCTCTACCACCCGCAACTGCGCAGTTTTCTGATCACCGAAGCGGCCCGTGGCGCGGGCGGCACACTTCGCAATCATCTTGGCCATCGATTCATGTTTGACTATGATGACCGGCTGGAGCTAGCCCCACGGGATGTGGTTGCGAGGGCGATGGAAGCGGAAATGAAACGGCTCCAGACGTGGTGCCTCTATCTGGATATGGCGCACTTGGCGAGAGAAGCGACCAAGGCGGAATTTCCGACCATTTACGAGAAGCTCAAGACGATTGGGCTCGATATAACCACGGACTGGATTCCCGTTGTTCCCGCCCAGCATTACAGTTGCGGGGGCGTGAAAACGGACCTCAGTGGTCGAACTTCAATCGACGGTCTCTACGCGGCGGGCGAAGTCGCCTGCACGGGCGTTCATGGCGCAAACCGTCTCGCCAGCAATAGCCTCTTGGAGGCGTTGGTATTTGCGCGAGCGGCGGCCCAAGCATCACCCGTCGGCGAGAGACAAACTGCGATTACAGTCGAACGCTCAAAGACCCGAGCCATTTCGGAGGCCAGGTCCATTCATATCCGGCGCACGCTGCAGAAGACAATGACGGACCGCGTCGCCATTGTGCGATCCGATGCGGGCTTAAAGGAGGCCAAGAAAGCAGTGGATGCGCTTATTGGTGAATATGAGGCGCTTCCCGAAGCCGCGTATTCCCAGCATCCGCTGGAAACTTACAACCTGCTGTTAGCGGCCAGATGCGTTATTGTTGGAGCCATTAACCGCAAAACCAACGTCGGCCTCCATTACAACGTCGATCTTTCCTAGCGTTCAGCGGAAAATGCGGGCGGGCTGGCCCGCGCAGGAATCGCCACTTTGCCCTGCGAGTTCAGCGAGATCTCGGTAAAGCCGATATCGGCGGGGAGAGCCCTAACCGAGAAGCCGTTCGAAACGGGATGAGTGGCTAGAGTCAGCACGTTCTTTCCCTTTGAAATCTGTAGGGGAGTACTCGACGATAGCCTGAACTCTTTGGGGGTCGTATCCTGGCTCAGCCATCGCACAAAGATCGAGGGTGGATCCAAGCGCGCGAACATCGGAAAGTCGGCATATATCCGCACTGGACTCATCAGGGCTTCCACAAAGTTATCCTGCGACGAACAGAAAACGCCCTGTCGTAAAGCGTCTAGCGGCTCACTAAGCTTCACGGCTTTGGGTTGGTCCTTGCCAAGCCGCCACAATTCCAGCCCCCTCTGGGAGGCAAGCCCAGCTTCCAACATGCCTGCGTCCAGGCGCATACGCTCATCGCCGCCAATTGCGCACGCGATTGATGCCAGCGCCGAGCAGCGCCTGGCAAGGTCCTTGTTCGCGCACCAAATGGTCCAATCGTTCCAATCGCGCTTTAGCAAGAGGGAAAGGGTGAACGCGTTGGCGCGGACATCTTGTCCATCGGCTGCCAAGGTGCTCGCCAACAAGAGAGCGTAGGCGGCGGAAATATCCGCCCCATCCCCGTTGGCTTGGAATGGCAGCTGCTGTCCGGTGACGGGCTCGCGATAATTCTGGACTTGGCCGATGAATCTTGAGTTAAGCCTGGCCGCCATATCCCTCGTTTTTGGATCGCTGTCAGATTCGAGATTGGACAAGGCAAGCTGTACGATGCCGGGAATGTCATCATAGCCGTTCATCGCCTGCTGATCGTTTTGAGTGCCGGCCACCAAAGCCCTTCCCAGCGCGAGCTTCAAGACCGGAAATTTCACCACAAGGTCGGAACTTGTGCTCACCTCCAGCGGCCCTTCATCGGTCTTGAGGCCGAGGTCTCTGACAGTGCTGGTTATGGCCACCGGATAACCGCCCTGAGGCGCCAGAAGCGCTGCGGCGGGAATCACACCCAGGGCACGATCAAAGTGCCAGGAGGCGGTTACAGAGGCGTCGTCCGAATGAACCTCAAGGCTCAGGAGAGCAGGCTCCTGAGCGATCCAGACGTCCAAGTTTGGCAGCACCTTTTCGAGGAGGGTTCCGAGTTCCCGAGCATTGGAAGTTGCTGCGCCCTCAGTTCCCAGCGGGGGCACAATGCGAACCCAGCCCGCACTAACTTCCACGCTCCTTAGAATCCAAGCGCCCGTAGAGCCATCTATCCTCAATGAGTATTTCCCATTAGGGAAATAGAGAAGGACGGGCGGCTCGCTCTTACTAAACGAAACCAACACCCAATCGGTAGGAGGCGTGGGAACACCACCGCCAACGCTACCACCTGACCAAGTTAAAAAGGGGCACTCTTCGGAGTCCACAATGAACGAAAGACCGGACTCAAAGTAAAGCGAGAACCCAGGAGTCAGCAAATTCAATCGGATCTTTCGCGGGGATCGGCCCTTGGTGCTGAGAATTGCGGCCTTACCCATGTCGGAGATTTCCGTGCAACGCCAGTCGTCAGTGGGATCGGAAAAACGGAAAAAATCGGCGTCCTTCGCGTTCACCCGGAATCCATGCCTCTCGACCACGAAACCCGGCAAGGAGACTCCATCGTCATATCCAAAGCGGCCAAACGGCTGCCCGAGTGAAAAGGCAGTGAGAAGCAAGATTAGAAGGCTAGTTAATCGTCGTGCCAAGAAGTTGGAACCCGAGCCTGCGTAGTTTTTGATCAAACACCAGGCCAAACTCCTTGTAGCCTATCCGGTAGCCGAGCACGAAGTCAAAGTCCGAATAGTTGGCTCCAAAATAACGGTCCTGCTGGTAAGCGTATCCGAACCGCCAAAGGCGGGTGAACTGATAGGAAGCTTGCACTTGATAGGAGTTCCGATCGGCGTCCAAACCCTGAATTCCCAAGAAGTCGAATCGAAACTTTCCTGGACGGAAGCTGCTCTGCAAGCTAAGCTGCTGCCGGCCAAGCAAGCTACTGTCGAGGCCGTCTTCCGTATACGCGTAAGAAAGCAGTGTGGTCACGTTCTTGGCAAAGGACGTGTTGAGTGTCAGCAGCCCGTTATAGGTAAGGCCATCCAGCGTATTGTGACCATACAGCTTGGCCAGGGAGAAGGACGCATCAAGAGTTGTATGACTTCCCACGTTGAACTCGTTCGATTGAGCGCGCAAGCGTGGCCCCACTGCGGTCTGGCTGTCCGCTACCTTCTGTTGCAATAGGGGAGCAAGTTCGTTGGATGGATCGGAAAACCAACCGACTGATTGGCTATCGTCCGTATATGCCTCCAATCCGGCGTAAAAGTTGGCAGGAATGTTGGAGATGCGGAAGGGATTCTTTTCGAGAGTCGCCGTATAGTTTTCCGAGCTAAATGGCGTACCCGTAAGTGTGTTCCCCACCGAAGCGTCAACACTGGCTTGATAGCCTCTCAGGGGTTGGGAGGCACTGAGCGACCCGTAATAGCTGTTGTGAGACGGCAGTTCCAGCATGGTGGAAAGTGAACCGCCGTTGTTGAAATGCCAGGACTGATTGCCGGTTAGCCCCCAGTCACCTCGGCCGATGCCTTGAACTCCAATGCCACCCTGCATGGCATCGCCTTTATCCCATTTGTAGTCGTAATCCAGAAACAGGCCCCGGTCCGAAACTGTGCCGCTGCTGTTGGTAGCGCCGGTCTGAAGGCTTAACAGCTGCGTGATCCCAGGTTTCAATGTTAGGTAGTAAGGATAGTCCAGCGAAAGCTGGCTGTTGTTTATATTGAAGATATTGTCAGAGAAGAGCTGTTGTGATCCGACAAGGTCTACTTCGTAAAAAGGAACCCGCATGACGCGCGAAGTTCCCATAAAGATCTGCGCTGATTCAAACAGTAGCTTCTTCTTGGGAAACGCGGTGATTTTCTTAGCGGTTATCGTGGTTGAGGTAGCCAGTTGGTCAATTCGGAATATCCCTGGATCGATGATCGTTCCCGGCGCAGTGGCGTCAACGCCCTTCAAATGGGCAACGCCATAGGTGTCCTGCTCCTGGTCGGTCTGCACGAACTTCATGAACCGCCCGTTCGGAGCAACCGCTTCCTGCTTCCTCTTGAAGGTGGTCGTGGCGTATCCCTCTCGCTGATTGAGGATGAAATAGAGGTTGCCGAACTTCCTTTCGCCCTTGCCGATCTTCAGGACTCCGTTCTTGGCCAGCACTTCGTAGCTATCGACTTTGAGCTCAATCACGTCCGCCCGGACTTCGATGTCACGGTACCGCAGATACTCGTTCTTCTTCATGCCAGACGCTTGGATCAGCTTTTGATCATAGCTATAAGTCGCGATTTTGTCGCCGTCGACCTCGATGTACTCCTTTGCTTTGGAGAGCATTGAGGCATCGGAAACAAAGCTATAGTCGAGTGTCGCGGTCGCGCCATAAAGGAGGACACTGGCGTTGATCTTTGCCATGCCCGCAAGAGAACTGGCAACAAGCTTTGCGTGAGCGACTCCGTTTTGGGTGGTCACCAGCGGATTCTGGAAGCTGCCCAAATCCGTGCTCATCATGACCGGCGTGCCGTCGGGGACCGGCCGACCGTTACTGTCTCGAACGTCAGCCTCAATGGTCACAATAGTGCGTCCATCCGCTACTGCTGCGGTTGGGAAGGACGTGAGCTGGATGATGCCGTTATTAGGCGACCCAAAGCAACGGGCCACCACCAGCAGCAACAACAAAACGGCAACGCGACGCATTACAACCTTTTCCAGCCCGAAATTTCCGCGTGGACTTCCCTGCTGGAGTCCACGCGTAACGCTTCGGTCAGGTTTTCAACCCAACACCCATTTATTTGATATCAATAACAGCCGATTTGGTTTGTTCTTCGCCCGTATCGGTAAGCGCACTGAGAACGACGGTGTATTGCCCCGCCTTCACATTTGCGCCCGTTGATGATTTCAAGTTCCAAACGAACGAGGTCGCTCCAAGCCCGTCCACCTGAGGACCGTGCAGCTGAGCTATTTGCTCGCCGCTCGATCCGAGCACCTTAAGAGTGGTCGTCGCATGAGCTCTGAGCGAGTAAGTGATCTTTTCTTCGCTTTGCCAACCAACTGCAACCGGCGCCCCACTTAGAGACGCTATCAGTGCATAGGCATCGATCGTTGGAGTCACCAAGACCCTGAACTCGCGTCCACCAGGCTCTAACTGATTGAAGCTGTAGGAGGTTTGAGCGCGCATGTCGGTCGTAAGACCACTCGTCATGTCTTGCAGGAAAAGGCCCAGGGACTTCGGAACAAACGCCGCGTTCGGCCACGTAAGCGTAATATCGCCTGTCCTGGTCGAACTCACCACGGCATTCCAAAGATAAGATTTGGCCGTAGTTGCCAACGCTTGATTGAGGAATGCGTCCTTCTTTCCAAGTTTGCCCATGATGGCAAGACTCAGGCTCTGGGTAGGCGCCATGGGCGCCTTGTAGATGGTTCCGGACCGGACGGCGGCTTCCGACGCCGCGTTTCCGACCACGACGTTCGGATCCACCTTGAGGCCCTGTCTCGCACTAAGATCGAGCCTCCACAGGCCGGCGGCCAAAGTTGAAGGCGCTTTGTTAAGCGAGTTGGGAGTTCCCTCCGTGTAGATGGGTGGGAAGGAAAGTGTGATGTCCGAATCCAAAAGGTCATCAACCCAGTAGCCTATGTTTGGCTGCAAAAATCCCTGGGTTCCGTCGGTGTAATCGTAACCGCCCTGCCCGCTGTTTGCGGTTGGATCATAAGAAGCAACGAATCCACTGATGTATCCGAGACTCACCAATTCATTGTATGTATAAACCTGGGTGCTGTCTCCTGCTGCAACTCCGTTAACCTCGTTCATTTGGTACACGATGTTAAACGGATTGGCGATCATATTCCATCCGGCCTTCAGCTCTACTTGGAAGGTGGATGAGGCATAAGTCGCAGCAGGCATTTCCGGCGTGCCCTCGTAGTGGGCGAACACCGTAGCCGGGTTGTTATAGACCACCCATACTGATCCCGCTCGCTGTGCGGTCAGAGTTTGGTCATAGGTTTGCCGCGAAGGGTCCCAAACGTAGGTCTGGAAGCTCGCGGTGCTAGAAACACCCGAAGTCGGTGTATTCGCTCCGCCGGGGACAAAGTCCTGTAGAATGGTCAACCATGAGTCATCTTGGAAGACATAAGGCGCTGCAATCAGGTTCGCACCAGGATACAGCACGTTCTGCGGGCGTCCGGCAACGTTGATGGTTCCGGTTATGATCTTCTGATTAACCGGAACGGTACTGATAGTGACCGTATAAGGCACATCCCCCACCGTCTCAGTTCCAACCTGGCAGTCAAAATCAACGAATGCGTCCGTTCGGGGCGCGATCGCTGAGATGACCTGCGTTGCCGGCCCGTTGATCACGCTCATGCCGGCCGTTCCAAACTTCAGCGTAATCTGAACGTCATCCAACGTGAACTCTTTGTTGTTCACACCATAACCACTTGTTACGTTGCCGCCAACGTTGTCAACCCAAACCCGGACCTTAACCGGGTCGGTGGGCGGCTGGTTATTGACGAGTCCACTTGGTGCGGCTGTGCCATCAAGATTGAGGCTGCCCGCCTGAATGACAGAGGGTGCATCCACCGTTGCTCCGAAGGGCAACTTATAGTCCCCATTGCCCCAAGTGGACCTTACGTAGTTCAGGAACTGGAACGTGGTTCCGGGTTGAACTTCTTCAGGATCGTATTCGATCACGAAGCCTGGCTGCGAGAGGAAGCCCGTATCCGGAAATGGGTTTGACAGAGGGAAGACCTGAGCGCCCGTCACCGGACCGAAAACATAGAGACTCTTCCCAACCATGATGTAATCCGCCTTGTTTGGCAAATTCGTGGGGTTGGTATCGTTCGTGGCGTTGCTAGGCTTCGTTTCAATCCGAATTCCAAACGGGTCGCTCTCATCGAAATCGAAATCGACATAGTCTGGAAAAAGCGAAGTGTTAGAAGTCGTCAACTGATAGACAGTGTCTTGGTCGGGCGGCCTTTGGTTCGGCGTGTAAACGAAAGCGCCGAGGAAGCCATTGATGGAGACACCTGCAACATTTCCCACGTTGTCACGGGTAAGCCTGTCGTCGTTCGTGACATAGTTGAAATAGGGCGGGTCACCGGATTGGTCGGGACCGAAACCGATCGTCGTAGGCGGTTGGCCGGGCGCAGAAGACAAGGTTTCGAAATAGGGCTGGCCGAAGTTTCCAATGGCGTAGCTATTAGGCTGCCAATAAGTTGAACTCTGATTGGTCAGCATTTCAATTCCTGAACCGAACATAAGGGCCAGTTGGTGCGGGACAGTGTCCCCGTTGCTACAAGTCCAGCGAAATCTCAAGGCATCCGCCACCAACTCAACCTGGAGGTCCACAGTGAATGGGCCGACGGTAGAAATCCCCGTCATGTAACGGTTGCTTTGGCCAGCATAGAACTCCGTGAAGGTTCCTCCAAAGAAACTTTGCGCACCATCCACCAAGAAGTTCGCACAGCAATAGGATGGATAGTAGGGCGCACCGTAGTTGATTGCCAATCCTGCGCTGCGAAAATTACGGCGTGTACTGATGGATCGATCCTATCGCCGCCGGGACCGGGTTCTGGGTTCCAATTCCAATGCCTTGGTAAGTTCCAAAGCTGATGGCGAACTCGCCCGAGTTAACCGACGCATAGGTGGAGTCGAAACACGGAGGAGGCGAACCTGTCGTAGTAGTCGTGCCTCCCGCAGTCCAGGTACCACCTCCCCCGAACGCGCACCACATCAGTTCGTTCCCAACCGCGTTGGCGATGTATGGGTCGGAGACTGGGCTCGTATTGGTTATATCGGTGCACTCCACGAACCAGTCGGGAGGAGCATCCTCTTCGCCGGTGGTAACTTGGATTTGACCCACGGCTCCAATATTAGTTTGAGCTGAGGCGACGCCGATAAGCAGAGAAACCGCACCCAAAGCGGTGATAGTTCTAATGAGTCCTTTCATATGGCAAAAAAGAGAATTCCGGGGCTCCCACTCTTATGACGGCGGGAGACCCGGTTAATCGTTCAGTGTAAAGGTCAGTTGCCGCCGGCTTTTGCCCCTGCGGTTGACTTAGGCAACGACTGCTTCAGGTTGCTGCCCTTTGTGTTCGTAGTCTTAGTAGTCTTTGTAGTCTTTGTAGTCTTGGTCCCCTTGGCCGTGGTCTTCGTCTTCTTAGGAGCCGACCCACCAACCGAGAACGCCTGTGACGAGCAGAAGATATACCTTAGCCCAGTTGCCGGATCGGGAAGTGGTCCTGGATAGTCCTGAACGTTCCTAGCCCCAACTCTCCAGAATATCTGGCCTCCCGTAAAGCTCGACCCAAAGTGATCCTCCAGGAAAGCCAGGAATGTATCCGTGCTGGAGCGCGGAGTGAAGCTTATGCTCAGATCGTTCGTATCCTCACTTACTACTTCGGCGCTGGTAACCGTCTGACTCGCCGGGAACTGCGGGCTGCTTGAAACCTGCACGACATAAGCGACCGGAATCGCAGAGTTCGGGGTCTCAAGCGAGGTGAAGGTAAAGGGACCGAATCCAGTCACGGTTTGATCCAATGCCGGATTCTCAAGGATGGGTGCTCCCAGAGCGGTTGCGAACCCATTCGAATAGGTCGTCGATGAGACGAAGTAGCAGTAGCTTCCGCCAGTGGACACGCTCGCAGTGGTCGTCGTTGTCGTAGCCGTTGTCGTCGTACTTGAAGGCAAGTCGACGCTCAGGACCCTATAGCAGCCCTGAACTCCGTATTGATAGGGAGCTCCGATAAGGATACCGGGAGCGGTCACGGTTGCAGACGCGAACCCAGCGCATGTAACTGAAGCGCTGATTTCCGGAAGCCCGGTAGCGACGGTGAGAGTCTTCGTATTCGGGTCGTCAAACACCGAAGTTGCGTTCCCGTTGGTCTGAACCTGTACTGGGTTGGTGGCTTGGTCGCTCCGATAGATGATCCACTCGACGTTGTTGCTGTTTCGATAGAACACGTCCAGCTTCCACGATATCTGGATGACTGGGTTGTTCGAATAGGGAGGGTACGTCGTCGCCTGATTCTGAACGTCGTCCACCGAGTTGTTGCTGTTCGCACGTCCTCCACTAAGGAAGAAAGCAACGGCTCCAAGAACCAAGCCTGCTGAAATAATGGCTGAAGAATCGAGCCTCTTCGCAGGTTGGTGGACAGTAGCCAATTCCTGTCCTGTCCCATGTCCATTCAACACGAGTTCGGGCGTTTGGAAGACTACTTGAACGCGATCGCCAGGTTGAATGCCTTTTGTCTGGCGCACGATCTTGATACTGGCGCTGTCGGGCTCAACATCAAACACCTTCGCGGTTGCCACTTGCTCTCGGCCACGGGTTACGATCACTACCTGCCCGTCCACGAAGCCGTCTCGCGCTCCCCGGTTGATAAGCCCCTCGGTATTCCGCGTATTCAAAACGGTTGCAGCGGGAAGGACTTGGCTCTGGATCTTCGCCACAGCCTCGGCGGCAGCCTGGGACAGGGCGTCATTCACAACGGTGTCTTGGTCTGTGTTTGCGGATCGCACGGACGAGGTTGTGACAATGGCGGCCCCGTTTATGGCAAGGCCTGATGCAACGTTGAGGACTTGCACCTCAAGGGCCACCTTAGCCTGCTTTCCGCCAGAAACCTTATAAACCTGCCAACCAACAAGCTTGCCGGTGACCAGCGTTTGCACACCCAAGTCTTGCGCCAAGCGCAGCAAGCTGGTCGGGTCCGTTACGGGAGGTTGCAAATTGAGTTGCTCAATGGAACTCTTGACCGATTCGTTCGGAAGCACGTCGTACTGCTGCGTCTTGGTCAACTCGTCGTAAATATTTGACGACGCGGTGTCAGAATACTTCTCACCGCCATTTTGGGGCATACCGTTTACAAACGGAACAACCGCCCATTGCGGTTTGACCTGCACTTGGGCGGTCGCCCTAGACGCTGACAACCAGCTGATAAACGGCAATGCCAATGCAATCGCCACTAAATGGCAGAGCGCCTGACCAGTTTTCGTTCTTAAGAAACGCCTCACTCTTTTCGAGTCCTCCTTCTACAAACAAACAGATCAAGGAAGGCTCCCTCTCCGGGGGTTACCTTCTTGATCCAGTTTTCGGCCTCCTCTGGGAAGCCAACATCGGCTCTAGCCCGCTAAAGCCCGCAGCAGTATATCATGAACCTAGTAAGTTCAACTATGTGTGAGCTGCGAATTTGAGCAAACCGAGCACATAACGCTTGACGTTCTGCTCCGCTTCGTTCGTTCGAATAATGGCGTCCGCAAATGGCGTTTTTGCGTTACTGGGAAGCTGGGTCTTAATCAACGCCTCTGCATCTTCCCTGCCGACTCGTTGAGAAAGCCTTGCGACCTGCTCGACTCTTCCACAGGTAACAACCCATATTCTGTCGAATTCCCCTAGTAGGCAAGTTTCCACCAAAAGCGGGACTTCGATTATGGTTGCGTTGCTTTTGCGAAGGGCATCCAGAAGCAAAGGGTGCGTTAGGTGATTTAGGGCGCGCCTTACAAGGGGACTTGCGCCGATGGCCTTGCGGACATCGGCGCGCATGATTGGGAATGGCTGCCCCAGCAGCTTTGCCAAGCCGGTTTGCACCGGATCGCTGTCAAAAACAGTGCGGGCAAGATCGTCTACCGAACACGTGTTGAAGCCTTCCTCGCGGCAATAGCCGAGAATGGTAGATTTACCTTCGGCGATTCCGCCCGTGATGGCGATTCTTGGCGTTGGCATCCGGATCAGCCCGGAACTACTCCTCTGCCACTTCCTCTTCGGGCTCTGCAGCAGCCGTCGGCTCGATGGCATCCTCTTCGTCTTCGTCCCGACCAAGATCAAAACCCTTCAGAAGGCCCAAACGCTCGCCGATGGTTGCACCGCCGGTTGCATAACCGCGCCGGCCAACGATATCTTCCATATCGTCCTCGCCGCCACGACGTCCGCCCTTACCCTTCTTGCCACCCTTCTTTCCGCGCTTCCCGCCCCGATCATCATCGTCATACGATGGCGCCGTGGTTGGCGAACTAGTTCGGCCTGCGTCCACATTAGAACCAGTAGCTCGCATGCTGAGGACCATCCGGCGATCTTCGGTGCGTAGATCGATGATCTGCACTTCGATATCCTGCCCTTCTTCGGCCACATCTTCCGGCCTTTTGATTCTGCGTGTGGACATTTCACTAAGCGGGATGAACGCCTCTGCGCCTTCGGGCAGCTTCACAAACGCCCCGCTCATAACGAGTCGGCTGATCTTAGTGTTAAACCGCTGGCCAACAGAGTAGTTGTCCTTGATAAGATTCCAAGGATCGGGCAAGACTTGACGGTGGCCCAAGCTTATTTTGCCTGCGCCCGCATCGAGCCGCAGCACCATCACCTTTATTTTTTGACCTTCCCGGAACATTTCCTTGGGATGATTGATCCGCATCCAGCTCATTTCGCTGATGTGCAGCAATCCGTCCACTCCCCCCAAGTCCACGAACGCTCCGTAATCGGTCAGCCGGCGAACCGTGCCTTCCAGCACATCTCCGGGGCTGACGTTTTTGAAAATCTCATCTTTTGCGCTTGCCCGCTTCTCTTCCTCGGCCTGCCGGTTGGAGAGAACGACCTTTTTGCGCTCGCGATCAATCTCGATGATCTTTAGATTCATCGTTTGACCGACGAATTTTTCGATGTTGCGGAGCTTGCCGCCGCCCACATGTGTCGCCGGAACAAATCCGCGCACGCCGATATCCACGACCAGTCCGCCCTTCACACGGTCAATCACCTGTGCGGTAAGAGTTTTTCCTTCGGCAAAAGAGCTTTCAATGCGGTCCCACGCATCCTCAAAATCGGCGCGCCTCTTAGAAACGAGGGGGTTGCCTTCGGCGCTTTCCGGCCGCATGACGACAACTTGGATCACGTCCCCAACCTTGACGTGGTCAACCGCTGATTCGATATTCTCCTCAGTCAACTCGCCGAGGGGGACGATGCCTTCCGATTTTGTGCCGAGATCCACGAAAACGCGATCTCGATCCACCTGAATAACGGTGGCTTCGACCCTATCGCCCCGTGCGAGCTTTTTGAACTGGCCTTCGTGGGCAACGTCTTCGCCGCCCTCCAGCGCTTCCATTGCTGCTTCAAATAGCCGTTCGTCTTCGCTACGGTCTCGGACGCCATTCACCTTGGGTTCAACCGGCTTAGAGGCCTCAACAGGCTTCGGCGGCTCAACGGGCTTGGGCGGCTCAACCGGCGCAGGTTCAGGCTCAGCAGCTTCCGCTTCGGCGGTCACTGGTTCAGCAGGTTGCTCGGGTGCTGGGTCAGGTTCCGCTTCAATATCCTGTTCAGCGGAATGGTTGGACAAGGCCGCGTGATTGGACTCTTCAGCGGCGGGTTGGGTCTCGGGCGCCTTGCCGGCATCCTCAACCGGCTCAGAAGTCAAGAGGGCTTCTGCTGGCGTCAACGTATCGTCAGTCATCATTTAAGAATACTACTCTCGGGAATTGTCAACAGAAGTAAATCTTACCAGAATCGGACAGGAATGCCAAACGGTTCGATAGATGGGACAATGTACACTCGATTTCATGACGAGGGCCGTTGTGGACGTCGGGTCCAATTCTGCGATCCTAACCGTGGCAACACGGCAAGACGACAATTGGACTCCAGTTTACGAATCGACGGCAGTTACCGCCCTTGGCGAAGGTACAAATACCACCCGCCTGCTGAGCGAGCGCGGAATTTGCGACACCCTGGATGCGTTGGCAAGGGCCTTCTCCGAAGCCAGATTGCATGGCGCACGCAATGTTAACGCTGCGATAACAATGGCGGGAAGAATCGCAACAAATACAAATGACTTTCTACAAAGAGCCAAAGCACAAGACACACCGGTCTTCGTTCTTGCCGCCGAGCGGGAGGCGGAACTCGGGTTTCGCTCCGTTGCGGAGGACCCTTTATTTCAAGACAAACCTCGTATTTCCGTGGTCGACGTCGGCGGCCACAGCACTGAACTCGCGACTGGCGTTAACTTCGACGGCAATTGGGAAAGCCGGTACGGCCGCAGTTTCGCAATAGGCACGCTGGGCTTACGCGATATGCTCCCTGGCAATAGACCGGCCGGACCGGGAGATATCTTACGTATCTCAAGGCTAATCGATGACGCGATTGGCCTTGAGTATCTGCCTAACCAGGCAGGAGAAGCCGTGGCACTGGGAGCGACCGGGGCAAATCTGGCAAGCATCCGGAATGGAGGTCCTTGGCAGGCCGGTCTTTGGCATGGCTCGAAACTTGAATTTGAGGAAGTTGCCAGGGCCGCGGGCTGGCTATGCTCCATGACAGACTCCGAGAGAGCGGCCGTGCCAGGCATTGAACCTGGGCGTGAGCGAACTGTACACTTGGGGGCACTGTTGCTGGAGCGCTACCTTTTTGCGCTTAAGGTTGATGACTGTTTGGTCAGCGAACGAGGATGGCGATACGGTCTACTGAATTATCCACCGGAGAGTTAAGAGTTGTTTCTTCAAGTCGGGCCCAAAGAACGATTTGCTTACCTAGCAGTGGCTCTCTTGCTGTTGATCGGTGTCGGAGTTGCAGGCTATCGATACAGCGCTAAACATCAGCCATCGGGTAGCGAAACCGGATACAGCTATCACTCGAACAAAGGCTCCGCGTCGTCCAAGTCACGGTCCCATTCCTCTTCCGCGGACGAGTTGAAACCAGTGGTTTCGACGGAAGTCGTCGTGGATGTAGTTGGCGCGGTGCGGCAACCGGGAGTCTACAAACTCTTGTCTACGTCGCGGGTTCAGGACGCCGTGCATGCCGCAGGCGGCCCCAAGAAAAACGCCGACCTTGCCGATGTAAATCTTGCTGCCATTTTAACGGATGGCGAACAGATCCGGGTTCCTACAACTGGCGACGTGCAGAATCCGAAATTCTGTCGACCCCGGGCTGGCAGATGGGGGGCAATCGAAGCATGGCACAAAAAAGAAGGGCCCGTTAACCGGCTCTGTTTCTCTCAATTCGGCAAGTGCCGAGCAGTTAGAAATGCTGCCGGCGGTTGGTCCCGCAACAGCCCAGCGAATCCTGGACTATCGCTCGTCCCACGGTGGCTTTACAAGCATCGAGCAGCTCAGAGACGTAGGGGGAATCGGAGAGAAAAAGTACGCCCAAATTGCTCCGCACGTTCGGCTTTAGTGGAATATTTGAATGGATGGGCAGAAGTACCCCGCAATTTTAGGATACAATCCAATTCGTGGCCGGGCGCTACCGGCAACCCATAAGGAGCAATTACTTAAGATGAACAAAATCACCCGGATTGCCGTAGCGGTCCTCGCGCTAAGCCTCCTCTCCACCGCCGGTTTTGCAGGCCAGAAGAAGAAAGCTGCTGCCGCGCCCACGTGCCCCGCTTGCAAGATGACGCTTTCCACGAAAAAGACCAAGATGGACACCATACCGGTCAAAATCAAAGGCAAGACTTACTATTGCTGCTCCGGCTGCAAGATGAACGCTAAGAAGAAGTAATCCGCACCGGTTCGGTTTCAGGGGCAACCTTTTGAGGTTGCCCTTTTTGTTTTGTCGGCGCGGCCGCGCTTGGAACCACTTCGTACAGCATATATTTGGAGCCGATCCGCTGATCCGGCCACCTCACAAATCGGTCCCCCATTTTTTGCAGCGCCGCCAAGTCAGAGTCGCTAAGCCGGCCTGGCCGGGAAAGCACAAAAATGTCCCCTTTCACGCCCCTCAGGTCTTGCTCCAACTCCGGAAGGCTGGAAGTATCGGCAAACTCAATCCGCCGGGAATCCAAATAGAAACCAAGAGAAGGGTTGCTGGTTTCATTGAGGCTGAGCCCCTTTCCGTTCGCGACCCGGGCAAGTTCATAGGTAAACAGAGTCCCTCGCCAAGTGACTACCTGATTCACCAACCGCGCATCCCGGTCAAGCTCCGCAAATCCTCCCAACCGGAACCAAGCGATGAACACCACGTTCGCCAAGGCAAAATAGCCAACAGAAACCGCCGCTGCCGCCGGCCACCGGGCAGGGCGCATCTCCGCCCACTGGATCGCCAAGATCATCATGAGCGGTGGAACGGCAGGCAGAATGTAGTGCGGAAGCTTCGTGCCGCTGATGGTGAAGAAAATCAAAATCACCATCGCCCAACGGGCAAGATAGCGCGGGAACGGGCCTGTCTGAAGCTGCAGAGCCGCCTTGAGCGGCTTAAAAACCCAGATCGACCAAGGCAACAGTCCAACAAACAGGATCACCGGATAGTAAATCGGCCAAGCCAGAATCGGCACCTTATGCGCCTCGTCCCCTCCGCCAAACCGCTGCAGATTCTGCTCGACAAAGAACTTCTGAACGAAAACCTGCCCGTTTTCCAAATAGGCTGGCACGTACCAGAGCGCGGTGGTCGCCGCAAGAATAAGGACGCCCAGCTGCCACCAGCCCTTGAAAACCGGCCTCAAATCGCGCTCGGCCACATAGGTCCAAATTGCAACGGCAAGAAACAGAGGAAGCGAAACCGGCCCCTTAGCCAGAACCGCAAGTCCAAGGCAAAACGCGGTCATCAGCCGCCAAGCCCGCTTCCCCACCAAAGATTCGTAAAAGGAGAGGAACGCGCCGCAAATGCAAAGGTCCAGAAGGGCGTCGGTAATCATCATCCGCCCAATTCCAATGACGAGCAGGCTCGTGCCCAGCATGAGCATCCCCCACTGACCGGCCGCGAAGCTAACCCGCTTTCTCAAAAAGCCCCCGCAAAGGGCAAGCAGGCCAATGGTAGCCAAAACAGAAGGCAGCCGTGGGCCTACCGCTTGCCCAAAGATCAGCACCGAAGGCTTCGCGAACCAATAGAGCAAAATCGGCTTTTCGAACCAGGGCTTGCCGTTGAAGTAGGGGGTTATCCATTCGCCTCGGCGGTTCATTTCGGCAACAACCGCCCCGTAATACCCCTCGTCCAGGTCAAAAAGGCCGTAAAGCCAAAACCCCATCAAGGGCAAAGAACCGAGACCAAGGGCGATAAGGAACGACTTTCGATTGTTTTGGGTGCTGGCGGCCATTCCTTAACAGAAGTGTATCCCGTCCAGGGTAGCAAAGCCTTGGTCTCCTCAGTCCATGTTCCGGCTCGCTTAGTAGTCCCGGCGGTAGAATCTCTCTTATGTCCGTTATTGACGACTTCAAATACGACCAAAACGGACTCATCCCCGCGATTATCCAAGACAAAGAGAACGGCCAGGTTCTTATGATGGCGTGGATGAACCGGGAATCCCTGCAAAAAACCATTGACACCGGTCTCTGCACCTACTGGAGCCGCTCAAGGCAGAGCTTTTGGGTCAAGGGAGAAACAAGCGGCCACTTGCAGCACGTCCACAAAGTGTCTGTCGATTGCGATAAGGACGCCTTGCTGATCCAGGTCACCCAGGACGGGGCGGCATGTCACGAGAACTACCGAAGCTGTTTTTTTAGAGATGTGGACGGCGACGTCCTCAACTTAAACGCAGAAAAAATCGAAGAGTAGCCTTGAACGAAGTCGCCTTCATTGAATCTCGGACCCCCGATTGGCAACGCCTTAGCCAGTTGGTCGAGAAGGCAGACGTCAGCCCGAAGAACCTGACACCGGACGAGCTTCAGGAAATTATCCGGCTCTACCGGAACTGTTCGTCCGATCTCGCTTTGGTTAGAACGCGGTCCAATAACCTGCAGGTCATCGGTTTCTTGAACGACTTGGTAGCCCGATGCTATTCCTGCCTCTATCGCCCCAAGCGAACTTCCTTTTTTGCTTCGATCGTCGATGCCGTGTCGCTTGCCGCACAAACGGTTCGCAAGATGAAAGTCTTCGTGTTGGCCAGTGCGTTAACCTTCTTACTCGGCGTTGGATTCTCATTCATTTGCTGCGGTCAATCTCCCGAACTTAGAAGCGCGATTGCCGGCCCCGAGAAGCCGCTTTTCGATAAGTGGAAGACGATGAAGTTCGAGCCTCGGGATGTGGACGAGTCCAGCACGATGGCAAGCTTCTATGCGAGCCATAACCCTTTCGTTTCAATCATCATGGCAGCGGTGGGGGCCGGCACCTTCGGCGTGGGCTCGGCGGCAATGCTCTGGCAGAACGGATCCATGATGGGCTCCCTAGCCTATGAAATGAATACTGTTCACGGCGTGCCTTTTCTCTTAAGCAGCATCCTGCCCCACGGCGTTACCGAGTTGAGCGGAATGGTTCTCGCCGGCGCGGCAGGCTACCAACTTGGCTGGGCTCTCATTGTGCCAGGGAGAAAGAAGCGCCGAGATGCGCTGCGCGATGCAGGAAAGGACGCACTCGTCGTTTTGTGCACGTCCGTTGTGATGATGTTTATGGCCGCACCGGTCGAGGGCTTTATCAGCTTCAATCCGAATGTTCCGCTCTATTTCAAGATCGGCTTCGCGATCTTCGCGGTGCTTGCGTGGACCACTTTCTGGCTTGGTTTTGCCCGAGAGCCCAAGAGCCTTGCAGAAGCCTAATTCCAGGCCAAAGCGATGAGCAAAGCGGCAAGGTTATGGGCGGCATGCATGACCACCGACGGAACAATCGACCGCGTTTGGTAGCTCAGACAGGCGCTGACTGCGCCAATTCCCGCCAAAGGCAACCATTCCGGAGGTCCCGTGGGATGAAGAGCCGCAAACATAAAGCTGGAGAGCAATATCCCAACGACAGCGCTTCGAAAGCGGGTCGAAATTGCAGGAAGAAGAATGCCTCGGAACAGGCTCTCCTCGAAGATCGGCGCACCGACGGACGCGGAGATGGAAATCAAGAGAACGGTCAAGAACCGGTGAGCAGAGCCCAGCTCTACCTGTACGGGGTGCGGATGTGTCGGCAGCCAGCCAAAGATCAAATCCGAGACGAAGGCCAGAAACAACAATAGGGGAGCGTTTGCCACTGCTCCTCCAAGCCCCCATAGAATATTTGCGCCGAGGCGTTCCCGGTTCCATCCGATGGAAGCCAGAGAGATCCTCTTGCCATCGATGGCGACGCGGCTTAGGCCAATCAACATCAAAACAATGCCTGCGGTAGCGATCAGCTCGGCAACATCTTCAGTGATCAACTGCTTTGCGTAGAGAGCCCCTGCAAGGACCTGAATGCCAATAAACAACACAAGCAACTGCACGGCCCGAAGGGCAAAGCGCTCGGAACTCGCCATGGTCATCGGCATAGCGGGGTGCCCGAGCGGAATCGCCCAACCATTCATCCTAAATGCAAAGAAAGCGATCCACAGAGTGACACCCGCGCCGATCAACAAAACCACAATCGCACCTACAATGAGCGAGATTTGCAAGGTTTGATGGCCGATGACAGCCAGATAAGGATTCTTTACCCCCGATTTTTTGAGCGCGTGAATCTTTGCGAGAACTTCAACGCTGGGCTCGTTTGGCAATTGGGCGATGAGAAGCTTGGCATCCTGAGGCGCCAGCTTTTTTGCGCGGTATATTTTGGCAAAGTTAGGATCACCGAGAGCGCCAATGGCCTGCAGCTCGTCCGCCGGGATGGCTTTGCCCGCCTCATAGTCGGCAGCAACGCTGAGCTTCGCGGATTCCAGTTGCATACGAGCACGCTCTTGATCGGACGGCTTGGGGGACGACGCTGCAGGCTGCTTCGCGTCAAGAACAATCTTTGATGCCTGTCTGATAATCGAATCCGCCAAGGTCAACTTCGGCATCTTGAAGTTGCCTTCGGCAGACTCCAACTCCGCAACGTGAACTGCATGTTGGTGGACCTTCATCTCGGCTTCTTCCAGGCTGTTCTTCAGGGAGTTGCCCTCGCCGAGATAGCCGGCAACGGTTAGGGTAACCATCATTCCAACCAAAATGAAAAGTGTCGTCCAAGCCATGGGGCGCCGGGCTTCCTCACCAACGAGGGGTTGATTCAGAGCGGGAGGAGGAATGGCGGCCAAGATAGGGAATTACGAACGGTTGGCGAACGGGTTCGGTTAAAAGTCTGTTTTGAACTTCTCTGAAGCCCCGGGTACCCTCAGCCTATGAAAGTCTCCCTTGTGCTGCGCCCGGGCAGCAACCTGGTGAGGGGAGGCACGGAAGTTCTCGCCGACAAAACAGCCGAGCACTTGAGAATTGGGTTGCGAAGTCGATTTCGTAACTCCCCTAACTCGAAAGCTGGGGGACGTGGTCCATTTCTACGGCTGCTTTGAATCCCATTGGAGCGTTGCAGAGTTCGCAGCTCAAAACCGGATTCCTATCGTTTGGTCCCCAATATTTGGAACCCACCGTTCCGTGGCGGGAGAGAGAATTCGCGCGGTTAGAAAAAGGCTCTCCAACACTTACCCGCGGCTCCTGGTACGGCTGCTAAGGCACACCCAACGCATTATTGCCACGTCGCCAAAGGACCAAGATTTGATCCAAGCCTTTTTTGGCATCGATGACCGCCGTATCCGACAGGTCCCTCACGGCGTGGAATCGCGTTTCGCCCATGGGGAAGCAACCCTTTTTCGCGACCACTATGACATCAAAGAGGATTTCGTGCTCCATTGCGGCATGGTCAATCGGCGCAAGAACCAGTTGAATCTGATACTGGCTTGCAAGCAAGCCAATGTCCCTCTCGTGTGCATCGGGGCTCCGCAAGAGAATGACTATTACGACCAGTGTAAGCGGCACGAGAGCCCAACCGTTCGCATGCTCGAACCCATCGAGTATGAAGACCCGCTTTTTCCGGCTGCTTATGCAGCCTCTACAACCTTTTGCCTTCCCTCTCAAAACGAAGTCTTCGGCCTTGTCGCATTGGAGGCGCTTGTCGCACGATGCTCCCTCGTAATCAGCAACACCTGGGGTGCGAATTTGATTTACGGGAACGACGCCGCGTACGTGGATCCCAACAATGTGGAGGCGATAAGCAATGCCGTATCCCAAGTCTTCAAATCTGGACGGCAGCCCTCATCGGTCTCCGAGAAATACATGGCCCGCTACTCCTGGCCCGCAGTTACCGAACAAATCAAGGATGTTTACGAAGAAGCGATCAATGAGCTAAAGCCCAAGAGCTAGCCTCAGTTTCATGCGCGCCTTGCGCCGCCATGGAAGCCGGTGCCCTTCCGATTCCAAGCTTAACGCCTCGGCAAACATCGCCTTGGCCTTTGTTTTGTCTCCCGTTCGGCGATAGTTGTTGGCAAGATCGTAAAGCCGGTCCGCCTTACCAAGGCGGGCGTTGGCCAATGCCTTGTCCGGAAAGAGCGGGAGCAAGTAATCATAGTATTTGAGCTCCTTTTCCAACCGGCTGCGCTCATCGAGCCTCGAATAGAGGTTGGAAGCATGGACCCGGTAAGCCGCCATCGTCTCGTCGAGGAATCCGACCGTTCCCCCGTTTATAAGAATCAGCGTCGCCAGCACCCAATCGTAGGTGTGGACTTCGGCATACCAATCGGGAAACTTTGGCAGCCGGTCCCGGCGAAACATTGTGGCGCAACTTGCGAGCATGTTTGCGAACGCGATATCCTCGATGTCCGAGACGGGCTTGGAATCGGTCGGAATGCTGAGGTTCTTGCCCGGCTCACTCTCGAAAAGAACGTCGGTTCGATGGTAGGAAATCGCGTGCTCCGGATGCTCATCCATGAACTGAACTTGCTTGGCGAGCTTTTGATCGGACGTCCAGTAATCGTCGCTGTCCAAAACCGCGATGTACTCCCCTTCGCAGGCCTCCAGCGTGCGCGCGAAGTTCCACTGCATGCCAAGGTTCTTCTCCCGCAAAATCAGCCGAATACTATTGGGATTTTCCTGTTGGATTTCTTGAAGAACTTCGCGGGTGCCGTCGGTCGAGCAATCTTCTCCGATTACGATCTCAAACGGAAAGTCAGCTTTTTGCCCCAGCGCGCTTTCAACGGACTGGCGAACGAGACCCACGTGGTTGAAGGCAACCGTCGCCACGCTGACTTTGGGCTTCACCGGGCCGCCTCGACCGCTGCTCTCAACAAAGCGGCGTGAACGGGAAAGGCGTAGCGGGCGACAGCCGTCTCCCTGCCCCTATTTCCTTGAGATGCCAGCAGGCTCGGGTCCTGTACATACCGGATCAGCGCTTCTTTAACGGCTTCCCCGTCCGAGCGATCGATGACGTAGCCGCTCACGCCGTCTTCGACGACCTCGTTCGTTCCCCCCATATTTCGAATGATTACCGCCAAGCCGCAAGCATGGCTTTCAATCGCGGCAAGAGAGAGCATGTCGGACTTTGTCGGGGAGACCAGCACATCGCAGGACTGAATTTCTCGTGATCAACTCGTCGGTGTCTGGCTTTAGTTTGTAAAAGAACGCGTTTGCGGGCGCTGGACGCTCTTCAGGAGTCACAAAATGCCATTCCACGTCCTTCAAATCGGGGTCATTGCAAAGCTCTAAGAGGACATCCCCGCCTTTAACGCTAAAGCGTGTCCCAATAAACAATGCACGCAATGGCTTCCCGTGACGCACGCCTGCCGGAACAAAGCGGTCGACATCCACGGGCGGAGGGATGATTCGAATGCGATCCAGCTTCACGTGGTATTCCTCCGCCGCTCCGTGGGCGGCGAATCGAGACATGCATAAGAAAAAATGTCCCTCCCTGGCAAGCTTGCGCATCTGCTCTATGCGCATCTTCAGCCGTGGTTTGGGAGGGCTCTGAAACGAGATCCATTGCGTTTGAAAATGGCTCGCGTCCATATAAATAAAATAGCGCGCGTCGGTTTTGCGAGGCAGAAGAACTGCGTCCGTGTTGGTAGCAACGAGCAGGTTCTTGACTCCGGCAGCCATCGCAGCTTTGGCTGCTGCCCGCGTGTTGAGCATCTCGCGCAAAGAACGCGACCCCCACGCTTTCTGGCTCTTCTGGAATGTCTCCGGATGGAAGAAACGAACGTCTTCAAACTCAAGAGGAAGCAGCTTCTCCCACCGAAGGCGAACCGTGCGCCAACCGAGGTCGGTTGTGGAAATCACTCCCAGAGGGCTTGGAAAGCGCATGAAAAAACGTTGGGGCGGATAGCGAGATTTGAACTCGCGACTTTCTCAGCCACAGTGAGACGCTCTACCCCTGAGCTATACCCGCCGTTTCAGCCAGTTATTCTACTCCATAAACGCGTTACGGGCTCGCCGGGACCTACAAAGCGATCGCCAAGGCGTCGCCTAAACTGGCACTTTTTCTTGGCACGCACAAATACCAGCCTGCCAGGTGGTCTTACTGTGGAAAATTTATAGTGTATCGGCTGTCGAAATGGCGAGGCTTAGCCGATTCAAATTAGGGGAATGGTGAGGATTAATGATCTTGTGTAAGGCTTGTCGCCCTGCGAGGGTGAAACAATGGTAGGCGCACCAGTTCTGGTTGGATTGGCGGAAATCCAGGCAATCAACGGAGCGGCTTTGCTCACATGCCTCGGTTTGGGCAGCTGCGTCAGCGTTTGCGCTCTGGATCCCACTGCAAACGTTTCCGGAATGGCTCACATCATGTTGCCCTGCTCGCCCCCCGAATCCAACGCCGCTCGACCGGCAACTTTCGCCGATACCGGCGTCGCCGAGCTTATAGCATCGATGGAAAAGCTCGGCGCCGAGAAAAGCCGGCTGGTCTGCGCAATCGCAGGCGGCGCTTCCCTTCGCTTGGCAACGGGCGAGTTGGACATGGGCCGCAAAACGGCGGAGGCAGTCATCCAACAGTTAAAAAGCATGGGAATCAAATGCTCGGCGGTGGACCTCGGCGGCAACGTCGGGCGAACGGTCACGATGTCGAGCGATTCCGGCAAAGTAGTCGTCAGCACCATCAACCACGGCGACAACGTGCTGTGCAACCTCAGGAGCGCGGCATGATATCCACCAGCTTAACGATTGAAGACATTGTAAGAAAGACTCCGGACCTGCCGACGATTCCGGCCGCGGCTTTGGCGGTTATGAGAGAGGCGGATTCCTCAGTCAGTACCGCCCATAGCGTGGCCATGCAGATTGCTCAGGACCAAGCGCTTACAGCCCGTGTCCTTCGCCTTGCCAACAGCGCCTACTACGGTCTTTCGCGACAGGTTGTCGATCTACAAGAAGCGGTGGTAGTTCTCGGGATGCGCTGCGTGCGAAACCTCGCCGTTGTCGCCGCGACCTACCCCTGGATGTCCAAGCCTCTCAAGGGTTATCTACTTGCGCCAAAACAAATGTGGACTCACTCTTTCGGCGTGGCCGTTGCAGGCCAGCAGGTGGCCAAGCACACACAGTGTGCGCCGGACGAAACAGTTTTCATCGCGGGTTTGCTTCACAACATCGGAAAGGTCGCTCTCAGTATTTGGCTGGAGAACAAGCTGCCGATGATGGTGAACATGGCGATCAAGGAAGACATCACCTTCGACGAGTTGGAACGACGTCTTCTTGGCTTTGACCACGCAGACGTTGGCGCCTTTCTTGGCGAGCAGTGGAACCTGCCCAAGATCTTCATCGACGCTATCCACTACCACCATCAGCCCAATCTCTGCGAGCCGCCCAACGCGATTGTCGACTGCGTACACATTGGCGACTATCTCACGATGTCCATGGGTTTTGGTCTTGGCGGTGACGGCCTCCGGTACGACGTTGCCAAGGAGTCCATGGAGCGAATCAATTTGAACCTAGCAGACATCGAGCCGATTACGGCAAACTTCGTGGTGGAGTATCAGCGGTACGAGAGCCTGTTCGAAGAGATGAGCCGGGAAGCAGCTTAGGAACTGGGGCCTGGGGGGGTCTTTAGGCGGTCCGGTGCAACGCGCCGGGCCGCCTTTCGTATGGTACAGCAATGGCGGATCGAAAACGTTTTCCTGGCATAACAGCGGCTTCTTATGTGGCAGACACGGACCGCATCGCGCTCGATGCCCTCAAGCGCGTGCCACTGCTGCCGCAGGTTGTTCAAAAGTTCTATGAAGTGGGAATTGACCGGTGGTTGTACTGCTACAACATGTCCATGGCTGTGCGGTGCGGTCCTCAGCAGTATAAGACTCTCTACAATATCCTGCATGAAGGCTGTGAGATCCTGGATATGCCGGAGCCGGAGCTCTATATCACCAACAATCCGTATCCCAATGCCTTTGCGGGTGGGGTGGAACGGCCCTACATCACGCTTCGATCCAGCATCGTCGAAACCCTTACCGACGAGGAACTCTATCACCTGATCGGCCATGAGCTAGGCCACATTAAGGCCGGCCACATTCTCTACATGTCGGTTGCCAATATCCTGTACCCGTTGTTGGAAATGCTAGGGCGCCGCACGTTTGGCCTTGGTGACGTGGCAAGTATCGGCCTCGTTATGGCCCTTTACGAGTGGTATCGCCAAGCGGAGATATCGGCGGACCGCGCAGGCCTACTGGTTTCGCAATCGTTCGATTTGTCTATTGACGCCAACATTGCGCTTACCGCGGGCCCGAATCGCTTACGCCACGAGATGAGCCGGGAGGCTTACATGGAGCAGGCACGCGCTTATCAGAACGCGGGAACGATGGAACAGGTTGGAAAGATATTGATCTTCTTGGTAATGAGCAGCACGTACACCCACCCAATGCCTGTTCACCGGACTCAAGAGCTTGAGCGATGGGTTTTGAGCGGTGCGTTTGAACGGATCATGAACGGAGACTATGCCGGCGCTCCTCACGCTGCGACCGCGTAGTTCTTACGCAACCTTGCTCATGTGATCGCGCAGAACCATACAGAGGTTTTCGAACTTGCGCCTTGCGCTCAAGGTTAGGAATGCTGCGGCTCCCAGGTCTCCGCTACGTCCGATTGCTTCCAAGTTTGCGCAGATCTCCGCTAGTTCTTCCGCTCCCAAAGCAAGACAGCTGCCTTTAAGGCAGTGGGCCTCCTGGACGACCAGGCCGGCGTCTTCCACCTTTACCGCTGCGTCCAGCTTCTCAAGCGAAGCTTGGCCGCTTTGCAGGAACAGATTCAGGAGCTCGACCTCCAACTGGTGGTCGCCTTCGCAACTCCTGGCCAAGGCGTCAAAGTTAAACATCGGGGCCTTAAAATGGCTCTGGGCCGTCTCGTTCGTGATCCACTTCTCGATGATCGCGATCAGCGATTCATGTTTGATGGGCTTTGTGAGATAGTCGTCCATGCCGGCCTCCAGGCATTTTTCTCGATCCCCCTCCATGGCGTGGGCAGTGATTGCGACGATTGGGACTTTGCGTGCGCGCGCGGATTCCAGTTCGCGTATCAGCATAGTTGACTCAAAACCGTCCATAACCGGCATCTGCACGTCCATGAGGACCAGATCAAAGCTCGCTACCTTGAAGGCGTCCAATGCCTGTTGGCCGTTGGAGGTCATCGTTACCTGGCACCCGCAACGCCTTAGCAAATGGGAGAGGAGCTTCTGGTTGACCATATTGTCTTCCGCAACCAAGATGCGCACGTCCTTGCACGAGTTCTCTTTTCCCGATACCCTTCTCGCCGGCTCGCCACCATGTTCTTCCACCTCCTCATCGTTTCCAGTCACCCTCAAGAGCGTGGAAAGAAGCTGAGCCTGGCGAGCGGGCTTCGTGAGGGTTGCAGCGTAGAGATGCTTGGCCTCCACATTGCGCGAGCACACGGATGTTAGGAGCACGACAGGCGTCTGATCGTAACCCTCCATCTGCTTGAGTTGCTTGGTGGTTGCGTCGCCGTCCAATTTCGGCATATGCAAATCCGTAATAACAAGCCCAAACGGATCCGTTTGCGAGGCGATCTCCAGAGCCTCAGTGCCTGAACAAGCTTGGGTTGGAACGCATCCCCACGATTTCAGTTGCTCGCAAAGAATGGTGCGGTTGGTCTGATTATCGTCAACTACGAGCACGCGCATGCACTCAAGCGATTTCTTGGCGACTGCTTTCTTCGAAGTATGCGCCTGCTTGAGAAGGTCGAGTTCCAACCAGAATACGCTGCCCTTTCCTTCCTCGCTCTCGAGCCCGATCCGGCCGTTCATAAGATCGACAAGCTGTCTGCAAATAGTAAGTCCCAACCCCGTGCCGCCGTAGCGTCTCGTTGTGCTTCCGTCGGCTTGAGTGAAACTCTCGAAGATTGCTTCTTGGCGGTCTTCGGGAATGCCTATGCCGGAGTCGCGAACGGACAGCCTGATCGTGGCCTGCGACCTAGTCTGCCTCATCAACTTCGCTTCGATCACCACTTCGCCGGAGTTCGTGAATTTCGATGCCGTTGCCAGCAAGGTTCGTCAGGACTTGACGCAGCCGGCCGCTATCGCCCATCAGATCTTCCGGCATGCCAGGCTCGATCATGCAGATAAGTTCCAGGCCCTTTTCCTGGGCGTATCCGGCGAGCAGCTCCGCAACCTCTTCTACCGTGTCTCGAAGATTGAACTCGGAGGTCTCCACCGTCATTTTGCCTGCCTCGATCTTCGAGAAATCGAGCACATCGTTGATGACGGTAAGCAGCGATTCCGCGCTCCTATAAATGACGGAGGCATACTCGGACTGCTGGGGCTCAAGCTCGGTGTCGATAAGCAACTCGGCCATGCCCATGATTCCGTTCATCGGCGTCCGGATCTCGTGGCTCATGTTCGCCAGGAACTCGCTCTTCGCGCGGGTCGCAGCAAGAGCTTCGTCTCGGGCTACGACCAGTTCGACTGCCTGTTTTCGCAACCGCTTTTCCGCCTTCTTGCGTTCCTTCAGTTCCTTTTGAACCACTTCAAAAAGCCTCGCGTTTTGAATGGCAACCGCAGCCTGCTCGGCAAATGGGAGAAGCGCGCGAATGTCTTCGGGCCCCAGAGTCCGCATCGAAATCAGGTTGTCGATGCTGATGTAGCCGACGATGTCGCCGCCTGCTTGAAGCGGAATGAGCGCCCAGGGCACGTCCGTTTCAACCATGCCGTCAGAACGTCGTATCTGAGGCAGCGCACCGATGAAATAGGGGAGTTTCCGATCGAGAACCTCTCGATAGGCGGTTGGGAAAACGCCGCTGTCCAGGTGATATCGAGCCCCTCGTTCGTCAACGATTTCACCGTCCGGAGTGGTTCCCCAGGTGCCGCAAAGCCAGTCGCCGTCCAGCGTCCAAACGCCTACTCGGTCGGCTCCGCCGACCTCGATAATCGCATCGCGCACGACGCGGAAGACCGCCAACATATCCCGGCTGCCGCTGATTGTGGCAGACAGCTCCATCAGCCTCTGCTGCTGGTTCACGATCCGGTTGCGCTCTTCCAAAAGGCGCGCCTTTTGAATCGCGGCCGCCCCCTGATGGGCGAAGGGAATCAAGCGGAGCATGTCTTCGTGTGTGATATCCCGGTCAGTAAGGGCATTGTCCACCGTGATGCTTCCGATGGTTTCCCCGTTCATCACGAGCGGCAATGTGGCGTGCATCCTTACGCCGTACATAATGTCGTCCGGCGGAATATCGTGCTGCTTGGTGTAGTTCTCTATCAAGATATAAGGCGCATCGCAGTTGACTGCCCAGGACTTCATCGTTTGATCGTCGAACGGAAATTCGAGATAGCCGATGTCGTCGCGTTCCCCTTTCCAATCCGTTCCCCAGGAACCTGTGATCTTCTTCTTCGCCATGTCGCAAAGCCAGACCCCGGCCCGGTCGAATCCGCAGACTTCGACGGCCGCATCGCGAACGAGCATCAAGAGCTCGGAAAGATCTTTGGTTGTGTTGTATGCCTCGGTGATTTCGCGGAGACGTCTGCCCTGTTCCTGCTCCATTTGGAGCTGTGCAGCCAATCGAAGCCTCTCACAAGCGCAAGCCGCGGAAGTCGCGAGCGACTCGCATACAGCAGCCAGCTGCAGGCCGGCTTCTTCGGGAAAGCCGAATACGGCAAGGGAACCCAGGGGCTTGTCTTCCAAGGCAATTTTGGAGGTCAGCAGCGTCTTTCCGATTTTCGGGACATTGAAGAACTCGGAATGGTCGAGCGGATCTCCGAGGTAGCCGCTGCAGTTTGACAGGGCGCCTGCGATCTGCTCAATCTCGCCGTCGATAAGATCTCTCGCCAGCCCGTGCGTAAACTGCGGCCCCTTTTCAAAGGTCAGAACGGCGCCACTGCCAGGGCACAATTGCTCTACGGCCCTGAAAATGGAATCAGCAATCTGCTCGTGGCTCTTGGCTGCCGCAATTTGGGCGGATTGACACCACAAAGGGCGCCCGTGCAGCGATTCTCTCGCTTTCGAACTCGATGTCCCAACGTCCATCATTGGACGAGCGCCGTCGTTCCTTGCCCCCAACGCAATTCCACCATAAGGCAGCCCTTGCAGACTCCCTCAATTGGTTCTTCCATGTTTTGGCGGGCTATTTGATGGGGCTGAACACAGTTACGGCATTCCAGCCATTGTGAGCCGACTCTCGCCGAAATGCTGGTCTCGGTAGATCTCGCTGCCGGAGAAGGTGAGCATGGTCTTGCCTTTAAGCTGCAGCCCGTGGAACGGAGAGTTTTTGCCCTTTGAGAAAGTCTTGTTTACGTCGAACGTCCACTCCAGGTTCGGGTCGATGACGGTTAAGGTAGCGACGGGCGTCTCGTCGGCCTTTAGGGTCCCGGCGGGGAGGCGCATCAGTTGGGCGGGGGTGGTGCTCAGCTTCCTGACTGTCTCCAGAGGTGAAAGGATGCCTTTGTGGGTGAGATAGGTGAGCGTGACTCCTACCACCGATTCCAGGCCAACGTTTCCAAACGGTGCTTCTTCAAACGCGGACTGGACTTCGTGGCTGGCGTGGGGGGAGTGGTCGCTGGCGATGCAGTCGATCGTGTTGTCCGCGATCGCCTGCAGAATCAGATCGATATCGACCTGGGTTCTCAGGGGCGGGAGGTTTTTGAAGTTGGTATCGAACTCGCCCACCGCTTCATCGGTGAAAACGAAGTGCTGGGGGCAGACTTCGCAGGTCACGGGCGCGTTGAGATACTTCGCCTGGCGGATCAGTTCCACGGCGCCCCAGGTGCTCACCCGCATGATGTGAACGTGGCAGCCTGTGTGCAGCGCAAGCAGGCAGTTGCGCATGACCATGATCTCTTCCGCGCTTCGGGGAATGCCTTTGAGGCCCAGCATGGCGCTCATGGCGCCTTCGTTCATGCTCCCACCTCTGGATAGGGTGGTGTCGTCGCAATGGGCCATGATCGGCAAGTCCAGCTGGAAGCAGAACTGCATCGCCTGGGACATGACCAGGGAGCTTTGGATGGGAAAGCCCTCGTCGCTCGCAGCCACAATGCCCGCGCTCTTCAGGGCAGCTAGATCGGAAAGCTGTTCACCCTTCATACCGACCGTGAGCGCTCCCACCGGGGCGACGAATACGCCTCCTGCATCGGGCGAGGCGGCGCGGTCCAAAATGAAGTCGACGAGAGCAGGGTTATCGAGTGGCGGACGAGTATTCGGCATGCAGCATATCGTCGTAAACCCGCCCGCAGCGGCGGCCTGGGTTCCGCTGGAAATCGTCTCCTTGTGTTCGTCCCCCGGCTCCCTCAAATGAACGTGGGGATCCACCAAGCCGGGGGTGATCCACATGCCGGTGCAATCGTAGTGGTCGTCAATATCTTCGGCAAGGACGTCCGCGCCTACCGCAACCACTTGGTCGTCCTCCATCAGCACGCTGCCAATGAGATCCATATCCTGGGAGGGATCGAGGATGCGCCCGTTGTAGAGCAGTGTTCTCATACAGCCACCTTCTTGCTCGATTTGGGTTTCGGGGCCGGTTCGTGAACAGTGGCCTTTTTGTGGGCCTCCTGATCCTCGCCAAAGGCCCAGCTAATCCCAGCCATGCGGACGAAGATGCCGTTCTCCACTTGCGAGGTGATCATGGAATGATCCGAATCAGCGGTCAGATCATCCAGTTCAACTCCCCGGTTGATGGGTCCCGGATGCAGCACCAAACAATCGGGCGAGGCGTTGCGAAGAGTCGTTCGGTTGATCTGATAGAGCTTGGTGAATTTCGTGGACCGAACTGGCAAGACCGTTTTCCATGCGCTCCCGCTGCAAGCGCAGTGCGATCACGACATCGGCGTCCTGGATGCCGGTGGCCAAATCGTAGAAAACCTTGACGGGAAGGAGGGCGGTGTGAACCGGCATGAGCGTTCGCGGCCCCACAAAACGAACTTCCGCGCCGAGCTTGTTGAGAAGCCAAGCGTTGGAACGCGCCACGCGTGAATGGTCGATATCCCCGACAATGGCAACGCGAAGGCCCTGAATCGAACCCAGGCGCTCGGTGATGGTTAAAGCGTCCGCCAAGGCCTGCGTTGGGTGTTCATGCTGGCCGTCGCCCGCGTTTAGCACGGGACCACCAAAATACCTTGCCGCAAGGGACGCGGCGCCGGAGAACTTATGCCTCATCACGAGGCCGTTCAGGCGCTCGTACCGGAGGGTCAAGATGGTGTCCTTTAGCGTTTCGCCTTTGGTCATCGAGCTGCTCGATGCGGCAAAGTTGGCGGTTTTTGCTCCCAAATAATGAGCCGCCTGCTCGAAGGAGACCCGCGTCCTCGTCGAGTTCTCAAAGAAAAGCATGCCGATCACGGTGTGAGTCATGGGCGGAATGTGTTCTCGCGCATTGACCTTGCGTTTGTATTCTTTCGCAAGATTGAGAAGGGTTAGGATCTCCTCTTTCGAAAGCTGGCGAATGCCAAGTAGGTTACGCGCCACTGGTAGACATCTCCTTGACCGTGGTCAGCACCACCACGTCCTCCCCGTCATACTCGTTCACTTTTACTACCACATGGTCTCCTGGCTCCGTTTTTACCTTGCGACCGCAGTAATCGGGCTGTATGGGAATTTCTCGAGGCCGCGATCCACCAAAACGGCGAGCTGAACGCTAGCCGGTCTTCCGTGCTTGACGAGCGCGTCGAGGGCGGCTCTAATCGTGCGGCCGGTGTGGATCACTTCGTCCACGAGAATGACTGTTTTGCCTTCAATCTGAAAAGGGATCTCGGTCTCGTTTTCGGTTTTGGGGGGCCGGTCGTCGCGATAGCCGGAGACATCGATGCGGCCGCATGGAATGGTCGTTCCCTCAACCTGGGTCATGAAGAACGCCAAGCGCTTGGCGATGGGCCAACCCTTTCGCATGACGCCCACAACTGCCAAGTCGTCCGCGCCCTGGTTCGACTCCAGAATCTCGTGCGCCATTCTCCCCAGGGTCCTTTTCATATCTGCGGAATCGAGAAGCACGGTGGCCATGAATGGTTAGATTATGGCCCGTAAGGATGGCGCTTCGCGCCGTAAGCACGGGCTTCGCTCGTAATTGGGTTAACGGGATGGGTGTTGGGTTTTGAGTTAATGAGGCAGGCGGGGCTCTCCCCGAAAAATGAGAGTAAATGAGAGTAAATGAGAGGGTATTTTTTATTTCTCATTTTTTTTCGGCTGGGCATCTAGCTATGGGCCATCGGAGTTTTTCGGAGTTTTTCGGAGTGTTTTTTTTGTATAAGTGGAACCAGATTTGGTTCCGCGAGTGTTTACGGGTGGGTTCCATTTTTGACTCATGGTTTGCTCGGGCTATGCGCGCCCCAAGCAGGTAACAATAAATAGTAGACATACGTTCCATCGAAGACAAGTATTGAGTCTTGGGTGTTGGGTGTTGGGTGGGGGGGGGGCCGGAAAGTGCAGGGGGATGCGGACGGCTACTTGACGTCGTAGACCTTCAGGACTTCGTCGCCGTAGTGGTTGATGACCTTGATTGCGATTTTGCCTGTTTGGGGTTTGTCGAATGGTTGGCTTCTGGTGGAATAGAGGGCTGACCACGCTCCCTCGTCGATTTCGGCTCGGAGGGCGCGTTTTAGTTTGGCGTAGGGGTCGTCTGCTCCTAGGAAATAGGCGTGGCGGACGAAGAAGCTTTCTTCGTTATAGTTTGTGTCGATGAACCAGACCGCCAAGTCATCGGTTGAGCCGGAGCGGATTTGGCCGGTGGTGGGATCGTAGACGTCCAAGCCTTTTATCTCGGCCGATACTTGGCCATTGTCTTCTTTGTGAATGGTGACGTCCGGTTCGCCGAAAACCATGAACAGGTTGCCGGCTCCGGTCTTCTTGAGCAGATCGTCTCCCATGCTCAGGTCATTGTTCATTCGGGCCGTTAGGACGGTTAGCTTGCCGAACTGCTTTGCTTCTTCGCTTGCGTAGCCGTCGAAGCTGAAACCGCAGACGATGAGCAGGTCAAAGCCGATGCCTCTCACCGCTTCTTTGGCGGCTTCTTTGATCCAATCCGGTCCGACAGTTCCGAACTCGGGGCCGATACTGATCGCAACCGATTTGGATTCTCCTTCTGAATCCGTATAGCTGCCTTTAGCGTGCAGGTACACCCCGGAGAAGGGTTCTAAGGCGTCGAACTTCAGCTTCTCGCTTTTGCGGGTGTTGCTGACTCCGGTTTTGCGAAGGTTCTCCAGAATCATGGTTGCGAAGTCGGGACGATCGGCTTCGGTTTTCTGGCTGCCAATCGAGGTTTCCGCGTCTTCGTCGGTTTCGAGGACGCGGTGTGGGGCAAGACTTTCGACGGTGAATGGGCCGGTTACGCGGATGCGGTTGGAGTCTTCGTAAGGTTGGTCGAATAAGAGTTCCGTGTCGGCGTAGCGACTAATCGCCTCGTTTAAGAGGGTCCTGCGTTCGTCGAAGAGCTTCCAGTAGTAGCTGTAGGCGACAAACGCTCGGTTTGGCTGGTCAACCTGATCGAGACTGAAATCAATGTCATTTGCGCTCTCAACGTCTGAAGCGTCGGGGTGCCCGGGTGCCCATTCGATGCGACTGAACCTTATGTCCTGTTCGGCTTCTTCGCTGCGGGGCACGTTGTCCCGGTTCCAGGAATTATTTGAGTGGTGATTCAGCAGGTTTAGGCAGTGATCCAACAGCGGCTCGAACCTCTTGTAAATTGGGCTGACTTCGGGGTTGTTGGCGATGGAGCCTAGCTTGATGTGAGGAACGCGTTTGTACACGAACCCTTTTCGAATGTCGTTTTCTGTCTTGTGGCTAGGGGCGACCTTGCCAGTGACCTCTGCTTCCCTGGCCTGCCCTTCGACTGAGTCTGCCATGAGGTAGAAGGGAAACCGTGCTGACAGAAGACGCGTTCGGGCAAGGGTCAGAGCAACGCGGCTCGTGTCGATCGTTATCCAACGACGGCCCCACTGTTCTGCAACAAATGCTGTCGTTCCGCTGCCACAGGTTGGATCGAGGACGAGGTCGCCTGGATCGGAGGCCATCAGAATGCATCTTTGTGCGATCTTGGAAGCCGTTTGGACCACATACACTTTTTCGGTGGCCGACGCGCCCATTGAATCGGTCCACAAGTTTGTGTAGGGGGCCACGGGAAAATCGTCGAGAAATCTCTTGTATCGCAAGACGCCCTTAGCTTCTATCAGTCTGCCGGCTTCGGCCAGCCTTGTGAGTCCGCTTTCGTCAGTTTTAAAGGTGCCGTTGCCTGGCGTAAAACGCCGGCCGTTATAGTGGAACTCTTTGAGGTCACCCCCTTGGGCGGGTCGGTTGCTGGTGAGGGGTGCCGAGGAAAACCTTAATCCGAGTTCATCGATTTGGTTATAGGCTTCGAATAAGGAAGTGCCCTCCTCCCTGTTCTGAAAAAGTGCTCTGTACTTGAGGTTGGCAACGCCCTTGGCATACCACAAGATGGTGTCGGCCACGTTGTCGAGCAGTTCCGAACCCGAGGCGCCCGTTTTCTTGAAGTGGATGTTGGACACCCAGTTTTCTGCTCCAAATACTTCATCAAGAACATTTCTTACGAGGTGTACATTCTCATCGCCTATCTGCACGAAGACGCTTCCCGATTCCGTTAAGAGGTCCCTGGCAACCGTAAGCCGGTCTCTTAGGTAGCCCAAATAAGAGTGGATTCCAAGCTTCCAGGTGTCGCGGAATGCGCGAACCTGTTCCGGTTGGCGGGTTGCGTCCTCTACTTTGTCCCCAACTTGGCGTTTTCGCGTGCTGACCTGCCAGTTCGAGCCGAATTTGATGCCGTATGGCGGGTCAAAATAAATGCACTGAACGCGACCTTTTAGCCCTTCTTTTTCAGCCAGCGAATTCATGACTAGCAGGGAGTCGCCAAGGATCAGCCGGTTTGTCCAATGGCCCTCGTGGTGGTAGAAGTCGACTTTTTTGTCGAAGTCTTCGATTCCGTTAAAGTCGCTGAAAAGGTTGAGCTCGTTTTGCGATGTGCCGCCCTTTGCTTGCCTCTGCCGGAGGTCTTCGATAATGACGGAGGGGTGGATTTTTTCTTGAATGTAAATCGGAACGGTTGGGACGGCCAGGTCTTCTTTGTCCTGTTCCTCTTTGCCTTTCCAGACAAGCTGGGGGTCAAGAGAGGGATCTCGTTCGTAGATTGCTCTCGTTTCCCTTACTTCGTCGTCGGCGACGAAGTCCTTCAGCTCCTGGGTTGGGATGTTGGGCCGGGTCTCGTGGTCATGTCGGATATATTCAACGTCAGTTGAGGCCGGTTCGCTCTTCTTAGGCATTTTTTAAGTCTTCGCTGACGCCCCTTGCGTCTGTGCCGCTCCGCGACTTCTGAGCCTCCGGCTGATTTGCGGTATCTGGAGGGTTTTCAAGTATGTCTGGGAGTGCTGGACCTGGACTGGTTTTGCTTGGTTTGCTTGATGCGGCGGCCCTCTTCGGGTCGGTGATTCGCGCCCCCTTTTCAGCTTCTGTTTCTGCGGGGGTGGCTTCCGCTTTCAAGCTCTTGGGCTTCTCGTCGGTCCAGTGCTGGAGTGCAACAGATGATTCCCATTTGGGAGGAAGTTTTACGCTGCCGAGGGAATTCCGCAGGAGTTCGGCTCCCTCAAATAGCTCGTGTATCTTCTCCTTTGTTGCGGTTAATTTGACGGCCTCGTCAAATTTTCGGAGTTGATCGTAAGCAATTAGCTCCCTTTCTGTTACTGAGTAGCCTGACTCCGGCGTACGGAGTAGCCGTAGCGTCGATTCTACTTCATGGACTGCCTTGCCGCCGGTCTGTTTTCGTTCAATCCGCTTGCCCGTTTCGGTTCTGAGGCCGAACCACTCCATGTATCGTCGTGGTCCGATGCCAATGAATGGTTCAAAGCGAACCTTGTCTGGGTTGTCCTCCGACTTAATCGAACTTCCCGACCATATGACCTCGTCGGACGGCAAGGCAATGTCATCGCCGTGCAATTGCAGTGCTTTGCTTTTCGGGTAGGGCTCGACGTATACGACTTTCGCTATTCCTGCGGAAATAATATGCCTCGCGCAGTTGTGGCATGGGAAGGTGGTCGTGTAGAGGACTGCCCCCTTTGGGGACACACCATTTCTCGCACAGGACAGCAGGGCCTCCATTTCAGCGTGGACGCTGCGGCCATATTCCGTTATGTCCAGAATTCCGGTTTGCCTGAGTTGCTCAATCTTTTCCTCGTCCTCGCCGAGGCCTTTTTGTCCATCTGAACCTTCGGATTTGAATGTTTCGACGATTTCAAGTACTTTCTTTAAAATTGTGTACTTGAGGATGTCGTTCGGGTCCTCTCCTTTTTTGATGTCACGCGCGTCGTCGATGTCCCCCTCCCAATGTTGCCCGCCTCCGTGCCGTGGAACTTCGTTGCAGGCGACAGCGAGAACATCTCCCCTGTCAGTGAGGATTGCCGCTCCTACTTGCCTGGCTAGGTCGCCAGATCTCAGAGAAGCCGAAAATGCCAGGTACAGTCCGTATTCGTCTATTCTGGGGGTCGTGAATACGGAACCGAAAACAAGCTTCAAGAATCGCTTGAGGCCGCGGAATGTCTCCTCGGGATAAGTTGATTCAACAAACGCGTCACAAAGTTCGTAGCAATCCCTTGTGCGCTGCCCGTAGCTATCGACTTCGACTTCGTCGTCTTGGATTATTTTGTTTGCCTTTTCCTTGACGCTCTGCGCGTCCAGGCCAGTTCGATTTAACTGGACAAGGTGTTCGAGGCGAGCCTTTAGGGAGGCGTGCAGGCCAAGGCAGAAAAAGGAAGAGCCATATACGCTTCGGAAAACTTCAATCTCCTCAGGCCTTTTGAGCGAACGTATTATGAAGGCTCGTTTGGCCCGACCTTGGGCGCGGATGGTCGCAATCTTTGAAATTGAGCATAACGCCAAAATATGATTGCACTGGCTTTCCTTACGCAGAGCGTTTCCAGCCTGCTGTAGACTGGCTATTCTTTCAAACTC
Organism: uncultured archaeon; assembly: GCA_963829965.1. Taxonomy (GTDB): domain Bacteria; phylum Armatimonadota; class Fimbriimonadia; order Fimbriimonadales; family Fimbriimonadaceae; genus DASXZH01. The sequence goes on along the minus strand of CAWHLK010000023.1, from coordinate 74,007 downwards.
GTCATCGGCAGGCTGAACCAGAAGGAACGAACTTACGCGGATGATGTGAACTTCATAGTCGCGGTCTCTCAGCCATCTTTCTAGCTGGGATTGAAGGGATTCGAGGTCATTTCCAACTTGGGCGACCAAGCCGACAAATATATCCGATTCTGCGCTGTACATCGCTTCGTGCACTGCTTCACGACATGATTGCGGGGGGTTTATGTGGTTCACGCTACTACTCCTACTGTGCTGAGCCTTATCAGGTTTCGCGCGTCCCAAGGGTCCGCGGTTTCGATGAATCCCCAGCGGCCGAGCCCGCCATGGTTGTTGACGGCCGGGATCCAAAGTTCTTTTGCGGTTTGGACTTTGGCTTCTTTGTCTTTCTTCTTTTCGCCGGTCACTTCGATGATCAGATTTAGAACATCCTCGGGGTCTTCCCGGTCCCGCATGACGGCGACGAAGTCCGGGGTGTAGTTTCGCTGCATGCCGTCAACGCTGTAGGGGATGGTGAACCCGACGCCCTGGTTCTTTAAATAGCGGACGACTTCGGGCATGGTTTCCAGGGTCTCGGCCAGTTTGAACTCCCAGCCGCTATCGGCGACGACGTGCGAGATGTGGCACTTCAATGGGTCGGTCAGCATGGTGTCCTTGGTGGTGTCGAAATCGACGTAGCGAGAGGAACCGATGGTGTCGTAAGGCCTTAGGATTGGCTTTAGGATGTATTCCGATTCCGAGGCGCCGACGATGGAGCGGTAGATTTTGTCTGCTCCGTTGTGGGCCAATTCCGTGAAGAGCAGCAGTTGGGGGAAAGTGTTGTCTTTGCAGGTTACGCATTCTGCTAGCCATTCCTGGGCGATCTTCAGTAGTTCGGGGAAACGCCAGGCTTGGACGTCTTGCACGGTTCCCGGCTTAACCTCTACTCCGTCCGGCGGCTCTTGGCGGAAATACTTCTCTAAGGTTAGCTTGGCAAGCAGGAACGCCACTTCGGCGGTACGCCGATTCTTGAGGTCTTCCAGGCTGTGAATGCTGATCTCTCCGACTATCGGGGCGTTGGTCGTGTTGGTGGGTACGTCCTTGGTTGAAATGGAGAGCTTTGATTCTTCGGTGAACTTATAGGGCAGCTTGGAAGACTTGATCTCGTAGCGATAGCCTAGTAGGCGCGGGAAGCTGATTTCGCAGGCGATGCGGCTTTCCAGAGCCCTTACCCTTGTGACATCGACGGGCGGCTTTGCCTCGCCGCTTGAGCCGGAACACGGGATAAAGCTGAAAGGAACGCCGTAGACTTCGGCATATTCGGGAGAAAACGCTTCGAACTTGACCGGCTCCGATCCAAGATCAAGGGTGACGGGTTCGGCGGCGTAGCTCATGCGTCTTAGTCCGCGGCCTACCACTTGTTCGCAAAGGAGCTGAGTTCCGAAAGCACGGACGCCAAGGACGTGGGTTACGGTGTTGGCGTCCCAACCCTCAGTTAGCATCGATACGCTAACGACACACCGGATGTTTTCGCCAAGCCTGCCTGTTTTGCCGACGGTGTTCATGACCTCGCGGAGGATGTCTTCGTCTTTGAGGTTCTCGGCATCCCGGCCCGGGAACCGAGCCATGTATTCGGACTTGAAGGTTTCGATCTCTAAATGGGCGATCTTCTTGAAGTCGGCTGATAATGCTTCTCCAGACTCGAGTTGTTCGGAATCTATGAGGATGGTGTTTGGCCTGCCGGTCCAAGCTCCGTGTTTTTCGTTGCTGAAAATGGGCAGCGCTCCGGGGACGATGACCTTCTGATCGTTCGGGAGCGTCTTCTCCCAGCCTGCGACGAAGTCGTAAACAAGCTTGCTCACGTTTGTGTTGGAGCAAACGACAATGAAGACGGGCGGCGTTTGACCCTTTTCCCTGGCGTCCTCGTTGGATTCCCAGCGACGATACGATTTCTCATAGTTTGCGTAGAGGCTTCTCAGCGCGCCTTCGAGGGGGCCGGGCAGAACTGGTTCGCCGCCGATGGCTGCGGTTCCTCTGCCTTTGCGGGGAAGGTCATCCTTAATTCGGTTCCAGAGATCGCGGTAGGTGGGCTGGATGCCGTCGCCGGCGTTGTCCTGAATGGGGACGCGGGGGACTTTGACGATGCCCGCTTCTATAGCGTCGATTAAGGAGAAATCAGATACGACCCATGGGAAGAGTGTTCCTTCCGGCCAACCGGACCCTCTCAAGAAGAACGGGGTTGCGGACAGGTCGTAGATTGCGCGAACTCCGATCTTGCTTTTTACTGCTTCGATGCCTCTCAGCCAGATTCGGGCAAGTTCATCCCGTTTCTTGGCCTCTTGACCCTCTTCGCCCGATAGTTTCTCTTCGATGGCGTTTTCGGGTTTGCGCTTGTAGCAGTGGTGAGCTTCGTCGTTCAAGACGACGATGTTCTTTTTATTGCCGAACTCGCGGCACACACGTCGGACCATTTCGTCCGGGGTTTCGGTGAACAGCGACGTATTGCCTTGGGCGAGAACGGATTTTACAAGCCTGGGGGCGTCGATCTTCTCGCGAAGCTTGAAGGCGTGGTAGTTCGAAATGATGATTTTGGCGCGGTTAAGCTCTTCTCTAAGGTCGACTGGCACTAAGTCCAGAGACTTGTAGATTGTGCTTGGGTCGCTTGGGAGCAGGACCCTTAGCCTGTCGCGAATGGTGATGCCGGGGGCTACCACCAGGAATGAGTCCGAAAACCTGGCGTCTTGGCTGTTGGCGACCTTGTTGAGGACGTGCCATGCGATGATCATGCCCATGACGGTGGTTTTGCCCGCTCCGGTGGCGAGTTTGGAGGCGATTCGGTTTAGGCCGGGGTTTGAAGTGTCGTTTGCCAGTTTGAGTTCGTTTTGAATCCAGGCGTCCCCGTATTTGCTTGCGACTTCGGAGAGGTAGATGATGGTTTCGGCGGCTTCGATTTGGCAGAAGAAGAGCCTTCTTTCCCTATCCTGATCGTTCCAGTGTTCCAATAGCCTTGCGGTTGTATTGGTGATGCCTGCGTACCCGCCCCTTCGCCACATGCCGACTCTTGCTCTTATGCGATTGATGAGGTCGTTTTCTTTGATCCGCTCTTGGGTCCACTCGGTGGCGGGGAGGAGCGCTTGTCCACCGACTTTTCTCTTGGGTTGGGCTATGGGGATGAAATAGGCGCTAACCCGGCGTTGGCTGACGATTTGGTCGGTGATGCCGTCTTTGTCGAACTTGAAATGGCGAACCGGTTCGGCAAATGGGGAATTTAGAATTTGGGTTCTGGATTACGACGTCCGCCACATTGCTCCTCGGGATTAATCATAGCACAGGGGACTTTCGGGCAGGTAGACGTGTGTCATGTAATTTTGAGCGCTTGCGCGATTACCGGCCGCAACACCTCTAAAAATATGCAGGCACGTTACGCCCCTGCAGGGCTTCCGGAGGAAGGGGGTATGGCCGTACCAGGGCTGAAGCCCTTCGCTTTAATATTGGGACCCTTCGGGCCCGAGAGAGTCAAGACATTGCTTGATTTCCTTCCGTGCGTCTTCGGCCGATGACTTCCAAGTGCTCTAACACCGACTTACCTGCGATGGTGACGCCCTTTTCAATCACGATTTGGGTTTCGCTCTTGGTAAGCGTATTTCCTTCGATCGCAGTGGAGTTATAGGTTAACGCGACCTCGTATCGATGGCGCAGCTCCTCGACAACCGAAGGCGGGAGTGGCAGGATGAATTGCAGCCAACGATGCGCGCGAGCCAGGTCATCAAGCAATAACATAAATGCGCCCAAGCCAGGTCCTTAGTGTAACCGGTGACCTGGGGCCAGACCTCTAACCCCGCCCAAATACCGGGAATAAACCGAGCCCGGAGTGGAACGAACTCCGAGGGAGCAATGCGGCTCGTGAGCTACCAAGTTCGATTATTGGAAACGGACCCAGTAAGGTGCGGGCAAAGAGCAACCCGAATCCATACGTGGGCTATGGGAGGGTGAAAATAGGGATACATGAGGGCTATTGGGGATTGATGGAGCCGCCTTTTGGGCAGGTTCCTGATGCCAGGTTCTTTTACATGTGCGAGGCGCACGAGGACGCCATCCTGATGCTCCATTACGGACTCAGCCGGAACAAAGGCGCGGTTCTCGTCACAGGCGCCCACGGGATGGGAAAGACCGTGCTCTGTCGGAAGCTCCTCTCACTTCTCGATCCCGGCTCCATGCAAGTCGCGTCGATCCCCGGCAACCACCTTGACGCAGGCGATTTCGCCGGCGCGATCTGTGCCGAACTCGGCGTCCAATGCCAATCGAAGGACCGCCAAACCGCCTTTCAGGAACTCAAGAAACATCTCAAGGGGCGGTACTACCTTGGCAAGAAAACGACCGTGTTTGTGGACGACGCCCACCTTATTGAAAAACCGGAGACCTTCGCCGAGCTTCGAATGCTGCTGGGGCTTCAGACGGACGGCCAGTTTCTCGTCAACATCGTTCTCGCGGGTCGTTCGGACTTGGTGGAACAGTTAGCTCTGTTTGAAGACCTGGACCAGATGTTCGCGGTTCGCGAAAGACTCGAGCCTTTGAGTCTATTTGAAACGCACGAGTTGATTTGCCACCGGCTCAAAACTGCCGGATATATCGGCGATCCGAATCTATTCAGTCCGGAAGCGATGCTCGATCTCCACAACCTCACCGGAGGAGTGCCAAGGCTCGTTTGCCAGCTTGCGGATCGCGCGCTGGCTCTAGGCAAACAGAAAAGATGCAAAGCAGTCACTGCCGAACTGATCAGGGATGCGACGACCGATATTTACGGACTTGCGATGGAGGACGCCGCTTGAAGCTAATCAATCTCTTGCGCGGGGTTTTTAAGGACGAATTGTGCGGTTGGATGAAAACAAGACTGAGGCTGCCGCCAACAGGCACCAATACTTTTCAGAGAGAAACTTATGAATCACAGTAAATACGCCGGGACCGTCATCATCGGCGGGGAGTCTCGCTCATGAATCTCAGCCCATTCGGCAAGAAGTCTTACGTGGGGATTGATCTTGGACATCACACGATCAAGGTCCTGCAAATAGACCGGACAACGGCAGGCTGGGCGATTGAGCGTCTGGCAGTTACGCCGACGCCGCCCGATGCCATTAAAGAAAGCATCGTCATCGACCCGGTAGCGGTAGGTGTCGCGATCAAGCAATTGATGCGCGAGTACCATATCTCGGCCAGCAGCTGCCACATCGCAGTTGCAGGAGCATCGGTCGTTGTGCGCACCGTACGCATTCCGCGAATGCCGGAAGCGACCCTCCGAAAATCGATCAAGTACGAAGCGAGCCGCTACGTGCCCAGTTCGGTTGAGGACAGCTATATCGAATTCGAGATTCTCGGCGAGACGGAAGAAGGCCAGATGGACGTTCTGATCGTCGCCGCCGCCAGAGACGTGCTTGAGAGCCGCGTCAAAGCCTGCGAAGCGGCGGGACTTGAAGTGGAATCGGTTGACGTTGAGCCGTTTGCCGCCTTCCGCGCGGTCGTAGAAGCCGATCACAGGTTCGACTGGATGGACAGCACCGTCGCCTTCGTCGACCTCGGCGCGAGCACCACGAATATCAGCGTGATTCATAAAGGCACTTTCGCGATGACGAGATCGATCCCGCTGGGCAGCCAGAGCCTCACCGAGGCCCTGAAGAGCTACTTCAAGCTGTCGCCCGAAGACGCGGAGTCAGGCAAGGCTCAGTTGAACCTGCTTGAGCTTCTGGAAGATGCGGACAAGGACAACCCTCCTCTCCGTGTGGTTCAGCCTCAAGTGGATGATCTCATCCGCGAGCTTCGACGGTCGCTCAACTATTACCAATCTCAGCAAACGGATAACGCGGAAGCGAAAAACGTTTCGACGATCATTCTCTCGGGGGGCGGCGCCAAGATGGCCGGCCTTCCCGAATACGTTACTCACAAGCTTGGAATCACTACCAACGCGATAGGAGTGCTCGAGAATCCACGATTTTCGCTGAGCGGACTTTCCGATTCGGATCGCGGTTTGGATATCGCGGTCGCTTCGGGTCTTGCCATGCGGATGTACGGGAAGGCAGCCTAGCCGGAGACTAACTATGCCATACATTAACCTGATTCAAGAGCAGCGGCTACAGGCACAAAAAACGGAAAACCAGGCAAGACTGTTCTTTCTGTCTTTCGTGGCCTGTGCCGGGCTCTCCTTCTGCGCCTTCGCGTTTCTGATGTTTCAGAACGAGATGCTCAAAGGAGAAGCAAGCCGGCTGACTTCCAAAGCCGCAAAGCTCGCTCCGCTCGTCAAGCGCATCGCGTCTGACGAGGACAAGTACGCGGAGCTCAAGCCCAGGCTTGACACTCTTCAGAACGCCCAGATCATGACGGGCCGATGGAGCCGCATTCTGGATCACCTGACCCGGCAAACGCCCGATCAGACGTGGCTCAGCTCAATTCGATGCACGGCGACCGATCCGCTTAAACCGGTCAGCGTGATTTTTGAGGGAATGAGCAACCAGCAGGTGCTTATCGGAGATTTCATCGAACGGCTGCAGAGCTGCCAGGACCTGAGCAACGTGAGCCTCAAGTACACGATGGAAAAGGCAGTCAACAACAATAAAGCAATCGATTTTGAAATCGACGCCGAGATCACGGGCACGGCCCAGCCGGTGAAAGATTCAGCAAAGAAAGAGGAGGGAGACTAATGAAGAAGACTCCGAATCCAAAGGTCTTCATTTTGTTGACCGTACTCGCCATTTTGGTTGGCGGCGGCATCTCGCTGTTCGAATACTCCTGCGTTCAGGGAACCAGGGGCAAAGTCGTGCAGCTTCGCAAGGACTCGCTGAACCAGGCGGAACTGGAAAACCATCTCCGCACCTCGCAAACCCAATTGCAGGAATGTTCGGCCAGCTTGAACCACCTGGAACAGAACGTTCCCGCAATGGACTACGTGCCGACTATGCTCAAGGAGCTTCAGGACGTGGGCACCCAAAGCGGCCTCGAAGTTCTGGGAGTCCGCCCCGTCCCATCGCCTCCCGACTCTACCAAAGGCAAGAAGAAGGACGCAAAAAAGGTTTACAACACTTTGGACATCGAGGTTACTTGCCGTGGATCTTATCACTCGGCAAAGACATTCGTTCAGGCGCTACAGACGTTCCCCAAGATCGTCGCGGCGCGAACGGTTTCGATGACTCCAAAGACGGATGCGAAAGCGGCAAGCCTGCCGCCGAAACTCGATGTCACTATCAACCTGCGGAGCTATCTATTCCCAGAAGGGGATGATGCCAAGCCCACAGGCGGTCCTCGAAACGAGGAGGAGGGCAGCAATGCCAGCTGAAAAGAAGAAACTTCTAATCCTTGGCGTTCTCGCCTTGGTCATTTTGTGCGTGGGCGCGTTTTCGCTCAAGGGCGGTCATTCCGCTCCGGCGCCTAAACCGGCAGCCTCGGGCGGCAAGCATCGCCACCATGGTTCGGCGGATCCCTCCGCTGCACCTACGGCAACGAGCCCGGCTGAAACCTCGCTCGCCAAGCCGGGGCCCTCAACGGGGCCCGTAAACGAAGTTGAAGCGGGCGCGAAGCCCGGAAACCTGACGAGCACTGCGCCGGTGGGCACTCCCAGTTCCAGCGGCACACCGAGCGGCAGCGTCAACGGCAGCACGGTTGCATCCGCGCCGGTGTCCGAACAAGACTTCCCGGAGCGCGATCCTTTTGATGGACGGAAATTCATTCCGCCCGATCCCAAGGCAACGCCACCGCCGGCGGCGGCACCCAAGAGTACCGGCGGAGCGCCAAAGCTTGGCAAGATCCCGCCGCTCGAGGTGACGCAGATCGACAAGACCGGCACTCTCCCGCCTGCAGGCGGACCCAAAACGGCGCTTGTGGGACTTAACGAAAAGTCACAACCGCCCAAGGAAGAGGAATTTTCATATTCGGTGTCCGGTGTTATCACCGGCGATCGCTCAGCGGCAGTCTTTGTGGACTCCAAGGGCAATCAACGACTCATTTCACTTGGAGGCTCGATTGATGGCGACGCAACGGTGGTCGGCATCACGCAATCCAAAGTCACCGTGAATTCCACGGAAAGAAACGAACCCTATCGGTGGGAGCAGACACCCCAACGGAGAAACGATGAACAGTAAGGTAACGAGAACGCTAATTGGCAGCGCGTTAATCGCGCTTCTCGCTTGCCAGGCTTTAGCAGACGGAAAGATCACCGGAATCACCACGAAAGCGGTGGACGATGGATTGCAAGTGCAGATCAAGGGCGATGGGCTCTCTGCTCCAAAGATCACTCGTGTTATGGGCGGACGATCCTTTATGCTGGAGTTTGATGCGAGCTTGGCCGCTGACCCTCAGTGGATTCGCGTGGAACAGATGGGTGTGCACTATGTGCATCCATCGTCGCCCAGCGAAGCCCCGACAAGATCCGCGTATTCTTGCGCGTCGACCCCGATACCAAAGTCGATGTCGCGCAGAACGACCTCGGCTATGTTATCGAGACATCCGGCGCTCCGGAAGCCAAGAAACCGGCTGTCCACAGCGCGCCCGAGAGCTTGAGCAATTACTCGAAAGTCGGAAAAGCTCAATCGAGAGCCCAAACCCGTGCACAGCCCCATGTGACCACCATGGTCACCGCGGGCAGTGGCGGAGGCTTCGACAAGAGGGTTTCCCTTGACTTTGTCAATACGGATATCGTCCAGATCCTTAAGGCCCTTTCGCTTGAAGCGGGCGTGAATATCGTGACGTCTCCGGACGTACACGGTTCGCTGACAGTTTCCCTGGGACAAGTGCCGATCAAGCAGGCGATGGACCTCATCACCACGCTCTCGAGCCTGAAATATGCCCAGGTTGGCAACACGTACATCGTGAGCAGCGCGGCCAACATCAACCACTTTTTGGAGAGTCTCGGCGGAAAGGCCGAAGACGTCTCCGAGACCCGCGTCGTTCCGATCTACAGCGGCGAGGGCATCCACATCAAGGATGCGCTCCGCACCACGACGAACGATGTGGAAATCCTGCTCCCATCTGACAAGCCTCTTTCGCAAGCTGCGATCACTCAGGCTTCCAATCAGATCACCGGCGCCGACTTGGCAAGCCTTCAGACCGGCCCCAACGGCAAAGCGCCCGGCGCGGCCGCGGCTCCTGCCGCACAAGGCGGCGGCGGCGGCGACCAGAAGAGCGATACGAAGGACGCCTACTTGGTGCTCGTCGGACCGACTTCCCGCGTTGACACAGTGGAGCAACAGGTCAAAGAGCTTGACGCCCAGCTTTGTTCCGCACTCGGAATCGAAACTCAAGGCACGATGGTGATGGTTCACGAGACCTATCATCCTCAGGGTAACACCGCTGCGGCACTGCTTCAGGCGGTCTCTCCTTCCACGGACAAGACAAGCGGTGGCCAGTCCCATGCCAAGATCGGAACCGTCGAACTCTTCGCGACTCCTACCGGCAGCACCGGAGCGCAGACAATCGCCCTGTATGGCCGCGAGACCGAGGTCAACAGGATCATCGAGAACCTCACCGCTATTGACTCACTGTCTGACAGCGCGGGCGACTATGTGGTCTACGACGTGAAATATCTGGACCCGAGAGCGCTTCGCGAGGACTTGGTCGCCAAGTTCCCCGGGCTTTCGGTTTCCGTCCCGGCTTCTTCGGTAGGTCTCCCACACCTTGCTTACAGCAAGGGCGAAACGGCAAGTGAAAGCCAGCAGCTGTCTTCCCAGACGGTAGGCACGCAGGCCGGTTCCTCGCAGGCCCAAGGCGCCGCCAGCACGAGCGGCGGCGGCAGCGACACCAACCTGAACAGTCCTACGCAGATCGTGGACAGCAACAGCACGGCAGGCCTCACAACCTCCTTTATCGCCGACGAGAGCGCGGCAGTTGCGATGAAGCTTGTGCTGCGAGGCAGCCCGAACCAAATCAAGAACGCCATCTCCTATCTTGGGGCGGTGGACGTGGAACCGAAGCAGGTTGCTCTGGAGCTCCGGGTCATGGAGCTTTCGAAAGAAGACGCTCTGAACCTGGGCCTCAACTGGAGCCTCCTCACCGGTGGCACCCTCCAGTCCTTCAATATGAACCAGAATGGTCCTTCAACGCCGACCAGCTCGGGTGTACAGTCCCTTGGCGGCGCGGGCCAGTCCGGCGTAACGCTTGGATTCGGGCACGGCGGAGGCGCCAGCGTCACCGCAACCCTCGACCAGCTCGCCAGCAGCAACAAGATGATCGCCCGGCCGAACATCGTTGCTCTCGACGGCCGAGAATCGGAAATGTTCGTCGGCGACGACATCAAATACATCCAATCGATTCAATCGACCCAGAACGGCGTTTCCGTTCAAACGGGCGACGTGGAAGTTGGCGTGAAGTTCACGGTTCTTCCCCGAATCGGCGGCGACAACAACATCACGATGGAGATTCGACCGATGGTGAGCACTCTGGAGAGCTTCACCCCGGTTCCTGGCGGTGGCGAGATTCCCCAAACGGGTCTCCGAATCGCACAGAGTTCTCTGATCATGAATGACGGCGATACGATCGCGATCGGCGGTCTCATCCAGGACACGGACCAGAAGAGCCACGGCGGATGGCCTATTCTCAAGGACATCCCGATCTTGAACCTTCTGTTCGGGCGCACATCCAACGACCATAAGAGAACCGAGGTTGTGTTCTTCCTGAGCGCCAAAGTCGTCAACAAGGACACGATGGACAACACGGCGAACCCGTGGGGTCATGGAGCGATGGTGCCGATGCACGACGGCCGCCATCATTAGCCTCTGATTCCGAGGAGTGTCTGCAAGCTCCCGCCGGCAAGCGCCGAGCGGGAGCTTTCTTTTTGGGTAGCATCCTCACACTCGTGAGGAAGATTTCCGCAATCGTTCCGGAGGCCATCGGCCGCGAAGAGGTGCAAAAGGCCGGGCGCGCCATGCGCGTACTGCGCCGCTGGCCGGAAGTTGTGGGTGAAGCCATGGCGGCCCGTTCGGCGCCGGAGCGCTATGACCGCGGCACGGTTTGGATCGCGGTAACCGGCTCCGCCTGGGCACAAGAGCTTCGCATGAGCAAGGGCATGATCCTGAACAAGCTTCATGGGCTCGCTCACGAAAACGGCCTCTTTCAAAACCTGCGGTTCGGCGTTCGGCCGCTGCCAGTGGCGGAATCCGAAGAGGACGACGGGATGTCCCAGCGCAAAGCCGAGCACGCGGACAGTCTCCGCGATCTTTCCATCCGAGAAATCGTGGACAGGCGCCTTAAGAAATCGGAATGAAGCGGGATTTGGCCGGGCGGCCGCTGCTGGCTGCATCGATTGGCCTAATCGTCGGCATCAGCGCGATCGACCACCCCCTTAACTTTCTTTTCCTCGCCCTGCTTCTTTATCTTAGCCGGCAGAAGCCGGCCACCTGCGTTTGGGCTGCTGCGGCGTGCGTTATCGGGCTCATTCTTGCTCCGCCTCCTTCGAAGCCGCTTTCGCAAGATTTTGGGTCCATGCGCATCGAGGGGGTGGTCTCCACGCCTCCGAGCGTCGGGCGGCTTGGCGAAACCAGCCTGGTTAACACAGGCAACCACCTATTCCAAGTCATTTTTGAAGGTCGAACCGACATCGCGATGGGTCAGCGGGTTCAGGCCTATGGGAGGATTTTGCCACCGCACGGCGATTACACCGAGATGCTGGAGACGGAGGGCGCCGCGGCGACGCTCCTTTGTCGCTCCGGAGATTCGCAGGTCTTGAGGTCCGGCCCGATTTGGTTTGAGATGAGCAGCCGCGCGCGGGAATCCTTCTTTCAAGACGTCCGCAACGACCTTGACCAAGACCAAGCGGCTATGGTGGGCGCGATGTGCTTCGGGGCGGGTGGGGTTCTCGACCGCGCTGCCGAAAAACGGGTAGACCGCTTGGGCGTTGCCCACATTCTCTCGGCGTCGGGCCTGCAGGTCTATCTTCTCGCCCTCATGCTCCAGCTCTTGCTTTCGCGATTGCCGATAAAGCGCGGTGGGCAGATTGCCTTGATCGTTTTCGTTCTGGCCCTGTACGCCAGCGCAACGGGTCTTCATCCCGCCGTGATTCGGTCGAGTATCGTTGCGGTGGTGGCGCTAGCCGCCTACCTGTTTCGCCGAGAACCGGACCTACTGAGCGCCTTGGGCCTCGCCGCCATTTTGACGCTCCTTTGGCAGCCATGGACGGTCTACACGCCGGGATTTCAGGTTTGCTTCGTGACTTCCCTTGCCTTGGCCCTGTTCTGGAGACCTTTGAAACGGGACCGGTCACGCCGCTTTTTGAATCAGATGGGAAGCCGCCTTTGGCTGCTGTTCCGGACGAGCCTTGTTGCAACTTTGGCTGCTTTGCCGGTAACTGCGTTTCATTTTGGCGAAGTCTCGTTTGTTGCGCCGGTTGCGAACTTGGCGATTACGCCGGTCGTTCCCGTCATTATCGCGGCGGGTCTTATTGCGTGGCCGCTTGGACTGATTTCCGGCCCGTTTCAGGCGGGAGTTTTTCGGGCGATCTGCGGTCCGCTTGCCGGTTGGATATTGCTCGTTACGGACTGGATGGGCAACCAACCCTGGTGCGCGGTTCAGGTTCCCGCTTTCAATGCCTATTGGATTGCGCTGTATTACGGGGCAGTGTTGTTGGCGCGGGAGAGGTTTTGGCCCACCCGGTAAGAGCTTTTACTTCGTGGCGCGAGTTGACTCAAGAGTTGGCTCGATCTTGGATTTGCAGTCTGATAAACGCGTCGGTGTTCACCGCTTCCCTGCTGCTGAGATTCCGGCCGAGTTCCGGAACCGGGCCACTCGACCGCCAAACACCTTATGCGATGCCGAAGCTCTTTACAAAGATCCTCGCCAGTTCCAGACCAGTGCTGCCGGTTGGTCCACTGCGAGAGGTTTCGCCAATAATTTGCTAAGTGAAAGTCTATACTTTGCCGACATGTTCGTCCTCGTAGTCGTTCTGTTTATGTTCGTGCTCCCGCTCGGCTGCACTGCGGTCGAGCTGACGCAGTACGGCACCCATCTCTCAGTCCTGCTCGTGCTCGGTAAGTGGTTGGTGTTTTGGGGCATCGGCGTTCGACTGTTCACGGCGGGCGTGCGACAAATAATCAAGCCAGGACTCACTTCTGAAGGCATTCTGAGAATCAGTGGAGAAAAGGTCTGGATACTGGTTCGCGAACTTGGAGCGGCCAACGTCGGCATCGGACTCGCTGCCATTGCGTCCCTTTGGAAATCGGCTTGGCAGCCTCCGGCAGCTTTGGCCGGAGGTCTCTTTCTCGGCTTCGCTGGAGCCTTGCATGCGGCGAATAAGCATCGCGAGTTTGCGGAGAATCTTGCGATGTATTCCGACCTATTCGTAGCCGCCATCGCTTTGGTGTTCTTCTTCAAGAGCTTTTGAGCGTAGCGGACGCTTCAAAGTGTAACGTTGCCGGACTTTTTGGCCGGATGATAATTATCACACCTAATCCTCTTTGAATGGCAAATTGGCACCCTCGTTGAAGGCGCTCAGGACAAGCACCGCCCGCTCACTCGACATCGGTCCCTTAAATAGCAAATACCCCATTCCCAAAGCATAACAATTCATTGTTGAAATCCCGAAACTAATACGGGGAGTCTATGCGGCTGAGGAGTTGTAAGAAGCGTCTTGCGTAATTTGCCGGTAGCAGCCAGGGTTTATCTCTTGGCCGTGATACTAATGGGTGCGGTTGCGCTCGTGGCCTCGCAGGTCGCGCCTTTGCCCATGGCCAAAGCAGAGCTGTGGGAGCCTCTGCTCTTTATCGTTCTCGCGGTTCTCGCGGGTGGCAAGAAGGTCGCTCTTTCCAAGCACCTTTTGAACGAAGAAGTGGGCTCCATGTCGCTCGGCTTCGCCATCACCTTTACCGCCTTGCTTCGTTTCGGCCCTCAGATGGCGGTTCTCCTCGGCGCGGCCACGTGCCTTTCCAGCTGCCTCTTTCCCAAGCGAATGGCCATTCACCAAATCGCTTTCAATGTTGGGCTGGGGGCTTTTGAAGCGCTTGCCGGTGGCTTGGTGTTCCTCACCCTGAACGGGTGGACGCTGGCCATGCGCGCGCAAACCACCTTTGGCGCAGTGGTCGGCTCCGCTCTGACCTTTTATTTGGTGAACACGTTTGGCGTTGCCTTCATTATCGCGCTTTGCACCAAAGGCAAGGTCGCGCGCGTTTGGAAGGAGAACTTCCTTTGGACGGCTCCAAGTTACTTCGCCAGCGCCAGCGTTGGCGCGCTCGCGCTACTCTTCTTCAAGAGCAACATGAGCGGCATCCTCCTGTTCGTGGCGCCGGTGGTCTATCTGGTTTACCAAAGCTACGTGGTTTACATCTCGCGCGCGGAAGACAAGCTCCAACACGTTCAGGAAATGCAGTTAAGCCAAGAGCATTTGGCCGAGCTTTATCTGGCGACCATCAAGAGCCTGGCTCTCGCCATTGACGCCAAGGATCAATACACGCACCAACACATTCTTCGGGTTCAGCGATATGCGGTCGCAATCGCCACGGAAATGGGGCTCACCGGATCTGAAATGGAGGCGGTCAACACGGGCGCGCTTCTCCACGACATCGGAAAGCTCGGCGTTCCCGAATACGTTCTGCTCAAACCGGGCCGCCTTACCGCAGACGAGTTCGACAAAATTAAGAAGCACCCAGAGATCGGCGCTGCCATTCTTGACCCGGTCGAGTTTCCCTGGCCGGTGCTGCCCGTCGTACGGCACCACCATGAAAAGTGGGACGGCTCCGGATATCCGGACGGCCTTGCGGGCGAGAACATCCCTCTCACCGCGCGGATCATGGCGGTTGCGGACGTGTATGACGCCTTAACCTCCTCGCGTTCCTACCGCCGCGCCTGGACGCATGAAAAGGCGGTGGCGACCATCACCAAAGACGCGGGGACGCATTTTGATCCCGTGGTTGTGGAGGCTTTCCTTAGAATTATCGACAGCGTCGTCAAGGAAATGGCGGAACATGGCGAAGGACCGCTGATCGCGGTCGTGGCCGACAAGCCGGCGGTCGAAACGAAGCTGAAGCAGGCTGCGAACGACATTTCCAAAACCTCGGCTGAACTGTGGGCGATCTATGAGGTCGCCGACTCGCTTTCCTCCTGCATTGCCGCTTCCGATACCATTCAGCTTCTTTCCGGCAAACTGGCAGCCATCTTCCCCGGCGTCGCCTGCGCGCTCCTGCTTAAGGAAGGAGAGGAGTTGCGCGTGAAGGCGGCGAAGGGAATTAACTCTCAGTTCTTCTTAGGTGGCTCCACGATGGGCGAACGCAGCCTGACCCGCCGTGTTTTGGCTGAAGGCAAGGCATTTACCGGCGATTTCGATTCGGACGACATCATGCTTTCCGGCAATGAGTTGGATCCGTGGCAAGAGCTAAGGAGCTGTCTTATCGTTCCTATGGTCTACGAAGGGCAGATCCTAGGGTCCATTAACCTCTATGAATGTGAGGCCCGTGCTTTCACGGACTACGACAAGCAAATTGTCGAACTGATCTCCGAGCGCGTGGCGCCCGCCATTTACAATGGCTTGATCTTCGATCGAAATCATGCCGGTTCCACGCTCGATCCCCTGACCGGACTGTACAGCATCAGTTACTTGAACGAGCACGTGGAGGAGCTATGCAAAAAGCCAGACACATCGGCTTTTGCCCTCATTGGCTTGGACCTCGACAGTTTTCGTTCCATTAACGACGTTTTTGGCCACCAGAAGGGCGACCAGGTGCTTTGCGACCTGTCGGAAATCCTAAAGGAAATCGCCGGGGCTACCGGTGCTGTGGCACGTTACGGCGGAGACGAGTTTATGCTGACCGCCGAAGTTGGCAGCCGGCGGGATGCTGAGGAGCTGGCGGATCGGGTTCAGTGCGCGCTACGAGAATTTGAGCCCGGACTGATTCGGCACAACCTTGGAAGCCTCAGACTTGCGGCATGCACCGGCATCGCGGTGTTCCCTGACGACGGGAAGGACGCGCCCACGCTTATCGCGGCCGCGGATTCCGATATGAGGCGCCAGAAGACGGAACGCAAGCTTCGGGCACTGACGAAAGACGGCGGCATTCGAAAGGCCGCGTAGGGTCAGCTTCCAGTTGATTGGACGGCTATAGTCCTATCTCGGATTTCATTCGCACGAATCCCGGACCTTGGCGATTATCGGCTCGTGTCCCCAAAAATGAGACTCCCTAGCATTACTGTCTCGTCAACTATAACCCGGCGCGGAATTCAGTTTGCAAAACCGGTCGAGTAGAGCCGGTAAATGCCCCTGAAATTGGTATCTCTAAGCTAAGAATACGGTCGTCAAATACCAAGTGTCATTAGTGTACTTGCACCGTTCTATTCCAGAACCCTCGAACATCCCAACACTCGCAATCGAAATGGCAAATCGCGTGAAAGCGCGTGACGCAAAGCCACGGGCCTAATCGCCGCAAGGCGGACGGCAGCCGGGTTGCCAAGTTGCGAAAGCGAGAACTATGCACGAGAAAACAACCAACACACAAAAACCTACGGCGCTCCAAGTGCGCAGCCGCCGAAGGATGGCTTTGTCCGTTGCTTTTGCAACGGCGCTGTCACTCACGACGGCGATAGCCGGCGCGGTCTCGTCAACGGATACCTCCAAATGCGACGACGCGTTAAAACTGAAAATCGAGAAGCGGGAAACGAAAGGCGTCTCATTGGTGATCGTCAGGCTCAATGGCCCTCTTACAGAGGCCAAACGGGCTCGTCTCACCCGTTTGAACTGCTTCCTTTACCGCGAACTACCCATCATCCATTCGGTTGCCCTCAAAGTGCCGAATGCCAACCTGTCAAAACTCGAGGGCCTCGACTTCGTGAACCACATTTCCCTTGATGGCGTGGTTCGGAAGAACGATTCCTTCACCGACTCGAACAGCATGGCTACCGCGGCTTGGGCTAACCTCGCTGCCACAAGAACCCGGCTCAACTTGAGCCAGGTAGTGGTCGGAATCCTCGACAGTGGCGTCAACCCAGTTCCGGACCTTCCGAACATTCCGCTGGCCGTCTCGTTTGCGACCGGTGATCCGTCTTCGACGGACTATTGCGGGCATGGAACGGACGTCGCCGGAATCCTGTGTGGCAACGGCCACGATTCAACCGGTCCGAACTTTACGCAAACCATTACGGGAGTGGCCAGTAACCCGGGAGCGGGCGCACTTAACCTCGTCAGCCTAAAGGTCTTGAATGCCCAAGGGGAGGGCCTGGTGAGCGACGTGATCGCGGCAATGTCCACGATCCAGCTTGCGGTTAGCGGTGGCAAGGCAACGCTACCCCAACTGCCGGCAAATGCGCGGTTTGTGCTGAACATGTCCATCGGGCATCCGGTTGGCGAAAGCTATACCACCGATCCCCTCTGCCAAGCCTGCGAATCCCTGAGTCAAATGGGGGTTGTAATTGTATGCGCGGCAGGAAACAACGGACGGATCACGGATACCCAGGGCACCTACACGGACAACGAGGGTTATGGAACCAACTACGGCTCCATTAACTCTCCCGCAAATGACCCTTACGTGATCACGGTTGGCGCGATGAAAAACATCGACAGCAACCGGTCCGACGACACGATCGCAACTTATTCCAGCCGCGGTCCAACCCTTCTCGACTACGTCATGAAGCCGGACATCGTGGCACCTGGAAACGATGTGATCTCCACCGACGGAACGACCCCAACCGGTCCACGCGCGGTAACCACGTGGCTGGACCAGACCTACCCGAGCATCATTCTGCCCCCAAGTTCTTACTGGAGCGGCAGGGGACCTTCACCTACCAATCAGCCAGGCTACATCACCCTTTCGGGAACCTCGATGGCCACTCCGGTGGTGACTGCGGCCGCCGCGATGATGCTAGCCGAAAACCCAACACTCAGTCCGAGCACGGTGAAGCTCCGCCTTATGGCGACGGCCGATAAATGGACGGCGCCCAACGGCGTTGGCGACCCGTGCACATACGGCGCAGGTTACGTGGACATCGCTGCCGCGATGAACTCGACCCTGATCGCCACCCAGCCGGCCGAGTCTCCTATCCTGACGGAGGACAGCAGCGGTGATGTCACCATCGCAAATATGTCCGGGCAGATGGCCATTTGGGGCAGCAACCTCACTGACCTGCACGCTATCTGGGGCAAGATGGCGGTTGACCAGAACGGCACGTTGGCATCCAGCTATGCCATTTGGGGAAAGAGTGTTTGGCTAACTGACGCGATGTTTGGAGTTCAAGAATTCCAAGCAGACTTTAGCAGCCATGTGATTAACGGCGAAGGGAAATAGACTTCTCTTAGCTTCACCTGGCTCCAACATTCGTGGAGGGCAGTCGTCCAAAAAAGGGCGGCTGCCTATTCCATTGTTCGCCAGCGGGTTTTCTTCAGATGGTTGTCCCCGGCCCAACAGAGCGCGCCGACGATAACCATCTCCCCAAGGATCATGTACGTGAGAAGGCCGAACTGGTAGGCGGCGATGGCGACTGCGGCGAAGACGAAGCCAACGGGCATTGCGGCCAGAAGCAGACAGCCACGCCCCATAGACTTCGCCTCTTCAGAAGCCTTTGCGAGCGGAATGGACCCTTCGAACACGGCGGGGATCAGCGCATAGAGCGGCACAAGAATCACCCCGGGAATCAACAGGGGCAGGGCGAACCCCTGGTGCAAGCCTATTGCGAGCAAAATCAAAAGAATCAGCGTCGGCAAGCTCAAAATGAGTATTACCGCAACTTGCGCGCCTCGCTGTAGCGCCCACGGCCCCAACATGGGCGCCGCACGAAACATCTCGGAGGCCTTCCATTGCTGGGAATAGCTCAGCAGGCTCAAGGCCGTCATTGGAATGAATCCGATGAATGCCCCACCGAACGCAACGCCGAAAGTCGAGAGAACGACATCTAACGAACTCACCGCATGGGAGCCATGAGCGGCATGAGGCATCGACATCGTCATTGACTTATTCGAGATGCCGCTAACCGCCATGACGATCGGCATCATTAGCGCGGAGGTGATGGATGGATAAACCCGCAGCTTAGTCTCACGGTCTCGCAGCAGATATGCCGAAACCAGAACGAACGACATTCGTTCTATCGAACCCTTCAGCCACCACCTCAAAGGTGGGACCTGAGCAATTCTGGTAAGCCTGCGAAGGCCTCTCGTTTGGCCGATCTTCGGCTCGGCAGATTCGTTGAGCGACTGCCATCCGCTTTCGTACGTTTTCGCTAGCTTTCCGAACGCCAGCCAAACCACGAGTGCAGTTGCCCCCGCGCCAACCAGAGCGAGGAGGCAAGCCATTCGCGAGTGGCTGCCCGCGATGGCGTCATCAAAGCCGGCGAACCATCCGGGCGGAATTAGATACAACCATAGCGGCCTCTGAACCGAGACGTGCGCGGTTTGTCCAAACTGCGTGGCCACCATATTGGTCATGAGCACGCGGGGCACAACCTGGCTGCCAATGATGAACACTGCCATCACGACCACCTGCATCATGGTCATCATGTTTTCCATGCGCTCACGGCCGAACCATTTCAAGCAGAGCTGGTACACGAGGACAATACAGCTCGCGCAGAAGAGTGCTTCCACGGCCGTAGAGGCGGCATGAGCAAACGGATATAGCCAATTGGCGTTGGCGGTTGCGAACCCGGCAAATAACCCCCCTAAGTTCAATGCGAACGCCAGGTAAAGGGAAATCTGGATCAGGACGCTCACCTTGGCCCATAGCAGGGCTTGTGCGGTCACCGGCCGGTGCAAAAGAATTTCGCCCTCTTCCTTATTAAAGAGCGTTTCGCCGGCGGTGGAGACCAGAAACATGCCGAGGCACATAAAGGTCATCGCATGCAGATAGGCGGAAAGCCCGAACATGGGCTGGCCCCAGAATAGGAAGGCGGTCAGGCCCATGAAAGCATAAAGGGCAAGGATAAGGCCGAGGCGTTTGGCGATCGAGGTCGGCCCCGTGCTCTTATTGAGGCTGCTGTAGTGGCCCAGCCCCTGTGAGGTTCTTCCCCTTAGGAAAAGGGTCATGAAGAGCTTTCTGAGGGTTGCCTCCGGCGTCACCTTGGACGCTTTGCCCGGGATGATGGGGGGTGGTTCGGGGATAGACATTAGAAGCTGGTCTCCAGAGTTTCTGGCGGGCCCAAGGGGCCGTGAAGAATTGAGCGAAGGGCGAAGCCTTGGTAAGGGCCCCGCGATTTGGTTCCGGCCGGCTTTAGGTCGGCCACGGAACACGGTGTTATCGCCACGCCTTTTAATCCACGGGGGCCGTTGTCGCGGACCTTCAGCCCGCCAGATTCTGGTACGCACCCGTTACCAGGGCTTCGCCCTTCGCTCAATTCTTCTCGGCCCGTTGGGCCTGAAAGGCGGCGCCTACTCAGTCTGTATCTCATCGAAGCCCACTAGATTTTGATGCACACCCATTACCAGGGCTTCGCCCTTCGCTCGAATTCTTCTCGGCCCGTTGGGCCTGAAAGGCGGCGCCTACTCAGTCTGTATATCATCGAAGCCCACTAGATTTTGATGCACACCCATTACCAGGGCTTCGCCCTTCGCTCAATTCTCCTCGTCCCGTTGGGCCTGAAAGGCGGTACCCACTCACTCTGTTTATCATCGAAGCCCACTAGATTTTGATGCACGCCCATTACCAGGGCTTCGCCCTTCGCTCAATTCTTCTCGGCCCGTTGGGCCTGAAAGGCGGTACCCACTCACTCTGTTTATCATCGAAGTCACGGCAAAAAGGTCTTAGCGAACGTTTCCGCTCTCTTTTCCAGCTCGCCGCCGCCGGTGAGTTCGGTGAAAAGCTTCTCCAGCGTGCCCGAATTGTGTTCGGCTACCAGTTCTTCCGCGGAACCATCCACGAGCAGCTTCCCCTTGTCGATGATTATCACTCGATCGCACACGCGCTCGACCACATCCAGGATATGGGAGCTGTAGAGGATGGTCTTCCCTTCTTTGGCGAGGGATTGAATCAGGGCTTTGAATCCAACCGACGCGTTGGCATCGAGACCTTCCAGCGGTTCATCGAAGAAGACAACGGGCGGGTTGTGGAGAAGCGCGGCCGTGATGACTACTTTGCGGCGCATGCCTTTGGAGTAAGCCCCGAGAAGCTTGTTTTGGAGCGTGTCCACACTGAGGTCGAAAAAGCTGATGAACTCGTAGATGCGCAGCCTGGACTGCTCGGGCGGGATGCCGTAGAGCGCCCCGATCATTTCCAGATACTCGAGTCCGGAAAGGGATTCGTACACGGCGCCGGATTCGGGCACGAACCCGATGTGGCGCTTGACTTCCAAGGTCTGGGTGTGGAGATCGAATCCGCATATCTGCGCGGTTCCCGCGCTCGGCTGGAGCATTCCGGTAAGCATTTTGAGCGTCGTGGTTTTCCCTGCGCCGTTCGGCCCCAAAAAGCCCACGATCTGGCCGGCGGGGACTACGAACGAAAGGTTGTTCACCGCGACCTGCTGGCCGAAGAACTTGGTTAGATGCTGAACCGAAATCATCTGCCTTTAACTGTACACCTTGTTGGGGAGTGAACTGTGAGTTGTGAGTGAACCGTGAACCGTGAACCGTGAACCGTGAACCGTAAACTGCCGGATTCGCGTTGCTGGCTGGGGCCCTCGTGCAAAGAGTTCTTTCACTCGGAGAGAATCGTGAAAAGCACAACCCCGTCAGTTCCCAGTTCGCGGTTCACGGTTCACTGTTCACAGTTTACGGTTCACGGCCCACAGTAAACGCGAATATTTTCACAGTTACCCTTGCACCTTCGCGATCTATGTGCGAAAATAATCGCAGTATGGCAAAGCAAGACCGCAGCCGCTACCTGAGCAAGAGAGAGCAGCAGATCATGGATCTGCTTGTGGCCCACGTTCAGCTCAGCGCTGCGGAAATTGAAGAACTGCTTCCCGACGCGCCTACCAACTCCACGGTGCGAAGTCTTCTCGCCATCATGGACGCGAAGGGCATTACTATACGGGTTAAGAGCGGACGGTCATTCGTCTACCGGCTCGCCAAACCTCGGGCCGCCGCCGCCAAGGACGCCCTCCTCGGCGTTATCCAAAAATTCTTTGACGGAAGCCTCACCAGCGCGCTGACCGCTTTGGTGGATACGAAGAAGCCGCTCACTGAAGAAGAAATCGAAGTGATCCAGCATCTCATCGACTCCAGCAAGGAGAAAAACTCATGAACTTCATCAAACTCCAATGATTGGACAGAGTGCATGCACGAGCTCGTTGACCGTTTCCGCAAGGTCGCGGACGAGGTCCAATTCGTGCTTCGTCCAGTGTCGGGGAACGCGGTCGATAACGGCAAAAGCGCCTAAATTCGTTCCCTCACCTAACTTAATGGGAACCCCTACATAGGCGTTTGCATTGAGGGAACTCATCATCGCCGAATGTTTCGCGTTGGGATGCTCGTGGGCGCTGGACAGAACCAGTTTCTTTCCGCTCGAAACCACGAACTTGCAAATCGATTCGTTAAACGGGATCGTGCGCTTTTCGGCGACCGGTCCCTCTAGACCGAACTGACTCTTAAAATAGACTTCGCTCGCGGACACCACCGTGAACAGGCTGACCGGCGTTTTTAGGACCGAACAGGCCAACCGAGTTAGGCGGTCGAACCTCTCCTCAGGAAAAGACCCCATCAGGCCGCTCTCATCCAGAGCGCTTAACCTGGACGGGTCTCCGAGACCCGTGAGGTCATCGTCGAGGGCCGCAAGGTCGTTGGCGGCCGAGTTGACAGCCATGTTCCTGAGCTGGGCGATGTAGCCCTCATCGGTTTTGAGCACCTCAATATAGTCAAGCTTTCGGGCTTGCGAAATCGCAAAGCTACTCACGTCCGCGAGAACGAACTTGCCGGTTTCTCTATCCGGCTCCTCGATCTTCCATCCTCCTTCCAGATGTTTCGGGATGGATCCATGCTCCATTAGTCGGAGCAAGTGCGCGCAATCAGTTATCACAACCCACCTCGGTTATCGATAAGGTTTTTGGGCAGGTCCGCGAATCCGCGGAGATGTCACGCTTGTCCTGGGCGTATCGCCCAAGACCACCGACCAACATTGTTATACTGCGGAATTCGCCTTTTTACATCTTTACAGAAATAAATGAGGACTAAGGACTTATTGTTTGCGTTCCCTGGAATTACGTGGCGTGGTGCGCCCCACAGAGCTTCCGGAGGAAGGGTGGCGGTATGCCAAGGCCCCGGGGCGAGCATGCTGTGGTCCCATTTTCATGCCCGGCAGTCTCCGTTTGTTACTTCAAACTTCGCTCAAGATCTCCCTATACTCTTCCATCACTCCCCAAAGGCGTTCCGGCGCGAAAACCATTGCCGACCTGCTTGGCAAATAGATCTGCAACGATTGCTTCCAACCGTACATGGGGACATCCTGCCACATATAGTTCGCGGTTTCGTCGCAGCGACCGAAGCCGGCAAATCGCGGGCTGTCCGTTGTTAGGACCAGGCGGTAGTCCTGCTGTTCCGGAATGGGGATTCGGAGCTCCGGCACGGACTCGGATGGGTGAAGGTTCACGGCAAAAACCAGCGGGCCTCGGCGATAGACGAGCTGTTTCGTGTCTTCATGCAACGCCAACTGATCAATGAGCTCATCGTTCAGGAGGTGAAAGGCGGGGTCCAGGGCCTGCAGCCAGCGGTCGAACTCGTTCAACTTCGCGTACCGCAAAAACCCATTGTCCACCAATGACCATTGCCGTCGTGCGAAGTGGTAGGAGTTTCCGTTTCCGGGGCGGGGAAAATCGATCCACTCGGGATGGCCGAACTCGTTGCCCATAAAGTTCAGGTACCCCTCACCCGCCAGCGAGAAAGTGATTAGCCGGATGATTTTCAGGAGTGAGACGCCCCGGTCGATGACGATGCTCTGGCGGTCATTCGACATCTGGCTGTACATTTCCGAGTCCATGAGCCAAAAGGCGAGGGTTTTGTCGCCGACGAGCGCCTGGTCGTGGCTTTCCACATAGCCGATGTGCTTCTCATCCCGGCGGCGGTTGAGCATCACTCCGTAGATGTCGCCAAGGCTCCAATCCTCGTCCTGCTTCTCCTTTACGGTCTTGATCCAGTAGTCGGGCACACCCATGTTCAGGCGGTAATCGAACCCAAGGCCGCCCTCCGAGACGGGCCTTGCCAGGCCCGGCATGCCGGACACGTCCTCAGCCACCGAAATCACATGGGGGTAAACCGTGCGGGCAACATCGTTCGCGAGCTTGAGGTAGGTGAGTGCCTCATCGTCGACGTTCGGGCCGAAGTAATCATCCAGGCTCGAGAAGGCAGAACCGAGCCCGTGGTCCAAGTACATCATGCTCGTCACGCCGTCAAAACGGAACCCATCGAACTGGAAATCTTCCAGCCAGTAGCGAATGTTGCTGAGGAGGAACCGGCGCACTTCGGCCTTGGAATAGTCGAACAGCATGGAGTCCCAGGCGGGGTGCTCGCCCTTGGCGCTGTCGTGGAAGTACTGGTGCTGGGTTCCGTCGAACAGGTTCAGCCCCTCGGCGGTGTTCTTCACCGCATGGCTGTGAACGATGTCGAGCAGGACCAGGATGCCGAGACCGTGGGCGGCGTCGATGAGGGTTCTCAGCTGGTCCGGAGTTCCAAACCGTGAGGAGGGAGCGAAGAAGCTGCTCACATGGTAGCCAAAAGAGCCGTAATAGGGGTGCTCCTGAATGCCCATGAGCTGCAATGCGTTGTAACCGAGCTTTGCCACTCGTGGGAGGACGTTGAGCCTGAACTCGTCGTAAGAGCCGACCTTGCCTTCCTCCTGCGCCATGCCGATATGGGCTTCGTAGATTCGGGGGCCTTCGGCCATCAGCAACGGCCTGGGGTTCCGGAAAACATGCCCCTGCTCGGGCATCCATAAGCGAGCAGCAAAGGATTGGTCCTCTTCCTGGAGGACGCGCTTGGCGTAGGCGGGTATCCGGTCCATACCCCCCAAATGGGAAACCACATGGACTTTGTAGCGGCTCTCATGAACCAGCCGGTCTTTGACTTCTTCCAGTGGCAAGAACAGCGACCAGACGCCGAACTCATCCCGCTCGGCGGGGTTCGCGCCCCGATCCCAACCATTGAAGTCTCCAATGAGGCGCAAGCTGGAAGCTCCGGGCGCCCATTCGCGATACCAAAAGCCCTCGACCCCGTCCTTTGAGCCCCGGTTAAGGTCAAAAACCTTGTGCCCTTGCGTAATTGAGCCGAGCAGGCCTCCGTGTTGATCGATCTCGTGCCGCAATTGTCCGTGATAAAGGTCGCGTCGCCCGATCACATCGCGATATGGGGCGAGCCAAGGATCCCGGTCTGCCAACGAAGTGCCCGAATGTTGGGCCATGAGTCATAGTCTAGCTCTGGATCGTGTCTTCTATGTCTAGGTCGAAAGTCATATCTGGTAAACGGGGCCGTTTTCGGCTCGTCTTTAGCCCAATGCAACTGACGATTCTGTCTCAGGAGAAACTAAATATGAAGAAAACACTGTTCGTCGCCGCAATCCTCGCGGCGGTTCTTTGCATCGGTCAGGCGATGACGCCTCCCTCGGCGGTCGCTCTACAGCACGGCGCCAAACGTGCGAGCAACAAGGATATGCGTGAAGGAATGAAGCTGGCGCACCAGGCGCATGAGTTACTGGCTTCGGCCTTACACATCTACGACTATCAGCGGGTGGACGCCATGCGCTGCATTCATGAGGGCAACATTTTGCTTGAATGCGCTCTGAAAGGCGTGCCACCGCCAGCGCCTAAACTGGACAAGAATGGCAACCCGATCCCGCCCAAGCGTATTCGGGACACGGAGCTGCGATCCAAATATCCGGCGGGGGATGTGGCCGCCAGCGACCAGAAACTCAAGCAGGGCTCCGATCTCATCGGGCAGGCGATTGGAATGCTGGATAACGCGGATCCGATGTACCACGACCAGCGCGTGGAAGCAATCGGGAAGTTCAAGGAAGCGCAAAGCTATCTGGCGAAGGCGTTGTCGATCCGCTAGCGAGTAGGGATTGAAGTTGGATTGCGGGGGCCTGCGCTGACAAAGCGCGGCCCCTTCGACTACGCTCAGGACGGGCCCTTCGACTACGCTCAGGACATGCCCTTCGACTGCGCTCAGGACATGCACGGCCGCGCACCCCATATGCACTCCAGATGGCCCGTTAGTCCCAGAGGCACCGATTTACTCCGTAAACTCTTCTGATCATGAGAAGGGCCTTTTTTTCGTTGCTGCTTGGCGCGGCGACCGTTTCCGTTTTTGCCTCCCCGTATTCGTTTAACGTGCAGGAAACCGGTACAGGCAAGCCGGTTATCCTGATTCCGGGGATGACCTGCGGCGGCGGGGTTTGGGATGCCACGGTTGCACGGCTCAAATCCAAATACCACTGCTACGTCCTGACCTTGCCGGGCTTTGCCGGTCAGACGCCGATCACCGGCCCTTATTTGCCGCGGGTTCGCGATGAGATCCTCGCGTTCGTCAAGGATAAGCATCTCGACCACCCGGCGGTGATTGGGCATAGCTTGGGCGGCTTTATGGTTTTTTATCTCGGTTGCGCGGAACCCAAGCTTTTTGGTCCCCTGATTTCGGTGGACGGGCTGCCATTTCTTGGCACGATGGTGAACCCTATGGCAACCGCTCAAAGCAATCAGCCGGTGGCCGAGATGATTGCGAAGACCATCAGCGCGGAGACCCCGGCCCAGTTTGAGCAGCAAACCAAGCAGGCTTTGGCCTCGGAGATCACCAATCCGGCTCAAGCGGCAGCCTTGGTTCCGATTTGCGGGAAGTCCGATCCTGCGGATGTCGCCCAGTCGATGAAAGAGATGATGACCATCGACCTTCGCGACGAAGTCGCCAAGATCCAATCGCCGGTGCTTCTTCTTGGCGCCGGCCAGTGGATGCCGAACGATCAAGAGAAGCTTCACAAAACCTATGCATCGGAAATCGCCAAATGCCCTAACGCGAAGTTGGTGATCGACGCGAAGTCCCGGCATTTCATCATGCTCGACGATCCGGAGTTCTTCTACAAAACGGTTGAGGGTTTTTTGGCGAAGAACTGAGTCGGGTATTCGGGCGGAGTTGGTTCGAGATTCTAGCGGCTCTTTACCAGGGCTTCGTGATCCGCCTGACGGCGGAACACTCCACCCTTCGCTATGTCAACTCGGCCCGTTGGGCCTGGACTGTCTGGGGGCTTTTTACCAGGGCTCCGTGAGCCGCCTTACGGCGGAACACTCCACCCTTCGCTATGTCAACTCGGCCCGTTGGGCCTGGACTGTGTGGGGGCTTTTACCAGGGCTTCGTGAGCCGCCTTACGGCGGAACACTCCACCCTTCGCTATGTCAACTCGGCCCGTTGGGCCTGCACCGTGGGGTTGGGACGGCAAAGGGACCTATTCGTCCCTATATGGGTCCCAAACTGGGATCCACGGCCTTGGATATGGCAGCGGCTCCTTTGGCGGTAGCGTCAATTTGTAGTCCCGTGCCCATTGCTCCCGGGTCTGGTCATCCGCGTAGTAGCGCAGGTATGTGTCCTCGTCTCCTCCGTTGCCGACAGGCGACCAGGCGCAGCAGGCGTTTTTGTTGCCCGGGAAGAACATATTGGGTTCGTCGCAGAACTCCAACAGCTCGATATAAAGCTCGCGGTCCGAGAGATGGCCTACGCTATCGATATAGATGCTTAGGTCCGCGAGGTTCCAAATGAGGTTGGTGAGTTCGCGGGTTACGTCCTCGCCGGACAGTCCTTCGATGAACGGCGGGGCGCACCCTCGCTTGTCCAGCTCGTTGTACGGCGTCATCTGAATCTTGCCGTCTATGAAGTCGTCATACGCCTTGATATCGGCCAGCGGATCTTCCTCTTCGGATTCGTCCATCGAACTATCCTATCCAACTTCCGCTTTAATCTGCAATTGAAGTTCGGAGTCCTCTTTTGAAGAACCTTTGGGATTTTGCGATACGGCTTTCATAGGAATGTATAGGTCGAGCTTCTGTCCTTTTCGGAGGCGGGCGCCAGTTAGAGCACCGTTATCTTTGCCGCTAAGCAGTTTCTCGGCGACTAGAACACTGATTGTTCCATCGTCATTGATTCTCGGGGTCAGAGTCAAAGAAATCCCAAGCGCATCGGACTCTGTGTGCCAAGCGGTAGTGCTGTCTACCGTTGCGTCTGAAGCAAAGCTATCGCCCTCAGCGGGGTTAGAAACAGTTAGCGAAAGGCGTATCTTAGTCGGGCTAACGTCAAAGAAGGAGATGACGTCCTTGGCTTGTTCGAGTTCTGGTTTTGGTCCATCCAGAATGAGCAGGTTTCGGTCGTTGTCCATGCTGACCTTGCATTTCTCGTCAAACCCTTTTGGCAAAAGGTCGCTCTCTAGCTTCCTCCATTCGACCCGCATGAAGTGAGCCGGCTTCACATGCTGCAAGTGAACCTCTAAATGGGAATCCTGCACCGGCTGGACAAACAAGGCCGCAAAAGCAAACATGGGAACAAGCATAAGACGAATCCTCCGAAACAACTGACGTGACCAGCCGGCACCTACGTTCTAATGGGCCAGCACACGGCCGCATCGTACAACCCCTTCAGGATGGATGAGCTAAATCCATGGCAGCTTTTAGAGTTTCAACTGGCAGGTAAACGCGCATCGCTCTTTCACTTAGCCTCAGAAAGCCATTGCCGATGTACCAATCGTAAGCCTTCTGGTTATCTGCCTCGATCACCAAAGCGTGGCATCCCAGCTGCTGAGCTACTTCCACCGTCTTCTCAATCGCAACCCTCAACAACAAACGGCCGATTCCCCGACCCTGGAACTCCCTATCTGTGGCAAGCTGTCCCAATCGAACAACCGGCATGGGGTATCGCGGCAAGCGGGCACTAATCTGCTCGTTGATCTCAGCGAACTCGATGCTCCCCAATGAGAGGGTGACAAACCCAAGAATCCTGGTTCCACCCGTTTCGACTGCAACGTAGGTGAGGCTATAGCCCAACTCGGCATGCTTTCTTGCTCGAATGCGAAGGAATTCGTTTTGGCCGGCGGCTCCGCTGTTGAAAGACTTGCGGTCGTGAGCTTTTGTCAGAAGCTCTACAACGACCTCGGCCACTCTATATCTGAACCCGTGCGTTCATTATCTCGACGAGCGAGGGCGAAGGCTTTGGCGGATTGGCAAGCGCTTTGAGGAAAGCGTCTCGGTCTTGATTGTTCAAAACGGCCAGGCCGTGCTCGCGCTTGACCTGGCGGGCTCTTTCAACCAGAATCTCGGTCGCAAAAGATGTGAAGGTGGCACCCACAAGAGCGGCTGCCTCCTCGACTTCATTCTTTAAGTCTGCAGGCATGCGGAATTCAACTCTAGCTGCCTCAAGCGCGCGGCGGTCTGCCATCTCTAATAATATCATACGGCATTTTGCCGTATAGATTTCAGCCTTATTTCGTTTTTTCCAACTGCTGCCACGTGTTGAGACCGATGCCCTTCGGATCGAACGTCGGGTTATCGTTCAGGATGTATTCTCCGTTCCCGTTGGTCCAGGAGTGCGTATAGGCCGAAGGCAAAGTCACCACATTGCCCGAGTGGTCCGTGTAGTCCTGTTGGTCCAAAATATAGTTGCAGAAAGCGTGGGTGTCGGCGTCTTTCTGCGCCATTCTCGCCTCAAAATTTTCCTTGATCTGGGCCGTTTGCTGTCTCATTTGTTGGATGAACTGTCTGCCTCTTTCGGCGCTGGCTTGCAGGTCTGCCTGAGACTTGGCAAGAGCCAGTTGAGCGCAGAATTGCCCGAACTTGGGCGTGATTCTTCCACTGGAAGACACGATCTGAGCTTCCTTAACTTTGGCCGGATCCGGAGTCGGTGGTGTCACGATGAGCAGCGTCGGGCCAACTACATAGGTTCCGTTCTCGCTCAGCCACATTCTTGCCGTGGGGCCGATTCCCATCTTCATGTTGTTGACCAAGAGATATCCGTAGACGGTGGTGCCGACGCTGCCGACAAGCTGATGTCCGTCTTTTTCGAAGGAGATCTTCATAAAGGCGGTTTGGTTAAAAGTGGTTTGAACCATGCCACCGATGGAAGGCAGCGGCTTGGGCATATTCTTCTCGAACTCGGTTAAAGGCGCGTCTTCGTTGTATTCCTGCACAACCTTCACGTTGCTCACCGTTCCCTTTTGTTCCAAGGCACTGATCAAGCCGTGGAGGTAGTCGATTGCTTTGGTGATCCGGAAACCTTGCAGGATCTTTCCGTTGGAATTCACATACTGCATGTTCAATGGCTGAACCTGCTCAACCAGGTATTGGCCGTCGGGGGTGTTTGCGGTGAAGTCCGCGATGTACGTGATTTGGGTGTTCCAGTTCAAGGAAGACTTGCTCTGCCAGCCGCTGGGCACGAAATACGTGTAGGCAGTAAGCCCGCTTCTTTGCGCGTCCTCAACCTTGGCGAGGCTGCATTTGATGCCTTTGCCTTTAGTGAAGGCAGCGGAAGGGGTTTTGGCACAGGCTTGCACGGCAAACGTGCCTACGGCGAAAACTCCGGTTAATAAGACCAATGCAAAGCGCCCACGATAAGTTGAAATTGGTATTCATATCGTGATGTTACAGTGGGCTTGTCGCCGACGCGCGTCACATGCGTTGAATTTCACGGAAGGCTTGCTGCCCTACGTGTAAGCTTTCAGGGCAATGCTTTCGATTCTGGTTGGTTTCTCGGTTCTCTCTAGCGGCCCTACCGTTCACGTTATGCCCGGCAGTTCGATTGCGACGCTTGAACAAGCCATTGAAAGGGCGAGAAGCATGCATGCCCACAAGATTGTGGTCCACAAGGGCGTCTATGAAGTCAATCGTACGGTCGGCCTAAACGACAAGGACAACGGTTTGACCATTGAAGGCGATCACGCGACTCTCACGGGCAGCGTGCTCATTCCCCCATCTGCCATTTTGAAATGCTCTGATTCCACAATCCTGGGCCGGATCATCGATCCGGCGGCCCGGTCGAAGATCCGGGTCGTGGACCTGGCAGCGCTTGGTGTCGCCCAAGTCGATCCGATCCAGCCGCGGGGCTTTCCCAATGCTCCTCATCCCGAGTTCAACGAACTCTTCGATCACGACCAGCCGATGCGTCTGGCCCGCTGGCCCAACGAAGGATATGCGTCGGTTGAGACCGTGATCGATCCCGGCAGCGCAGAACAGGATCAAGGGAAACCTCGCAAAGCCATCTTTAGGGCCGGCGATCGTTCCAAGCTGTGGGCAGGTGATAAGGACGCCTGGTTTTACGGCTACTGGAAATATGACTGGGCGGACGAGAGCATCCATGCCGCTGATATCGCTCCAGACGGGACGGTAAGCCTTGCGAAGTCGCCCCAATACGGGCTGGACAAGAACACGCCGTTCTTTGCCGAGAACCTGCTTGAAGAACTGGACGCTCCGGGCGAGTATTGGATCGACCGAGTCCACGACAAGCTGTATTTTATTGAAGCCATCGAGGGCGATCTGGCGAGCTACCGATTATCCGTCCTTTCCGCGCCGCTGCTCGATGTTAAAGGCGCCTCGGGCGTGGTCCTCGAGGGTTTTCGGCTCGCTGACTCGCGAGGGGACGGGGTGGACATTTCGGATTCAGCCGGTGTACTGGTTCGGGACTGCTCTTTCCAAGGGCTGGGCGAACGGGCGGCGGCCGTCAGCGGCGGGCACGATTGCGGACTGGAGCATTGCACGATCAGCGCTACAGGCGAGGGTGGGGTGCTCCTGAGCGGTGGAGACCGTAAGACCCTCCAGCCTGCCCACCATTTTGTGGATCACTGCGAGATCTCGGATTATGAGCGCCTGAGCCAAACGTATCGGCCGGCGGTTCAAATCGACGGCGACGGTAACCGGGTCTCTTACTGCTCCATGCACGATGCCCCCCATTCTGCGATCATCTTCGGCGGCAACGACCACATTATCGAATACAACGAGTTCTACCGAACGATCACGCGCACAGGCGACGGGGGCGTGGTTTACACGGGACGAGACTGGACGGCCCGAGGCACGGCTATTCGCTACAACTACTTTCACGACAACGTGGGTCTGCGAAAGTGGGAGCCTGCAATTTACTTTGACGATTTGGCGAGCGGACTCACCGCGATCGGCAATGTGATTCAGAACTGCCATTGGGGCTTTTTGGTTGGCGGCGGAAGGGACAACGACATCGAAAACAATGTGCTCATCCATTGCGATCTCGCTTTCGATTGCGATGACCGTGGCCTAGGATGGGGCAAATCCATGCTGCCCACTCTAATGGACCGACTCAACGCGATGCCTTACGAGTCTCCTCCGTGGAGCGAAAGGTACCCGGCGCTTGTCAATATTTTGGGCAGCAATCCCCTTGCGCCGGCAGGGAACGTTGTTTCACACAATTTGCTCGTCCGGTCTGGCAGCGCCAAGGCTCAAATCGCGCCTCAGTTCGCCAAGACGGCTCATATCGAAAACAATTTGGAAGCCCCTGCGGTGATCCGCTCAGGGCTGTTCGCGAATAAGAAAGTCGATCCTCGGTGGATCCAGCGCATCTTAGGCAAATCCTAAACCCGGCGAAAAATGTTGATTTCTCGTAGGCAGTGGTTGCCCCTCTTACGTCCAAGGTTCTATGAAACTACACTTGCAACAGCTTTCAATCTTATGCCTGCTCGCGGGTATGGCGCTCGGCGCCATCGGATGTAAAGCAAGCGCGAGCGTGGGAAACACTACCACGATTGCCACGACCGAGAACGACGCGCCCATCAGCAACTTGGCCCTCACGCTCGATAAGACCGCGAAAACCCCGACCGATACGATTGCTCCGGATACCGCCGATTTTTGGGTGACGTTCGATGTGGGCGACACTTCGAAAGGAGGCAAAATCGAAGGCATTTTGATTTGCGACAAGTCGGATGCGGCCCCGCCGAACACCAAGGTGGTCGAAACCTCGATGGACGTGAAGCCGGGCATGGATGGAGACTTCGATTTCTCCAAGCCCACGAAGGGCTGGCCGGTCGGCGATTATCACGTTGAGGTTTATTACAACGACAAGAAGGTACAAGAACGTACCGTTCAAGGTCGCCAAGTAGCGACACCGCCGCAATCGGGGGTGGGCCACACATCAGGGCATCATGCTGAAGTCTGGCCCTTTGTGTCCGGCTATGCCACCGCGATAGGCACCTGGCAACGCCTGGTAGTCGTGCTCGCCTCATCTTCGCTAAAATCGGACGCTTGGATGTTCCGGTCTGCAGTTCATGCTTCTTATGCCGGAACCGCTCAATGCGATAGAAAATAGCGGTAAATACAACAATCTTTAAGCGATCCCGATTCAACACATTCATGATAATAGCTGCTTGAAAGGCATATGGGAGCCTTGTTTGAACCCATAACGGCAGCTGAATACCCATACATTAACGTACCGTATTGTTTCGGAAATATGTCCGCACAAGGTTGGCTTAGGTGCTAATCTTAGTTATTCATGTCCGTACCTGGCAAAAGCGGGCCTATTGATGGAATTAGGTCCGGGATTACCTCGAATTCGCTTATCGAGGCGATGCCGGATGGTTTTCTGGTAGTTGAAAGAACGGGGACCATCTTGCTGGCCAACAAGCAAGCGGGAAAGATGTTCGGGTACACGCCAGAGGAGCTCGTTGGGCTGTCGGTGGACATGCTCGTTCCGGAGGCTGCCCGTTCGGCTCACCCGGGGCTCAGAGAGGGATTCATTTTCGCCCCCAAAGCTCGGATTATGGGGTCGGGCCTTAAGCTGTGCGGCTTACGAAAAGACGGCAGCGAAATCCCCTTAGAGATTAGCCTGAGTTTGCTGGATTCGAGCAGCGATTCTCCTACCATCGCAGTCGTTCGAGACGCCACTGTCATTCGGGAGGCGGAGGCGAAGGCTCGGGCAGTTGAAGAGCAATTCCGCCTCATGGTGGAAAGCGTTCACGACTATGCGATCTTTCAACTTACTCCCGAAGGCGTGGTTGCAACTTGGAATCCAGGCGCCGAAAAGATCAAAGGCTACAAGGCGGAGGATATTATTGGGCAGCATTTCTCCCGGTTCTACCGCCAAGAAGAAATCGATTCCGAAAAGCCGGATTTTGAGCTAAGGCTCGCGGTCGCGATCGGCCGGTATGAAGAAGAGGGCTGGCGGGTTCGTAAGGATGGCAGCGAGTTCTATGCGAGCGTCATCATTACTCCCCTCCGATCGGACGCCAACGAAGTCGCCGGCTTTGTGAAGGTGACGCGAGACATTACGGAGAGCAAGGCGGCGGAGGAGGCGGTGCGCAAGGCTAACCTCGAACTGCAGCAGTTCTTCTCGGCATCCGTCGATTTGCTTTGCATTTCGAGTCCGGACGGTTTTTTCACAAGGGTCAGCCCTTCTTTTACGCGGGTTCTTGGCTGGAGCGAAGAAGAGCTGCTCTCCAGGCCGTACTTCGAATTTGTCCATCCTGACGACTTTGAACAGACGGTTGCCACTGTTGGACGGTATCTCCAGCAGGGCGAGCCGGTAGCTCACTTCGTTGCCCGAAGTCTGCACAAAGACGGCTCCTACCGAGTCCTTTCTTGGAATTCGGTGCCTCACGTCGATGGCGTCTTGTACGGCGTTGCGAGGGACATCACGGAGCAGCACCGGTTGGAGAGCCTGTTAGTCGAGGCCAAGGAAGAGGCGGAGAAGGCAAACCACGCAAAAAGCGAGTTCCTATCACGCATGAGCCACGAACTCCGCACGCCCATGAATTCAGTGTTGGGCTATGCCCAGCTTCTTGAGCTCCAATACACGGAACCGGACATCCAGGGCGCCGCGCGAGCGATTCTGAAGAGTGGGCGGCATCTGCTTGAGATGATCAACGAGGTTCTCGATCTATCGAGGATCGAAAGCGGCACGCTTACGGTTTCGCTTGAGCCCGTTTCTCTCGCCGACATTGTCGATCAGGCGGTCAGCTTGGTGCGTCCGCTTGCGGACGCAGCAAGTATCACCCTGCTGCCCGAATCCAAAGTTCCCCCGAGTTTATTGGTTCTTGCAGACCGCCAGAGGCTGCTTCAGGTGCTGATTAACCTCCTCGGTAACGCGGTTAAGTACAACCGCAAGGGTGGACGGGTTGTGATGCGACTGGCGGAGCCCTCGGATTCTAGGGTGAGGCTTGAAATTTCCGATACGGGACTTGGAATTTCTGCGAAGAATCAGGAGCTTCTCTTCCAGCCATTTCAGAGGTTTGGCAATAATGAGGTGGAAGGCACGGGCTTGGGCCTCGCTCTTTCAATGCGATTCGCCAAACTGATGGAAGGCGCGCTGGGGTTATCGGAATCCTCCGACGAAGGATCCACGTTCTTTCTAGAGCTCAAGAGTGTCGACTCCAAAGAAGCGGGCACGACGCCGAAGTTCCGCGATGTTTCCCAGATTTCATCCCAGCGCTTGATGTCCGGAACCGTTCTCTACGTGGAGGACAACCCGTCCAACATGAGTCTTATTCAGAGCGTGTTCACCAAGTTCCCCAACTTGAAGCTGATTCCCGCCATGCAAGGGCTTGTCGGCCTCGATCTGGCGCGCCAACATCGACCGAACCTGATATTGCTTGACTTGCACCTGCCGGATGCCTCGGGCGCCGACATTCTCTTGAAATTGAGAGCCGATCCCGCGACAGAGGACATTCCGGTGGTTGTCCTAAGCGCGGATGCCACGAAAAAGCAGATAGACGCCCTGCTGTCGCAGGGGGCTGCGGACTATCTAACCAAACCCGTCGATCTTCAGGAGCTGTTCAGGGTGCTGGGCAAGCACCTTCATGAGGGTTCGAACTAGGCCCGGGATCTGTGCACGGGATAAGAGTCGGCCTATTGCGCGTCGCCAGGCATGAGGTGTTCGTGGACCAGAGTCTCGTTTTCTTTTGAGAGCTTTCCCGAAGCGTCGAACCGCAAATTGACCAACCAATCATAGGTTCCCTGCGGCCATTTGCCGTTTGGAATGAACGATGCGGGATCGCCTCCCAGCGCGCGGACAAGGTCCGGGATATTGCCGTGATGCCAGCAGATGAGGAGCTCATTCCCGTAACTGTGGGTTCGCAGATCGTCCGCGAGTTCCTTGTATTGTTTGGTTGTGAAACGGGTGTCCAGAGGCAGCCCGAGGGCTTTGGAAAGGGGATCCAGGGTGTGACGAGTTCTTACGCTTTTCTCGGCGAACAAGTGGGTGAGGTGGATAGCGTTCCCGTTAAGCTTCAGGTCTTGGAAGTAATGGATATAAGCTTTGGCGCGCGCTTCGCCGGCAGTAGTAAGGGCATCCTGGAAATCCGGCCGTTCGGCGTGCCGAACGATGAGAACCTCTACGTTGGCAAGGGCGCTGCCCTTGCCCGAGTCTTGCACTGGGGCACCTAACCCAAGGTTGGATAAGGCGAAACAGGCGAGAAATAAACGGAAGGACATGGTTTCTATTATGCGGTCCGTTCAGCGTTCCCAGAGGTGGGCCAAACGGTCCCAGGGCTTCACCTGGCTCGCCATCCCTCGCTATAAAACATAGGCCCGTTGGGCTAGCGGAAGCGGTTACAGGATGCCGGCAGCAAGGGGTTGGCTGGTTTTACCAAGAAATTGTCTTGGGAAAGGAAAGTGCACCGTTAAACCTCCAAGTTCACGTGGAAAAGCGACAGGGAAAATACTATGTGGACGGCGGCGGCCATGCGCCTCACTACCAAGACTTGTGAAAGCGGAGCTATGGTTTAGCGAAGTGGCGGAGAGGGTGGGATTCGAACCCACGGTGAGTTGCCCCACACCGCATTTCGAGTGCGGCGCACTAGACCACTATGCGACCTCTCCGAGGGAGATTATGAACGGTTCGCTGCCCCCGCTGCCAGAACTACTTCTTCTTGCGCACCAACATGACGATTATTTGTGGGTTTGGGGTGGGGGAAAGCAGGGTTTTTCCGTCTTGGCTTATGTCCAGCCGGCCGCTAGCGTTGCTTATCGCTTTGACCTTTTGGCAGAAGCGCCTTTTTTCAATTTGCTGATTCACATAGTCTTGCTGGGACATGCCGTTGACCTTTTTGCGCGTTAGGATCACCCCCTGGCCCTCAATCTGCCAGGTGCCTTCGATCTGCTGCTTTTCGTCGGTCATGGAGAATGTCTTGTCCGTACGGAGCACGGTCACGTTCGAGGCAATGTCCTTGCTTATGGCTTGCCTAACGTTTTGAGGAACGTTGTCGCTGAAGCCGACCTGCCCTTGCCACGTGCCAGCGAGGTCCTTCACCGTGTACTGGCGCGCCGGTTTCTCGGGCTTTTTGGGAGATGTAGGCGTTGACGAGGTGGTTTTCGTCTCGGTTGGGGCTGTGAGCGGTGCGGAAGGGGGGTTGGAGGAGCCGGTGGAACCGGACTGGCAGCCCAGGCAAATCAAAACCAAACATCCGGCAACAAGTCGATTCATGGCATATTAGACGCGAAAATCAGCTTCTCCAATCCTACCGTGACCCCGGAAAGGGAGCGAACCTGGGAAACGGCGAGCTTTAGGCCTTCGACGATCGCGCTCTCATCTTTGGGCTCAAAGGCGACCGAGAGCGATTCTCCGGAGGCGCCGCATCGGATTTCCTGGCGCGCGTGCGCTCCTTTGAGTCGCAGAATACTCAGGCTGACATCTTCCCAGGTTCGCGTCGCTTTAGAATCGATGCCCAAGCTGGATGCGAGTTCGCGCTCCACCCATCCTTCGGCAATCGCCTCGGCCGCCGCCCGCGCAAGTGGGCTGGGAGTTTGGCGGCGATGGTCCGGGTGGATATCCAGCACTTCCACATCGCTGGTCCAGCGAGCGGCCCATCTTGCAGAGCGAAGGAAAAACACTTCGGCAAGCGCCAAATGCGGCAAAACCAGGGCGGGCAGCTGTGCCTCCTTGCATGCGGTTCGGAGTTCGCGGAGTTCAGGTCCGGAATAGGAGGCGTTCAGGATCGGGCAAACTCCGCGATTCAAAGCGGAGATCCCGTGGGCGAGGGCGGCAGGCGGATGGCCGAAGTCGATCAGTACGTCGCAAACTTCTCGCTCCAGGGCAACGCTTAGTTTTTCTTCCACGAGAATGTCCGGCGCCCTGGAACCTGCGATCGCGCGCGTCGATTTTCCAAACTCGTGAGGGTCCACCGCAACGACGAAAATGGCCTGGTTCCATTGGTTGAGCGAACGCAACGCTTCGCAGCCGAACGGGGTGGCCGCGCCGGAAATGGCCATGCGAATTTGACCGGTCTCAGACTCTACTTGTCCCACTGCCGCTCCATGGCGGAGTTGGGAAGTTCGAGTCGCAGGGGTCGGCCGTTGATGTCCAGAAAGGCCGACCCCTGTTCGCTGGTCACCACGTTTGCAATTTCTCGACGCCCATCCGCGGTGACGGGGCGCATGCCCTTAAGATGATCGTGGTGACCTGCTCCCACACCAACGTATCGATGTTGAAGTGAATAGGAGACCACCGTCTCGCCGACGACCGGCTGGTCTCTCACAAACCAGTATTCGCTGGCATCTTCGCGCGGGTTGGAAGCCAGGAGCGGGATGTGCTTGGTGGAGCGGTCATCGTCGTCGTCGATCACCACGTTCGCGCCGTCATCATCAAAGGTGACGGTGGTTTCATCGTGGCTATGGTCTTTTCCGGTTACAGTAACCTGCTGGACCATGCGTGTCGGGGCGCCGTTGGGGTCGTAAGTTCGTTCCGATTGGATCTTGACGTTGTCGTCCCCGCTTTTGATTTCGATGGTCATGTCCACGACCTTCGCGCCCTTTTCCGTGAGCCTTTGAGAAAGGGTTGCCGTACCGGCGCGGCGCCCTTTTACCAGGACGACCATTCTCACTTGACCGTGCGCTGCGGTCGCGATCAACAGACATATTGGGATCGTGTAATGCTTCATCCGTTATGCATTAGCAACATGGCTGCACAGATCCGATCTCGTACGCAAATTCGACCCTACCGCCAAGCAATCCATCGCTTGCTATTACTAGACGGTCCGAGGGGTGGTTGACGCTGTCAAATAAAGCTAAGTTTTCTGGTTGGCTGTATTTCCAACGTATCACCTCATGAACAGTTGGCGTACTCCATGCCATTCCATAGAGCCGCTGAACGTACTCGACCGTCGATCCCAGTATCACCGAATCGGCTGCGTCGAAATAGGTTTTGCTGTATTGCGGGCTCAGTTGGGCGACCATTGCGGTTTGGCCATCCGGCCCGACCGGTGCATTTGACAGATTCGATGCTTAGCCAGGTCAGGGGGTGGCGCTGGTCAGGATCGACGATTGCATGGTAGTTGATTTCCGGCATTTCCTTGTCATATCCAAGGAGAACGCTGAGGCACGGCCGATAGAAAACATGCCCAATCGCGCGTTGCTCTCCGGAAGCCCCCCAGGAGGTGAACGGTTTCCGGAAGCGGGGTGGCGGAGATTACCGCATCAAACTCCTCGTTCTCCAGTTCATAACCTTTCGGGAGTTTCTTGACATACTCGATGGTCTTTCCCGTGGGACTTCGAGGCCGCTTGCGAGCAAGAATGGCAAGATCTCGTTTCCGGAGTGGTAGCAGTAGCGATCGGTTCGCATGTGGCTGGGATCGCCCGGCATCACGCGCAGCGCGTTGTGGGTGTAAATTTGCTTTAGGATCTTGGCAAGGTCGGATGTGTCGAGCTGGCCGAGCATCACCGGCTCAAGCGCTTTCCCCCGGGGGGCAATGCTGGTTGTACCGGGGTCAAAAATGAAGGGACCGACGTGCACCGGTCGAGCACCGGCCGCCAACGTGGTCCGCGCGCTCAAATACTACGACATCCTGTCGTTCCTGTGCGAGGAGCCTTGCTGTCGCCAAGTCCGGCGATGCCCGCTCCAACTATGCCGACTCTCATCCGTGAGCCTCCACTCTGAGGTTACCGCATTTTTGCCTAGCGGGTTACGAGTGACGGGTGACGAGTGACGAGTGGTTGGGGCCTGAGCTACCTTTAACGTGAGACAGTTCCTGTTTCAACCTACACCCAACACTACAAATTGAGAAGCGAGAGTTCATCCACCCCAGCCCTCGGGGGAAAAGAGGGGCACTTCTCGCTTCGGCCCCTGCCTATTCCGTTGGGAGCGGGCTCCAAATCGATCCTTCTTTGCGCCCCGAATCTTCTCCACATCATCAATTGTACCACGAATGCTTTTTCTTTCTTCTTGCACTTGCCACGACGTTATCTTGCCGCCCAATCATCCAAGGACCCGTGATCCTCGCCCCCACTGACTTCAAGCACTACATCGACCGGTTCAACCAGGAGGACAGGGTAATCCGTCGAACCTATCCATTCCCAACGGCGAGGCTTGGAGTTTTCTTTCTTGGCAGAACATCCCTTGGTTCGATTGTCCGGATAAGCAGTTGGAGGAAACCTACTACTGACCGCTGGTGGAGCTACCGCAAGCATCTGACCAAGACGCCGGCGGGATGGGTGAAATGACCGAGTTTCTGCTGCTAGTTCCTTGGGCGGGTATTTACAACACGATTTCTTGCGCGGCCGGGCACCACCTTAACGAGGGCCGCTGGCTGAAGGACCCTCAATACGCCGAGGATTACGCTCGCTTTTGGCTGCTTCCGGAGGCTCAGCCCAGGAACTATAGCTTTTGGGCGGCGGACGCGGTTCACGCGGTAGCCCTTGCCTCCGGCAACAGAGTATTGAACAAGAACTGTTGCTTAACTTGATCGCCAACTATGAGGCTTGGGAACGCACGAATCTGGATGTCAACGGTCTTTTCAAACAGGTCGACGGCAGGGACGGGATGGAGTACTCGCTGGGCGGCAGCGGTTACCGGCCCTCGATCAACTCTTACATGTACGGCGATGCGAAGGCGATTGCCGCGATGGCGGCGGATTGCGGCAACTCAAAACTTGAACTCGAGTATGAAAAGAAGGCGGCCAAAATCAAAAACTTGGTTCAGACTCAGCTCTGGAGCAAGGAGCAGCACTTCTTTGAGACCGTCGCTCCCGGCGACCCTCCCCAGTTCAGTGGGGTACGAGAAGAGATCGGCTTCATTCCGTGGTATTTCAATCTGCCCGATCCGGATTACGTAGTCGCATGGAAACAAATTGTGAATCCGGAGGGCTTCGCTGCGCCATTCGGTCCGACGACGGCCGAGCGCCGCGCCACCGGTTTTATGCATCCGGAAGATCACGACTGCCTTTGGAACGGCCCATCTTGGCCGTATGCCACCACCCAAACTCTGGTCGCGATGGCCAATCTATTGGACAACTATTTTCATCCAGTACGTGAGACTTTTAGTTTTGCGGAACCGTTTGGCAATCCCGCGCCGACCGCATACGATGACTATTTCAACCTCCTTCTGGGCTATTCGCGTTCACAACAAAAAGACGGCCGCCCTTGGATTGCCGAAGACCGGACGCGGATACCGGCAAGTGGATTGTGGACCTGCCGCGCAGTGTCTGCTACAACCACCTCCGGCTTCGCCGATCTCATCATCACCGGGCTTGTGGGTCTGCGGCCACGCGCTGACAACAAGGTTGAAGGAAAGCCCCTCGTGCCCACGCATACATGGGATTGGTTCTGCCTGGACAGCGTTCCCTACCACGGCCAGTCGCTGACCATCTGCTGGGACAAGACAGGCGAGCATTACGGCCATGGCGCCGGCCTTCACCTATATGTGAACTGCTGCGCTTGGGGCCCAAAGGGCCGACCTCGGCGAGTTGACCACTAGGATCGCCGCCACACCCAGCCCGCAGAAGCCTTCGGGCTGGACCAAGTATCCAGGCGGGCCCGTTGCTTGGCGGCAAGCCGGGGCCTGCTTCGACGTCTGCCTTCTGAAAGACGGCGGTAAGTTCAAGATGTACTTTTCCTGCGGCCAAAGCACAGCATCGCGGTGGTTGAAAGCGGAGGACGGTATCCATTGGGGCGAGCCAACCATCCTCATCGACCCCCTCCCCAGACCGGATGGGAGGACGATATCAACCGCCCCTCCGTGGTCAAGCGCGGCGACACCTACTTCATGTGGTACACGGGCCAGTTCAACGGGCATTCCGGCGATCGGAGTTGCCACGAGCACGGACGCCTTGCACTGGCAGCGCCGCGCAGAAGCCAGTTTTTGGAAACCCACTCAACCGTGGGAAAAGGTTGCGGTCATGTGCCCGAGCGTGGTTTGGGATCCACAAATCGCTGCATGTTTCGAATGTGGTTCTCCGGCGGCGAGCAGTACGAGCCGGATGCCATAGGTTACGCCACTAGCCCGGACGGCATCGAGGTGAAAAAAGAACGATGGCCACCCATCTTTCAAGCGGCCCCCCCGCCAACCGCTGGGAGCAATACAAGGTCACCGCTTGCCAGGTGATGGAGTGGAAAGGCTGGTACGTGATGTTCTACATCGGCTTCCGAGACATTGATCACGCTGCAGATCGGCATCGCCCGCTCGCTGCGACGGGATCTCTAACTGGGAGCGAATGAAGGGCAACCCGATTGTGAGTCCAACGGTGGACGGCCTCTGGGACGCGGACGCCTGCTACAAGCCGTTCGCCATTTTCGACCAGGTTCCAGTCGGTGCATGCTTTGGTACACCGGCCGTCACGGCCAGTTTGAACAGGTCGGGCTGGTGACGAAGCAGGGGCCGGATTTGGGGTTTCCGAATAGCCTTGAATGTGAGGACGCCGATTTTTCTCTTCATCGGCAACCTCGCTAACGGTTTCGGCGGATCCGACTCAGGCGGCGGAGGCGTCAGCGTAACCGGATGCGCAACCCCATTCGCGTCCACGTAATCTCCGTAGATGA
Organism: uncultured archaeon; assembly: GCA_963829965.1. Lineage (GTDB taxonomy): Bacteria > Armatimonadota > Fimbriimonadia > Fimbriimonadales > Fimbriimonadaceae > DASXZH01. Next base: position 31,467 of record CAWHLK010000023.1, on the reverse strand, counting down.
TCCCGTTCAAGTCCATTTTTGAGGAACTCCAGGACACCGCAGGGACAGTAGAGGCATCGAAAATGTTCAATACCGATTGTGGCTGCTGGGTCTCCGAAATGGGAGTAATGATTGCGGCGGCGGAGCCGTTCGGGCCATTAACGCAACAGCTGTCCGAAGTCGTCGATCACGGTAGAAGAAACGCTGTAAGCCTGCGTCCCATGAGGGCCGGAGTCGCCGGGAATATAATCCATCGCAATCGTCTCCCAACGAGGTTTTCAAAAAAGTAGCCGCAGAGATCGTTGTCGTCGTTGATCTCCCGTCGGGTAGATGCCGAAGGTTATTCGTTGCCAAGAAACACGTTGGCTCGCCCTCTCTGGAAGACGAACATGTCCGTAAATTTGCAAGGATCCGTAGTGGTTGGCGAGCCAACGAACCCGGCAATCCTCGTCGTTATGGCGACAGAATGGAAGCTCCCGCGCCGAATAGCACCTCTTTGAAGCCGGAAGCGGGAGACCATCGAAAGACAATTGAGCGGTTTACCGTTGGGTCGAGCAAGTGTGCCTGCGATAGTATCTCTCGCAGAAATGGCGAACGAAGTTTGGTGAGTCAGGTAGCCGACCTGAGGAAGCTGGGTCAGGGCATGGGTTTCGGCTTGTAAAGAGTAGACGCTGCCGTCGAAGCCCATCGCGACGCAGTGGCCCTTATCGTTCACCGCGAAGAAGCTACCGGGCCAGACCGTGGTTGTTCCTGGGCCGTCCGGACCGGCCGCGGTGCTGAGATCCTGCGGTGGTTGACCGTATCCGGGCCATACGAATAGGCGCTTGTCCGATGCCGATCCGATGCCGGAGTGACTCATGGATCTCCCATGACTGCTGACGGATGGCACCGATCGGAATCGGTTGAGTCTGCCGAGACCGGGAACTGGGCGTCGCGGAGGTGCCGGATCAAACGCTGCCGTGCTGGGAAAGCCCGATGCCAGGGAATGCAACCGAAAACGGCGATTGCGAGAACCTGGGTCAAGCGAGGGAGAAAAGATTTGCGAGTGTCATGCATGAGAACACCCTCCTCTTGCAACAGAGTATCACAAATGTAATATGTTTTATTGGTTCGCCTGAGTCGGGATTTTGCAGGACAAGAGGATCTTCCGAACCGGCGTCACCCGTCACCTAATCCGCGTCTTCTCGAGGCACGAATTCGAACTTGGAAAACCAGACCAATGCCATCAGGGTTAGCACGACCGTGCTGATTCCCAAAACCGAATACGCCGTCGAAGGCAAAAGCAAGTTGTCACTCAAGGAACCGGTCAAAAAGCCAACGCCACCTTTCTGGCCGACAACCGGATGCTGCGCAATACCCTGCATATAGCTGAAAATGGACAGCCGGTAGATATCGCCCTGCAGGTTTGGTATCGAAAGCTCCCAGACGAAGAACAGCATACAGGGGATCATCGACCGAACAATCAGGAGGCTGAACATCATAAACAGCGCGCCGTAGGCGAAGGCGCCGAAGACGATGGCTAAGATATCCGAAAGAAGCAAGTCGTTATTCAGGCCGTGGAAAATGGCCAGGGTGAGGCCAACCGCGGTGAGGACGCCAACAAGCGAAACCGCAACGCTGGCGGCCAGATACCGCATGAGCAGCAGCTTCCACCGGCTTACCGGCCGGGTCAGGAGGTAAACGATCGTCTTCTGCTCCACTTCCTGTCCCACGATCGACGTCACCATGATTGCGGCGGCAAGCGGAACGATATGGAAAGCGAGCATGCTCGCGAGGTCCGCATACTGCTGCCGTGCGGATTGCTGGTTGCCGACCACGTGGGGCCATGCAATGCCGATCAACGTGCAAAGCAAGACGAGAACCAGCCAAGCGGCAATGCGCCGAAACCGGAGGAACTCCCTCAAGGCGTGGGTGAATAGATAGAGCTCCATTTACGTTTCCACCAGATATTTGAACACCGATTCCAAGTTGTTGTCGGGGCTGCTCAGGGAATCGACCGGAAGCTGCTCGTCTGTGATGAGATGGGCGAGGGCATCGTAAAAGGTGTTCGGGTCGCGAACCTCCAACTGCAGGGCACTCTCATTGCTTTCCACTTCCACGCTCAGCACGTTCGGCATGGAAACAAGTTCGCTCGCGACCCTCCGCGGGTCGGGAGATTCGATTCGCACTTGGTGCGGGTGCTTGTCCAACAAGGAACGGATGACCCGCAAGTCGCCGGTTGCCAGCAACCGGCCCCGGTGAAGCAGCAGAATCGATTGGGTCATGTGCTCCACTTCGTAAAGGATGTGGCTGCTGATGACAATCGTTTTGCCCTGGCTCGCGAGGTGGGCCAAGAGGTTGGTCATATCATGCCTGCCGACGGGGTCCAGCCCGTTCAGCGGCTCATCCAAAAGGATGATCTGCGGATCGTTGATCATCGCCTGCGCGAGTTTGATTCGCTGCCTCATTCCCTTGCTGTAACCGGCAACGGCCCGGTCCGCGTGTTCACTCATGCCAACGAGTGCCAGACAAGCTGCAGTCTTCCGGTTGGCCTCTTCCGATGAAAATCCCGGCGAGGCGCGCCATATAGTAACAAACTGCCTACCCGTGTTTTGCTCGGAGAACCCGTCGATTCCGGGCAGTAGCCAAGGATTTTGTAGAGTTCCTGATTCGAGAACGGCTTCAGTCCGTTCACGGTGATCTCTCCCGTGGTTGGCCTCAACTGGCCGGTGATCAGCCGCATCATCGTGCTCTTGCCCGCGCCGTTCATGCCGAGCAGGGCGGTGACGCCGGGACCGATCTCGCAGGTCACATCATTCAGGCCAATCACCTGTCCGTACCATCGAGACACGTTGTTCAGGCTGATCACGAACCAATCACCTCAACCGCCCGAATGCGCGAATACGCCAGCAAGAGACCAGCCGCGCACAGGCCCACATAAGCAAGGGCAAAGGGCAAGAAATGCGGCGCAGGAGGGGGCGGGGGGACCCCACTTCTCCCCAAAGCCAAGTTGCTGCCAGAAGTGCCAAGACAATCCTTGGCAAGGCCAATGATCATGCCGTCAATTTCAAAAATAGAAAGCGATGTTGGTCAGCGCCGGACTGTGTCCGCCGCTCATCGTCGAGGTATTTCGAATGATCCCGACCGCGGTCGTGAACATTAAAGCGATGAAATAAAGACCTGCGTAAACCGCGCCTGCGATCCGCCCCTGGTCGAAGAGCGAGCTGACACCAAGAGCCAAGCTGGCATGCAGTGCCGGGGCAATAGGGAACATCAAAAGCAGCTTTAGAATGAGCCATGGATCATCGCTGAGGATCCCATACTGGCGGTAACTGAGGGCGCAGTAGGCAAAAAACAGAAGCGTTGGCGCAGCTACGACAGCCAGGAGGCACAGGAAAATTCCCACCCACTTGCCGATCAAATAATCCAGCTTCGTACAGGGCTTGCTCAGGTACACGAGCAGGGCGTTGGTCTTATTGTCATTCGCAATCGCGCCCACTCCAATGAGCAGGGCGATCAACAACAGAAAAAGTTGGGAGTGCGAGAAGCCGTCCAGGAACAGGTCTTTCCAAACCAGGGTCTTGAAGAAGCCGGCTTGTGGGGCGTTTGGATTGGTGTTGCCAGACGCAACCAAGTCCATCACGTAGAGGATGATGGAGAGCACGAAATACCACCAGCCGCTCAGTATCCCGAGCCACCAGAACGACTTCTTTTTGATCGCCATCCGCATGGTCATCTTGGCGATCGGCCACCAACGGTAAACCGGCGCCGCCAATGGGCCGTCGTAATTTCGGTAGGTAAGATCGGCAATCGGGCTTGCGGGGGTGCTCACTGAATAACCTCCATAAACGCTTCTTCCAAGCTCCTCTGCGCCATCTGAAAACCTCGCACTTGAGCTCCCGTCTCTTTGGCCACCTGCACGATTTGGCGGCAAAGCGATTCCGGGGTTCCGGGCGCCTGGAGCCGGCATCGATAGGTAGCTGCGCTTAAGATGTTGAAACCTTTCTTTTTGAGCAGATCAAGGAAGGCCGCGTTTTCTTCCCTCAGCTCCACGTCGATCGGGCGTCCCTCGATTTTCTTCAGTTCGGCAACCAGGCCAGAAGCGCGGAGGGTTCCGCCTGCCACCACAATCACCCGATCACATACGCGCTCTATGTCCGGTAGAAGGTGACTGCTGACAAGAACGTTCAGGCCTTTGCCGTGGGAAACCGATTTAATGAGATCGAGCATCTGCTCGCGGCCGGCAGGGTCTAAACCGTTCGTCGGCTCATCCAGAAGCAGCAGCTTCGGCCCGTGGACCAGCGCCTGGGCGAGTTTGATTCTTTGCTTCATGCCGGTCGAATACGTTTCCACGTTTCGGTACCGTGCCTCTCCAAGACCGCAGTATTCCAGAACTTCGTGGGCGCGGCGCAGGGCCTGAGCCGGCGGCATTCCGGCCAGCTCTCCGGCATACGCCACGAACATGACGCCCGACATACCAGGCATGTGGCAGTCCTGTTCCGGCATTAGACCCACGAGCTGCCGGAGGTAAAGGCTGTCTGCCACTACGTCTTTGCCTGCCACGTTTGCCGTTCCCGAAACCGGCCTCAGAAATCCGAGGATCGTTTTGAGAAGGGTGGTCTTGCCAGCGCCGTTGGGGCCAAGCAGCCCAACGCAGCCTTCCGGGATATCCACGGTGAGATCCCGCAGCGCCACGAAATGCCCATAAGCCACGGTGAGGTTGCGGATTTCGCATACAGGCATCGTTGTTAACTGTACTCGGTGAAGTGAAGGCTTTGGGTCCTTAGTCGGGGTGGTCGCGTAGAATTGGACGATGGATCGCGAACAGGAAGTGCTGCAAACCGCCTTAAAGCTTTTGCGGGAAGAAATTGCCCCACATGCAAACGAAATGGACATGCATCCGGAGGCGCTGCGACAGGCGCTGACTTTGATGTGCAAACACGAGATGATGGCTCTTCGCAGGCCGAAAGAATACGGCGGACCTGACATCGGCGAAGCCGCCTTTCGCGAATACCAGGAGGCGGTCGCCCGCTACTCCGGCTCGTTCGCTTTTCTTCAGACTCAGCACCAGAGCGCGGTTTCCATGATCGCCAAAAGTGAGAACAAGGAGCTGAAAGACGACTATTTGCCCAAAATGGCGGATGGTGAGCGGCTTGTTGGCATCGGGTTCAGCCAGCTTCGCCGCCCTGGCGAGCCGATCATGAAAGCCGAAAAAGTCGACGGCGGCTACGTCCTGAACGGGCATGTTCCTTGGGTGACCGGTTGGAGTTTCTACCCGGAGTTCTTGATTGGCGCTTCCCTGCCCGATGGCCAAGCGGTTTTTGGCGTTGTGCCGATGGTTCATACCGAGAAAGAGGGAGGGAAAATTACGGTGAGCGAGCCGATGCGGCTGGCGGCGATGGAATCGCCGATGACGGTGACCGCCGATCTAACGAACTGGCACATGCCGGACAGGCTGGTGGCCTTTGTAAAACCCGCCGGCTGGATCCAGAACAACGATCTCATCAACATTGCCCTACAGGGCCATTTTGCTTTAGGCTGTGCGCGCGGAGGTTTGGACATTTTGGAAGCGGCGGCTTTGAAGAAAAAGCTGCCGTTTTTGCATTCCGCCTATGAGAAGCTTGCGATGGAGTTGGAGGAGTGTCGCGAGGCTACGACTACGGCTCAGGCAACCGCGGACGAGGAAACTACGGTTGAGCGGTTGAAGATCAGGGCTTGGGCAATCGACTTGGCGGTTCGGTGCGCCCATGCGGCGATCGCCGCTTCCAGCGGCGCAGCGAACTCCATTCATCACCCCGCGCAGCGGGTGTATCGAGAGGCGCTGGTGTTTACGGTATCCGCCCAAACCACGCCGATCATGGAAGCGACACTAGATCGGATTGTAGGTCGAGGATAAGTCGGCGCAAATCGATTGTGCATTTGGTTGCGTTCCGTGCCGTCCACTTCCACAATGTCCCATTCGTCGCGCCCCTGCCTTTTTCACGTTCAATGGGGCGTCCCATTTGCTTGGCGAAATGCCTGCTTAGCCTCGCTTGCTTAAGAGGACTTCGGCGTATATTCGCGTTGTTTGGCACCTTGCGATGCCCGTGGCCAACGGGCCGGGATACTCAGCGAATCTGATGAGGATAACCTAGACGCAATAGTTGGTCAGGCAGGCCCAACGGGCCGAGAATCCTTAGCGAAGGCGGGAGTGTAGCCGACGCAGTCGGCGAAACGAAAGGCTGGTAACCAACGCCCCCAACCCACCGGGCGGGCCGAAGGTCCGCGATAAAATACGGCATGCCTCAATCGCTTTCAAGAATCCTCGTCCATCTCGTTTTCAGCACGAAGCAACGCGTGCCGAACTTAACCGAACCCATTCAAACGGAATTGTTCCCCTATCTGGGCGGCGTTCTTAAGAATCACAACTGTCCGCCAATCAAGGTCGGCGGGCATGACGACCATGTTCATTTGTTGTTCGGGTTATCGCGCACGATGTCGATTGCTGAGGTAGTCGAGAAGGTTAAGACCGCTTCGAGCAAGTGGATCAAGGACGAATTCGTCCAACGCAAGGACTTCTCATGGCAGGCGGGATACGCATCGTTGTCCGTAGATTGTTACGACTATGAAGGTGTCGTCAAATACATCGCAACACAGAGAGAGCATCACAGGAAAGTCAGCTTCATGGACGAATATCGCGAGATGCTCCAACTTTCGGGTGTCGACTACGATGAGCGGTACATGTGGGATTGAGGATCGCGGGCCTTCAGCCCGCCCGGAGGTTTGGGGGGTGTTCGCGCGTTCCAGGCTTCCGTTTCGCCGACTACGTCGGCTACACTTCCGCCTTCGCTAAGGATTCTCGGCCCGTTGGGCCTACGGTGACTAGCATTGGCGTAGGTATCGGTTTCGCTCGGGGCTCTCGGCCCGTTGGGCCCGCTATTCGCCAGGAGTCATTCTCAAAGATGATCGTGGGGTCGACGCAGGCCAGGGTCGTAATAACCGTTATTGACCCATTTCGCGGCTTCCGAGCTTATGCCTTCGTCGAAAGCAAGGCCAGCTTCCCAGCCCGGAATGTCCGATCCCTGCCAAGTTGGCTTAACGCCCGGGACAAGGGCAATTCCTTGTCCGTTCGGTGACCGTTGCACATAACGGTAGACATATTGTTGAAAGATTTTCGGAGCTCGACCTTTGCTTGTGGCCAGCCAATCGAGCTTCCCACAATCCCATTCAAAGTGAGTCGGAACCGAATAGAAATTTTCGCCTGGACGCATCTGTTGTTGTCCCTCTCGCCAGCCCTCCAGCCCAGTTAACAACTCCTTCATCGCCGAATGCTGTTCGCAGGGCGTAAGCAAAGCGAACTGCGAAAGATCTGCGTTGATTTGACTTATTACCTTGGCTGCGGCCTCTGCGCCATCCTTAAAACTTAAGCGGAGCTCATAGGGGCCGGCATGTCTTTTAGCAGTTTTAAACCAGCATCAGGATCATTCTTCGAGTTGCGAATTGCCGCCTGCAAACAAAGGGCCGTGATAACGAGCATTGTTTATCTCCGCGCTACTCACTTATTATCCCCGTCTTTCCTGCATGCGACGCGTGTCCCCTCACCCCAAAAAAAGCCGCAGGCGGGGCCTGCGGCTTAGGGAGGGTTGAGTCAGGATTAAAGGATGGGCAAGACTTAGGCTCGTTTCTTTCTGCGGAGCACCAAAGCGCTGGCGCCGAATCCCATTATCAGCAGCGATGCCGGTTCCGGGGTGGGCGTCTTCTTGATGATCGTCGTCGTTGACGAGTGGTTGCTGTGGAAGGTGAACACTGCGACGATGGGCAGGAAGAACAGGCTGGAATAAGACTTGTTCGAGACGCTGCTGGTCGTAACCGTGCTTGCGACCGGGGCAACCGGTGGGGGGCAAGGCGCTGGGGCCGGAGCCTCCGGAACCACTAGCACCTGGGGTGCAGGGGCTGGGGCCGGAGTTGGGGTCTCATGAGGCACGGGATGAGCTTTCGGCGGCACGATAATGGCTACCTTCGGCGTCGGGGCGATCATCGGGTTGCCGCAGGAGATCTTGAGAATCGGCTTGTTGTAAGCGTCTACGAACATGGGGGTTCCTGCCTTCAGGTGGAACACGCGAGCCCGAATCACTTCGTCGTCATGGCAGTTGTAGACAACGTAGTCGCCGGTGCTCGAAAGCGCTCCAACGTGCAGATGGCTGAAGTATTCAACGATCTGTGCTCCCGACATGTGGAAGTGTCGCTCGTATCGGCTTCGAACCTGAGCGTCATGCTCGGTCTGTACAATAAGCTCGTGAACTGTGTGCGCCCTCTTGTTGAGGAACGAACCCTTCTCGACGTGAGCTTGAGCCATGACCGCTGCAGAAAGGGCGGTCGCTATAAGCAGTGATTTGGCGGTGATCGATTTCATAAATGCCACGCAATTCCTTTTGAGTTAATCCTGCTCCCTGGTCTGCACTTTGTGTGCCAGGATTCGTGGCGATCAAAAAACCCGTCAATACAACCGGGAACGGTAAACTCTGCCCGGATGCCGAAGCGCTACTACATCACGACGCCGATCTACTACGTGAATAGCGTGCCCCACATCGGAACCACCCTCACCACGTTCGTGAGCGATGTAACGGCGAGGTATCAGAAGCTGAGGGGCCTGGAAGTTACCTTTTTGACGGGGACCGACGAGAACGGTTTGAAGGTGAAAGAAGCTGCGCTTGCCCAAGGGCAGGAACCTCAAGCATTCGTCGACGAAATCAGCCAGCGGTTTGTGGACATCTTCAAAGCGATGAAGATCGAATACGACGACTTCATTCGCACCACCGAACCCAGGCATGCGCGGGCAGTTCAAGAAGTTTTTAGAATCCTGCAAGAGCGCGGGCACATTTACAAGGGCGTTTACGAGGGATGGTACGACCTCTCAACCGAGACCTTCTACAAGGAGCAGGACCTGGTTGATGGCAAGAGCCCGGACGGCAACGAAGTGCGCTGGGTCCAGGAAGAGAACTACTTTTTTAGGCTGAGCGGTTTCCAGGATCAGCTGCTGGAGTACATCGACAAAAATCCGGATTTCATTGCCCCGGACATTCGCCGCAATGAGGTGATTTCCTACATCAAGCAGGGATTGCGAGACGCCTCCATCAGCCGGGCAAACGACGGCTGGGGCGTGCCCGTTCCCGGCGACGAAACGCGGGTTGTCTATGTGTGGTTCGATGCGCTCATCAACTACATCAGTGCGACCGGCTGGCCGGACGCAGGCTGGGAGAACTATTGGCCGGCGGATGTTCAGTGGATGGGCAAAGACATTTTGACTAGGTTCCACGCAACGCTTTGGCCAGGGATCTTGATGGGGCTCGGCCTGCCTTTGCCGAAACACCTGGTTGGGCACGCCTGGCTGCTGATCGGGGGCGACAAGATCAGCAAGTCTCGCGGAACGGTTGTCCGGCCGCTGGAGTTGGCGGCGCAGCTCGCTTCCTTGTCCGGCTGCAAAGCGGATATCGCAGTCGACGCGGTTCGTTACTATATGGCCGCAACACTGCCGTTCGAGAACGATTTCAGTTTCACCTATCCCGATTTTTACAAGCGCTACAACAGCGACCTTGCCAACGATCTGGGCAACGCGCTCAACCGAAGCCTCGCCATGGCTCACAAGTTCGCGGACGGCAAAGTGCCTGACGCAGAACCGGAACCGGAAGCTTTGGAGGCCATTTCCATTGCCAAGGCTGAGTTTGAAGTCGCGATGCAGATGTTCAGGATCGATGAGGCCGCTCACGCCGCTTGGGGACTGGTGCGGTTTCTGAACAAATACATCGACACGCGAGCACCTTGGGCGCTGGCCAAAAACCAGGACCCTGCGCTGGGAAGCGTGCTTGTTTCAATGCTGCTTTCTTTACAATCGACCGAGGCCCTGATCCGTTCGATTGTGCCGTCAGTGGCGGCCGCGATTCGCGAGCAGTTAGGTGTTGAGGCCGCTTCATCCTGGGATGAGATCGGCTGCAACCTGACTCCCGGAACAACTCTCAACCAACCTGTCCCGATTTTCCCCAGACTCGACCTCGCCAAAACAACCATGGAAACCGAACAGCCCGTAACCGAACCTGCAGTGACCGAGACTCCGAAACCCGCGCCGAAGCCCGAAGCCGAGGCAATCCCCGAGCAGATATCCATCGAAGACTTTGCGAAGGTGCAGCTTCAGGGTGGGCCGCGTTCTGGAAGCAGAACCCGTGGAAGGGGCCGACAAGCTACTTAAGCTTCAAGTGGTTATTGGCAGCGAGCGACGCCAGATCGTGGCGGGCATCCGCGCGAATTACAATCCTGTTGACCTAATCGGACGCCAGGTGGTGGTGGTCGCTAACCTAAAGCCCGCTAAGCTCAGAGGCGTTGAGAGCCAGGGCATGCTCCTTGCCGCGGTTGACGAGAACAACGGGGCGATTCTCTTGCAGCCGGAAAAAGAAGCGCCTGAAGGCGCGAAAGTTAGATAGCGCGCAAAGCGCTGTGGGAGTGCGGCGATCCTTCGGCGCAATATTCCAACACTGGTAAATTTGGCAAATGTCTTACAAAACGCCATTACTGTTGGCTTTGGTGCTTGCTGCCGGCTGCTCAAGGGTTTCCAGCGAAACCAAGCTCAACCCCGACGGTTCCTTCACGAGGACGGTCACGTACTCCGTAGCAAAGCCGGACATCGGGGCTCATCAAGCTGCGAGCGTTGACAGTGCCTTCGTTTTGCCGGCGGAGGGAAACGGGATCACCGTTACGAAGAAAACGGATTCGGTCAATTCCCTCAGTGGTCGTCACCCGATCGGTCCCCGCAGGGGCCGCGCCGCTGAGTGACATCGTGGTCAAGGACAGCAAGGGCGTGAACGAACTGGCTAGCCAAGTCTCGGTGGCCAAACTGCCCGACGGCAACCTCGAATACACGGAGACCCTCCACTGGACCGGAGCGGGGTCTTTCAAGAAGTTGCCCATCGATGCCGACCTACGGGCGCAAGTCAAGAAGTCCATGCCGGAAAGATATCAAAAAACCGAGCTCATCGACAATGTTGTTCGGCACGTGATGACGTCGGTTATCCGGGTGTTTTTCGGCGCGCCCGATCCGCTTATTCTCGGAATGATGAACGTGGATGTCCTTCAGTACAAGATGAAGGCGAGGCTATACAAGGGGCTCTCCGAAGAGTTCCAAGCCGATCTTCCGGGCATCACGGCCGACGAGACCCACAAAATGATCGAGTCGATGGCGCAAGCGATCGACATGCAGAAGATGGCGCAAGACAAAATGCCGGACCCCACCAAGACGGATTCATCCAAAGGGAACAGCACGGAGGCCGCCGCAACCCTGACATTCGCGGTGGACTATCCAGGAAAGATTGTAAAAACGAACGGCATTGTGGACGAAGCGGACAGCGTCGTCTATTGGTCGCTTCTGGATTTCGCGGTCGAGTTTGAGGACGTAAAATTTGGAAGCCGAAGTTGACCCGAAGGGCTGAAAACGTAAAGCTCACCGGGCCGAATCCAAGGACTCCGCCGACCATGGTTTGGGTCCAGCCCTCCCTTACTCGGTTGACCTCGGCTGTCAACCTTTCGACCCTTCGGAATCACCTAATTCAAATGAAAAACAAAGCGCGCATTGCCCAGGGCGAACTCTTGGCCGTCGCTTAACTCGGCCTCTTCTACCCGCTCAAAATCATCTCGCAGAACGAACGTTCCGTTTGAAGAGCCAAGGTCCACCACTTTCCAAGAATCGCCGTCGTGCACGATCTTTGCGTGTTTCCGGGAAACATAGGCGCCTTCGGGCAAACCGCCCAGGTCCACGTCTACAGGTCCAACGGCGGGGTCAAAGCGTCCGATAACGGCGGGAGAATGGATCGGGAACTCAGTATCGGTTTCCGCGCCGTTTCTCTTGACCACCAGCCTTGGCGCGCCTTCTGCGGCCTCCGGCTCAGCGACGGCGACGGCTTCTTCGGCCGTTTCTCCGACAATGGGGCCAAAGGACTCTTCGGCCACCGGCGGCTCTACCAAGTGCGGTTCGTTCTCGTTCTCGTGTTGCTGATCGTCGTTAAGCATTTTCTTTTCTTATGGGCTGTCCCATCCCCAATGCCGAAAGAAGCGTTCCACAAGCTATTACTAGCCCGGAAACTGCCAGACCCGGCATTAGCGTTCCGATACACATTTTGACGCCTTGCGGCGCATTTCCGCTCGCATCACTGTTAGGCATGACGATTTGGAAGCCCTGTCGAGTTCTGCTAAACACAACCTCCAGGTAATCGTTGCCATGCATTCGTCCGTAAGCCATCCAAACGACGGCGACTGCGAAAGCCGCGAGAATGGATATAGAGATGATTGCCGGGTGGACGGGTGTGCCGTTTTTCCAATAGGCAAGGCCGACAGGAATAAGCAACGCGCCCACCACGGCGCCCGCCCACGCTGTCCAGAGATCGATGACACTGTGGATGCTGATGGCGAGGCCGCACGCAACCAGACAGCCCACCAGGATCCCCCACCTTGACCAAAGGTTGATCGTCTCATCCTTGGCATCGGGTTTGAATCGGGCGACAATTTCGCGGCCAAGGGTTGCGCCGCTGGCAAGGCCATAGGCCACCGTCGCAGACATGATGGCGCCCAGCATTCCGCAGAAGAACAAAGCCTTTAGCCCTTGGGGAAGAACCTGCTGGGCAAACATCGGATAGACCTGTAAAGCTTGAAGCCCATCCAACCCTTGAAGTTTCGGATAGAGCGCGATCGCGTAGAGCGCGGTCGTCAGCGAAAGCACGTCAAAAAGCAGCCAAAAGAAAACGCTGATAAGGACCCCGCGTTTGCCGACGGTTGGCGTGGCACTGCTCGTCACACGTTGATGAAACCCGGGATCCACGAACGTCCAAGCACCGAGAACAAACAAGCTGACCACATAGAGAATGCCCGTCCCTCCATCCCATTTGAGTAAGTTTTTATCGCCAATGCTGCCTATAGTAGAAACAAGGGAGTGATGCGTAAGGCACCAGACCAGCATCACGATGAAGCCCACATACATCATCACGAAAGCGACAATTGAAGCCCGGGCGTCCGCCAAAAGTCCGCCTTTGTAAACAAAACAGGTCGCTATCGCCATGCCGAGCAACACGCAGGCACCCAAGCTCCAGCCGGTAAGAGACTGGATCAGCACGCCCAAGCAAAGCAGGTGGGCGGCGGGAACTGCGAGGAGAAACAGAAGAGCGGCGCCACACAGAGCGGGCCATTTTCCAAACCTTAAGTGGATGCGCTCAGGAATGCTGAGTTGGTCTGCCCTTCGCACTTTCCCAGCGAAGAAGAAAGCATACAGGATTGCGAAAACATAATACGGCACCCCAAACAATATCCATGCGCCAATTCCGTAAGAAGCAGCGCTCTCGCTAGAGCCAAGCACTTCTCCGTACCACATGCTCACGAGCGAGGCAACGAACAAAGGCAGCGAAAGCTGCCGTCCGGCAGTCAGGAATTGGAGCACCGTGTTTGACCTCATCTTGGCGGAAAATCCCAAGAACAACAGCACAAAGATGAACAAAACGAGGGCAATGTAATCCCCGGTCCAAAGGAGACAATAGGCTTGTTCACCAGATTGGAAACTCCTCTGAATCGTGCTCAACCGTCAACAGTAAACTTCCGCGATCCAAACCTATCGATATCTCGGAGGCAGTGGCCTGGTTCGAAACGCTTGTCAGCCCCCCTGCCTCCAGAGTCTGCCCAGTTAGAGGCCATTTCAAGCCGCCGGTCCTGACGTTCGCGCAAGTAATGAGGGGAATGAGGGAAACAACCCTCCCAGGCTCACAGGGGCGCAAATGGATGCCAGGTCCCACTATCCAGCCCAGTGATCGGCGAAATGCGAGAGAGATCCGGTCATGAATTCCTGAGGCGGCAACGGAATAAAGCGATCCAAGCACGTGGTCGATACGGTCACCCTCAATTCCGGCAAGCGTTATGGGCAGCAACTCTCGATCTTGTACATATCGCAGCAACTTGTCACAATCTGTATAGTTTTGGTCTGTAATCTTATGCAGTTCGCAACCACATAGCCGTGCAGCTTCCGAGAGCGAGTCAAGATCGCCAACTATTGCGTCCGGCTTAAACCCGGCTGCGAGGATGGAATCGGCGCCGCCATCGGCCGCGATCAAAATCTCCGCGCTTCCAACCCACTTCCTTAACAATTCGGGAGGCATATCCTTCCCTGCCAGGACTCCGAGGACGTGTTGCGGCATTCCCCATTTTAACCGTTTGGAGAATAAGCAAATTTACTGAGGATAATCCGGACTTGAAACCTATACAAATGTGGTTTAACGCTCGATTCCGGGCACAAATATTCAAAAAAAGGATTACCCGAATGTTATATGGCAAATTCTGCCTTTCAGCGTTCGAACATTAGCCTTGAAGGGGATTTTACGACGTTTGCATTGTCTCCCCGGCGTGTGTATACTGCTGTTCTCCCAGGCCCGTAACGGTTTGGATTTCGGTATGAAAAGTGTGGGGTTTATGGATCAGTTGTCGCTCATGGATAGGGAAGAAATGTTAACATTGCGAAGAGCCTGGGAACAGGTGCTCAAGAGGCTCTCCGCCAGATACTCCCCAAGCTTGGCTCGAGCGATTTATTCGTCCTTTGAAGCCGCTCTCCTATCAAGACGGCATTGTGACTTTGGGCGTTCCAGGGCGCTTTGTGCAGGAGTGGGTCCGGGAGCGATACCTCGGAATCATCACGACGATGCTGAGCGATGAGCTTGGCGAGTATGTGAAGGTCGAGCTGCAGCCGGAACCTCAGGAAAAGCAGGCGCCTTCCGCAAAGCCGGCGTCAGTTGTGCCTGCGGTAGTGGAGGAACGGTCCTTCAGGCCTTTCGAGAAATATAGCTTCGATACATTCGTGGTCGGCCAAAGCAACCGATTGGCCTATGCGGGGTCAAAAGCGGTGGCAGCCGATCCGGGTTCAAAATACAACCCGCTGTTCATCTACGGACCTAGCGGTCTTGGCAAGACCCACTTGCTGCATTCCATAGCCCGAGAGGTCCTGAGAGTCAACCCAAGATATTCTCTTGTGTACGTCTCTGCCCAGCAGTTCGCCGAAGAGTTCGTGCATGCGCTACAGAGCGGGCGTATCGAGGCGTTTAGAAAGGCGCAGCGCACGGTTGGAATGTGGCTGGTTGACGACATCCAGTTTGTGGCGGGCAAAGACAAAACTCAGGAAGAGGTCTTCCACACCTTCAACTATCTGCACTCGTTGGGCAAGCAAATCGTGCTCACTTCCGACCGTCCGCCGAGAGACCTTTATCTCATGGATGAGCGGCTGCGGTCACGGTTTGAGTCCGGTCTCGTCGCCGACATTCAGCCGCCCGATACGGAAACGCGCTGCGCGATTTTGCTCTCCAAGGCCAAAGCCGAAAGCATTGAAATGGACACGAGCGTGGCGATGTATCTCGCCGAGCAGGTCCCAGGCAACATCCAAATTCTTGAGGGCGCGCTAACCCGGCTGGTGGTGCAGTCCAGCGTTTCCGGGGTGCCGATCGGAATCGAGCTTGCCTCGGAGATGGTCGAGCAGCACTACAAGGCGGGCGCGCTGGTAAAGCCCGGTTTTACGCAGATCGTTACGGTTGTGAGCAAGCACTTCAAAATCCCGGAAGACGAGATCAAGGGCACCAAACGCAACGCCCCCATCGTTCAGGCGAGGCACGTTGCGATATTCCTTACCCGGGAATTGACGAAGGACAGTTGGAAGCACATCGGCAGCCTGTTCGGCGACCGCGACCACACTTCGATGATGCACGGGTATCAGAAGATCAGCGAGATGATGCACCAGGATAAAGACTTCCGCACGACGGTTCGTGGGCTGATGCGGAACCTCTATCCGGATTCTCAGTAGCGTTTTGGATCAATCTGACGTCGGGTAGCGTTCTTGAACGACTTGCCCACAAACGCCCGGGGCGCCGCGGGACTGAACCGGCGCACCTTCAGCGTGCCGGAGGATTTTGGGGTTGCCGTTACCAGGCGTGAACGCCTTCGCTATAACATTCCGACCCCTTCGGGCCGACGGAGGATTAGACCTCGACGCGCAGATTTGCTTCAGGAGGTTGGATGTTGGAAATAAGACATTGGGAATAAGAATTGTCTCTATTCCTATTTCCTATTTCCCCTTCCCCCGGCTAGCGTTTCGATCGCAAGATATAGCCGTCGGCGATAGTCTCCAACTCCTTACTAACTCCGGTAACCGCAGCCTCGAAGATCTTCTTTCCTTTCTCGGCAGTTCCTAAAGTCGCATGGCCGAGAGAGCCTTCCTCGGTCATTTCGTCGAAGTGGTGGATCACCCCTTGGACGGGCGGATCGGGGTAGAGCCCATCGTCTCGCAACTTTTCTTTGCGTACCAAATCGGGACGCAAGAACATAATCAGGCTGGCTTCCGCCTCGCACGCGTGGCGCATTTCCTTGACTGGGCCCTCTCGCAATTCAGCCGTGGTTTTGGCGATAAAGGCAAAATAGCCAGAATGCCCAAAGGTCAAGTTTGGATATTTGACCTTCAACGTCCGCATCGCCACGCCGTTCGGTTCGGTGTTGCCACCGTGGCCGTTCAGAACATAAAACTTTGTAAAACCGTGGGGAATCAGTGACTCCACGACACTTTGAATCGCGCCCATGTACGCCTCAAAGCTGTTGCTGAGGGTGCCGGGAAACCTCAGATGATGGCCGGACGCCCCGAGCCAAAGAGTCGGGGTGAGAAGCACTTTTTCGGGCAGATTCTTCTCGACCGATTCGGCTACCGCGGTCGCAATCAACGAATCGGTGAACAGCGGCAGATGGGGCCCATGCTGTTCTAAGGAGCCGGTGGGAATGAGCACCACACATTCCCGGTTTGCGCCGCCTGCCTCTTGCCAAGTCATGTCTTGGAGCTTCATGGGCCGGATTATGGCATGGCTGCCGGGGCTGAATAATCCAAACCGGCCCCCACAAACGTCCTGGCATCATGGCCTCCGACGAAGATCCGCACCGCCCCCCTCCCATTGAGGAGGTGCAGCCAGCCCCACCGCCATTGCCAACTGAGCCGCCGCTACCCAGTGAGTGGAGCGCGCCTCCGATGGGCGGCCAGCAAGCCCAGTGGCCCCAACAGCCGGGACCTGGAGCGCCCCGGTCAGGAAGCTTAGACCGGATCATCCCGACCTCGAACCCGCCTGCCCTCATCGCTTACTACCTCGGTGTCTTCAGCGTCCTCTGCCCTCTCGCTCCTTTCGCCTTAGTTCTTGGAATCATCGGGCTGAACCGGATCAAGAAAGATCCCACGCTCCCCGGCAAGGGGCACGCGATCACGGGCATCGTCCTCGGGTCCATTTTCTGCCTCCTCTCGTTGGGACTCGTCTTCCTGTTCGTGCTGAACGCCCGCGTGGTCAATACCATCCATTAACCTAAACGGTAAAATTCAGGCATGCCCAACTATGTGGCCAGCGTCGGCATGGAAGTCCATGCGGAACTGCTGACCAAGTCCAAGATGTTCTGCCGCTGCCCCGTCGCTTTTGGTGGCGAACCGAACACCCGCGTTTGCCCGGTTTGCTTGGGCCTGCCCGGCTCCCTGCCAGTCGCCAATCGGGTAGCGATCGAGCTAGTCCTTAAGACCGCACTCGCGCTTAACTGCAAGATTGCGATGCACTCGATCTTCCACAGGAAGAACTACTTCTATCCGGACCTTCCCAAGGGCTACCAGGTCAGCCAGTACGGCGACACCAACCCGATTGGCTACGAAGGCTATCTCGACGTTCCCTCAGGTGAGGGCGTCAAGCGCGTGAAAATACGAAGGGTCCACCTCGAAGAGGACACCGGCAAGCTCATGCACCTTCCCGCAGGTGGCTCCGGAGTCGATTACAACCGGGCGGGCGTGCCTCTCATGGAGATCGTAACGGAGTTTCCGCCCGACATCACGAACTCCGAAGAATCCAAGAACTACCTGGCGACGCTCCGCCAGATTCTCCTGTATCTCGGCGTGTGTGATGGAAAGATGGAGGAGGGCTCGTTACGCTGCGAGCCCAACATCTCGATTCGGCTGGAAGGCGCTGAGAACCTGGGCACAAAGACCGAGCTCAAGAATCTCAATAGCTTTCGGAGCGTACAGCTGGGTGTGGAGTTCGAAGTTCGCCGGCAGACCGCCGTCTTGGAAGACGGGGGCAATGTTGAGCAGGAGACACGCGGCTGGAACGAGCAGCGCGAGTCCTCGTTCGTCATGCGCAGAAAAGAAACCGAGAACGACTATCGCTATTTCCCGGACCCCGATCTTGTTCCAATGGTTTTCGAGGAAAGCTATATCAGCGAACTCAAAGGAAACCTTCCGGAACTTCCACTCGCAAAAACAACCCGCTATAAAGAGAAATTCGGCCTCAGCGATTACGATGCGAACGTGCTGGTTGCAGACAAAGAGTGGGCGGGATTTTTCGAGGACGCGGTGGGACAGGGCGCGGAGCCCAAGGCGGCTTGCAACATTCTCACCAACCAGTTTGCCGAAATGCTCAAAGAAAGTGGGGAGACTCCACGCACTAGCAAGGTCAAGCCGGAATACATCGTCGATTTGCTCAAGCATGTGTCAGACAACACGATCAGCAGCAAAATGGCCAAAGAAGTATTTAGCGACGTATTCAATTCGGGGTCTTCGCCGTCAGACATTATAAAGGCCAAAGGCCTGGCTCAGATTTCTGATTCGAGCCAGATCGAGAAGGCCGTAGCCGATACGTTCGCCGCCAATCCGGAGATTGTCGCGAAATACAAAGCCGGACAGGTGAACGTTAAGGGGTTCTTGGTTGGTCAAGTGATGAGAGCAATGGCTGGAAAGGCAAATCCGGCGATGGTTCAGGAATTGGTGCAAAGCGCTTTGGAGAGGGAATGAAAAAAATCGGATGGATTCTTGTTGGGTTGCTCGCGATTTCGGTCGCGTTTGGGGCTCCGCCCAAGAAAACCGGGGTTGTTCCAAAGGCCAAGCATGGTGTCCGCAAGGACAAGGATTCCCGTGTAGATGCGATTTGGGCAAGAGTCGAGAACCGCATCAGCGATCAAACAGACATCTGGTTCAAGGAGGGTGACTACCCGGCGGCAATCAATCTTTTGAGGTTCTTGAACAGCGAGGACCCTGCCGAATACGACTACGCCTGGAGCCTTGGTTGGATGCTTGAAAACGACAATCAGTACGACCAGGCACTCGTTGTGTACGTCCGGTTTAAGAAAGACAACCCAAACGACAAGGACTCTCCGTTTCTTGAAGCCTATTTCTACTTCATGAAAAAGGCATACGCGCGTGTCATCCCCCTCTTGAGTCCAACGATCGATTCGAGGCCCCAGCGCAACGCGTACAGTGTGCTCGCTCACTCCTATGAAAAGCTGAACATGCTTCCCGACGCGATCAAGGTCTGGAAAAAGCTGTTGGCGGACTACCCCAAAGATCTGGCGGGCCCACCAAATCTGGCAAAAGACGAGAAGCTGGTCGCGAAGCAGAACTCCGGCGGCGCTTAGTTCCGCGCTCCAAGATAAGAAGAGCGCCGGCGCATGCACCGGCGCCCCATTGTCCAACCGGTCCCTAGTTGCCGGAACCGGTTGGGGCGGCTTTCTTGCCGTCATCCGTTTTGCCTGGGGTCGTAGCCGAGGGGTCACCCGAAGGGGTGGGCTTAGACGTTTGGGATGTAGCCGAACTGCCGCCCTGCGGTGTTGCCTGATCGCCATAGCAACCGGCTAAAGAGAAGCAGATCACGCCAATCATAGCGAGTCCGAGTAGTTTTTTCATTTTTCAACCTCCTGAGTTGAGCGGCGGAAAAGCCGCGTTTTGCGCTCCCTCTTGAAAGAGCGCAACCACTTAGATTCCGCCAGGATACGGAAAGATACAGTGCCGAAAAAAGTGCACAAAAAAGAGCGCCGGCAGAATGCCGGCGTCCAATCTACAAATGAGACGTAGTCTCTTACGGACCTGGCTTGGCGGGGGGAGCACCTGCTGGAGGAGCGCCACCTGCTGGGGGAGCACCCGCTGTTCCACCGGCCGGGGGCGTGGTGGTTGTGGTGGTACCCGTTCCGCCAGAGGGCGTCGTGGTCGTGGTCGTGGTCGAAGAACCGGCGGTATCGCCCGTCTTGGTCGTCGTGGTCGCACCGGCAGTGCCGCCGGTATCGGTCGAGCCTTCGTCCTTGTTTCCGCAACCGACGATGGCGACTGCGAGGATGCCCGCAGCCAGCAAAGCTAATAGTTTCTTCATGTTTTCAACCTCCTGAGTTGAAGCGGTGTTGAGAAAACCGCGCACTCCCACTCTTGATGTAGAGAGTGCATTGTGATTCTACCAAAGAGCGTGCTAAAACATTCCTGTTCCACCCATCATTTGCAGTTGGGAGAGTATTTGTTCATATCCTTTCTCCGGGGCGGAAGCCCCGGTTACTTTCCACTCCTGGCTAGGAATTACGAGCCATTTCCGAGTCTGTTGACGCTGGAGGTTGAAGGTCACGTCAGGAATATCGACCGATTGGTTCGCGACAGAAAACTGGATTTCGGAGGTAACGGTCGCTTTGTCGCCTACGATATCCGGTTTGACTTCGCCCAGCGTTATGTCCGGGTGGTACTTGCGAATGAAATCGTCGAACTGGCGGTTCACGTTGTAGTGCTCGCCGTTCACGACCACGTCCGACGCCAAATACTCGACTACGCCGCCCGGACGGCCTTCGCGTGAGGCCTGCAGCGTATTTTTGAGCGCAGTTTCGATTTCGGCTTTATCGTCGTGCTTCGCGCCAACCAATAGAAACACCACGATGGCAACGGCGACGACCCCTGCAATGACGGGCAGGTACTTGGTGTTTTTCTTATTCACGCCTAATAGACGGTGGAAACCTTAGCGACATCTGAGGCGATCTGGATTTTGAGTTCATCCAGACTGTCGAACTTTAGGGGATCGCGTAGGCGACGAGTCAATTGAAGTACGACCGCCTGGCCGTAAAGATCGGGGCCAGAGTAGTCGATCAAGAAAGCTTCAATCGTCCGCAGATTGTCCACGGTGGGCCGAATGCCGATGCTGATGGCCGCCTTGTAAATGCCACTGGTCAAATGGCAACCGCCGCCATACACCCCGTCCTTCGGCGTTACCTGCCAAAACGACCGGGCCAGATTGATCGTTGGGTATCCAATGGTTCGCCCCAATTTTTGGCCCGAAACCACCACTCCCTCAATCTCAAAAGGTTTTCCCAACAGCAGGGCTGCCTGCTCAACTTCGCCATGCAGGATCAACTCCCGAATCTGGCTGCTGCCCACTCGCGTACCTTCGATGAGAAAAGGTGGAACAACCTCCGTTTCAATCCTCTCGCTGAGCCATTCGGGCGTGCCTACGCGGTCCTTGCCGAATGTGAAGTCGTGGCCAATGACAACTGCCTTTGCCCGGAGCTTATCGACGAGGTGCCCAAATAAGAACTCCTGTGCGGAGGTGTTCGCCAACTGACGATCGAAATGCAGGACCACCGCAATGTCCACTCCAAGTCCCTCGATTCGAGCCAAATTCACTGAAGGCGAAAAGATTGAGGGACGAAGGTTTTCCGGTGCAAGAATCGCGGCCGGATTACGATCGAAGGTGACGAGCACACAAGGCAGTCCCATGGCGCGCGCTTTGGCTACTGCTCTGGCGATGACTTCCTGGTGGCCGAGATGAACCCCGTCGAACGTGCCCGCGCAGATCACCGCTCCGTCCCATTCGGCCTTTATGCCCTCGATTCCGTAAAAAATTTGCATCATAGCGTTCGTTTGGCTGATTTGGAAAGGAGCAACAAGCTGAGCATAAAGATCTCACTGAGAACGCACACAGCCAAAACGTTCCAATGCTCCCAAACCAGCGCGGGCGAAAACTGCTCGGGGACTGCCTCCAGGGGATTCGGAGTCGTGGCCATCAGCTTGATGAGGACGGCGATCAGCGCAACGTGAATGATGGGAAGCGTGAGATTCGCGGGAAAAGCCATGCGCTGCTCCGGCAGCAATCCATCTATCGCAGCAATTAGGGCTACTAGCGCCAGCGACGAGATGGCGGGCACAGACACGACGAGCATGAAAATCGCCGGTTTCATACTCGGTTCTCGCCGAAGGAAGAACAAAGCGACGAGGGATGACACCAAAAAGAGCGCGAACGCTGCTTGAACCGCGACGCTCACTCTCTTGGGCATGAGGGAATTATGACGGGTCAGTGAGGCACATATCCGTCACTGCCAATCTCCACGTTATATTCAGGAACGATGGCAAGCACTTTCTTAAAAGCGGGAGTGTAGACGTAGAACCTACTTCCGGTAAGCGCTTCTTGAGCCGCCTGTTTGCGGGCGTCCGCATCCATCTTCGCGATTTTAGTCAGCAAGGCATCGGAAAAGGCGTTTACGATGGGAAGCCGGGTTGCAATATCGGGACGGTATGTGCCCCCAACCCCGGACTCGCACGAGAGTTGATAGCGGTCAGGGATATCCCCCTCAAAAAGCCGGTTAAGGATCACATACTTTCCCGCCAGATCCTCCTTATCAAGGGTGCGCGCCTTATCCAAGTCCTTTTGCATTTTTGCCGCCGAGGCCGCATCCAGGGGAAAATAGCCGTGCAGGTCGAACGGGCTGCGATGAGCTTCTTCTTGAAGGACGCGATCGAAGCAAGCAAGCGCGTTATCGGGGTTTTGATTCACGCATGTCTCGATAATCGCTTTCATGACCTCCGCCTGTTGCAACATCTCGCCTTGAAGACGATATTTCTGGATCAAAGCATCGATGTCGGCGACGCGGACTTTCGCGTTCAGAGTGTAATCGTTCGCAAGGTTTTGCTCGGCGGATTCCACCGCTTTGCGAGCGTCGAGATAGGCCAGGTAGTGAGCCTCATCAGAAGGATCGAGCTTGCGAAGCTGCTCGATCTTTGCGGACTGAAATCGCCAAAGGAGGTCCGGCCGAACCTCCTTCATTGCGGAAATCATGGCGCTTACCTTGGCTTTGCCGGTGAGTCGGGCCGCTTTGGCGAGACCTTCCCGGAATGCTTTGCCCTCTGCGAGAAGGGGCTGGAGACAGGACCAGAATTTCTCAGGCGTTGCCGTCTGTTCCGAATAAGTTATCCAGGCATAAGCCTGTCCGTCCGGAGTGGCGAGCAAAACCGACGGGAACGAACCGATATGATATTGCCGCTGCAAATCTTGGTAGCGCTTCTTGCGCTGGGGAGAAATACCTCTACTCCGATCGTCGATATCGACACAAACCACTTGTTTCTGGGCTTTAGCGTTAAAAGCCTCCTTAGTAAAAACCCGGTTCCTCAGTTCCCCGCACGCGTAGCACCAGTCGCTGCCCCCGAAATCGATCAGCATGTCGCGACCCAGTTGGTGGGCTTTGGCTTTGGCTGCCGGAAACTCGGCATACCATCCGTCGTGGGACATCTTGGTTTCGGGAATCTCGGCAGGCTTTATCCTTTGCCCTTGGGCAGGAACGGCAGTGGCGGTGGTCGTCTGCTGGGCAAGGGCATTCGAAAAGCTGATCGCAGCCATGGCGAGAGCGAGAAATGCTGAGCTGGACTTCATCGGGTTACCACGCGTGAACTGTACCGGATTTGCACTTGCCCGGCGCATTGACCGTAATAGCGGCGAAGGACTCGCCCGCCCTCCAAAGCGCCTTCGGCGCGAACTCGGGCCCGGCCCTACTCCGGAAGGTCTTCCGGTAGAACGTCGGTGGCTTCCTTGTTCTCTTCGTGGATCTGTTCGTAGATCTCTTTCCGATGGACGGACACGTTCTTTGGCGCACGAATGCCTATACGAACTTGCTCACCCCTAACCTCGAGGACCACCACTTCGATCTCGTCGCCAATGATGATGCTCTGGTGAACCTTTCTAGTAAGTACCAGCATCCGCTTCCGCCCTCCATAGCACACGACGCGAATAAAGCTGCCTCAAATGCAGCCTAAGACGCTATGACACACTCAAGCCACTTGTTTTTCGCTCGACTGATCAGCCGTGTGGAAAACCCGATGCTTTATAGTATACGCTTGGTCATCCAGAACTAGCTGTTTTGCCCTGCGCGTTAGAATATTTATTACGATTGGAGCGGTCAAATTGATGGTCATGTCTTCCGGATGACCATGCGGAATGCTTACGGTCGTGAATAACAGCCGAGGAGTCGCCTCTTGCAGCTCAAGCGAATTGGCCGTGATTTCGTCCACTCGCGGCTTGTAGTCCGGCACGTAGACCGCCGGATCAACCACCAGGAAAGCAACGCCAGGCTCTTCCAGCGATTGCAGATAACGAAACGGCGAATCCGGCTTTGGGTTCACTACTACGTAGCGCTTAAGCCGCGAAAAGCCAACGAATCCTTCCGGGAATTGCACAACATCCTCTTCCGTAAATTCGATGGTGCCGAAACGTGTTCCTTCGATGTTCATGTTTTTTTCTTGAGCGATCAGCTCTATTAGGTGCCGGACAGAAAATCTACCAAGTTATATTTGTTCGCATTGGATGTAACTTCGAGAGCGGCCTGATAAGCGTTTTGCGCCTGGCTCAGGGTTACAGCCGCCGCCGCAATGTTTACATTCTCGATGCTTGACAGGCTTGTGGCGAGGTCGGTAAGGCGTTGAGTGTTATTGCTCGTTAGAGTGGTGACGGTATCGATCTGCGCGCCAAACTGGCCGTTCAAGTCCGAAACGGTGTTCATGGACGCTTTCAAATTCGCAATATCGCTGTTTGTGATCTTCGATTGATTCCCGCTTTGAAGATCCAGCTTAAGCGACTGCAACTGGCTGTACATTGTTGTGAAGAGCGGGCTGCCCGGGGTGTTGACCGTCATTTGATTGCCGGGAGCAACTTCCACGTTGATGCTGCCGCTATCTCCGGTGTAGGTGATCTTGCCGCTTCCCACGTTGAAAGGCTTTGTGTTGGTGTTTTGGCCAGCGAAAATGTATTGCCCCGAGGAGTTCTGGGTGTTGGCGACATTGACAAGACTGGATTGGATATCCGAGATCTGGCCGGCGAGCGCGTTCATAGACGCTGAATCGTTGGAACCGTTCGCGCCTTCCACCGCAAGTTGATAAGCCTGGGTCATCAGGTTGGTCACTTGGGTCAGGGCGTCCTCGTTCGTGGAGAGATAATCTTTGGCCGTGCCGAGGTTGCTGTTGAACTGCGTGATCTGCGCCTGCAGAGCCGTCATGTTCAAGGCGTCCATAACCCCGGTAGGGTTATCGCTGATCTCATTGATCGCTTTACCGGTGCTAACCGCCTGCTCGGCGTTGTTATAGGCTAAGGTTGTCGAGTCGATATCGTTCGTGTAAAGCTGATATTCATAACTCGTGCTGATTCGCATACTCATGGTGTCAGATCCCTAGCAAAATTACTGTATCGTCTGTAATAAATCTTCGGCTGTTGCGTCGATGGTGGACAGAGCTTTGGCCGCAGTTTCGTAGCTTTGTTGGTACTGGAGCATGTTCGACATTTCCTCGTCCAGGTTCACTCCGCTTACGCTCTGCTGCTGCGCCTGGATCTGGGAAACCAGCGCACTTTGAGTGCTCTGCGAGTTCGTGGCATTTTGGACGTCGGCGCCCACCGTTCCCACCAAGCCCGAGTAATAAGTCCCGAACGTGTTGGATCCCAAGCCGCTTATTGAGGCGGTGGAGAGATTGGAGATCGATTGGGCAAGCGTGCCGTCGCCTCCTTTTCCGGTTGTTCCGGAGGCAATGGCACTCGGGCTCGCCGCGATGGCCGCACTAAGCTGGAATCCGGCAGCTCCTGCGGGAGGGTTACTTGCCGCAAAGAAATCCTGCCCCGTTTTACCGGCCGAGTTTGTACCGGTCTTGTAGAGAGCGTTTACTTGGCTCGTCAAGTTGTTCGCCAAAGTGTTGAGCTGCGACGTGTAACTGTTGAGCTTGCTCAGGGCAAGCACCTGACCGGCGAGCTGCCCGCTTTGGACCGTCACGGACCCGGAAAGCCCGGTGAAGGTCAGCGATCCCGCAGTGGAATTGGCCGGCATTGCATGCGCTCCCCCTTCGTCCACCAGGTTCATGCCGTCCGAGTACACGTTTATCGAGCCGTTCGAGTTGGTAGATGTCTGAACGTTGATCAACCCGCTCAGCGTTTGAACGTCTTTATTCCGTTGGTCGATGAGCGCATTCGGATCGGAAGTGCCTTCGGTTCCAATCTGGACGTTCAACGAAGCGATTTGTCCGTCAAGCTGATTGATCTGGCTGATCGTTTGCCCGATTTGCCCTGATGTGGAGGCCGCGGTCTGCTGCAACTGCGAATAGGCGCTCTGGACCGCCGTCGTTAGAGTTTGGGCCGCCTGCTGAACCGCTAGTTGCGCGCTCGACGAGTTCGGGCTGGCCGAAAGACCTGAAAATGCACTAAAGAAGCCGGACATCGCCTCAGAAATGCCACTGGCGCTCGGCTCCGGAAACGCCTCTTGTGCGCTCTGGAGGGCAGTAGCCAAAGATTGGTAAAGGCCGTTGCCCGATTGGGCGTTGTTCATGCTCTGGTTCAGCAACTGATTCTGAATAGAAACCACGCCGTCGATTGACACACCGGTGCCAAGTTGGTACGACCCAAGGCTTACGCCGGGGTTTTCGGAAAGGTTCACGGTTTCCCGGGTGTAGCCGGGCGTATTCACGTTGGCAACGTTGTTGCCGACCGTGTCCAGTTCCGTTTGAAAGGCATCTAGTGCCTGACTCAGAATGTTGTAACCAGCATTAATAGACATATCACGCCGCCTGATCGATCAATATTGCCGCCCTGCCGCCCTTCTTCTGATATGGGCCTTGGGCGTCTCCGGCTGCCCGCGCCATAAGGCTCAGGGTGCCGCTGATAAAAGTCATCTCGTTATTGATAAGGGTTTGGTTTTTGTCGATGACCGCCTGAACATTTCTGGCGGCCACCGTGACTCTGTTTGCGAGGGCTTGCAACTGCTGTGCTTCCGTCTTTTCCAGCACGCGTACCAAGCTTCGAAGATTAGGCTCGGCGCCCAGTTCCTCGGCCAGCTTTTTGGCACACGCCACAGCAGAATCGTCGATCTCTTTCATGAGGGCGACCATCTTGTCCAGCTCCGGCTGGATTCTCTCGACGCGCGGAGCGTCTCGAAGCGTTAACGCAGCTGTTTGCTCGTGAAGCGATCTGAGGAGCCGTTCGGATGTTCCGAGCCAGTCCCACCAAAGCTTCTGCAATTCTCTTGTGCGCATTATTTCTCCTTGGAGGTTTCAGTTTTGCCCGGCTGCGCCGTTTGTGGGTGCAGCTTGATTTGAGCCTCGGCCTGGGCGACGATACGAGGCGAGAGTTGGTTGAAGAGCATCTTTCCGATACCCAGCGAGCCGCCTTTTCCGATGTTGTCGGCCAACGTTTGGTTCGCAAGGTCTTGGTAGATTTCCGAGCCGGATCCGGTTCCGAACATGTGGGTTCCCTTTTCCATTTCAGTCATGAGGCTCTTGATGAAGATCGTTTCAAACCCGTTCGTCGCCTTTTTGAGCGAATCGAGTTGAGGCTGAGCGAGCTTCACCGCCTGGTCGTGGAGGTCCTGATCTTCTATCTTCATTGAATTTTGAGGGCTGCCTTGAGGGCACCCTGATCGCGTAAGGCCTCGAGAATGGCAATGATGTCGGTCGCGCTGATTTTCAGCGCTGCAAAGATGACGGCAAGGTCGGAAACGCTGGTGGTTGGGCCCATTTCGGTGACCTGGGCGGTTTCCTCGGTTGCACTGACTTTGGCGTTCGATACGGCCTGGGTCGTGCCTTGCGAGTAAGGGCTTGGCTGGCTGATCATGTTGTCTTGGGCTATGCGCACAGTCAAACTTCCCTTGGCAACCACTGCCGGACCGATGCGCACGTTTCCACCCATGACCACGGTTCCCGTGTTTTCGCTGATGACCACGGTTGCCGGCGTATCGGCAAAGAACCGGATCTCCTCGATCTCGCTCATCGCCTGAACAGGGTTTTTGCCCGTTGGCAGCGTAAGGTCTATGGTTCCCGCGTCGACCGGCGTCGCGAGATACTCAGCGTGCTCGTTGTTGACTTGGTCAGCCAAGCGCTGAGCCGTCGTGAAGTCTTCCTGGTTCAACTCCAGAGTCATGTGGCCGCCAAAAACGATGGTAGTCGGGACCCTCTGAACAACCACTCCCATTTCGGGGAGCCGCCCGGCCGTTGTATGGTTCTTTTGAACCGAACTGCCGGATTTTGCCACGTTGAATCCTCCGATACTCACCGGCCCCATCGCGGTTACGATGGCAGTCTTGCCTCCCGCGCCGTGAAGGGGCGTGAGCAGCAGATACCCCCCCTGCAAGCTGGACGCGTCTCCCAAGGACTGGACATTCACGTCGATGCGGTTTCCGGGTGAGGAAAACGGTGGCAACTCTGCAGTAACGGTGACCACGGCGATGTTCTTTGGGTTGAGCAAAGAGGGGTTTTCCGCTGTGATTTCGCTTCCCACGTTTGCCAGAAGCTGGGACGTCATCGGCATGTTTTGGGTGTCGCCGGTACCGTTAAGGCCCACTACCAGGCCGAGGCCCTCCAACTGGTTGGGCGTAACGCCTTTGAACCGGGCAACGTCCTTGATCCGAACGTCCACACCTTCCGCCTCCGCGCGGGCAATGATCTGTTTCCGGTGATCCGCCGCCTTACGAGCTGCTTCGATTTGAGCCGGCGTTAACGGCGGAGGCGTATCGTTCTTGGTATCGCCACTGGCGCCTGGGCCTGGGCCGTGGGCGTTGCGGCGCCCGGAGCCCCAGGTGCTGCGGCTGGAACCGGCGCGGTTTGCCCGAAGCCGGCCGCTGCCAGGGCGAGCTCAATTCCTATGAAGAGAGGTTTCTTAGCATGAGGGTTTCCTTAGAACAACCAGTTGAGAAGCCGAACTAGCAGGCCCTTTCTTTGCCGGTACTCACTTGGCCCTTGCCGGACGCCTTGATCGACGCGTTGGCCATTTGCGAGCTAAGAATGGTGTTGGACGGCGTAATGTCCACGCGCCGGATCAAGCCCGACAGTCGAATCGTCTGCGTGTCTTTGTTGTAGACAATGTCGCGTGTGGCTTCGATTAACATCGTGCCGTTTGGAAAAACCCGTTTAACCATAGCGCTGATGGTGCCGGTGAAAGTGCCCGTTTGCGAGGTTGCTCCCGTGCCGGAAGTCGTAGAACTCGCTCCGACGCTCAAACCCGGAATGTATTTGAGCACGGGGCCGCTTCCTTGGTTGATCGCGGCTGAATCAGCTTTTGAAGTGGTGGTCTGGGCTGTAAACGCGGCGGCAGTGGACTCGGAGATGATCACCGTAATGAGATCTCCTTCCTTACTTGCCGTGGTGTCGTGAAGCGGGTTGTTGAAGCTGGCGTCATTGTTCCAAAGAGAACCCGGATTCGCTTCGTCCACCGGCCGCTGGCCGTAAACAAGGCCTGCCATAAGGCAAAGGCCGATTAGGATTAATGCTTTCATAGTTTCACCTCCACAGTGCCGGGCCCGGTAACCGTGCCCGTATGAAATGTCTTGACTTGGCGGGTTGCCCGCCTGACTTCCACCTGAATGGTCTGCCCCACGCGGCCCATGGACCGCGCGATGCCGGGGATCTCTACCTGGGCGTTGCCCGCGATCATGACGACCTTGATCGCCGCACCAGGCTGTACCGGGGCGACCATCTATCACGTGCAAAAGGACAGGTCTCGCCGCCAGAGCCGCCAATCACGAGCATTCCAAATGAGATCGAATGACTACGGCGGGTACATTTCCCTTCTCCGTTTTCTCTTCCGCCAATCGTCGTCTCCGCCCGAAGCTCCAGCTTGCCGCTGGGGACTTCCAGGTCGGAGAAACTGTCCGTGCTTTCCCAGGTGCCGCTCGACTCCTCCTTGTCGATGACCGACTTGATGGCAGTCGACCACAAACTGGCCGTTCTTGTGATCGATCGTCCCTCGCGCCACACTCCCGCATCATCGGGCACGGAGGGGTCGATCGCCTCTGGCTTAAAGCCGTTCATTCTCAATCCGCCAAGAACTCGTGATCGATCGATAATGCGTTTTAGCCCTGTTGCAGGAGTATCTCCAACCTCGATGGCGGAGGCCGTGGCCACAAGCCCGGGATCTCCGTTGATTGGGCGATCTGGCCCAAGAGGATCCTCGCCACCCTTACAACCGAATGCTCCTGTACCGTTATCTGCAGCCCGACTCCCGGCGGGAAGAGGCTTGGGCCCCATTTTGGGTTTGGCAGAGTTGGCGGTGACGAGAAACCGATTTGCCAAGTCGTCCGGAATAATCAAGGAAGAACGAGGTTCTTGCGTCTGAGGCTTTGTGGGCGATTTGGCAGCAGGCGGAGCCACGGTGATCTTAGGCGTCGCGATTAGTGAAGTTGGCCACCACGCGGGATCACGCCGAGCGGGTCGTCCCCCGGGTTGCCGAGTTTGGCTCGGGTCGTCTGCTTTGAGAACCACCCCGTCGGCCTGAAAGGCTTCGGAAGGGGGAAACACCGCCAGCACGAGTTGGCCAACTTTGGTTCGCTTGCCTTGGTAGGTGGCGAAGATGTTCCCTTCCAGGTCCGTTTCCAAGAGAGTGGCCTGGGGGCTGATCTCTATGGAAGGCAGCACGGGGTCGCCTGCCGAATCGGCAATAGTTTCCCCGTCAGAAAAACCTGCAGCGCTGCTTCTTTAACGGTGCCCACCGTCTGGACCAAGCGCAGGTAGCCGTCTCCGTCCACCCGGACCTTGAGTCCGGGAGTAGAAAGTGCGATTGCTGCGAGTATGTCACCGATATGTCGGATGATGACCGTGAGATGAGGATGGCTCGAAGGACCGTTGAAAATTCTTGAGCATACGCCGCCGCCAAATTTTGATCTGCCTTGGCAGTCCATCATTTTCATAAGCCCGCCAATCTGTGTGGCCACGCATGTTCACCATTTCTTGCTACGATGTTCACGTTCGAGCCTTCGACGAAGCCGGATTGGACTGCCCGTATGACTTTCACCGGCGTTATGCTCTGTTCCGGGACGTCGCCTTGCCGCTATCAGGGGTGTAGAGGTGGCCGACAGCGGGTTAGCTGCCAGGGTTGGGAATAGGGTGAGCTTGATTTGGCCAAGGGTTGGGGCTGGTTTTGCCCCAGCACGATGAAGCTCACCATTACATCAGGAAATCGTCATCGGCAATCGGCGTAACCTGCCGCAAGGCGGATGTTCGGCACCAGCGTAATACCGTCAGCGGTGCTGGTGATGTTATCATCCCCGCCATTCTGATTCGTCTGGAACCGACTGTTTCGGTGACGCGGAATCGCCATCGGGCAAATCGACTTGGAAGAATCCCGCGCCTGAAGTTGCCAGATCCATCGCGTTGCCAGTTGAGGACATGGGGCCGTTGGTGAAGTCCGAACTGGTGGATGAACTGCGATCCCAGGCCGATTTGCATGGCAA
Source organism: uncultured archaeon (assembly GCA_963829965.1). Lineage (GTDB taxonomy): Bacteria > Armatimonadota > Fimbriimonadia > Fimbriimonadales > Fimbriimonadaceae > DASXZH01. Next base: position 198 of record CAWHLK010000023.1, on the reverse strand, counting down.
ACTGGCTCACGAACCGCGCCGCCTGCAGCGTGGTGGAGCGCGATAGGTCTGATAAATCAGATCCTAAATTTCTGCTCGCTGGGATTTGTTTATCCGTTCGTGCCCCGTCACGAGGTTGTTGGATATTGTTTCAAATTTAGCTGCTCTGGGCGGTCATACCGGTCCCTGCAGTCGTTAATGAGCGCAGCATTTGGCCAT
>CAWHLK010000022.1:0-216501 GCA_963829965.1 uncultured archaeon | reverse complement strand
GGCCACTACGATGATCTCAGCTTCTTGCTCCAAAACCAGCTTCGCCTTGTCGGGCAGGAGCTCGATCTCTTCGACAACCTGCGGAACCCGGATGCCCGGCATTTCGCGAACCTGCGCAATATCAAGGGCCAGGAGATTCAAAACCAGAACCTGGGCCGTGTAAGCCTTGGTGCTCGCAACTGAAATTTCGGGGCCTGCTTGCGTGAAGATGGTACGGTCGCATTCGCGCGCGATGCTGGAGCCAATCACGTTCACGATCCCAAGCGTTCGGATCCGCCGGTCCTTGCAGAGCCTAAGCGCGGCCAGGGAATCCGCCGTTTCGCCCGATTGGCTGATAAAGATCGCTAAAGATCGGGGCGAGAGGACCGGATCGCCATATAGGAAATTCACTCGAGTGATCGAACGTTGGTCGGAAGGCGGAGTAGGCTTTCAAACAGGTACTTGCCCATGAGCCCCGCGTGGAACGCCGTACCGCACGCGATGATGTTCACGCGGTCGATCTCGTTCCAAACATGCTCGTTGAAAACCTGTTCGAACCGGATTTGATTCTCTTCGTCGATCCTGCCGGCCATGGCGTTGCGAAGAACCTCGGGCTGTTCGTGGATCTCTTTAAGCATAAAATGCTCGTAGCCGCCGCGTTCTGCCGCCGCCGTATCCCAATCGATAGTGATCGGTTTGACCGGGACAGGGCGTCCGTCGCTGTCGACGATATTGACCGTCGTATCTGAAATCGTCGCGACGTGATTTTCCTCGACAATGACGACTTCGCGCGTGTAGGGCAGCAGGGCAGGGATATCGCTTGCCAGCATGTTCTCGCCCTTGCCTAGTCCGAGAGCGATGGGGCTGGAGTTGCGCACGGTAACAAGCTTGTTCGGCTCACGCTCGGACAAGACGACCAAGGCAAAAGCGCCACGGAGTGCTTGACCGCCAAGCGGACCGCCTCTTCCAACGGCACGCCTGAGTCATAAACCTCGCCGATCACATGCGCGGCTACTTCAGTATCCGTTTGGGATTTGAATTCGTCGCCCTTGGCCAGGAAATCTTTCGCAGCTCGAGATAGTTCTCAATGATCCCGTTGTGGATGAGTGCAACAAGTTCGTGCGGTCGTAATGAGGGTGCGCGTTAGTGTCGGTGGGCGCGCCGTGAGTCGCCCAACGCGAATGTCCCATGGCCGTTCGAACGTCGGCCGGGTGAGTTTCCAGGAGCTTGCCAAGCTCGCTCAATTTGCCCGCCCGCTCCGAGACTCGATCTCCCGTCGTTCAAATACGCGATCCCTGCACTGTCGTATCCCCTGTACTCCAGCCGTTTAAGCTGGTCATAAACAATGTCGACTGGTTGAGTGGCCCAACCGGCTATACCGCACATGTTGTCAAGGATACCGGACGGCCAAATGGGGCTTAAAGGACGAGAAAACCTGGTTATTTCGCTGGGACGTTGCAGACGCGCCCCATTCCATACTCATGACGTTCCACGCGCATCCAACAATCTAGGTTGTTGGCAGGCGACATCAGGAACAAAGGGGAGCTTCATATGATCGGCTATGAGACCACGGGCGGCCACAGACCGCTCCGGTGACGACGCCGGGGTCGCTGCCTCGTCGCGTCCACACATCGAAATATCATCGGCGTGGATATCAGCTCTTAAGCGATTCCTGGACATCGTATTGAGCATATTTGCGTTGCTCATCCTTTTTCCGGTCTTTCTCGTCACCGCCCTCCTAATCGCCGCTTCCGACGGTTTCCCCGTTGCCTTCAAGCAGAGGCGAATCGGCAAAGGGGGCGAGCCATTCGATATCCATAAGTTCCGCTCGATGGTCCGCAACGCCGAGGAAGTGCTTCGTTCCCGCCCGATCTGTTGAAGGAGTCTCGGACTACCTATAAGATCCAGAACAATCCCCGCATTTCCAGCTCGGCCATTTTTGCGCAAATCGAGTCTCGACGAACTGCCTCAGCTCTTCAACGTGCTGATCGGGAACATGAGTCTAGTGGGCCCACGGCCGATCGTTGCGGTAGAGATCGAGAAGTATGGCGATCAGCAGAGCGTTTATACGGCGATGAAGCCGGGATGCGCCGGACTTTGGCAATGCATGGGGCGCAGCGCCACCACCTATGAGGAGCGAGTTGAACTCGATCGCGAGTATCACGAGAACGCATCCACCTGGTTCGATCTTCAGATTCTTGTGAGAACCACGGTCGCGATTGTCGTTGGCCGCGGAGCTCGCTAGGCTTTGGTAGTAACCTCCGGCAATGAAATTTACCGATGCCGAGCGTAACGACATTCTTGCCGGCTGCAACCAGTTCCTAACCTATCGTCATGAGGGCAGCCTCGCCGACAAACTCCTGCAAATGGCCGAGTCGGAATACGCTCAAATGGGTCAAGACCATTATGGTAAAGGTGGCTTTGTGGCCGCTTTTGAAGCGGAAATCGCCGCATTACTTGGCAAGGAAGCGGCGGTGTTCATGCCCAGTGGCACCATGGCGCAGCAGATCGCTCTGCGTATCTGGTGCGATGCGGGCCGACTGCCGAACCGTAGCATTCCATCCGACGTGCCACATGGAGATCCATGAGCAGATGGCGTACCGGGAACTGCATCACTTAACGGCCATTCTTCTTGGCGAAAAGGACCGGCTCTTTACTCTAAAGGACCTCATGGGCTTAAATGGGCGGATGCGCCACCCTCTCATCGAGTTGCCCGAACGCGAAATCGGAGGGCAACTCCCGCCTTGGGACGAACTCGTAGATCTTTGCGATTGGGCCGATGAGCGCGGCGTCATGACGCACATGGATGGGGCTAGATTGTGGGAATGCAATTGGTTTGTAGCCGACCCTACGCAGGAAATTGCCGCCCTCTTTGACACGGTCTATGTTTCTTTTTACAAAATCCTTCGGGGCCTTCCCGGCGCAGTGCTTGCTGGTTCCCACGGACCTAATCGCCGAGGCAAGAGGTCCCGCTCGCGGCACCGGGGGAAACTATTACACCCTTGCGCCAAACGCGATTGCCGCGAAGATCGGACTGGAAACGCATTTACCCAGGATAGGCGAATACTGCGCCAAAGCAAGTGAAATCGCGGAGCCCTTGCTGGAATCAAGGGTTTGCGCGTCGTCCCCGAAAAACCGCCTACTAATATGATGCACCTGTTTTTCACGGGAGACAAGGAACGGCTGGAGGATGGGTTCTGGTCGGCGGCAAAAGAGAGCCGAATGATGATGTGCCGCGGCCTCGTTCCTACCGGATCACCGGACATTTGGAAGATGGAAGTAACGGTCAGCAACGCCTCGCTGGCCCTGGATGTCACAGAGATGAGAAGGCTGATGACTCAGGTTATTAGCTTGGCGTAAGAGTTGAGCCAGACACGTTCAAGACTTAGAACAAAGTAATTATCTAAACCACGGAATGCGTTATCATGTTAATGGAAGGCGCTCGCTCTAGAAATGAATATGGAGTCCTAAAATGTTATTCGTACGCAAACGTGCATTTACGCTCATCGAGTTGCTCGTGGTCATCGCAATCATCGCGATATTGGCTGCGATACTGTCCAGTCTGGCTAAGGCGAAGCTCGCCGCGAAGAAGACGACCGATCTTAACAACCTCAAACAAATCATGCTTGGGTTGCTGATGTACGATAACGACTACGATGACACCGGCCCCAAAGTTGAAACCATTTTTTATGAGGACGCCCAACGGCTAATTCCCGGCGGAGTGCGTACCATGATCCTGGTGCACCGCTCTATCCCTACATTAGGAACACGGGAATCAATTTCAGCCCTCTTGACGGGCACCCTATACCGAGCTATACGTTCGATGATCTCTTGGGTGGCCTTTCGATGACAAGCGTGGAGGCGGAGCCATCGTCCCTGATCACTTTGAGTGATCCCCCATTCTACGACGGAGGCGGCAATAGCTGTCCGATGGACGGCATGCCCTGAATTCTTATCGGGTGCCAACTTCGACGTCGACGCCGCCATTTACCGTTGTCGGAGACGTGACTTGGGCCGTGCCCGTTGGCCCTTGTTTGCCCTACGAACCTGCTAGTCAAAATTTCCCTGTCGGCACAACATTTCCCTATTACCAGGCCGGGCATTTCGTGACCATCATAGACACGCTGAACACGTCGTCAAATATATTCCTTACAACATGGTCGTACAGCCCTATGTGAAAACTTGGTTAGTAAACAACAGCCAGCCGGTTATTGATCTCAGTGTTCCCATAAAAACCTATCAGGGAAGCGGAGGAGCAACAAAACCCGCGCCCGGGAACCTACGAAGAAGACCTCGTTGGAGCCTTATTGCCGATCCACTGCTCGGCGGAGGCACCTTCAAAGACCTCTCCGGCGCTCCCTTCAACTCCCTACTTCGAAATTTGGGGTGATCCGAAGCCGACAAACTATGCGTTCGCGGATGGCCATGTAAAGGGCGTACAGGTGCCCATGGTTGCCAATCCCGGCGTAGGCAGTCCCAGATGCAGGCAACGCCGCAGGAACCGGAAGCCCTACTTGGGATCCGGGCCCACAGCAAAGCGGATTCTGAGGCTTTAGTGGCGCGCCCCCATTTCCTATGAAGGGGGCGCGCGCCTGGTTTTCGCCTCAACATTCCGCGGCCTAACACGCTACAATATCGTGCATGCGTAAGAGGGCCCTGCGCCAAGAACCTGAAAGTTGCCCTTGTGCACGACTGGCTGACCGTTCCGGCGGGGTCAGAAGCGGTTTTCGAGCAGATTTGCGACATGTTCCTGGAGATGTCTATGCGTCCCGGTCTGACTGCCGCGGCCTAGAACTTCTTAGAGAAGCATGAACTCCACCTTAGCATTCTTCAGAGAATGCCGCTATCTCTAAAGAAACATTATCTCTACGCGCCCCTCATGCCCGGCGTCTATAGCTCGATGGACCTGTCTGAGTATGACCTGGTCCTCAGCGACAGCCATTCGTTTGCCCATGATAAGGCGCCGGCGGGACGCGCTTCATATCAACTACTATCACACTCCAGCGCGCTCTCTTTGGCTGCCCGAGATCGATAACCGTGCTTCCAAAACCCCGTTGCACCGGGCGATCGCAAATCCCTTCGAAGCTCGATCCGGAGCCGCCAAAGGCCGGATATTCTCTTCGCGAGACTAAAGCTATCGGCCGACCGTGTTTGAAGTTCTACGGCCGCAAAGTCTTAAGGGTCATTTACCCGCCGGTGAACACGGAGCGATGGCTTCCTATGCAGAGGGAGGGGAACCTCCGAAGGACTGTTGTTTTGGGGAAGGCTCATCGAATATAAGCGAGTCGATCTCGCGATAGAAGCGGCGAAATCGACCGGTCTCAAGTTGAACATCGTCGGTTCAGAACCACTTAAAAAGAAGCTGGAACAGCTCGCGGAGGGGCACCGAACATCGGCTTTCAGGCCGGCTGTCGGATAGTGATCTCCACTATCTCGTCTCGAATTCCAGAGCGTTGATCTTTCCGAGATACGAGGATTTCGGAATCGTTCCCGTGAGGCGCTGGCCGCCGGGCTTCCGGTAATCGCGTTCGGCTCAGGTGGAGTCACCGAGTCGGGGATGAGGAAGCGGGCACGCTTTTCCCCGAGCAAACGGTGGAGTCCTTGGTCTCGGCAATACGGGAATTCGACAAAAAGTCGTTCGATGCGGCTGCTCTCAAGAACCATGCAAGGCAATTCGATGTTAGCCGCTTTGAGAGAACTACAAGGGGGCGGTGTCGGAGGCCGTGAAACGCCACCTGGCAGAGCTCTAGCCGGGCTTCTCGTAAAAAATGACGACTTACCTCACATTATTGCGACCGAAGCAGTGGTCCAAGAACCTGCTTGTATTCGCCGCAATTCTGTTTACTAACCAACTCCGCGATTTGCACGCGCTGTCCTACACGCTCATGGCCTTCTTTGGCATGTGTTTCGTGAGCTCTACGGTTTATATTCTCAACGATCTGCAGGATGTTGAAAAAGACCGGGCCCACCCAAAAAAGCGGCTTCGTCCCATAGCTTCGGGCCAGGTATCCAAAGGCGCTGCGGCGGCGCTAGCAGTTGTCGTGTTTGTGCTCGGCATGGTCTTGCTTGCCATGGTGGGCCGTAAGGCGCTGGTTGTGGTAGGCATTTACATCGTTCTTCAGGTGTTTTACAACCTTGTGGGTAAGCGAATGCCCGTGTTGGACGTGTTTATCATCGGCACCGGGTTCGTGCTTCGAGCGATGCTTGGAGCGGCTGCCATCGGCCGGGAAATATCCGCTTGGCTCCTCCTTTGTACCGCCGGCCTGGCACTGCTTCTAGGATTCGCCAAGAGAAGGCATGAGTTCATCTTGCAAGGCGATAATCGCACGGTCAGCCGCGCCAGCCTCGCCGGATACAGCAGGCAGGCTCTGGACGCCCTCGTGGTGATGACCGCCACGGGCGCGGCTCTGTGCTATGCGATCTATGCCCTTGAGAGCCCAACCGCTAAGAGATATCCGGCTCTCTTTATCACGACGCTCTTTGTCTATTACGGGATTTGCCGCTACGTGCTGATCGTTTTTGCCAACGACGAGGGCGGGGAACCGGAAACGCTTCTCTTCAAAGACCGCCATATTCTCGCCAGCGTGCTTTTATTTATACTTTCCGCCATTATCGCGCTCAGCGTTGCCAAAATCCCACTTGTGGATGTTAGTCAGTTTGGAGGTGTGCGATAGCCCAGTTTAGATATGCGATCGTTGTGGGAGCTTCGTCCGGAATCGGCGAGGAACTCACGAAACTGCTTGCCGCGTCCGGATGCAGAGTTGCCGCGCTCGCGCGGCGAATGGATCGGCTCGGCGCTCTTACCGAAACAACCGACGGCAAAATCTACCCTTATGAGCATGACGTGACGGACTATGACAAGGTCCCTGAGCTGTTTCAGGAAGTCACCGAGGCGTTGGGGGGCCTCGATCTGATCATCTATTGCGCCGGCACGATGCCCGAGGTGGGCCGGGACGAATACAATTTCGCCAAGGACAAGGCAATCTTTGACACCAATTTGCTGGGCGCGGTGGCATGGTTGGATCAGGCGGCCATCCGCTTGGGAAACGTGGGCGCCGGTTCCATCGTCGCAATTGGGAGCGTTGCCGGCGACCGTGGACGCAGCGGTCAGCCCGCCTACAACACAAGCAAAGCCGCCCTCGCAACGTTTATGGAAGCCTTGCGCAACCGGCTCGGCAAGACGGCGGTCAAGGTGGTCACCATAAAGCCGGGCCCCGTTGCAACTCCAATGACCGCCGATCTCGGTATGAAGAAAGCGATGCCCGCGTCAAAAGCCGCGTCCCTGATTCTTAAGAAAGCAAATCGCAACGGCGAGCATTATCTGTCCGTGGTTCATCGAATCATCTTCTTTATCATTCGAAACGTTCCTTCTCCGATCTTCCGGAAGCTGAAAATCTGAAATGTCAGTATTGATCCCGCCTGAAACCGTAAGAAGACTCTCCGGATTCGGAATGTCGCAAAGGGCGGATGGCTATGTATTCAGGCCGGCGGGTATCGGCGCCATAAAAGCCGTTCTGGAACTGGCAAAGTGTTCCAATCGAAAGATAGCCTTGCGGGGGGCCGGGCGAAGCTACGGTGATGCCCCGTTTGCTTCCGAGACCCTCGTTCTGGACCTGACCCGGTTCGACGATATTCTTAGTTTCGATGCCGAAACCGGCATGATCGAAGTTCGACCCGGCGCCACTCTCGAAGACATCTGGCGAAAGACCTTGCCTGATGGATGGTGGCTGCCGGTGGTCAGCGGCACCATGCGCACGTCCCTTGGCGGCGTGCTCGCCATGAACATCCACGGCAAGAATAACTTTATGCGAGGCCCTTTTGGCGAGCACGTTCTTGAGATCGATCTTATGCTCGCCTCCGGCGAGATCCAAACACTGACTCAGAGCGATGAGCTATTTTTCGCCGTTATCTCCGGCTTGGGACTCCTCGGCCCAATCACCCGAATCAAGCTACAACTCAAGCCGATTTCATCGGGGAACGTGCGGGTAGAAGCAGTGTCCTGCGCGAACTGGGGAGAACAGTTCACCGCATTTGAGCGATTTGAGGGAAAAGCAGAGTACGTGGTTTCTTGGATCGATTGCTTCGGCCGGGGTGATGGAGAGGGCCGCGGAATCCTTCACGCCGCTTCGCATGACCACGAGGCGCCCCGCGCCTCCTCGCTCCAGCTTGCCCACCAAGATCTGCCGTCCCACATTATGGGTCTGGTTCCCAAATCGTCCGTTTGGCGAATGCTCAAGATGCTCAACAACCGGCCAGGGATGAGGTTTGTGAACGGCGCGAAGTATCTCGCCGGCAGATGGCGCGAGCACGGAAAGACCGTGCATCAAAGCTTGGCCGCTTTTAACTTCCTCCTCGATTACGTTCCGGGGTGGGAAAAGGCCTATTTGCCCGGTGGCCTCATTCAGTGCCAGTATTTCGTGCCGAAGGCTCGGGCCCACGAGATATTCTCCGCGCTGACTCGAATTCAGCAGGAAGAGCATTTGGAATCGTATCTGGCTGTGATGAAACGCCACCGTCCCGACAGGTTCTTTCTTAGTCACGCGGTTGACGGCTACTCGCTAGCCCTCGATTTCAAAGTCACTGCCTCCAACCGCGAGCGCCTTTGGAAGATGGCCCACCGCATGAACCAAACCGCGCTCGAAGCGGGAGGCCGTTTTTATTTCGCAAAGGACAGCACCCTCACTGCCGAGCAAGCCCACGCTTTTCTAGGCGAGGCCCTCACCAAGTTCAAGGCCATAAAAAGGGGCTGCGATCCCGACGGGCTTTTCACAAACGCCTTAGCTCAGCGGTTGAAATTAGATTAGTTCGCGTAAACTGGAATGCTCGTGAAACGCTTTGGATCTTTCGCCTCTTTGATTGTTCTCTTCGCGACCGCGTCAGCGCTGTCGGAGCCCGTGACTCTGCACCGGACCTTCAAGGAGGGGCAAAAGGACGCTTTCCAAATGTTGATGGCGGAGCATCTGGATAACTTCGACGCGGACGTGGAATCCAGCTGGACGGAAACCGTTTCCCACGTGGCGCCGGACGGCAGTGCTGACGTAAAGCTCGAAAGCACAAGCTTTCGAATCTCGGCGAACGGCACGGACATTCCTGAGGCTCTGGGCCCCGCCCCGCAAACCTTGCACTTCGGCCCCGGCGGAAACCTAAACGGCTCACCCGTTGAAGATTCGAGCGTCAGCCGCCTGATACCCGATCTGTTTGCTTCTTACGCCTACAATAAATTGGACCCCTCACATGAGCTCAAACTCGACGAGAAAGCCTCTAATCAATCTCTTTCAGGAACTGTCTCCTTAACGGAAGTCCATGACGGGATTGCGAAAGTCAAGCTGAAACTTCAGTATTCCTGGGCGGGAGAACAGATGCCGATGCACGTAGAAGCAACCGCCTCCTTTAGCGTAGCAGACTCAAAGCTGCAATCAATAGAGGGCACGATCAGGGACCTTCCTAAGCGAATGACTTCGCGTTACAACGTCGCGTCAGCGGATTTTAAAGTCAAGCGTCTGCCTTGAAAAACCAGGCAATCGCTTGGCTGCTAGCGACCAGGAATTCCGGGCTCGGTCAGCAAGGCCGGGTCCAAAACCTTCTCCAGCGTCGCTTCATCCAGCAGCTTCCGCTCGCGCACCACATTCGGGATCGTTTTCTTCTCCCGTAGCGCTTGCTTGGTAACGTCCGACGCCACCTGGTAGCCGAGATAGGTGTTGAGCGCCGTGCTCAAAGAAGGGGAGATTTCCGCGTAGTGCCTGCAGCGCTCCACGTCCGCCTTGATTCCCACAACGCAGTTCTTCGTGAAGGTGTCCAGTGTATTCGTGAGGATCATGAGGGAGAACTGGGCCGAGAACACCATACCGGGCATCATCACGTTAAGCTCAAGTTGACCGGCCTGTGAGGAGTAATCAATCGCCGCGCACTGGCCAAGCACTTGATACAGAACGATGTTTAGATTCTCGGCCATGGAAGGGTTCACCTTCCCGGGCATGATGGAGGAGCCCGGCTGAACAGGCGGAAGAACGATCTCGGCAAAACCCGTTAATGGTCCCGAGCAGAGCAGGCGCAGGTCGTTGCAAATCCTCGTCATTTCAATGCAAAAAATGCGAAGAGCCGAGGAAAGGGAAGACATCGCAAGGTTGGATTGCATCGCCTCGCGCATATCGTCCGAGTTCCGAAAGTCGATGCTGGTCCATGTCCGGAGCTTTTCGACAAGCTTGAAGCGATAGGTCGGTTCGGTATTGAGCCCTGTTCCCGCCGCGCTTCCTCCGATTCCAAGCTCCTCCAAATTCCCGCGCCGCATACTCGAACCAATGGCGGCATTTGCGGATTGCGGCCGCATAAGCCGCGAACTCTTGCCCCAATCGTATCGGCACCGCGTCCTGCAGATGGGTTCGCGCCGACTTCAGAACCTTATCGAACTCCTGCCCCTTTGCTCCGAACGCCTCCGACAAACGGTCGATGGATGTAAGCAAGTCCTCAACCATAAGCCTGGACATAATGCGCATCGAAGCGGGGACCGTATCGTTCGTCGATTGACCAAAGTTGGGGTGGTCATTCGGGTTGACGAGTTTGTACTCGCCTTTCCTGCCGCCAAGGATCTCCTCCGCGCGGTTGGCCAGCACCTCGTTTACATTCATGTTCAGCGAAGTGCCCGCGCCCATGTGAAAGACGTCGACGATAAACTGGTCGCGCAGCTTTCCCGAGAGGATCTCGTCAGCGGCTGCAACAATCGCATCCCCGACCTTCTTGTCAAGCAATCCAAGCTCCGTGTTCGTTGCTGCCGCTGCCTTCTTCAGCATCACGAACGCTTCGATCATTTTTGGGTGCTCGGTGAGCCCGCTGATTTTGAAGAGGTCGAAAGTTCTTTGAGCCTGGCTGCCCCAATACGCATCTTTCGGCACATTGACTTCACCCAGACTGTCTTTCTCAATACGATATTCCATGCCATGCAGTTTACTGGGCAGTAGACGGTGAACGGTGAACTGTAAACGGGCAGCCGGACCCTTGGCCGCCAAGCGCCGGCTATAACAACAGGTCCGTTCAGCCCGAAGGGACAAATGGCTTTTTAGCTGTTGCCCATACCGTTTACGGTTTACAGTTCACGGTTCACTCCCCAGAAGGGTACAACCAGTATCATATGGAGATCGTAGGCTATGGAGGGTTCGAAAGCTGTGCCCGTTTGGTTTCCGGCAATGTAGAGGCAATTGTTACCCTGGATGTTGGCCCGCGGGTCATTCGCTTGGGCGTTATCGGCGAGCGAAACGAAATTCACGAGAACCCACCCGACATGGGTTGCACCGGCGGGAACGAATACCGCAGCTATGGCGGCCACAGATTATGGGTATCACCCGAAGACAAGGTTCGCACCTACCATCCCGAAAATGAGGCGATCGATGCTTATGTCGATGGGGACTGGAGCGTTTTCTCCCCGAAGGTGGACCCGTGGGGAGTTCGTAAAGAGATGCGCATCCGGTCAACCGATGAAGGTGGATTTGAACTTCAGCATAGCATCCACAACGAGTCTGAGGGCGAAATGGTCATTGCTCCTTGGGCTATTACAGTGATGGCGCCGGGAGGCACGTGCCTAATTCCCCAAAACGTCCAAAAACCGTTTCCCGAAGTGCTTGTTCCCGTTGGAGTGGTGGCCTTGTGGAGCTACACCAGCATGGACGATCCGCGGCTGGTGTGGGGCAACAATCTCATAACGCTCGCCCAAAAAGAAGGCATGGAACCAACCAAGATCGGAGTCTTTGTTTCCCAGGGCTACGCGGCCTATCACCACGAGCCGAACTTGTTCATCAAGAGATTTCCCGCAGATGCCGGCCAACCGTATCCTGATTTCGGCTGCAACTTTGAGACCTTCACGCGGCATGACATGCTTGAGTGCGAGAGTCTTGGAATCTTGCAGAAGTTATATCCGGGCGAAAGCGCCATTCATGAAGAGCAATGGATCCTCTTTTCGGACGTCAAGCTTCCGGAAGATGAGGTAGGCCTCGCCCGCTCTCTCCAAAGGTATGCCGAAATGAATCTCGTGCCTGGGCTCGCATAGCAGCGAAGGTCGATAAGACTCTAGGGAACGGCCCAGAACCCGACAATTCCGGCCCCCTTGTTGTTGCCCGGGTGGCTCACAAAGTCCGCGGGGCCATGAAGATGCTCGCGGTGAAGATCGGCCATCAACACGTTGATTCCATCGGGATGCCTTGTGATCGTCGAATCGCCAAAGTCACCTTTGGCTGAATCGGGAAAAGCGATCCGCGTTGCGAACTTTGCCTGAGTGAGAGTTTTTAGAGAGCGGTTGCTTTCCTCGAGATTGGTGTTGTTAAGGCCGATCACCATGCCATCGGGAACGGGGTTGCCTTTCGAGTCCTTAAGCGGTAGGGGATCGTAGGTGTTGTCCGCCCCTTGGTTGTCTGTGTCCGTAATAAGGATAACGTTCGCTATTTGCGGGATCGAGCCTCGTGAGGCCGTGGATAGACCCGCATACATGCCGTAATCGGACACGATATCCGGCCCGGATGTGCCGGGAAGATTCAGCACCCCTTCATTTGGCTCGGCTGCAGGGCACTTGAAGGACTCAGACTTTTTCGTGTATTGCGAAATGGCAGAAACCCAGGAGAAGACGGCCTTGTTGTCGAAGACTTTGGGACCGACGCCGTCGTCCGCCACCATGTAGACAGGGGGGAAATGGTCGTCGTTATCGGCAGCGTAACTCTCCATCGCGGTGCCGATATCGAGCAGATTCTGAGTGCACAGGTGGCTGTCCCGGACCGCCATCAGGTACCGGTAAACGGGGATCAGCGCAATGATGGCGACAAACGCGAAGACTGCGAGAATCGTGAGGTCCCGCTTGGAAATATGAGACTGCTTTCCACGCCCCTCTTCCTCTTGCGGATCGTAGTTGGTGCCGCCCAAGCTCACGAGCGATCGCCCGACGACGGCGCAGTCGCTGCGGCATCGGCATTACCGTCGACGAAATGATATTGGCGAAGAACGTCATCCACCTTGGAGTCGTCCAGGCGAAGATCCCACTGGCCGTCATCCGCATCCACCACAGGAAGCAGCCCCATCGTGATGTTGTCGCTTCCAATCGATTCGGCGAAAGTGGTGATGTAGGCAAGCTCGTCGTCCGTTAGCGCATTACCCGTAAGGCCCCTCGCTTCATCCACAACTTCGGGAAGGCTGGTCCAATGGCTCTTGACCGAATCCTTCAAAGCGAGAACAAAGTCGGTGCTGCCGGGATGCCCTGTGAAAGTCGTCGTCGCTGTGACGGAAGCGAACAAATTCCTGAGACTTTTCTCCGTTCAGATGTTGGCGGCCCGCTTTGAGGTGAATGTGCAGGTCACCGCGAACGTCGTCGTAGTCCATGTTCTTGGGAACGTACATGTCGACTCCGCCAACCGTGTCGACCATCTTTTCGAACGAACCAAAGTCGAGTACCAGCGTGCGATCTATATGGATGCCGGGCAAAAGAGTCTCAACTGCGGTCTGGGAGGACTTGGCCTTTTCGTCGGAAGTTTTTCCGTAAAGGTGATAGGCGTTGATCTTTTGTGAAGAATGCCCGTCAGAAGCGACAAGCGTGTCCCGAGGGATGCTGATTCCGCAGATGATTTTGTGCTTGAAATCGATGTGGACCAGCAGCATCATGTCGCTGCGGGCCTGATGGCGTGTGATCTGCCCCGGCGCCATTCCAGAACCGTCGCCGCCAAAATAGCGGTCTTCGTCGCAACCTAGGACGAGGAGAGTTAGAACGTCCTTACCGAAGGGATTCTCGGTGGAGATGCCGATCCTGTGCTTTATGGCATCGCCAACCAGTCGCGACAGGATTGGGCTTCGACCCATCCAACCCATCGCTGTTCCCACACTCAGCAACAGTAAACAAAAAACCAAATACGAGAAGCCTTTGAATATCCTTTTCCCCATAAGCTCTTAACCGGAAATGTTTTGTCCCTTTCCCCTTAATAACCTGCATCCATGCAAGTGCGTTCCGCAACAGAACGAATCCCTATTATGACAGACGTTCTCCAAGTCCTAGTGCTTCAACTAGGCCCTAAGGTCGGGAATCGCCACCCGAAATAGGCTGCCGTGGCCGAGTTTGGATTCAATCGAGACCTTTCCACCATGCATCGCTGTGAGTTCCAGAACGATCTTCGTTCCCCATCCTGAACCGGTTCCCTTATCCCACTGGCTGCGCGCGGTTCCGGCGAGAATGCGTTCGGCCGTATCCTGTGTCATGCCTGGCCCGCAGTCTTGCACCTCGATGACATGGCAGCCGTTCTCAAACCGATAACGAACAAAAACTTCGCCGAAAACCGCGTCCTCGTCGTCCGCATGGCGGTCTTCCCAGTCTTGCGGAATCACTTCGGCAACCGCTTTCACCGCGTTTCCGACCAGGTTCTGGACAATCCTAAAAAGATAAAGGGGATCATGAAGCAGTGGCGGCGCATCTGCCTGCAGTTCATAGCGAATGGCGACGTGTTCCTTTCGGGCCACGCTTTCAATGTATTCCGCGCTGCTGCGAATGGTATCCGTGATCGGCGCCAAAACCTTGTTGGGCCGCAGTTCGCGACCGGAGGACAAATCGCTTACCAGCTGCGAGTAGCCGACAATGCGCTCGATCGAAGCCTTAAGGTCCGCGCATATCTCCTCCAGCGAGCCAATTTGCTCGGATGCGGCCGCCTTATCGCCAAGGTGGTTGCGCAAATTCGTCAGGCACATCTCCGAGAATGAGATGTTGGCAAGAAGGCTCGCGGCCAAGTGGCCGATGTCGTGGCTCACTTTGCCCATACCAAGCATGGTGGATGCGCGGCTGGACTCTTCCAACAGCCGGGAGTTCATGTACGCCATCGTCGAGACCGCGGCCACCGTATCCAGAACCGCAACATCGCTCTCGCTGAACAGTCCCAGCTTCTTGTTGATAAGCTGAAAAACCCCGATAGGCTCTTCATCCTCCAGCATTAGAGGGACCGTCACCATCGTCCGGGTTACAACACCGGTGGCGTTTTCAACATCTCGGCGGGTCTTTTCGTTGCTTTCCGTGAACTGGCTGACCTGGGTTTTTCGGCTCTGGAAGACTTGGCCGGCAACGCCAGCGTTGTCGGGGATGTCCTTAAACGGCAGCTTGCTGGCTACGTCCTGTGGAATCACGTGACGGAACACCAGACGTTTGTGTACGGGATCGTGGACGTATATCGTTCCGCCGGTGGCTCCCACCGCCTCAACCGCAATAACGAGGACTTCGCGCAAGAGGGTGTCAAAGTCGCCCGTGCTTGCCAGTTTCCGGGTCGCAAGGTGTACGGCCTGGATGAGCTGCTCGTTTGCGTCCATTCGAGAAGGATTTTACAGTCTTCGCCGTCGATAGCGACGGATAGCGTACGAAACGTTGCCAAACCGTCTCATCATTTTCACCGTGGACCCTGACATGCAGCATCCCGTGGTTTCGGGATAGCGGCAGCCGAGCCTGCAACCCAATCCCCGGTTTTTACGTCCTCTACTTCATGCTTTTATCAAATTTGATCGTCTCTGCATGCGCGCTGAATAGCGTGGCAGCGTCTCCCGTAACCCTTCGTTACAAGTTCCACGTAGGCGAAGTGATCTCCTACAAATCAAACGTGAGCATGGACTTGCAAACGTCCGGGCAAGGAAGCAATGTCCCGTTAAAGTTTTCCCTCCCCTCGTCCACAACGATGAAAATCAAGAGCGTTGGGGCAGATGGGACCGCAACCCTGGTCATGGAGTCAACGATGGGGGCGATGGCGGGTGCGTCAAAGCAGGCCAAGCCCATGACCGTCACCATGAAGCTGAGTCCCACCGGTCAGATGTCCGGCATGCAGATGAACGGCACGTCCCAAAGCAGTTCCAAACTTGCCAGCTCCCTGCCCTCTTTGCAGGTCATGAAAGCGCTTCCACAGCAGCCGATCAACGTAGGCTCACACTGGGACAGCACAACGAATATGGCGATGCTGGGAGATATTACGATTCACAACGTGGTCGACAAAATTACCTCGGCCGGAGGATCGACCATCGTCACCTTCCACACCAATGGTTCGGCGGACCTTGCCAAGCTCGCCGGAGCGCTAGGCGGCGGGGCGAAGGATGTCACCGGCTCCATCACTTTCGGCGGCCAAACAAACTTTAACGCGACACGAGGCTTCTACGAAGATTCCACCATCCACGCCAAAATGTCCATGAGCGGCACGGCGCAAGGGAAGGCGATGCACGTTAGCGGAACGATCACATTCGATATGAAGAAGACCGGCTAGTCAGCTCTTGGAGCGGCTCTTCTCAGCAATGGCTCGCCACTGGGCGAGCCTTTCTGAATTTTGGCCTCGGCCCCTCGGTCGGTAGGCTCGTAGTAAACCTTGCCCTCAAGCGCTTCCGGAAGGTTCTGCTGGTAAACAAAGCCACCTTCGAAATCGTGGGCGTACTTGTAGCCTTCGCCATAGCCCAGATCTTTCATAAGAACGGTGGGGGAGTTGCGAAGATGAATGGGAACCGGGTCGTTGCGGGTTTCTTCTACGTCCGCTTTGGCTTTGCCAAATGCCGCATAAACCGCATTGCTCTTTGGAGCGGCTGCCAGATAAGCGGTGATCTCGGCAAGGGCAAGCGCGCCTTCAGGCATGCCCATGAAGTGCACTGCCTGCTGGGCGGCAATCGCCAATGGCAGCGCCTGGGGATCGGCGAGTCCGATATCCTCCATCGCCATTCTTATGAGTCTGCGAGCCAGATAGAGCGGGTCTTCTCCGCCCTCGAGCATTCGAGCGAGCCAGTAAAGTGATGCGTCCACATCACTGCCGCGCACGGTCTTGTGAAGAGCCGAGATTGTGTCGTAATGCATATCCCCGCTCTTGTCGAACATCACACTGCGGCGTTGAACCGCGCTCTTGAGGAGTTCGACGGTGATGTGTTTTGGCTCGCCGGAAGGAATGCTCAGCAGGCACAGCTCCAGCATGTTCAGCGCAGACCGGGCATCGCCGTTTGCAAGATTCACCATCGCCGCCAGAGCGTCCGGTTCAACCGTGACTTCACCCTTATAGCCCCGTTCGGTATCTGCCAGCGCACGCTCTACAACGAGCCGAATTCGTTATCGGTCAAGGAATTCAAAACGTAAACCCGGGATCGAGAAAGGAGCGCAGAGTTGACCTCAAAGGACGGGTTCTCGGTGGTTGCGCCGATCAGAGTCACGGTTCCATCCTCGACGACCGGCAGAATAGCGTCCTGCTCGGCCTTATTGAATCGATGGATCTCGTCAATGAACAGGATCGTTCTTTGCCCCATCTTTCTCCGGAGCTCGCGCCTCCTCGATGATCTTTCTCAGATCGGCAACGCCGGCAGAAACCGCGCTCACACGCGCGAATTGGGAACTGGAAACGCCCGCGATGATTTCAGCGAGCGTGGTTTTGCCCACGCCGGGAGGCCCCCAGAGAATGATGGACCCGAAGCGGCCGTTTTCAACCGCCCTTCTTCAGCGCCGCCTCCGGACCCACCAAATGAGGCTGGCCAACGAACTCGTCGAAAGTGCGCGGGCGCATCAGTGCCGCGAGGGGGGCCGATGTGTCCAGAGAGCTCGCCTCGGTTCCGAAGTGCCGAAAAGGTCCTGCTGCATGCTCTGCCGGATTATGTAAGAACAAAAATGGGTGGAGAGATCTCTCCACCCATTAAAGACGTTCCAGCAGTTCGCCGGATTAGTTCTGGTTGTTCGGCTGAATCAGGATGACTCCCGCCGTGGTTTCGGTGATCGAAAGCCCCAAGCCCTTGAGTGAGCTTGTTGCCGCGCCGATCCAATCGCTCGTTGTAAGATCCCAGGAAACGGCTTTGGTGCCATCGCTGGAGTTCTGGATCACAACCGGTTTCTGAATATAGCCTGCAATCGCCACTGCCAGGTCCTTGACCGTTCCTTTGCCTGTTGTGTTTGTCCCCTTATCGGTTCCGGGGATGGCCACCGAACTATCGGCAATCATGTCCTCGCCCGAATCGGCCTCAACATTCAGGATCTTTACGGCCGGCACCTTGTTTTGGATCAACTGGCCAGCCGTAGTAAAGGGAACCGAGTCACTGACCGACTTACCGCTGCCGTCTTTGATGGAAACCTTCGCATCCGTGGATGGAAACTTCAATGTTACGACCCGTCCGTCACTGGAGGTGGCCTCGAAAGAGAACTTGAAGGGAACCGGGGTCCCACCCAGTCCGCTTACAAATCCAGCAGGACTTGATGCGCCTTGGTGATCTTTGTAGGTCAGAACTCCAATCACGCCGGCTGCCACAACCGAAACCGCTCCCAGAAGCTTCCACCAAGCGAAGTTTAACGCCGGAGTTCTTTTGCCGCTTTTGGTCCCAAATCGCTTTGTCAAGCCGGGCCGCGATCTTGTCGTGAAGATCACTGGGCGGTTCAACCTCGACGCAACCAAACGCCTCGAGTTCTTTCATCGTGCGCTCGAACGCTCGATACTCAGCCTGAAGCTGCGTATCTTCCCGCAACCTGGTTTCGAACGCTTGCTTCAAGCCGCGATCCAGGGAGCCTTCGTGATATGCGGAAAAGTAATCTTTAGCCTTTGCCAGGGTCATTTGCTATCCTCTCGAACTATGACTTCACCCTAATCTGAAAAGTTCCTCATCTTGCGCGAGTAATTCACGCAAACTCAGTCTCGCCCGGTTGAGGCGGCTCTTGACGGTACCAATTGGTAGGTCGAGGGCTTCCGCGATGTCCTCATAGGAGAGATTCTCCACGTGATACATCGTGATCATGGCGCGTTGGTATTCGGGCATTTGGCTTACCGCGCGCTCAACCGCCCGCTCGCGTTCGGTTCTCTCCGCCTGGTCGTGGGGACTGAGGGCGTCGTCCTCCACCTGTCGCTCCATATCGCCTTCATCCGTTGTAAAGGCGGTTTCAAAGCTCGTGGTGGGCCTGCTCTTCTCCTTCTTGCGCATATCCAAGAAGCAGTTGGTAAAATTCGGTAGAGCCAGGTGGTAAAGGCGCTCTGACCCTTGAAGTTGTGGAGAGCGCTGTAAACTCGAACGAACGCGTCGGCGACCACATCGCCCGCTTCTTCAGGATTGGAAGTTAATCGGAAGGCGTATTGGTAAGCTCGCTTTTCATGCTTCCGAATAAGATCGTCAAAAGCCTGCCGGTCGCCTCTTTGGGACCTCTCAATTAGGACGCCATCGTCTGGAAAGCTCGCAGTCATAGGATTGCCGCTTGACAGAGAGCTCATTAGTAATTCTGCTGCCCATTGCGTTTACCGCCAACGGAGCCTTTGACTCCGAACCTATCAAGCATTCTTAACTCGACTCCGAGTCTCATAAGCTCAAATACCCGTGTCTAGACATCTAAGTTACCGCATTCTCGCGTTTGGTAGCTCAAAAACCGCCTATGCAGCACCTCTTTTGAGCTTGGACTACGGAAGTCGTCCGTCTTTCGGGCTGTCCATTATAGACTGCATGAACCTTGCGGAAAGTGCGAGCGACAACTGGAATCTCCTGTACTGACGCTTGTATCGGTGGCAAAGCCTCGGAAGCTCGCAAAGGTCTTGAGGCGTCCAGATCGGATTAGTCGAGTTGCATGTGACAACTATTTGACTTGCTGAGAGTAAATTCAATATAGGACTTCGCGAAGTTGCAATGGAATGTGACATGGATCGCACTGATTTGAAGGAAGAACCCGTAAAACCACAGGCCTCGAAAAAACCCGCGAAAAAGCGCTTTGCAGGCTTTAGCTTTTCGGCGGGAGCCCTGTTGATTCTCGCCATTTTCAGCTTTTTCAACTTCCGAACCGTGATTGTGTCCGGATCTTCGATGATTCCAACATTTCACACAGGGCAGCGTTTGCTGGCCTGCCGTGCTTATTGGCTGGTAGGACCTATCAAGGATAACGACGTCGTGGTGATTCAAATGGGCAAACCGGGCGACTACATCATCAAGAGGGTGTATCGAACGGCGGGAGAAACCGTGGAGTGGTACAACGCACCGGCACACTGGAAGTTCGTGGACGGCGAGTATAAAGTGCCGGATGGCGACATCTACGTAATGGGCGACAACCGGCCGGTATCTGACGACAGCCGGTCGTTCGGCTCCGTGCCCGTCGACCACGTGATCGGGAAGATATTGAGGTTATGAAAGCGTTTCCGTGCGGCAAGTACGGCAAAGAAATGATGCGCTTCTATCCGGCGCCTTTTAAGGCGCCGCTCCGCGCTTTCGCCGCACTCGTATTTCCCTGGAAGGACGAAGAAGTGCTACTCTGCGATATTGCCGGCCGCGGCTGGTGCGTTCCCAGCGGCCGTGTAGAACCCGACGAAACTTCCATAGATGCCGGTGCAAGGGAAACGCGCGAGGAAGCGGGCGCCGTGCTAAGCGATATCCAGTACATCGGCTGTTACCAGATCTCGGAGAAGTCCGCAATCCGTTGGGCAGACTGCTTCACCGCCCATGTGGCTCGATTGGAAGACATACTGACCGCCAACGAATCCAAAGGTCGCCGGTTTGTGAAAACGAGCGAGTTACCCCACATCTACCATCTTTGGAATGAGTTAACGGAACTGGTATTCAAGCATTCGTTTGAAGTTCTGAAACGATCCGAAAGAACCTAGGGCTGGTCCGGGTTCCAATACAGCGGCCTTTGCGCCGGAAAACTCTGATGCAGGGCCGACATCAATTCCTGCATGTGCTTGATCCGTCTGCCGTCATCGGGGTGGTCGTTCATCCATTCGGGCGGTTCTTCGCCCTTGCTCAAATCTTTCAGCATTGAGAACACGTCCACCATGCCCTGCGGGTTGTAGCCTGCGCGCACCATCATATCGAAGCCGCCCTCATCTGCCTGGGTCTCGTCCTTTCGAGAAAACTTCAGCTCTTCGATCTCGTCGCCAAGGCTCGCAAGGTCCGCGATCGTCTGTCCGGCGTGCAACAGAATGAGGCCAATGTCCAAAACCAGTTCTCGCTTGGCGCTGTCCGCGTAGGCGTAGGCCCAGTGCTGGCGGATCACATGGGTCATCTCGTGCCCTAGAATTCCCGCCAGTTCATCCTCGGTCTTCACATGCTTCAACAACCCGGTGAAAAAGAAAACCGGACCGCCGGGAATGGAAAAGGCGTTGACCTCCTTGGGGTCGTCGATCACGTCGAAGCTGAATTCCCAAGGGTCGCCCTTGAAATCGAGCGTGGATAAGAGCCGGCTTCCCACGTCTCGCAGCTCTTGAACGCGTGGATCGGTCGAGGGTAAGACCTTGTAGTGGGTTCGGATCTGATTCGCCACGCTCTTGCCGAGCGCAAGCTGCTGTTCTTTGCCCGGCCTGAATCCGTCAGCCCGGGCAAAAAGCGGAAAGGCCGCCAAAAGGGCGGCCAGGACGGTTGCTTTCCAGCGACACCTCATGCCTTCTGAGGCAGAGTTTACTTCCTATGTCGGCGGATTGCGACGTGACGGCGCGTGCGAGAGCGTCGATGATGGCGATGCTTACGAATCGCAATCTTGTTGATCGCAACCTTGCTGCTTGTGATGGCAACCTTGTTGGTCGCTGCGGCAAAGGTCTCGGCGGGGGCAGCGACGATCGCGGCCATAATGGCGAGGCTGATGAACGGGGCGAGATATCTTTTCATGTTGTTTCCTGTGTTCTCCTAACTTCCTTTTCTTTTTCGCTGGATCGTTTGGTTACCGGTCTCAGTGTTAATTGGAGTAACAGCCAGGCGCTTGCAGCAAAGTGGCTGCAAGCTTAGATAGTTACAAGCGACCGCGAGGGCGCTGCGGGGATCTGTTGGAAACTGGGCTGATACTGTTCGTGCCTGACCGGCTCTGGACGCGGGCCTCGCAGAAGCTGAGCAACCCCGCGTAGAATATGGTTATGACCTCCGCGCCCGATGTGCCAGGCCGTTTCGGTCCTTATGGTGGCCGTTATGTTCCCGAAACCCTGATTCCTGCCCTCGATGAATTAGACCAGGAGTTTCAGCGGGCGTGGCAGGACGTGTCTTTCCGTAGAGAATTCGACGATCTCCTCAAAAACTATGTTGGAAGGCCCAGCCCCATCACCGAGTGCAAACGCATTTCTTCGGAAACAGGATTAAAAGTGTTCCTGAAGAGGGAAGACCTCAACCATACCGGCGCGCACAAGATCAACAACGCCCTCGGCCAATGCCTCCTCGCCAGGAGAATGGGCAAGCCACGCATCATCGCCGAGACCGGCGCCGGCCAGCACGGAGTGGCCACCGCAACCGTTTGCGCGCTCTTTGGCCTCAAGTGCGAGGTCTACATGGGCGAAGAAGATTGCGCCCGCCAGGAACTCAACGTCTTCCGAATGAAGCTCCTGGGCGCCAAAGTGATCCCTGTTTCCAGCGGCACAAAAACGCTAAAGGATTCTCTGAACGAGGCAATGCGCGACTGGGTCACCAACGTTCGAAACACTCACTACATCATCGGAACCGCTGCAGGCCCTCACCCCTACCCGGCCATGGTTAAAGAGTTCCAACGCGTGATCGGCGACGAGGCAAAGGAACAGATGCTGGAGCAAACCGGCCGATTGCCCGACGCAGGCATCGCCTGTGTGGGCGGAGGGTCCAACGCCATCGGCTTTTACGCCGCGTTCCTAGAGGATGCCTCGGTCAAGCTTTACGGCGTGGAAGCGGCCGGCGAAGGCATCGAGACCGGACACCATGCCGCGCCCCTAACCGCGGGCTCCCCCGGTGTGCTGCACGGCTCCTTCAGCTACCTCATGCAAGACGAGCATGGGCAAGTCATGAACACACATTCGGTTTCCGCCGGCCTGGACTACCCCGGGGTTGGCGCCGAGCATTCCTATCTCAAAGACACCGGTCGTGTAACTTATATCGCGGCAACTGACGCCGAGGCGCTCGACGCCTTCGGCTGGCTTTCGGAGAAAGAGGGAATCATCCCTGCCTTCGAATCGGCCCACGCGCTTGCTCCACTACGGAAGAAAGGGTTGTTTGAGGAGGGCTCAACCGTGCTCGTGAACCTCAGCGGCAGGGGCGATAAGGACATGGAATCGGCGGTTCGGCTGCTGAATCTTTAACGAACCAGATCGAACTCGTCCGGCGTCGTCCTCAACTCCGAAGGCACGAGTCCCAGATACTCCTTCACTGACTCGCGCAGAGCCTGCGTAGTGCCAAAACCTGAGGCCGCCGCAACAACGTCAATCGGCGTCGTGCTCGTGCAAAGCATGTCCACCGCGTGCTCGGTTCGGCAGCGGTCCACAAACTCGTGAAACCCGTAGCCCACCAGAGATTTATATATGCGTGAAAAATGAAAGGGCGAATAGCCCACATGCTCAGCAGCATCCTTGAGCGGCCAAGGCAAATCCGGTCTTTGCCGCACCTGCTGGATCAAACTCGCAATGTTCGGCGGCATGTCGCTCGGAATAGGCGCAAGACCCAGGCGGCTCCGTGAGCGCACCAGCTTCGGCGCCATCTCATACAGGACTGAGAACATCATCGGCTCCGTGAGTTCGGGGTTTCCCTTGCAGGCGTCCTCATACCTTTGCATCACCGAGTTAAACAATGGCCGGTAAGGCATGGTCGCCATCACCCGCGGCTTATCGCCCCGGTTTGAGCGGGAGGGAAGTTTCTCAAGCCAATCGGTCAAAAAAGGCACGCTTCTCGCGTGCCAAGAAAAGACCTCCAAACACTGTTCGCCTCTAGCGAGGCTTAAAAGCATGCTGATTGCCCCGCGAATGTACGTCACGCTTTCGGGAGGCATGATGAACCAGCGCTTGTCCGCTTCGCCCCAAACCAACGTGGTGCCCTTCTTAACGAACACCAGAGCCGAAGATTCAGCGCCCAGCCGGAAACGCGCCGGCATCGTCTTCTTGATCTGACCCTCGAACGAGTCAATTGAGATGGCTTCGCCGCGAAACACTTCCGAACGAGCAACGCTGCCATTGGCAGTGGATGACTCGAACTCGATACGGAGGTTGGCTTGATCCAAAGGTATTTGTTCCTGTCAGTTTACAATACGCGCATGTTAAATCCCGCAATCCATTCAGTGACTTCGTCCAGCAGCCTGCATGCCGGCTGTGGTACATATGATGGGTGTCCACCAGATTATCGGTTGCTGTACTTGGAGCTACGGGGGCCGTCGGCCATGAGTTTTTGAAACTCTTCGAATCCCGGAAGCTAGCGATCGGGAGTTTGCGCCTACTGGCAAGCCCTCGCTCGGCGGGCCAAAAGCAGCTTTTCCGCACCGAAGAATACGTGGTTGAGGCAGTGACGCCCGAATCTTTCGAAGGCGTGGACATAGCCTTTTTCAGTGCGGGCGCATCCAGATCGCGCGAATTCGCACCCCACGCGATCCGGCACGGCGCGGTTGTGGTGGATAACTCCAGCGCTTTCCGAATGGATCCCGCTGTTCCGCTCGTTATCCCCGAGATCAACGGCGGCCTCATTGACGACAATCACAAACTCTACGCGGTTCCCAACTGCAGCGCCATCATTCTCTTGATGGCCGTCGCGCCCCTGCGCAAGCTGGGGACCATTGAGCGAATCATCGTCAGCACCTATCAAAGCGCCAGCGGCGCCGGCGCCAAGGCAATGGCAGAACTCGAGGGGCAAACCAGGGACGTCCTGGAAGGCCGCCCCGCCAAGCCGGAGGTCATGCCTCACGTTTACGCGTTCAACCTCTTTAGCCACAACACGCCCATCAACGAGCACGGCTACAACGAGGAAGAGTGGAAGGTGATTCAGGAAAGCCGCAAGATATTGGATATGCCGGACCTGCGCATTAACGTCACCTGCGTCCGCGTGCCCGTCCTGCGGGCGCACAGTGAGAGCGTTACCATCGAGTTCGAAGGCGAAGCGCCTTCGCTGGAGTTGATCCACGAGACCTTGAACAGAGCTCCCGGCGTAAGAGTTGTGGATGATCGTGACAACAACCATTTCCCAATGCCGCTTGAGGCGTCGGGACAAGGCGACGTTCTGGTTGGCCGGATCCGCAAAGACTTGTCCCACCGCTCTGCCATCTCTATGTTTGTGGCAGGCGACCAGCTTTTAAAGGGCGCGGCGCTGAACGCGGTGCAAATCGCGGAGCGGCTTCCAATTCTGGCAACTGCTGCCGTTTAATCGTCATCCATGTCTTCCTCACGTACAGCCGGAGGCTCATTCTTCATTTGTGCCTTGAGCGCGTCGGCGATTTCCAGCATTTGTGCGCCGAGCATCCCGGCTTTCCGCTCCCTCATCCACGCCATCTGGCCGGAGAGACACAGCTCTTTCAGATAGGCGAAAGAAAATCCGGCCGACTCCGTTCCCACCCTCTCAATATCTTCATCGCTCAGCTGGCAATGCTTGCTGAAACGCTCGGAGGCGGATCGGAGGAATGCCATCCTCATCGCTTTGTTTGGGAGGGTGAAGTTGATCTTTCGATCAAATCGGCTTGGTCGATTCAGCATCGCCGGGTCGAGCCTCGCAGGGTGGTTCGTTGTGGCCACGGTTAAGACTCCTTCGTTTTGGGCAAGGCCGTCCATTTCATTTAAGAAGATGGACCGATTTTTGTCATCGACCAGACTGTCAAGGTCTTCCAGAATCAGCATGCAGGGCGAGACCTCCCTGGCCTTTTGGAACACGGTCATGATCGAGCCATGCACCGTCCCGCGGTTTGGAGTAAAGCTCCTGACGCAGATTGCGGCCCTGCCGACCCGGTTGATCATCGCCCTGATGGCCTGGGTCTTCCCGTTTCCCGGAGGACCAAGAAGCAAAACGCCCCGCTTCCACGGAACGCCGAGTTCCTTGTAGATCTGTTCGGATTCAAAGAACCCCTCAATGTCCTCTAACAGCGCATTACGGATTGCACTCGTAAGTGTAAGGTCCTCGAGTTTGGCTCCGCCTACCTGTCCAAGCAGCGCCTCATCCCGGCCGAAAACTCCGCGACTGAAGACCAGTATCTTGCCGCGCACATTGTTCTTGGCCCGAAACACCGCGGTCAAGAGAGCCTTGGCAATCGAGGCCTGATCCGCGATGATATAGTGCTGATACGCGCAATCGAGCGCGGCCTTGACCACCTTCAAGCGATGGCCCTGCCAGTGGACGTTGCACGCTCCGTTGCGCAGCGATAGGGTCGCACCTAAATTCCGGCCATTCCAGGCCGCCTTGAGTTCGACGTGGGAAAGACGATCGAGCTCGGCCGAGCAATGACCCTGCGCTACGAACTCGTCGATGTCAAATTCATAGTCGTCCGTTTCCAATATGTATTTGTCAGGAAACATCTGAGAGAGCTTGAGGCTAAGTTCATAGCCCACAGCCTCATCAGGCATCCTCAATGCATCCTGCATCACGGTTGTTAAAGTTTCGATCATTTCACTAGTGCTCAGGCAGGACAAGGCGCGGCAAATCGCAAACGCGAAAGCAGCGCAGAAGCAGTAAAAAGTGTCTTGGGCAAGAAGAGCGCCGACCCGAGCGGGTGGCGCGGGGAGGAGTTAGACTTTGCCTTTCAAAAACACATTCATGACGGAGCGATATTGTGCCAGGTGGAGATTATCTGTGTCAAGTATTTCGTTGTATTCCCAATGGTTGAGGTATCATGTTTCTTCGCGCGCATCCTTGCGCCGAGGTTAAGGCAATGGCGAAGATCTGTCAAGTTAGTGGAAAGAAAGCAAACAACGCGAAGCACATCCGGCACCGGCACTCCGGCCAGTGGAAGTTTCGCGCACCGAAGAAGAATCGCCTGCAATTGCCCAACCTCCAGCGGGTCAAGGTTAAAACCGAGCACGGGATTGTGACCCTGCAGGTTTCCACCAGCGTTCTAAAAAGCGCAACTTTCGCCGCGGTGGTAAGCGGCATCCGGCCATTGCCCAAAGCGTGGCTGAAGAAGCCAACGTACGACTTATAGCTCGCGAGGGAAGGGGCTTTTTCAGCCGCGCGTAGCTACGGGCCTTTTTTTGTTCCCCTTCATCACTTTTACAACCACGCCCGGCTCAACTGGATCTAGCGGCCGAGGCGCAATCTCCGAAGATTGCCGAATTAGCTCCAAGATATAAGGGTCGTGAAGCGTTTCCATGCCGGAAAGCCGGAGGTTCCTTACCCTCGTGCCGTTCCCCTTCAGCCGCCCGTCAGGGTCGCTCAATTCGGCGCCAAACGGGAATATCAAAGTCACATGGTTTGAATAAACCGCCAGGTTCACGAAGTTGTCCCGCACTTCGCCGGTGTAGGTAAAGCCGCTGCAAACGGCCTGTACCGCATCATAGTAAATCTCCGTCACCGGCCAGAGCTTTTCCAGTAGAAACAACCTTCCCGCTAGCGCGAATTCCCGCACATGCGCCGGATATGGTTGCAAGAACTCGATTAACTCCTTCGGCTCCCTCATCTCATCAGTATAAGCCTACGGTTGATCCCTCGAAAACTTAGTTGTTTGCCCGGTATCCCTTCCAGACCCACTCCATCGCTTGCGGCAGCGTCTGTCGGACAACGCCGCCGTCCACATGCCGCGCATCACGGGCAAAAACAAACTGGTAGGGATAGTGCTTGGCTTTGAGCGCGGCCGCCATGCGAATGTTCGCCAACGGCCAGTTGTGAAACGTGGATTCGGGGTCTTCGTAGCGAAGATCGTGCTCGCCAACCTCCATCCAAATCCTCAACGGTTTTCTTCGAGCGGCCGGGATCAAATGCTCGTGGTACTCCCAGGCGCCGTGCGGCGTTTCCGGGTTGAGCGGCGATTGCTGATTCACGAACGTTCCCGAGTAGCTGAGGACGCGGTGATACCACTCGGGGTGATACCAGGCCATGGACATCGCGCAAGCACCGCCGGAGCTTCCGCCCATCGTCATGCGGCCGTTCGGGTCCTTGGTGAACACGACGTTGTAGTCGTGGGCGATCTTTGGAAGCACTTCGGTCTCGATGAACTCGGCATACTTGCCGGACATCGTGTCGTATTCCAAGCCGCGCTCACTGCCCTGGGCGTCGCCGCCACCGGAATCGATGAACACGCCGACCATGACCGGAAGCCGGTGATCATAGATCATGTTGTCCAGAATGGTGGGCATCTCGCCTGCGGTCATGCTGTCCTGGGAGACGAAAAACGGGGCCGGCTTGCCCATCACGTACTGGCCGGGCACGTAAACCGTCACTCTGCGCGTGTATGGAACCACTTCGCCGGGCGCGGTTTTGCTAATTCCAGGATAGATCTTGCTATCGTGCGAATCCATCGTGAAATGGTAAATCGAACCCTTTGGCACGCCGTCCCTCGGCGTCAGTTCGGGAGCATTCGTGTAAGGCGGAGCGATGATATAATCGCCCGTATCTGCGCTGGCTGAGTAGGGAGCGAACTTGCTGAAGTCGATAGCCGAAGCCTGGAGCCGGGAGGCCAACAAGGGAAGAATTAAAGTGTTAAGCATGCCTGATTCTAAAGCATAACGGACATGCAGGCAAGATTGTTCAGCCGTCGAAAGATTCCGGCGTCATTACGCGAAGAGCGAGGGGGGCGATTGAGAAGTGGAGCGGCGTTTTTTGGCAAACTTCGCCATCCACAACCACGGACTGCAAAGGTGTGGTTTCAATGACTCCGCCTTCGGTGTCTTCGTAATGCACGTTCTTAAGGGACCCTTGAAAGCCGGTCGGCAACAGTAGGGCGTATTTGATAAGCGCGCCCTTGGAACTTGCCTCCACCGCGTAAAGATGAAGCAGGCCATCGGTAATACTGGCGGTTCTCGATATCGGCAGCGGCCCTGCATGATACTTGCCGTTGCCGAGCACGATTTGGAGAGCCTCCAGTTCGACTTTGCCGTTTTCTGTAGAGATGGAGGTACGGAAAGGTTTCATTTGCTGCAGAGCCTTCGCCCAAGCGATCGCGTAAACAAATCGCCCAAAGCGGCGTTTTAACGGAGTCGTGAGCGCTTTAGCAACCGTTGCAGAGAGCCCAACCGTTGCTACGTTGAGAAAATATCGCCCTTCACAAACACCAAGGTCGATCTGGGTCTCGTTGCCGCTGACCATGATTTCGATCGCTTTATCGAGATCGGTAGGTATGGAGAGGTCCCGGGCAAAAGCGTTTCCGGTTCCGAGCGGCAATATCCCGAGCGTCACCCCGGATTTGGCAACCGCATTCACGACGGAACCGATCGTTCCGTCGCCGCCGCCAATAACCAGCAGCCGTCCTTCCTTCGCCTCGGATTTCGCCCGGTCAACAAGTTGGCGTGGATC
This sequence comes from uncultured archaeon, assembly GCA_963829965.1. Lineage (GTDB taxonomy): Bacteria > Armatimonadota > Fimbriimonadia > Fimbriimonadales > Fimbriimonadaceae > DASXZH01. Next base: position 187,422 of record CAWHLK010000022.1, on the reverse strand, counting down.
TTTGAAGCTCTCCGAAGCCGAAACAGGTACGTCGCTCTCGGCAAGCTTCGACTTTGCGTCTTCAAACCACTCTTTCCCCTTCAAAGACTTGCTGTTGACAAGCAGGACGGCATCCTTGAATTGAGATCGCCCAGACGAAGTGGCCGCCGAACTAGGGTTATGACTCAAGATCTATCTCGCAAAAACAGTAAAGCTTGCATGCGTATATTTCTACGCCGGCCTCTTTACGATTCTTCTAAATTTGAACTTGGTCCACTCATACAGAGATTTCGCTCTCCATGCCGGAGGGATGAAACCCGGGTAGTCGGTGGTTGAGTGGTGCGATACCACCGGTCGTTGCCGCCCACAACCCGCACACCGGGAGGCGGTGCATCAAACATGCGCAAAATATAGTGGGCCATCAGCCAGTCGCCTGCTTCACGGAGAACATCGCAACGTCTCCAACGTCTTTGCGGAACTAAGGCGTCGAAAGATCAGTAGCTTGCAGTTGCTCGCCTTTGGTGCTTGGTTAAATGAAGATAAGAAAACGCCCATGGGGGACCGCCGCCGGCTTTATCCTGAGCGCCGGCTGTCTTTCCTTCGCCATCGCCCAATCCCAGGTTCCGGCCGCCCCTGCCCAAGCAACCGCGGCCCAGGTCACTTTCTTTGAAACCAACATTCGCCCGATCCTTGCGGAGAACTGCTACGCCTGCCACGGTCCGCAAACTCAACTGGCCGGCCTTCGCCTGGATTCCCAAGCCGCCATTCTAAAGGGAGGGGGATCTGGCGCCTCCATCGTTCCCGGGGATCCGGACAAGAGCCTCCTGGTTCAGGCGGTACGTCAAACCGGCAGGCTCAAAATGCCCCAAGGCGGGGTTCTAAAACCGGCGCAAGTGGACGCGCTGGTTGCCTGGGTGAAAATGGGCGCACCCTGGCCGAGCGGATCCGAGAAGGCTCCCGCTCCGGTTCTGTGGTCGCTTCAGCCCGTGAAAATGCCCCCCATGCCCAAGGTCCATAACGCGAAGTGGGTGCAACAGCCGCTGGACGCCTACGTTCTCGCGGACCTGGAAGCCAAGAAGCTCAAACCGTCGCCACCCGCGGACAAGCGCTCCCTATTGCGCCGCGTTACTTACGATCTCACCGGCCTTCCCCCCACCCCCGAGGAAATGGACGCATTCCTCGCAGACAAATCCCAAGGCGCCTACGAGAAAGTGGTTGACCGCCTGCTGGCCTCGCCCCATTATGGCGAGCGATGGGCGCGGCACTGGATGGACGTGGCCCGCTACGCAGACACCAAGGGCTACGTGTTTGATCAGGACCGCAACTACTACAACGCTTACACCTATCGCGATTGGCTGATCGAGGCGTTCAACAAAGACCTCCCCTACGACCAATTCATCATTCAGCAGCTTGCGGCGGACCGCCTACAGCAGGTGCAAAGCGGGGAAGACCCGAAACCCCTCGCCGCCCTCGGTTTCTTAACGTTAGGCAGGCGGTTTCTAGATAGCGAACCGGACATCATCGACGACCGTATCGACGTCACCATGCGAGGGTTCGAAGCGTTCACGGTAGCCTGCGCCCGCTGTCACGATCACAAGTTCGACCCCATTCCGACTCAGGACTACTACTCGCTCTATTCGGTGTTTGCCTCCTCGGCGGAGAAAGAAATTCCGATCTCCGATAAGTCCGTCAACCAGCCATGGGAGCAGTACACCGCCAAGCTAGCCGACATCTCCAACAAATTCGAGGCTCTGACGCTGGATCAAACCAAGTTATTGCGCAAGAAGCTGCAGGACCCGGAAGAGGCCAAATCAATTACTGCCGAACAGAGGCAGGTTCTTCAAGCGCTGGGCGAGAATGCCCCTCCTACCGGCGACAGTCTGAACAAGCTGATGCCGGCTTTTGACCCCGCTGCCATAACCCAGATCAAGCAAATGACCAAAGATCGGGGGGACTTGGAAGCGCACGCGCCCGCCAAGCCGGAACTTGCGATGGCGATGGTGGATCGCAACCCTCACGACAGCTATGTTTTTCTAAGGGGCAAGCCGGAGAATCACGGACCGGAAGCACCCCGCAGGTTCTTGCTTGCCCTTTCAACCAGCAGCGACCGTCCGCATTGGGATAAGGACAGCGGCCGTCTGGAGCTTGCCGAGGCAATTGCGTCGAAGACCAATCCGCTCACCGCGCGGGTTTTTGTCAATCGCTTGTGGCAGGATCATTTCGGTGCGGGCATTGTGGCAACCACGTCGGATTTCGGGCACCAAGGCGAAAAGCCCAGCAACCCGGCCCTTCTCGATTACCTGGCCGCCACCTTCATGGAGAACGGCTGGTCGATCAAGAAGATGCAGAAGACGATCGTGATGTCCGCGACCTATCAGGAATCCGCCGCCGTTTCCGCTCAGGATATGTCGATCGATCCCGAGAACCGGGATTTCGAGCGAATGAACCGACGGCGCTTGGATCTCGAGCAGATGCGGGACACGCTCATGGACGATTCCGGAAAGCTGGATCTCAAAGACCTCGGCGGCAAATCCGTCGATCTTTGGAGCGAGCCCTTTACGCCGCGCAGGGCCGTTTACGGATACATCGAGCGCCAAAACCTGCCTGGCATTTTCCGCACCTTCGATTTCGCTACCCCTGACACCACCAGTTCCAAGCGGTTCATGACCACCGTGCCCCAGCAAGCGCTCTTCTTCATGAACTCACCCTTCGTCGTCGAATCTGCTCAGGCTCTGGACCAACGGGCAGATGTTAAGAACTCCAAGGACGACAAGCAGAGAATCCAGGAGCTTTATCGCCTTTTGTTTGAACGCTCGCCAAGCGCAGAGGAACTGTCGGTTGGTCTCCAGTATCTAAGGTCCCAATCGGGCGGCACCGTTCCGTCGCCCGCAAACATCTGGAGCTACGGATACGGCGAATGCGACCCCACGAAGGGCCGGGTGATCTCCTTCACGCCGATGACCGTCTTCAGCGACAACAGCTACCATGTGAGCAAGGTCTTTCCCGACCCCAAATTGGGTTATCTGGTGCTCAACACAGTCGGCGGCCACCCTGGCCACGACCAGGCGCATGCGGTGATTCGCCGCTGGACTGCTCCCGCCAACATGAAGATCAGCATTTCCGGAACCTTGGGCCACGGCCAGGACAAGGGCGATGGCGTCCGCGGCCGAATCGTTTCCAGCAGAAGCGGCATCCTTGGTGAGTGGCAGGTCTTTCATTCCCAAGCCAAAACTGAAATTGCCTCCGTTTCTGTTCAAAAGGGTGATACCATCGACTTTGTGGTGGACCCCAAGACCAACGACGGTTACGACTCTTTCTCCTGGGCGCCCACGATCCAAAGTATCAGCGGATCGGACAGTTGGGCGGCTTCGGAAGTTAGCCCGCCCGGCGCACAGGTTCTCACCCGCCTCGTTTTGTATACTCAGGCGCTCATGATGACGAACGAGTTCATGTTTATCGATTAGCAAGGAAAACAGGATGTCCAACTTCGACCATAACAGCCATTTAGAAGACATGTTTCTCACCCGTCGCCAACTCTTGGGGCGAATGGGCAACGGCTTCGCCACTCTCGGTCTGATGGGACTCCTGGGCGAATCGGCTTTGGCTTCCGGGCCAAACAAAAACGTGCAGACATTCAACCCGCTTTCGCCCAAATCGCCACCCCTGAAGGCGAGAGCCAAGCGCGTCATCTTTCTGTTCATGAACGGCGGCCCCTCACAAGTGGACACATTTGATCCCAAACCGATGCTCGACAAGTACTCCGGAAAGGCGATCCCGCTCCAACTTCCCACCGAGCGCAAAACCGGCGCCGCGTTCCCCTCGCCCTATAAGTTCAACAGGGCCGGCCAGTCCGGGATCGAAATCAGCGAAATCTTCCCGAACGTGGCTAAGCACGTGGACGATATGTGCATCATTCGCTCGATGCACGCCGACGTGCCCAACCATGAGCCGAGCCTTATGCTCATGAACTGTGGTGCGGCCCGCGTTGTGCGGCCGTCTATGGGCTCTTGGGTTCTTTATGGTCTCGGAACGGAGAACCAAAACCTGCCCGGCTTCATCTCCATGTGCCCCTCCGGATATCCGATCCAGGAATCCCAAAACTGGCAGGCAGGGTTCTTGCCAGGGGTGCTGGCGGGGACCTATATCGACCCGAACCAGACAGACATGGACAAGATCATTGAGAACATCCGCGACCATTACACGCTTGGCGACGACCAGCAAGAACAGCTCAACCTTGTCCAGAGGCTGAACAAAATGTATCAAGTGGGCCGCGACCGTGACCAAGCCCTTGAATCCCGTATGCAGTCTTTCGAATTGGCGGCCCGAATGCAAACCGAGGCCACCGACGCCTTTGACACCGGCCGGGAATCTCAGGCAACTCGCGAGATGTACGGCCCCGGGAATTTCGCCCGCCAATGCCTGATCGCGAGGCGGCTAGCCGAGCGCGGAGTGCGTTTCATCCAGCTCTACCACGGCGCGGGCCAACCCTGGGACAGCCACGATGACCTGGCCGACGCGCACCGAAACCTGGCCCATGAATCGGATCAGGCCATTGGCGCTTTGTTAACCGATCTGAAACAGCGCGGCATGCTGGACGACACGCTCGTGATTTGGGGAGGAGAATTCGGCCGAACTCCTACGGTCGAACTGCCGACGCCAGGATCAAACGCCGGTAAGATGAATGGCCGCGACCACAACCACTACGGCTTCACCTATTGGCTGGCCGGCGGCGGTGTGAAAGGCGGAACGGTCTACGGCGCGACCGACGATTTCGGCTTCCAAGCGGTGACCAACCCGGTCCACGTGCACGACCTGCACGCGACGATCTTGTTCTTGCTGGGCTTCGATCACACGAAGCTGACCTACCGCTATGCGGGAAGAGATTTCAGGCTCACCGACGTGTACGGCAATATCGTGCACGACATTGTTGCCTAAATGGCTGATAGGTTTGAAACGACTGAAAGTGGCGCTAAGGATATCTCGGATCTTCACGCCACCTTCAATCAAAGTTTGCCGCCGTTAAATAGGGATTCCCGACCTTTTTGGGGCTGGGGTGCCGCCCTTTGAAAATCTAAGGCTTAATGCCCGTCGCCATCCGGGTCGCCTTGCGCAGCGTCGTTAGCCTTTGTGTTCGAGAGACTTAAGAGAACTGCGGGGCCGACTTTGGCTGCGCCGCCAGACTTGTCTCCGTCCCCGTCAGAATCCTTTTTGGAAACCGGGCTCGATGTAGGTGCGTTGACTTGTGCGGTCTGGGCCGCTTGAATTGAATTTGCGATAACATCCCTCCAAATCCCCTCCCTCTATTCTCCCGGCGGGGCTTGTTTGGATTGTTGGCAAGTTCAAAATAGAATCATTAAGATCACCGGGTTTTTCATAGGATTGAGGTTCAAATCCTAGCAAATTTGCCTTCCATGTCGTAGGGCGTGGCGCCAGGTCTTTCCATGTTCAGCAGGGCGTCGGAGAGTGGCTTCGCTACCAATCTTTTATTGCCTGAGCCATCTCTTCCTCGACGTCCTTCCGCTTTCTCCCTGAAGCTTTGCTCACCGAATAGCTGTGATCAGCCCCCTCGATCCAGTGCAATATCCAGAATCTCGGGTCAAGGGCAGAAAACACCCGGTCCATCATGTCTTTCCTGCAGAGCTCGTCCTCAGTGCCGTTGAGCTGCAGGGTCGGGGTCTTGATCGAGGCAAAGTGGGCATCGCGCAGTTTCTCCGGCTTGCCCGCTGGATGAAGCGGATATCCGAAGAGCAATAACCCATCGGCAATATCGCCCTCGGAAGCAATCATCGAAGCCGTTCGACCGCCCATCGAGTGTCCGCCAATAATCAGGCGGTCCGGCTGTAACTGCTCGCGAACGGAGGCAATCACGGCCCGGTAAGTCGCCATTAAAACCGGCATCCGGTCCGGCATAGAGCGTCCCTGCGCCTTGTAGAGAAAGTTGAACCGCGCCACCCGGAGCCCGCTCGAGCGGGCAATGCCGGCCAACCATTCCACCGTCCTCTGCTCCATATGCCCGCCTGCGCCGTGGGCCAGGATTAGGACGGAGCCGGAGCCCTCGTCATCGGCAAGGATAGGAACCTCGCCTCCTGGCACAGAAACTGTCCATCTCATAAGTTGTTGGAGTCTATCACTGGAAGTTCCTGAACCGCAAACGCAGGTCAACCATCTAATCTATTGGTGCTTATATGAAGAAGGGATTTACCCTGATCGAACTGCTTGTCGTGATCGCGATCATCGCGATTCTTGCCGCCATTCTGTTTCCGGTTTTCGCCGGGGCCAAAGCGGCTGCCTACAAGATTTCGTGCCTGAGTAATCTCAAACAGATCACGCTCGCGGCAGTCATGTACCAGAACGATTACGACGACATGCTTCCCGGCGCGGCAAATAGCGGCGCCGGCGCGGGACTGGAGGGTGGATGGATGTTCTACAGTCGCTTCCCCGCGGATGACGGCCAGACTCCAGCAGCCTACGTCCCCCAGCAGGGCTCGGTATACCCTTACGTTAAGAACGCGGCAATCTTTGTCTGCCCAATGGATCCCAAGGGCAAGATCTCCGGCAACTCCTATAGCGACAACTACTGCACCACCGACCAGGCGGGCGGCGTCGCCCACGGCAAAAACGCAAGCCAAATCGACGACTCGTCCAGTTTCCTCTTTTTCAACGAAGAGGCGGACAGCAACGCGGCGTCCGATTCCACCGACGACGGCTACTTCCTGTATCCTGGCAACAACATGTCCACTCGACACACCAACGGCTCCAACGGTAGCTTCGTGGATGGCCACGGCAAGTTCATCCTGCCCGGCGCATTGGCCGCGAACGGCTGGGTCTTTGGCTCCCCGGACCTAACCTCCTGCCCGTAGGAATCCCGTCGACAATTTGCTTCCAAAGCTAGGCCCTCTGCTTCACGTAAGCGCGCCAATCCCAGTTGGCAGGATCATCGCAACAGCGAACCGGCTCAGGAGAGCCGATCCTCACAACGAACTCCCGAACGGATTCTACAAAAAGCTGATGGCTGGAAACACGAGTGTCTCCAAAAGGGCGTGTCTTGCAGCACGGCTCACAGGTCGCCTGAAGATTGATGGGCCGGTTGCACCCACTTAATAAATGGTCTATACAGGTAGCGGGAGCGCCGCAAACGGCACAAAGGCCGCCGGCCTTCTTGAAAACATCGTTGCGCGTTCGCTCCAGCACAAGCTTTTGACGCAGGGGCCGCCCGCCGCCTGTCAAATACCAAAACACCTGTCCTATCGCCTCTTGCCGCTCATATTCCATCAGAGAGCCGTCGGCAAGCGCACCCCGAAACTGGCGAACAAAGCTCGCCACATTCCGGCAGGTGGGGCCGCAATAGGGAGTCCTCGTCGAAGAACTGGGCTCGTCACAATTGGGGCATTGAGAGGGATTTACCGGCAAGGGCTGGGCCGCATCGAAAGAGCCGGAGAGGATGGGATCGACCACAAAATGCAGGATTGCTCGGGCCTGCTCTTCCACCGTCGCGTCCGAACCCAACACCTCAACCGGCGGCAGCGCTTCGCTGAGCCGAAAAACCTTATCGGCAACAGTCGCCATCCTGTCTATTGGGCAGGAACAGTACGTGCCGGCTGAGTCTTGCCCTTGGTCAGCATCATGTCGGCTTGTACCCGCCAAACTGAGTTGGTGCCGTCGTCCGTCACCAGCAAGGCGCCGTCATGTGCCACGGTGACGCCCACCGGCCGTCCCCAAACATTCCCGTCTGGGGTCACGAAGCCGGTCAGGAAGTCTTCGTATTCCCCGGTTGGGACTCCGTTTTTCTGGGGAACCCGGATCACTTTGTATCCAGTCCGCTTGGACCGATTCCAGGACCCATGCTCGGCCGCAAAGCCATCCAGATGATATTGGGCGGGGAAGGTGGATCCCGTGTAGAACGTCATGCAGAGGGAGGCAGAGTGAGCCTGCACCAGCACGTCCGGAATCAGAACCTTGTCCTTAAGTTCCGGGTGCATTCCCGCATGTCTCGGGTCCTGATTGCCACCGATATAAAACCAGGGCCAGCCATAAAACCCGCCGGGGGTCACTCGGGTGATGTAGTCGGGAGGCGTGTCGTCACCGAGGGCGTCTCGCTCGTTGACCGAACACCACAACTGGCCGGTTTGCGGATTAATCGCCAACCCAACAGCGTTTCGAATCCCAGAAGCGTAAATGCGCTCGTTCCTGCCGTCGGGCTCGATGGCAAGAATGTCCGCACGGTGCCATTCTCTTTTCGCGTCGTTGCCCTCGTCGACATTGGTGGCCGAGCCCACGGAAACGAACATTGTTTTGCCGTCCGGGCTGAAGCGGACGTCTCGAGTCCAGTGGCCACCCCCAGTTAAACGGCCGCCACTTGGAATGTCCGGCACGACCATTTGGGCCGGACCGGTCGCATGCAAGTCGCCGTTCTTATAGGGAATTCGGACAACCGAGCCCGTATTGCCGATATAAAGCCACTTCGGATTGTTTCCGGGCGGATAGAACGCCATGCCAAAAGGTTGTTCCAGTCCGGTGGCAAAAATTTCGCTAGTGGCCGCGTGCCCGTCCTGATTAAGTCCTCGCAAGACGTGAATCCGGTTCGCACCGCTTTCGGCGACAAACAAATCGCCGTTGGGAGCGGTAACGATCTCGCGCGGATTGGCCAAGCCTGTCGAGTAGAGCTCAACCGTAAATCCCTTCGGCGCTTGAGGCCAGGCGTCTTTCGGTTTGGGCACCATCCTCGCGCCGTTGTTTGCGCTGGTGGTGGCAAACGGAGCCGGCAAATCGGCGGCCGTGATTTTTCGACGAACGCCAGGCGCATCGCTGGACCAATCGCCAAAAGCCGCGAAACCCGTGAGAGTCCCCGACTGTGCAGTCGGCGCAGACGTGGCCGATGCCTCGGCGCTTGCCTTGGACGGCGCGGAGGAGACATTTGGCGCGGGGGCATTGCTCTGGCATCCGACAACAAGCAAAAGGGTTGGAAGGACTATCATGGTGGCTTTTCTTAAATTCATGCCCGTGCTCCAAGGCCTGGCATGCCTGGCAAGGCAGGCTCGATTGGGCTCAAGTTTACTACGCGGTTCGCAGCCCAGTAATTGACGAAAACCGCTTGGATAAGGTCACCGGCATGATGATGGCCGAAGAAAAGGGCGGGCCCGTGGGCCCGCCCATGATTTGTCATTCTCGAACCAGGTTAAGGCTGCAGGATGACTGAACCATCATTCCCAAGAATAGTGGTGGATGTGGAGGTAAGAACTCCGTTCGGAAAAGCCTGAGCTCCAAGCACGGGCGATAACGTGCATCCCAGCAAATTGATGTAGCTGTCGTAATACACCTTGACGGTCGTAGGAAGGGTCGAGGTGATCTTGCAGCTTTCCGCATGGATCATGCTGTGCCCGACGATGTCGAGACCCAGCCAAGCATCAATCGTCGATCCCGTAATCGTGGCCGCACTTTCGACCGATTCACTGATTCCAACTCCCAAGGAAGGGGAAAGGTCGTGGATCGAGGCATCGAAAGTAGTCACATGGCCGCGGTTGGTGATGTAGATGCCATAGATCCCAACGCCTCCGCCGCTAATCGTGACGTCTGGGCATGAGATCGACGAGTCACCGTCAACCGCGATTCCCGCAAAACTGGAATCCTTAATGGACAGCGCAACCGAAGTCATTCGCGCACTGGTGATCATGTAGATCCCGTCCGTAAAGCCATCGATCGTCACATCGTCGACATTGAGAAGGTTGCAGCCGGCCGAAAGTGAAAAGCCGTAATTGCTCACGCCGGATTTTGCCGTCCCCATCACCGTGACGTTGCTGATTCCGCCGAAGGTGTAGCCGCCGTCAAGAAAGAAGCCGGAGTCGCCCGCGGGCGGAGTAATGGTGCAGGGCGCGTTTGGATTGGAGCTGCCCACGATTTGAATGTTCGCTCCGAAAGCGTTGTTCAAGTCGATTGTAGTGATCGGCGTCTCTGTAAAAGCATCCGGAATACTGATCGTCACCAGATTGGTCAGCGTCGCATCGTGCAAGAAAGCAAGAGCATATTCGATTCGGTGGAACCGCAACTTGTCTCCAACCTGCAGAATGGTTGGAACGTAGGTGTGATTAAGTTGCCAGAATCCGCCCTGGGCGGGACCCGCGTCGGTCCATGGGGCCTGGTTCGTATTCTTGACAACGCATCGATAATAGTTGCCCTCCGGGCCGACCACTAGATCGCCATTGGTATACGTCACCGAACTGTTCCAACTCGGCGGATTGGTCGAAGCCTTGGCGGCGCCTGCCAAGATCAGGGCGCATCCGGCCATTAACCACAAACGGCAGCCAACCTTCGTTAAGCGCTGAAAGAATCCCTGCTTACCCGAGGGACGTAATTGATTTTGCATCGTTGCTGAACCTCCTCAGTTCTGAAGCCCTCGACAATACTTTACCGGTATTTACCTATGAAGTACGGTTGCAACGCTCGCCGACTTGAGACACAAGTCTTCCCCCAAAGCTGAGCGCCCAGGCTATTATTTTCTTAGACGTCGGATTGAAACGTCTAATGACAACCTATGTTAAAAGAAGTCGAGAATTAACCTTTGAAGAAATGTTTGACCTTACTCGCTCTTTGTCTCCTTATCTGTAATTCGTTCGCGCAATCCTCGGGAGGCTCTTTCTCGGGGACTCTCTCGTTGCGGACGGTCAGGTCAGAGGAAGCCAAATGGGCGCCCGGGCTGCCGCCGGCTTCCGGCCCGATCGATTACTACAAGATCAGCTATCTGTCCACCGATTTTAGGGGTGCTCCCACAACCCTCACCGGTTTGCTCCTGATTCCCAAAACAGGCGCTCCGAGCGGGCTGATCGTCTACTTTCACGGCACCACCAGCGACCGGAGATTCTCACCATCCCGTTACCGAGGTTGGAACTCGAACCTGGAGATCGATGCGGTTGCCGCGGCCTTTGCGACTGCCGGGTACGCGGTCGCAGTCCCGGACTATTTGGGCCTGGGCGATAACCAAGCGGTTCACCCTTATCCTCTGGGTGACATCAACAGCCGATCGGGGATCGACATGATAACGCCCGTGCGAGACCTTGGGGCAAAGATCAATGAGCCGATCGGGAAGAGCCTTTACATAACCGGCTACTCCGAGGGCGGCGGCGCCGCGATGTGGGCGGTTCGGCATTTGGAAGAGGCAGGTACAGCACCGGATCTGGCCGCTCCCATGTCTGGCGCATACGATCTCAGCGGCGTGACCGCAAGGGCGATTGTGAACGACCCTCTCGATCTTGAGAACTTGGCGATCCGCCTCTACTTGCTCGGCTTTTCGGGCTATTCTGCCGAGGCAAACCTGGGCCTTAAGCTTACGGATTATTTCGTGCCCTCGTTTGCCAGTTACATTCCCTACGTTTTCGGCAAAGGTCTGTCCGATCTGTCGGTGGCGGCGAAACTCTTCGGAAAGGGGATTCAGCTAGGCGCGCTGCAATCTATCCGTAGGGTCCTGAACCGGCGCTTTCGGGAGATATTATCCAAAGGGGACAAAACTGACCCTTTTCTAGCGGCCCTGGCCGCGAACGATTGTTACGACTGGACTCCTCACACGCCCTTGCTCCTTCCTTATCTGACGACCGATACGGTGGTCGCCCCAGAAAACACGATCGAGGCCGTCGATTGCATGCGACGCCACCTCTCCAACGAGGGACTGGTCCGCGCCTTTCCGATCGTGAATATACGGTTGGACCACATCACCGCCGCCCCATCGGCGATGTTGGCCGCAAGGCGTTTTTTCGATTCCGGAGGCCGGTAGGCGAGCAACTGCTTCTTTCAAAAAACCTGCGATATGTAAGGCTCTTGGAACGAGGCTGTTGAATCATATCAGGCAAGAATCTTGGAAAGTTGTGTGCTCTAGCGTAGAGGGTAACCATCCCAAGACCCAAAAACCCAACCAGTATTACTCGCTTCAAAACCGGAAGCGGTGGTCGTGTTGCCGCTGCTAATATCGTTGGGTGGATCTGAGGGAGAAGCATTCGACGGCAGCGATAGCCCTGGCATTTGCCACGGTGTACATCGTTTGGGGTTCCACGTATCTCGCGATCAGTTATGCGATTGCGACGATCCCCCCGCTCACCATGGCGGGAACACGGTTTGTGATTGCCGGCTCGATCCTCTTGGTTTACAGCTTGCTCACCCGGGCCCCAAAACCCACCGCCAAGCAGTGGCGAAACGGAGCGATTGTTGGCGTTCTCATGCTGAGCTGTGGCAACGGCGGAGTCACTTGGGCTGAGATGAGGCTGCCATCAGGGCTCGCGGCCATCATGGTTGCGACCGTATCCTTGTGGCTTCTGCTTTTGAACTGGGGCTTTGGCAACAAAAAGCGTCCAACATCCAGCCAGGCGGCCGGTCTGGCGATTGGCCTCATCGGGCTGGTCGTTCTCGTCATGCCTAGCGGACAAGGGCTGCTTGGTAAAGGGGCCGATCTTGTCGCCGCGGCCGTGATTCTGGTCGGCACTTTGGGCTGGGCCGGGGGAACGCTGTATGCCCGGCAGGCAGAGCTGCCCGCTTCGCCGTGGATGACGAACGGCGGCGAAATGCTCATCGGTGGCATTGTTCTCTTGTTTGTGGGAGCATTAATTGGGGAAAGGGTCCATTGGGCGCAAGTTTCCGCGCATTCCCTATGGGCATTGGCTTACCTGGTCGTATTCGGTTCGATCGTCGCCTTTTCCGCCTACACCTGGCTGAACAAGGCAACAAATCCGGCCCGCCTGGGAACCTACGCGTATGTTAATCCTGCCGTAGCGGTTCTCCTTGGGGCGGTTTTTGCAGGCGAGCCGATCACAACTCGCTCGATAGTGGCCCTGGTTCTCATCCTCTCGGGCGTTGTAATGCTGTCGGTGGTGCGAAAGCGGAAGGAGGCTCCCGTTGGGACCGTGATAGTCACCGATCCAGAGCCATGCGCGGTCGCCGCGGATTGATCACTATGCCGAAGACCCCAACTTCCGCTGCGTCGGATCGGGGCTCGGAATCGACCCTAGCAGCAGCTTCGTGTAAGGGTCCTGCGGATGGTCAAAAACTTCCTCCACCGTGCCCCGCTCCACGATCTTTCCGCGCTGCATCACGCACACCTCGTCTGCCAAGTACTCCACCAGCGCCAAGTTGTGAGTGATGAACAGGTAGGAGAGCCCGAACTCCGCCTGCAAGCGGCGAAGCAAGTTCAAAACCTGGCTCTGAACGGAAACGTCGAGCGCACTCGTCGGTTCGTCGAGAACGAGAAACTTGGGCTCTACGCTGAGGGCCCGCGCAATCGCAATACGCTGCCGTTGGCCTCCGCTGAACTCATGCGGATAGCGGTGAAGCGTTTCCTCGCCAAGGCCAACCTGGGCAAGCAGCACTTTCGCCCGCTCAAATTTTTTCCGCCGGGTTTCGCGCAAGACGATGAATGAGGATGCCTTCGGTGATCGCTTCCTCAACCGTCATCCGTGCATTCAGGCTCGCATAAGGGTCTTGGAAAACCACTTGGATCTTTCGCTTGAGCTCTTGACGCGGTTTGCCGCGTTTGGTCCAGATCGTCTGGCCCTCGAACTCGATTTCGCCCGCCGTTGGATCCAGAAGGCCGAGGAGCATCATGCCGACCGTTGACTTGCCGGAGCCGGACTCTCCTACCAGGGCGACCGTCTTGCCCTCCGGGACGGAGAAGTTGACACCATCCACCGCCATCTTAAGTGTGGGGCGCTGGAGCAGGCTGCCCCGTTTGCCGAATGCCTTGGTCAGGTTGCGAGCCTCCAGGATCATGATTTCTCCTTGAAGGCGTCTGCGTACTTCGGATCGAAGATGTGACAGCTCACTCTTTCAGCCCCGATCAACTCTGGAACGGACAATGAAGCGGAAGTTGCAGAAGATTCGCTGCTGTCTCTCCGTGCCTTAACCTCAGATTTCATGATCTCCGCAGGCGCTCTTGTTGTACAGATGGCCTGGGCAAGACGGCACCTGGGAGCGTAGCGACACCCGGTGGGCCAATTCGTTGCCTCGGGCACGCGGCCTGAGATCACCGCCAGGTCTTGGCCCCTAGATTTCCTCCCCGGCAAACTCTCAAGCAAATCCCGTGTATAAGGATGCCTTGGATTCTTAAACAATCCCCGCACAGTTGCATCCTCAACGATCTGACCCGCGTACATTACGGAAACGTCGTCCGCCATTTCGGCCACGACGGCCAAATCGTGAGTAATGAGCAGAACCGCCATGCTGAAATTCTCGCTGCATGTCACGGATAAGTTCAAGTATTTGAGCTTGAACTGTAACATCTAAAGCCGTGGTCGGCTCGTCGGCGATAAGAAGCCTTGGTTTGTTGGTTAGCGCGATCGCGATCATCACCCTCTGGCGCATCCCACCCGATAGCTCGTGCGGATACTGCCTGAGCGTCAGTTGGGGGTTCTCCATTCCCACCCTTTCCAATAAGTGCAGCGCTAGGTCGGCGGCTTCAGCGCGCGACTTTCCGTGGACCAAGGCCGCCTCCCGGACCTGGTTGCCGATCGTGTAGGCGGGATTGAGGCTGGTCATCGGTTCCTGAAAGATCATGGAGATGCGCGAACCTCGAAGGTCTCGCATTTCGGACCAGGTGAGGTCCAGCAGATCCTGGCTTTCAAAAGCGATGCTTCCACTCTCCACATAGCCTGCCGGTTCGGGCAGGAGCTGCATGATCGAGAGGGCGGTCATCGACTTGCCGGAACCGGATTCGCCCACTAGCGCACGTATCTTGCCTTCCTCAACGGTCACAGAAATTCCGTCAACCGCCTTGACAACCCCCCGCGGCGAGCGTAGGTAGGTGCAAAGCCCCCGAATTTCCAGAAGCGCCACGGTTAAGAACTCCTCAGGCGCGGGTCGATCGCGTCGCGCAAGGCATCGGCAAGCAGGTTCAGGGCAAGAACCATGATGAACAACGCGCCGGTGGCCGCAGCCAGGTTCCACCAGACCACCGGCGCCCATGTGAGCTCATCCCGCGCACCGTCGATCATGTTGCCCCAGCTCGGAACGTCCGGGCCCACGCCTACGCCCAGATAACTCAAGACGGCCTCGGCGAGAACGATGTAGGAGAAAGACAGGGTGACCGAAATTATCACGGTTGGCAACAGATTCGGCAAAATATGTCGAAACATGATACGCGCCGGCTTGACGCCGAGCGCCTTTGCCGCGCGCACGTATTCCCGCTCCTTTTGACGGAGGGTCTCCCCTCGCACGAGCCTGCAAAGGCCAACCCATGAGGTGATTCCCAACGCGAAACAGATAGGGAAGAGTCCCTGGCCGAGAACCATGATGATCGCGATAAGGAGCAGGATATCGGGAATCGAGGCGAAAACCGTGTAGGTGTACTGCACTGCGTCGTCCACGATCTTGCCGAAATAGCCGCTGATCAGGCCAAGCAAAAGCGCAACCGGCGTGGCGATCAACATCGTGAGGCCCCCGATGAAGAACGCGGTGTGGCACCCCTTGATCGTTTCGTATAGAACGTCCGCTCCGATCGAATCGGTACCGAAAATGTGGCCATGGGGCGCGACCAGAGGCTTGGGATTCCGATGCTCAGCTGTGACACTCGCGAGTGGCGAAGAGTAGGTCCGTTCTAAAGGCCGTGAAAACAGGGCGTCCACAACAGACTCCCGTCCCATTTGCTTCGGCGAGTGCCAAGCGATGCCATCGAGCAGGGCAAGGAGCAGATAGATTCCGAGAACGATCACCGAAGCCAGGGCGACCTTGTTGCCGGCCAGACGGCGGTAAGCCTCCCGCCATAACGGCTGTTTGCCTGCCCTCACAAGGACCCCGCCAAGGAGAATCGGCACGCATAAGACACCGATATCCTGGATCCAGTCCGATCGATCCATCATTGCAGCCGCACCCTCGGATCGACCAGGGTGTAAAGCACGTCGGTGGCGATAAAACCCACGATGTACAGAACCGTCCCCAGATAAACCAGCGCTCGGATCACGGCAAAGTCCTGGTTTGTGATCGCATCTTGCATATAACTCCCGATTCCAGGGATGCCAAAGAAGCTTTCGAGGATAATGCTTCCCAAGATGAGCATCGGAACAAGAGAAGCGGAGGTAGTGATCACAGGAACCATGGCATTTTTCAGCACATGCTTGAACAAAACGATGTGCTCGCGTACGCCTTTGGCGCGGGCGGTTCGGACGTAGTCCTGGTTCACTTCATCCAAAAGAAAGGTGCGATAGAGCCGAATGTCGCCACCAAGGCGCGCGGTCACGCCGATGATCATCGGAATCACCATGAAACGCCAAGAGTCCCAACCCGGCTGGTAGCCCGCCAACGGCCCATAGCGCAAAACCTTGCCAAGAAGAAACTGCATGGCGATGACATAGAAAACGTAGCTGATGCTCAGAAAAAACCACGCACAAGAGAGTCAAAGAGCGGTCCACATAAGTGCCTCGAAAATAGGCCGAAACCATCGCCAAGGTAAGCGAAACGATCAGCGCAGTGAGCATTACCATGGAGGCGACCTGAAAAGAGGGAAGCATTCCCGCTTTGAGCCGATCTGAGATCGGCTCCTTCGTGCGATCGGATTTGCCGAACTTGAAGCTCAGAAAGGTTCTCCATATATCCCACGAACTGCTCGCCCGCGGGTTTGTCATAGCCATGCTCTGAGAGCCACTCATGGATCTGCGTCGGGGTCGGGTTCTTGGAAGAGAGGTTCCGCCGCGCCAGGGAATCGGGCGTGGAAACAAGGAAGAACAGCGCGAAAGTGAGAAGCATGACGCCAAGCAAAATCGGAACCGCGTAGAGGATCCGCCGGATCAGGTAGCGGATCATGCGCTCCCCCTCACCCTTCGGTTAATCCGCGACCTTATCGTGTAAATGGCAGGAAGAATGCCCACCAGCAGCGCTCCAGAATTACAAAAAAGGGCCAGGAAACGGGGTGGTTCCACTGCTTCTGGAGTCGCCGCCTGAGTTCGGGATCGATGCGCACGTATTTCAGTTGGCTCCAGTCCATCGGGTGAGGCAAAACGTTCGACTCCCATGGCTGAGTCAACGTCAGGTCCTCCGAATGCCGCGTGTAGATCCACGGGCAGTCCTCCACGGAAATCGCCCTCATTTGCTTGATAATCGCCATTCTCTCGGGACCGTCGGGCATCGCTCTCATTTTCTCAAAAAGACGGTCGTATTCCAGGTTGTGGTAGGACGTGTGATTCGGCCCCGGCGGTGCGTTTGGGGAATAGAAAAGGAAGGCGAAGTTCTCTGGGTCCGGATAGTCTGCGAACCAGTCGTAAGAAAGGATTTGGGTTTGCTTCTTTCGAACCTTGGCATCAAAGAGCGCGTAGCTGGTGGCTCTTATCTCAAGTTGGACTCCTAGGGCCTGGATCATCTTCTGGATGAGGCGGGTGCTTTCGCGGCCCGCGGGCGAAGAAACTGAACAGTCGAAATGCAGCACGAGGGGCTGGCCGGTGGATGGATCGATCCCGTTCGGGTAGCCGGCTTCGGCGAGAAGCTGTTTGGCCTTCGTAAGAGAAGGGTCGTATTGGCGGTAGGGGTTCTTGTAGGTGGGATCATGGCCAAAGATCCCATTGGGGAGAAGCCACTGGGCTTCCGTCCCGAGTCCGGATGCTTCGAGGTCTATAATCGCCCGGCTATCGACGGAAAGCGAAATCGCTTGCCGCAGCTTGCGTTTTTGTGGCGTGTAGCCGCCGACCACCGAATCCTCCATGTTGAAGGCGATGTAGTAGGTGGTGACGTTGTCGCTTGCTTCCAGCTTGATCCCGCGCTCCTTCATTTCCGGCGTGAGGTTATTGGAACTGGGATCGATTGCGGAACTGTTCGCGCCCACCGAAAGATCGTCCAGATAGCCTTGCTGAAACAGGTTGTAAGCGGTCGTGCTCTCGGTCAGAATCGCGACGTATATTTGGTCCACAAAGGGCAGCCGCTTTCCCGCGTCGGACAGCATGGACTTGAGATCGAGTATCTGAGGAGCTAGGGAACTTCTCGACATAGGAGTTGGGATTTCGCGCCAGCAAAATGCCCTGATGCGGCCGGTATTCCTGCATCACGAACAAGCCGCAGCCGACCGGATGGTGAAGAGCGTATTGGTCGCCGTACAAGTCCACCGCCTCGTGGGCTTGAGGGCTGGTGAAGTGCATCGCCATGATGTAGCGAAGCTGTGGATAAGATTGGTTGAGGCTGATGGTGAACGAGCAAGGGTCGTTTCCGTCCACCTGGATCCCTGGGATATCGTTTTGATATTGCTTGGGGCCGTTTTTGGCGAAGCCCGATTCATAAGCCTGGAAACCTACGATCTTGTCCGCGAGATATGAGGCGATGGGACAGTTCACCTTGGGATCGGCCATTCGCTTGAAGGAGTACACGATGTCGGCCGCGGTGATCGGGCGGCCATGTCCGCCAGGGAAGCAGGCATCGTCCTGAAAACGCAAGTCTTTTCGGAGGGTAAAGGTCCATGTCTCGCCGTCGACCGCTTTCGTCGTGCCGTCTTTGAGGATGTCCTCCAATCGGGCTTTGGCAATAACCGGTTCCTTTTCGCCGAGATCGAGTTCAACTTTATAGGGCTTGCGCTTTAAGAAGCTGAACCGGAAGTAGCTCGGGTAGATCTGGGTGATAATGGGATCGTCATTCGGATCGTAAGCGTAGCTCGGGTCCAGTGAGGAAGGCTCGACGTCCATGGACGTGAAATAAGTGTTTCCCTTCACGAGCTCAGAGGATACGGTTCGTTCGAGCACCCGGCAAGAGCAACGGCTGCTGCCAAAATGAGGCCAAGCCAGATTTTGCCCGGATAATTGCGAACGGTCATGGGAGCAAGCGACAAAGGTGAATGTTACACTAGTGATCCCGGCCCAGGTTCAAATTCTCCAAAACAACGACCCTTCGATTTTCCGGAGTTCCAAGCCCAATGGGCCGAGTTGATAGAGCGAATGGTGGAGTGGAACGCTGCAAGGCGGATCAGGGAGCCTTGGTAAGGAGCCGTAGCACTGGACAGCCCTGGATACCTACTTCAGATACCGCAAACCGCGCCAAACTTTGGCCCCTTCCTCCGGCATCATTTGGATTCCGCTGATGCTTAGAAACTTGGGCTTGGCATTTTTGCCGAGATCAATCCAGTCCACCCCGAACTGGTGCTCCTTCTTCGTGGTGAGAACGTCCATTGAATGCCTCCCGAAAATCGGACTCGTCACCGACTTGGTGCTCAACACAACCTTCGCGTTCTCGTCCTTCGCATCCAAAATGACGTCGCCGATGCCTTCCGACGCCATCTGGACCATTAGGCTTGCACCGTTGGGGCCAGTGTAGGAAATGTCATATTCGCCGCGCTCCGCGTTCAGGCTGGTGAATCTGAAATGGGGTGGAACGTAAGTTGGGAGCACCACTTTTCCGGCGGTCCGCAGCTTGGCGATTTGGGCGCTCGTCAGTAGGGCCCCTTTACCGTCCGTAGTCTGGGCCTCGGTCGTCGCGGCAATCGTCAAGCAAAGAAGAAGCGTGAGGCAAAGCGGCGTTCGCATACTTAGTATTGTTGCATTTGGGCTCGGTTTTGTTCCATTTCCAGGTGCACTGACGCGGTGGGCTAAGCCACGGGTTTTCTGGGAATAACCACAGAAGGCACAGAAAGAACCCAATATATCTATATTCGCGCCGCTATTTCGCCGAAAACTATGTTACAATTGGATCAACGCGATGACGCTCACTAGCCGATTCTTTAGCTTTGGATTTTATTTTTTCTTCCGCGAGGTCGGGAGCTAATCAGCGTTTAACAAAACATTTTCCTTAGCAAACCCCGACCTGAAGAATCAGGCCGGGGTTTTTTCTTTTTGGACAAGCCCATGAATAACCTCGACAAAACTAACGAAAACTGGCCCGGCTCTGGCCGCACGCTTATAGCCGGGCCCTGCAGCGCCGAATCCCGCGAACAGGTTCTTCAAACCGCCCGCGGTTTGAAGGCCACCGGATGCGTCACCGCCTTACGTGCCGGTATTTGGAAACCGCGAACACGGGCCGGCGGATTCGAGGGGCATGGGGCGCCTGCTCTGGATTGGCTCAGGGACGCCCGTGAGGAAACCGGCCTCGGCGTCATGACCGAGGTGGCAACCGCGGAGCACGTAGAGGCTTGCCTTGAGGCCGAAATCGATTCGGTCTGGATCGGCGCAAGGACCACCGCGAACCCGTTCTCGGTTCAGGAAATCGCCAATGCCCTCAAGGGCACAGGTATGAAGGTGCTGGTCAAGAACCCGATCAATCCGGATGTGGAGCTATGGATCGGGGCGGTCGAGCGGTTATGGAATGCGGGTATCGAGGATATCGGCGCGATTCATCGAGGTTTCGCGACGGGCAAAGCCTCGCCGTACCGCAACTCTCCCGAGTGGGGCTTGGCGCAAGAGTTCAGCAAGCGCATGCCCATGGTTCCCGTGGTTTGCGACCCAAGTCACATGGCAGGCAAACGAAACGCAGTCAAGGAGATCGCGCAGATGGGGCTCAACCAAGGAGCGTGCGGGCTCATGGTGGAGGTCCACACCGATCCGGATTCCGCATGGACCGACGCCAAACAGCAGCTTTCTCCCTGCGAGTACAAGCAAATGGTAGGCAGCCTAAGCTGGGCGCCTCAGAAAGATGACGCGCTGGAATCACTGAGGCACGAGATCGACCGCTTGGATCAGCAACTGTTGGAGTTGGTCGCCTCTCGCATGGAAATCTCGAAGCAGATCGGTGTTGTTAAGCGGGACAAGGGCCTTGAGGCCCACCAGCCGAAGAGATGGTCTGCGTTGATGGAGAGCAGAGTCGCCCAGGCCGAAAGGCTGGGCATGAGCACGGCCCTCGTACAGACGTTGTTTGACCACATGCACGAGGAGTCGATTCGGGTTCAGCGGCTGGCGTAGGCTTCCGGAAGAAATAGTAGGGAGCTAACAACTACCCAGGAGTCTGGAACGCATAGCTTCCAGCTCCAACGCGGAACACCGCGGCCCCGTCCTCCATCTTCATGAACTCAACGCCCGGTGCGCTGGAAACCGGTGAGCCGCCTTCCATCACCGCGGTCGGCGCTACAGCCGGCACATAAACGAGCGCTGAGCTGTTAGCGGGCACCTTCACATCAATGTTCAGTCCGCCAGTCGTCTTCTTCCAATCGCACGAGATCGGCCCATAGGAAGAGTTGAACGAGCAGTTGGCGTAGGTCAAACCGCCACCCGGCCGAGGGTGCAAAACAACTTCCTTGAACCCGGGAGAGCCCATATCGATCCCGCCAACCGTGGAATACAGCCACTCACCGACGGAGCCTAAAGAATAGTGGTTGAAGGAGTTCATGCCCGGGTCTTGGAAGCCCTTTTCCTTCGTCCAACCGTCCCAACGCTCCCAAATGGTGGTCGCCCCGTTTTCGATGGGGTAGAGCCAGCTTGGGTAGGTTTTAGTCTCCAGGAGTTTATAGGCCAGGTCCAAATGGTCGCTTTGGGTGAGCACGGGATTCAGCAGCCTTACGCCTAAGAAGCCGGTGGAGAGATGGTCTTGGTGGCTGTGGATGTTGTCCACAAGATGCTGGATCGCCAGAGGGCGCATCTCATCTGGGAGAAGGCCAAAGCTTAAGGGCAAGAGATAGGAGGTCTGAGTGTCGCCTTTGATTTTCCCATCGGGCGTGACGTAGGCCTTCACAAAGGCGGCGCTGATGTCCTTATAAAGCTGGCCGTATTTCTCGGCATCTTCGGTGTTGCCCAGCACGGCCGCGCTACGCGCGACCAGATCGGCGGAGTGGGCAAAGTAGGCCGTCGCCAGCACGTCCTTAGGCATGTCCGCGTCTACGTTCAGCCAGTCACCGTAATCGTTGTTGCGGTTATTGTCCCAAAGCAAGTTCGGGTTGTGGCCGTGGATGTAGTCCACCCACGCCTTCATGTGCGGGTAGCACCGCTCCAAAAGCCGCTTGTCGTCATAAACTTGGTAAAGGGTGTAGGGAACAATGACGCCGGCGTCTCCCCACGCGGGGGCGCCATCGTTGGGAAACGCCCTTGGCGAAATATCGCAGAAGGCGCCGTTATCCGTCTGGCCATCGTTCACGTCATAAGACCACTTGGTCATGAAAGCGCCGATATCGGAGTTATAGGTGGCGTTGCGGCAGAAGACCTGCGCGTCGCCCATCCAGCCCATGCGCTCGTCGCGCTGCGGACAGTCGGTCGGGATGCTCAAGTAGTTGCCCCTTTGGCCCCAATAGATGTTGTGCCAAAGCTGGTTCACCATGGAGTCCGAGCACTCGAATTTGCCGTTGTCCGGAGTTCCGGAGCCAATCACCACGCCGGTAATCGCGTCCGGCGTGACCTCGCCTGGATAGCCGGTGACTTCCACGTATCGAAAGCCGTGAAACGTGAAGTGGGGTTCGTAAACCTCTTCTCCGTCCCCCTTGAGAATATAGGTATCCGTGGCCGTTGCCCCTCTAAGATTGGCGGTGTAAATGTTGCCGTCCGGATTCAGCATCTCTGCAAATCGAAGTTGGACCTTCGTGTCCTTCGGACCCTGTACCTTGAGCCGGGCATAGCCGACCATGTTCTGCCCCAGGTCGAGAACGGTGACGCCGGGAGAAGGATGAGTAAGGCTGCGAGGATGGATCTCATGCCATTCGACCACCGGCTCGTCATTTTGAGCGACAAAGTTATGGGTGCCCAGATCTTCAGTGAGAGGCGCGCTCCACGACGAATCGTTGAAGCCGGCCGAACTCCAATTTCCGAGTTCCTTGGTGGCGTCATAGTTTTCGCCTTTGAGCAGATCGTTGGTGACGATGGGGCCGGTGGTTACCTTCCAATCGGCTCCGGAGGCAACAATGTCGCGCGTACCATCCGTGTATTCCACTTCAAGCTGCACGACGCCAAATGGCCGTGTGCCGTAGTGCTGCCGAGGCATCCAAGCCACGTGGCCCACAAACCAGCCGTCGCCCAAGATCGCGCCGACTGCGTTCTTTCCCTGATGCACCAAACGGGTCACATCGAAGGTCTGATATCGCAAGCGGTAGTGATAATCTGTAAACCCGGGATCGAGAACGTCTTTGCTGACTCGCTGGCCGTTCACATAAGCGTAATAGCAACCGCGGGCGGTGGCGTAAATGCGGGCCCTGCGTACCTTCTTGCTAACTTCGAAATCCTTTCGTAGATAGGGCGCCGGATCGGGCTCAACGGAATCCGGTCCCGGCATGCCAACCCAGATTCCCTGCCAATCGCTGGGCGAGAGCAGGCCCATTTCCCATTTGGCGGGGCTGGAATAGGAGGACTCATGGCCATCCTTATCCCACACACGCACCTTCCAATAAGCTTCTTCACGGCTGGTCAGCGGCTTGCCTGCATAGGCGACTTGAATGGACTGGTCGCTTGAGACCTTGCCCGTGTCCCAAAGATCGCCCTGGTCTTTTCGCAGAGCATCAGGCGAGCTGGACACGAGGATCTGGTAAGCCGTTTGCTTGTCGCCTCGCATGTCGGATTGATCCCACCAACTTAAGCGGGGACTGGTTTCGTCGATGCCGATCGGGTCGGTCAGATATTCGCAGCGCAAGTGGTTAACGTTCATGGCGTTATCGTGACCGGCGAAAACAAGGGTAAGAGCAAGGCCGGCAAGAAGAATCTTCAATGATAGAACTCCGTTTGAATAACTGATTTTAGCCCGACGTGGTACGATTCTGGTTGATATGGATGTCCTGCTTCTTCCTGCGGCAGTTTTTGTCACGGCAATCTGCGGCTTTGCTTGGGTTCGGGCGGTAAAAACCGCCCCCGTGGAAACGCCTGAGCCGAACAACAAGGGCGCTATCCCTTCAGGTTTTTGGTGCGCCGCGTTCATGATCATGGGCTTCTTAACCTTGCAGTTATTCGCCAGGGATCTCGCGGTTTGGTGCGGATATGCGCACAAAGTTTTTTAGGAGAGCGTTTACGTCTCGAACTTGGTGGCTGGGCAATTTGAACGTCTCTCGGTTGAAGGTTTAACGATAACCTTCGGCGGCGTTGACGTCGTCCAGTCGGTCGATTTCGATCTGCGCCCCGGCGAAGTCCATGCCCTTACCGGCGAGAACGGTGCGGGCAAATCCAGTCTCGCAAAGGCGATAGCCGGCGTTTACCGGCCACGTGCCGGCCGCATTATCCTCAACGGGCAAACGGTCCGGTTTAAGAATCCCCGGGAGGCACTGGCTCACGGCGTTGCCCTCATCCACCAGGAGCCGCTGAGCTTTCCCGATCTTGATGTTTCCGAGAACATTTTTGCGGGCCACACTCCCGGACGCTTTGGCTTTGTGAGCCGGAAGCAGGTCCGTGCCAAGAGCCAGGCCATCTTGCAGGAACTTGGCTCCTCCTTGGATCCCAAGCAGCTGGTTGGCGGACTCTCTGTTGCCCAGAGGCAAATTGTTGAGCTCGCTAGCGCGATGTCCCACCAGGCCAGCGCGTGGATCTTTGACGAAACCACCGCGCCGCTGACCCCAAAGGAAGCGGGTGAGCTCTTTCAAGTGATTCGCAGGCTGCGGGACAGCGGATGCGGCATCGTCATTGTTACCCACCGCTTGGAAGAAGTCTTTGCCCTCGCGGACCGCATAACGGTTCTGCGCGACGGCAAGAAGGTTGCCGAAAAGAAAACAGCCGAGACGAGCATTCCGGAGATCGTGCAGCTGATGGTCGGGCGAGAACTGGCGGGAGAACGGCTCAAGGGAACTCCTTCCACCGCCAGGCCCTTTTTGGAAACCGAAAACCTGAGCGGCCCTGGGTTTCAAAGTGTCAGCCTTCAGATACGCCCCGGGGAGGTAGTCGGGCTTGCGGGATTGGTCGGAGCCGGGCGAACGGAGTTTGCCAGAGTCCTTTTTGGCATGGCGAAGCCAAAGGGCGGGACGATCCTGGTGGATTCGGTCCCCGTGAGGATTTCATCGCCGCGCGCGGCGAAGCGGCTGGGCATTTCGCTCGTGCCCGAAGATCGCCAACATGAGGGCTTGCTGATGCCGCAATCGATCGCCTTTAACGCGACTCTCGCCCAGCTCAAGGCCCTGTCAATCGGAGGATGGGTCAGCAACAAGAAAGTCGCAGCGATTTCCAACGATTACGCAGACAAGCTCAACCTGGCGAGCCGCGGTCCTGAGCAGCCGGTGCTGCAGCTTTCGGGAGGCAACCAGCAAAAGGTGGTCCTTTCCAAATGGCTGATGACCGAGCCAAAGCTCATGATCATGGACGAACCCACGCGGGGTGTGGACGTGGGCGCGAAGCACGAAGTCCATAAGCTCATCCGAGCCCAGGCGGACTCCGGCAAGGCCGTGCTCATGATCTCCAGCGACCTGCCGGAAATCCTTGCCCTCAGTGACCGGGTGCTCGTCATGCGGGCGGGAACCCTGTCCGCAGAGTTTGGCCCGGATCCCACCCAGGAAGAAGTGATGGCTGCTGCCACCGGAGCGGGCGTTTGAAGTTCCGGGAGTTGGGAAGAGATTGGATGGCCGCGGTTTTCGTGGTGTTGCTTTTCATCGTCGCCGGCGTGAAGTCTCCCCTCTTCCTGCAGCCTACGAACCTGGACAGCATTCTGCGCTGGATGCCGCTGGTCACCGTGGTGGCGATGGGCGAGGCGCTGGTGATCCTCACGCGCGGCATTGACATTTCGGTCGGATCGACCCTTGGCTGCACGGGAATCGCGGTTGGGATGATTTATCGTTACCATCCGGGTATTTCGCCCGTGGTTGGGATGGCTTTGGGGATTGCTTTTGGCGCCGCGCTTGGATTCGTCAACGCGGCCGCCATCGCGTGGGGGAAGCTGCCCCCCTTGATCGTCACCATCGGCACCCTTGGCGGTTATCGGGGCCTTGCCTTTGTAATCAGCAAGGGCGCGCAGATCGATGCGAGCATGATCCCGGATTCACTGAGCGGCCTCACCACGAGAGGGATTCACGTTGGGCATGTGACCATCAACGTCCTCCTTCTTATTGCCCTTGGGGTGGCGCTTCTGACGTGGCTGCTCCTGCGCTTCACGCGGCTGGGTCGAAACCTCTTCGCCTATGGTGGAAACCCCGAAGCGGCCTACTTGCGCGGCATTTCGCCGACCGCGATGAATCTTTTCGTTTACACGGCCGCGGGCGCTCTGTCCGGACTCGCGGGGGTGATGTACGCGGCCAGGTTCGGGTTCGTGAGCCCGGGAAGCGCTGGGCAAGGCTTCGAGTTAACCGTCATCGCTGCGGTGGCGATTGGTGGCGTGAAACTTACGGGTGGTGCGGGCTCGGTATTCGGCGTGCTTATGGGCTGCTTGCTGCTCTCCTCGATCAATGTTGCCCTCAGCGTTCTTGGCATCGACGAAAACTGGCAAGTGCTCGCTTACGGAGCGGTGATCGTGATCGCCCTCACGCTGGACTCCGGCATGCGGAGCATCGCCGCGCGGAGGGGCGCAACTTGAAATACCGCGCTCTGGTGCCGGCAGCTTTGGTGCTCGTCGCATTCCTGGCAGGGGCAAAGTTCTCGAAGAACTTCTTGGATGCTCATTATCTGCTGAACACTTCCACTCTCTACATGGAGATCGGGTTGATCGCGCTCGGAATGACGTTCGTGATCGTCTGCGGGCAGATCGATCTCTCGGTCGGCTCGAACATGATCCTCACTTCCTGCTTGACCGCAAAACTGCTTTCGGGCGGGGTGAGCGTTTACGTCGGCATTGTGTTTGCCCTTGTCGTGGGCACTCTTCTTGGGGCTGTGAACGGCTTGTTCGTCACCAAGGGCAAGCTGCCCTCTTTCTTGGTGACCCTAGGAACCATGGCTCTTTATAAAGGAATTGCGCAGGCGATGACGGGCCCGGGCGCGATCAAGCTCCCGCACGGTCTTGTAGGCATCGACGATGCGGTGCTGTTCGGCCTCCCCTGGCCGGATGTGATCTTTCTGGTTCTTGCTGTGGGATTTGGCTTGCTGCTTCACAAGACCGTTTTCGGCCGCTGGGTCTTTGCCGTGGGCACGAATGAAACTGCGGCCGAGTATTCGGGCATCCCGGTCGCCCGGGTCAAAGTCATGGTGTTTGCCCTCACCGGGCTGATGTGCGGGATTGGCGCATTGCTGCTTGCTTCGCGTTTGGGCGAAGCCCGCTACGACCTGATCCAAAATGTGGAGCTCGATGCCATCACCGTCGCGGTAGTCGGGGGTGCGTCTATTTCGGGTGGCAGCGGTACCATTCTAGGTTCGTTCTTTGCGTTGGTTCTCATTGATCTCATGAAGCGAGAAATGGGAGTGGCCGGCGTAAAGGCCGAATACCAGCTGACCGCGATTGGCGTGCTTTTGATCGCCGCGGTGTTCGTCATGAGGTTGGGCGAGGGCCGGGTGTCCGGCCGGGCGAAACGACGTGAAGTAAAAGAATATACTGCTCCTGGATGAGCACGCGAATAGCCTTACAAACCCTTGGCCCTACGGATGTTTCCGTTTCCAGAATCGCCCTAGGCTGCATGGGGCTGGCAGAAACTTGGAACCCGGCCGAAGTCGGCCCCGAGAATGTTCGCCACGCGATCGACGCCTTCGGCGCGGCGCTGGAAGCGGGAATCACCTTTTACGACCACGCGGATATTTACGGCCGCACTGCGTGCGAATCGATTTTCAAAGACTGCCTGGGCGCCTTCCCCGGCAGCAGAGAAAAGATATTCATTGCCACCAAGGTCGGCATTATTCTCGGCAACGGCTATAACCACGCGCCGGACTACATCCGCACCAGCATCCGGGGCTCGCTGGACCGGATGGGAATCGATTATGTCGACATGTATCAGCTTCACCGTCCGGATCCGCATAGCCATCCGGCGGAAACCGCCGAGGTTCTGGACAGCCTTGTCGCCGAAGGATTGGTCAAGTACATCGGCGTTTCTAACTACTATCCCAATCAACTCTTGGCTTTGAAGAAGTACCTGAAGGCGCCGATCGTTTCGAATCAGATTTCGATTTCTTTACTTCGTCTGGATCCGATTTACGAAGGCGCGGCGGGCGGTACGGCAACCGGAACGTATGCAGGCGCGGACGCCGGGGATGGGGTCTTGGATCAATGCTTGGAGCTTCAGATCACGCCCTTGGCTTACAGCCCTCTGGCCTGGGGCAGGCTGACTGGCCGAAAAGAGTTGAAGGACGACGAGGCGGCTGCCCGGACCGTGACTGCCCTAAAAGAGCTGGGCCCGAAATACGGAGGCGCGCTGCCCGGCCAGTTGGCGCTGGCATGGCTCCTCAATCATCCGTCCAAGATCATTCCGCTGGTGGGATCGAACAATCCCGCGCACATCAAAGAAGCGGCGGAAGCCGCATCGATAAAGTTGGATAGGGATGATTGGTACAAGCTGTGGATCGCGGCACGGGGTATGAATCTGCCTTAGATATGTTTTGAATCATTGTTGGCAGGAATGTGAACTCTTGTCCCTCTTGCTGGATTGTGGTTTCTTGTAGAATCGGATCATGGGGAAGGTGGGGTACGTATTGGCTTTTGTAGGCGTCGTCGCGGGCGTATATGCGCTTACTCTGAACCCTTTTCAAGCCATGCTCAACGGACAAGTTGTCGGCATGATGCGCAACGGTTTGGGCTATGCGAGCGGACAACAAGACGAGGTCCATCGACAGATGATTTGGACAGCGAGCTTGGTGTCTTTTAGCCTTGGCGTTATTCTTGTGATCGCGGATCAGTTCATGAGCTACCTGCAGAAGAGGTTTCCCTTGGCGCCATCGATCGAGGAAGAATTCGAGAGGTAGGTTTGTCGTTTTGCATTCTTTCCTGTAGAATCGGATCATGGGCAAAATCGGATACGTTTTAGCTTTTATTGGTATCGTCGCGGCTGCCTATGCGTTGACACTACACCCGACGGAAACGACAATGGGAGGTCCGTCATTAATGGTGAGACCTCGCGCGGCCTCTGGGATCATGGACGCCCCGGACGTGGGGACCAAACAGCAGATGATTTGGACGGCCAGTCTCGTGGTTGTGAGTCTCGGCGTGATTCTTGTGATCGCGGATCAGTTCATGAGCTACCTGCAGAAGAGGTTTCCCTTGGCGCCGTCGAATGGAGAGGATTTCGAGAAATAGGACTTCGATCTCGCGCTCGATACTGAAAACTCAAGGCCTAACACTAACTCGTTCGCCCTTATTCGCACTCTCAATCGCCCCAAACACCATCGCCAAACTCTTGATGTTCTCGTAACCCACCGTCTCCGGCGTCTTTCCGCCGTTGACCGCATCCACGAAATCCTGCATCACGCCAAGGTGGCCGTCCACGCGGTCGTTTGGCGATAGGGGTGGTATCTCGACCGCCTCCAGTTTGGAGAAAAACCCGTCCGCGGTTGCCACTTCGGCGCGAATGTCCTCAAACCCATCCCAGGATAATGTCCCTCGTTCGCAAACGATGCGCCATGAGCTTTCCCAGCTTGTCATCAGGCCTTCCGCGCACCAACTACCCCGGTAGTTGAAAACCGCGCCTCCTTCCATTTCAAAGATGGCGGTCGCGCTTGCGCCATACCTGAACCAGGAGTTGGGTGGGTTCCACTCTTTACAGTACACGGCTTTGGCGTCCACGCCAGCAAAATACCGGGCGCAGTCAAACGTGTGAATGGCCATATCCAGCAGGAGCACATGGTCCATGGTTTCGCGAAACCCGCCAAAGTGGGGACCGAGAAAGAAGTCGCAGTGGATGCTGGTCGCGTTCCCTATAACCCCAGACTCTATGAGTCTGCGGATGCGCCGGACCTGAGGGATGTACCGACGGTTTTGGACAACCGCGTGGATTCTGTTCGCTTCCTTGGCTCGTCGAATAAGATCCCGTGCTTCTGCCATGCTTGCCGCCATCGGTTTCTCGCTTAGAACGTGGCAGCCACGGCCTAGGCTTATCGATACAACTTCATGGCGGGCTTTCGGGATGACGACGTCAAAGACCACATCCGGCTTAATAATCTCTAGCGCATCGGCTAAGTCCGTAGTTACCAGAACTCCGTCCATCGCAAGTTCCTCCGCCCGCTTGCGGGCGTTGGCAAGGTCAATGTCAACCAGCCCCACGATCTCGATGCCGAGTTTAACGGAGTTTTCGAGCCAAACTCTGCTCATACCGCCGCAGCCGACCAAAACCGCCCGCATGCTAGGAGACTCGGCGCAGTTTGGTCACGCGTCCAATCGGCACCCATTCCACAACCAGAATGTCCTTCTTGTTCATCCAAATCGCCGCATGGGGGTGAACGAACTTGCCGGGAATGAACTTCTCCCGGGGGACATCTCTCATCTCCCCGTTCGCAATTCCGTCTCCAAGCATTGCTACCATCCGATTGTCGGGACCCAAAATCGTGACCACGCTGTCCAGATCAGGCACTAGGGCCAGTCCGTGGTTGTAGTGGATGTGGCAGGGCTGCCGCATGTTGTCCTTGATAATGCTGATCGGTTGGCCTTCCAGAGTGAATTCCTGCAATCGGTTATTTCCGCGATCGGCGACAACCAGTTTGGGGGTCTTGCTTCGAGTATCGACCCAGAGCCCGTGGGGCGTGCTAACGAATCCTTTGCCTTTCCCCGGTCTCACGACGATGCCCTTGTAATCGCCTTCGGACGTGTATCGGTGAATGTAACTGCTGCCGTAGCCATCGCCTACGTAAATGTCGCCTTCCGGGTGAAATGCGATGTTTGTGGGGCACCACTTGTCCTCGCTCGGGTAAACGCCGGACTCGGTGGGCACGCCCTTCTGCCAAACCACCTCGCCGGTCAGGGTCGTCTTTGTTATCTTTCGGTGGGCGATGTCGCAGTGGTAGAGAAACTCCTCGTTGTTTTCTTTTCGAAGGTCCAAGCCATGGGCGCCGCCACGGAACTGGGCGCCCCAGGAGCGCACAAACTTGCCGTTCGGATCGTATTCTAGAATGGCGTCTGAGCTCGCGCTGGACGGGTTTACCGTGTGGGCAACGTAGAGATGCCCATGTCGGTCAACCGCGAGGCCATGCGTGTCGCCCCAAACGATGTTGGAGGGAGGCACCAGCCAGTCATGAATGCACTCGTAGGTGTGTTCGCCGGTTCCGATGATGGGGCGTGTCTTTGTCATTTGTGCTCTGAGGGGGCCGGGAACGGCAAGCCAAGCGCCAGCCGCCACTGTGGAGGCAATAAAATGCCTGCGGGTCGTCTTTGTTCCGCTCATAAAAGCAGTTTAACTCAGAATCTCCTGATCCATAGTGAACTCCAGCCTCTCGTGAGCAGGAAACCTCAGCCCAAGGGCAATAAAAGAATAGGGGAAAACCCTCAAACGGGCCGCATAGGCTGCTGCCACCTGGTTGTAGTACTCCGTCGCGAACTCGATCTTCTTCTCCGCGGCCCTAAGATCAAGCAAGCGGGCGTTGGCATCAACCCCAACTATCGCCGGAGAACCAGGACGGGAGCGAGATTTCAACTCCGCCTGCAGAGAGGCGCGCAACTCGTTGCGGACGGCCATTTGGGCGTCGATTTGTGCTCGAGCGGCCACAAGCTGTCTACGCAGGTTCGCAAGGTTGCGATAAAGGCTTATAAGAACAGCCACGACCACCAGGCCTAAGATAAGAGCAACTGCGACCATTTCTAGTTCCCGGCGTTTTGAAGTACGAGTCAGCAGCCGGATAGGTTGCGCCGACGCGATCTTAACGCATAATCGAAAGGTGCCAACCAACACCTCTGAAACCTATCGTTCGATGGGGCTGAACGATCAGGAATACGAGAAAATCCTCTCCCTCCTCAACCGCGAGCCATCGCTCACCGAACTGGGCATGTTCGCCGTGATGTGGAGCGAGCATTGCGGTTACAAATACTCCAGGCCTGTGCTTGCCTTTTTCAAACGATATAAAGAGGCGTTGGAGGGGAAGGGGTTCGAGAACGCGGGAGTCGTGGATATCGGCGACGGGCTCGGCATCACCATGAAGATCGAGTCCCATAACCACCCTTCCGCCGTTGAGCCGTATCAGGGCGCGGCAACCGGCGTTGGCGGAATTATTAGAGACATTTTAACGATGGGCGCGAGGCCTATCGCCTCGCTGAACTCCCTCCGGTTTGGAACAATAAGGGACGGGGAAGAGAGCCCGGAAACCGTTCAACGCAATCGGTATCTTTTTGAGCATGTGGTCGCCGGCATTGCCGGCTACGGCAACTGCGTGGGCGTGCCCACGGTTGCCGGCGAAGTGGCTTTTCATAAACGCTATAGCGGCAACCCGCTGGTAAACGCCATGTGCGTGGGCATCTTGCCCCTGGATAGCATTACAACCGCCGAAGCCTCCGGTCCAGGCAATCCGGTGCTTTACTTGGGCTCTTCTACTGGCAAGGATGGTATCCATGGCGCAACTTTCGCCAGCGACGCGCTGGACGAAAACAACGACGCCAAGCGGCCGAACGTCCAAATCGGCGACCCCTTTGCCGAAAAGCTCTTGATCGAGGCAACGCTGGAGGCTCTCCAAACCGGCGCCATCGTGGCGATTCAGGATATGGGCGCGGCCGGCCTCACCTGCAGCACCATCGAAATGGCAAGCAAGGGCGAAGTGGGGGTCGAAATCGATCTCGACAAAGTCCCTATGCGAGAATCCGACATGAGTGCCTACGAACTCATGCTGAGCGAGAGCCAGGAAAGAATGCTCGCTGTGTCCCATAAAGGAAGAGAGCACGAAGTTATCGACATCTTCCACAAGTGGGGTCTCAAGGCTGAAGTCATCGGCACTGTGAGCGAAGGTACGGACACGGTGGTGGTGCGGCACGGCAATCAAGAGGCCCATGTGGATGCCCGGCTGCTCACCGATCATTGCCCAACCTACTCGCTGGATGCCGAGGTCCCGGAGTATTTCAAGGCAGCAAGGAGTTTCGACGTTGACGCCCTTCCGGATGTCGTCGATGCGGACGCCGCGCTTCTCAAGCTGCTTGCTTCACCAAATCTCACCTCAAAGCGGTGGGTTTTCGAGCAATACGATCAGCTCGTCCAGACCCAAACGATCCTCACCTGTGGGGAAGGTGACGCGGCGGTGATTTGGCCGCGAGGAACCAAACACGGAATCGCCCTTAAAGTGGATGGCAACGGGCGGCATGTCTATTTCGATCCTTTTGTCGGCGCGCAGCTCGCAGTAGCCGAGGCCGCGCGCAATGTGGCTTGCACCGGCGCAAAGCCGGTGGCCATAACGGACGGCCTGAATTTCGGCAACCCGCAACGGCCCCACGTTTACTGGCAGTTCAAAGAGGCGGTTCGTGGCCTAGCGGAAGCCGCCGAAATCATGGAGACGCCTGTCATCAGCGGCAACGTAAGTTTCTACAACGAGAGCGAACTCGGCGAGGTGCTGCCGACTCCGCTCGTAGGAATGCTCGGGGTGCTGAGCGACGCTGAACGGCGGGTGGGCATTGCCCCGAAAGCCGAGAGCGGTTTGTTGGCGCTTCTTTCGGTAAAGGACGTCAAGGTGACTCAGCACGGCCTGGGTGCATCGGAGTATCTGGCCGACATTTGCGGCATCGAAAATGGAAGGCCGGTTGCTCCAAATATGGCCGGTGAGAAAGACTTGTGCTGGTTTCTCGTGGAGATGGTCGAGAAAGGCCTGATTATTGGCGCTCACGACCTCAGCGAAGGCGGCCTTGCCTTCGGGGCCGCCGAACTGGCGATTATTTCTGGCCGTCCAATCGAAATTCTTCTTCCGTCGTCTACTTTTAGCGACCGAACGGATGCTAATCTTTTTGGTGAAGTTCCTGGTCGGGTGCTTGTCGCCGTTCCCGATGAAAGGTCGCTTCATGTTTTGGTGGAGTTCGCGCCGGATTCGATTGCCTGTCTCGCTTTGGGGGAGTTTGGTGGTGGAGGCAAGGTTGGGCTCACGATTCATGCCGGTCGGGCCGAACGCTCTTTAACGAAGGCAAAAGGATGTGTCGAACTGGATGTGGCCGCGTTGAAGTCAGCTTACGAGGGTGCGATCCCGAAGATTATGAGGGAGCAGGCAGACTAGGAAAATTGGGGCCCCAATGGAGCTACCATTTAAGGAGGAACTCGGTGTTTCAGGAACGTGTTTCGCGTCTACTAAGGGAAGAGGGCCAGGTATTCATGAAGTGGATTTCCGTTATAGCAGTTTGTTCATTGGCGTTGGGCGCTTTCGCCCAGGACGACGGCCGGGAGACGGCGCAGCGCGTAGTGGACGCGGCGAACTTGTACAAGGGCGGGAATGTTGCCGGTGCAACCAAAGCCTTTGAAGATCTCTACCAAGCCCACCCCCACGATCCGGACGTTCTTTCTTGGCTTGGATTTCTTTACGTCAACCAGGATCGAGCAGCGGATGCGGTGCCGTTGCTGACCGCAGCGGCTGCCGACCGACCTAAAGACCTCGAAGTCCTTGTCAACTTAGGCAACGCCTATCTCAAGACCGGCCAGGAAGACAAAGCGCTTGGCGAGTACAAGCTCGTGACCGACCTGCGTCCCAAGATGTTTGAGGCGTGGTACAACATCGGCAACATTTACCTCCACGAAAAGAACTACCCCCAGGGCAATTTCCGCCTACAACAGCGCGGTCGCGATAAAGCCGGACGATCCCTATCTTTATAACAATTTGGGCGTCGCCTACGACAGCAGCCGCAACTACGATCAGGCTGCACCTTATTTTGAGAAGGCTTCGAACTTGAAGCCGGACAATCACACGTTCGCGAGAAACGCCGGCCTCGGTCTTTTGCGAGCCCGCAAGCCCGAGGCCGCGATTCCTATCCTGGTTCGCGCTTATCAACTGGACCCGAAAGACTCGGGAGTCGCACTCGCGCTCGGGGACGCCTATTCACGGCTTGGGCGCCGAACCGAGGCACTGAACCTTTATGAGTCCCTGAAAGCTTCAATTCCGGACAATGCCACGCTTTGGTACAACCTGGGCGTCTTACGTGCGCAAAAAGGCGACACGGACGGCGCGATCGAGGCGTACCAGCACGCTGCCCAGCTCAATCCGAGTGACGTAGACACCCTGAACAATCTTGGCCTGCTTCAGTATCAGAAAGGCAAGTATGAGGATGCCCGCTCTACGTTCGACCATTTAAGGGGACTCAATCCCAATAGCCGGGAGACTCTCATGAACTTGTCCGCGGCGGACGTTAAGCTCGGAGAGTACGCTGAGGCCATTCAGATTTGGCGGACGATGCTCAGCACCGACCCGGGAAAGACGAGTGTTCGTATTTCGTTGGCCAATGCGGAATGGATCACCGGTAACTTCGATGGCGCCCGTTCCGACTATGCGGCCGTGCTCACCACGGATCGCGGAAATCCGGACGCCATGAACGGCTTGGGCCTATACGATCTCAAACAAAACCAGCTGGATGCGGCAGCTACCCACTTCCGTGGCGCAATTCAGGCTGCTCCGACCTTCGTTCCCGCCTATAACAACTTGGCAATCACTTTGGAGCGTCTCAACCAAAGACCCGAGGCGATCAAGCTGCTCCAAAAGGCAATCCAAATCGACCCCAAGAATAAAGAAGCCCAATCAAATCTGGAAAGAATGAAAGCGGCGGGATAATAATGGCTTGGTGGAAATTCCACCTCTTCGTAAACTCCCAGCGCGCGGACGCCGTCACCGGCGCACTTGCCGCTATCAAGTGGCTGGCTGCCAGGAACGTTGTATTGGCAGCCGATTCCGAGTCTGCGGAAGTGCTGCACGTACCCGCGCTGGGCTTGCCGGAGTTAGGCAAAGCAGACCTGATGGTCTGCTTTGGCGGCGACGGCACGTTGATCCGGGCGGCCGAGTTTTGCTCGGAGTTTGGCACGCCCATTCTCGGTGTGTATTACGGCCGGTTCGGGTTTGTAACCCAGTGCGAACCCCATGAAGTTGGCTCGTGCCTCAGCGAGTTCATTGATGGCACCGCGTGCTATGAGGAACGAATGATGATCCGGGCAGACCTCATGAGAGCGAATCAACCGGTCACCAGCCTCCATCTGCTGAACGATATGGCCCTCCAGAGATCAGTCTCAACAAGGATGCTTGTCTTCAGCATTGAAGTGGACGGCCGCCATCTCACGAGTTATCCGGCGGACGGCATCCTGGTGTCAACCCCAACCGGGTCCACCGCTTACAACCTTTCGACCGGCGGTCCCATTCTCGATCCGGGTGTTCAGGCCCTCATCTTAACTGCCATGGCGCCCATACACTCAGCGCAAGGCCGCTCGTGTTAAGGCCGGATTCGGTGATACGTCTCACCGTGCAATCGGAGGGAGACGCCATTTTATCTGCCGACGGCCAAAAACGCCTCCACGTCCTCAGTGGCGACCTCGTTGAGATCACGCGTTCCGAGCGGGTTACCCGGCTCATGTGTGTGGACCCGCACGATTTTCTTGACAAGCTTGCTCAGAGACTGTTTTGGAGCTTCAGCATAATGGGCGGGGAAAGGCCATGAGCTTGCTTTCCGTGACCGACGCGGTTGTGGAGTTTCCAACTGCGGGCGGTTCTATCCGCGCGCTCGACGGCGTTTCCCTGGTTGTGGAACCGGGCGAAACGTTGGCCGTGGTTGGGGAATCCGGCTGCGGTAAAACCACGCTCGCAAGAGCGGTTCTTGGATTGCAGCCCCTAAGATCGGGACATATCGAGGTCAAGGGGCGGGCGATCACGGGAACCTATCGGGAGATTGCCGAAGAAATCGGCATGGTCTGGCAAGACCCCTATGCCAGCCTCGATCCTAAATGGCGGGTTGGACGCTCAGCCGTGGAAGCAGGCGCGATCGCCGGGCGCAATGTGGTCCGAAAAGAACTGTTTGAAGAGGTGGGCCTGGATCCCGAAATGGCCACTCGCTACCCTCATCAACTAAGCGGGGGTCAGAGACAGCGAGTGGCGATCGGGCGGGCGCTCGCCCTTAAACCACCGCTCGTCATATGCGACGAACCCACCGCCGCGCTGGACCTTAGCATTCGGGCTCAGATTCTCAATCTGTTGAAATCGATTCAAAAGGAACTTTCGTGTTCATTTCTTTACATCTCCCACGATCTTACGACGGTTCGATATTTGGCCGACAGAATAGCCGTGATGTATCTGGGGCGAATCGTAGAGACCGGACCTACCGAAGCGATCTTCGACGATCCGCGCCACCCCTACACCCAGGCGCTCCTGGATTCCGCGCCTACTTTGGACCGGCTGATGCATTTGCCGGAGGCTATTCCGGGAGAAATCCCCGATCCGAGAATCCGGTTTGTGGGGTGCCGATTTGCCGGACGCTGCAAGAATGCTCAGCAATTCTGTTTGGAGAATGACCCTCACGCGACCCAGGAGTCCGATCGAGCGTTTTATTGTCATTTCCCGGTGAAGAAAGCTAAAACAAGTGGGACTCTCGCAGAGTCTTAACAATTGCTGGGTACCCCACTCTCTGTGCCGATTATCGTGTTCATGACGTTGTCGGAAGGGGAGTTGGTGTAGCCGTGGCCGACATTCAAATGGAAGTTCCTTTTAATTCGAGAAGAGGTTTAGCTCTGGAGATGCGCGATCTTGAGCAAGACTTGCTCGAAATGGGAAGTCGTGCCGAATCCATGGTGTCACAGGCCGTAGGATCCTTGGCCCGCCTGGATACGGGGCAGGCGTTCGACGTAATCCATCGCGATGATGATATCGACGAGCGGGATCTCGATATAGAGAACCGATGTCTCAAACTGCTTGCGCTTCAGCAGCCGATGGCCAGCGATCTGCGGGTCATCGGGACGGTCATGAAGCTGATCGTGGATATCGAGCGCGTCGGCGACCTTGCGGTTGATATTGCGAAGATCACGTTAAAGGTGGATAAGGAACTGGGAGAGACCGAGCTTTATCGATCTTCCGAAAATGGGAAACGTCGCGAGAACGATGTTTCGAGATGCCCTCGAAGCTTACGTCCGAAGAGATTTGGCTCTTGTCGAACGAGTTGTGGCTACCGACGATTCGGTCGACAGCCTTTACCGAGATCTTCGCGGCCAGATCCACGAAAGAATGCGCCAACATCCGGACGATGTTGTGAGCGCGAGTTGGCTGCTACTAGCCATCCATCATTTGGAACGTATTGCCGATCATGCTTGCAACATCGCCGAGCGCGTTGATTTCATGGTCACCGGCTCTACCGCCCGCATGACGGGCGGTCGCGGCGACAGAGATTAGGTCCGCATGCTTTTCCGGTTAGAGAACTTTAAGGTTCCTAAGGAATTTGCCGTTGTGACCCAAGATTATCAATTGTGGGGAGCAACGGAGACCCGATAACGTTAGGTTCAAAGTCGGACAAAACGTCCATTGATGAGCTCTTGGCTGAGGTGGAGCGATCCTTTTTAGCCGGCGATCTGCACGCATCCTTGGACTTGTGCTTGCGCGTGTTGGAGCAAGACCCCAAGAATCACAAAGCAACGGTAACGATGTCTGTGATTCAGGCACGACATGGGAATGTCGATCTGGCGCGGGAGACACTGGAAAGTGCCATTGCCGATAACCCAAACTGCCCGATTGCGCTGATTGGTATGCGTCTATCCTGCGCGAACAGAGGGATTTTGGCAAGGCCATAGAAGCTTGCCGCCGGGTCCTGGAGATTCTGCCGCGCGATGCGGAGAGTCATAACAACATGGGGCTCACGCTGCTGGCCGCCGGCCGGTTCGAAGAGGCAGCGAGAAGCTTCACGGAAGCGGAGCGCCTTGATGGCAACCAAATAACTTATTTTCACAACTTGGCCGTTGTTCACAAACACCGCGGGAGCGCGTTGGAAGCGGAAAGCGCATTTCGTCGGGGCCTCGCCCGATGGCCTAACGATGCCCTCCTTAATGCGGGGCTCGGCGAGATGCTGTTTGAGCGCGGAGACACCGAAGCCGCGGTTCCCTATTTCCGCCTTGCGGTTCTCGCTGACGATCAGTCGCTCAGCTTCAAGACTGCCCTCGCCCAATCGCTCGCCCTGACTTTACGCTTTGACGAGTCTGAAGAACTTGCTCGTGAGATCGTGGCAATTGACCCGACTCAGGCCCGCGCCCATGCGGTGATCGGTTCGATCTTGCAGCATCGAGGCAAGTTTGACGAAGCCGGGGTCTTTTTGGAAGAGGCAATAAAGCTTGACCCAAGTCTTGCCGGCGCTTATTTTGAACTGGTGTATTGCCGCGAAAATTTGCCGGCCGATTCGGAGATGCTTCAAAAGATGGAAGAGCTCCTCAAAGGGACGAATCTGTCCACCCAGGACAGAATGGTGCTGAACTACGCGCTTGGTAAAGGCTACGATGATCTTGGCGATTACAGTCAGGCGATCGGTTTCTTTGACGAGGGGAATAAGCTTGCCTACCAGAGCAGCAAGTACGTCAGGGATTTTCGCATCGGTGGTCTGCGAAGCATTATCGATAAGAACATCGCCCGATTCGACGCCGACTTCTTCATAAGGCACAGAGAGCGGGGCCTGGATGAGAGCACTCCTATCTTTGTTGTGGGAATGATGCGCTCCGGTTCGACCCTTGTGGAGCAGATTCTTTCAAGCCATCCTTTAGTCGGAGCCGCAGGCGAACAGATGTTCTGGCCTGACCGAGCCGCGGATCTGGACATGGGCATGCCCGGCTTTAGCTTTGACAAAGTACGTGAGCACGGACTCGACTATATCGAGTTCCTGCACAAGACCTCTCCCGGAGCCATGCGAGTCACCGACAAAATGACGGACAACGTGCTCCTTCTCGGCATGCTCACCACCCTTTTCCCGAATGCGCGGTTCATTTGTTGCCGCCGCCATCCGGTAGGGCATTGCCTGTCGCTATATCTCACACCGTTCCGGTATTCCCAGCCTTACCTGCACGAAAAGGAGAACATTGCGGCAGCCTATAAACAGTACGCGCGAATTGAAGATCACTGGAAGCATGTAGTTCCCAAGGATCGATATATGGAGGTCTGGTACGGGGATGTCGTGGCTAACCGGGATCGAATCGCCCGCGAAATGATCGATTTCTGCGGTCTGGAATGGTCTGATACCTGTCTGCAGCACGAGAAAAATGACCGCATCGTGGTCACCGCAAGCAAATGGCAGGCGCGCCAACCAATCTACAAAACATCCACCGAGCGCTGGATGAACTATAAGCCCTGGATCAAGCCCTTTACGGACCTTCTGGATGAGCAGGAAGAGTTGGCGGCTTAGTCTCGCTTAGCCCAACTCGAGAACACGGAACCTTTGCTTTCCGCCGGGAGCTTCAACCTCGATAACTTGGCCCGGAGCCGCGCCCATCAGCGCCGATCCGAGAGGCGAGCTGATCGAAATCAGATCCTTCGCAGGATCGGCCTCATAGGAGCTCACGAGTTGGATCGCCATCTCGTCGTCATAGTCCAAATCCATCAGCTTGATTTTTGAACCCAGATGGGCGCCGCTTTGATCCGCATCCTTGGGGTCCATGATTTTAGCGAGCTGAAGTGTTTTTTCCAGCTCCGCGATTC
Organism: uncultured archaeon; assembly: GCA_963829965.1. Classification (GTDB taxonomy): domain Bacteria; phylum Armatimonadota; class Fimbriimonadia; order Fimbriimonadales; family Fimbriimonadaceae; genus DASXZH01. Next base: position 147,202 of record CAWHLK010000022.1, on the reverse strand, counting down.
GGCTTTCAAGCCGGGACTGGTTGAGCTTGGCCTCATGGTAAGCGGCATTTTCGCGTAGGTCCCCGTGAGATTTCGCCTCCCTAATTGCTTCCGCAATCCGGCCTCGCACCGGACCCTTCAAGTCCTCAACTTCCTTTTTGAGCTTCTCATACCCTTCTGGGGTCAGAACCGTCTCGTTCGCCATGGAGAAAATATTGTAGCATGGCTAACGTGGAGTCGGCGGATGTAAGCGTAGTCATTGTCAGCTACAACACCCGGGCTCAGCTGCGCCGCTGTATCGACAGCGTCGACCGGGCATGTGAAGTCATCGTGGTCGACAACGCCTCTTCGGACGGTTCCATTGAGATGCTCCGCGCCGACGAAAGAGTTCGGCTTATCGAGAACGGCGAAAACTTAGGTTTCGGAACGGCAAACAATCAGGGCATCGCGGTGGCAAAACGGCCTTTGATCCTTCTCCTTAACAGCGACGCATGGGCAATGCCAGGTTCAATCGCCACACTCGCTTCGGTTTTTGGGGACGAACAGGTTATTGCGGCAGGAGCAAGCTTCTCGACCCAGGCGGATCGATTCAACAGTCGTGTGCGAACGAACTTACGCTGTGGGCGGTGTACTGTGAGCAGTCCTGGCTTGAGAAGCTGTTTCGGGGATCAGCGTTCTTTAATCCCTATTGGATGACGTTTCGGCTCTTAAGCCGGGGCCAGGAACCGCAGCAAGTCGCGCAAGTGATGGGTGCGTGCCTCATGTTTCGCCCCAAGGAGCTTTTTGACCAGCGGTTTTTTCTCTATTGCGAAGATACTGAACTGTGCCACCGCCTGCGCCGCCATGGAAAGATACTTTACGTTCCGGAAGCCTCTTTCACTCATGAACTCGGCGCCAGCAGCACGGGAAATCGTTGGAAAGCGGTGGCGATGTACAACTGCGGCAAGGAGCTGTTTTTCAGCATCCATAGAGGCGCGTTTGCCCGCGGGACATGCGTCTTCTTGGATCGGATGGGCGCGCTTCTTCGTTGCCTGGCCTGGTTTCTGATGCTCGCCGCTTCTGGTGGCACAAGCCGTCGGGCGCGTTGGCAAACCGGGCAATTCTGGAAGGTGCTAACCGCGCCCACATCCTACCAGAAGCTGAAATAACGCTTCTTAACGCAATTCCCGCGGAACGGGGGCATACTGTCTAAAAGGACTGGCCCAATGAAAAGCAAGAGACTTGTGCGTACCGTTTGCGTTTGGACCATCTGGACGGTTGGTATTGTCGCCGGATTATACGGGGTCGCCTACCTGATCACGATCGGAATGGTCGCGAAAGAGGTGCGCTCTGCTCGCGCCAGCAACATCCCGGTTGAGTTGGACCAGTTGCCCATCAAACAGGTCCCGCCGGAACAGAACGGCGCCAATGACTATAAGAAGGCGTTCGAACTTCTCGCACAAATCGACCAAGATCATCGACGGCTGCCTTCAGCCGCCATCACTATAAACGACAAAATCCTGCCCGCAGGAGTCGACAGTGAAATGGCTTCGATCAGCCAGTATCAGAACGTTCTTGACAGTGCGGAAGTCGCTGCATCCAAGCCCGCCTGCGTCTTTCCGGTGGATTGGTCAAAGGGGATAACACTCCGGTTTCCGGAACTCCAACTGCTCAAGTTTCTTGCTCGGCTGGAAGCGGGTGAAGCGGAACTCTTCCTCGCAAAGGACCAGATTGCGGATGCCCTGCGCCACCTGGCTTTTGCGGAGAAGATTTGCGGCGACATGACTACAACGCCTAACTTCACTTCCGAGACAAGTTTCGCGGCTGCCCAGGGATTGGTGTTCCATTCCATTATTTCCATGCTTTCCAGTGACCGCGCGAATGCGAAGTTCTTGACAGGAATCCAGGCGCTTCTTGATGGATTGCCCCCACCACCCCCAATCCGATTTTATGCCGCAGGGGAACTCGTTCTGAACCGATTAATCATTCACCGTATGCCGGACATGAATTCCGAGGAGTTGGACGAGTTGTTGGCGGGATCCCAAGAGGGAGTTGAAAGGGACCAGTTGGAGCGCATCCTTCGAATGCGTTCGTTTAACCCGCTTTACGACGAAAGCTTTATCGCTTATTATCGCGGCTTTATCGATTCCTTGCCAAAGGACGATACCCACTGGTCGGAGTTGCAGAAGTCGGCCGAAGCAGCAGACCGCCGCTCGTCGGATCGTTCTCTGGCGTCTACAGGCACGCTTTTGTTTTCCAAGTCGCTTGTCAGCACTTGCGCCGACTACATTAAACATTTAGCCCGGACCCGAATGCTGCAGTGCGCAGTGCGTCTCCTGGAGTGGCAAAGATCGGGCAAGAGCTTGCCCGACCAACTGCCGAACTATGGAACCGTCAGCATTGATCCTTTCTCCGGCAGACCATTCCTCTACGATCACGCCGGCACCCATTTTGAGATCTATAGTGTTGGTCAGGAGGGTGAAGGGGCACGTATCAAGGGCGTCAACGACTTAAGGGTTGCCATCCCCTCACCAGAGTTGATCCCTCCCAGCGGAAGGCTCCAGGCGCCTGGCGTCCAAGTTCGGACTCGTGCGAAAGTGGTCTTTTCCAAACTGCACATAAAGGGCATGGGCGCCGGACCTGTCGGTGGGTAAAATCTGAGAATCCCCTACCCTGTGAGGCCCAATCTTTGAACGTTCCTACCGATCTAAAATACACGAAATCGCACGAATGGGTGCGCCTGGAAAATGGCGTTGCCACCGTGGGTATCACGGACTACGCGCAGTCGGAATTGGGCGATATCGTCTTTATCGAGCTCCCCGTTATTGGACGGTCGGTCAGTTCTGAGGAAAACGTCGGCACCGTCGAGAGCGTGAAGACGGTTTCGGATCTGTTTGCTCCCGTTGCCGGCGAGGTCATCGAGACAAATCCCGCCCTCGGATCAAGATCGGAATTGTTGAACGAGGACCCCTACGGCGAAGGCTGGATCCTCAAGATTCGGTTGAGCGATGAATCAGGAGAAGGCGCCCTGTTGGACCCTGCTGCCTACACGGCGAGCCTCGATCACTAACCGTTTAATGGCCTATATTCCCCATACTGAAGAAGATCGCCGCGAAATGCTCGCGACGATTGGCATCAGCTCGATTGACGAGCTTTTCCGCGAAATCCCCTCAAAGCTCCGCATTAAGGAAGACCTGGATATTCCCAGCTTCTTGAGCGAGGACAAGCTTTACATCCATTTGCGCGAACTGGCGGCAAGAAATTTCAATCTGGCCGACAATATCTGCTTTTTGGGCGCCGGGATATACGATCGATATATCCCTTCAACCGTGGCGGCCGTGATTTCGCGAGGAGAGTTCCTCACCGCTTATACGCCCTATCAGCCGGAGCTTTCCCAGGGGTACTTGCAGAGTATCTACGAGTTCCAAACCATGATCGCAAACCTCTACGGCATGGACTTGGCCAACGCGTCGATGTACGATGGCGCGACGAGCATGGCCGAGGCAGCGATTCTTGCCCATGGAGTTAACGGCCGAAACAAGATTTTCGTAAGCCGTGCCGTGCACCCCCATTACCGGCAAGTTCTGGATACCTACTGCTGGTCCGTTGGCCTGGAGGTCGTGGAGATAGATACGGACGACGGGGAAACGGTGAACTATTCCGGAGTAGATACGGAGTCAGCCTGCGTGATCGTTCAATATCCGAATTTCTTTGGGATCATTGAGGACTTGGGGAAGGCGCGCGAAGCCGCCCGTGTGGCGGGGGCAATGCTCATCGTCGTGGCCGATCCTACCGCGATGGGTCTGCTCAAGCCACCCGGTGAGTTTGACGCAGACATCGTGGTTGGCGAAGGGCAGCCACTCGGCATCCCGATGGGGTTTGGCGGCCCGCTGCTGGGTTTGTTTTCATGCAAGGACGAGTATGTGCGCCGTATTCCCGGCCGCATCGTAGGGCGGACATCGGATCATGAAGGCAACAATGGCTATGTGATGACCCTCCGGACGCGAGAGCAGGATATTCGCCGAGAAAAAGCAACTTCCAATATCTGTACGAACGAAGCTTTGATGGGGCTCGCGGCCACCGTCTATCTGGAAGCCCTGGGAAAGAACGGGTTGCGTCTCGTTGCCGAGGCCACCGTCCGCAACACTCAGTACGCGATGAAGCAGCTTGCCGCTGCGGGCGGCAAGCTTCGATTTGGCGGGAAGGTGTTTGGCGAGTTTGTGCTTGAGCTGCCCAAAGACCCGGCCGTGGTTCAGGAGGCCATTCTCAAGAAGGGCATTTTGTGTGGATTGCCACTTGGAGACTATTACAGCGAGCTGAAAAGCTGCCTGCTGGTCGCAGTGACCGAGATTCGGACCAAGGATCAGATCGATCGTTTTGCCGCCGAGCTCAAGGCGGTGCTCAATTGAAGAAGCAAGTTCCCGTGCCGGCGCTCATCTTTGAGCAGGGAAGACCTGGCCGGATCGGAGCCAATATTCCCGTTCCCGATACGCCAGAAGTGGATTTGATTGCAGCAGTTGGCGAAACCCGAGAAGAGCTCGGCCTGCCGGAAGTTGGCGAACTCGAGATGCTTCGCCATTTCACCCATCTTTCGCACGTGAACTACGGAATTCGAAACGGGGTTCTACCCCCTTGGGAGTTGCACCATGAAGTACAACCCCAAGATCAACGAGCGGACCGCGGCCCTTCCCGGGTTTGCCGCGACCCATCCCATGCAGCCGGCATCCTCGGCCGCCGGAAATTTCGAGCTGCTGGCCCGAGTCCAGGACATCCTAAAGGCGATTACCGGTTTCGATGAAGTTACGCTTCAGCCCGTAGCCGGCGCTCATGGCGAAATGACCTGCCTGATGATCATCCGCGCCTACCATGAATCTCGAGGCGAGAGTGAACGGCGCAGGTACATCCTAGTCCCGGACAGCGCTCACGGAACGAATCCTGCTTCTGCCGCAAGGTGCGGCTACTCGGTCAAATCGGTGCCAACCGATGAAGCAGGGAATACAGATTTAGAAGCGTTGGCCGGACTCCTGGACGACACCGTTGCCGGCCTGATGCTCACGAATCCATCCACGTTGGCCTTATTCGAGCCCAACATCGAGAAGATATGCGAGATGGTTCACGCCGTGGGCGGCCAGGTCTTCTGCGACGGCGCGAATATGAATGCGATGGTTGGCACCACGCGGCCAGGTGATCATGGTTTCGACTGCATGCACCTAAACCTGCACAAAACCTTCAGCACGCCCCATGGAGGCGGTGGGCCAGGGTGCGGCGCCATAGCGGTCAAGAATCACCTGGAGCCCTTCCTACCCGCCCCCGTAATCCGCCGAGAAGGGGACACGGTCAAGCTGCTTGCGGAACGGCCCGAAGTCCATCGGCCGGGTATCGTCCTTTTTTGGCCAATTCTTGATGGAAGTGCGTGCCTACACTTATCTCATGGCTTACGGCAAGGAGCGGATGGCCGATATTTCCCGGCACGCGGTGCTGAATGCAAACTATGTGCGCGCAAGACTTAAAGAGGTTCTGCCCCCGGCCCACGACCGTCCGTGCATGCATGAGTGCGTGCTTACAGCCCAGCAATACAAAAAGTATGGCGTGCGCGCGCTGGACATCAGCAAGCGGCTTATCGATTACGGTTTCCACCCTCCAACAAACTACTTTCCTCTGATTGTCCCTGAGTGCCTGATGATCGAGCCGACGGAAACAGAGACCAAGGAGACGCTGGACGCATTTTGCGACGCGCTAATCGCCATTTGTGGGGAAGCGGTGTCGAATCCGGACCTTCTGCATTCCGCGCCAACAACGCAGATCGTTGGCCGTCTGGACGAAACTGCCGCCGTGAAGAATTTGGACGTTCGATGGAAACCCTCCAAGGCCTGTCCCTAGAGCCGGTCGCCTTCTGCGAGGAAGGCCGCTTGGATGGCTTTACAAACATGCTCAGGGATGCCCGGCTACTGGAAAGGGCCGAACGGGGCGAAGCTTCCTGCCGGGTCTACCAATGGGATGGTCCTTGGGTCAGTCTGGGGAAACAGCAGGTCGCGGAAAGAGACTTGCTTATGCCGCTCACAGTGCCCTGGGTGTCCAGGCCAACCGGTGGAAGGGCCGTTCTACACGGACACGACATCACCGTCGCCCTTGCGGTTCCACTTGAGAGGGTGCAGGCATTTGGGGGTGAAGGACCGCATCCGCTCTCGCGCTCAGTACGGACGGTTTATCGATTCGTGACAGCTCCCATAATCCAAGCCTTGAATATGTGCGGAATGGATGTGGTTTTAGGTGAGCAGACACTTAATTGTTCCTAGCGACAAGAAGAGTCCGGATTGCTTCGCCCACGTTTCGGCGAACGATATTGTTTGCCGGAGATCTGGGCAAAAGGCTTGCGGATGCGCCCTTCGTTTGACGGCGCATGCTGTACTTGTACAGGCAAGTATCCCATTTGGACTTCCTTTAGTCAATCCGGAATCTGTTTTTGCGGTGGCTCAGGTTGCAAAGCCCCTGTTATGGGACCCTTCTGAGTTTGCGATAACTCTCAAAAAAACTGCTAATTTGCGTCCTTTTTCAGGCCCCCGTACGTAGTAATGGAAGGTCATCGGAGGCTCCGTGAACTCCCACTCGCGTTGAGCCGCCGCTTCTTCAGAAGCACGATGGCCTTTTTAGTGGCCTATACAACTTGCGGGACAATCGCCCAGGACTGGTGGTGCCCTACATTAACGAAGCCCAATCCCATATAGAGAGCCTCCGCCCGGGCGTCTTCGGCCGTTAGCCAAACGAGATCGTGATCGCGAAAATGTTCTTCCATCAGCAGAGTGCTGACCGCGGAAGCGATGCCTCTTCTTCGATACTTTGCCAGCACACCCACACCGGATAGCTCCCAGGTTGGCCCCAGACAAGCACAGCCTGCCGGCTTGCCGTCAACGTAGGCGATGGCAATATTGAGGGGTCCTGTTTCCTTATCCGCATCTTCCTTCAGCCTCCGACTGTCGCCTATAGGCAATGCGATCTCAAAGGCCTTGTTCGCAGTGTCATAGTATTGGCGCACGTCATCTTTGGGACCGAGCATTCTTATATCCAAGCTAAGGTTCGGCCGGGGCTTGAACGCCTCTCTCGTGCATGCCATGAGCACCAGTTCGTGCTCCTTCTTGAAACCCGCTTGTAGAAGCGCGCTCTCAAGCTCGGGCGTGGCCCGAGCGGCGCATTCGATCCTGGGGATTCGGTGGTGGGCTTTGAAGGTTTCGACCAACTGGCAACGTCTCTGACCGGAGAGGTTATGGGCCTTAGAGGAACCCCGTAATTGACCAAGATAGCCGACCGGTTAGGATCGATGAGAATCCGGAACGGCCCCTGATCGAAAACGGTTCGGTTCGGAAATACGGCCTGAACGATCGCCTGCAGCACTCGTTCGTTCAAAGAATAAAGTGGCGGGTAATGCACCTAGGGCACATTACCCGCCACTTGATACTCCTTGCCCGCGTGGGATCGCTTAAACGGGAGTTGGCGTGATGGTGAAGCCCTGCGCAGTTAGCTCTTGGCCGATGTGGCGGAGCTTCTTCATGGCGCGAAGTTCGATTTGGCGAACTCGCTCACGCGTCACGTTCAGTTCCGCTCCGACCTCTTCAAGGGTCCTTGCGCGGCCATCGTCCAAGCCGAAGCGAAGACGCACCACGTCGCGCTCACGGGAAGTGAGGCGGCCGAGAATGCCGTCGATCTCTTCGCGGCGAATAAGCGTCCACGTAACGTCTCCCGGGTGTCGGCATGTTCGTCGAGTGGACGAAGTCTCCGATGCGAGCTGTTATCTTTCTCGCCAACCGGCGTCTCTAGCGAAATCGGCTCAACCGCAACCCGCATCATTTCGCGAACACGGTCGACCGAAAGACCGACCTCTCGCGAGATCTCCTCTTCGGTCGCTCCGCGCTGAAGCTCTTGTTGGAGCCTGGAAGCGGTCTTGACAACCTTGTTGATGAGTTCGGCGACATAAACCGGAATCCGGATGGTGCGGCCCTGATTGATGATTGCGCGAGCGATAGCTCGGCGAATCCACCAAGTGGCGTACGTGCTGAAGCGGAAGCCCTTTCGCCAGTCAAACTTCTCGACTGCACGGATAAGGCCGAGGTTGCCTTCCTGGATCAGATCCGCGAGAGGAATGCCTCGTGCGTTGTACTTCTTGGCGATACTGACCACGAGCCGAAGGTTCGACTCGATGAGGTGCTGCTTCGCAGCACGGCCATCGCGAATCACCAGTTCGACGTCAAAATCGGTATAGTTGACGCTTTCCCGATTCAGAAGCTTGAGCGCTTCAACCTTCTTACCGCTCTCGACCAAGTCCTTGGCCTGAACTCGCTTGGCCAACTCTTCCTCTTGTCCAGGGGTAAGCAGGTGGGCGCGGCGAGTTTGCCGCATCCACATTTCGAGTTCTTCAGACTCGTCATGCTGTGGTGGCGTTTCACCGTCTACTTCTTCTTCGTCCGCGGTTTCAAGATCCAGCAGATCGTCTTCTGCGGGCTCAGCGGCAACGTCATCCAAGATTGGATTCCGATTGCCGGCCTCGGCAAATGTGTGACGACCTGGCGTTCGAACGGTAATCGCTCGGCCTCGTCGCGGTTGCGTGATTAGTCCATTTTCTGGCGCCATCCTTGTTAGCGTCCTCCTAGTTTCATACCATGGCTCGAGACAGATGCGCGCCGAACTACCCTCGACTTCAGGGAGGCGTTGCTCGTGAGTCCCTCGGAAACAGTGCCGAAATAAAAGGCATGCTTTTCCGATTGCCTATTTACAGTAACATGATTACGTCGCATTGTCAAGAAAAATTCCTCATTTTGTGACCTTCAGTAGGGTCACCCCTATCCTCTACGCTGGATTCAGCTGATACGTGCCAATATCGCTAATGACGTGCTCAAACACGTCTCACGTTGCACAAATAACTCTACACATTTAAGTTATTTATAGTTTCCGCCCCGAATGTTAGAGCTTTCCCAAGATTTTGGGCCGATTGGTTGGTGTTAAAGCGGCCAAAGCTGATCCGAACCGTTCCGCGCAGCCATTCCGGCTCCATGCCTAATGCGGTCAAAACATGGCTCGGAGCCACTGAATTTGAACTGCAGGCAGCGCCGCTGCTAATTGCAAAGCCTAATCTATCCATTTCGATGACCAGCGTCTCTCCTTCCATTCCATAAAAACTGAGGCTGAGAATAAACGGACTTACTTGGTCGCCTCCATTCACCTGAAAATCAAGCGCTTTATCCAGGCCTTCCAGGACTATCTCCCTAAGTTCTTGGACGAGAGCGTAGTCTTGTTCTCTTTCTTGGAGAGCGATTTCGGCAGCCGCGCCCATCCCAACGATTCCCGGGACGTTGAGAGTCCCCGATCTTAGGCCGTTTTCCTGATCTCCGCCCATGAAGAAGGGTTCGGGAAAGTTGGCGCCCTTCGCGTAGAGCGCGCCCACGCCCTTGGGGCCATAAAACTTGTGTCCGCTGAAGGACGCATAGTCGAGTTTGCTTACGTCCATTGGGATCTTGCCCACCGCCTGGGTGATGTCACTATGGACGATGTACTTGCCGGCAAGCTTTTCCGGTTCGAAGATCGTTCCGACCTCATTGTTGACCTTCATCAGGCTAACCACGGAGTCGTGCTTGGGCGCACGGAGTTCCAACCCGTCGTTTTCTAGAATATGCCTTCCCAGCCTCATGGCGGGGCCCTGTAGCGAACTGTGCTCAAAGGGGCTTATCTCAAGGTCCGGAAAGGTGTAGGCAATCCAGTTGTTGGCTTCCGTGGCGCCCGAGGTGAAAACGATTTCATCCGGCGCTTGGGCGCCGATGAGCTGGGCAACCTGCTCGCGGGCCTTTTCAACGGCGGCCATGGCCGCCCCGCCAAATGTGTGAAGCGAGTTGGCGTTCCCGAAGCTTTCGCAAAAGAAAGGAAGCATGGCTTCCACCACCCGGGGATCTACCGGCGTGGTGGCTGCATTATCGAAATAGCGGTCTTTGGTCAAGTTCCGTCTATTCTACGGGTTGGCAAGGCCGACCGGAGATAACATCTTACAAGTGAAGGAATTTCGGATGCGCAATCGGCGGCAAAGACGGCCAGGTGGTTCTCTGGGACGGCCAGACCTTTGAACAGAAGGCAACCTGATGGTTCTGCCCTCACAACCAGGAAGGTCGGATCCTGAACGGGTGGTGTTCACACCAGACGGGCATTATAAGGGCTCGCCGGGCGTCCCGGTTTGCGTCTGCTATTACGCCTTGACCGGCTGACGGCCCTTTTGCAGTGCCGCTTTAACCAGTTCCGGAATATCGCTGGTCTTGTCAGCGATTGCCGCTCCTGCGTTCAATAAGGCATCAACCTTGGAGGAAGCGGTGCCTTTGCCGCCGGAAACGATCGCTCCTGCGTGGCCCATTCGCTTTCCGGGAGGAGCGGTTCGGCCGCTGATGAACCCTACAACCGGCTTCGTCATCTTTTTAATGAACTCCGCGCCCGCTTCCTCATCGGTCCCGCCGATTTCGCCGACCATGACCACCGCCTCGGTTTCAGGGTCCGCTTCAAACATCTCCAAAGCATCCAGGAAGCGCGTTCCGGGCAGCGGGTCTCCGCCGATACCCACGCAGGTGGTTTGACCGAGCCCGTTGCTCGTCAACTCCCAACAATTTCGTAAGTGAGCGTCCCCGAGCGGCTGACCAACCCAACCGGTCCGGGAGCGAAAATATGGCCGGGCATAATGCCCATCTTGCACTGGCCGGGGGTGATGATTCCTGCGCAATTCCCGCCCAGCAATCTCGTTTTGCCTTCGGCCCTGAGTTTATTCACTACTCGGACCATATCCTGAATGGGGATCCATTCGGTGATGCAGCAAACGAAAGGAAGGCCTGCGGCGGAGCATTCCAAAATCGAATCAGCGGCAAATGGAGCGGGAACAAAAATCAGCCCCGCGTTTGCGCCGGTCTCCCGTACCGCCTCTTCGGCGGTGTCAAAAATCGGGACTCCCTGCGATTCCGTCCCGCCTTTGCCGGGGGTGACGCCTGCCACAACATTGGTGCCGTACTCGATCATCTGACCGGTGTGAAAGCCGCCTTCGCGGCCGGTCATGCCGGCAACAAGGACTCGCGTGTTTTTGTCAACTAGAATCGCCATTGGAGGGTTCGATGTTACCCGCGATGGCCGTCGGCACTGCGCCTAAAAGCCACTGCGGGTTCATGGTTGCCGGATGCGGTCGGCAATCATCCGGTGGAAGTGGTGGGTTCCCGTTTCCCGCGTTGGCGAGTACCGGCCCCGGTTGTAGAACCGCGACTTCACACCCTTTTGCACGAGTTCGATGATCGCCTCGTCTTCGCGCTCAACCCGGTCCAGTTCCGCGCCTGCGCCCGCGCCGATAAGCTCTTCCCGCCACACGTAGGGGATGAAGGAAACCCTTGTAACGTCCGGCCCCAGGGGTTTGACCACGTTGATGGAGAGTCCCCACGGATAAAAGTTCAGCATCGTGTTGGGGAACAGCCAGTAGTAGTAAGCGGCGACCCGGTGACCGAAATCGGGCGATTCTCTAGGGAGGTCGAAACAAACATCGCCTTCCTTGGCCATCGCCAACTGAAGGTTTCCGTGTTCATAGAGTTCGGTAGTGTAGTCGTCGATACTAATCGCTTGGCTCAAAGCGGGGTGGATGAACGGGATGTGAAAGCCTTCCAGATAGTTGTCCACATAAAGCGCCCAGTGCGCTCTCACCAAATACTCCTGGGCGCGTGCTGAGTCAAGGCGAAACTCGTTCAAGGGCAGCCAGTCAAGCCGCTTTTGAACCGGGTCGATCACATTCTCAAAGGACTCAGGCGACCCCAGCGAGCCGAACAGGAAAGGTCCCCAGTTGGCGAGCCTTGCCGGCGCAAGGCTGTCGGCTTCAGCAGGGAAGTTCTCGACGCCTTCAAACTCCGGCATCGAGAGAAACTTGCCCGAGAGTTCAAAACGCCTGCCGTGATAGCGGCAGCGGAGATGCCGCTCCACACCCGCGCCTTCACAAACCAAGTTGCCTCGGTGAGGGCAAACGTTGGAGACAAGGTGGAGTTGGTCCTTGATGTCCCGGGTGAGGAGAAGGGGCTCGTTGAGCGAGCCTTCCAGAAGGACCAGCGGGTGAACGGAACCGGGAACCTTGACGAGGCCGGTATCGCCAAGAAACTGCCAGCTCCGGGCGAACAGCCTGTTTATTGCCAGGCGATAGACCTCCGAGTCGTTGTAGAAGCTCGCGGGCAGCGTTGCGGCCTTGGCTATTTCGGGATGAACGCTGTATTCGGTGAGGTCCATGCTGGGGGGGGGTTGGGTTTTGGGTTTTGGGTGTTGGGTTTTGGGTGTTGGGGTTTTGGGTTTTGGGTTTTGGGTGTTGGGTGTTGGGTGTTGGGTGTTGGGTGTTGGGTGTTGGGTTTTGGGTATTGGGTTTTTTCTTACTGTGGACTAGCCGGGCAGCGCTTGGGGGTCAGGGAAGCTTGGAGTAGATCGGAGTAAATCGGAGCATCGTTTTCAAAATTTTAATTTTAATTTTTCGTTTTTGCTGGACTTCTTTGTGATCGGCTCGGAGCTCAATTTTGCATTCCAACTGAAAGCAACAGAAAATAGTAGACGTATGTTCCAGCCTTTGGGCATGCTTGCCGTATAGACCTATTTGGCATTCCTTGCCAAGGCTAGAGTGACCGTCGCGGTTCACAGTGCAAGTTCACCGTTCACCTCCAAACCTACTGGATCGTCGTCCACGGAAATGACGGCAAGTCCTTGGCGCCGGCGCCCTTGAGTTCGGGGTGTTCGTCTTCCAGATGGGTTGCGCTGATCTTGGTGCCGTCGGGGATGCCCATCTTGGCCCAGAACTTCATTCCTTTAATCATTTCCGAGGTCAGGACCCGAGCGCTCACTGCGCCCCAGTCGGCGGATTTGCCGCACAGCGCGCCGCCGGCGCCGTCCTTTTGCCCCGTGTTCTCGTCGTAAGAATCTCCCAGGAACTGCATGGCAAGGCTCACGTCGATTTTGCCGCGATACTTGGCCAAATCGTCTTTCCAGCGCTTGATTCGGCCTGCGTTTTCGGCAGGATCGTAGCCCTGGGTCTCCTCGCGGATCAGCTTGGCGTTTTCGGGGAAGTTCGCCCCGTAATATGATCCGTCGTTGGTGTGGACGTAGATCATGTTCTTGAGGCCAAGCTCAAGCTTGCCGATCTCGTTCGTATTGGCATCGGCCATCAGCCAGGTGTTGGCGTAGGCGCCGTTGTTGTCCTTTTCCAGGGTGCTCACCATGTCCGCCATGGTTGTCCCGTACTGGATCGCCTTTCTCATGCGCTCAAACTCGGGAGTGCCGTTCTCATCAAATCCGACAAATCCGGAAATCGTGGTTTCGGTTAGCGCGAGCCCGGCTGAGTTGATGGCCCAGTCCGAGCCGCTCATGATGAGCCCCGGCAGGGCGTCCATCATGAATCGATGGCCGTTTTTGGGGGTGATGTCAAAGACCACGTTCCAGCGCTCCCCTTCAAGGTAATCCCACCAGAAGTTCTGTCCCATCACGATCTTTCCGTCCGCGGTTTCGGCGCCAGTGGCGACGAACGCGCTGCAGGCGTTTGGCGCGCCGCTTCGGGCGAGCAATGCCGTTTGATGAACCGGGAGGTAGTACATCCAAAGCTCGATCTGGCCGTTCATGGCAAGAATGTCGTCCGCGTCCAAAGCGTCGCCTCTTGACTTGGCGCCATCGGCAATTCCCTGGATCTCCTGCTTGTATTCATCATCCAGTTTTGGCCAAAAGATGCGGCGGGCGTTCTCGCGATACCAACTCCAGGGCTGATGGCTTCGTGCCAGCAGGTCGGCCTTCATCGTCTGCAGCGTGTCGGCGATCTCCGGCGCGAGAAGGGAGCCGTGCTGGTACCCGATTTCTTGGGGCGTTCCCGAAAGGCGAACGATGATCCAGCCGTCGTGCTCGGTTCGGCTTGAGGGAGAGCCCTGGGCAAAAACAGCGCTCGACAGAGCGCCAAAAAGAAGGATTGCGAGAGTCTTCCGCACAATAAGAGTGTACGTGCGAATACTTGAAATGAATCGCAGCGATTGTTATTTGGCAGCTTGACTGGACTCGGGTGGCTCAAGTGTTGGATGCCACGCCCGAAACGCTCGAATGTTTTGTCTTACATCGGCGGACGAGGAACGGGGTTCGCAAAGATATCGAACGCGACATTTGATGAGCGGACGATCACGTTGCCAATGACCAGAGATATCGCGCGACTGCGCTGGATCTTAACACTCAACACTCTTCGTATGGCAACGTTTCCAATCCCATCCACGTTGCTTCTAACAGCGATGGGCGGTCGAAGATTCTTGTTTCTGGCGGTGTTCCTAACCGCCTCGCTGCTTGGTTGCGAGAAGACAAAGCCGAATCCTAACGAGGCGGCGTTTAAGGAAGCAGCCGGTGAACTACCTGCCGCAGAGGCATACGCCCATAATATCGGCCTTGCGTACCGGCGTGACGACCTGATCCACCACGTGCCTTCCGCCGAAAACGCGGCGGGCCACTATGAGTTGGCGTTCGCGATGCTGAAAAAACAGCCTCTATGGGTCGAGCCTATCGAAAAACTCGACGCGGCTTCTCTAGATTCCGCGAAAAAGCAAGTAGCGAAAGCTGCTCCCATACTAGTCGAGGTTAAAAAAGCTTGTGCTTTGCCCCACTGCTACTTGTCTCCCACCACAGCTCGCGTCGAAGGCATGGATTTTGGGAGGAATGGCAACTTCAAACTCATCGCGAAGCTGCTTTGCCTTCGAGCGAGAGTAGAAGCTCACTCGGGGAACTTTGCTGCGGCGGGCAGCGACATTGGATGCGTCGCGCAGCTAATGAAGCATTCTATGGAATATCCGACTCTAATCGATTGGCTGGTTGCTTATTCGATCCATTCGAATGCGGTCCAAACGGTCGATCAAATCGTTACGGAACAGTTGGGTAATCCAAAATGCGCGGGTGCGATGTTACAAGGCATGTCCAAGTTTCCCAACAGCTTTAGCATTGCGGCAGTGATTCCCCAGGAGACGGTCATGTATATGACCTTAATGGCGCCGGCGAAAGGGGATGAGAATGCTTTAGGGATGGGGGAAAAAGCGGATTCCAACGATCCTGACTTAAACGCCTTAATTCGGGCCACAGACGGCGTCAAGAGGCGAACGATTATGGAAGCATTTGAGACCCGGCACCTTCAAGTTTATACGGCCCTTTATGAGATCGCCAGTGACAAGTCCCTTTCGGAGATTGAGCAAGTGAACAAGATGTGCTCAGTATCGGACAAGGCGATGAAATCTGGGCCGACTTACTACCAAATCGGCGAATTCCGCCAAGCCTGGACCTCCTTTGTCCGGTATCAAGCGATGCAGGAAGTGACTCTTCTCGGGCTTCAGAAGCTCTCCAATCTTGGTGGGGCCTTACCCAAAACGGCGGCAGACCCCTTCACCAAGGGTCCCTTGCACTTCAAGCAGAGGCCAGGTGGGTTTGTAATTTATAGCGTTGGGCCAAACCTGAAGGATGATGGAGGAAGCTCAAAATCGCCAGGCGACGACGTGGCCTTTAGTTACCCTTATATAGAGAGCAAACCTTGACAATGGCCCCCCGGCTAGGACAGGTCCGAAGCTACATTGATGTCTTCGATAACTATCGCTCGGTCATCCGGGACAAAAACGGGACCGGTCAGCGGCATGACCATGGATAAGAGCTATAGCTTGTCTAAGACTGAACACGCCGCGGGCCGTCACATTGGCTGTTAGAGGGAATCTCCTAGAAGCAATGCGTTAAGAACCTCGCCTGTTCTTTCCATATCCTAACTTGTAAAGCTCATCTTGCATCAAGTCAAGATTATTTTCGTCGATCCGTTTGTCAAAATGGCTCAGGAGCTTTTGCAATGCCTTCCGCGAGTGAAGCTTGTGGGTGAGCAGATCTGCATATGAGAGCTTCTCCTCAATCAGTATTGTATCGGTGTGGCATTGCTGGCTTTGGGTAAACATGCGATCTGAAGTGCTAGTGCCAAGTCGCCAACCTTTTATTCCGTTGACATTCACGCTTAGTTCAAGGCCATTGACGAGGTTAGTTTTCTGGGCTAGCCGCGAGGCAAAATCCCAAAACTCCGTAAAGCACCAGAGAACATTCCCAATGTCCAGCATCATATCCTTACTATGCGTTCCCAGCGTATGTGCTCTAATAGAATCCTGGTATTGAGAATCTTGCTCTCGTATCATCCCTGAATATGCGAACTGGCCACTGAGATAGAATCGCCAAATCTCTGCATGTTGGTTAAACAGCACCCAGGACGAAACATAGTTCTCAGCTAGCTCCCAAGCCTCTTCGTGGGAGTTGAGAAATGGAAAGTCCCATCCTCGCAAGCTAACGTAGCTGGCTTCCACGATCCTTCTAGCCTCGTGGACCGATTCTATCCTCTCCCTAAACCCTATAGGACGAATCAACACAGTATAGGTTGGTTTTTTCTTCAGGGTGTTTAGGATGTCTTCAGATGATTCTGTTCTCATCTTCCGAACTCTCCAAGCTCCTCGTCGTACTGCCCCTGGTCAGACTCAGGGAGGGGTTGGGATATTCTGCCTGGAATAAGAATGCCTGCCTCAATCAGCCACTGGAACCGCTGTTGGAGCTTGATCTCAGCTGCTCTCTCAACTATTTCCCTAACGTCATTTGCGTCGGCCTTTCTTGTTTCAACCAGCCTGTCGCATCGATAATAGATGAAATGCTCCTGAGGTCCATTTTGGTTTGGATGGCAAGATTTTGTGCAAACAACTACATGCCCGTCGAAGGGGTCTATTCGGATCAAGATCAGCTTTTTGGAATCGAATACCTGTAGGGAAGAGTTGCATCGAATATTGGGATATCCACAGTGCGAGATACTTTGATCGAGCTGGCGAATAGGGTAACTAGACAGCTGCTCTTCTGTCAAACCCTTGATTGAAAATGCCTTGTCGGAGCCCTCTGCCACTCCGATCACAATAGCGCCGCCATCTCGTCGGTTGGCAAAGCCTAGGGCTTCACGCTTGACTTGTGGTTCCAACTCCGTCCACAGGCCTGCTTGCTTGTATTCCACCGCACCACGTTCACGTAACGGGTTTAGGTACTCGTCGATCTCGTCCATGGCCCTTAGCTGATTATGGCTTGGCATTCTTCTCGCAACGCGGAAGTGGTGCACTTTTCGGAGATCGCCGACAGAACTGGGGGTTCTAGAAGCTGACTCTTGGGCTCCCTCTTCAACGCCATTGCGCTAAGATTTGTGGATGGACCCTATTACCGCTGCTAGTATGTTGGCGGCTCCTGCTCTGAATGCTCTTCCAAGGGTTATCAGTGCCTTGAAGGAGCCTATGGGAAAAAAGAAGATTGAGGGGGTTAAGGATGAACTAACCTTGGCTCTTGAGGTGATTCAGGCTGTTGTAGAGGCTCATGACCTTCGCATTCAGCAGCTTGAGGCTCAGATCGATTACCTGAGACTTCCTTTCTGGAAGCGTTGGTTTAGGCCTTTCCCTGGCACTTAGAAATGACCTCCCGGGTTAACTGACCCTCGCATTCGAGTTCATCTGCTCGATGAGCTTCGATATCTCGCCTTGCGGCACGGTTTCTCAGTTTGCCGAGTGCCGAAGAGGAGGTCGCATGCGTTATGATTGAAGTTGGAGAAAGCTTAAACATGAATCTTCTCGGTCTCGCATTGCTGCCCGTATCTCTTGGGGCGACCATTCTAAGTCCATTCAACTCTAACGCAGGGATTGACCGAGTTAACCTTCGAATGGGACAAGATTCGGCCAAGGAGGTCTTTCAAAAGGCGTCGCCATCCATCTACGTGATCATTGCTCTGGATTCACATGACCAGCCGCAAGCATTGGGATCGGGCTTTGCTGTCTCACCAAACCTGATAGCCACAAACTACCATGTCATTCACAACAGCTTCAAACTGAAAATCCTTAGTGCAACGACAAAAGAATCGCTGAGCGTGGCTGGAATCAAGGGTATAGATGGCGATAAGGATCTGGCTCTGATCCAAGTGGATTCGACTCTTTTGCCTCTTGAGCTAAAAACGAGCAATGTGGATGTTGGTGAAACCATCTACGCAATCGGGAATCCGCGTGGGCTAGAAGCTTCGTTGTCGTCAGGCTTGGTCTCAGCTTCGAGAGAGTCTGATGGTCGGGAGGAATATCAGATTAGCGCACCGATATCACCAGGTTCTTCAGGTGGGCCAGTTCTGACCTCTGATGAAAAAGTTATTGGTGTTGCCACCTCTTATTTAGAAGGGAGCCAGAACCTGAACTTTGCAGTCAAATCGATTTACTTGAAGAACCTGATTGATGCTTCCGGATCTGTACTTCTAACAGATGTTGGCAAGTGCTCTGGGGCGCCGCTTAGAGATTCACTAAAGCCGTCTGTTCAGTCGGTAAAGATTAACTCGCCAGATTGGCAGGGGGCGGGGGATCAATACGACTTAACCATTTCAGATTTTAAGTCCTGGAAGTTCGTTGTGAATCTTTCAGTGGAGAACGACGGTGATAAACCCGTGACTGGCGTGGACCTTCAGATTGTCTTTTTCGACAATGAGGGGAAGGAAATGATTGATGCAGAGAGACAATGGGTTACTGTACGTGCTGAACCTGGCCTTGCAAAGAGGACCAGTTTTGAGATAAAGGGCTTGGATTTTAACACCTATCCTGCCACGAGGTGGAAAGCATCTTTTCGCGTTCTTAGCTACACGACTGAGGATCAGTGAGCGACCGTTTCTCAGTCAGCGGTAGCTTGCCTGTTCGGTTATTGCTCCAGGAAAAAGTCCGAGTCCAGCCGTTTGATCTCGTAGGTTTCCATCGGTGATACTCCTAGGTTGTATTCGATCATCAGCTTTGCCAGTTGGATTCCATCTATTAGGGATACCTTCAATCCCTTTAGGTCACCACGGACGTATTCAGTGGCTCCTTTTGTGAACTGGCTGGTGGTTATGAAGACACCCTTTGTCGCTGCCTTTCCAGTTAGGGCTCCAACAAAGGACTGGACCTCCTTTCTGTCAACTGTTCCTTCTGTCCATCTTTTTGCCTGAAGGTAAATGTTGTCCAGTCCCAACTTGTCCTGCTTGATCACTCCATCGATGCCGCCGTCTCCACTCTTCCCTAGGGTCGTCCCTGCGTCGACCATGGCTCCTCCGTATCCCAGCTTCAGCATTAGCTGCACGATCAGCCATTCGAAGAATGTTGGTGTAACGGTTTTCACCTTTTCCAAGACTTCATCAGCCAGTTGAAGCGTGATTTGTTGATGAGCTTGCAAGATCGTTTCTTCGGGAGTCAAGTTACTTTCAAGGGCCTCAGCAGATTTGTTGGTTTCTGGTTTTGCTAATGCTGACTTGGATCTATCAAGAAATGCTCTGTATGCTTCGAACACCTCCAGATCCTTGGGCTTGATGATTAGCGGTGCCTTTTGGAGGTAGTCGCGGCCAACTTGAGTGATTTCTGAAACCCCTCTCTTTGGCCTGCTAATGAGTCCAGCTTGAAACAGGTAGGTGAGTGCCCAATAGGTTCGATCTGCCACGCGGGTTCTTTTGCCGCTTGGAATCAACTCTTCAAGGTCTAGTGCCGTTAGCTTCAGTTTGGCGATAACCCCGGTTACGACTTCTTGGTTGGGCTTTGTCTTCCCGTCTAGGAGCACTTCCAGAACGGGACGAAAAAAGTGGTAGAACTCTGGGACAGCCATGCCGTTAGTGTAGCCCTTTGCTTGAGGCGCCGAAGTCTTGAGGGTTGGACGGATTGCCGCAGGTCCCATCGGCGTAGTCATCGAAAGTGGCATAGTCAGCCCGTGTGTGAATCGAAGTCCACTTCTGCCGCGCCGGGTGGAGCAATGTTGCGGCCCGCCCTGACTCCAGATCCTATAAAGCGCCTGTTTTTAGACCATAACCCCGGAAACAAAAAGGTCTCGATTTACGTTAGTAAATGTGGCATAATGACACATAGGAGTTGCCGCTATGGACCTATCCGCCACCCCTGAGAGCTACGTCCGCCTGAGTTGCCGAGTAAGCGCACGAATTAAGAGCCGCGCAGAAGAAGCGGCAGCGATCCTGGGGCAGTCCATTACCGATTTCACCGAAGCCGCGCTAGCCGACAAAGCGCAAACGGTGCTTGAGCAACATGAGCGAATCGTTCTTTCGGAACGGGATTTCGCCAGATTCGTCGCTTCCATAGAATCCCCCGCGCCGGCTACAGAAAATCTCAAGACCGCATTGGCGGATTATGAGCGCTTGCGAGCGGAGCATCCTGAGTGCAACCTCT
Source organism: uncultured archaeon (assembly GCA_963829965.1). GTDB lineage: Bacteria > Armatimonadota > Fimbriimonadia > Fimbriimonadales > Fimbriimonadaceae > DASXZH01. The sequence goes on along the minus strand of CAWHLK010000022.1, from coordinate 126,989 downwards.
GAGGGACTCGCCACTCTTCGTATTTGAAAGGCTCCAGTCGCACCACGATCGCAGTGACTTCGACTGTGGAAGTGCAGCGCTGAATGACTTTCTAGCAAGGCAAGCAAGGCAGAATGCCGATCGAAATATCGGTGTCACCCATGTAGCGGTGGCCAGGCATGGCGATCCGAAAATATACGCCTATTACACGCTTGTGACGCGCACCGTAGAAACGGGCAATTCTTCCGCAGAAAAATTGCCTCGCGCGGAAGTGGGTGTCGTTTTGCTGGGGAGGCTCGGAGTCGACAAGGACGCCCAAGGCAAAGGATTGGGGCGGTTATGCGTACTTCGAGTCATTCGCCAGGTGGTAAAGGCGGCCGAGGATATAGGAATCTACGCTCTCGTTCTTGACGCCAAAGACGAGAATGCCAGAAGGTGGTATCACCGTCTTGACTTTGGATTCCAGACCTTGTCAGACGATCCGAACCATCTCTATTTGCCCGTAGAAACGATGAGGAACGCCATCGCCAGCAGCATGTAGGTTTCAAATGACGAATGGGCATTTCTCAACTTCGGCTTTGGGGCCGTACTGTAAGCGATCTCAAGTTTCGGATCACAAAAGTGGCTGGACAATCTCGCCAATCAAGTTGCGCACAGTTTGAGCACGACACGATGGAAGCCTTCCTGGACAAGTTCACGTGTACGAGCTACACCCTTCTGAGCCAGGAATTTTAGGATCACCTGTGACTCGGGTGAATGTTCCATAACGTCATTGATTATGCATGATGATATGCATTTTGGAACAGAGAATGGCTTTGAGCTTTGGCGCGGCTGAAGGGACTCGAACCCCCGACTTTCTCCTCCGGAGGGAGACGCTCTATCCACTGAGCTACAGCCGCGCAGTCTTCGTTCGGGAGTTTACCGTCGGCGGCGATTCAAGTAGTATTTGATTCAAGCCTTATGGATGCCAAGAACAAGCCGCAATGCCCGATGCTGAAGGAGTATTTGCGCTCGCTCAGGCCGAGTGGGGCGGCCGCTCGTGAATTATCAGAATGGTTCTATTTCTTGGTAGCTCTGATTTCGGTAGCGTTCGGGCTCCTAACTCATAAGATTTTGGCCGGCTTTACTTCGTTTGTCCTACTCTTGTTAATCATGGCTGTGATCAACGAGATAAGGACGAAGCCTAAAACCGCAGAAGAAAGGCTCCAGCTCGATTCCTACAAAGCCGCCAAGAAGTTCAAATCCAAGCTTCTCGATGAAAACGCCTCGGGGCATGTGGTCCCCGAAGTTCTTGCGGCCCTAGAATCGGCGGCCAGGTGCGCCCTATCCGCCAAGCAGCAATTGCAACTGTTGCCTTCATCGCTCAACGAGGTTCAGGAGAACGCGATCTCGTTTGTGGATACCAACATGCTGCTCGCGATACTCGCCGCGAGGCCCTGTATAAGGGGTGATGAACAATCCAAGAAGGATTTTCAGGCCCTATGCCAAGACGGGACGTTCGTGTCGTCAATCGTTGAGAAGATAGGAAGCCGGCAGACCGCGATCGCTCAACTTGAGGCCGAGGCCGCTCAGTATCAGCAAACCAGCTCGTTGGGAGACCATTTGCGAGATGCGATTCGCGAGCGGCGGGAAGCCGAAGCCGAGCTTGAAGGTCTCCCGATGGGCTTGGGTGACCGGTTTAGGAAATAGCTTTGGGAAGCAAGGTGCTCTGGTCGCCATCCAATCGCTAGAAGGGTTCGGACAATCCCAGATTCGAAGCGAGTGATTTGTGGCTTCCGGTTCGCTCTATTTCGATTTGAGCGCGGAGTCGCAAATAGGCGTATTGAAGATTGATGTTCTTAGTTCCTCTTCTATTGGGTCATGCTCTGCAAAGCGCAAGCCTTGGGTGGTCGGCGGCGGATCGTATTACCGCGAGCATCCAGCTCCTGGGGGCCAGTCATGAGGCCGTCCAAAACCAACTCGGCAAGCCCAACGCGGTAGTGGAGGGCGATGCGGTTTGGAATTACGGAACGTGGACGCCGTCACCTCGAATTGGCTTCGTCGTGAGCTTTTTTCGACCGAGTGGCGGAGAACAGGTGATTGCGAAGACCGTCCAATACGTTTCCGGATCGGTTGGGGCCGTGCATCCGGTGAAACTGACGGTGGCGGGCACCCGCCAGGTGCCGAGAGATTTCTGTTGGACGAGCGGCGAATCCACGCCGGCGGTGCTTGCAAAGCTCAATGCGACGGACATCAAGTATGTGACTCAGAAGAGCAACCCAACCAGGATCCTCACAACTTGCAAAGTTGGCGACACTCCTGTTTACATTTTCAGCCGCCAGATATCCGGCGACCAGATCATCCCGGCCTTTGCCGCCGGTTCGGCTTCGCCGAACTTCGACCCCAACCGTCTCGATCTGTACTCTTTTTCGGTGGGCTACTGTTCGGAATGGGAGTACACGGCCGGCTTTACTCAGCAGAAAATCATTGGGCCGGGATCCTACGCGGACAAGTCGCTGGCGAGTGCTCGTTGGGTGGATCTGTCGCCCTAAGAGTGGCTTTAGGCCCTTTGGCTTGACTTCCGCCAGCCGGCATCGTAGACTGGGCCCATGCGTCTCCATCTCAAGTTTCTCGGTGTTGTCGTGCTCGGGGCCATTCCGTGGTTTGCACTGGGGCAAACCGTTCATATGAACATCCTGCTGAACGACTCTCCGCAGGGCGAGAACACGTTCATTGAAAAGCCGGACGGAACCTTTTCTTCGAAAACGACTCTACGCATCGGAAATATCTCCATTGGGGGCGCCGTCACCGGCAAGCTGGTTAAAGGAAATTGATTTCGGCGGAGGGGGATAGGGAGTCACCTGCCGGCACAGCAAAATTCAGCTATGCCAATGGCAAGGTCACAGCAACCGATCCCAAAGGCAAATCGACCACTGCGCCTTACGATCCGTTTCTGCCACTTGCGGCCAGCCTTCATCCTCAACTCTGGCGCGATACTTTGGCCCATGTCGCGAAGACGGATACGAGCGGTGTACAAACGACGGTCAAGGCGCTCCTCGTCGATAGCACTGCCGAGCTTCCAATCAAAATCACGCCCCTTTCCGGCAAGATGGTCGTGACAGTAAAAGGCAGTCCGGAGACAGCACGACGTTTCGGAGTTGAACTCGCGGGCCTTTCCACGGAAATGGACACCGACGAAGCAGGCAATGTGGTGGCTTTTGACGTACCCGTGCAACACCTTCGATTCTTGGCCGACGGCTGGGACGGTTTGTTTGCCGACCCGCTTGCCAAATACCCGGAGTTAAGCCAGGCCACTTTCAAATATCGAACCGAGTCCGGCGTCAGGATGACGACCCGGGACGGCGTTGAGATCGCGTGCGACGTGGTTCATCCGGACGATGACCTCAAGCACCCGGCGATCCTCATCCGGACGCCCTATGGCAGGGCAACCGAAACCGTCAACGCCGGGTTTTATGCCTCGCGCGGATACGTGGTGGTCACTCAGGATTGCCGGGGCAGGGAAGATAGCGGAGGGGTTTGGGACCCGTTCGTGAACGAGGGCGACGATGGCTACGACGCGGTGCAATGGGTTGCCTCCCAGTCTTGGAGCGATGGCAACGTCGGCATGATCGGCGGCAGTTATGATGGCTACGTGCAATGGGCCGCGGCGGTCAAGAAGCCACCCGCGCTGAAGTGCATTATTCCGCAAGTTTCCCCGCCGGACGCCATGCGCAACATCCCTTATGACAACGGCATCTTTGCTCTGTATCTGGACCTATGGTGGGCCAAGATCGTGGCAGGGAAGCACACCGATTTCTCGACCCTTCAGAGCTCCCTGCCGCATCCGGCTGCTTTGGCCTCCCTCCCGCTTTCCAAGGCGGACCAAGCGGTGCTCGGCCAGCATTTGGAGTTCTATCAAAAGTGGCTGAATCGCCCAATCCTGGATGACTGGAAAGGCTTTGACTACACCTTCCATCTGGATCAGGTGACGATCCCGGTTCTTCATATCTCCGGCGTGTGGGATGGGGATGAGATCGGGACCCACATCAACTGGAACACGATGCGGGCTTTGGGCCGCAAGAACGAGTGGATTGTTTATGGCCCCTGGGTCCATGCGTTCAACACGACGCATTCCATGGGCGACGTGGAGTACGGCAAGGACGCGATTATCGATTTGGACAGCGTCTATATCCGCTGGTTCGACACATGGCTTAAAGGCAAATCAGTTGGGTTGGACAAGGTTCCCCACGTCAAGCTTTTTGTGACGGGAGCGAACAAATGGATGACGTACTCCGATTGGCCCTCGCCCGAAATGAGGGCCTCGACACTTTATCTTTCATCGAACTCCTTGACCGAAAAGCCAGGGCCCTCTTCTTCGAAGTCTTACACCTATGATCCAGCGAAGAACACCAAGATTCCTGACATTCTGCTTAATATGGATCCAGGCAAAGCCACAACGAAGATTAGCACGAAGGATATGGATTTGAGGTCGGCTTTGTTCCTGACGACGGCGGCATTCAAGAAAGGCACGGCGATTGCCGCGCCGATCTCGGTCAAGCTTTACTTTAAGACTTCTGCCCGGGACACCGATCTTTATGCTTCGATTTTGGATGTTGGTACTGATGGTTCGATGCACCTGGTTGGCAATACAGGCAAGCTTCGGGGATCGTATCTGCAGGGCATGAACAAGATTGCGCCGTTGACGCCGGGCAAGGTTTACGAGGCAACCGTGACCCCATGGGATTTCGCCCACGAATTCCCTGCCGGCCACCGGCTGGCGTTGCTTATCCAAAGCACGGGTTTCCCGGTGTACGCTCGAAACCTGGGAACCGGCGAACCGATTGCGAACGCCACGAAGATGATGGTTCAGCACAACACGTTTCTCATGGGCAAAGGGCATCCAAGCTCGCTCAGTTATTACGTTCTTTGGCAGAAGTAGATTAAACTTTGCGGGGATGCCGGCTAAAGCACTCCTCGAAAAACAGATTGGAATTGTGGGCGTAGGCGCCATGGGCTCGGCCCTCGCCCGGGGGCTTGTGTCCGGCGGCGTTCCGCCTTCGCACATTTGGGTGAGCGATCCCCATGCCGAGAGGTTGGATGCGCTGGCTTCCGAGTTGGGATTGAATGCCTGCCATTCTAATGAGGAACTGGCCAAGCAAAGCCAGATTATTCTGCTCGCGGTAAAGCCTTATACGATGAAGGCCGCGGTGGAAGAAATTCGGGACGGTTTGGGGGGAGTTGAGCTTCTCATCAGCATAGCGGCAGGAGTTCGCATTGCATCGATAGGGAAGTTGCTGCATAAGCCGGTGCCGATCGTTCGCGCAATGCCCAACAACTGCGCGCGTGTGCTGGAGAGCGCTTGCGCCTTCTGCGGTTCGCACGGAATGTCTGCGGAGCTTCTGGAGCACGCGAAGGAAGTCTTCACCTGCTGTGGAACCGCGGTTGAAGTTGAAGAAGAATGGATGGATGCGGTTACCGCGCTTTCCGGAAGCGGGCCGGCCTATGTCTATTTGATGATCGAAGCGTTGGTGGATGGCGGGGTCAAGGCCGGATTGCCGCGAAAAGTGGCGCAGGCGCTGACCGCGCAAACGGTTTTAGGCGCCGCGAAGATGGTGCAGGAGACCAACCTGCACCCAGCCGAGCTGAAGGATTTGGTCGCCACTCCGGGCGGGACGACAATTACTGCCTTGGCTCTGCTTGAGCAGGAGGGGTTGCGCGCCGCGTTGATTGAAGCGGTTGGCGCGGCGGCGAAGCGGTCCAAGGAGCTGGGGGAAGTCTCGTGAATTCAGGAAATAGGATTTAGAAATCAATGGAGGGGTAATTGAAGGGTTGAAGAGGCCGGAAAAGCTATTGCAGGGCAAGCAGAGCTTGGAGAGCAATAGCTTTTCCAGCCGGAGGAAGGGGGGCAGGCGCGTTGCTTCGTCGCGCCGGAGCACTCCTCGCAATGACAACGCTTCGCTCTTGGGGACTGCTGCGCAGTCCCTCTTGGTTTAAGGATGGGGGCTTTGTTTCGTCGCGCCGGAGCGCTCCTCGCGAGATGACAACGCTTCGCTCTTGGGGACTGCTGCGCAGTCCTTTGCTTCGTCGCGCGGGAGCGCTCCCCGCAATGACAACGCTTCGCTCTTGGGGACTGCTGCGCAGTCCTTTGCTTCGTCGCGCCGGAGCGCTCCTCGCAATGACAACGCTTCGCTCTTGGGGACTGCTGCGCAGTCCTTTGCTTCGTCGCGCCGGAGCGCTCCTCGCAATGACAACGCTTCGCTCTTGGGGACTGCTGCGCAGTCCTTCTTGGTTTAAGCTGGGGCCAAAGTAGGCGCTTGCAACTGTGGCGAAGTTTGTGTAACCTATTCCTTATGGCGCCCCGGTACTACGTTTACATTCTCGGAGACGCTTCCGGGGCCAACCTGTACGTGGGCGTCACAAATGATCTTATGAGAAGGGTTGAGGAGCATGCTGTTGGGAGTTGCGATGGCTATACAGCTCAGCGCGGAGTCACTCGGCTATTGTTCTTCGAACAACATCGTTACATTAAGAGCGCTATCAAACGTGAAAAGCAGTTGAAGGCAGGTAGCCGGGCGGTTAAGGTCGAACTGATCAAGTCCTTGAATCCCAACTGGGAAGACCTTAGCGCGGATTGGTTCAAATATTCATGACTTGGCATAGTCAAAGTCCCTTAAACGGTCCGGCAAGATGTGGCGGGTTTCATTGATTTCGTGGGTCTCGATGCTTTCTATATCGCGGATCTTGTTACTTGACGCCTAACGGGTTAGCTACCACCACTACTGAGCACAATCTCTCCAACCCTATGGTATAATAGCCACTTCAGGTCAGCAGTAATGTTGAATATCCAAGTCTTGAACCGTCAGCCGCGTCCTCGCATCGAGCGAGTCGTCATCGGCATGCCGGTTTAAGAGAAAATGCATCCGGCCGCAGGCGACTCGTTCGAAGTGCCTGCGGCCGTTGTGTTTTACACCATCGATTTGAGAGCCGCAGGATCGCTTAGGGCGAGCCAAGCGGCTCTTATACTTTACGATCGGGGAAAGAAATGATGGTTAAGATTGGAATTGTAGGCGCCTCCGGATACGGGGGCGGTGAACTTATGAGATGGCTGGCCGGCCATCCGGGGGCCGAAGTTGCCGCAGCGACCTCGAGAACCTACGCCGGGCAGCCGGTTGGTAAGGCTTTTTCGGGCATGGCGTCCAGCGATTTGGTGCTGGTGGACGACGACCTGGCTGCGGTAAGCGACTGCGAGGTCGTATTTCTCGCGGGAGGCGACAGCAGCTCCATGTGCATAGCGGGGCCGTTGCTGGAGGGTGGCGCGAAAGTCATTGACCTTGGCGCTTCGTTCCGCTTCGAGGATCCGGAGGAGTTCGCACACTGGTACGGTGAGCCTCACAAATCTCCAGACCTCAACGCGAAGGCAGTTTACGGCATGCCGGAACTTCATCGGGAGAAGATCAAGGCGGCAAGCCTTATCGGCAACCCTGGCTGCTTCACCACCGCCGCTATTCTGGCCCTTGGTCCGGCGGTCAAGAACGGAATCATCGAGAACGACACGATCATCGTGGATGGGATCTCCGGAGTTTCGGGGGCGGGACGAAGCAAGTTCGGCCTCGATTACCACTTCGCGGAGATGAACGAAAACTCGTGGGCCTACAAAATCGCCGGCACCCATAGGCACACCGGCGAGATTGAACAAGAACTTTCCAAACTCGCCGGTGAAACCATCACCCTAAGTTTTACGCCCCACGTTGTCCCGATGACGAGGGGCGTTTTAGTTACCGCCTACGCGAAACTCAAGCCGACCACGACGCGGGATATGCTGATCGATGCATTCGAATCTTCCTATGCGAACGAACCGTTTGTGCATTTCTCCGAAGCTCTCCCCTCTACCAAGGCGGTTCATGGCACCAACCGCTGCCATATCGGCCTGAGGTTCGACAAGCGAACCGCCCGAATCACCATCATTTCGGCAATCGACAACCTAGGCAAGGGAATGGCCGGGCAAGCCGTTCAGAATATGAACTTGATGTGCGGTTTCGGAGAAACCGACGGCCTGAAGGCGGTGGCGCTATGGCCTTGAAAACCGATATGGAACCACAAGTTTTTCAACAAGTTGCCGGTCGGGGGGTCACGTTTCCCCACGGGTTCAAGGTTGCCTCGGTGCGGGCGGGCCTGAAATCCCGGCATCGGGACCTGGTCTTGATCGTCAGTGACACGCCGGCGACGGCAGCAGGCGTTTTCACCACGAACCTGGTTCACGCGGCATGCGTCGATTACTCCAAAAAGATCGTCGCAGAAGGCGTTGCCCAGGCAATCTTCGCCAACGCGGGCAACGCGAACGCCTGTACGGGAGAGCAGGGTGAGAAAGACAATCTGGCATGCGCTGTATTGACGAGTGCCGCCTTGGGAATAAAAGCGGAGCATGTGCTGGTCGGGTCTACCGGCGTGATTGGCCGGCCGATGCCGATGGAGAAAGTCGAAGCAGCGCTCCCCGAAGCCGCCAAGGTCTTAAGCGATGAGGCGGAGGCCGACGTGGAAGCGGCACGCGCCATTCTCACCACCGATACGCGACCTAAGAAGATCGCGATTGAGGTTCGCTCTCCCCACTGGGAAGGGCCGATACGGCTGGGAGGCATTGCGAAAGGCTCAGGAATGATCGCCCCTAACATGGCGACCACCCTCGGCTTCATTACCACCGACGCCAAGATCGATGCCCATCTGCTCCAAGGCGCGCTTTGGAAGGCGATCGAAAGGAGCTTCAATCGAATTACAGTCGATGGCGACACGAGCACAAACGATATGGTGCTGGTTCTCGCTAACGGGGCCTCCGGAAACGCGGTCAAGCAAGGCCAAGGATTTGAAGAGTTTTACAATGCCCTGGAGCACGTCTGCCTTTTCCTCGCCAAAGAAGTGGCGAGAGACGGCGAAGGCGCGACCAAACTCGTGAAAGTTTCGGTTAGCGGCGCCGGATCGGAATCGGAAGCGGCCAAGGTCGCGAAGACGATTGCTGAATCGCCGTTAGTGAAAACCGCGCTCTTTGGCAACGATCCGAACTGGGGTCGAATCATGGCAGCCGCCGGCCGGGCAGGGGTGATTTTCAATCCAAAAGAAGCGCACGCATGGCTTGGCGAGCATCAGGTGTTCGTGGGTGGCGAACGAGCGGAGTTCGACCCCGATACGGTTCACGATTATCTCAAGGCCAGTGAAATCGAGATCAGCGTGAGTATCGGTTCCGGCCCAGGCGAAGCCACCTTTTGGACCTGCGACTACTCCTACGACTATGTGAAGATCAACGCGGAGTACCACACATGATTAGGGACCTTTCAACCAGTCTGGACGGCGTAGTTCCTGCCCAACGAGCCAAGGTGCTCATCGAGGCCTTGCCTTATTTGAGGCAGTTCTATGGAAAGACCTTCGTGATCAAATACGGCGGAAACGCCATGGTGGACGAAGAGCTTAAGGCGACGGTGATGAGCGATATCGCGCTTCTTCATTACGTGGGGATCAAGCCGATTCTCGTTCATGGAGGCGGTCCGGAAATCAACTCTTTGATGGACCGGCTCAACTGCGAATCCCATTTTGTCGATGGGCTTCGAGTTACCGATGAGGCGGCAATGGAAGTGGTGGAAATGGCCCTCGCCGGCAAAACGAACAAGAATTTGGTCGCATTATTGAACAAAAGCGGCGCAAAGGCGGTGGGGTTGAGCGGCAAGGACGCCGATTTGCTGGTGGCCCAGAAGCTTCTCACGGAGTCCGGCGAAGACCTTGGCTTTGTGGGAGAGGTGATCCAGGTTAATTTCGGGTTCTTACAGATGCTTGTAGATCAAGGCTACATCCCCGTGATCTGCTCGGTAGCGATTGGGCAAGACGGCCACACTTACAATGTGAACGCCGATCACGCGGCGGGAGCAATCGCCGCAACGATGAAGGCTACCAAGCTTGTGGTCCTCACCGACGTCGAAGGCCTCTATGAGGACTATCCCGAGAAGTCCAGCCTGCTATCGCAACTAACTGTGGGGGAAGCTAACCGCATGATCGCTTGCGGCAAGGCGGCCAAGGGCATGATTCCGAAGCTGGAAGCATGCACCGGTGCGGTTCAAAGCGGGGTGGAACGCGCCCACCTGATCGATGGGCGCGAACCTCACTCGATCTTGATCGAAGTTTTCACCGATTCCGGCTTAGGCACGATGATCTTGCCGAACCATGACAAGCGGCCGGGTATGTCGGCTCACCTTCCGGGAGGATTTGAATGAACTCAGTAGCGGACCCGTATGCGCCGCATGGCGCTTTACCGGATCTTAAAGATTTTCGGGGCAGCCTATCGGACGCCGCCCGCCAGGAGATCTCTTCGGCGAGGCTGCTTATTGAAACGGATAAGTTCAGCCTTCGGGGCAAAAGCCTAGTCTCAATGGCGGACGTGGACCGGAAGCAACTCTTCGGGTTGCTACAGGTTGCAGCGGCGATGGATTCGGCCCATCGAGCCGGGATCTCGCTGTTTCGGTTTCGATATCAGAAATCGCTCGCAATGATCTTTGAGAAGCCGTCGCTGCGCACTCGCGTGACATTTGACCTTGGTATGAGGCAACTTGGTGGATTAACGGTCTTGCTTGGCCCTCACGAGATTGGTATGGGTAAGCGGGAATCCGTTAAAGATGTGGCTCTAAACCTGGAAAGATGGGTCGATGCAATCATGGCCCGAGTCTTTGAGCACGAGAAACTCACCGGACTTAGGGACCATGGCAACGTGCCGGTCATCAACGCCCTCAGCGATTACGAGCATCCCTGCCAAACTCTTGCGGATTTGTATACGATTCTTCAATATAGAGGCACAGTTCAAGGATTGAAGATCGTGTATGTGGGCGACGGGAATAATGTGCTGCACTCGCTGCTTTTAGGAGTGGCCCTTGCGGGTGGGAGCATCACAGCCGCTTGCCCTTCCGGGTACCAGCCGGCCAAGGAAATCGTCGAGCAGGCGCAAGCCCTCGCCAAACCCGGCGAAAAGATAGAAGTAGTCGAAGATGCCCGCGAGGCGGTCACCGGCGCGGATATTATCTACACCGATGCTTGGACCAGCATGGGCCAGGAAGCGGAATCGGCCGCCCGGCTCAAGGTGTTTTCGCCGTATCAGGTGAACAAAGAGTTAGTGGCGCGCGCAAAAAAGGACGCCCTTTTCATGCATTGCCTCCCCGCCCACCGAGGCGAGGAAGTAACGGACGAAGTTTTGGACGGGCCGCAGTCGGTCGTTTACGACCAAGCGGAAAACAGATTGCACGCGCAAAAAGCGGTTTTGGCGTTGTTAGTGGGGCCGTAACAAGGAGATTTATGAAAACAGTTGTTTTGGTTTATTCGGGAGGTTTGGACACCTCGGTTTGCATTCCGCTCATGAAGGAGCAGTACGGGTTTGACAAGATCGTGACGGTAACGGTGGACGTGGGCCAGCCGCAGGCCGATATCGACCAGGCGGAAGAGCGTGCACGCACGCTTGGCACGGACCACACAACGGTCGACGCCAAAAAGGAGTTCGTCGAGCAATACTGCTGGCCCGCGGTAAAGGCAAATGGAGACTATCAGGGCTATCCGATCTCCACAAGCATCGCAAGGCCGCTCATTGCTCTGAAGGCGGTTGAGGTGGCTATAGCCAAAGGCGCTCAGGCTTACGCTCATGGATGCACGGGCAAAGGCAACGACCAGTTCCGCATCGAGTACGTGATGCGAACGCTGACGCCGGACCTTGAAGTCATCGCGCCGATGCGCGAGGGACGCTTGCTCGCCAGCGGCAAGACCGAGCCTTGGACGCGAAGCGAAGAAGTGGACTACGCGGTTGAGCACGGTTTGAACGTTGCCCAAAGCAAGACGAACATCTACAGCATCGATGAAAACTTGTGGGGAAGGAGCATCGAGGGCGGCCGACTCGAAGAGCCGGACTACGCTCCGCCGGAAGAGATCTTCCAATGGACGAAGAGCGTCGACGAATCTGCGGCCAAGCCACGGATCCTGAATATCGGCTTTGACAAAGGCATCCCGGTTTCGCTGGATGGCAAGAAGATGGATGGCCTTGAGTTGGTAATCGAGCTCAACAAGATCGCAGGCGAGAACGGCGTTGGCAGGGTCGACATCATGGAGGACCGGATGCTCGGGCTCAAGGTCCGCGAGAACTACGAATGCCCGGCGGCGGTGGTTTTAGTGATGGCCCATAAGGCATTGGAGAGCCTGGTCTGCACCCAGGGAGAGCGAAAGTTCAAGGCGCTGGTGGATCAGGAGTGGGGCGAGTTGGCCTATAAAGGCTTGTGGTTCGATCCGCTGAAGGACGATCTGGAAGCGTTCATCGATAAGATTCAGGAGCGAGTCACCGGCTCGGTGATTTTGAGGCTGTATAAGGGCAACTGCACGGTTCAGGGCCGCTCCAGCGACTGGGCGCTCTACAACGAGGATTTGGCTTCCTTCGACAGCAAGACCTTCGACCAATCCGAAAGCACGGGCATCGTGAAAACTCACGGCATGCAGTCCAAGATGTATTGGTCGTTGAAAAAGGCCGCTGCCGGTAAATGAAGAACCTATGGGGCGGGCGCTTTACCGGGTCGATGGACGACTCGGTGAAGCGCCTTAACGACTCCTTTTCCTTTGATGGCCGCCTGTGGCGATTCGATATTCAGGGCAGTATTGCCTACGCGGCTGCCCTTGAGGATGCCGGCATTTTATCAGTTGACGAATCCTGCGCAATTCGCGAGGGACTTGCAAAGATTGAGAAGGATGTGGACGCGGGAACGGTTGAGTTTGATCCCGATGCCGAGGACGTGCATAGCGCGGTGGAAGGGCTGCTCAAGGATCGCATTGGTGCAGTGGCCGGCAAGCTGCACACCGGTCGGAGCCGCAACGACCAGGTTGCGACCGATACACGCCTCTATTTGCGCTCGGCCATCGATGAGATCAGCACGCTGGTTAAGATCTTGCAGGAGACCTTTCTCGGGCAAGCGGAAAGTGAATTAGAGACAGTGCTGCCCGGTCTTACGCACTTGCAGCATGCCCAGCCGGTGTTGTTATCGCATCACCTCATGGCCTACTTCTGGATGCTTCAACGCGACCGCGAGCGATTAGGCGAGTTGCGCAGACGGGTCAATGTGATGCCGCTTGGCTCTGCCGCGCTTGCCGGCTCGACGGTTAAGCTGGATCGCCAGAGGCTTGCCCAAGCTCTTGGTTTCGAGAAGGTCAGCGAGAACAGCATGGACGCGGTCGGAGACCGCGATTACATTGTTGAGTTCTTGGCTGCGTCCTCTTTAATCGCAATGCACCTGTCGCGTTTCGCGGAAGAGATCATTCTCTGGAACACTCAGGAGTTCGGCTATATCGAACTCGATGATTCCGTGACCACCGGCAGCAGCATCATGCCGCAGAAGAAAAATCCGGACGTGGCCGAGTTAGCCCGCGGCAAACCTGGGCGCATCTATGGCCACTTGATGGGTCTCCTTACCGTTTTGAAGGGGCTTCCGCTGGCTTACAACAAGGACTTGCAAGAAGATAAGGAGGGGCTGTTTGACACGGTGGACACCCTCGCCGCTTTGCTCCCGGCTTTCACGAAGATGGTTTCTTCGACAAAGTTCAATCGAGAGCGGATGAAGAAATCGCTCTATGGCGATTTTTCGACGACGACCGATCTGGCCGATGTTTTGGTCCAGTCCGGTATGCCGTTCCGTGATGCCCATTCGGTGATTGGAAAGCTGGTGCGCTATTGCATTGACAACGGGAAGCCCTTGGAAGAGGTTCAGCCGGACGAGCTGGCGGTGTTTGCGCCAGTTTTGGCTCCGACCAAGAGGGGCTGGGATTCGGTCTTGGCCTCGCTTGCGGCGAGGAATATTGGAGGGGGAACGGGGCCGGATGCGATTCGGGAGCAGATTTTGAAGGCGAAGGCTGCGCTAGGTCCGGAAGCAAATGGTTGATGTTCTGGCCGCCAAGGCGGCTTGAACATCAACCATTTGCGGGAGGGAGGAGGGGGAGCCTCGTCCCTCACTCGGCCGGAGCCTCGTTCGGGATGACAACGCTGCGCTAGATTTGTTGCACCGCCTAGTAAGGTAATTGGCAAATTTGTTTCGGTGCTTCGGTTGCAAGTTTGAGGTTCTTGCACACCTCCGGCGTGCCCTGATTTTGGCGAAACCGCTACCGGCAGTGTCGCCTACGGCTCAACTGCCGGCTAAGCTCTTTGGGCCCCTAGTAAGGGCAAATTTGTTTCGCTGCTTCCTGGGGCAGTCGCATGAATTTGGCGAAACCGCTACCGGCAGTGTCGCCTACGGCTCAACTGCCGGCTAAGCTCTTTGGGCCCCTAGTAAGGGCAAATTTGTTTCGCTGCTTCCTGGGGCAGTCGCATGAATTTGGCGAAACCGCTACCGGCAGTGTCGCCTACGGCTCAACTGCCGGCTAAGCTCTTTGGGCCTCTCCGGGGCAAATTTGTTTCGCTGCTTCCTGGGGCAGTCGCATGAATTTGGCGAAACCGCTACCGGCAGTGTCGCCTACGGCTCAACTGCCGGCTAAGCTCTTTGGGACTCTCCGGGGCAAATTTGTTTCGCTGCTTCCTGGGGCAGTCGCATGAATTTGGCGAAACCGCTACCGGCAGTGTCGCCTGCGGCTCAACTGCCGGCTAAGCTCTCTGGGCCCCGGGGTGCCGGACGAAAAATGCGTCCTCCCGGTGGTGTCGCTTCGCTCAACCACCGGCTACCCGGGTTTCATGCCTCCGGCATGGGGAAGCGAAGTTCAGAATAACCGGCCAGGTTAGGGGGCGATCACATAGAGCGAGTTCATCCCCTGACTCCTAGCGCAATATCCATCCCTCGCTGGGCCAAATCTACCAATTGCAGGCCTTCGGCTTGATCGCGGCCAATCCACTCGCATTTATCGGTCGACCCATTCGTTTCCGCCTTCATTTCGCCGCCAACGATCTTCGCGAAAAACAGCAAGCGAATGGCATGTCGGGGCGGGCCTGGGAACCGGTAAACCATGGAATCGATCCCCGCTAGCCCTGCCAACTCCACTTCATAGCCGGTTTCTTCGCGAACCTCGCGAATCACCGCTTCTTCCGGGTGTTCGCCAAACTCCACGCCGCCTCCCGGCAGTGTCCAGAAGCCGGCCGGCTTCACATCACCCGCAAGCCGGCATAGCAAAACAGAATTATCTCGGACAATCAGCGCGTAGCAAGCGATTCGTTGGATTCGGCCAGGCACGTTCGTCCGATTGGCGCGCGGTAGACGCGCCGGTTTAGACCGCATACCATCACTGTACTTCATAATCAATGAATGGTCCAACGTCCAAGCTGGGATACCTACTTCATGGACATCTGCAAACTGGTTGCCACACGCTCGACTTGCGAACGAAGGGCAGTCGGCGCGGTGATCGTCAAAGACAAGCGGATTTTGGCAACGGGTTACAACGGCGCGCCGAGCGGGCTTTCCCATTGCCCTCCCGAGGGCGGGAGCCACGATTGGCCGGTCGGCTGCCTCAGGGCCGGGCATTGTATTCGCTCGCTCCACGCCGAACAGAACGCTTTGCTGCAAGCCGCAAAGATTGGAATCCCGTGCGCAGACAGCACGATTTATGTGACCTGTCAGCCGTGCAACACCTGCGCCAAGATGATCATCAACGCAGGTATCTCGCGCGTGATCTATGAAGGGGATTATCCGGACGACTTCTCCCTTGAGCTGTTCCGCGAGAGCCGAATCGAGGTCTTCCGCTACCGGGAAACCGGTCTTGAAGAAGTGAATCTAGCGTTGGGACTGGAATGAATGGGTAAGCCGCTTATCGTAAATGTTGTGGGCACGCGGCCCGACGCGATTAAAAGCGCGCCGGTGATTTTGGAGCTTCGCAAATATCCCGATCAGGTCAAGAGTCTCATCGTTGCGACCGGCCAGCATCGGGAGATGCTCAGCCAGGCTTTGCAGGCTTTTGGATTAAAACCCGACATCGATCTGGACATCATGGTCCACGGCCAAAGCCTTGCCAATGTGACCACGCGCTCCCTTGAGGGGCTGGACCGCGTATTCGAAGAACACAAGCCGAGCTACGTTCTGGCCCAGGGCGATACCACCACCACCTTTGTCGCCGCCTTGGCGAGCTTTTATCGGGACATTCCGTTCGGGCATATAGAGGCCGGATTGCGGACCTCGAACATTCGCGATCCCTTTCCGGAGGAGTTCAACCGAAGGGCGGCGGCTCTCGTGACCAAGCACCACTTTGCACCCACGAAGCATGCGGCGGAAAACCTATTAAGAGAGGGATATGCACGGGGATGCGTCTTCATCACGGGCAACACAGGCATCGACGCGGTCCTCGGCGTGGCCCAAAAAATGACTCAGGACTGGTTCCCTGAGCATCCCGGCAGGTTGGTGATTCTAACGACTCATCGACGTGAGAATTGGGGCGAGCCACAAAGAAGGATCGCGAGAGCTACGCGCCAGATTCTGGACGCATTCGAAGATGTTCTGCTGGTGGTGCCGATGCACCGCAACCCTCAGGTCAGGGAAGTGTTGCAGCAGGTGTTGGGCAGCCATGCCAGGGTAAGGCTCATCGAGCCGCCCGATTACGGACCGTTTGTGAAGCTGATGGAGCGATCGACCTTGATCCTCAGCGACTCCGGCGGGGTTCAGGAAGAAGCGCCCGCTTTTGGGAAACCGGTTTTGGTTTTGAGAGAGACGACGGAGCGCCCGGAGGGCGTTTCCGCAGGCACGGCAAAGCTGGTGGGGACGGATGAGGCGACCATTCTCGCCGAAGCCGTGAAGCTCCTGAGCAACAAATCCGCCTACAAGGCCATGGCCTATGCGGTCAGTCCCTACGGGGATGGCTTGGCCGCCCAGCGCATCGTTTGCGTTCTGATGCAGCATTTCGGATTGCCTGCGCAGGGGATTCCAATGTGGGCTTAGGGGAGTTGAACTTTGAACTGTGAACTGTGAACTGTGAACTGTGGACTGTGAATGTGAACGGTGAACTGTGAACTGTGAACCGCCGGAGTGTCCGGCGTAAAAAGATGGTTTTGCTTCTCAAAAAGCCGCCTGCCGACAGCCCTCCGACAGTTCACAGTTCGCTGTTCACAGTTCACAGGCCCTGCACAATCATTCATAATCTTGTTTCGCCCGACTCAGGGCCTACGCGATGCATCTCACTTATTTTCAAGCAGTAATCCTCGGCCTGCTCCAGGGCGTTTCGGAGCTTTTCCCAGTCTCCAGCCTTGGCCACAGTGTGATTCTGCCAACGCTGGTGGGTTGGAATATCCAGCAAACAAACACAACGCCGGAGCATTCGTTCTTCCTCACGTTTCTCATCGCCACTCACCTGGCGACGGCGATCGTCCTTCTCGGTTTCTTTTGGAAGGACTGGGTGCGCATCGTGAAGGCGATGGGCAAGTCCCTTGCGGCTAGAGAGATCCGTCCGGATGACATCCCTGCTCGGACCGGATGGATGGTGCTCGTTGGAACGATCCCGGCGGGCTTGTTGGGTGGGTTATTCGAAGAGCCGTTGCGGGCAATGTTCACCTCCGCCAAGCTGGCCGCGATTTTCCTCATCGCAAATGGCCTCCTGCTTTACGTAGCCGAACTACTGAGGAGAAGAGCGATCCCGGCGCCGGAGAAAGCCGACCCTGATTTCCGAATTTCCAAACTGCCTTGGTATAAGGTGATGGCGGTGGGTGCGGTTCAAGCGATTGCCCTGATCCCAGGTTTTTCGAGGTCGGGAGCGGCGATGGGAGGCGGATTGCTAGTGGGACTGAATAACGAGGAAGCGGCGCGCTTTTCGTTCTTGCTCGCTACACCCATCATTGGCGCGGCTGCCCTGCTCAACTTGCCCGAGCTGTTCAGGCCGGAAAACCAGCCGCAGTTGGGACCGTGCGGAGTTGGTTTTGTATGCTCGGGCATAACGGCATTCCTTGCCGTTCGATTTTTGATGAAATACTTCGAGACCAACAAGCTCACGCCGTTCGCGGTCGATTGCGCGGCGGCGGGCATCGTGACTACTTCTCTTCTGTTCCTTAAGAAGTAGGCGGCTGCGAAGCTTTGTTCCCGGAGAGGAACCATCCAAAGATAAAGCAAGCGATGCCAACCACCGCGGCCAAGATCGCGTGCTTCATATGCTTGTCGTGTGAGCCTTCCTTGAAGCCGGGGAAAAAGCTCGGCAGGGAACCGGCAGGCTGTGTAAAGTAGAGAATCGCGACGATCAGGAAGATGACTCCGACGATGGCGGCGATGGCGGCTATGGCTTTGTTATTCATATGCTTCTTTAAGTGGCCGTGTGACCTGTTATTCCGGCCCGGTTCCGGCTTAACAGACGAATTTGGGGGCCCGAAATAACAGTGTTATTTTTGCGCTTTTGGTGATCTGCCATGTCCATCTTTCAAAATAGTCTGATGCGCTTGTTTCGCCGAGGAGCTCCTGAGCCGGAAATACCCCCTCAGTGGCTGGTAGTTGGACTCGGCAATCCCGGGCCGGAGTATCGGGGCACGCGGCACAACGTTGGATTCGACGTCATCGATTTGCTCGCGTCCAAGAACCGGATCAAACTGAATCGGGGGATGAAAAAGGGCTTGGTCGGAACCGGCCTGATCGAGGGCGTGCCCGTGATGCTTGTGAAGCCGATGACCTTCATGAATCTCAGTGGGCAGGCGGTTGCGCCCTTGGCGAAGCAGGCGGGACTGAAGCCCGAACGGGTTCTCGTTGTCGCGGACGATCTGGATCTCGCGGTGGGAGTCGTCAAGATGCGGCTTAACGGCAGCGCTGGCGGCCATAACGGCCACAAGTCTCTTATCGCCAGTTTGCAAAGCCAAGAGTATCCGAGGATCAAGATCGGAATCGGCAAGGGGCCGAGGGGTGAGACGATCAACCATGTCCTTGGGGGATTCAACAAGGAAGACCGGGCGGCCGTCGACGAGGCGATCGAGGCAAGCGCGGAAGCGTGTGAGCTTGCGGTGGGCAAAGGGGTTGAGGGCGCCCTCAATTTTATCGCGGAATACAATCGGCGGCGCCAGCATGCGGAGGATCTCGAGGGGTAAAGGGGAGGGGTAAAGGGTAAAGGCGACATGTCCGAGTCTGATTTTGAGTTAGTCCGTTCGGTTTGGGGGGAGAAGAATTGGCCAGGAGTTGAGGAAGGGCTAAGCTATGGAACGCCTGCGCTTAAGGTTCGGGGGAAGCTCTTGGTTCGCTGGCGGGAGCCGGGAGTGATCGTCCTGCGTTGCGAGTTGGACGAAAAGGAGTTCCTCATGCAAGCCAACCCCGAGGTCTTTTTCGAGACCGACCATTACAAGGGCTGGCCCGCCGTGCTGGCAAGGACAGAGCTTATCGACCGGGAAGAGCTGGCTCTCATGATCGAAAAGACGTGGCGCAGCCACGCCACTAAAAGGATGATCCAGGAGTTTGATGCCCGAGAATAGTGGCGCCGTCAACAGGACGATGCTATTCCGACCTGACCGGCTTGCTGACGCTTCTGACCTGTCCCAACCCGTTACTCGTCACTCGGAAGATACAGCTGCGTTTTCGGAATGACTTGCAACGGCACGCCGATGGATTCCCAACAGAGTTTCACAAGCGATGCATTGCCATTCTGGTGATATTGAAGCCTGACCGAATAGGCCTGGCCGGCGTTCATCCAAACCGCGGTGCTCTGCGTCGATTGTGAGTCCGCGGCGCCCCAGTTGCCGATCACTTGATGGCCGTTGATATAGAGAAGCACTCCACCCCCGGTAATCGTGTAAAAGTTGTAATAACCCGAGCAAAGCGGCTGAAGTGTGCCAACGTACTCCACCGACCAGTTGGTGGTTGGTATCCCGGGCGCGGGGGAGCTGTTATACCAGTCGAAATTTACATCCGGGGTATTGATCTTTAAAGGAGTGCCCGTTAGGTTTGGAGATGCAAAGTACAAACCTTGGAGTCCGGTACCGCTGCCAATCTCAGGATTGATCTGGTAGAAGGCGCGGGAAACCCCGCTCCCGCCATAGCCCGGGGCCCATGCCTTTACTTCGAGAGAGGCATTTGCGGTTAAGGTGATGGGTTTTGTATAGACGGTTGAGGAAGTCTTCGGAGTCGTGCCATTAAGGGTGTAGTAGATCTTTGCGTTGGGCATCGCATCGGTGACGGTCACTGTCACTGAGTTGTGGTAGGTTCCCCCTGCCGTTTCAATGATCGGGCAGTCCGTAAACTTGCCCGGCCCGAAAACGTCGAGCTGGCCCTGGGTGCCCACATAAACGCGCCCCCCTTGAACCAAGGGAACAGCGAATTTCACCGCAACGCCCATGATGTCTCTCAGCCCGGAGTTCGCGCTGCTGTAGAGCGTCTTGAGCGTCGTGGCGTCATAAGCCCAGAGCTGAGCAGGCGCATTGACACCGGAACCAAGAAAGCCGGATGTATCCAGCGCCCAAACGATGCCGCCGGTCGATCCGTTTGATGAGATGGTGGGGGTGGGACCGGGATATCCAAAAGTGTTGCTGGAAGCGAATCTCACTCCGTTCCCAACCAGCTTTCCACTGTTGATCTGAAAAGCCGAGAGCCCTTGGCCAGTTGGACCGATATAGATATTTCCATTGAAGTAGGCGGCGTTCCCCCGCATCTCAGTGACAACGTTCTCGAACTCCCCAAGAACTTGATCCTTCAGTAGGTTGAACTGGCCCAAGTTATTCGAGTTGAGGAGGTGCAGGGTGCCATCCTTTCCCATCTGAACGATAAGATTGCCGTTCGGATTGTATACGGGATCCTTGGGGATAACGGTTACACCGCCTGACCCGAGATCATAGTCGGTGAGGTTCAGCGAATCCTGGTCGAAGGGCGTGAAGTAGTCAAGCACTTTCAAGGTCGGTGAAAGCTTCAGGACCGAATCGCCGTAAGCGCTTTCCAAGGGATCGAAGGTGCCGTTACCCGTCGCAAGGTACAGGTTCGTTCCATCGGATGCAATGCCTGCGCCGCCTTGCCAAATGCCTCCGGCCGCCAATGGGTTTCCGCTTGGGCTGGTGAGCGCGTTTGGCGTGGTATTCAAAACGGATACCTGCTTAAGGGTCGTTGCATCATAGGTCATGATCCAACCGTGATAGGGACCGTTATCGCCGTGGGATGCCCACCCTATCGCTATCAAGTTAGTGCTTCCGCTGGCGAACATAAGCAATGCAGGCCGCTGATTCTGAATGAGGGCATTGAACGGAACGTGTCCGTTTCCGTCGTTTCCATCTCCGATTCCGTTCACGCTTGCCTGGATCTCGGTGGGGCCGTTGAGCGATTCAGCTCCTGATGTTATGTCCAGCGCATGGAGTCGTTGAACGTAGTTGTAACCGCCCGTTCCGCTGGATTCTTTTGTTTTGGCGAGCACATAGATATAACCAGTGCCCGAGCCGGTTAACCGGATGACGGGAGTCGAGGTGATTCCGATCAGAGGTTGGATGTCACCCGCACCGGTGTCGTTGAACGGAACTGCGGGGCCGAGATTCACGTGCCAAAGGGGGGCAGACTTGGATCCTGAGCCATTGGCGTCGAAGGCGTAGACAGAGTTGTTCTGAGTTGCCACGTAAATGACGTTATGGACGCCCTGTCCAGGGATATTAACGCCGGCAACAGAAAGGGGCTCCGCGTAAACCTGCCCGTCAACCGGCACCGTGTAGAGAAGTCCAAAGGTGCTTTCGCTCACCGTTGACGGGGTCAGGACGGTCTCGTTGGGATTGACCCCCGTTCGCGCGTTATTGTCCTGATACGTCAGGACATTCACCTGGGCACATGCCGAGGTGACTCCACAGTAAAGAGCTGCAGGGAAACAAAACAACGCCCCAAGCAGTCGTAGACTTGGGCGACCAAACCGAATCATTCACATCCTCCAACGCACAAATTGTATTCGACGAATTTGAGTTCACGCCAATCAGCAAGAACACGGGCAATATCGCCGTTAGATTAGGCTTAGGTTCCCCTGTGAAAGTTCCCGAAGAAATTGCGTAAAAGTGCGCAACAGTTATGTGTCATGCTTTCCTAAGGTTTGGCGGTCGCGCTGCAAAGGAGCAGCGCGACCACGGTGACCTTTTGGAGGCTCAGTTCGGCAAATAGAGCTGAGCTTTCGGAATGATCTGCTGGGGCATTCCAAGGGCTGACCAGGCCAGTTGGAGAACCGATCCTCCTCCATCTTGGAAATAGTTGATTCTCACCGAATACTGCTGTCCCTTGTTCATATAGAACGGGGCACTTGTCTGGGTCGTTGGAGCTTGAGGTTCCCACTGGCTGATCAACTGATGGCCGTTGATCCACAGTTCCGAACCGTCGTCGGAAGTTAAGTAGAAGGTGTAGTAACCGGAGACCGGGGCCAGCACCGTTCCAATGAAGTTCGCCGACCAGTTGTCGCCGCCGACTCCGTAAACGGGCGGATTGCCGTTCCAGTTAAAGTTGATGTCCGGAGTTGTCTCATGGGTTGTCACGGTTCCGGTCGCGGTCGTGTTGTTGTTGTAGTACAAACCTTCCAAGCCGGTTCCGGTTCCAGTGTCCGGGTTTATCTGGTAATAAGCCTTGCTGACGCCGCTGGGGCCCTCTCCCGACGTCCAAGCTTTGACTTCTAACGAAGCGTTCGAAGTCAGGGTTATCGGGCCCGAGTAAAGAGGAGAGTTCTGGGTCGGCGTCGTACCGTTCAACGTGTAATAGATTTTGGCGTTCGTATCGGAATCCGAGATCGTGACTTGGAGCGACGGCTGCCGATAGATGCCACCCGGAGTGTGGATGTAGGGGCTGTGGGTGAACGTGCCGAGACCGAAGACTTCGACCGAGTTCATGGTGCCGACGTAAACGTGGCCGCCTTCGATGAGCGGCGTAGTGAATTTGACGGCAGTTCCCATCACGTCCCGGTCGCCCGAGTTCTGGCTGCTGTAAAGCGTAGCCATTGTCGAGGCGTTGTAAGCCCAGAGTTGGGAGGGACCCGTATTCCCCGAGCCTAAGTAGGCAGAGCCATCAACCGCCCAGACGATGCCGTTGTTCGTTCCCAAGGATGAAACGGCGGGTGTTGGGCCGGGGTAGCCAAACGCGTTGCTTGAATAGGCGGTTGGACCGTTACCAACCAGTTTGCCTCCCGAGATTCCAAATGTTGTGAGCGCGCCGCTGGATGGCCCATAAAAAATGGTTCCGTTGAAGTACGCCGGGTTACCCCATACGCCGCCCATAACGTTCTGGAATTCGCCGGCAATGTGGTCGACCGTCGCATTGAAATGCCCAAGGCTGTTGCGGCTGATCAAATGGAGCGTGCCATCTTTACCTGCTTGCACCATGAGCTGAGCAGTGGGATTGTAAGTGGTATCGTTCGGGACGAGCAGGACGCCGCCCGAGCCAAGATCTCCGTCCGAGTCGTTAAGCGATTGTTGGTTTAACGGCGCGAAATAGTCGAGAACCGAAAGGCTTGAGGTCATTTTGAGAACGGAGTCGCCATAGGCTTCCGTCGACGGATCGAAAGTTCCATTCCCGGTCGCGAAATAGAGGTCGGTTCCGTCGGAAGCAACTCCGCCGCCGCCCTGCCAAACGCCGCCCGCTGCAATGGGATAACCCGATGGATCGGTTAGGGCGTTGGGGGTGGTGTTAAATACGGAGACCTGCTGCAGGCTCTTTGCGTCATAGGTCATGACCCAACCGTGGTAAGGGCCGTTGTCTCCATGAGAAGCAAAGGCAATCACGATCAAGTTGGTGGCGCCGTTGCTGTAATACAGCAGACCTGGCCTGGCGTTTTGAATCAGCGGATTGAAGGGGACATGGCCGTTGCCATCGTTACCGTCTCCAACGCCGTTCACGGTCGCTTGGATGAGAGTCGGGCCGCCCAAGGCTTCGGCGCCCGTCGTGATGTCCAAAGCATGGAGGCGTTGAACGTAGTTGTAACCTCCGCTTCCGTTGGATTCCTTGGTCTTGGCGACAACATACAGGTAACCGGCGCCCGTTCCAGTCAGGTGAATCACCGGCGTGCTGGTGATGCCTATCTCGGGTTGAATGTCTCCGCTGCCAGTATCGCCATTGGGAACCGAAGGACCGAGATTCACCTGCCATAGAGGAGTCGTGCTTGTTCCGGAGGCGTCAAATGCAAAAACTGAGTCGTGTTGGGTTGCAACGTAGATGACGTTGTGAGTCCCCTGGCCAGGGATCTTTACGCCGGCGACCGAAAGCGGCTGACCATATACAGCGCCGTCAACCGGCAGCGTGTGAAGGAGGCCAAAAGTTTGTTCACTTACCGTTGCCGGAGTCAAAATGTTCTCGCTCGGGTTTAGTCCGGACCGAAGATTATCGTTGTGATAAGTTAAGACGTTAACTTGGGCAAAGGCAGCCGTGGATAGAACCACCATGCTGATTGCCAGACGGGCGAGTATTGAAACCGGCCGTTTAGCCGAACGCGGGATTGAGCTCATATTCCTCCAAAAACTGTTGCGAGTGTATCCGCTAATTGTCTCGTTATGACGCTAGGCACGCGGCTTTTGATCGAACGGCTCATTTATCTCATCCGATTTAGCGTAGAGCAACCTATTGGCCAGCCGCAAACCTCCAATGTCATAATCTCCTGGGATCTTGGAGTCGTGAGATCCGCCAGTTTCAAAAGGTCAAATATGTCGATCGTTGCCGTACGCATTCCTCAAATTGGAGAGGGCCTTCAGGAGGCCAGACTCGTTGCCGTTCTTAAGAATCCGGGTGATAAGGTGAAACGGGACGAGCCGATTTATCAGATGGAAACGGATAAGGCGGTCATGGATGTGGAATCCCCCTACGAAGGGGTTCTTACCGAATGGCTGGCGGAAGTCGACACCGTTTTACCGATTGGCGGAGAAGTCGCCCATATGGAGGTTGCCGACGGGGTTCAAGAACACGAGGTTCACGGCTCTGCTCCAAGCTCCATCCAAACCGAGGAGGCGATGGCGGTTTCCAGCGGAGGCGCCTCTGCGGCCGCTCGGAATGCGAACATCCCGCCACGGACCCGAGCTTATGCGAAGGAAAAAGGCATTTCTGACGCCGATCTTGCGATGATCCCTGCGGCTAGCAGCAAGCTCATGCCGAGCGATATCGACGCTTATCTCAGCGGTTCAGGAAAGGCCGCCACGAAGGCGGTTGAGTCAGTCGGGGGCCCATTTGCCGAGGCGCCGCTAAGCCAGAAACAGCGAGTTTTGTCTTCGCGGCTTGTCCGTGGCTCTCAGTTGGTCGTACCGGGCACCATCACGGTTGTCACCGGATGGGAAGAAGTTGAGAAACTGAGACACGAGTACAAGGCTTCCGGCGGCGATTTTCAACCCTCCGCCTTCACCATGTTTGCCTTCGCGGTAGCGCGAGCATTAAGAGACCACCCTTCGTTCCGCTCGACTTTGCGCGGCGAGGAGACGCTGCGCACCTATGAGCACGCTTCCTTGGGAATCGCGGTTGCCAGACCCGGGGATGAGCTTGTCCTTGCGGTTGTCGAAGACTCGGACGCGCTCGAATGGAAAGAATTTGCGACCCGCATACGCGAGCGAGTTCATGAAGCGAGGGAAGGGAAGGACCAAGCGAACGAAGCGGTCACGATCAGCCTTACCAACATGCAGGCGTTTGGATTGCGCGATGCGGTGCCCGTAGTGGTTCCTCCCGCGGTGGGAACGATCTTTCTGGGAGAGGTTTATAAGACAATCGACGAAAAGGCTGCAGAGCTTAAACTCCGAACGGTCGTCAACATCGTGCTGACTTTCGATCATCGCCTGATGAACGGGGTCGGCGCAGCAAACTTCATCAACGCAGTGAAGGAAAACGTGGAGGGAATAGGTAGCCTCGTCAAAATCTCATGAAACCGGTTATTGGAATTACGGCTGTCAGCGAGCCAGACTCGAGCAAAGAGAGATCGGGCGGTGAAATCAAGCTGAATTGGAACTACGCCCAGGCAGTTGCCGATGCGGGTGGCGTTCCCATTCTGATTCCCGCGCAGGCCGATCCCCAGGAAATCCTTCCGCTGTTGGACGGGATCTTGATCCCTGGCGGGAACGATATCGATGCCTCAAACTGGGGCGAAGAGAACCATCCTGCGGTTGAACCGGTAGCGCCCGAAAGGTTTAACGCTGAGCGGGAACTGTTAAGAGCGGCCGACCAAGACATGCCGGTCTTCGGCATTTGCTATGGTTGCCAGTTCATCAACGTGGCGCGCGGCGGCTCTTTGATCCAGCACCTGCCCGATAAGTCCACGGAATTGGTGCATACAGGCGGGGTCGTTCAGGAATACGAAGTGGAATCGGGATCGCAACTTGAAAACGTAGTCGGAGCGTCAGAAATCAAGGGACAAAGCTGGCACCATCAGGCAATCGATTCAGTCGGCCAAGGTCTGAAAGTTGTCGCGCATGCGACGGATGGCACAGTCGAGGCCATCGAAGCAAACGACCGCCCGTGGATGATCGGCGTTCAATGGCATCCCGAGCGATCTCTCAATGAAGCGACCAATCGACGACTTTTTGAGGAGTTTGTATCCGCCGCAACCGAATATCGCCGGTCTAAGTCTCTTGCGGCGACTTCCAAATGAGGCGTTTCGTCAATGGCGAGGAGGTTGATCTTGAGTCCGATCCTTCCGTTATTTCCTTGTTGCCGGATCGCCTGGCGGTTCGCACTGCACACGGCTCCCATACGGCAGTAGCTGTTCGCAATGGCGATACCGTCCAAGTTTCGTTTCTGGGGCACGTATTCACGATAGAGAAGACGCAGGGCGCCCGGAGCGCCCATGTCCATGCTTCAACGGGTGAGATACGCGCCCCCATGCCGGGCCAGATCGTGGATGTGTTTGTCGCGGAAGGCCAAGCCGTTTCAAACGGTGATAAGCTGTTGGTCCTGGAAGCAATGAAGACCCATCAGTCCCTTACCGCGCCGTTTGCAGGTAAGGTCGCCCAGTTGCCATTTGGGAAGGGCGCGCAAGTTGCCGAGGGAGATTTGTTGGCCCACATCGAGCCCAGTACGGAAAGTGTTTAGTGTTGGGTTTTGGGTTTTGGGTTTTGGGCGTGTTAGGTCTTGGGTTTTGGGTTTTAGGTTTTAGGTTTTAGGTTTTAGGTTTTTGGGTTTTGGGTTTTGGGTTTTGGGTCTTTTATGTGCACAGGCCAGGCTGTTTTTGCTCATTCTAAACCCACGGCAGAAATCTTTGCGGCCGCTTCGCGCCTTTGAATTATTATGGAACCTGGGGAGCCGAAAGGAAGGCTTGAGGCTTTATGACGGCCACGCTCGAGTCGGCTGTCTCAAACGTGACTCTGACTTTATCGCCCTTTTGCAGGCTTTCAACGATGCCGTATGCCCAAGAGAGACCGCTCCAAATGGCTTTATCGTCCGGCCGGTCCACTTTGCACGGCTGTCCGTCTAATTCGACGGTTATTTTAAGGAGGTTCGCCATCGTCTCACCGGTTGGAGGGGGCCCTCCGCTGGTGCGAACCGCATTTCCCTTTGCGTCATGTTGGGTCATAACGAGATGAAGATCGCCTTCGCCTGGCATCGTGAAAGTCGCCTCGGCCGAGTGAGCGGTGGCTTGCCATTTCGTTGAGACGGGGAAGAGAAACAACTCTGCTTGGTCGCCCTGGCCCAAGTGAAGTTCAAAGTTCGCCAGCACCGCCATTCCGCCGGGGCCAAGTTCTAGGATGCCGGCATCGGTCATCGGCCGGTCCGAAAACGCAAGTTGAAGTCCGGCAGGCCTCTCCAGCATCTGGCGATTAAGTCCAGGGTTCACGGCGGTAAAGATCTGTCGACCGTCATTCGAGGCCAGGTACCCATAGGCTTGGCCCTGGCCAGGTTCGCCGCCCAGCATGACCGGCGCAGGGAACGACGCAAAGGCCTTTTGTGCTCGCGCGAACCATTCCGCGTCACCATCGCTGAGGTTCTCCAGGTTGCCGAGCGTCATGTGGATCTTCCCGCCTCGGGCAAGGGAAAGCAAAAGTGTTTCTTTCCACCCTGCTTTACCGCGTTGGTAGCAGGTGCCCGCCTCACCGATCATAAAGGCGCAGTTGTCAAGTTGGTCCAGCGCCATTCCTCCACGGTGCAGGTACCAAACCATCTGATCGGCATAACCATCGAGCGTTCGCCAGAAGTTGTTCAAAGGCAGATCGGCCGGGCGCGGATCGCCCACGTAAATCGAGTCAAAGGCTTCCATCCAGTTCGGATTCAAAACCCTCCGAAGCGGAAAATCCGTCCGGGTCATGAATTCGGTTTCCTCGAAACCGTTATAGGCGCAAAGAACGGCTTCCGGACATTTCTTCTTGAAATTCTTGAGTCCGTCTTAAAGGCGGTCTCATTGCGGAGCCGAATCTCGCTAGGTAGGAAGCTTTTTAGGCCATCGCTGGTAGCGGCGCCGAACTCAGCAAAGTCGAACTTGAAGACGCGGACACCCTGGTCGTACCAATGGGCCAGCCTTGCCAAGTACCCGTCGAGAAACCCTCCTTCAAAGCAGCAAAAACCATAGCCGCCCGGAGCAAGTGAATCCAGCCAGTCGTCGGGCGGGTCGAGTTGAAAGGCCACGTTCGCTGGAAACCAAAGGCCGGGCAGCAAACTGTTCTCGCGGCAGGCTTGTAGCCACCCGTCTGGGCCATTCGGCCAGCGATCCGCCTTCCATTTGAGATAGCCGCCGGACTGGTCGTACCAAAAAGCGTCCATGAGGTAGGCGTCCATCTGAACGCCGTGCGCCTTCAGGCGAACGATCTCCTGAAGTTGGCGCATCGCCAGCTCCTCAGTTAGCGGGCTATTGTCCGACAATTCGTCATAGGCTGACCAGTTATCGTAAACGAACAGCGGTCGGGGCATGGAGAGATAGTGTATACGAAGCTGTGAAAGCGCTTCGCGCTGTAAGCGTGGGCTTCGCCCGTAAACTTGGCGCTTCGCCCGTAAACTTGGCGCTTCGCCCGTAAACTTGGCGCTTCGCGCCGTAAACATGGGCTTCGCCCGTAAACTTGGCGCTTCGCGCGGTAACATGGGCTTCGCGCTGTAAACGTGGGCTTCGCCCGTAAACTTGGCGCTTCGCGCTGTAAACGTGGCGTGCGTGGAATTTTGCGTCAGAGAGCGTTCCCACGCCATGCTCACGCTTTGTTATAAACTGCACCGATGCCCGACGCCTTCATTTCGCTCGATCCGCAAGAAATGGCGGTGTCCGAGGTTTACGACATTCTTGTAGCCGGCGTTCAGCCGCGGCCCATTGCGTTCGTCAGCACCATCAGCGCGAGCGGCGAGCGAAACCTTGCGCCGTTCAGCTTCTTCATGCCGGGAGGAGCAAACCCGCCTAGCCTTGTCTACAGTTCAACCTTAAATTCAAAAGGCGAGAAGAAGCACAGCCTTGTGAATGCCGAGGAAACGGGGGAGTTCGTGGCGAGCATGGCCACACGAGAAATGGCGGAAGTCATGGCCAATTTCACTTCCGAGAATCCTTACCGAAGAAGCGAATGGGAGTTTTGCGGGTTCACGTCGCTGACTAGCGACCTCGTCCGCCCGGAGAGGATCCTCGAAAGCCCAGTCCAGTTCGAATGCAAGGTGTTTCAAATCGTCCCCCACGGGAATACGCCCTTTGCAGCGTGCTATGTTATTGGAGAAGTTATACGAATCCACGTGCTGGAAGCGGTGTGGAACGGCCGTGGGGTGGACCCTGCGCTGTTCCGGCCGATCTCCCGAATG
This sequence comes from uncultured archaeon, assembly GCA_963829965.1. Classification (GTDB taxonomy): domain Bacteria; phylum Armatimonadota; class Fimbriimonadia; order Fimbriimonadales; family Fimbriimonadaceae; genus DASXZH01. Next base: position 97,443 of record CAWHLK010000022.1, on the reverse strand, counting down.
GGCGGCCCGCATTATCTCGATACCAATTCGCATGGAGCTATTTTCAATGGAGGGTCCAACTCCGCCTTCGAAGCCGTCCTAAACAGAACCCAAGATGCGTCTCAAACGGGTAAAGATTTTTGGATTCAAGACCTTTGCAGATCGAACCGAGTTCGACCTGCATGGCAACATGATCGCCATCGTTGGCCCCAACGGCTGCGGCAAGTCCAATCTTGTCGACGCCGTTCTTTGGGGGCTTGGCGAGGGCAACGCTCGGCACCTGAGAGCCCAATCCAGCCAGGACGTGATCTTCAGCGGGAGCTCCAGAAGAAAGCCGGTCGGGTTTGCCGAAGTAACCCTCTTATTCGACAATGAAGACGGTTTGCTTCCCGTTCAGTCCAGCGAAGTCTCGATAACGCGCCGATTAAACCGAGCGGGTGAGAGCGACTACTACATCAATCGGCAGTCTTGCCGGTTGCGGGACATCGTGGATCTGCTCGCCGATAGCGGCCTCGGCCGAACGGGCTATTCAATCGTCGGGCAAAAGGACATCGATCAGGCGCTGGCTGCTTCCGCGGAAGACAGGCGCGCCTGGGTGGACGAAGCGGCCGGCGTGCAGCGCTATCGAGCGCGAAAACTCGAATCCTTGAAGCGGCTCACGTCCGCTCAAGATCACCTTAGCCGCATCGCCGACATTCTAAGCGAAATCGAAGGCCAGCGAGAGCCCCTGCGCGAAGAGGCTGAGCGGGCCATTCGCTACAAATCCGTGCTTGGAAGCCTTCGAGAAGTGGAATCGGGGCTCCTGATTTGTCGAAGTAGCCAAGGCGACCACGGAAGTTCGCGACCTTGAAGAGCGGGTTTCTTCAAACCTCAAACTGGCAAGCGGGGAATTGGAGGCAGCAGAATCCGCGGAAGATGGCATGCGGCACGCCAACGAGGCTCTACGCAGGCTGGATGCCGAGTTAGACCGGGTGCGCGACGCACGCCAAGCAAATCTGACCGCCATTGAACGGGCGGAAGGCTCCATTCACCTCAGTGAGCAAAAGCTCTCTACGCTAGAGGGGTTGGAGGCAAACCTCGGAGAAGAAGCGGAACTCCTCAAAGTGCGCATTCTTGAGGCCGAGTCTGAGATGGAGTCTCTTCACGCCGAACTTGAAGAGGAACGCGAGAAGCTTGGCAAGATCCGGGAAGAAAGCGCGGGCGCCGGCGAAGAAGCCCGTCAGCTCCGTGAGCAGCTTCAAAGGGTAGATGCTGAACTTGGCCAGGCCCGCGAACAGCATAACAAACGACTAAAGCAGGACGCCGAGTTTGCTCACAACGCCGAGCGCATCAAAGGGGTCCGGCGGGAAATCGATGGAATCGAAAAGTCGTTGCCCGATCTGGTCGCGGCGAGAGACGAGGCACAGGCATCGCACGATGCCTTTCATCGAAAGGTCCAAGAGGCGGAAGGGGCTGTTGCCGAGGCCGAGAACGCCCGCAGAAAGCTCGAGGCGGACGAAGCCCAAAGGGCTCAAGAGCTAAGGAAAAGGCTGGCGGAAAAAGCCTCGCTGGAAGGCCGGCGGCAGGGGATCGAAGCCACGATTGATGCTCACGAAGGACTCACTCAGGGAGCCCGCGCGGTTCTTGAGGCGAAAAATCGCGGAATCTTGAATGCCAGCTACGTACCGGTCGGCGAAGCGGTCGAAGTCAAGAAAGAACATGCGACTGCGATTGAAACGGCACTTGGCGGAGCGGTTAATGATCTGATTGTGGAAACGGAAGCGGATGCCAAGTCCGCGATCGAGCACTTGAAAGCAAACCGGCTTGGGCGAGCAACCTTTCAGCCTCTTCCTCTGATCCGGGCCTATGAACCGGGATCCGACCTAAAGAGGCTGCTGAATCAGCGAGGCGTCGTTGGGCGGGCCTGCGACCTTGTCGATTGCAAGCCTCAGTATCGGCCGGTTTTCGAGAGCCTGCTTGGCCGGGTCCTCGTGGTCGCCGATATCGATATCGCGCTTGGAATGGCCAAGACTTCCGGTTGGAATCGTCTCGTTACCCTCGATGGCGAAGTCGTTCATAGCGGAGGGGCGGTGACGGGCGGCGTTGCAGCCAAGGCGGGCTATGGGCTTGTTCAGCGCAAGGCTGACCTAGCTCAAGCCATCTCAGAACTCAAGAAGCTGGATGCTTACGTTCTGGCGGCCGAAAAACAGGCCGCGGTCGTTGAAGGCGAAAGGGCCGAACTCGGGCAGCGCATCACCGAATCCAGAAAGATGCATCAAGAGGCTCTAAACGATCTCAAGGAAGCCAAGGATTGGCTGCAGAACATCCAGAACGAGCTTAACACCACCGAGCGTGGCGCGAACAAACTCCACGCCGAGTTGGAGGATCTGCAAGCGCGCAAGGCCGAGGAAATTCCTGATGTGGATTTTGCCGCCGTAGAGGCCAGGCGGGACGCGCTGGTGGCGGGCCTCGCTGCAAGAAACGCGGACGCGGAGTCCGTCTCACAACGGCTGCACGAGGCGCAAGACAGAGCCAAGCAGGCGGAAACCCGCCTGGAAATCGGGCAAAAGCGCCTGCACGCGGCTCACGAAAACGAAAAGCTAAGGGAACGACGGGCATCAAATCTGGGTCCAGAACGGGATATAGCTAGCGCCGAGATCCTCAGGGCCAAACAACAATTGGAAAGGGCGGAAGAGGCAAGGCAAGCGGCAGAGAAGGAACTAAGCGGCTTCCAGGCCGAGAAGTCGAAGCTCGTTGAAGAGATAACCAGGCTCGGCGAAGCCGCCCGGAAAGCAAGGACCGATTCTCAAGCCTGCACTGAAGCGGCGCATCAGGCCGAACTGACGAGAGCAAGAATCGAAACCCGGCGTGCCGCCGGTCTGCAGCGCCTCATCGAGGAATATAACGTCGGCGAGGAGGACGCTCTACTACAGGCAGCGGAGATCGAGTTGCCGAGAGATGCCGCCTCCGTCGTGAATAGGCTTAGAAAAGAGCTGAAAGCAATGGGAGAAGTAAACCTTGGCGCAGTCGAAGCTTTTGAGCGCTTGACCTCGCGATGGGACGAACTCACCAACCAGAGCGAGGACGTGTCGGAAGGCATCAAACAGATCGATTCGAGCGTTCGCGAACTGGACAAGCTGACGAGAGAGCGGTTCCTCGATACGTTTGAGAAGCTCCAGGTCGCCTTTACCGAGATATTCTCCACTCTTTTTGCGGGTGGGGAAGGGCGAATCTTCCTCACAGACCAAGACAACGTTTTGGACGCCGGCGTTGAGATTGACGTGCTGCTTCCAGGGAAAAAGCGCCAACGGTTGGAATTGCTCAGCGGCGGAGAGCGCTCCCTATGCGCGACTTCCTTTCTGTTTGCGCTCTTGCAGGTAAAGCCAAGTCCACTGGTCGTGCTCGATGAGGTTGACGCTCCGCTCGACGGGCGGAATGTGGAAAGATTCGTGGCTCTTCTTCAGGATTTTACGAAGACAACCCAGTTCATCCTGATCACTCACAACATGACAACCATCCAATCGGCGCCGGTTTGGCTGGGCGTTACCATGGATGAGCCGGGTGTCTCCACGCTGGTTCCTGTACGCTTTACGCCCCATGCAGAGACCCTGGAGAGCGTTTCAAGCTGAAAACCCAGGACCAAATGGAAGTTTTTTGCAGAAAAGAATAATGGATTAGGAAGGATTAGGATAGAACTTTGAGAGCATTTTGCCCGTCTGACCGGTGAGTCCAGCCTAACTCGCGAGAGCTGATTTATACATTTAACGGTTTATAGTAGCAATAATCGGGTAGTTCTCACAGGTTAGACCGGATACAATAGGTTACGGGTGAAGGTGCGGCGAGGGTGCCGCGCTTTATCATGTTTGGCGGGCAGAGGAGTCGTTTCTGTGATAGGTAAGAAGTCTTTGGTCAGAGTTTTGGGGGCGGCAATGACCGCCGTGGCTTTATTAGGTGGGTCCAACTTGGCGCACGCGTCGGGACCGGAAAAGCCGAGTTCCCAGCAAGTCACCGATTTAACGAAGGGCGGAGGTCCGTTGGGCCGTGGCTTTATTGAGAATAAAGGGCAATGGAATCCGATGGCCCGTTATTACACATCAATCGGCTCCACGCGCATCTGGGTAACCGATCATTCCGTTCTTTACGACTTCTTCCAAACAACGCGCCCGGAATCTCAAACTACGCCCGCGGAATTTAGCGGTGATGTTGTATCGATGGAGTTTGAAAACTCCTCGTCCAATTCCGCGGCGGTTGGGAGCAAGCCCATCAATCGCAAGATCAACTTCATCACCCCCAATCGCACCTTTCAGGCGGATAGCTACGCGGAAGCCGATATCAAGGGGATCTATGACGGAGTCGATCTACATCTAACAAAGGAAGATAACAACCCGGTCTTTGACATCGTTGTGGCTCCTGGCCATAGCGTGTCCAACGTTGTTGTCAACTATCGAGGTGCTCAAGGGATTACCCGAAACAGTGACGGCACCTTATCGCTTTCCACCTCGGTTGGGCACCAGGCTATTGCGGATCTCCATGCATACCAGAACGTGAACGGCGTCAAGTCGCCGGTAAACGTTAAGTTCGATTTGCATGCGGATGGCCGAGTCGGCTTTAAAGTCGGCAAGTACGACAGAACCAAGGCGCTCACCATTGACCCGACCTACTACTCCGTAATCTATTCCACTCTTGTGGGAGACAATGGCGCCGCGTTCACCCAGGCGTTTGGAGTCGCGGTTGGGCAAGACAGCGCTCCCGTGATCACGGGATTCACAACCGCTCCCGACTTTCCGGTGACGGTTGGCCCGTACGGCCACTATGTGCCCGGAGCTGACCTGTTCGTTACGAAGTTCACCCAAGACGGCAGCCATCTGGTCTTTAGCGACATTCTCTCAAGTGGGGAGGGCAAGATTTCCTGTGGAACTCTCGTTCAACTGGACTCCGCCAATCGAGTTATCGTAGGTGGGTTTGCGCAAAGCGGGTATCCGATGACCGCCGGCGCCCTCCAGACGGCTCCTTCAGGTAGCAATAAGTTCGCGACCGTCGTGAGTATCCTGAGCCCTGACGGCACCAAGCTTGTGTATTCGACGTATATCGGCGGAGGCTTCCAACTCAAGGGTGCGGATGGCTTTTGCGGAACGTCCGGTTCCATTGGATTCGGAGACGTCCAGAATATCGGTGACGACCCCAGAGAATACGGAAACCTGCTGAACATTGGTGTTGACGGCACCGACCGCATCTACGTCTTTGGCAAGGGCACGATCACGCCGAGTAGCCATGCGTACCAAACCACACCTCCGTCTGATGATGCGTTTATTCTCTGCCTTAACACGAATGCATCCGTTTACTTCTCGACCTATTATGGTGGTCCCGGTTCCATCACTACAGGTGGCACAGTTGCACTGGACGGAGGCATTTATCTCTGTGGAGAGACCGCGGGCGGCATACCTGCCACCACGGGAGCGTTTCAGACCGTTGCTCGAAACGATGACGGGTTTGTCACAAAGACTCAACCCGGCGACTGCCAGCAGTTCTGGCGCGGCCGGTCCGATGTCGGTTTCGTTCACGACCTATATCGGTGGCAGCGGCGATGACTATTGCGGTGGCATCGCAGTTAACTCTATTGGTGAACCCTATGTGTGGGGCGGTTCGGGTTCGATCGATTTTCCGACGACAACGGGTGCTTTATTTAGCGGCTCCGACGGAGGGTTGTTCGTCGCGAAATTCGATGGTGCGGGCTCGAAGTCGAATACGCGACTTACACAGGCTTGGGAATCAACGTTCTCAGCTGGATAGCGGTGGATCCCTCCGGCAATCTGTATCTTACAGGTTCGGTCAATACCGAGGTTCCGTTTGAGGGGATCCCGACGACTGGAGCAGATTCGGCCCAATCTGCCTTTACGGCCTACAATCCGGTAGAGCCATTCATAAACAAGTCGCCGACGTACGTGATCTCGCCGCCATATACCCCCGGCGATGCCTTCCTTGAAGTGATTAACCCAACGGGAACCGGCTTGGTTTACGGCTCCTACTGGGGTGGCACATACGACGACCAGGCGGAAGAACTTGCCATTGATGCAGGTGGCAACTGCTACATGGTTGGTTGGACGGATTCCTTTGTGTGCAGCAGCCCGGCATCGGTGGAGTTTCCAACGACTCCCGGCGTCTTCGATGACACCTATTACGACGTACCCACTAATCCGACGGCCCAAGCCGCGCCTTGGCTGTTCTGGAATCCGAACGATAATGCCCCGGTTGTGGGAGCAGTTCCAGGACCCTACCCCATGGGGTTCCTTTCTAAGTTCAAAGTGGCAGGCCCACCTTATCTTGCGGACCTTTACGTGCCAGGGGTGATTCCAGGCGGATTGGCGGGCGGCGGCTCAGTGACCTTGAGTTCTGCACCGCCCTATCCAAACTCGGTTCCGATCGAGTTTGTATCGAGTAATCAAAACATCATTCCTTCGTTCGTGTTCAATTTCGAAAATGCGGCGCCTCCTGCGACGCCGGTAACGACCGAAGGGTTCGGAATCCAGACAACTGATGTTACGGTCGCGACCGAGGTGTCGCTGACCGCGTATCATGACGGCATTTACCTCATTCGCGGCGTTGAGGTCGTCCCACTCCTGCAGGGCTTCAGCCTTGCCGTGCCAAGCATTGTGGGTGGCAACAACACTACGGCGAGTGTCAGCCTTGCAGAGCAAGTGCCGTATCCGCCTGCGGGTTCGAAGATTCCTTATTACGACGTGACTATCCAGGTGACTTCGACTGATCCGCAGATCGCGAAGCCAGAGACCTCGACCGTCACGATCTACTCCGGCCAGAGCAGCGCGCTCCTTACGGTGGATACGAATGGTGTTGACTCGGCCACGCAAGTAACGTTCTCGGGTCAGATCGTCAACACTTTCTTGCCCAATACCTCTGAGCAGTCCTTTGCATTCACTCCTACTTGGGTGCTTTCGGTGTTGCCGGCCAGTGTGGCAAACGTGCAGTTCTCGCCCCAGATTGTTTCCGGAGGATTTCCGTCTGACGGTCTTGTGGTGCTCAACGGTAAAGCAGGTCCCACGCCGATCACTGTGAATCTGGCGGAAACAACGGGTACGGCCTCTGTTGCACTCAGCCCAACGACGGTGACCGTCGCAAGTGGTTCAAACGTGGGCAAGTTCACGGCCACGACGAAACCAGTTTTTGCCAACGAGTTTATAACTGTGGTCGCCACCCAGAAGAACAATAACGCGACCAGTTCGGGCACTCTGTTTGTAACCCCGATCACGTTGGGTGCACTCCAGGTGGTTGTTCCTACAATAACGGGCGGTTCCAAGGCCGGAATTTACGTTTCGCTGAGTTCGCCTGCGCCGCCAAATGGTCTAGCTGTGGATCTGACCACAAGCAATCCCAGTTTGGGAAGTATTTCGCCCGCGCAAGTGATCATCCCATCTGGCTCCTCTCAGAGTGGCATCATCAACATTCTAACAAAGGTTACGACCATGGCGGAAACGCTTAGAGTTACCGCGACCTATGGTCCTCTCACGGCTACAAACACGATAGAGGTGGAGCCAGAATCGTTGACAATCACTCCCACGCCTAAGACCCTGCAAGCCGGCAGGGGAATTTCACCTTTGGCTTGACCCTAGGTGCGGCAGAGCAGAATGTCGCTCTTCCGATTGGGCTGACGAGCAGCGTGCCGTCTGCGCTTCATATCGCGAGCAGTACCTCGATTGCGGCTGGACAGACTACGACTTCCTTCACGGGAACGACAAGTTTGGTTGCCGCCACGACGACAGTGACCGTAACAGCGACGATCGCGCCGACTCTTCAAGGAAAGCTCACAGCTTCGACAACGGTGACCATCACTCCGTTGCCGCTGAAGATCACGGTTTCTCCGACGAGCCTGATTGGCGGTATCTCTGAAGGTTCAGGAGTCGTAACTCTGAACGCGCCTGCCCTTGCAAATACAACGGTTACGTTCGGTACGAGCCAATACAGTGTCGCCCATGCAGAGCCAGCATCGATTGTTATTGCAAAAGGGAATCAAACTGGAGCCTTTACGGTTGTCACCAGCATTGTTCCTAAGAACACACCGGTTACAATCACTGCCACGGATCCCGAGGGGGCGAACACGGCCAGTGTGACCGTCACTCCACCTCAGGTCACATTAACCGGCCTGACGATTGCCAACCCGAGCATTTTTGGTGGAAATAGCACAACGGCAACTTTGAGCTACTCGGGCATGATTCCTCAGAGCGGTATGCCGATGTCGATCTTCTCGAGCGAATCTGCTGCGCAAGTTCCGCCAACGGTGACCTTGGCCAAGGGTTCGACCTCAACGAAGTTCGCGATCACCACGACGTCGGTCAGCTATGACGTGCCGGTGACGATCACTGCTTCCTACGGCGCCCTGCAGATCACGGGGACAATGACGGTGCTTGCACAGAGGACCGGATCATTGGCCCTGTCGCCCAGCACGACTTACGGAAGCGGTCCCGTCCAACTGACCGTAACCATCAACATCGCGGCTCCGTCCACGGGCATCACGGTGCAACTCAGTCAGTCCTCAGCCTTGTTAAGTCAGTCGGGGGGGATCAATCTTAGTGGCCAAGTGATTCCGCTTACAGGATCGGCCGGGCCGTTCCCCACGGTCACCATCCCTGTGGGGCAAACGAGTGCGGTTGTGAACCTCAGTACACCCTATGTGGCAAGCCCGATCTCGACTACGATTAAGGGAACGTTTGTTGGACAAAACTCTAGTGGCAGCGCAGTTCTTACGCTGGAGCCGTCAGTGGAGTGGGGTGGATAGAGTTAATGGAAGTTAAGCCAATGGCGAAAAGTTATGGACAGTTTGTTGTTTGGTCGGCAGAGGTGTCGTATCTGTGATAGGTAAGAAGTTCTTGTTCAACGTATTGGGCGGAGCCGTTGCGGTTGCCACCCTTGGATTGGCTCCCGCTGCTGCGTTCGCCTCAGGTTCTCAGCAGACTCCGACGCCGCAGCAGGTGAATGACCTGACGCAAGGCGGTGGTCCTTTGGGACGTGGCTTCATTGAGAATAAGGGCCAATGGAACTCCAAAGCCCGCTATTACACCTCTACGGGCAACACACGCATTTGGGTTACGGATCATTCCGTGCTGTACGACTTCTTTCAAACTATTAAGTCGACGTCCAAAGCCAGTCCGGTGGCATTTAATGGTGACATTGTGTCGATGGAATTTGAGAATTCCCTCGGCCAACTCCGCGGCCGTTGGAACCCAACCGCTAAATCGCAAGATCAACTTCATCACCCCTAAGCAAACCTATCACGCGGACAGCTATGCCGAAGCGGATATCAAGGGGATTTACGACGGAGTCGATCTTCACCTTACTAAAGAGAATAACAACCCGCGATTTGATATCATCGTGGCTCCGGGACACAGCGTATCAAACGTTGTTGTCAACTATAGGGGCGCTCAAGGAATCACCAGGAACAACGACGGCACGCTGTCGCTGTCCACGTCGGTGGGGCATCAAGCAATCGCGAATCTTCACGCATTTCAGAACGTGAACGGGATCCAGTCGCCGGTAGATGTCAAGTTTGATTTGCACGCGGATGGCCGCGTTGGTTTCAAGGTAGGCGACTACGACCGAACGAAGGCCTTGGTCATTGACCCCACGTATTACTCCGTGATCTATTCGAGTCTCGTAGGCGACAACGGAAATGAGTTCACGCAAGCTTTTGGCGTCGCTGTCGGACAGGACAGTGCGCCTGTCATCACCGGCTTCACAACGGCACCCGATTTTCCTGTGACGGTCGGCGCATATCAAAACTATGTGGAGGGCGGCGACCTTTTTGTCACGAAGTTCACCCAAGACGGGAGCCATTTGGTATTTAGCAGCCTCATTGGAACGTTCCCAAGCGGCGTTGCCTGCGGAACCCTCGTTCAACTGGATTCAACCAATCGTGTTATTGTTGGCGGTTTCGCGGAAGGCGAATACCCCACGACGGCAGGCGCGATTCAAACGACCCCTTCCACGAGTAACAACTTTGGGACCGTCATGAGCATTCTCAGCGCCGACGGCTCAAAATTAGAGTATTCGACGTATCTTGGCGGCGGGTTTCAGTTGCTTGGCGCGGATGGCTTTGGCGGCGTTTCGGGCTCCTTCGGATTCGGAGACGTCCAAAATATAGGAGACGATCCACGCGAATACGGAAACCTTCTGAACGTGTCTGTTGACGGCTCTGACAGAATTTATGTGTTTGGCAAGGGCACGATCACCCCGACGAGCGATGCTTATCAGTCCACTCCAACTTACGACAGCGCGTTCATCCTTTGCTTTAACTCCAATGCGTCCGTATACTTCGCCACTTACTACGGAGGCCCACAATCCATCACCAATGGCGGCACGGTAGCGCCGGACGGAGGCATCTACTTGTGTGGTTCGACCAGCGGCGGTATACCGGCTACTGCCGGCGCCTTCCAGACCGTGGCGCGTAATGAGGATGGCTATGTCACGAAGCTGAACCCGGTTCTGCCAAATGCGAAAGGCGCGGCCGGCCCCATCACGGTTTCGTTCACTACCTATATCGGTGGCAGTGGTGACGATTACTGCGGCGGCATCGCGGTTAACTCAATTGGCGAACCCTACGTATGGGGCGGTTCTGGCTCGATCGATTTTCCAAATACCACCGGAGCCCTGTTTACAGGCTCAGATGGCGGGCTGTTCGCCGCGAAGTTCGATGGCGCAGGCGCGAACCTGGAATATTCCACCTACACCGGCCTCGGCGTTAACGTTCTTAGTTGGATTGCAGTTGACCCTTCTGGAAATCTCTATTTGACAGGTTCCGTTAATACAGATATTGGCGAAGGAGTTCCGACAACGAGCCCGACTGCCCAACCGGCATACACACCCTACAACCCCAAGCAGCCGTTCACAACTAAAACGCCGAACATGATTATCCAGCCTGGATTTACGCCAGGCGATGCATTCCTTGAAGTGATAAGCCCAACCGGTACCGGCTTGGTTTACGGCACTTATTGGGGTGGCACCTACGACGACCAGGGGGAGGAACTGGCGATCGATTCCGGCGGCAACTGCTACATGGTTGGATGGACGGATTCGTTCGTCTGCAGCGGTCCAACCTCGGTTGAGTTTCCAACAACGCCTGGGGTCTTTGACGATACCTATTTCGACATCCCCACCTCACCGGCCCAACCTGCGCCTTGGCTGTTCTGGAACGCGGCACCCGTTCAGGCGGGCCTCAAACCTAATGACACGGTTCCCGGACCGTTCCCAATGGGGTTCCTTACGAAATTCAAGGTAACCGGCGCGCCCTATGTTTCCGACCTAGTTGTGCCGGGAGTAATTCCCTGGTGGCACGGCTTCGGGAGGTAAGGTTGTGCTGGACAACGCGCCTTCAGCGGCCAACCCGGTTCCTGTGGAAATCGAATGCAGCAATCAGGCGATCATTCCGTCGCAAACCGTTACGATAACGGGTCCCGCTACTAGCGGTAGCTTTTCATTCAAGGTCGCCGATGTCACGGTTGATACTGCCTTGACCCTCACGGCATATCACGATGGCATCTATATAATTCGCGGGGTTGAAGTCGTGCCCCTGCTGCAAAGCTTTAGCGTTTCCGTCCCATCGATCGTGGGCGGCAACAGCACTACGGCCCGTGTATTCCTTGCGGAGGATATTCCGAATGGATCTACAGTTACCTTGGCGATTACGACCACGAACCCTGCAGTTGCCAAGCCGACTGCTTCTACACTGTTGATCACTGGCGACAGCACGGGGCAGAATAGCGGCCTAATCAATATCACGACTTCCGGCGTGGATGCTCCCACCCAGGTGACTTTCTCAGCCAGGATCATCGCCAATACTTTGCCGAACGCGACTCAGCAAGCTTTTGCTTACAGCACCACGTCAGTTTTAACCGTGATGCCAGCGAGCGTAAAGAACGTCACGTTCAATCCTCAAATACTGTTTGGGGGCTTTTCATCGCAAGGGCAGGTGGTGCTCAATGGTGCGGCGGGCCCGACTCCGATCATCGTGAACCTCACGGAAACGCAAGGCACGGCGCCGGTCAAGCTCAGCGCGACGCAGTTGACAATTCCCACGGGTTCAAACACCGCGTCGTTCAGCGCCACCACCACTTCGGTCTTTGCCAACGTGTTTAAGACCATTGTTGCAACGCAGCAGAATAACGGCGCCACTGCGAATGGGACGATCTTTGTCAACCCGATAACGCTGGGTTCCTTCCAGCTTGTAACGCCAACGATAACCGGAGGTTCGACCGCGGAAGCGTACGTGACCCTGGGACCGCGGCGCCAACTGGCGGACTAACGGTGACCTTGACGGTAAACAACAAGGCGCTCGCAACATTGAGTTCGCCGACAGTGACGATCCCGGCCGGCCAGGCTCAGACACCGATCTTCTTTGTGAAGACGCCGGTAACCAGCGTGCCTGAGACAGTGAGCCTTACGGCTTCTTTCGGATCGCTCGCAGTCTCCGAATTCGCTTTCGATCTTGCCGGAAACGCTAACCCTCACGGGAACGCCATCGGCGGTAGAAGGCGGAATTGGAAACTTTGCGTTCAATCTCGCGATTGAGCGTGCGGAGCAAAACGACGAGCTTGAGGTTAAGATTTCGAGCAATGCGCCGTCCGCGCTCACGTTGCCTTCCGTCGTATTCATCCCTGCAGGCAAAACGACTGCTTCCTTCAACGGTTACACGAAGGTGGTGCCGTCCAAGACAGTTGTGACGATCACCGCTTCGGTGCCCTCGTTACAAGGAGAACTCACATCAACTAAAGTTGTGACAGTTTCGCCGTTGCCGTTCGTGATTAACGTGCTTCCGCAGAACATCATTGGAGGTGTCCAAAACGGTTCTGGCACGATAACATTGAACGTACTCTCCACCTCGGCGACGACGATTTCGCTAACAAGCAGCAACACGGCTGCGGCTACTCTTTTCGCCCTCGACGGTGACCATTCCGGCTGGAAAGCAGTCCGGCACGTTCAGCGTCATCACCAACCAGGTTGCTCAGGAAACCCCGGTGGTCTTGACCGGTACAGATTCGCTCGGCGAGAACTCTACGTCGTTCACCGTTCTTCCTCCGGAAGTGACCTTGAACAGCCTGACGATAGCCAATCCGGACATTTACGGCGGGTTGAGCACAACTGGAACCGTCCATTTCTCCGGGTTGATCCCGAAGAACGGACTTCCAATCTCACTGACTTCCAGCAATGCGGCAGCGCAGGTGCCATCCTCGGTGAGTTTGGAGCCAGGTACGACTTCGGCGACGTTCTCGATCACGACAGCTCAAGTCACGGCCGATACGCCGGCAACAATCACGGCAGGCTACGGGACAACCAAGGTCTCGGCAACCATGACCGTGCTTGCGGTGAGAACGGGAACCTTGACACTTACTCCAAGCTCCGTGGTTGGTGGAAAAACCACCGTAGTCACGGTTACGGTGAACAGCGCGGCACCCGCAAGTGGAATCGTTGTTCAACTGAGCCAGTCGTCGACTCTCCTGAGTGAGCCTGGTGGAGTAGCCCTGAACGGCACCGTCCTTCCGCTCACGGGATCGGCTGGTCCGTTCCCGACAATCACAATCCCGGCAGGAAAGACGTCGGTGACGGCAACGTTGACAACGCCAACTGTTTCGAGGCAACTCGGCACAACCATCACTGGAGTGTTCGCAGGCTACAACCAGGCTTCGGCAACCCTGCTGGTGAATCCGGCACAATAAGCACAGCAGATCAGCCACGCTCATAGCGGGCGTGGCTGATCCTGTGCGAACCGCCTTGGGGCAGGTACAACGGGACAGTAGTGAGAAGGTCAAGTTTCTTTGTAGTGGGCGCCCTATTTGGCGCCGTGGCAATCCTGCTTATCGAGCGAGTTCGCAGGCAGCATGATCCTGATGAAGCGGAGCAGCTGTCGGAGCGTGTCTCAAATTCTTTGGGCCAGCTGGAATCCCGCTTAGCCGGCGCCGTTCAGGAAAGAGGCAAAGAGGCCTGAGTTGAATCGGCTTTGGGCCGGGGCCTCGGCCGTATTCTGCTTGGCAGCAACAGCATTTGCGCAAACGCCACCGATGTCCGTTTCCTGCATTGGGCAGTGGTACAACGTTGAGGACAAGACCGGGGCAATCTGGCTCTCTTATCGAATCTGCCGGGTAAACCAGAACGCCCTGCTGACGATCAGTGATAGCTCAGGCGCCAAACGGCAGTTCCATGTGCCGTTTTCCAGCAAATCTGATTCGGGGCCAAACTGGCAGCGCCTAAACCGGGAGGCGTACGGATGCGACGTTGTTCTTGTAAAGACGCTCATCAAAAAGGGCACACGCTCCGCAGATTGGACTTTGAACGCTGCAACCGGAGACCGGTTGCTTCACGGCCAAGTTTCCATCGTTGCGAAAGGTCACCCGTTTTCCATGCCTTCGCCCCTCGGCAAAGTCGTGGGCAAACTGCGCAAGCCAGTGCTTCACGAGGGCACGAAACCCAGGAAGTAGGTTACAGCACGGTCTTGTCCAGCACTTCGCCGTCGGGAGCAATTTCGTAGACCAACGGCACGCCGGTAGCAAGCTCGAGTTGGACGACCTGTTCGCCAGTCAACTTGTCGAGCTTCATCACGATTGACCGGTTCGAGTTGCCGTGCGCTGCCACCAGCACATTTTTCCCCTGCCGGATATCGCCCATGATGCACCGCTCGAAGAAGGGAAGGGTCCTCGCGGCCGTATCCTTGAGCGACTCGCCGTTTGGAGGGGGAATATCGTAGCTTCTCCGCCAGATTTTAACCTGCTCATCCCCATATTGGCGGCGGCATTCGTCTTTATTCAGCCCTTGCAGATCTCCATAGAAACGCTCGTTCAATGCCTGGTCCCGAATGACCGGCAAGTCTCGGCCGAGACTCTCAAGGATCAAATCGAGGGTTTGCTGGGCCCGGCGCAGAACGCTGGTGTAGGCCACATCAAACGGGTAGGATCCCAGTTTCTTTGCCGCCGATCGTGCCTCTTCCATGCCTCGGGCAGAAAGGGGGACATCAACCCAACCGGTAAACCGATTTTCCTGGTTCCATAGAGACTCTCCGTGACGAATCAAAACTAGCTTTGGCATTAGCGATGACGACTCCTTGGGGACATACCCAAAAATGAAGCATACCGGGGGGAGTGAGTTTGGTGTTAAGTGTTGAATCCGGATCGTAAGGGTCGAGCCTCAAACCAAAATCTCAATACTCAAGACTCAAAACTCCCAGGGCCATCAGTCAAGCATTCGAGTGCCATGAACTTCCACCATCTGGATGTTGCTGATTCCGACCAATCCTCCTTGACCGGGTATGGGCATTCGGGTGATCGATAACGTAGCCGTAGTCGAACTCTTAGAATTCCAGTCCATGACTATTTCTTGATAGGTTTGGTATCCCGCCTTTTGTAGCCGGCTCCTTTGGCCATCGCACTGGATCTCGTAATCCGGGACTCGCTCTAGCTGGCGATTCAGGCTAATGGTCTGGAAACTGATTCGGTAATGGCTGTTGCGTTTGCAGTGGACAACGGCTGACCACAGGATCACCGGCTCTGGACCATCGGCATTCGCGTAGAGCACTTGCTCGTTTCCGCTCGGGCGTTTCGGCGCGGCGTAGTCTAAGGAAGGGAATAACTGGTGCAACAAGGGCTTGTTCCAAGTCGGGGCAATGGTGTACCCGACGTCCCACAGGCAGTTATAGTCAGGTTCCGTGTAGTTCAGTCCAGATGTGAATCCCTTATTCCCTCGCGAAAAATCTCCATTGGGTACGAGATTTGCGCCACTCGGCCCCACATCTGCGTGGTCATCGCCCGCGTCCCGCGAATCGTCATCCTGGTTTTGCTTGCGAAGCACGGCTTGGTACTTCATGGCGATCGAGAGTGTTCGCTTGATATCCGGGTCGTCCCCGCTTGGATAGCGCTGGTTTGTCTCCCCTATCGCGCGGTTCAAAGCGTTTTCAGCATCTCGATAGCGGCGTATTTCGCAATCGGCTGCCATATACTTAATGGACTGTGCGATGTTCGCGATCGAGTAGTTCTTCGCCACCGAATCGTCTTCCAGCATGTTCCCCCTTCCTCCTTCCGCGAGCGCGATGTCGGCGGATTCGGTAGCTTGCGCCGACTCGCCCTTATCGAGATCGTGGTATTGGAGCCGGACATGAACGCCCAGTCGGGACGAATCTGAATCTGAATCTAAGTCTGCCTTGAAACGAAGCAGCACAACTTCGGTCATCCCGGTGTTCATATTGTCGAGCTTGATTTTGACGGAATGGGATTCAATAACCGGCTCGTAGCCGTAGACCATTTCTAGGGAAAGGCCAGGGCCGTAATCGATCTCCAGGGTCGGATCAGTCGCAACCGGGGAGATCAAACTTTGAAATTCTCTGACGAAAACCGTTTCGATATCTTGCGAGTCCGCAACGAAGTGGAACAGTCCCCTCCCGCTCTTGGCAAGGGTGCTGAGCAGGTCCTTGTTCACGTCGGAGCCCACGCCAATCGTGCAGAGGTCGATGCCGCGCTGGTTATAGGTCACGGAGCCCTGAGCGATTTGGTATGGATCGGTTACGCCCCGGTTGGCGATTCCATCCGTCAGCAAGATGACTCGGTTGGTTGCCAACGGGCGAAAGTTCTTTAGAGCCTCCTGGTAACCCAGCATGAGTCCCGCGTTAAGGTTGGTTGCGCTGCCGGGGCGAAGTTCGCGGACGATATTCTCAATGTGCTGCGGATCGCCAACAGGTTGGGAAGGTAACAGAACGTTCGCTTCCGAGTCGAAGGCCACGATCGACAAGTCGTCCGTGGACCGGAGTTTCGAAACGAGATGGAGAAGCGCGGATTTTACGTGGACGAGCTTGTTGTCGTCCGCCATCGAGCCGCTTTTGTCGATAACGATGGAGAGATTTAGAGGACGGAGTTCTGATCGGTCGTGGACCAGCGCCGTGCTGAGGCCCACTTGGAGAACTGCCTCGCCCCCGGCGAGGACTTTGTCGCTGCCCCATCGGACGTCTAAACCGACAGCATCTCCCGCCTTCGGACGGGCTATCTCATGGCGAGGATAGTTGACGAAGTCCTCCACCGTGACGTCTCGGGCCTGGGGAATAATTCCCAGGTTGCCCATCGCCCGGGTTCGCGCCTCGCCCGCGGTGGAAACGCCGTCCTGGCCAAAGACTGCCACAGCTCCGACAAGCAAGAGAAACGTAACAAAGACGAACCGGACCCTAATGCGAAATGACTGCATCTTAGTTCTCCACCCCGAGGCGATAGTTCGCCTCGCTAATGGAACGAACGACATTCCGCGGCGTTTCACGAAGCCGGATCTTCTTCGAATGTATACTGCGCCCCAATGAGCGGAGAACTAAGCCGCGTCAATGTGGGATACGAATCGACCACCCGGGACTTCTTCTATCGTTCGGGAACCACGGATGAAGGCGTGATCTCGCAAATCTTCAAGCGCGGAGATTACGAGTTGCGTAAGCTTCCCTGCTACAAGGCGATCGGGGAGGCATTGCGAGATTTTGACGAAATGGGCGTCCGGCCACTGGTCATCGATGCGGGAGCGAATATCGGCGCGGCCTCCGTGTTCTTTAACTTAATGCTTCCGAAATCCCGAATCGCGGCGATTGAACCGGAAGAACGTAACTTCGAAGTTCTGTGCCGCAACATGGAGGGCTTAGACGCGGACTGTATCCGAGGCGCCTTGGCATCTTCGCCTGGGCGTGCCACCCTGTCCGATCCGGATCGGGGAAGCTGGGCTTTCCGAACAGAGCGGGCGACTGGGCAAGACGCCAGTGTCCCCTGCGTCACCATCGACGAGATCTATGTCAGGGAGCTCAGTGAAGAGGTTAAGCCGTTCATTGTCAAGATCGACATAGAAGGATTTGAGAAGGACGTTTTTTCGGCCAATACGGATTGGGTCGATCAGACGCCCATTCTAATTGTCGAGATCCACGATTGGCTCCTTCCGGGAGCTAGAACGTCTCAAACATTCTTGCAGTGCGTTGCCGGGAAAGACCGGGGATTCCACTTTATAGGCGAAAACATCTATTCGATTGGCTACCGCGAGTCGTGAAGTTTCTCAGACCTGGGGCCCGAAAACAGGCGTGACACCGTAGGCCTCGGACGACAATTCGCCGTCCCTCATTGCGAACTTGCCGTTGACCAACGTGTGAACGGGGAAGCCAATTAGTCTCTTGCCCTCGTACGGGCTCCATCCGCACTTGCTCTTGATCCAGGATCGATCGACCGTCCATCTCTTCTCTATGTCGACGATCGTGATGTCCGCGTCCGCTCCTTTGACAAGTACGCCCTTGCCTTTTATGGCGTAGAGCCTTGCCGGGTTTTCGGACGCCATACGGACAACATCGTGGACGGAGAAGAGCCCCTCATCGAGAGCAAGCGTTAAGAGCACGGAGAGAAGCGTTTGGACGCCGGGCATACCGCTGGGGCTCTTTGGATAGGGCTGCGCCTTTTCCTCGCGTGTATGAGGCGCGTGGTCGCTTCCGAAAACATCAAACACCCCTTGCTTTACAGCTTGGCGTAAGGCCTCTCGGTGCTTTGCGCTCCTTAGTGGAGGGTTCATCTGCGCGAACGTCCCTAGCTCTTCATAGCATGCGGGAGCGGCGAAGTAGAGGTGCTGAGGAGTGACTTCCGCGGTCACCTTAGCGCCTTTTGATTTGACCTCGGACAAGTAGGACGCTTCTTCCGCAGTCGAAATATGGAGAACGTGCACTGGACGGCCGGTTGCTTCGGATAGCGCGACAATTTGCTGGGTGGCGAGCAAAGCCGCTTTCGGGGATCGAATAAAAGGATGGTCGAAAACGGAGGGATGTCCGCCCATTTCCACCTTGCCCTTCTCCAGCTCAAAATGGTCTTCCGCGTGAACTGCGACTCGCTTGCGGCCGGAGCGAAGAACCTGGCCCAGAGTTGGGTCATCGGGAACGAGCAGCGAGCCCGTGGAGCTGCCCATGAAAATCTTGATACCAGGCGTGCCCGGAAGCTCCTCATAACCAGATAGCTGATCAGCATTTTCCGCCGATGCGCCAACAAAAAATCCAATATTGCACCAAGCGCGTCCCTTCGCCCGGGAAAGCTTGTCCGCAAGTGCCTCGGCGCTAACGGTTGGTGGGGAAGTATTGGGCATCTCCAGCACCGTGGTTACGCCGCCCGCTGCGGCCGATTGAGTGCCACTCTGAATGTCTTCCTTGTGCTCAAAGCCGGGCTCTCTAAAATGAACCTGAGTATCGATGATTCCCGGCATCAGACTCAGGCCTGTTAAGTCGAGAATCTCCGAGGCATCCATAGCCCCTAAAGACCCAATATCAGCAATTTTGCCGTTGGTGATAGCAATGTCCGCTTGGAATGACGTCTTACCTGTTAGGACCGTGCCGTTTCGGAGGATTAAGTCGTAGCTCATAGGGTGTGTGCCTTTAGGGGAGGAAACCAGTTTTCCACTTATTCCCAAATTGCGGTGGAAAACGTCAGTAATCTAGTGGACCGGGAACTCTCCTTCGAAGACTATCCGGAAATAAATGAAAAAAGCCCTCATCGTTTGCGTGGTATTGGCCGCTTGTGCAGCAGTTTGCCTGGCTTTGGTCGCCGCGCGGTTTGAATCAAAGATAATGCCCAATGTTTACCTCGGGCCGATTCCCGTGGGTGGGCTGACCCTGACTGAGGCGAACACAAAAATGGCCAGTTGGTGGGAAACCGAGAAGACGAAGCCATTGAGATTTGTGTCGGCTTCCTCACATTCGATCGAACTGCCCCTCGCCGATGCCGGCATAGCGCCGGACGTGGAACGCAGCATCGCGCAATTGCCGGTATCCGGAATCGTGGATTCCGCGAAGCAGGCGATTGGAGGCAACGAAGGAATCCAGCATTTTCCGATCCTTTTTGCGTGGAATGGAACGCCCAAGAAAGTCGCCAACCTGATTCTATCGGAGGACACGAAATATGAGCCGGCCAAGGTCTTTTATAAGGGCGGCCGGTTTGATGTCAAGCCGGAAAGAGGCGGCGTGGCGGTAGATGATAAAGCACTGGAGAAAAAGACGATCGATGCGGCTGAACAAGGGCAGTCGCAGGTATCGATCCCAGTTGTCGAGGCAGTCAAAAGAGTGCCGGACAGCGAGTTGCGCCAGATTGACGAAGTCGTAAGCACATTCACAACCAAGTTTCCTGTCCGAAAGAAGGACCGCAACACGAACATTCGGCTGGCCAGCGGCAAAATCAACGGGTGCGTGCTGCTACCTGGCGATACGTTTAGCTTCAATACGGTTGTAGGGAAGCGGACGATCCAAGACGGATTAAAGACCGCCCCGGTATTCAAAAACGGCAAGCACGACATGGGTGTGGGCGGCGGAATATGCCAAGTGAGCAGCACCTTATACAATGCAGCCCTCTTCGCCGATCTAACGGTGGTTCAACGACACAACCACTCCATGCCCGTCGCTTACTTGCCGGTTGGGCGGGATGCAACCGTGGACTACGGATCGCTGGATTTGAAGTTCAAGAACACCTTGCCTAGTCCTATCGCCATTAGTGCGGACTATGAGCCGGGCAAGCTCACGTTTCGGATCCTTGGTAAGAAGGATCCGGCGCTTTCAATCAAGATTGAGTCTGAGGGCTCGAAGACGTGGGACACCGGATTGAAAACGGTGACCGACGCGTCGCTCCCAGTGGGCGCCAAGAAGGTTTTAGACAAGGGATCCAAGGGCCACAGCTTGGTTACTTACCGGATCGTCTACAAGAACGGTGTCGAAGTCGCGCGGGAACCCCTGGGGCGAAGCTACTACAAAGGCTCAGAGCGCGTGGTTGCGGTTGGAACAAAGATTTCGGGATTTCCTCTCGGAGTGCCTGGGCCGGCCACCCCCTCCGCTCGGCCGCAACCTTCGCAGCCGCCCGTAACGCCCGCGATTTCAAACTGAGTCGCTGCGGCCATTTTTGGGCGTAGAAGAGCCTCATAGGCTGAACCTTAGAGAAGTCTAAGCCAATTGTTGCGCCCGTTGCTACCTGTCCCCAAGGGAAAAATTGTAGAATCCTTAAGTCGCATAAAGGGAATAGATGAAGAAGTGGGTCTGGATTATCGTCTTTGTTGTTGGCCTCGTTTGTGTAATTGCGTGGCGCATCGGCGCCAAGATCCAAAACGCGAAGACGCTGCAGGCCCAAGCCGCGACTAGGAAGGGATCAGCGAGTAACGTGGTCGTTGGCTTGGCGAAAGCCGGAGACATCGAGAACCATCTCGATACAGTCGGAAGTTTGAATACCCCGTTCGATATTAAGTTGGGATCCAAAGTTGCGGGAATCGTTGACATGCTTAACGTCCGTCCCGGCCAAGATGTCAAAGCCGGCGAAGTTTTGGTTCGCATCAACCCCATCGAGCAGGAAGCCGCAGTCGCTCAAATGCAAAGCGCGGTCGCTCAGGCGGAACACCAGTACACGCAGGCGCTACTGAACGAAACTCCGACCGACACGAACGTTCAAACAACGATTCGACAGGATGAAGCCGCGCTGGCAAGTGCCCAGGCCAACGAGGGGCAAGTAATCGCAAACACGGCGGCGCAAGTTCAAACTGCGCAAGCTGCGGTCACGGATGCGTCTGCCAAAGTAGCCTCTGCTATTTCTCAGCAGGGGGCAGCAAACCAGGCTGTCCTAAGTGCTCAAGCGACTCAAAAGTCAACGACCGCAAACTACACGCGCGAATACACCCTCTACAAGCAGGGATATGTTGCAGCCCAGGATCTGGACACCTCGGAGGCTTCGAAAGGGGTTGCCGATGCTGCGGTCAGCAGCGCGCAGCAGAGCCTTGACGCAGCCAAGTCCGCAGTGACCTCCGCAAAAGCCGAACTGGACTCGGCAAAACAAAATCTATCGATCGTTAAGAAACAGCAGTCGGCAAACGTCGTTGCCGCCAAGGCGACTACTCATAGCGCAAAAGAAGCTTTGACCTATGCTAAATCGAATACCGCCGCCGTTCCCGCCTATAAGCAAAATCTTCAAGCTTTGAAGGCGGTTGTTGACGCGGATAAAGCACAGCTCAACAACGCAATCGCCGTGGTGGGCGACACAATCTTGAAAACGCCGTTCGACGGCACCGTTACCAACCGTTTGATCGACCCGGGCTCGATGGCCTCCGTTGGCCAGGAACTGCTTGAAGTTCAGTATTTGGATTGGCTGTATGTGACTTGTTCCGCCCCGGTGGAATACATTTCAACCATGAAAGTCGGGCAAACGGCGACCCTTACCTTTGACGCGCTCCCGGGACAAACCTTCTCCGCGCCTGTCGTATTGATAACGCCGGCAGCAGATCCGACGGTTCGACAGTTCACGTTTGAAGTCAGACTTGACAACAAGGAGCGGCTCTTCAAGCCTGGCATGTTCGGTCACGTCGATATCATGACCGGGAAAACGCCAGTCGGAATTTTAGTTCCGCTTGAAGCTGTCCACAACGGCGATACCGGAAACACGGTCTCTGTTGTCAAGGATATTACGAAAGACGACAAGGGAGTCACCCACGGAACCGTTCACGTTGTGCCGGTTGTTACCGGCCAGTCGGACTCAAAGAATATAGAGATCAAGAGTGGGCTTAGCATCGGCGACACGGTGATTACGATTTCGTATCGGTCAATCAAAGATGGCTCAAAGGTAACCATCAACTCCGATACAGCCGGAAACCCTTCGGGTTCTGCTGAATCAACCGGCAGCAAAGGGAAATCCGGCACCAAGCAAGGTGCCTCTACTCAATAGTCCGACCAAGGAAAGTCAGCAACAAACATGGGATTCGCAAGGTTTTCTGTAACACGGCCGGTAGCGGTCATGATGCGCATTCTCGCGCTCGTCATTCTTGGCGCTATCTGCCTTACAAAGCTTTCGGTGGACCTATTGCCGGCGGTGACAATTCCCACCGTTGCCGTCTTCACGAACTGGCCCAATACTTCTCCGGAACAGATGGAGATTCAGATAACCCGGCCGGTTGAGGAAGCCGTATCTCAGGTTGCGAACTTGTATGAGATCGACTCTTCTTCTACGCTGGGATCAAGTTCCGTCCGCTGCCAGTTCACTTGGGGCACGAACATCGATACCGCCGCAGTTGATACTCTTCAGCTGGCGGAGCGTGCGAAACAAAGCTTCCCACAAGATCCCACGAATACCCTTCAGGCTCCGGTTGTTTATAAGTTCGACCCGTCATCCCTACCAATTTTGATCCTAGGAGTTACTGGAATCCAGGATCAAGTCAAGTTGCGAATGACACTAGATAACGTTATCACGCCTCTCCTGGAGTCAGCGAACGGCGTGGCTGCCGCAGCATCCACCGGCGGACTTCCGAGAGCGATCATTGTTGACGTCGATCCGATCAAGCTGAACGCCTATCATATTCCGCTGCAATTGATCGCCCAACGCATTTCAAGCGAAAACGTGAATCTGCCCGCCGGTATTGGCAAGGAGGGCTTGACTGAGTACACGATCCGGGCAAACGGCTATTTCACGAGCGTCGCCCAGCTATCCAATATGCCGGTCGGGACCTACGCAGCCGAGAACGGAACCAAAACCACCGTTCGTTTGAGCGACGTTGCCACGGTTAAGGATCAGTACCAAGAGCAACGGATTTACACGAGGCTGAATAAACAGATTGCGGCCGGCGTCATCATTACCAAACAAAGCGCGGCCAACACGGTTTCAACAGCAAAGGCCGTTTTTGATAAACTCGAGCAGGTTAAGAAGCTCTATCCGGAACTGAAATGGACCTTGGCTTACGACCAATCGGGCTTTATTCAGGACTCGATCGATGACCTGAAAAACACGGCGATAATCGGCGGTGGACTCGCAGTTATTATCCTCATGCTCTTTCTCCGCAGCATAAGAAGCACCCTGGTGGTCGCGCTATCCATTCCAATTTCGATCATCTCAACCTTCACTCTGTTCTACTTTGCCGGCTTCACCCTCAATACGATTTCTCTTAGCGGTCTAGCCCTTGCCACCGGATTGATCGTAGACGACGCCGTAGTTGTGCTTGAAAACATCTTCAGGCACATAGAACGTGATAAACGTAGAGCCGCGGATGCAGCAGTGGTGGGCACTGCGGAGATCTCGTCGGCCGTCTTGGCCTCCACGTTTACGGTCATGATTGTGTTCTTCCCCCTGTTCTTTATTCAGGGACAGGCGGGCCAAACCTTCTCCCAGTTTGCGCTCGTCGTGATCTTCTCCATGGCCGTTTCGTGGCTTGACGCCATGACCGTTGTGCCCATGCTTTGCTCACGGTTGATTAGCGAGCGCGAGGTTCTTGAAGAGGCTCATCCGGAGATGAGGACCCACGCTCCAGGCCCGATCACGCGATTCTTCGATTGGTTCGGAGCCAAGTTTGCCAAGTTGGATGCTTCCTACCATAAAGGTCTGGGCTGGGCTCTCGGGCATCGTTTGCTCGTCATTCTTGGCGCGGTCGCGTCGATGATCCTAACAATGGCCTTTTTGCCGTTCATAGGAACGGAACTTCTTCCCACAACCGACACAGGCAATTTTACGGTCAACTTGAAGTATCCCGTTGGAACGGCGCTTTCCAAAACAAGGCAAACGATGAGTCAGGTGGAAGACATCCTCATGCATGATCCCGATGTCGAAACCGAGTTCTCTGCGGCCGGCGCAAGCTTGAGCTTGCGAGGAACTACGACCGCGCAAATCGGCTACCAAGGTGGCTCAACTGTGCGGTTGAAGGATAACCGCAAACACTCGACGCAGGAGAATATGAACCTGGTCAACAAAGAACTCGCCAAAATCCCAGGAGTGCTCGCGCTGGTTCAGCCCTATGACATTGTTACCCAGATTCTTACGGGAGGCGCCACAAACATGGAAGTGGACGTTTTCGGAACGGATTACAACCAGGTTACAGCGGCCGCAAAAATCGTGCAGCAGAAGATGAGCGCCATTCCCGGCCTTGAAGCGGTGGACCTTGGAGTGCAAGAGAACACACCCGAGTTTGACTTGTCTGTGGATCGGGACGCGGCAAACACTTTAGGCATCAGCTACAACGACATTGCAAACGCCGTGAACACCTCCACGAATGGAGAGCTAGTCAGCTATTACCAAGAGGGCGGATTCCAGTATCCAATTTACGTTCAGCAGATACAAGACACCCGGAAGACCCAGCATCAGTTATTGGACCTTCCGGTCACCCCCTATGGCGCGACGACTACGCTCAATACACCGAGCGTGATGCTGAGTCAAATCGCCACGATCAAGCCTGGTTATGGGCCAAACCAAATAACACGCCTCAATCGCCAAAGATACATCGCGGTTACCGGACGGGTATCTCAAGGCAGTTCCGTGAGCGAGGCGCAGGCGGCAATCACGAAAACCCTCGCGGCAACGGACCTTGGCCAAGGAATCTACTGGGATTGGGGCTTGAACGTTAAACGACAAAGCGACGAGTTTTCGGGCTTAAACCTGGCCATATTTATGGCGCTCGCCCTGATCTACATCGTTCTTGCAACCCAGTTCGAGTCTTATGTCTATCCGCTTATCGTGCTGTGCTCAGTACCACTGGCTTCCATCGGAGCGGTCTTCGCCCTCTTTATTACAGGCCGTAACTTCGGTTTGACCGCTTACATTGGAATTCTGATGCTCATAGGCATTGCGGTGAAGAACGGAATCCTCCTCGTGGACTACACGAACACGCTGCGTGGCAGAGGAATGTCCCGTACCGCCGCGATATTGCAGGCAGGCCCCACCCGTTTGCGCCCGATTCTGATGACTTCGAGCGCCGCGATTCTTGGAATGATGCCGCTCGCTTTACAGCTTGGAAAGGGTTCCGAAACGCAGGCTCCTCTTGCGACTTGTGTAGTTGGAGGCCTATTAACTTCAACATTTCTTACCCTGTTTGTTGTGCCAGTGGTCTATACTTTGTTCGATGACCTTGCGCGTAAGTTCCGAAAGAGCGATCGTGACCTCACTCGGGCTGCGATGATTGGGCCCAGCGTGTCCGCCGCTGGAAACGGACAGGCTCCAGAAAGACATGAGCCTAAGGGAAAAGCGGTGGGGACGGACGGCGCACCGGTCGTTAGTGAACCGAATGAACGAAGAGACACGTAATAATGCGGCGCTAGTTGAAGAAATGCTGCCGCGTTTAATGCGCACGCTATACAAGGTACAGGAGAAGGACCCTATACAAAACCTACCCGTTGCGCAGGTAAGAGTTCTTCGTGTGCTGTTAAACGGGCCGAAGAATCACTCGGCTGTGAGCGATGAACTGGGCATTTCCGTGAGCGCGGTCACCCAAGTGGCCAACCGGCTTGAAGCCGTTGGCATGGTAGAGCGGAAGGAAAGCGTGTCAGATAGACGAGTGAAAAATCTGAAACTGACGGAATATGGCCTGAAATGCATGAAGGAGAGGCAGGATTATCGAGTCATGAGAACGATGGAAGCTTTGAGCAAAATTTCGCCGGAGAGCCAGTCAAGGCTCATTTCGTCTTTAGATGAATTGATTGAGGGCTGTTTGCGCAGCGAAGCTTTGACCCAGGGGGGCTCCACGCCTGATCGAGGAGCTTCTGGTTACGGTAGCGAGGCGTCTGCTTAATGAGCTGCAAGATGTTTTTGGCAATGGCGGTTGTTTCAACCGCCGCATTTGCCGGTGCGCAATCAACACCGGCCGCACAGCAGGCTGCTCCCCCGCAGAATTTGCAGGCTAAGCCGCCGACTCAGGGAACCCCGCCCCCTCCGCCTCCACCGGCCAACTCACAGCAGGGTCTTACGCCGCCAATTGAGCCGAAGACATCGGTAGCCAAGAATCCGCCAAACGTGGATGTTCCGCCTCCTCCAGGCGGTGGCGCACCCGTCAACAAACCGCTGACTGCCGAAGAGGCGGCTCAGATCGCTTTAAAAAATCTGCCGGCAATTGGCATCGCAATGGGCCAATGGGTTGAGGCAAGAGGCGTTTTGGTAACGCAAGCTGCAGCCCTATATCCTCAACTGTCGGCCAGCCAAAACTACGCGAGGCAAGAGACGCTTCACGGTAACAGCGGCAGCGTTCTTCCTTCTGTCGGAGGAACAACTGGTACGGGAGGGACTGGTACCGGCGGGACGGGCACGGGCGGGACGGGCACTACGGGATCCAATGGAAGCGGTACGACGGCTACCACAAAGACCGGCTCCCAACTTGCCGGATATTCAGGCGGCGTGGTGCTGAACCAGCTTGTTTTTGATTTTAACCACACTCGCGATCTCGTACGCGAAGACAACGCACTTGCAAAAAGCGCCCAGCAAACTTATACAAAAGCGCAGATCGATGCGATTTACCAAGTCAAAAACCAGTTCTACACATTCGCCCAAAACGAAGAATTGGTGCAAGTTCAACAGGCAAACGTAGACAGCGCTCAGGCTGCTTTGGACTTGGCTCAGGCCAGTCTGGACGCGGGGCTTGGCGCTCCCGCTGATGTTATTAACGCGAGAACGACCCTGGCCAACGATATCTCGGCACTGATCCAGGCGGAGGCAACCGCAACCACTTCGAGATTCACACTCTGCGTTGATATGGGGGTCGATCCCAGAACTCCAATCGTTCCCGACATATCTACGGCTTCCACAGAGCCTGATGAGCCAACCTCGGATGTGAACACCATGGTTATGGAGGCCCTGCAGCAACGTCCGGACATCCTCGCCGCTATCCTACAGATTCGTGTGCGGCAGGGTATGAAGTGTCCGCTGCGAGGACTTCCAGTTCTCCGGCTGTCAACCTCCAGGTGGGAGTTAGCAACTCCGGCTTCCGGGATCCGCTTGCCAACTACGGACTGGCGGGAAGCCTAAGCGTAACCTGGCCGATCGAGGATGGCGGCGCCACCGCCGGCCGAGTCGAAACGGCACATGGAGATGCCCAAGTTGCATTGCAGACGCTGAATCAAACCAAACTCGCAGCGATCCAAGATGTGACAACCTCGTACATCAACGTGAAGACCTCCGAGCAGAGAGTTACCGTGGCGAGTTCGCAGGTTGAAAACGCAACTAAGAACGTGGATCTGGCGATGGGGCAATACAAAGCAGGCGTTACCCCGTTCGTCACGGTCATAACGGCCCAAGCGGCGTTGGTGCAGGCAAAGAGCGACCAAGTCACCGCAATTGCGAACTTGGCGCAAGCACGGGCATCGTTAACCCATGCTCTCGGCCACTGACCTGAAAAGTCAGCGGGCGAGCGAGCCCATGGGATCCCATGGCGGCAATACAACCGCGTCCTTTTGCAGGGCGGCAAGCGACTTGGCCGGCACGTATTGTTTATGTACGACCACCTCGTACATATACTGATCGAACCAGGCATCCGTCATTTGAAGGAAGCCCTTATCGCCAGGTTTTTCGCCCCAGGAGTTCTCAACCCGCCACTTCTTCGGATTTCCGTTGTCATCGAGGTCCACGCCTGTGAATACCATGGCGTGGGTCATTTGGGAGTGCCCGTACTGCAAACGCTCAGCCTTTGACATGGTGGGCCTCGTTCCATAAACAAGGTCGTATTGGAAGAGGTCCAGGTCCATCACACCCAGGTCGCGGTCAAGGTGCTTGCCCACGTCGTTTCCAAACCAAACCGAGTGGCCATCCTTTATCTGTGCAATGGCGGCTTTCTTCAGCGTTTCTACCGGCACATTCAAATACTTGACCGGCTCGCCGCCAACCACATTGCCAAGGTAGTCAACCGTGTAAACCGTGTCGTACTTGTGCTGGGGGCGCGGATCGTTAATCAGGCAAACCAAATCGTCTAGGTTCAGGCCCACAAACTTATCATAAAAGCCAAGGGGCGCCATTTCGCCTTCGCGATGGAAATTCTTGTCCTTGTCGCGCCACTGCCAATCAAACTGTGTCGGCGGCTCGCCAAGGTGGATCGCCAGCACCCGGTAGGCCTCTTCCAGAAACTTCTCTTTCATGGTACGCAAAGCGGGCAGATCCTTGCCGCTTTCCTTAGCAGCTCGCAGCCTGCATGCGTGGTCCCTGAGGATGTGAGTGAGGTGGAATCCCAGTTCCCGAGTGTTGGAACTGCTTTCTGTCTCGGGCATTGCTCGTTTCGGCATAACGCCGTACTTGCGCACGAGGTTGATAAACATGTGCCATTGTCCGCCGTCCTGCACGGGGCCCTGGAGCAGAAAATCCAAGAGGCGACTCCCGATCGGCTCGTCCAGCGTGTTGAGGATCGACTCCAGGAAGTAGTTGGCTTTTTCAAACTTATCCCAGAACGTAAGGTAGTTCTGGCTGAGTTCAAATTCGTTGTCCAGATTCATGTTCTTGATCGCTTCCACTCTAAAGGTGTTGAGCGCCGCAAACATCCAGCAGCGCCCGCTTTGCATTTGCGCAACCGTTTTGTTCTCGGGCAAATGGTGGCTATAGGAATGGTCGATCGCCGCAACCCTGTCGCGATTAAGAGCCACTTTGGAGATCGGCGTGGTGCAAACCGCGTTCATTGACTGCTTGAAGCGCGGCTCGGCATCAAAGCTCTTGCGCAGCTTTTCAAGCAAGTTCTCAGAGACTGCTCCCGTTTCCTGGGCGGGCGGATTAAGAAGGGTTGCCATTCGACGAGTTTACACCCGATTTGCTGCAAAGCGTGTTTTGGCGCACGACGACAGCCCCCTACATCATAATGCCCCTGT
Source organism: uncultured archaeon (assembly GCA_963829965.1). Classification (GTDB taxonomy): domain Bacteria; phylum Armatimonadota; class Fimbriimonadia; order Fimbriimonadales; family Fimbriimonadaceae; genus DASXZH01. The sequence goes on along the minus strand of CAWHLK010000022.1, from coordinate 67,898 downwards.
GGAGATAATCGCCGATCGCGCGGAGCGCTTGGACCTCTTCCTTGCCAGGGCTCTCCCTGGCCACAGCAGGAGCAAGCTCGCCAAAATGGCCACCTCGGGAAGCGTAAGCGTTGAAAGCACACCGCAAAAGCCTTCCTTTATGCTCCGGCCGGGCATGAGGGTGATTCTGGGCGATCCACAGGAAACCGCTCCCCATGACCTGACGCCATACGATTTTCAACTGGATGTTCGTTTCGAGGACGAGCACCTGCTGGTTGTAAACAAGTCGAGAGGCATGGCCGTCCACCCTGCACCATCGTTGAAGGAGCCGTCGCTCGTGAATGCGCTCCTCGCCCGTTCCCATGGGCTTTCCCACATGGGTGGGGATTTTCGGCCGGGGATCGTTCACCGTTTGGACAAGGACACGACCGGGCTGATTCTCATCGCCAAGACGGACTCCGTCCACGCAAAACTCGCCCGACAAATAGAGACGAAAGCTGCAAAACGCCGCTATGTGGCAGTCGTCGCAGGAAATGTTGACCTCGACCGATTCGACATCAACGCCCCCATCGGACGAAGCAAGAGAAACAGGCTCCTTATGGCAGTCGACCCATCAGGAAAAAGCGCCCTGACCCATTTCAAGACACTGGGAAGGTTCCCATTTGGAACGGTGCTCGCGGCGGCTTTAGAAACGGGAAGAACGCACCAAATTCGCGTGCATTTGCAATCCATCGGCCACCCAGTTTTGGGTGACCGGCTGTACGCACCCAAGGAATACCGCGCAAACGAACTTCAGCTCCATGCTGCGTTTCTCGCCTTTGCCCATCCAGTCAGTGGGAATGTGATCGAGGTGTTCGCCGAGCCGCCCGAAAGCTTTATGGGCGCCGAGTCAATAACACAGGATCTCCTACAACCGTTCTGAGACACCCGCTCAAACGAAGAAATGACTGGTGCAAAATATGAGCATCACGTTTGTTTGGAGTTCATGACATGAACGGCGAAGCGATTTCCTTTCAATGCAACGGCGAAGGCTACGAGGGCTATTTGGTGAGATCAAAGTCCGGCTCGGGACCTGGTGTGATTCTTTTGCAGGAATGGTGGGGGCTGGTGGGGCACATCAAGGACGTGGCCGACCGCTTTGCGGCTGAGGGCTTTACCGTTCTTGCCCCCGACCTTTATAACGGAGAGTCCACCACGGAGCCTGAAGAGGCAGGCAAGCTCATGATGGCCCTCAATATCCAAGAGACCGAGAAAATCATGGCCTGCGCGGTCACAACCCTGTTAAAGGACCCTTCGGTAACGAGCCAGAAGGCCGGCGTCGTAGGCTTTTGTATGGGTGGGCAACTCAGCCTGTTTGCGGCCTCGGTAAACCGCCAAATAGGCGCCTGCGTGGATTTCTATGGGATCCATCCGAATGTCCAACCGCCGTTAGACCGCCTTGAAGCGCCTGTGCTGGGAATTTTCGCTGAAAGAGATGGCTACGCCTCACCGGAAGCGGTTGCCAAGCTGGATGCCGATTTGACGCAACTGGGGAAGGCCCACGACTTTCACACGTATCCGGACGTTGACCACGCCTTCTTCAACGACGCGCGTCCAGAGGTCTACAATTCGGCAGCCTCTGCGGACGCGTGGGGCAAGACAGTTTCTTTTCTAAGGGAGAACCTTTGATCGAGAAAGGGCGTGCCGGCATTCTGCGCCGAGCGAATGTTCGCAGAGCCCACGCCGAAGCGGGGCGACCTACTGGGAGGAAGGACGCATGACTCAGGCCTCACTCCCGACAAGGTGGGCGTCATCCCGCATCGCGGCACTCATCGCATATGCCTCGATAGCTATCTCTGCCCATTCTCAGGCAAAGCCGATCACGCTGAACTACGCGTTCGACGATGCCGAGCGCCTGTACAACATTTCCTGGTGTGCGTGGGCGGGCAAACATGACCTCCTCCTTGCCGATCCGGGTTCAGGAGGCTTCGTGAAACTCGATGCGGCTACCGACAAACGTTCGCCCCTTGGAGACGCAGTCACAATCGAGAACGCCATTCATGGTGCGGGCGGTCCGCAGCTTATGGAACTGCCGCCTCCACAAGCGGTTTCGCCTGACGGCCGATTCCTAGCTTTCGTGCTCGATACTCGCCTCTTTATCGCCGATACGGGCAGCAACGGCGTGGTCCAAGCGGCCTCGGCCAGAAACTCAATAAAGAATGTCCAGTTTTCGCCGGACGCAACTGCGGTGGCCTTTGTCAAGGACAACGATCTTTACTCCTACGTCTTGGATTCTAAGAAAGTCAACCGGCTCACCAGTGACGGTAAATCAAACCTGCTCAATGGCGTTCTGACCTGGGTGTACTGGGAGGAGATCTACAATCATCATGACCAGGCTTTTTGGTGGTCTCCCGATTCCAAGGACATCGCCTACCTGAGGACGGACGAATCAAACGTTCCTCCCAGTCTCATTGTGGATATTAAGCCGCAATATCCGGCCATCCTTAGCCAGTGCTATCCAAAGCCGGGCAACCCGAACCCATTAGTGAATGTGGGCATTGTGCCCGCGGCCGGTGGCGCCCCCGTTTTGCTGAACCCTCTGAAGTCTCAGGACGGTTACGTGGTCGGTGCAAAGTGGGCGACCAAAGGCAACGAGGGCCCCTATTTTCTCTACCAGACCATGAATCGGGAGCAAACGAAGGTTTCCGTTATGGGAGTGCCGGAGGCCGATATATCGTCGGCGCCCCAAACGTTTTTCAGCGAGGAAAACCCTAAGTTCATCGACGTTAACGACGATTTTGATTTTGTGAACGGGGGAAAAGGACTCATCGTTGGTTCTGCCAGAAGTGGCTATGAGCAGCTTTACCGCGTGGACCCTGCGGTCTCGGACCAAGAGCCGAAACTAATCACGAAGGGCGCGTGGCAGATATTGCCGGCCGAAATGTTCGATCCCACCACGGTCACCTTTGTAGACCGGGATCAGAACTGGATTTACTTGGACGGCGACAAGGACTCGGTGCAGGAACGCGCACTCTACCGGGTTCACGATGACGGCAGCGGACTTGAACGGGTCACTAAAGAGAAGGGAACTCATGTCGCAACCTTCAGTCCCGATGGCCAGTTTTTCGTGGATGTTCGTTCCAGCCGGGATACTCCGCCCACCCAGGAGCTTCGGCGGGCTGACGGGGCGATTGTGGAAACACTTGACAAGCCCAGCTTGGACATTTTGAGCGGCGTGCTTCTCTCTCCCGAGAAATACGTAGAGATCCCCACACGGGACGGATTCAAACTGCCCGCGACTATTCGAAAGCCGAGGACCATGACACCGGGCAAGAAATATCCCGCCATCATCCAAATCTATGGAGGACCCGAAGCTCCCACCGTCGCCGAAGAATGGAACTATGATTGGGCGGAAGATCAGCTGTTGGCGGATAGCGGGTTCATCGTTGTGCATGTGGACAACCGGAGCTCGACGGTCATAAACCGGCATCTTGCGGACGCGATCCGCGGCCATTTTTATGGAGGCAGCGAGCGAAATGACTTTGTGGACGCTGCCCTTTGGTTAAAGTCCCAGCCCGATGTTGATCCGAACCGCGTCGGGATCATGGGATGGAGCGGAGGAGGCGGAAACGTGCTGAATTGCATGTGCCGATCCACCGAATTCAAGGCAGGTATGGCGGGCGCGCCTTACGTGGACCCCATGCTGTACGACACGTTCTATTCCGAGCACTTGTTCGGACTGCCGAAGGAAGACCCGCAGGCCTACGAAGACGCTGCCGTCTGGAAGGACGCAAAGAATCTCCACGGAAAGCTGCTCATGATGTGGGGGACCGGCGATGACAACGTTCACAACCAGCAAGAGCTGAAGTTTGTGGATGAGCTGATCGCAGCAGGTAAGACCGTCCAGATCATGGTCTTCCCGATGAGGAAGCACGATTTGGGGGATACGCCGGCAGAGAAGATGCGCACTCAAACGTATCTCGACTTCTTCAAGGCCAATTTGTGAACGCTTAGTTAACAATTGTTAAGGAAACCGTCAAATTGCTTGCTCAGGTTTATCAAATCGGAGTTAATATGGAATCGTGAGGTACCGGTATATCTTCGCTATTTGGATTCTTGGCGCACTAATCGCCGGAATGGCCCTAGGCGAGATTCTCGAGCGTGACCTTTATTCGGGTAACGCCCTTCGCCCGTACCATCGCCCGTCCCCCACCATCGTCAATGGGACGGATGAAAGCAAGGATTCCGCGAGCGACTTATTCAGCCGCTGCTGATTTAACCCCTACGAGGCGTTTACTTTGATCAACCTCAACGTCGAACCGTCAACGACGGTCTGCCCCAAATCCCGTTCGTCGATGATGTGAGTCGGCGTCTTCATTCCAGATGTCAACTTCGCAACGGTTTCCGGAACGGCAGTCAGGATGTAGTCAACTCCGATTTTCTTAACAAAATCCTTCCGCTCCTCCAAAGGCCACTTAACAAAGAACGCCGCCGCGGTGCCTCTTCGATTCTTTAGATAATAGGGAAGATCGGCCTGGCTGGCCAGGTCTGTGGATTCATCGTAATGCGGGGTTTCACTCCAGTGCCCGGCGTAGGTGTAGGCGCCGGTGAACCCGCTTACAATCGGGTTCAGGTCGGGGACAAGGGGCGTCACATATTGGTTTTCTATCATAACGGGCAGGCCAGGCATTGCCATTACCACCACGCGGTGGTCGTCCACATGGTCGTTGAGATAGTCCAAGATCTTGGCCGCATCCGCCGAAAGATAAATCGGCTGAACCGTCGTGCTGGACATGTTCTGATTGATAAGCTCGAATTCCCTGCCCATCCACCTAACCGAAGTTGCGGCGGCGAGGATGGCGCAGAGCCCCAAAACCAGCCTCTGCTCGTTTGCTTTAAGAGTCCGGGTGAGCAGATACATGCCGGCCGCTCCGAGAATCGCCCAGGGAATGCTCAGCCCCATCAGGAGTTTTCGTTCGAAGAGTCCCGGAAAATAGGGAGCAATCAGCCCCACAACGGCCCAACTTAGCACAAGGCTCAGTGCGGCGTTCGATTGAGCCACGAGGGCGACCACCACAAGACCCAAAACATAGAGAAGGCACCAAGGCGCAAGGCCCATCCAGTATTTGTCAGTGTGGGATTGGGCGAGGAAGAACAGTCCTATCATCGATGCGGCGAACAGCCCAATGCCAATCGCGACATGCTTTTCTTGCGGGTGTTTGCGTATCCAGAAGATCCCTCCAACTCCCGCAAAAAGCATCAGCAGCCCGTAGCCGCCGAGAATGGAGCGGAAGTTCTCCGTATAAGTCTCGGTCGCGGCTCTGGCGGCGAAGACGGAGTCGTGCTTTAGAACGTACAGGAACCACAGCGCGGCCGGAACGGCCCCCAAACCAATGCAAACAACCCGCACTATCCACTGCGCGGTCAGCTGCTTCTTCATGAACATCGCGACAAGGAGTCCGACCAAGACCAGGGTCAGAATCAGCACATCGTAGCTATGGACATTCATAAGCACGAGCATGCCTACCGCGCCCCATGGCACAGCCTTCCAAGACGTCCGTGCTTTCAACACACATAGGAAGATGCCGAGGATCAAACAAAAACTGAAGGAAAACAGGCTGTTGGTGAGAATGGAAGAAAACGCAAAGCCCTCGGGCTGCCAAATGTCGTTCGGCAGGTGGCTTAACAGCATGCCCTTAAAGGGGCTGTGGGAGTCACTCACAAAGTCTTGCCCAAGCGTCTGCCAGGCCAAGAATCCAAAACCTGCGCCAAAGCAGCCCACTGCCAGAGCTAGCTTCTGATAAGTCCCGTTCTGGCTGATCATTCGAATAATCCGGTCCAGCAGCAGCACGAACAGGCCGCCAAACAGAAATCGGGCAAGCGCGGCCGCCCAAGGAATTCCCACAACTTTGGCGACGAGCCCCAAACAAAAGAAATACAGGTTGATCGTAATGCTGGGCTGCGGATCGATGGCAAAGCGATTGTCCATCAAGAAGTGGCCGTTCATCGATTGCCGCATCCAGGCGGCATAGACCATTTCGTCGTCTGTGTTGTATTGAAAGCCTAGGTAGCGGGTTCCGGAAGGCGCGTGGGCGAGCCCATAGAGGAACGGAACAACCGAAAGAACGGCCACCAGCAGGGCCAAGCCCAGAACGAACCGTTTATGCGAAAGCTTGGCCATCCGGGCTTATTTTGGGATCGGGCGCCCCATGCTCTTGTAGATGCTCTCAATCATATCAACCCACTTCTTGGCCTCGGCATCATGCGGATCGGCTTTCAAACTTTCCCGATAGAGTTTCAGCGCCTTCGAGTATTTCTCGTGTGGTGTAAGCCAAGCCGCCGTCATTGTCTTGTTGGCGTAGACGTCGTTGATTTCTACAAAGCTGTGGGTTTGCTTTTGGTTCCCCGGATGTTTGGTCATCGCGAGTTTCGCCGCGTCGCGCTGTTTTCCGAGTTTGGCCAGGTCCGCCGCGTCCTTCTTTTGCTGCGCCGGGGTTTGTGCCATTGCGGTGGCAACGAGAAGGCAAGACAAAGCGGTCAAGAGAATCAGCCGGAATCGGTGAAGATGCATGATGGTAACTATACTCCGACCGGAGGATGATGGCGCGCGCTCATTGCTTCCGCCGCAATGTCCTTTCGGTAGTACATGCCATCGAATCCAATGCTTTCGCAAACGCGATAGGCGGTCGTTCTTGCTTCCTGAATTGTGGTCGCTTCGGCGGTGACGCAGAGGACACGCCCGCCTGCGGTTACCAGTTGGCCCTGGGTCCGTGCTGTGGCCGCCTGAAATATCTGGACGCTTTCCGGCAGTGAAGCCGGCAAGGTGAGCGCCTTGCCCTTTTCGTAGGCGCCCGGATAGCCTGCGCTTGCCACCACCACGGAAACTGCCGCATTCGATTTAATTTCGATCTGCGGGAGTTCTTTCTTGCGTGCTGCGGCATAAAGCAACTCGGCAAATCCGGTGCCAAGGCGCATCATGACCGTCTGGGTTTCAGGATCGCCAAAGCGGGCATTATATTCCAAGCAGTAGGGTTTGCCGTCCTGAACGAGGATCCCAGAAAAAAGAACTCCGTGGTAAGGAATGCCTCTGGCGCTTAACTGCCTGAGGGCAGGCGCCGCGATGGTTTCCTCGGCTTCGCGCACAATGTCGTCCGATACCCATGAGACTGGACTGTATGTGCCCATGCCGCCCGTGTTCGGTCCTCGGTCGTTGTCGAGCGCGCGCTTGTAGTCCTGGGCGATGGGAAGTGAAACAAAATGGGTGCCGCTCGCAACCGTTAGCAGGCTGAACTCCATGCCAATCAAACGCTCCTCCACCACGAGGGTCGAGCCGGATTCGCCAAGAGACCTCGAAACCATCATGGCGTCAATCGTCTCTTCTGCTTCCTTCAGGGTTTGGCAAACCACGACGCCTTTGCCAAGTGCCGCTCCGCTTGCCTTGATCACCGCGCCTTGTCCGTTTTCAAAAAGCTCCCGCGCAAAATCGGCGGCCGGCCCTGGCTCGGTAAAGCTCTCATAACGAGCGGTAGGAATACCCGCTTCCCGCATGAGCTCTTTGGAAAACGCCTTGGAGCCTTCCAAGCGGGCGCCTTCGGCCCCCGGGCCAAAAACGGCGCAGCCGTCGGAGCGCAGGGCGTCCGCGAGGCCGAGAATCAGCGGGTCCTCGGGACCCACGACCACCAAGTCCGGCTGAAGCCCTTTGCAGAGAATCCGCAAGCCCGAAATATCGGTCGCGGCGATAGGGAAGCATTCTCCCACTTGGGCGACGCCCGGATTGCCCGGCGCCCCGAAGACCGCCGCTTCCTGAGAGAGTTTCCAGGCAAGGGCGTGTTCGCGCCCGCCTCCGCCAACCACGAGGATCTTAATAGGAGCCCTCCTTGAGGTTCTCAAACTTGGCATAGCCGGGAATGAATCCAAGCTTCACCGTCCCCGTCGGGCCGTTGCGGTGTTTGGCGATGAGCAGTTCCGCTACTTCCACGCGGTAGGGGTCCGTGTTTGCCTCATCCGGTTTCTCGCGGTCTTTGTAGTAATCGTCCCGATAGATAAAGGCCACGATGTCTGCCTCCGCTTCGATCGATCCTGATTCGCGAATATCGCTTAGCTGGGGGCGTTTGTTGTCGCGGCTTTCAACACCTCGGTTGAGCTGGCTGAGGGCGATGACGGGCACACTGAGTTCCTTCGCCATGCTCTTGAGGGAGCGCGCGATCTCACTGATTTCCTGTGTCCGGTTCTCGGTCTTTTTAGAGCCTTGCATGAGCTGAAGGTAGTCCACAATGATCAGCCCGAGGCCGTGTTCGCGTTTGAGACGCCTGCATTTGCCGCGCATCTCCAGCGGGCTGATGTCCGACGATTCGTCGATGTAAAGAGGAAGATCGTACATCGTCTCGCAAGCGTCGGCAAGCTTCTTGTAGTCCTTCATGTCGAGGTTCGGTCTCTTCAAGACGCCCGGCGATATCTGGCTGATCATGCTGGCAAATCGGCGAGTAAGCTGGTTCGCGCCCATTTCCAATGAGAAAATGGCCACCGACTGCTTCTCCCTTTCGGCCACATGCCAGGCCATTCGGAGAACCAGGGAGGTTTTGCCCATGGAGGGCCTCGCGGCAACGATGATGAAGTCGCCGGGATAGAACCCGGTGGTCATATCGTCGAGGTCATGGAATCCGCTCCTAAGGCCCAGTGTGGGCTCGTTGAACTCCATGAGCGTATCCACTTCGAGCATGTAGTCTTTGGTGAGCGGCTGGATGTGGACAAAATCGCGGCCCAAGCGGCGGTTGCCAACTTCAAACACCAAGCGTTCGGCCCGGTCGATCTTGTCGTCCGCCTCCATATCCGTCTCGCGGGCAACGCCGATGATATCGTGGCCGGCGGAATCCAGCTTCCGGGAGAGAGAGCGAGAGAGCACCTGATTCGCGTAATAAGTGGCGTTCGCGGCGCTCGGGACAAACTCCATCAAGTGGATGAGATAGTTATCGCCGCCAACCTCATTGAGATGCCCCTTCTCGGACAAAGTGAGCTTGAGCGACATCAAATCGACCGGCCGGTTGTGGGCGGCCAAGTCTTGAATCGCGCCAAAGATCAGGCGATGAGAGGGAAGATAGAAATCATCTTCCGTAAGAACTGCGAAAACCTGTTCAACGGCCTGCTCTTTCAGAATCATGGATCCGAGCGTACACATCTCGGCTTCGACGCTGTGGAGCGGCACCAGGGCATCCTGTGCCAAGTGCATAGCTTGCATCCTCCAATGGAAGGACTTAGTATAAGCCCTTGAACGCCGCTTGGGTTGGGAAATTTATCCCCAAATCGCCGAGGTTTTACACTCGGTAGTCGATGGGTCCCTTCAGCACACGACGCCAGAGAAAGCGCCATGTGCGCATCGGGCCCTGCGGGGCTTCCCGCGGCAAACTAAGGTGCTGGGTGCGGTATTCCGGGCAGCGGCGCAAGAGTGCGCCCAAGCTCTCTTCGATCTGTTGAGAGTCATGAATAAAGGCGCCGTGCCAGCAGCATACGAAGCACTCCTCGTTCGTTACCGAGTTCAGTGCGTTGCACAACGGGCATCGCTTTAGATGCACCCTGGCAAGATTCCTAGTGTTAGGAAACAGGTTCTTCGCGGAGTAGTACTCGTTCATTGCCACCAACTCAAAGATCGGGATTTTGGGGGCGTTTCTGCACTGTTAACGCAAGGTGAAATGACCTCAATTTCAGGCTGTTTTTTCGGATACGACTTGCCGAATTGGCTTTTCAAACCAAAAGTGTCCTAGGACTCCGCAACTCTCCGCCCATCGTTAAAGTAACCTATTGCAAGAGGCGGAATATATCCGCCAAATCAGGAGCTATTTTAGAATTCCATGAACCGTAAGATCCTTTTGTCCGGAGCTATCCTTGTAACCGCGCTGTCCGTTTGTGCAGCCGGAAGAGACCCCGTAACCCTCGTTTGGAAGCCCAAGGTGGGTGATGTTTATAAATACACTCAGAAGCTGAATGGCAAGGGTGGGATAGGTGAGTTTGTCTTTACGATGGATGTCTCATCCACCATCAAGGCGATCAACCCTGACCAATCCGTTGTGACCGAAGACAAGACTACCAACGGTGACGGAACTTTCAATGGAAATCCGGTGCCGTCCGGAAGCGTTCCCGATGAAACGGTCACCACAACCTCCGGGGCGGACGGGCATTTGATCAGCCAAAAATCGGATCCCCCAACTCCGAGCACCCGGGCCAACGTTTTCAGCCAGTTCCTCTACCCATCGACGCCCAAGAACGTCGGTGACACATGGCAGCACATCGGGAAGGCCGACAAGGCCGCGGGAACGAACGATTACGAGATCAACTACACCTACAAGGGCCAGGAGACGCAGGATGGATTCACGGCCAATAGGATCGATATCACTTTCAAAGAGACCTCCGTTGATCAGCCGATAACCGGTGACGGAACGCTCTGGCTCGACAAAGACACCGGAAGTTTGGTGAAGCTGTCGGTCAAGATGAAGAATGTCGATTCTCCGGCCGGCCCCATCGATGTCGAGGTTAACCAAGACCGAAAGCAGTAAGTTGTTTGCTTAGCCGCCGAAATGCTTTACAATAAAGGCGTTCGGCGGCATCCGGAGAGCGTCGGCCTAACAAGGAAACGGGAAATGCCCAAGAATCGGTTGATTTATATTGGTGTGCTAGTAATTGCGGCGTGCGCCTTGTTGTACGTCGCAGCAGTTTTCACGAAGTTCGTCTTGCCCGCAATCCCTTACGCTCTCGCGATCGGCATCATCATGGTCGTCGGAGGCATTTTCTGGGAAGCGAAGAAAGGGCAGGCGGCCGGGCTTAAGCCAGGCGAGTCCGCGGCCGACAGCATCAAAGAGACAAAGCTCTAGAGCCTAAAAGTCCAACTGTTGGCCCGGGTTTGGCGTGTGCATGTCCACGTTGCTGGGAGGGCTCCAGGTCTGAACCCACAGAAATCGCTTCGCGTGGCCGTCCGCAAAGGTGTAATTGGCGCCGCCATTGTGGCGGGAGTTGGCCACCGCACCGGTTAGGGTGTCCATTTCGTTGTCTACTCCGTTGGCCAAGCCTTGAGAGCTGCCAAGGTTGGGGTTCAGGTAGTTGAACCACGGGTGATAGATGTCGTCGCAATACTGGGGAACGCCATTGACGGGGACTGACCGCCGCTCGGCGTATTCGATGACTCCAGCGGGAACGCCTACGCTGGACTCATTTAGGCCCCAAACGAAGTACGCGTTGATCAGATAAGAGATCACGTGCGGGCCACCGATGTTGACCACATCGGGACAGCTCAGGTCGAATGGATCGGGGTCGACCGGGCAGGAATACAACTTTTGTTGAAACATCACATCCTCTGAGGTGGAACCGCCATGCCCGGTGTAAGGCAGGATCTTCGCGAAGATAGATCCGTTGTCCGGGTTTTCGAGTTGGCCGGCGGCATCGTCGATTTGGGGATTGGCGTCCGTTGTCTTCGACTGCGGATAGTATCCGTCGTTATCGGAAAGATACATTTGTGTTGCCAACCCGATCTGCTGGGTATTGGAAAGGCAAGCGATCTGTTTGGCTGCGGCCTTGGCTTGTGAAAACACGGGGAAGAGGATGGCCGCGAGAATTGCGATGATCGCAATAACCACCAGCAACTCGATCAATGTGAATGCATTTTTCATGATGGATAGATGGGAAATACAGGCCATTCTTCGAAAAATCGACGAAGGCGACTAATATATTGTACGCGAGAACTTACGAACAGTCAATTTTTATTTCTACTCTTCCAGTCTCGTGCCTCGTTCCCGTCATTCGGAGATAACGGGCTGCTTCAGGCGTTCTCTTTCCGCTGCAAAGCCTGCGAGGCCGATAACAACCATCAGTCCGGCATAAATGGGAGCGGTCGCGAGGTGGTGCGCGAACGGATAGGCAAGATAGATGGCCCAAAGGTGGCTGGAGAACATGCCGTTCTCTCCGTAGATGTCCTTGGACGTGGCCATCGAGAGCAGAGGCAGGGGCAGACCCAAGAAAAGCACCATCGCGCAAATCAGACTGGAGCGGGAGCCCTTCAGGGTCTTTGCACGGGCGGAGATTCCTCGCGCGAGTCCCCAGAACATGAACAGAAAGCCAAAGGTCCAAACCGCACCGTCCAGAAACGGGGGAATGTAAGCGGATAGCAACCGCTGTTGAACCGCCATATTGGATACGAACGCATTTTGCGGGCCCATTCCTAGAGCGAAATTCGGCACCGAGATCAGGATTGCGATGAGTACGCCAAGAGTTATGGACAGCCACAGCAACATCAGATAGGCAAGGCTGCCGGAACGGGCGCCGTTAAAGGCGCTATCAATACGCGGTGGCCCGTCATAGCCAAACTTCCTGCCCCCGTCTTTCGCATAGCTAAGGATGTTTGGCATGAAAACGACCAGGATGACGCAGAGAATGGCGACCGCATCGGCGACACCCGCGGGATCAAACGGGCTCCTGTTATTCGATCCAACTAGAAGAAGCCCAACAAAAAAGTACAGCGCGGTCTGGACCCGGAAGCTCTGAGTCTCTTTAGAACCAAACGGACTCAGATGCGAGGCCGTTCCCAGTAGAAAGAGCCGGCACATCAAGATGGAAACGATGCCGACCAGTATCCAGTTCGGTACCTCGAATCCGGCGATCGGACTGCGGGTCGGTCCCGTCATCACCGCAAAAAATGGGTTCATGCCTATCAGAAACGGCATGTCGGAAGGCGACGGCCCGTTGGGGGTGATCATGACTCCCACCGCGGAAATGCCCCAGAGGTAGAGTCCGGAAGCCAGATATGTCCAAATAACGGCGGCGCCCACGCTTTCGCTCAGGCTGGAGATCAGGAGTCCAATAGAAGTGAGGACCAGCCCGCCGAATGAGAGAATCGCGTAGGCTTGGAGAACGTCGCTCCAAGTCGCCCCACCCATCACCACCGCAACGCTGGTCATCGGTATAGAGAGGATCAGCAGCATGAGCGTGTAGCGATAGGCGGCTATCATCTTTCCCACAAGCATGCCTTTCAACGAGACCGGTGCCGAGAACAGCAGATCGAGGCTCTTACGCTGACGCTCAACCACGATGGAGCCGGCAGTTAAAGAAGGCGTTATGAGGCAGATCGCCGCTGCCAGCATGTACATGGAGCTCTCGTAAAAGCTCCGGAGCCGGAATTGGATGTCGGTAACGGAAAGGGAACCGCTTTGAGAGATCGTGTAGTAGTTGATGAGCGTGAACCCCATCATCACAAACAAGTACAGCGACCAAAGCGCAATCGCCTTATTGCCCCGGAGCTGGGCTCTAAAATCCCGAGTCGCGGTGGGGTTGTCAACATAGACCGCAATGTTGCGGCTCAGCCAGGTTTGAGCAGCCACTATTGAACCGCTCCTGTTGTGATTCGCAAGAACAGATCTTCGAGATCGGCCTGCTCTTCACGGAAATCAAGAACCTTATGGTCATGCGCGAGCAGTTGGCTTAGCAGGGTGGCCTGGTCTTCCAAGCCGCCGGTAAAACCAATCACCAGACAACCGTCCGAATCCGGCCTTAAATCGGCAACCAGAGGTTGGGTTTGGAGCAACTTCTCGGCGGATTCTGCCGAGGACAGAAATCGAATTCTGATGGTGCGGTGGGCTTGGCCGTGTTTCACGACTTCATCCACCGGTCCCAGCGCCAGCATGTTTCCGCGCTCGATAATGCCAACCGTGTTGCAGAAGTCGGCCAACTCGGGCAGGATATGGGAGGAAACCACGATGATCTTCCCGCGCTTGCCCAGGGAGACGAGCAGATCTTTAAGCTCCGCCCGTGCCCGCGGATCGAGGCCGCTGGCGGGTTCGTCGAGTAGAAGGAGCGCTGGATCGTGAACAAGGCAGCGGGCAAGGCAAAGACGCTGCTGCATGCCACGAGAAAGGCTCTGGACGAAAGCCTCTTTCTTGACCGTCAGGTCGGTCATCTCAAGGACATTATCGATAACCTCGGGCCGAAGCCTGGAAGAAACGCCATAGATGTTGGCAAAGAAATCCAGATATTCCCACACCTTGATATCGTCGTAAAGGCCAAAAAAGTCGGGCATATAGCCGATCTGCCGCCGCACATCCAGCGGATCCTGCAGGATGTCAAAGCCGTTGACCAGCGCGGTTCCACCGTTCGGCTCGATCAATGTCGCGATCATCTTGATCGTCGTCGTCTTTCCCGCGCCGTTAGACCCGATGAACCCGAAGATGTCTCCCGGGTTGAGACTAAAGCTGATGCCGTTTACGGCGACAAGGTCCCCGTAGTTCTTCTTCAACCCTCGAACTTCCAACATTTTATGATCCTCCTGCGTCGATCCGCTTGCTATTGGCCCCACCAACTGCCAACAGCACAAACAAGGCGGTTAAGCCCAAGTAAAAGGCGGCTTGAAACCACCAACTGTAAGGCATGTTATAAGACTGTTGCGCTCCGTTGAATAAATCCGGCCCGTGCTGACTCGAAAAGTAGTACATCGTGACGAACGGGTGAGCCCACAAGAAGGCTTTTGGCAACGTCTGGTCCGCAACCGATATTGCGCCGACAAGCGCCGGAAGTGCGATCATCCACAAGAACGTCCCCATGTAAGTCATGGATTGGCATGCCAGTGACCGCGTTGTGATCGACGAGACATAGGTGGAGAAGGCGGCCAGAAGCACCCCGAACGCAATCGAAATAAGCTCCGCAAAGATAACCCCATTCCTCGACTCAGCCGAGGGATCAAAGCAAATCACTGCCAGAGGTAAAAAGCAAGCTTCCATCACCGCCAAGACCAGCACCACGCTCAGGTATTTGCCGATCACGATCTGCGCTCTTGAAATAGGGGCAACGATCAGCAGATCCCAAGTCCGCTTCTCGCGTTCGCCGGCGATCGCGTTTTGAGCTACCGACGGCACCACGATGCAGGCGATTCCTGTCTGGATCGCGATGATCGAAAACGAACTGAAGGCGTCATGATAGGCTAGGGCCAATATGACGAGCACCAGATAAATGGCGCCGACCAAATACAGATATGCGATCTGACCCTTTTCCCGGCCAAGCCCAATGAACCTCCTGCCATATCGTTTTGCTTCGATAAGCATGGGATTGTCGGTTGTGAAGTCTTTGAACGTGGAAGGCATTACTTGGGCGCTCCAAAGGTTTCGAATAAAGTGACGTCTGCGCTGCTTTCGCGAGTCTTGATTTGGGGTCCGACCAGTAGGTCCGGCACCGAGGCATCGAGAAGGAATCTGTTCTTGCTCAGCAGGTATTTGTCCCCGTAGCGCTCATTTTGAAAATCACTATTCTCGTCAACGAGGTGACCGATTTCATCCAGGTGGCGCGTCTCGCCAGGGGCGATGGTTCCAAGCGTGAACAGCGAGTTTTTGACTCGAATTTCGGCGTCCGCCAGCGTGTATTTGGTCCGGTTCCATAACGTGCCTTTTAACGTGTTGTCCTTGAGATGCAGGTCGGCCTTCGGCATTGGATCGCTCAGATCCTGCCGAAACGCTATTGAGCGAAAGCTTAGGTTCCGCGTGTTGATGTTTGGCATCGTAAGACTGCCGTTTTTGTCGAAGACGTCGAGCAGTTGGTCGGAGCCCGCGTTTATCGAGACGCCGCTTTGAAAGCTGTTCTCAGAGATGCCATTCTTGATCAACTCGGCGTTTCCCAGAACCAAATCGTGTTGGCCGCCACTTGGGAAGAACAGTTCTGCATTTCCCACGGAATAGGCCTGGCCGGTAGAACCGTCGGCCACGACGCAGGAACTGACCATCTTCGATATGGGCGCCGAATATAAAGTGCTTGCAAAATGGAAGAACACCCCCGCGCCCGCAAGGCTCACGCATGGCGCGGTGAACCAGGCAAGCTCACTCTTACGCGCCTTTCGCAGAATAAGAAGGTTGATCGGCGCGACCAGGATCACGTAAATCAGTAGGATAACCGCGATGGTCGTGATTGAAGGGAGCTGCACCGAAAAGGGGCTTCCGGACGCGATCATCCCGGCCTGAGGACCGTTGGAATTAAACGCCGTCGCAGACGTGGCAGGGGGGCCATGTCCGGTCGGGTTTGCTTTTGGCCCCTGCATGGCAGCGAGGATGAGATTCCAGCGCACGGCTTCGGAGTTCGGTCGCCGAATGGCCATGCTTGGGTCAAAGGGGCTGACCCCCAAAAAGTAAACCGTGCCTGCGCCAACAGGTTTATACGCCGCCTGGACCAGATTCCTGGAAGACGCGCTCGCGGGGGACAGCGATGCGGCGCCATCCGCCAAATCTCCGCTCGACGATAGTATTGGCCTATCGATTTTGACCGTGTAATCATGAATTGCAAGAGAGGCATACGGCAGACTGATCCGTCGCATGTCCTTCACTGGGCACAGCGCTTGAAAGCGTGAGTCTTCTGCAAGTGACGGCGTGTCCCCACCGAAGACAAACAGGCTGCCACCCGATAGAACGTAGTCCTCCAAGCCGCGAAGGGCGGAATCGCTCATCCGTTCCGAGCCGGGGCCCAGAAGAACAGCAGAAATATTCCCGTAAGCCAAGCCTCGGTCGGGCAGCAACTTAGGATTGGCGTAAAAATTCTTGACCGAGTCCCGGCTAAATTTCAAGCGCTCCCAAATGGTCTTGGTCTTCCGCTACCGCCAAAAACTGTGTTTCCGATCCCCAGCCCATGATATTCCCTAGGGGGGTTCGGTCCGTGAATTTCATCGTCCTCCTGGTCCGTGTTGAGATCGAACTGGAGCGGATGCATCCCATCCGGAACCAGCGGGTAGGCGAGAAAGGATTGCTTGCGGCCCGATTCTACGTTCACCGGATAGTGCACAGCCACTCCGGCGCTCTGGACCACGAGTTCGCCGACCGCTTTCGGTCCACTGTTCTCAACGACGATCTTGAGCGGATAGCAGTCCGTCAGAGACACGCCGGGAAACAGTGGGCTCCACAAAAGGTTTAAGTTTCGCGCAAACGCGGAGACAGAACAAGCGAGCAAAAACACGCAGCTCGTAAGAACCTTACGAGCTGGTTTAAACTTTCGTAAACAGTTTTGCACCATTACACCACCGGCCCTTAATTAGCGAGAAGGGCCGTACTTGCCCAATAGTTCGTTTTTTTTTCTTAGGGTTACCTGAAGAGATGGCGCTTCGCGCCGTAAACATGGGCTTCGCCCGTAAACATGGGCTTCGCGCCGTAAACATGGGCTTCGCGCCGTAAACATGAACTTCGCCCGTAAGCTTGGGCTTCGCCCGTAAACGTGGGCTTCGCCCGTAAACTTGGCGCTTCGCGCCGTAGACTCGGGATTTGGCTGTGAACGGGGGGCGGTTCCGTGTAAAGTTGTAGTAGGAACCCTAGGGGGACTGAAAATGCTCGTCGCCATCGTCGCCATCGCCGCATTGCAATTCGCTCAACAGCCGTTTTTGCGCGCCGCGGATATCTCGTTCATTCCTGAGATCGAATCGGAAGGCGGTGTCTACTACGATAACGGTGTCGCCGCCGATCCGGTAGAGATCTTTGCCAAAAATGGCCTAAACGCGGCCCGTCTTCGAGTATGGGTCAACCCCAGCCCGGAATGGTGCGACCAAGCTCAGACCTATGCGATGGCCAAGCGAGTGGTTGCCGCGGGAATGAAGCTCGTTATCGATTTCCACTATTCCGATACCTGGGCAGACCCCGGCCACCAGACCACCCCTGCCGCTTGGGCTTCCTTGAGTCACACCCAGTTGGTGGCGGAGGTGAAAGCCTACACGCATAGCTTTATCTCCGGTCTCATTGCCCAAGGCACAGCACCGTGGGGAGTTCAGATCGGCAATGAGATCACGAGCGGAATACTATGGCCCGATGGCTATTTGGATGGCACGGCAGGGCAGTGGCAGAAGTTTACGGATCTTGTGAAGGCCGGCGTTCAGGGCGTCAAAGATGCGCAAGGCGCCAACCCGATCAAAATCATCATCCACATCGATCGCGGCGGTGACAACTCGGGCGCCCGTTATTTCTTCAATAACCTCGAGAGCTATAACGTGCCGTTCGACATCATCGGGCTCTCCTACTACACCTGGTGGCATGGTCCGGTTGAGAACATGGTCACGAACGTCAACGATCTTGGACCCCGCTACAAGAAGCCGATCTTTATTGCCGAGACCATGTATCCCTGGACCCTAACCCTATGGGGAAACTGGGGTAGGCAGGTTACTAGCATTTCGCAGGCTGATCCGAGTTTTCCTGCCACGTTCGCCGGCCAGACAAGCTACGTGGATTCCATCCTCGCCATCGTGCAGGATATTCCCGGAGGCTATGGCGCGGGCGTGTTTTATTGGGCGCCGGAGTACATTGACGACCCCGTCTATGACAGTTCGCTGGACAACGCCATTCTCTTTGATGAACAAGACAACGCGGTGCCGGCGCTGCCCGCTTTCGGGGGCGCATTTCAGGTCCAAACGGCCGTGACCAAGGTTTACGGGGCAGGTTCGATTTCAGGGACGGTAACCCTTCCCGGCGAGATTGAAATGGAGCCCGCGACAATTTCTCTGAGTTCCTCTGCGCCCGCCGTTGCCTCGGTGCAGGTTCTGCGACAATAACCCCCGGCCAAACCACAAGCTCGTTCTTGGTTACCACGAAGGGGGTCTCAAAGCTGTCGACCGCGGTGATTTCGGCGAACTGGGCCGGCGTCACAAAGACCCTCACGATCACCGTGGAACCGGCTCTCCTGGAGTTCTCCTTGTCCTCAACTTCTGTGCAAAGCGGTGGCGCCACTCAAGCGGTGGTGCATCTGGCGGGCGCGTCGGCGACGGGGGGAGAAACGGTCACGATCGCTGCCTCAGGACCGGTTAGCGCTCTCCCCACCTTTACCGTGCCTGCCGGTTGGACGGCCGCGTCGTTCACCGTAACCGCCACGGGGGCCTCCGCTGTCACCACCGCTAAGCTCGATGCCACCTTGGGCGACAAGACACTTTCGGCAACGCTTACCGTAAGCCCGGCCTCAGTTACTTCGTTTTCCTTCAATCCCGCAACCATTGTTGGAGGCGCCAAGACTATGGCAACGATTCGCTTAAGTGGGCCGGCCGGGCCTGAGGGGAACACTCTGAAACTCAGTGGGGCCGGGCCGATCACACTTCCCGCCACCGTTACCATACCTAGCGGCAAAGATTGGATCACGTTCGAACTTTCGACAAAACCGGTGACGATTCAAACGGGAATGGCGATCACCGCTTCCTTCGGAACCTCGAGCGCCAGTGGGAACCTGGTGGTCAATCCGCTGACTCTCTCCGGGTTTACATTAACCGTCAGCTCTGTGATCGGCGGGCAAAATACGGACGGCCACGTCCTGCTGAATGGGCCCGCGCCTGCGGGTGGCGTGGTTGTAAAGCTCGTTTCAACCGGCCCCGTCACAGTTCCGGCGGCCATTACCGTTCCCGCGAGCGCCAGTTCCTATTACTTCGCGATCAAGACCAAGGCGGTAACCACCAAGACAACCGCGACCATCACGGCATCGTATGGCGGGGTTAGCGCTGAAGCAAAGCTGACAGTAAGTCCGTAAGCGGCTATTGTCGCTCAATATCGATGTGGATGTCCCACGTGCTGCCGAACTTCTGCTCGATCGTTTTCTTGACCGGCAACCCGTCGGCCAAAGAGATCCAGTAAGTCGCCGTTCCCATGAAATGAACGCCCTTGCTCGGGTCCTTTTCCGTCTGTCCCGCCATGACGGCGATCTTCATACAAGGAATGCCGCGAATAGTCTCATCCTTCATCGGCGAAAAAATGAACTTGCCGGCGTTTGGATTCCCAAAACTCTTCACGTTAACCGACCAGTTCCCACCCCTTATGGGACCGGGCAGATAGTCTAGATCCGAGAGAGCCGCGTTGTCGAAAATGAAGCTGGTGAATCCATCCGGAGGGGCGCCGTTGCTGAGAAGCTGGAGCTCGCCCTCGCCTTTCGTTGGGCCATGAGGGGTGCCGAACATTTGGTAAGCCGTGTGAAAGGTGACTTCGCCCTTCTTGTCAACAGTTTGAACCTTGTAAGTTTCCTTTCGGCGCTCGTTGCTCGGCTTGGGCACATTGCCCTTAACCGGCGCCTGATGAATGACAACGGAATAATGGAGGGTCTGCCCCTTGTGAACTCGCACACTGAGCTGCTGGCCAACTTGCGCGCTGCCAAGCGCAGCGAGGCTTGCAAAGAGGAGGGTAAAGGGCACAGGAGAGGAAGACGAGAACTTCATCGGTGAAATGCTACCCAGGAGTTGAGTGTTGGGTGTTGGGTGTTGGGTGTTGGGTGTTGGGATGCGGCCCTAAGACCTAAAACCCAACACCCAAAACCCAACACCCTCACGCCCTACGCATCCGCGTAAAGATTGAACTCATACGGGTGCGGTCGCAGATCAACCGCATCGCACTCGTTCTCCAGCTTGTAGCCGATATACGCTTCGATCAGATCCTCAGTGAACACATCGCCCTTCGTTAGGAACGCGTGGTTTTCGGCGAGCGCGGCCAACGTGGCGCGGAGCGAGCCAGGGGTCTGCGGGATCTGGGCCTTCTCGATCGGAGGCAGTTCGTAGAGGTCCTTATCGAGCGGCTTGGGCGGCTCGATCCGGTTCTGGATGCCATCGATGGCGGCCATCAAGATCGCCGGGAACGCCAGATAAGGATTCGCGGTTGGGTCCGGGGCGCGGAACTCGATTCGCTTGGCCTTCTTGGACTTGCTGTACATCGGAATACGAACGCAAGCCGAGCGGTTTCGCTGCGAATACATGAGGTTGATCGGCGCTTCATAGCCCGGCACCAAACGACGATAGCTGTTCGTGCTCGGCGCGCAGAACGCGAGCAATGCCGCGGCATGCTTCAGAATGCCGCCAACCATAAAGCGGGCAGTCTCGGAGAGTCCGGCATAGCCGCCCTCGTCGTACATCAGCGTGTCGCCGTTCTTCCAAATGGAAATATGAACATGCATGCCGGAACCGTTGTCTCCGAAGATCGGCTTGGGCATGAACGTGGCGATGAGGCCATGCTGGTATGCGGTGTTCTTGACCACATATTTGTACTTCTGGAGCTTGTCCGCCATCACCTTAAGGGTGTCGAACTTCATGTCGATTTCGCACTGGCCGGCGCCGCCGACTTCGTGGTGGTGGACTTCAACGTGAATGCCCACATCAAAGAGCCGAAGCAGCATATCGCTTCGGACGTCTTGAAGCTTGTCGGAAGGCGAAACAGGGAAGTAGCCGCCCTTGAACTTCATTGGGAAGCCTCGACCCTCGATGTTGCCGCTGTTCCATGGGGCCTCTTCAGAGTCCACTTTGTAGAACGATCCGCTCGGCCCGTTCTCATAGGCCAAAGAATCGAAAACAAAGAACTCGGCTTCCGGGCCTAGAAATGCCGTGTCGCCGATGCCGGAAGACTTGAGATACTGCTCAGCCTTGTGGGCGACAAAGCGGGGATCGCGCGTGTACCGCTGACGCGTGATCGGATCTTCGATGTCGCAAATGATAACGGCCGTCACCACATCGGTGAATGGGTCCAGGAACAGGGTGCTGGGATCCGGAACGAGCAGCATGTCCGACTCGTTGATCGTCTGGAATCCTCGGATGCTCGAACCGTCGAAACCGATGCCGTCTTCGAACAGCTCCTCGTTGAAGTCGATCGCCGGAATGCTGAAATGGTGCCACGCACCGAAAAGGTCCGTAAAGCGAATATCTACAATCTGCGCATCGTTCTCTTTCACGAACTTAACTGCGTCTTTTGGCGTCATGAATCCTCCTGGTTGAAAGCCGGTAAGACGAGCCGCAACAAAACAACTCAATCCAAATCGGCATCTGCATTTTGACCTTTTGGAGGCCCTGCCTTCAATGCCGTGACCATAATGTTGCTTACGATGTACGCACTTGGTATCTACGAACTTTCCGAAGTTGCTAGAATTGGATTATGATTCGCACCCTCACCAAAACAGGCAATAGCATGGCTCTTCGGCTGACCAAAGAGATGCGGGAGCACCTGGGAATCAACGACAAAATCGACGTCCAGTACGTGGAAGGCGCAATCATTTTGAGACGTCCGCCCATGGCTTTCGACAAGGCGAAGGTCGCGGCCATGGAAAAGCTGGAGGGAACTCTTTCCCGGATCCGGTAACCGGATCAGCGAACAAAGTGGGGTCCGTCCGCATCCACACTGATGACACGGTCGCCCGGCTGATAGTCCGTGATTTGAACCTGTTCGGTTGTTGTCGAATTTTTGGGAAATTTTGAAGTTCTTAGGCATGTCATGGGAATGAAAACCTAAGGGATTCCATCGAGATGCGGCGCCTGGCTTGAGCAGGATCGAAAATCGGTTGCCCCCCAGCGCCTCGCTTTCCACAATATCGTCCGCAACCATTCCATCCACCAGCATTCCCGGCTCAACGGCCAAATCGTGAGTTCCGAGAAGAACGAACGGGATCACGTCGAGTCCGCCAATGAACAAATCCGCGGAGCCGAAGGATCGTGGCGCGGTGAGAATGAACGTTTTATGGGAGTGCGGAGTCGCAATGATTGCGCGCGCAGTCTCGCGAGAAATGTCGCCTGCTTTCACCCACTCTTCGGTGGCGGGGATTTGCGCCAGAAACAATATTAATGCAATGGCGATACCGGCGCCTATCTTCAAGTTGCGTTTTCGCAGCAGATAAGAATAGGCGCAAACAAAAAAGAGCACCGAAAACACGCTTCCCAGATAGGAAAACCTGGATTGTTGCCCGTCAAAGCCTATCGGCAGGGTTACGCTCGGGATTAGCGCGAAGAACGCGGAAAAGAGGAGGGTGATCGCGACCACGCGGGTTCCTCTTGCCTTTACGGTCGACGACCGCGGATTCACAAGCGGTCTTGTGGCATAGACAACCCAAAGGAAATAGCCGATGAGAGCCACCTGCCAAAGGCCATCGACAAGCGTGATCATCTCGAGATGCTCCACCAGTTCGGCCAAGAGAATGGTGGCGGGAACCCAGGCAAGGTCCACTCTGTGATCGGTCAACCAATCGACTACCGTAATCCAGTTTCGCCTCACCAAGCGCCAAATCAAGAAGCCCAGAAGAAGCATCGCAAACCCGAAGCAGATTTCCAGAATCGGATTTCCAGCGATGATCTCGTTGAGTGCGCCCACACTCATGACGCCGTAGAGTGCCCATAGCAGCCAAACAACTCCAAAGACGAAGAATCCGGCGACGAATCTCTTTGCGTTGGGAGATAGCGGGCGCGTTCTTCCCGGCTTTCGGAGCATTGCGCCAACAGGGCCAAGTATGACGATCAGAATCAGAGGTCGAATCCAGGCGATGCCATGGCCCGTCCCATACAACGCTAAGTATCGGGCAACGGGGAAGAAGTCGTTGGCGAGGTTTGTCGTGAATTTGAGCCCGATAAAGGCGGCAATGAAAAGGGACAAACTGTTCCGGCCATAACCGCCGGTGAGGGTGTGTAAGCATGCCGTTCTCAAGCCGACGTAGCCCATTAACAGGGCAACGGCGATTACCGCAAGAGCCAAGAGAGCCCGCCTTGGGTTTTGCAAATCAACCTGCCGCGTATGAGCCCAAGCCAGGACCACGGTGATAATGGGCAAGACAATCGCAGCTTCTTTCGACAGCAGGGCGATAACCATGAACAAAGATCCGGCCAAGAACGGCCAGAGCCTTGGACGCCCCGCATAACTGAGGAACGCCCAGATGGACAAGGTCCCGAAGGCCGCCACCAACTGATCGGAAAAACAAGAGATCCAGCCAACCGCTTCCGCATGGGTAGGCCACAAAATGAAGGCCGCCCCCGCAAATAGGGCGGCTCCGGTTCCTTGCTTGCTTAGGCTGAGCTTCAGCCAGATCCCACGGATTCCAAAGGCAGTGAGGGTCAAAAGCGTCAAGACCATGACGCGGTAGGCAAACGGGTTAGGCCCGAACATGCGGAACCAGGAGACAAAAACAAGGCTTGCGAAAGGCCGGAAGAAAACGCTCGGTCCCGTGAGCGTCGGCCAATCGCCCTGACGCGCGCTTGCCGACCACCACCAATCGTCGACCAAAAAGCCGCCGTTGAGGGTTCTGCCGTAACAAATCAAGCTCAGGAGGGCAAAGACGAGAAGGGCGACCCAGTGAGACCGCCAAAGGCCGGGGCCGCCGGCATGTTCAGCAACGGAGTTGCGTTCGTCGCGCATACTTTATTTCAGTGGCCCTGTTCCTCACGCCCGAACAAATCGTTCGAAATTCATCAGGCCCTGGCAACACGTTTTGGGGGCAGTGCTCTTGTTCGAGATTATGGCTTACTGGAAAGCGCGGTTTCGGCCCCGCAGGAGACCCGGTTTGGAGAACTCATCAACCGCACGCTTCGAAGCCAGGCGGCCACCTACTGGATGTCCCTGGCGATTAACCGGCCGTTCGTGGAAGGAAACGCCCGCACCGGCCTCGTCTCTTGCGAGGTCTTCTTGCAAATGAACGGATTCCAGTTGGACATGGACGACTCAAAAGTGGAAGACCTTGCGAGGCGGTTGGCATCCCGCCAAATTACGACCAAGGAACGGCTGCTTCAGGTGTTCCGAATCCGGGCTCTGTAATTCGTGCGCTTGCCAGAACCGTGATTAACATTGCGTATCTGGTCTTTGGACCCAATTGAAGGCCTGGTGGTAGCGCGAGCTTTAGCTTGCGTCCGGAAAGCATGCTCTATTCTCCTTCAACTACCTCAACCAACTCCCTGGCAGCTCGCTCGGTGGTATAAGGCGATGAGTTCGGCGCCGAATCCAGCTCGTCTCGCTCCCACATCTCGAGGCACCCGCGCAGGCTTGCCGCACCTTCCTCGGCGCATGCTTCCGGCGCCGACAAAATGGCCCTGCTCCCGCAGCATCGCCGCAAGTTCCTCGTTGTGAAAGAGAAAGCCGAGAATCCGTCGGCCGGAGTTGAGATACTCGTAAGTCTTGGACGGGATCGTGTAGGTGGAGATCTCGTCCCGGTGCTGAATGAGAAGAAGCAAATCCGCTCGCTGCAGGGCATCCAGGGCCGCGGTCCGGTCCACCTCGCCCACGATTTCAACAAGGTGCTTAAGCGGGCTGCCCTCGATCTCCTCAACCACGTTGGAAGCTACGATTCCTATGAGTTGGATCTGAAAGGGAATATCAATCGGCCCGAGTTTTTCCAGCACATCCAGAACCGGCTTGAAGGTGCGCGTCTGGTACAGCGTGCCGACGTGAACGATCCGGCAGCACTCGTTTCGCCGCTTGAGGCTCGCCGGGGCAGGTGCGCCTCCCGCGTAAATGTGGCGGACCTTTTCCGGCATTCCGGTAGACGCTCCGGCATCATCAGCCGCATTCCCGGTTAGATAAACAGTTCGCCTCGCGCGCTTCACAATGAACCGCTCAAGAGCTCCGCCCTCTTGCCCTCAAAGAGCTTGGCGTCCGGATAGATGAAACGCAGAGGGTCTTGAAACTCGGCGACAAGCGGCTTGCCGGTTATCGCG
This sequence comes from uncultured archaeon, assembly GCA_963829965.1. Lineage (GTDB taxonomy): Bacteria > Armatimonadota > Fimbriimonadia > Fimbriimonadales > Fimbriimonadaceae > DASXZH01. The sequence goes on along the minus strand of CAWHLK010000022.1, from coordinate 42,538 downwards.
GACACGATAGAACCGCAAAGAGAGGCATGCACATGCCCGCCCGTGCAATAAATCACTCTTCGTTTGGGCGAAAGCGCGAGCCAAAGGGCAGGGAAGAGCGCGCCCGCGATCCAAGACCGTTCCGGGTAGGCGCGGACAAACAGCTTCTCAATCAGATAGAACGGCAGAACCGGCAGAAACAGGGCAAACGCCGTTGCCTCATAAACCATCTTGTTCCTTATCCTGGGTTTCAAGAACGAGCGCAAGCCCCTTTGGGCGGCGGAGGGCGAACATGGGGCGCCCGGATATGGCGGTATTCGGTCGACTTGGGAGAGAGAAAGGAGCTTAGAACAACCGGCTCAATGCCCAGCTTGACAAGTTCCGAAAGCCGGTCGTCGATGTGATGGGAGCAAGCCATTCCCGGCGTGTTCACGTAATAGGAGATCACCAGCCACTGTTTGCTTTCCATGCGCGATTTCGAACAAACGCCAGAAGAGCCCGATTACGGTTCAGCGGATAATCTCCGCGGACGGCTGCCTCGATGAACAGGTTATACCTTTCGCCCATCTTCTGGGCCGAGAACTTGGCCCGGCAGGAAGCCATCGCGGCATCGCTCATCCTCTTCCAAGTTCCCTCATCCGAGAGTGCCTCGATAGCGGCGACAAAGCCCACCGCTTCTCGTTCAACAAGCAGGCCGCTTACCCCGGTTTCCACCGCCTCCGACCGAATGCCGGGCAGGTCTGTGCAGATCGGCACGCAACCCTCGGCTTGAGCCTCGATGACCACGATCGGCATGCCCTCATATCGGGAGGGCAAGATCAAACCATGGCATTGGCGGAGCAGTGCCCGGACCTCTCTGTTTTGCAATGCGTCGTGGTAGGTGACGGCGTCGCCGACTCCGTTTTCGGAAACTCTTTTCTTAAGCTCGCCCTCATCCGCGCCGGTACCCACGAGATGAAGGTGAACGGGCACGTTCCGAACCGCACAGCCTCTTAGGATCTCCGGCAAAAGAAAGATGCCCTTATGGCCGTCGTGCAAGCGGCCCACGAAGACTAACTGGAGAGGCTTTGCAAAAGGCGCCCTTCAACCTCTTCTATCTCAATGCCGTTGGGAATGTAAACGGCAGTCTTGCCCGGCATTCGCTGAACGGCCTCATCGCAAATATGCCGGCTCACGCCGATGCACGCATTCCAACCCTGCTTGTAAGTCGCACCTACCGTGTAGACCTCTTCGTGGTCGTTGTGAAGAACCGGTGCAATGATCACGTGGTTGGGAAGGTAGGGAATAGAGCGCTGAATCGGCCGGACGTGGTTGAAGAAAACCACGTCAAAATTGTGCCTGCGCAAAGCCGCTGCCAAACGCAGGCGGCGGGTAGCGCCCCGCCGTCCGGCCTTTGAAAGGTCGACCGGAGTAAGGCCTGCTTCAGAGATTCTGCTAAACCAGGGCCCCGGACTCTGGATGGTCACGATGCTCACTTCGCTCCCCAGACGTTTGAGTTCTTTCCCAAGCGTCAGCAGGTAAGTTTGACTCCGCCTCGCTCCATCGAGAGGGTTACCAATCCGACTCGGGTGTTAGACTCCGGCATGCACCCACAACCCCATCGGCTCGTCCGGCCTCTTTTGAAGCCGGTGCCTAAAACGGCGAAAGCCCGTGCTCGTGTCGCTGCCAATAATGCCAATATCAAGAACCTTGAGCCCGGCGTGTTCCACCGCCGCGCGCAGCGACGCCGCGCGGAAGAACCCGAGATGAATGGGAGGCACCCAGTCGGGTCTTGTGGCTTCGTGCAGAGGCGCCCAATCCCAGTTGGGAACGGTGAAAAACAGTTCGGGGGCAGCTTTGGACGTTTCCTTGATGAACCCAACCGGATCTGCAAGGTGCTCCAGCACTTCAAAGCAGTGGCCACGTTAAAGTGCCCTGTGACCTGGTCGATGGGTGACGTGCTCGCCTCAAAACGGCCAAGGCCTTTTGCGATTCCGATCGCGGTTTCCGAAGGATCGATGCCGGTCACATTCCAGCCCGCGTCAGCTGCAGCGATCGCAAAGCGGCCAACGCCGCAGCCGACGTCCAGCAGGGTCGCAGCTCCGGTTGGCTTCATTCGCCGAAAAAACGCCGCGTAAGTCGCAATCCGGGCAAACTCTTTGTCGGCGCCTTCCTTCCGCACGGCGTTGACTTGCGCCTTCCGATATTCCTCCGATTCGTACACGGCATCATAATCGGGCGCCTTGGAAAAGGCGTCCGGCGCAAAAACGAAAGAGCAGCTGCCGCATTCGGTGAGGTTGTAGCCTCCTAACGAAACGCCATTAAGGGACACCAAGCCGGATTGGCAGACCGGGCAGCAGCCCTTCAACTTAGCGGCCCACCAGGATTCGGACCCGGTCCAAGAACGATTTGCGTTGTGGAGGACCCGGCAATGGCGGCAACAGTCCTGGAGCGGTGGATTCGCTTCGAAGCGAGACTGGAAGGCGTTGAACGTCCGAGGGATTGCCCTTGTAGGCAAGAATGCCAACTCCGCGCTCGTCGCTTTCCCACCCGGACCACAGCACACAGCCTTCGGACGCGTCCGCAAAGCAGGCATCTAGTCCAGCGGGAGAAAATCGAAAATAATCCTCGGGTGAAGGATGGTAGACCCAACTGAAAATAGTGGACAAGTAAACATAACCGCCGGGCTTTGCCACCCGTAAAAGGTGCTCGCAAAACTTGAAAGGGTTCGCCACATGCTCAAGCGTGTCAAACGAAAAGACGATGTCAAACGAGTCCCGCAAGTGCTCGATGGAGCCCGGTATAAGGAAATCCACTTGCTCGTCCGTGGTGGTCCCAAGTTCGGATTCGTTGAATCCCCGGTCGAGGAGCGTCAGATGGGGGATCAGTTTGGTGAGAGGGTTTGCTTCTACCTCGACTTTGCCGTCATCGAGGAGATAAACCTCCGCCGTTCCTCCGACGTCAAGCGCCGTGCCCTTCTTCGGATCGACGCCAAAGGCTTCAAGTACCTTGAGGCAATCGCGAACGGCAGACGCTCTCATACGGCACCTATTATCTCATAAGGAGTCGAGTTCCTAGGTGTTGGGGGTTGGGTCATTGAAGTTGACCGTCGAATGGTATATGCTCTGAGTGGGGTTGTTCATGATGTGCGTTTCAGAGAGGAGGCTAACCTTCAAATTGGAGAGTGACCCGGCGTGAAGCCGATTGTCATTACCCACATCATGGGTGGGCTGGGCAATCAGATGTTTCAGTACGCCGTTGCGCGTCGTCTGGCCTACAAACGCAATGCCATTCTAAAGCTGGATCTAACAGATATCGAATCGGATCCATTCGCGCATTACGGTTTGTCTCACCTCAGTATCAAGGCCAAAATCGCGACGTCTTTGGAGATAAGCGAACTCACAAAGGGCCGGTCGCTTTTCCTAAGGAAAACGCTTGTATCCGAAACCGGCTGCAACTACGACCACGGCCTCAAGCACCGAATTCCTCCCGTGTACCTCAGAGGATACTGGGCCTCACAGCGATATTTTGATGACGTGCCTTCACTGATCCGGCGGGATTTTGATGTCACCATCGAGCCAAGTCCAGAGAACTCAGCTTTACTTTCCGAGATTTCCAAAGCGGAGAACCCGGTGGCAGTCCATGTTCGGCGGCCACAGAGCGGTCAGTCCTTTCAAGTGAATCAGCCTCCTGAATACTACAAGGCTGCCGCGGCAGGGCTCCACTCGGTGGCCGCCAACGCTGTTTTTTACATCTTTTCGGACGACCCCGAATGGGCGAAGGACAATCTGTGCCTGCCCTATGAAACCGTGTACGTGGGCCATAACGACGCCAAGGCCAACTACGAAGACCTTCGGCTCATGAGGTTTTGCCGGCACTTCATCATCGCGAACAGCACGTTCAGTTGGTGGGGCGCTTGGCTCTCCGAGCGCAAAGGAAAAGTGGTCTATGCGCCAAGAAAGTGGTTTAACGACCCCTCGTACAACACCCGCGACCTGATCCCTTCGACCTGGATTCAAATCTGAACTAGGACCAAGGAGAGCGCCGTAGGTAAAATTTGGTGTTCGCAAAGGAGAAGTTATCCGATTGAAATCTCGCCACAAAACGACTGAAGAACCTGATATGCCGCAGGAAGGCTCAACGACCGAAACCCCGACCGAAAACCCCGAGGAGATGGTTTTTAGCGAGGTCGATCAGCTCAAGCAAGATTTCCAAGAGCTTCAAAACCAGCTTCTGAGAACCATGGCCGACATGCAAAACATGCGAAAGCGGTTCCAGCAGGAAGCTCAACAAACGCGGCAGTTTGCGACCGAGGACCTGGTTCGGGACTTGTTGCCCGTCTTGGACAACTTCGAGCGGGCACTTCTCGCAGCGGAGAACGGGGACTTTGGAGTCCGTCGTTGAAGGTGTCAAGGCGGTTGACCGGCAGCTGCGATCGGCGCTTGAGCGACGCAACGTCATGCGAATCCCCGCTCACGGCGAGGCTTTCGATCCCGATCTCCACGAGGCGATCGCCACGGACGAAACGGAGGAACACCCGGAGGGCACCATCACCGGTGAAATCGAACCCGGTTACCGAATGGCCGACAAGGTGATCCGTCCGGCCCGCGTGCGGGTGTCCAAAAAGCCTTGAGCCGCAAACATTTCGGCACGGACGGCGTCCGGGGCGTCGCCAACACCAAGCTCACGCCCGAGTTCGCGCTCGCCCTTGGCCAGGCCGCCGGCCGCTGGCTTGTTCAGACCGGCCATACGCCGCGCGTTGTCCTTGGGCGTGACACGCGCCTTAGCGGCCCGATGCTGGAGAACGCCTGTCCGCCGGATTTTGCTCGGTTGGCGTCAGCGTTGTATCCCTTGGCGTTGTCCCAACGCCTACCGTTTCTTTTGTGGCACGAACCGGAGATTTTGCGTTAGGCGGGATTATTTCCGCAAGCCATAATCCTGCCCCCGAAACGGGATCAAATTCGTGGGCCATGACGGCGCAAAGCTGCCTGACGAAACGGAAGAAGCGATGGAGGATTTGCTGACCGCAGACCTCGAGAATCGGCTCTCCGGAGCAGCCATTGGCAGCTACCTTGTGGATCATAGCCCCATCGAGCGCTACCTCGATTTTCTTGTTTCCTTGCTCCCCGAACGGCTGGAAGGCATGCGCGTCGCCGTGGATGCCGCCCATGGCGCTGCTTACAAACTCGGCCCGGAAGTGCTTCGCCGACTCGGCGCCGAGGTAATTCCCATTGGCATAACGCCGGATGGAGTCAACATCAACGCGGAAGGCGGCGCAACCAAGCCCGAGTTCATTCAAGAGTTCACGGTGAAGAACGGAGCCGATATCGGCGTTGCCTTTGACGGCGACGCCGACCGAGCGGTGTTTTCCGACGAGAACGGCAAACTCATCAACGGCGATCGAACCATCGGCATCTGGAGCGTTCACTGGCAGAAGCAGGGGCAACTTGCTCCGCCCGTGGTGGTTGGCACGGTGATGAGCAATGGCGGCTTCGAGCATTTCCTTAGCCGAGAACAAGATCGCCTTGGATCGAGCGCCGGTAGGCGACAAATATGTCGCGGAGCGCATTCGCGCCACCGGGGCAAGAATCGGTGGAGAGCAGAGCGGACACATCATCTTTCCCCAGATGGCGACCGGAGACGGCCTGGTCACCATGATCGAGCTGCTTCGGACGCTCAAGCGCGAGGGAAGGCCGGCGTCCGCTTTTTACGGCGATTATGAGTCTTGGCCTCAACTGCTTGTCAACGTGACCGTTGAGAAGCGCCAAGGCTGGAATGAAGGCCCGATGGTATGCACCGCCTTACGGGAGGCGGAAGAGCACTTGGATGGCCACGGCAGGGTGGTGGTGCGGCCAAGCGGAACTCAACCCATGATTCGGGTGATGGTGGAAGCGGACGAATACGCGCTGAGAGACCGTGCTGCGGAGGCCATTATCGCCGCCATGGAATCGGAACTCGGCGGTGAAGTTTATGGGAGAGTCGACCTAACCCATGCGCTTGGCGATTGATGTAGGCAATACGGACACTAAATTCGGCCTCGCCGACGGCCGCGAATTTCGTGGCATCTGGAGCGCGCAACTCATCACGATTGCTAGCCAAATCAGATCGTGGAATGGCTGGCTCAAAGGGCGGGCGAAGCCAGTCTTGACTTGCGCGTCGGAGGGGTTGTCTGCGCGTCGGTCGTCCCCGAACAGGAAGCGGCCATTTCCGAGGTTGCAAAACTCCTTACCGGTTTTGAACCCATATTCCTGCGTCCCAACTTGATCACCAAAATCAAAGTGCTCTACCAGCCGCCGGACTCCCTGGGGCCGGACCGCCTTGCAAACGTTTTGGGCGGGCTTGAGGAGTTCCAAGCACCGTTGATCATCGTTGATTTTGGAACGGCGACCACACTCGACGTTTGCTCGGAAGAGGGCTTCCTCGGCGGCGCGATCTTGCCGGGCGTAAGGCTCCAACTGGAGAGTCTGTCAAAAGGTACCAGCAAGCTCAAGGAAGTGGAAGCACGGGTTCCACCCGTGGCCATGGCCAGTCCACCGGCAAGCGCATTGCAATCCGGCGTGGTTCTCGGCCAGGTTTCGGCAGTGGAGGGCCTCGTCCATCGCATGCAAAAGGAACTGTCCAAACCGGCAACGGTCCTGAAAATGGGGCTGCCGCACCTCTTCATCGGCGCGACGGAATCGACCACCATTTCGTGCCACAGTAACCCTGCAGGGCATTTTGACCCTGCTGAATCATCTAGGGCGCCTAGAAACCACAGAACCCGGAGCGTCGAGATGTCGTCCGTGAGTCGGTCTCCAACGGGACGACGGGCTTTTTGCGAGCCTTAACAGCCGAGACCCAAGACTCAACACCCTTAAGACTACGCATTCTGCAGCAGTGTCAAAATATTCTTCGGCTGGGCGTTGGCTTGGGCCAGAACCGCGATACCGCTCTGCTGCAGAACCTGCAACTGCGTATAGTTGGTCATTTCGCTCGCCACGTTCGTGTCCATGATGTCACTTTCAGATGCGGTCAGGTTTTCGTTGGCAACCTGCAAGTAGCTTTGCCCTGCTTCAAGGATGTTCGATTGGAAAGATCCGATCTGACCTCGAATGGTTGCCACCTGTTGAGTGGCTGCCTCAATGATCGACATTGCCTGGTTCGCGCCCTGCGTGGTTGTAAGGTTGATGCTTGCGAGGGACTGTCCGTTTACCGCGCCGGTGCCTAAATTCTGAGTGAAGACGCTGGGGATCGAGAAGTTGACCGATTGTCCCGAGTCGGGCCCAATCTGGAACTGAACGGCGCCGGAAGTGACCTGGCCGATGGCAACGGGCAACGTGGTGATGGCCGCGTTTCCGGTTTGGGTAAGGCTGATCGAGTTGCCGTTCGTGTCGGTAAGCATGAGGCCGGTATCCGAGCTGTTCAACCCGCCGGTGAAAGCCACCGTCTGAATTCCTGCGGAGGTCGTGGCAGAGACATTGAAGACCGCATCGGTTCCGGTGACCGCTTGGCTCGTGCTCGTGTCCAAGACCTTGCTCGCATCAAAATAGGTGATGCCGTATTGGGAGCCGTAGCTGCTTGCGCTCAGAACCACATGCACCGGGCCGGTTCCGGAAATCTGAGCGGTGACGCCCGTTTGTCCCGAAGCCGAGTTGATGCTGTTCACGAGATCTTGCAGGGTGCCGGTCCCTCCTGTGGAAATCGAGTAGCCGTTGATCACGATCGTGCCTGATGTCGTCACAATCGCGGCAGCGGAGCCGAAGCTCTGGCCGAGTGTGACGGTTGCGTCGGTGGCAGCCTGAACTTTTGAGACGGTGACGGGGCCGTTTTGAAGGGCGCCCGGGCCAAACGTGCCACTGAGGTTCATTGACGAAATGTCCGTCGCGTTCGTGATGTTCGCGAGCGTGCCGGCGGTTCCGTCCAATAGTTTTTTGTTGTCGAATTCGGTTTCGGTGGCAATCGTATTGATGGATTGGAGGATCGATTGGACTTGGGTCTGGTCGGCTTGGACCGCCGCCTCATCCATGACTGCCGAGTTGGCCGCGTTTACGGCAAGGCCGCGCAAGCTAAGCAGCAGGTTTCCAACTTCGCTCAACGCACCATCCGCCGTTTTGGCCATGTTGTCCGCGTTTTGCGTGTTTTGGATCGCTTGCGAAATTCCTTCCAGTTCGGACTGCATGCCCTGGCTGATGATTAGGCCGGATGGATTATCCGCGCCGTTATTAATTTGCAAACCGGTACTCAACCGTTCAGTGCTGTTTTGCAAACTGACATCGGTCGTTTCCAGATTGTTCAGCGCCATCAGGGCGGAGACGTTCGTGTTAATGCTCAGTGACACTTGCGATAACTCCTAAATCCAGGCAAATTTGCCGGCTTTGAATTCCTTATGTGAAATCTTCGGAGGAATGTGGAATAAGTTTAGGTCTGCCTGGGGGTGGGTGTTGGGTTTTGGGTGTTGGGTTTTGGGTTTTGGGTGTTGGGTGTTGGGTTTTGGGTTTTGGGTTTTGGGTTTTGGGTTTTGGGTTTTGGGTTTTGGGTGTTGGGTTTTGGGTGTTGGGTTTTGGGTGTTGGGTTTTAGGTTTTGGGTGTTGGGCGGGATGCAACCGGCGTCTCGACTGGAGAGCCGTTAGGACTCCGGCCTTTTGTGCTCTCGGCGGGTCGCCGGCCTTGCTCACCGACTGACGCAGACCTCACGAACGGATTTCTGTGGGGCCCGTGGTAATTCCGGAGACGGAGAAAGCGGTACCGACAATTCCGATTCCGGAAGCGCAGAACATGAGAGACCAAGATAACGGCCCGTCACCCGTCACTCGTCACCCGTATTAGAAGAACGTCTGCGCAGCGCTTGGGTTCTTGCTTGTGTTGAAGTCCACAATCACGAACTTGCCGTCAATCTGTTGCAGCCGGTATTCCTGGTACACAACCTCGTTTCCGCCGTCGGGGCTCGAGAACTCGTGCCGGGCTCGGACGATCGCTTGGTCATTTCGCAGCTTGACGCTCATGATCGAGAAGTTCGCGTTCTCCACCGCGTGAATGTTGTCCATCATCATCTGATGGAACTCAGTTCCGTTCACGGAATACATGTAGTTGCCATCGTTGTAGATGCCAACCGCCTCGCTGCCGATCATTTCGCTGAGCGCGTACTCGTCCGAATTGTTGAAGATCTTCGTGAGCTCGTCAAGGGAATAGTTGAGATCCGGGTTGCCGTAGGAGTTGGGATCGTCGTCCGGATCGTAAGCGTAGTAACCGCCCGCGTTCCAGTCCACATCGTCGTTCGCGATGATCACGCTTGAATAGGGAAGATATCCCGGCAGGCTTGGGTACAAATACCAAGGGGAGAGAACGCACGGCGCTCCCCACGGATCAAACAAATAGCCGCCGAAGAAGAAGAAGCTGTCATGCCAGCCAGAGTAGTAGGCGTGGTAGCCATTTCGCCAGTTATGATTGTGGCCATGATAGCCGTGGACCTGTGCTACATCGTGCCCGCCGTTCCAGTTGGTGCCGGAGTTGCTGTACTTGGAGCCCTGGTTGTGAGAGCCTGTGTAGTTGGAATGGGACGTGGAAGAAAGGTGCTGTAGCGCGGGCTGGCCGGAACGGTCCATCTGCTTTGAGATCCCGGAAGATTCTCGCGAGCTTCCGCTTGAGAACAAGCCATGGGATTCATTCCCGCTCGTGGTCTGGTGCTCAGGCGAAGTCCCCACTGGGCCATGGCCGGTTGAGCCTTCGCTGTGGCCCAAGAGTCCGCCGCTCGAATGGGCGGTACTGGACCCAAGGGAACTGGAGCTGTGAGAAAAAGAACTTCCGAAGTGACCGAAGCCGGACGAAGATTGCCGTGAATAGCCATGAAACAGGGAAGATCCGGAGTGCCCGGAACTGGAATAGGACGAATGGGAGCCCTGGAAGCTGCTTCCCCCCGAATGGGACCCGGACGAAAAGCCGCCGGAATGGGACCCTCCTCCCGAACTGGAATGAGAGCCACCGCCCCCGCTTCCACTCCCGCTGTGCTGCCCAAAAGCCGCGGTCATCATCGTTGCTCCCACAACTGCCGTCAGAGATAGTCTAAATAAGTTCATGGTTGCACCACTTACATGCGTCTATCTAGTCTAACGTTTGCGGCGCGAAAGCGGTACCCAAAATTGGCCTTGATTTTTGAAGCTTAAGCATTTCCAAGCCCCTTCTGCCGACTTAACGATTGGAAGGTACATTGAAGAGGATGCCCAAAACAAGAATTGCCGTAATTCCTGGAGACGGAATAGGCCCCGAAATCATGAATGCCACGATCGCCATTCTCGAGGCCACCGGCCTTGAAGCGGAATGGGTCATGCTGCCGGGCGGCCTTTCAGCAATCCACAAAGGGATGCCCGCGATGCCTCCTGAGACCATCGAGGCGATAAGAGAGATCGGTATTGCTCTCAAGGGCCCGACAACAACTCCGAGCGGCGGGGGCCACTCGAGCGCCAATGTAACCTTGAGACGCGCTCTGGACCTGTTCGCAAATGTCCGTCCCGCCAAGACCCTTCCCGGCCTCCAGGGCCCGTTTGCCGAAAAGAATCTGGACCTCATCATCGTTCGCGAAAACACGGAAGACCTTTATTCGGGAATCGAGTTCAAGATCAATGAGGACATTGCGCAGGCCATCAAAGTCATTACCCGGCCAGGCTCGAAGCGACTGATCGAATACGCTTTCGAAATGGCCAGGGAGCAAAAACGCAGCCGCGTCACCGCCGTCCATAAGGCCAACATCATGAAGCTGACCGACGGCATGTTCCTCGACGAGTTTCACAAAGCGGCCGCAAAATATCCTGATATCAAAGCCGACGACGTGATTGTGGATAACTGCTGCATGCAGCTCGTGACGAGGCCCGAGCAGTTCGATGTGCTCGTCACGGAAAACCTATACGGCGACATCGTTAGCGATCTTTGCGCCGGCCTCGTCGGCGGCCTTGGCCTCGCGCCCGGCGCCAACATTGGAAAGGATTGCGCCGTTTTTGAAGCCGTCCACGGCTCCGCGCCGGACATTGCCGGCCAGGGCGTCGCGAATCCAACCGCGCTTCTTCTCAGCTCTGTCATGATGCTCAGGCATCTCGGCCGCCACGAGCAGGCGGACCGGATCCTCGGTTCCGTGCTCAGAGTGTGTTCGGACGGCAAATGCCTGACGGTGGACCTCGGGGGCAAGGCAAGCACACAGGAATACATGGTCGAAGTGATCGAGCAAACCGGCTGCGCCGTATAATCTGCGGAGTGAGTAAGCAGGGAATCACTTCCAGAGAAGAGAACTACAGCGATTGGTACAACGAGTTGGTCCTGCGGGCGGACCTTGCCGACTATGCCCCCGTGCGGGGCTGCATGGTCATCAAGCCGAACGGCTACGCCATCTGGGAGCTGATGCAACGCGCTTTGGATGATATGTTCAAAGAAACCGGCCACGTCAACGCGTATTTCCCCCTCCTCATTCCGGAAAGCTTCATGAAAAAAGAAGCCGAGCACGTGGAGGGCTTTGCGCCCCAATGCGCGGTGGTCACCCATGGCGGCGGAAAGGAACTGGAGGAGCCGCTTTACATTCGGCCCACCAGCGAGACCGTGATCTGGCACTGCTATAAGAAGTGGATTCAAAGCTACCGCGATCTGCCTTTGCTTATAAACCAATGGGCAAACGTCGTCCGCTGGGAATTGAGAACAAAACTGTTCCTTCGAACTTTGGAATTCCTGTGGCAGGAGGGACACACCGCTCACGCGACGTTCGACGAGGCGGAAGCCGAGGCGAAGACGATCCTGGATATTTACGCCAGGTTCTCCGAAGAGTGGATGGCGGTTCCCGTGATCAAGGGTCTCAAGACGGAAGCGGAGAAGTTTGCAGGCGCGGATCACACTTACTGCATCGAGTCTTTGACCCAGGATCTGCGTGCCGTCCAGGCCGGCACATCCCACCACCTGGGCCAGAACTTCGCGAAAGCATTCGACGTCACTTTCCAATCTTCCGAAGGCCAACTGGAATACGTTTTCGCCACTTCTTGGGGAGTCTCGACCCGTCTGATCGGCACCCTTATCATGTCCCACAGCGACGACAAGGGACTGGTCGCGCCTCCAAAACTCGCGCCGACCCAAGTTGTTCTCATTCCCATGGGGAAGGACGAGGAAACCCGCGCGAGAACTTATCCAGCCGCCGACAAAATCGCCAATGAGATCAAGACACTCTATTGGGAGGGCCAGAAGATCCGGGTGAAGGTGGACAAGCGGGAGAAAGAAAGCCCCGGATTCAAGTACAACGATTGGGAACTGAAAGGCGCCTGCCTTAGAATCGAACTGGGCCCCAGAGACCTGGACGCCAATACCTGCATTCTCGCGAGAAGGGATTCCGGCGAAAAGGTGACCCTTGGCCTTTCCGAGGTCGTCGAAACGGTATCGGCCGAGTTGGGGGCCATGCAAAGCCGGATTTTTGAACGGGCCCTGGCGCTACGCGCGGCCAACACCAAGCGGGTGGACACTTGGGAAGAGTTCAAGGAGGTCTTCGCCGGTGAGGGAGGCGCGGGATTTGTGCTTGCGCACTGGGATGGCGATGGCGCTACCGAGAAAGCGATTGCGGAAGAAACGAAGGCGACGATCCGGTGCATTCCGCTCGAACCTTGGGAACCGTCGGACGGCGAGCCAGGGAAGTGCGTGAAAACTGGTAAACCAAGCCAGCAGAGAGTCGTGTTTGCAAAAGCCTATTGATGCGCCCGAATACGTGTCGTACGGTGAGTGGAGCTCCCGCCAAAAGAAGTTCCGCTACCGTCGAACGCTAGTCGGCGCCTCCGTGGGACTCGCGATTCTCTTGGCAGTCCTCTTTGGCATTTATCACGATCGCCTGTCGCTCGTTCGAGAACAGCGCGCGCTCATTTCCTCGATTGACCATCTCGAAAACTACGAAGTTCATACCTTGGCGGTTGGCCCTAACGGGCGAACTTCACAGGCGCTGCGGGATGAGAGCCATCAAGGACAGGATTGGGAACTGTCTCTTTGGGGCGGACAGGTCATTTTTTCCAAGCGCGGGCCTGCGTTCTTTACCTACGAAGCAGGCTCCAATACGCTTTTCCAACAGGGCTCATGGTTTGGCGCTGCGGATTGCATGAGCCGCCTTCGGGCCGCGCTGGTGGATTCGGATCCGTGGCGAAAGGGAGCAAGGCAGTTCGTTGAACTGTCACAAGCCGGCCAATTTCGCCGTTATCAGGTTCTCTCGGACAACGAGCGCTATGAAATCGAAGTGGACGCCAATTTCCGGCCCATTTCCGTGACCCTCTTTAGAAACACCGTTGAGGGATGGAGACCCACGGAAACATCGCATCTAAACTTTTCGGCCAAGTATATCGGGTATCCGGCAGACGCGAAAACTCGACGGCTCCAACTCTTTTCTAACGGTGTTTGGGACGCCCTCTATACGACCGTCATCAATCAAGTGGACCTCAAATCGGGCTTTATTATGTACATTCGTGGAGCCCAGGCGAATCCTGCGGGCACGGTTTTTCTCTACGCGGACGGCCTTACGCCGCCGGCGTCGATCTCGGCCACGTCTTCTGACGGCATCCCCTATCTCGCCTCCCTCATGAGAATCGATCCGCCAGATTTCAACAAGGAGGAGCCCTATAACGTCATCGTTGCGACCCGTCTAGACCATAAGCCCGTGAAATGGCCGCTGCACCTAAAGTTCGCCATCGGCGATAGCCAAAAGAAGACGGTCGCAACTTTTTCGGAAACGATCAACCGGCCCGAATGCGACCCGATCCCTTATTGGTTCTGCAACGCCTCGGCAAGCGACAGACCCTTTTTCGACTATTACCGCAAGCTTGAAAAGCTGCTCGGCGACTATTATTCCACCCTCTTTTATTCAAAGGGAAAGCCGGTAAATATTGATTCACCCAACCTTCAAACCGGCTATTCATGGAATCCGATCGATAGGAGCAAGGGCCTGAAACACGAACTCGCATCCCTCGACTACTACTACCAATCCGCCCCCGCCCCCAACGATCCGGCCGATGACCCCTATCTCGCGGAATCCTGGTTTTCGGTCTACAAGGATGGGATCGCTATCGCCAACACACCTGGTGGGGAGCCAAGGCAGGACTCGTTGCGAGCGCTCAGGTTGGCCTCGGACGCGCTGCATCGGCACGACTATCGCGGCCCGGTCTCCGAAAAAATCGCCGCTGCCCTCGTCATCGAAAATGCGAACGCCCTGGGGCACTACTAGACTTCAGGGGGACTCCCGACCCGTATGTGCTCGGTCATCTCCTGAATTACGCTCTCAATCCACTCGCCGAACCTGTCTTCCCGCAGGGAAGCCCAGGTCCGGTTTCCACCTGGCCACCAGGTGATTTCAAGCGTTCCCCTCATTCCCTTTCGCTTGTAATGCCAATGCCGGCTGCCAGGGTAGCGAGCAAGAGTGAGCCTTTTCTCCAAGAGCCCCAGATCCCGGGCCAGTTCCTCGATGATCGCTGCCGTTTTAGGACTTGCATCGCCCAGCTCCCTTTCCTGCATGGGTTCATTATGCCTTTGCGACGTAAGCATGGCCCTTAAGGTCGTAAACGTGGTGCTTCGCGCCAAAATAATACATGCTTTTGATTGCAGCCGCGCTGCACCTCGCTGTCCAGTCCCCCATCAACATCAAACCCCCGGACGAGCGTTTCCAACTGGAGGCGCCGCTCACCTCGGTTTCCGGCCTCATGATGGACGACTACAACGACGGCATGGGCCTTGCCCAGCAGTGGGCGCGGGCCCAGCACCTGCAGGCCCGGATCATGTGGATCGACGGCACTGCAAATCTAGACCGGGTGAACACCGAGGACAAAATCGCCGCCCTCACCAAGAAAATTGCCGAGGTGGGGTTTAACACCATCGTCTTCGACATCAAGCCGATTTCGGGTCAGGTCCTCTACAACAGCGCCATCGCCCCAAAAATCGAGAGCTGGCGCGGCCAAACCCTGCCGAAAGACTTCGATCCCTTGCCAATTATGGTGCGCGAGGCGCACCGCAACGGCCTCATGCTTCTCACGAGCATGAACGCTTTTAGCGAAGGGCACAGCCTCTTCAAAGTGGGGCCCGGGTACGCGATGAAGGATCACCAGAGCGTGCTCTACGTCCCGCTCCCGACGCTGGTCTCAAACGTCCGCTGGGCCGATATTGACCCCACACCCAACTCGGATGTGCTCAAAAACGACAAGATCCACGTCATTACGGATATTTCCACCCAGAGAGATCTGGGCCCGTCGGGGACGGACGCGGTGCTGGACCCCAACGGCAAAGTCGTCGCGATTTCCGATATGGGGGTGCCGACCGGGTTCAAAAAAGGCGACACCCTGCTTTCGGCGATTGGAGAGGGAGGGCAGTTCTTAAGGGATAACCTCATCGTTGGCCAGCAAGTCCAATTTGGCTCCTGCCCCACCTTCCCAAGCACCTCCGATCATCCGGATCAATATCCCCTGATGATGAACCCGAACGATCCGGACGTCCAGAACCGAATGCTCTCGATTGTTCATGAGGTGGTCAGCAAATACGGAGTGGACGGCGTTCTCTTCGACGACCGGCTGAGATTCGCGGGTATGAACGCCGATTTTTCGCCTCTTTCCCGTTCGCTGTTCGAAAAGTATCTAGGCCAAAAGGTGAACTGGCCGGACGATGTCTTCCAATACACGTATTCAACCACGCTCCACAAAGGGCTGAAGCCGGGCAAGTTCTTTGACGCGTGGATGCTGTGGCGCGCGCAGCAAATGAGGAACTGGGTCTTGAGCGTTCGGAAAACCGTGAACGCGGCAAGGCCGGGCGTGCTGTTTGGAATCTATGGGGGCTCTTGGTATGGCGAATACCCTGAGTTCGGCAGCAACTACGGCTCGACCTCGCTGGAGGCGGGCTTCGAGTTTCTGACCCCGTCCTACCAAAAGACCGGCTTCGCCCGCCTTCTGGATTTCCTGATCACCGGCTGCTACTACGGCACCCCGACCATCTACCAAGCGATGACGGAAGGGAAGCCGGTCGGTTCGACGGTAGAAGCCGCCGGCCAACTTTCCAACCGCGTAACCGACGACCAATGCTGGACAGTAGCGGGCATCGCCCTGGACGGCTTCGCCGGCGACCCCACCGGCCTGCAGAACGCCCTCCAAGCCGCCTGCGCCTCCACGCAAGGGGTAATGGTTTTCGACCTCTCCCACAACATCGAACCGATGTGGCCCGCCTTCGCGGCCGCGTTTCACTTTCCGGCCAAAACACCCTTTTCCGCGCCCGCGGTGCTGGCCCGCGTACGCGGGCTGCGCAAGAGGTATCAGGACCTGGGAGTGCCAGAAAGGCCGGTAGTGATTTCAACCGGCACGAGCGGCACCGGGTTCTGAGAGGTCGAAGCTACCGAGCTTCCTTAGCTGGAAAGCCCGGATTCAGGTCTTTCCATTCTGGATTGACGCCGTCGATGAGCGCAACCTTCTTTTCCCGACTTAAGCCCTTGATCTGTTTTTCGCGCGCAATCGCATTTCGGATGTAGTTGTGCTTCTCGTAGTAGCGCAAGATGAAGGTTTCAGCTTCTGAAGAGTAGCCGCCAAACACTCCTGAGGCATGTTGTCGAAGCCGCTCTCCCAGATTGCTGGTGACTCCTACGTAAAGATTCGAGCCGTCCCAATTCGAAAGGATATACACGAAATACTCATGCCTCGGCGCCATGCGCGGAATTCTACTTCCTCCATGCCAAAAGAAGAGGGAAGGAGCGCGTCCCTCAGTCGGCCGGAGCCCTCCATCGGGATGACACCGCTTCGCGATTGGAAGCTGGCCAAGTTCCACCTTGGAGGTACCACTTGTGGCTAAACACGGGTTAGCCAGAGCCTCGTTCCTAAGAAAAATTGAGCGCAGCGTTGTCATTCCGAGCGAAGCGAGGCGGCGATAGCTGCCCCTTTTTCGGCGAGTACTCCTCCGTCGCGGACCAACTTTGCCAGGTTCAAATAGCTCAGCGTTGTCATTCCGAGCGAAGCGAGGCAGCGATAGCTGCCCCTTTTGTGGCGAGTACTCCTCTTTCGCGGACCAACTTTGCCAGGTTCAAATAGCGCAGCGTTGTCATTCCGAGCGAAGCGAGGCAGCGATAGCTGCCCTTTTGTGGCGAGTACTCCTCTTTCGCGGACCAACTTTGCCAGGTTCAAATAGCGCAGCGTTGTCATTCCGAGCGAAGCGAGGAACGAGGCTTCCCCCTTCCCTCCGGCAAATGGTAGATGTCGGGCCGCCCGCGGCCCGACATCTACCATTTGCTCCCGGAAGAAGAAGGGATGACCGCGTCCCTCAGTCGGCCGGAGCCTCCATCGGGATGACAACGCTTCGCTATTGGAACCTGGCAAAGTTCCACTTTGGAGGCACCACTTGCGCCTAAACACAGCTCAGCCAGAGCCTCGTTGTTATCTCGACTCCTTCCCCAACCATTTGCTCTCGGAGCCTAGGCCATAATTCCCTCATAGAAGAATCCGCAGAACAACTCTTCGAGGCGGCTCAGGCCGCCTTTCGCGCGCACCGTTTCGGCGAAGCCGAAACCCTCTCCCAGCGCCTCTCCGCCGCCGCACCCACTCACATCGGGGCGAAGCTTATGCTCTCCAATCTCGCCGCGGTGCGCGGCGATAAGGAACACAGCGCTCAACTCCTTAAACAAGCCCTAGAACTCGACCCAAACAACTTCCAAGCCCTGTTGGGCCTTGCGAACCTCGCATTGATCGACGGAGACGCCGACCAGGCGATTGATCTTTGCAAGCGCGCGATGAAGGTGAGGCCTGACCTTGGGTCGCCTCATTTCCATCTAGGGCGCTGTTTTCTGAACGCTCTGCGTTACGAAGAAGCCGCCGCGAGCCTGGAGCGGGCGCTTTCCTTCGACCCCAACATGGCGCCCATTCACCATCACCTCGGTCTCGCCTATCAGCAACTGGGCCGAGGTCAGGACGCCGCAAAAGAGTTCCAAAAGGCGATCTCGCTGGACCCCAAAAACCCAGGTTCGCACGCCGAGCTTGGAAACCTGCTGCTTGCCGTGGGAAACCTGGAGGGCGCGATCGCGTCCTACCGCCGGGCGGCGGCGCTGGCGCCGGGCTCGGCTCGAAGCGCCCTCTATCTGGGGAAGGCACTGGTGGAAGAGCGAAAGTTCTCGGAAGCGGAAATCTCCTTGCGCCGCGCCCTAGAATTGGAACCGGGGCTTCGGGAGGCGCGCGTTCTTCTCGGCCGGATGCTGCAGCAGCTCGGCAAATTCTCCGAGGCGGAAAGGGTTCTGGAGCAGGAAACCAATACCGAGCAGGGAAGTTCCGACGCCCTCTACGTGAAGATCACCGGCAAGACGGTGACGGAAGCCGACCGCCCGATCGTGCAAGAAATGCAAGCGCGTGCCGACTCCGGCAAACTAGGCCACGGCGAGCAGCGAATGCTCCATTACGCGCTCGGCAAAGCATACGACGACCTTGCCGAATACGAGCGGGCGATGGCCAACTACGACCTGGCCAACAAGCTTTCGCAGGAACGCCTGAATGCAACCGGCAGGCGCTTCAATGCCGCCGCCGTGCGCGCGCAGGTGGATGCCACGATTGCCAAGTTCGGACCAAAATTCGTACAAGAATCTGAGGGGCTGGGCGTCCAGAGCGATAGGCCGGTGTTCATCGTCGGGATGCCTCGCTCCGGCACAACGCTGCTGGAGCAGATCGTCTCCAGCCATCCGGAAGTGTCGGCGGCGGGAGAACTGGGCGGTTGGCCCGCCATGACCAACGGCCCGTTCCAAACCGCGAAGACCGTCCCCGGCATAAAGGAGGTCCAAGCCATTGCATCGGAGTTTTTGGAGCGCTTGGAGCGGGCATCCGAGCCGGCGCGCTTCACCACCGAGAAGAGCCCCCAGAACTACATGGTTCTCGGCCCGATCCTCGCCGCATTCCCCAACGCCCACATCCTCCACTGCCGCCGCAACGCGCTGGACACCTGCCTCTCCATCTACACCACTTCCTTCATGTCGGGGCCGGACTTCGCGCACGACCGCATGGCCCTGGTCACCGCCTACCGCGAATACTCCCGTCTTATGGAGCACTGGCGAAAGGTGCTGCCCGCGGACCGGCTGCTGGAGATCGACTACGAGGGGTTGGTAGAAGACCGGGAGACGGTGATCCGGCGCATTTTGGAGTTCCTGGGGCTGCCATGGGATGAGGCATGCATGTACCACGAGCGCAACGAGCATGCGATCTCCACGCCCAGCTTATGGCAGGCCAGGCAACCGGTCTTCAACCGGTCGGTAGGACGTTGGAGAAACTACGAGCGTTGGCTCGGCCCGCTGAGCGAACTGCACAAATAAACGGGGCCGCACCTTTGAAAGATGCGGCCCGCCTTGAGGGTAGCACTTACTCTAAAGGGCTCAGTTTCCGCCCTTGATCCCGCTACCGAGAACGGGAACGTTCTTCATATTGGGATTCATGCCCATTTGAATCCCTCCCTGCTTGAGGGCTTGGCCCCTGCTCATTTTTTGGTCAGCGGCCGATGGCTGGGTAGGAGCCTTGGTCATCGCCTGTTGGTTTACCGATGGTTGGTCGCTGCTCCCGCATCCAGCGAGAACAGCAATTACTGCGGTTACGGACAGAAAGACCGTTAATCTCAATATTGGAACCACCGGTACGTGTTGGCGTTGGTCAGTTTGACTTGACTCTTTGTAAAGGTCGGATTCCAGTTCGTCCCCACCGCCAAAGCGCCGAGGCTCATAGCCTTGGAATGGCCGTCTGTGAAAGCGGTCGTGGAAAGACCATTGTCTCGCGTCGCCACGCCGCTGGAAACCGAACCTTCGATGACTCCCTGCGGTGTATCTGGCAGACCTGCCCACCCGTTGGAAACTCCCCAGTAGCTGCTTAGGTCAAAGCATCCCATTTGAGAGTTGCAATAAGGACCCTCGATGACGTCGAGCGTCGAGCATCCTGATAGGAAGAAGCAATAAAAGCCATCTGAATAACCCGGGTCAGTATGCAGCGGACTTTCGGTCAGCATCACCATGTCGGAGGGTCTTTGTAGGCTGGTTGTGGCCGTGCTGTATTGAACAGCGGTTGGGGGTTTCTCGTTGAACCCGGGCCAAGTGCTTCCGTAGACATTATTGCCTGCAGAAGAGTTAGAGAATCCTCCGTTCAAGAGCGTCCAGTCGTAACCGAACTCCGTATTGTAGGCATCCCAAACCGATTGGCTGAAACCCATGGTTGCCGGCTGATATCCATCGCTGCCACCAACGATTGGGTCGATGTAGAGCGCGGCGGTCTTGATATATGGAAATATTTGATAGCTCCAAGGATTGAATCCGAGGAAGCCGTTTGGCTGGTACGAGTCGCCGAAACCAAACGCTGCATTCGACGCGCCCCACACTTCTCCGAGTGGCCACATATCGTCGTAGTCGTTGGTGTACATCAGGATCCCGAGGCTGATCTGCTTGGTGTTGCTGACAGCGGCAATGCCCTTCGCGGCCAACTTGGCTTGAGCAAAAACAGGGAACAGGATCGCGGCGAGGATGGCGATGATTGCGATAACAACGAGTAGCTCGATGAGCGTAAAACCTCGTTTCTTACTTAGCATAATGATTCCTCCCATTTGGTCGAAATAAATAGAGATGGACCAAATGTAATCCGTCCCTGTTCCCATTATATACCAGCACTCAAAAAATGCCAACCAGTTTTCGCAAATATGTACCAAGTATGTAAACCGGTTTGAGCCAATATGGTCCAATTGTGAGCTTGAAGAGGTCTATTTGAAGCGGATTTGTCAGTTCACGGCAATGTTTAGGTGGTACACATTTTCGGCGCTAAATGGTACATAAACGTTGGTAGTTCTAGGGGGCAAGGGAGACTCAGGTTTTCGGCGACGTCACCATCCACGCAGCCCCGAAGTAAGGGCGGGCAGGAGTTCGCCTCATAGCCCAACGGGCCGTGTTGACATAGCGAAGGGAGGAGTGTTCCGCCCTAGGCGGAACGCGGAGTCCTGTAAGGCTGCAAATGCTGTCAGAATCGTTGGGTGCAGTGGCTTTCGGATAGCCTGTGGGTCTTCCTGGGCGCAGGGCTTGGAGCAAACGGGCGCTTCTGGCTCGCCAAGTGGGTGATGAACCAGACCGGCCCCAAATTACCTTGGGGAACGTTTGTGGTCAACGTCTCCGGCTGCTTCGCGATCGGATTGGTCTCCGGGCTGCTTTTTGCGATGCGGGACGGATCGATGTGGCGCAACCTCCTGGTCGTGGGTTTTCTCGGCGGCTACACCACCTTCTCATCCTTCTCCAACGAAACCTACGGTCTCATTCAAAGCGGAAGCTATTTGCCTGCCTTTGGAAACATCTGCGGCAGCGTCGTCTTCGGTTTGCTGGGCACCTGGCTTGGAGATGTGGTGAGCCGGCTGCTTCACGGGGGGAGACCATGAAGCTGGAAGGTCCGGGCAAAGCTCTGAGCATCTTGATCATGGAAGAAGACCGGTGGGAAGGGCGCGTGCTTCACGAGGAGATCGTCCGCCAAGCCAAAGAATCCGGGCTTGCGGGAGCCTCGGTGTTCCGCGGCTTCCTAAGCTTCGGCGCGGCCGGCAGCTTCCACGACGCCAACATCGAGGTGTTGATGACCAACCTCCCGCTTTCCGTGGTGATCGTCGACACGGTTGACAAGATAGACGCTTTCCTCCCCGCCCTAGGCTCGATGATTGGAGAAGGGCTGATGCAGACCTGGGATGTCAACGTGGAGTTCTATAGGGACGGCAAATCAGAATGAAGATAGAAGGCAAGGCAAAGGCGGTTGGGATTTTCTTGGGCGAAAGCGACCGGTGGAATGGGGAGCCATTAGAAAAGGCAATCGTCGAACGCGCCCATAATGAGGGCCTCGCAGGCGCCACCGCGTTTCACGGCGTCACCGGCTTCGGCGCGAACAGCGTGATCCACCACCCCCATGTTTTCCGGTTATCCCAGGACCGGCCGGTGTTGGTCTTGATCGTGGACCTGGCTGAGCGCGTGGATCCATTCCTCCAAATCCTGGACGAGATGGTGCAGGAGGGCATGGTGATCACGTGGGATGTGACGGTGGAGAAGTACGTGCATGCTCCTTCCGTGTAGGCCGCAACGGGTCTGGTAAATCAGGCGACCCGTCAATAGATATGTCCACGCCAAGCCCACGGAAACCCTTCGTCTTCTTTAATGGAGAGCAAAATGAAGAAAGCCATCTGGGTGATGCGGGCGATTCTCGTTTTATCGTGCGCGGGCTACGGCCAAACAGCGCCGCCGTCGGCACCGGCGCTCCAGCCGGCTCACAGCAAGAAGGGATTCAGCTTGAAGCCGTTCTTTGCCGGATTCAAGAAGCTCACTCCCAGAATCTGCCTCACCAAACCGCAGAAGGACCGAGTGGATGCCCTCGTCAAGAAGACCGAAGGGGACGAGGACCAGGTGGAGGACAACGATAAGCTCGATGAACCAGTCAGAGAATCGAGGTTGGACGCCTTGCATGAACAGTTCGAAGAGCAGCTCTTCACGATTCTAACTCCGCCCCAGGTGAAGGCATACAAGGAAGGCTGTAAACAGTTCTTGAATGCCCTGCATTTGGCAAAGCTCAAACCGCGCAAGACATCTTAGTAAAAGCGCGGTGTTCGCCAGTAAAATGCTAGCTAATGGAATCGGCACTCTCGCCATTCGAAGCCTCAGAACAGGTGAGCCAAGGGATAGACGCGTTTCTCGGCATGTGCCGTGCAAAGGATTGGGATTCGGCTGATCGGACTCTTGGAGAACTTGCAAAGCTGGCCGCAGAAAGCTCGGCCGATTCTTGGGCGTTTTCGGAAGCAGCAAACACGGGAGGACGAGTCCCGGAAGCGGTAAAAGCAGCTTCGGCGGCTTTGGAGCAAAAACCAGGCTCTGGGCCTCTTGAAGAGTGTCTTGCTAGACTGCTGACCATGGGAAGGGACTATCCCTCCGCAGGGCGCCACGCCCAGCGGGCGGTTTCTATCAATCCTGAAAGTCCATTCGCCCACAATGCCCTTGGCCGCTCCTTGCTTGACTCCGTGGGTGCGGATTCCGCCATAGGCCCGCTGAAGCGGGCAGTCGATTTAGCGGGAGGCTTCTCGGGATTTCACTTGGATCTTGGACTTGCTTACAAGAAAGCCAACCTTCTTCCGGCGGCGATTCGTGAGTTTCAAAGAGCCATCGAACTGCGTTCGGACTTCGTCAGGGCCTATTGGCTCCTGGCCGACTGCCTTACCCAGTCCGGAAGGCACGGCGAAGGCACTTCAGTGATGCGGCGCTTGGCGAATGTCGCACCCAGTGCCGAGGTGTACGTGGGGTTGGCTTCCATGCTCGTGAACGACCGGCGGCACGCTGAATCGGAGAAGTATCTGCGAATGGCGATCGATCTGGACCCCAGCTTCGCCCAGGCCCACGACAGGCTGGGAAACCGGTTACAACAGATCGGCCAATTTGCCGAAGCGGAGGAGAGTTTCAGGCGATCCATCGCTTTGAATCCCGACCTGCCGAATTCGTACCTCGGATTCATGCGAATGAAGAAGGCAACTGAGAGTGATCGTCCATTCATTGAGAGAATGGAGCGAATGGCTTCCGAGCCCAACCGTTCGCCAGAGGACCTGCGCCTTCTCAGTTACGCTTTGGGAAAGGCCTACGAGGACTTGGGCGAGTATGGCAAAGCGATGGCTCATTTCGACGAAGCGAACAGGCGGTCGGCCCAAACTCTCCTCAAGGGGCGAACCTATCGGCGCGAAGGCGAGATGGCTCTCACCAGCCAGATGATCCAGACCTATACGAAGGACTTTGTCCTTGCGGATCACGGAGTGGCCCAGGATGATGGGCGGGCCATTTTGATCGTCGGTATGATCAGGTCTGGAACGACTCTTACAGAGCAGATTCTTTCCAGCCATCCAAAGGTGAGAGCCGGCGGTGAGATCTTCTACTGGACCTGGGCCGAGGCGATCAACCTTACCAGAGGTTTGCGTGCAGGGCAGGTCGACAAGCCCAGTTTGCTAAAGGCGGCGGATGGCTACAGGAAGATGCTGGACCAGGTATCAGGCTCTGCTCGAGTCACCGACAAGATGCCTCTGAATTACAGCATGCTCGGCATCATTCATACAATCTTCCCCAAGTTCAAGGTGATCCATTGTCGCCGGCATCCGGTTGATACATGCCTTTCCATGTACACGGTGCCGGTGCAGGGAATGGATTGCCTCTTCAATAAGGCAAATCTGGTCTCAGCCTACAAAGACTACTTACGGCTGATGGCCCATTGGAGGAAGGTTTTGCCCTCGGACTTCTTTTTCGAGTTCGACTACGAGTCGTTGGTCGCGGACCCGGAGCCAATCATTCAAGAGATGCTTTCGTTTCTTGGGTTGGAATGGGACGACGCCTGCTTACACCCCGAAAAGAATGAAAGAGAAGTGAACACGCCAAGCAAGTGGCAGGTTAGGCAGCCGATCTACTCCTCCAGCATCGAGCGCTGGCGTAGATACGAGCCGTGGCTAGGGGAGTTTAGGGAACTCATCTAGCGATATAATCTGAATCGCATGCCAGAGCAGCCTTCCGACGAGATATCCGCCGACCCAGCCGAGCTTCTTCAACGTGCTCGGACCGCATATGAAGCGGGAGATTTGAAGCAAGCCGAAGGAATTTGCCGCTCAATTGTCCTGGAGTATCCCGAGGATCCGGTAGCGAACCGAATCCTTGGAAACTTGGCGGGCCATGCCGGTGATCTTCGATCAGCCGAGGAGTTTTTCCGCAAAGTTATCAGCGCCGATCCGCACGCTTACGATGCAGCAGAGTGGGTGGCGAATATTCACCGAGCGACCGGACGGATAGGTTCCGCGATAAACATTTGCCAGGGACTTATCAAGATGCGGCCGGAGCTCCCTGGCCCCTATTCGTGCATTGGACTTTGCTATCTGGACCGCGGAACCCCGGAAGAGGCGTTGCCTTTCCTGGATAAAGCCGTGCACATAGCCCCGGAGTCTCCCACATTTCATTACAACTTGGCGCTAGCGTATTCGCGTGTCGGAAACTCCGAAGAGGCCAAAAGCGAATACAAAAGCGCGGTTTCACTGGCGCCGGATATCGCGGGTTTCCAACGATCCCTTGGCAAGTTTCTTCACGAGCAACGGGACTACAAAGAGGCGGCCTCTTGTTTGCAGAAGCTGGTCGAACTTGAGCCGACCGCAAACAACTATGCTCTGCTCGCTGCCTCTCTGGATGGCGCGGGCCTCGGCGCGCAAGCCGAAGATGCCCTGAAAAGAGCTTTGGCATTGGAGCCTGGCTCGATCGCGGCCCACGAAGCGCTTGGCACGCATGAAATGGAGAAAGGCAAATTCTCAGAAGCCGAGAAATCCTTCCGGAAATCAATCGAGAGCGATCCTTCCCGAGCTCGTGGGTACTACGAGGTGACGCGCACTCGAAAGATGACCGAATCGGACCGCCCAATGATCTTAAAATTGGAGGAACTCGCAAAGGAGTCCAATCGGCCGCCGGAAGACCTGAGGCTTCTCCACTATGGTCTTGGCAAATCTTACGAAGACCTAGGGGATTTTAAAAGCGCAATGGCGAGTTACGATAAAGCGAATGAGTTTGCGCGAAAATTACAGCTTGGCTCCAAGCCGTTTTCGCTCTCCGTTATGGCCAATTACGTCGACGACTTGATTTCGACATTCACCCCTGATTTCTTTGTCGCCAACGCCGCTTTGGGGGCCGATAGTGAACTCCCGATCTTCATCATTGGGATGATCCGGTCGGGAACCACATTGATGGATCAGATTCTTTCGAGCCATCCAAAGATCGGCTCTGCAGGCGAAATGGCCTTTTGGAGTTCGGGCCCCGCAGTACAAAAAGTTGTGGCAATCACGAGAGAGCAAGTGGACCGGGAAGAACTGAAGGAACTTGCCCTCTCCTATTTAGAAGAACTGCAGGCGTTTGCCCCCGACGCTCCGCGAATCACGGACAAAATGCCACTCAATTACCTGTCGTTGGGCCTCATCCACCTGCTGCTTCCTAACGCGAGGATCATCCGTTGCAAGCGGAATCCAATCGACACCTGTCTCTCCATTTACACGACCCCATTTGCCGCAACAATGGAGTTCTTTTACGACAAGCAGAACATTGTGGATGCGTATCGTGAATATGAGCGGTTGTCTGCCCACTGGCGCGAAGTTCTCCCGAGCAGCAGATTCTTGGAAGTCAACTACGAAGATCTCGTGCTCCGAAGGGAATCGGTTCTGCCCGCTCTCATTGACTTCTGTGGCCTGGATTGGGACGACCGCCTTCTCAGGCATGAGGAAAACGTTCGCCCGATCAAAACGCCCAGTCAGTGGCAGGCCAGGCAACCGATCTATTCCAGTTCGGTAGAGCGATGGCGGAGATACGAGCCCTGGTTGGGCGAATTCCAGCAACTTGCGGACTAAGAGAGCCTTAACAGCAAAAAAGGCTGCCGGCTAAAGCCGGCAGCCTTTATTTGCTGAACGTACGAAGCTAGCCGCCGCCCATTTTCGATCCGACATGCGAATCTCCGGAGGCTGCGCCTGGGCCAGGTGTAGGCGCCATCCCTTTCGGGCCGCCCTTCGCTCCACCTGGAGGAGGAGTCGTGGGCGCTGCCGCCCCGGCCGTTCCGGCAGTAGACGGGTCAGTTGAAGAACTGCCACAACCGGCGAACACCAAACAACCTAACAAAATGGACCAGCGGGCTATTTTCATAGGTATTAGTAGCCTCCTGGCTGAAGCGTCCATAGATAGCTGTTAGCATTGGTGATCTTCGTGAGGTCCGATATCTGGTTGATGCTAAAGTTCGTTCCGATCGCCATAGCGTTTGGCGATACCGACTTGGCATGTCCGTCAGCGAAGGCGTAGGTGGCTTGGCCTGCCCTTCTCTCCGCATTACGGCCCGTGCGAGCGCCGGCCGTTATGTTGTCCTCGAGAAGCTGATCAACCTGAGCGTTCAAGTCACCTGAAGCTTCTCCAGTGGCGCTGCCCCAGCTCGAAAGACAGATTTCAGGTCCCGGGCAGTAAGGTCGCTCAATCGTTTGGTTGAGCGCGGGACCGTTATCTGCCCAAGGGGTGAACTGGTAAGCATACACATACTGGTATCCGGTGGTCATTTCGGTCGGAGCATCCTTGCCAGCAAACATCGGCATACCGGAGATGTTCGAGACGGCGCTCGAGTTGGCCGGCTGCTGATAGGAAGGACCCGTACCGCCGAAAGCTGTTGGGATGAAGAACGGATCGAGAGACTCGTAGTTATATCCGAGCGTGTTGAAGATCGAGTAGAACCCCGCTTTTGTCCAGCCGCTGGGGACTGTGATTCCAGGCGCCATCGCGTCAAGGTCGATGTCCGCGTTCTTCTCATAGGGCTGAATGATCCAGACCCATGTGGAATAGTCCAAACCGGTGTTGCATGTGCCAAGGCACACAGGATCATTCCCTGCATTCCATGCTGTAGACAGCACGAAAACGTCGTCATAGTCGTTCTGATACATCAATTCGGCTAACGCATTTTCCTTGACGTTGCTGAGGGTTTGTGTACCCTTGGCCGCAAGTTTCGCTTGTGCGAAAACTGGGAAAAGGATCGCCGCTAAGATCGCAATAATTGCAATGACTACGAGTAACTCGATAAGAGTGAATCCTCGCTTAAAATTATTCATGAATAGATACTCCTGCAAATTGAAAAGTGCCGAGTGGCACTACTCGGTCTACATTCTACAACGAAAAGTTCCCAAATCCAAATTAAAGGGCGACATTTTGGTCGAAAATCCGCATTTATCAGTTTGCAGGCATTCAAGAATGATCCAGTGGGAGCCTGCCGGTTGTCCGGCAGGCTTTGGCTTCTGAAGGATGAAGTTAGCCGCTGCGGGCCAACCTCGTCGCTATTAGTAGCCTCCGGGAGTCAAGGTCCAGAGATAGGAGTTGGCGTTCGTGATCTTTGTCAGGTTCGAGCTCTGGTTGATGCTGAAGTTGGTGCCAACCGCCATCGCTGCAGGAGCTACAGCCTTGGCATGGCCATCAGCGAACGAATAGGTGGCAAGCCCTGACCTTCTCATCGCATTGCGGCCTGTGCGGGCGCCTGCGGTCTGGTTATCCTGCAGCAACGTGTCCACCTGGTTCTGATAGCCGGTGGCTCCGATGCCATCGCCCCAGCTGGCAAGGCAAGCAAGCGCTTCGTTGCAGTAGGGTCGCTCGATGGTGTTGTTGAGCATCGGGCCATTGTCAGCATATTTATTGAACGTGTATGCATAAACATAAACGTATCCGGTGGTCATCTCTGATGCAGAGTCCTTGCCGGCGAACATCGGCATTCCGGAAATGTTCGTGACCGTGCTTGAGTTGGCCGGCTGCTGAGCCTGGGTGGCTGTCCCTACGTTAAGCAGCGGATCAAGCGAGCCGTAGTTGTATCCGATCGAGTTGAAGATCGAATAGAACGCAGCTTTTGTCCAACCGGAGGGGACCACGATCGGAGGAGCCATCGGATCGAGGTCGATGTCCGCGTTCTTTTCATAAGGTTGGATGGTCCAAACCCAGGTGGATACATCCAATCCCGTGCCGCATGTACCGAGGCACACAGGGTCATTACCCGCGTTCCACGTTGCTGCCAACACGAAATTATCATCGTAGTCGTTTTGATACATGAGCTCGGCCAAAGTGTTTTCCTTGACGTTGCTGAGGGTTTGAGCTCCCTTAGCCGCAAGTTTCGCTTGAGCGAACACTGGGAAAAGGATGGCCGCCAAGATCGCGATAATTGCGATGACTACGAGCAGCTCGATAAGGGTGAATCCTCGATTAATATTTTTCATGAATGATACTCCTGCAAAAAAGCATAAAAAGTGCCCGGTGGCACCACTGATTTTAGATAATACAACGGAAAGTTCCCAAAACCAAATTTTTAATTAACTTTTTTGGCCTGAGTCCGCGTTTTGGCGTTTCTGATGCAATAAATATGCCAGACCTAGGTTTGGACCGTTTCTTCTTGATCTCGACAAGTTCGTTTTGTGCCCTTAAAAATTTGGCGGGATTACCACAACTCGGACCTTTGGCAAATGTCAGTGACATACTCTTAAGGGATGCTGATCAGGCCGGCGAAACCGGAAGATACCGCGGCTGTGGTGGATGTCATCCGGGCCGTTTACGACGAATATCGCTTTACTTGGGACGAGGCGGATTATCATGCCGACCTGTACGATCTGGACTCCTACTATCTGAGAGCAGGCAACCCGTTTTGGATTGCGGAGGTGGACGACTCGAAGCCGGTTGGGACCGTCGCCTTGCAAATATTCGAACCCATAAACGGGATTCCGGGCCGTCTCTCAGAAGTGGACGGTATGGTTCGAATAAGCGGGTGCGATTGCGCGCTGACGCGCCTTTACGTGAAGCCGGAGGCGCGCGGCGCCGGCGTGGGGAGCGCACTGTTTCGGGAGGCGATCGACGCGGCCGTCAAAGGCGGTTGTTCGCATATGGAGATTTGGAGCGATAAGCGCTTTCACGAGGCCCATAAGCTCTATCAAAAGCTAGGCGCCGAGGTTGTGGGCGACAGGATCTGCGACGATCCCGACGAAAGCCCCGAGTGGGGCCTGATTCTAAGGCTGGATAGAAACCTATGAGCGCGTTTGGAGGAAGGGGCCCTTTCGAGCAGGGAGGCCAGGAAAACCAGATTGCCTATGCGAAAAGGCGGAAATCCGGTTTGGAGGTCCCGCTGCG
Organism: uncultured archaeon; assembly: GCA_963829965.1. GTDB lineage: Bacteria > Armatimonadota > Fimbriimonadia > Fimbriimonadales > Fimbriimonadaceae > DASXZH01. Next base: position 12,933 of record CAWHLK010000022.1, on the reverse strand, counting down.
GGGCCAGATCTACGGCGAAAACAAGCTCCTCGTTTTTGCCCCCGCGCTTTGGCATGATCTGCTCATGTTCTCCTGCATTATCGTGGGAGTGGTGGCCGCAATTACCGGGGGGGCGATTCTCCCTGGTGGACTGTTCACTGCGTTTGCCCTTCTTCTCGCAGGCTTTTGGGCTGCGCTGTCCAACGAGCGCATGATTTGCGACTTGAGGGCCAAGACGTATCGCCGTTATGAAGGCTGGGGCCCAGGGAAGAGGTCTGTTCGCGGGAATTTGAACGAACTCGAGGCGCTGGTACTGACTTCCGAGCAGTACGCGCATGGGACGGGCACGAACGCGATGGTGTTCTATCGCCTGGTCCTCTACTGGAAAGGCCAACGCCATCCTCCTCTGGTTGTGGAAAAGGAGCGGCATTTCGTTTCGTTTGGCTCTCCATTGAACACCGCCGTTCAACCGATGCTATATCGTGGAATGCGCTACGCCAAAGCTCTAGGCGTTCCTTACTACGATAACTCGCACCTGTCGGGCAAGTCGCCCGTCCCTGTTTTGTAACCTAGATGTTTGCTATTGTCATCGCCCTACATATGGTTTCGTCGACGGTCAGAACCGGCAATTTTCGAACCCCCCAAAACCCAGCACCTAACTCCCAAAACCCTCCGGTTCTTAACTCCCAATACCCAACCCCTGACACCCAAAACCCAACCCGTAACACCCAAAACCCAAAACCCAATACCCAGAACCCAATACCCAATACCCAGAACCCAATACCCAACATTCAATACTTAACACTCGACAGCTCCCGAACCCCCTTTACCCTTTACCCTTTACCCGTTTCCCCCGTCACAGACGGTTGGCGCAAGGTGGAAACCCTTCGCGCAGTGGGGTCGGAACAGCTCAACGGCGGCCATCCCAACTCGTTTGCGATCGTCCGTTCGGGCAACCGTCTCCTCTATGAGGGCACGCTTGGCATCGGCGGATGCCTTTCCGGCATGCTGCGAACCGAAATCGATGGGCCGAGCGGAACTTACACTTGGCTCAGCGGATCGCCCGGCTTTGTATTGAAACTTCCGGAGCCGACCCCCGTCGAGCTTTACGACTCAACCTTGCCTTCAAGGTTCGACAGCAAACAGCTTAGCGGGGACCTGGCCGGCGTCGAACGCGTGCTTGGCAAGACGGTACAGCGCGAAACTCCGGAGAACATCTGTTCAAGGGACTGCGCAGTCCTTGCGATTTCGGACTCCACCCCGCTCGTGCCAGCGTCTTTGGGTGGACGCTTCGACGGGCATGGTGCTGCGGCAGGTTGACCGGCTTGCCGGAACCGCGGTTTACCGAAGACAGTTCGATCAGATCGATACCGGCGTTGTGGTTTCGGACGACACCTTTCTCTACCCTTCGAAGGCGGTGGTGATCCGGGGCGCAGTGACTCCCGATATTCTGCTGGCCGCCGGGCCAACCGCCGGGTCCGCCTCGTATCCCGCCGATCTTGCCTCCGTCAGAGCGGCGTCCCAGATTGAAAATGGAACCTGGATCCTCTCGGTCCAACCCCCTCAAGAGTACACCTACGGTGACACCAAGAGCTATGATTGGACGCCAGGGAAGCAGCTGTCGGGTTATAACAATCCTCTGATACAAGGGGCTGCAAGCTCACAAATTGCCTCGGTGGGCCAAATACCGGCGCGTTGGTCGGAGGAGCAAAGAGGGCGCCGAGGCTTGAGGGAAGAGGACGCTTTGGCCTCGCGTGGCGTCCTGCGAGGAGGTTCTCCGGCGCCGACGGCTTACGAGGCGCCCGATGGGAGATTCATTGCGAGCGGCGCCGCCCATTCAAAAGCGCCCGCACCGAAGGTGCAAGCCGACCCCAACGAAGAGTGCATGATTCGGTCTGAGTTTCTTGACCGAACCACGGGAGACACGATCTCTTTTATTCAGATCCGTAACGCGCCGATGATTTCGGCTTTTGGCGGCTACAAGTTGACCGGCCCGAAGCCCGCTCCAAGTTTATTGCATGCCGACATGGTCTATTACACGATTGGCGAGCCGGCGGAGATCCGTGTGGTGGCGTGGCACGCGGGCGCAACTCAATACGTTCTTGCGGCCACCGGCTTGGACCTGCAGACCCTCCAAAGAATCGCCGACCAGGCCAGCTAAACCGGGGTGGTGACCGTGGTCTGTTCCTCGTGATCGAGAGTTGCGGGCACCGCGATGGTTCCCACTGCAGGCCGGGGGCGCGAAAGTTGAGCCGCTCGACGCGTTCGTCTCCTGATCAGCCGCTCTTCCGCACGCTCCTCCGCACCGGGAGTCACCGGCCACAGAGTCCCCTCCGCCCAGTAGCTTTGCAAGAACTCGACCCAGGCGCGATCGTAAACTTGGATCGTTTGGGTCGCGATCCGCTGCCAGTCAAAATCCGTATGCAGCCTTTCCTTCGCTTTAACGCTTAACGCCCTCGATCTCACAGGGTCGTCCAGCACCCTCAAGATGGCCCAGGCGACGGAATTGGGATCGCCTGCGTAGCTGATGGTTCCCGTCTGGTCGTGGAGAACGACTTCGGAAAGACCGCCGGCATCGCTGGTCACCACGGGCGCGCCGGAGGCCATGGCTTCCAGCGCCACAATCCCGAACGGCTCATACAGGGAAGGGAAGACGGCCGCGTCCGCGATACGATACATGGAATAGAGGTTCTTGTTAGCCATAAACCCGGTAAAAACCACCCGGTCGCTCAGCCCATACCACTGCACAAAGCGCTCGTATTTATCCCGCATGCCGCCGCCGACGATCAGAAACTTGGTCTTGGGCTCTTTCGCGAGGACGGCGCTGGCCGCGCTCAACAAAACGTGGATGCCTTTTTCCCGAACGAACCGGCCGACGTAGACCACGATCTTCTCATCGGGCTCCGCGAACCTGGCTCTCCACGCATCTCTTTCCTCATCCGTCCACTCGAACTCAAACTTATAGGCGTCGACCCCGTTGAAGATCACGTCGGTCTTGTCATAAGGAACGTTGAACGACCGGATGACCTCGTTTCTCATGAACTCCGAGCAAATGATGACGCGCCAAGCCTCATAGGTGAGCCAGTATTCCTGCTCGTGGATGTACGCCTGCATGTCCGTATGGATGCCGCCGTTTCGCCCTTCCTCGGTCGCGTGGATGGTGGCGATGATCGGGAGCATGTATTCATATTTGAGCTCCCGCGCGGCGTCCAGCGAGAGCCAGTCATGCGCGTGGAAGATGGTGGGTTGGCCGCCTCGCCTCCAATCCTCCAACAGTTCTCGGACCCTTATCTCGGTGGCATCGTTGAGAAGCTGGATTTCGTGAATGAAATCGTTTGGTTTTTGGTCCAGGTGGACCCGGTGAACGTGAACCCCGCTCGCCTCAACTTCTTCATCCGGCGCCAAGGGAGTTTCTTTGGTGATGACATGGACCTCGATTCCCTGGCGGACAAGCTGCTTGGAAAGGTCGTAAACGTGAGGACTGATGCCCCCCACGATCCTCGGCGGATATTCCCACGAGAGCATCATCACACGCATAACTTTATTGTGACCGCTTCGCGCCGTAAGCCGCTTCGCTGCGTTTACGGCGCGAAGCGCCCCCTACCGGTTTCTCAACGATTATCGCCTCTCATGTACCATTAAGGAAGAGTTTGGTACACAATAGAGGGAGGAGCGATCGCGGGCGACGTGGGCCGCTTGGTTATCCTGGTCCAATAAGGAAGGCGGAATGGGTCGTGCTTATTTAGAAGTTGCTGCTGAACTGCGGAGGCGTATCGAGAACGGCGCCTACGCTCCTAGAACCGCGTTGCCATCGGAACGCACGCTGGTCGGTGAGTTTGGGATCCATCGGGCTACCGTTCGCAGGGCGGTCAGTCATCTTGTCAGCCAAGGCCTGGTTACACGGGCTCCTGGCAAGCGGGCCGTTATTGAGAAGGGCGTGCGGGCCACTTACAACCACATCGGCCTCTTTGCGGCCGCACCGAGCGATCCCTTTGCGCGGTCGCTGATCGCAAACGGGGTGAGCGACGCGTTGAGAGAGCGCCAGTCGTCCATGCAGCTCCTGTGGTCCAACTATCACCGATTTGAGGTGGAGGCAATCCCTCACGAAGAGGAGGACATCAGCGTTCCCACGGAGCAGCTGGCGGCGTTGATGCTTTGGCCGCCAAAGGTGGTTGCCTTTGAGCGCCTGCTCCATGCCAGGAAGCGGATGCCGGTGGTGATGCTGGACCGCCGCGCTCCCGGGTTCGAAAGCGACTTTGTCGGCTTTAAGGATTTTGAGGGCGGCTACGAGGCGGCCAAGCACTTGTACGACGTCGGCCACCGAAAGATCGCTTTCATCGGCGAAGCCACCTACGAAACGTCCTTGAACCGAAGGCTGGGTTTTGAGAGGTTCTGCTGGGAAGCGGGCTTGGAACCCCTGTGGGACTGGGTTTTCCACGATTACGAATCGACGATTCCCCCCGTGATGGAAAAAGCGTGGATGACAATCCCGAAGAGCCAGTGGCCGACGGCCGCGGTTTGCACAAACGACGAAACCGCCGCGCGGATGATGGCGAGGCTTTCTTCTTATGGGCTCAGCGTGCCCGAAGACCTTGCCCTCGTTGGTTTTGGAGGCGCCCAAATGGCGCTCCTTTCCGCGCTCGGCCTCACCACGATGGAACAGCCGTACATCGACATCGGGAAGACGGCTGCCGGCATCGTTCTCAACCGGGTGGATGGGGACCGGTCCGACTATATGGAAGTTCGGCTGCCCATGGTGCTTCGCGTCCGCTCGTCTTGTGGCACCGGAGTGGGCCGATCGGTACCCGCCTAACCCTGATAGTCAATGGACGCCCTAGAGGGACGGGGATTCGCCTAACTTTTAAGATTTGGCTAATTTAAGACGATTTGCCATTGACAATGGGTGCCGCTTCTGGTATAGTTTTTATCCGCCGCCACTGGAATACAGTGTTGGCCAGCGCACGAGCTCTTTGAAAGTTGCATATTGTGGTTTTGTAGATTAATGCATCGAGCACTCGAAAGAAGTTGCTTAACGAAAGAAACTATGTAGGGTGTGCGACGAATGCCTAGGGACAAACTGCCGATGAAGGACGCGTAAGCGGCGAAACGCTCCGGGGAGCTGCACAAGAGTGTTGATCCGGAGATATCCGAATGGGGAAACCCAGTAAGAGTCATGTCTTGCTACCCACAGTTGAATACATAGACTGTGAGGAGGGAACCTGCTGAACTGAAACATCTAAGTAAGCAGAGGAAAAGAAATCGAAGAGATTCCGTAAGTAGCGGCGAGCGAAAGCGGAGGAGCCCAAACTGATTAGTTTACTAATCAGGGTTGTAGGGCCACTACTATTCAATAACAAACCGCGGGAGGTTTGTGTGATCTGTGAACTGTGAACTGTGAACGGTACGAAGAAATTTCGTGCTGGCTACGGTTCACCGTTTAGAGTGCACACGCGAGCAATGAAGAGAACCGCGAATGGATTAAACCGTTCACAGTTCACCACTCACTGTTCACTCTTTTCGCGCTTTGAATAGAAAAGAAGATCGACACTTGGTTAGTAAAAGAAAATTGGAAAGTTCCGCCACAGAGGGTGATAGCCCCGTATTCGTAAAACCAAATCGAATTCAAGTGGTACCTGAGTAGCGCGCAACACGAGGAACTGCGCGTGAACCCGCCCGGACCACCGGGTAAGGCTAAACACGGTTTGTCACCGATAGTGCATCCAGTACCGTGAGGGAAAGGTGAAAAGAACCCCGGGCAGGGGAGTGAAATAGAACCTGAAATCGCACCACCCGCAAACAGTCAAAGCACAATGTCCAGAGCAATCTGATCAAGTGTGATGGCGTACCTTTTGCAGAATGAGCCTGCGAGTTATTGGCACTGGCAAGCTTAAGCGTTTAAGACGCGTAGGCGGAGGGAAACCGAGTCCGAATAGGGCGTCAAGTCAGTATTAGTAGACCCGAAACTGCGTGATCTAGCCATGGCCAGGTTGAAGTGGTGGTAACACACCATGGAGGACCGAACTCATTGATGTTGAAAAATCTCGGGATGAGCTGTGGTTAGTCCGGTGAAATGCCAATCGAACGCAGAGATAGCTGGTTCTCCCCGAAATGCATTTGGGTGCAGCGTCACGTGTTGTTCTTAGGGGGTAGAGCACTGAATGGACTAGGGGGCCTACCAGCTTACCGAACCCAACCAAACTCCGAATACCTATGAATTAACGTGGCAGTGAGACGGCGAAGGCTAAGCTCCGTCGTCAAAAGGAGAATAGTCCAGATCGACAGCTAAGGGCCCTAAACGTGGATTAAGTGTGAAACGATGTGAGATCGCGTAAACAGCCAGGAGGTTGGCTTGGAAGCAGCCACCCTTTAAAAAGTGCGTAACAGCTTACTGGCCGAATGTGATCTTGCGCGGATAATGTAAGGGGGCTAAAATCCACTCCCGAAGCTTCGGGATTCCGGTTGTAATGGCGATCGGTAGGGGAGCGTTGAATGTGCAGTGAAGCTAGAGCGTGAAGCACTGGTGGAGCGCATACAAGTGAGAATGCAGGCATAAGTAGCGATTATACAGGTGAGAATCCTGTACGCCGAAAACCTAAGGTTTCTCCGGCTATGTTCGTCAGACGGAGGTTAGGCGGTTCCTAAGGCGAGGCCAGAAGGCGTAGCCGATGGACTTCCGGTTAGATATTCCGGACCCAGTGTATCAGCAATGGAAGGACGCTTCTCAATATTCCATCCCGCACTGTTGGTAGTTGCGGGCTAGACGGAAGGCTGGGCCAGTTGAAAGATTGGCATAAAGGCTGACCTCGGGGACATGTGGGCCTTCGGCTCAAGTTAACTGGGATTGAGGGGGGCCGAGAAAATCCCCTCAGCATATGATACAGCTGACCGTACCGCAAACCGACACAGGTAGGTGAGTCGAGGAGACTAAGGCGTTCGAGAGAACTCTCGTTAAGGAACTAGGCAAATGAGCCCCGTAACTTCGGGATAAGGGGCGCCCGCGCAAGGGGCCGCAGCGAAGCATCCCAGGCGACTGTTTACCAAAAACACAGGTCTCTGCTAAGGCGAAAGCCGAAGTATAGGGGCTGACGCCTGCCCAATGCCAGTAGGTTAACAGGAGATGTTAGGCGCAAGCCGAAGCACTGAATCGAAGCCCTGGTGAATGGCGGCCGTAACTCTAACGGTCCTAAGGTAGCGAAATTCCTTGTCGGCTAAATACCGACCCGCATGAAAGGCGTAACGACTTGGGAACTGTCTCAACGAGAAGCTCGGTGAAATTGTAGCACCCGTGAAGATGCGGGTTACGCGCAGTAGGACGGAAAGACCCCGTGGAGCTTTACTACACCCTGTCATTGTGAATTGGGTATGGATGTAGAGCGTAGGTGGGAGCTTCGGCGCCAATGGAACACCACCCTTCTATATCTGGTTCACTAACCGTCGCCCTTATCGGGTATCGAGACAATCGTACTAGGCGGGTAGTTTGACTGGGGCGGTCGCCTCCCAAAATGTAACGGAGGCGCCTAAAGTTGCACTCAGGCTGGTTGGAAATCAGCCGTTGAGCGTATAGGTATACAGTGCGATTGACTGCGAGACACACAGGTCGAGCAGGGACGAAAGTCGAGCTAAGTGACCCTCTGGTTGTGCGTGGGCACGCCAGGGTTCATCGGATAAAAGCTACCCTGGGGATAACAGGCTGATCTTGCCCGAGCGCTCACAGCGACGGCATGGTTTGGCACCTCGATGTCGGCTCGTCGCATCCTGGGGCTGTACACGGTCCCAAGGGTTCCGGAGTTCACGGATTAAAGCGGCACGCGAGCTGGGTTCAGAACGGCGTGAGCCAGTTCGGTCCCTATCCACTGCGCGCGCAGGAAATTTGAGGGGAGTCGCTCTTAGTACGAGAGGACCGGAGTGAACCGACCTCTGGTGTACCAGTTGTGCCGCCAGGCGCAGACGCTGGGTAGCCACGTCGGGCAGTGATAAGCGCTGAAAGCATCTAAGCGCCAAGCACACCTCAAGATTAGGTTTCCCATCAAAAGAGTAAGGCCCCCGGAAGACTACCGGGTGATAGGTCGCGGGTGTAAGCGCAGTAATACGTTGAGCTGAGCGATACTAAATGGTCGAGAGGTTTATTCTTTAAGCACCTCTTCCGATGGTTTGGTATTTTCTACAAGGCCATATGTGCAACTCTCTAAGCGCTTAGGCGCTCGAAAGTTTCTATTCGGGTGGTCCTGGCGAGGAGGTCACACCCGTTCCCATCCCGAACACGGCAGTTAAGCTCCTCAGCGTCGGAAGTACTTGGTCCGCAGGGTCCCGCAAGATATGCGCGTCGCCCGGATAGATAATAATTGAAAGCCCTGGTGATGAACTGGGGCTTTTTGAATTGCCCGTTTTAGCTTCTGAAAAGGATCGGCAGTTAAGCCTCATGTTCAGTTATTGGGGCGGAAGTACTCGGCCCGCAAGGGTCCGGGAGATAAGCACGCTGCCCGGATAGATAAATATTCAAAGCCTCGGTGATGAACTGGGCCTTTCAGATTGTCCGTTTAGCTTCTGAAGGATGCAGTTAAGCCTCGATTGAATTCGACGAGATAGACAGTGGTATTCGATCCGACATGGGATCCGATCTGCACGATCTCGCCGTGATCGCCGCGGCTTACCACAAAATACCCGCGCGTTCGCGGGCAGGTTCGGATAGGAGCCATCGTTAAAGAGATCGTCGATGGGCTGAACCGGTTGGCCCCATTGAAACTTTGGCGCTTCAGGGTCGCTCATGGCGTGATCCCATCCATGTCGAGTCCGATCTCCTCGATGACCCGCGTTGTCTCCAGTTCCTTGCGTTTCATCCCGACGCGCGTGCCGCTGGCCACAAAATCCACGCCGTAGATGTAGAATTGCTGCAGGAAGGTTCCGATCGTCGCGACGTAACCTTCCTCGCCTTTCGTTACCAGGACGTCGCCAATTTCCCGCCCCGCGTAGGTGCCGTCGTTGTGTACCATGCGCCGCGCGCGGACCTTTTCGCCATACTCGAAAGCCGGCGGGGCGTTGAGCTCGACGACCTCGCTGTCACGACTGATGTTGGCCATCATGCCAGCTCCCTGGCTGTGTCGTCCGTCCATGATCCGTTACGGCGACCGTCAACCGTCTCCCGCACGATCGGATCGGGATCATCGGCGAAGGCGCCAAGGGCTGCGACGTCGATGCGGCTGACGATTTCGTGGCGCACCCTCCAGTCCGGATCGTACGGCAGCGTTGCGAGCAACGCTCCCGGAAGCCGGCGAACGGCTTCCAGCCGCACCAGCGCGTCCGCGTCAAATGTGAGGCGCATCAACGATGCCTCGTTGATCCGGCGTGCGACAACGCGGCGCACCTGCGGCTCCTCGTCGGCGATCATCCATGGCAACAGCCCCGGATCCGCCCGCCGCGCCACCACCAGTCGCACGTAGTAGTCGGCATCTTCCATCATCGACGGCAGATCGGCGAGCTTCAGTTTAGCAGCAACCCTGATGCGCACCTCGCGATGGGGGTCGGTCCGCATCCGTAGCAAATATCGGTAGGGCAAGCGGATTGCCGCGTTCCAGCGAACCGTTTCTTCGGGATCGTCCAACAATGCGGTAAGCCGGAACAGATCGGCGGACTTCGCCGCGATCGCGCGCACCTCGAAGTGCGGATGGCTGAGGTAGTCGTTTGCCAGCGACGGATTCCAATGCAGGAACCGATCGATCCGTCTTGCGTAGCGATCCTGGATACAGGCATGTTGCGGACGACACAGGTTCGAGGCCAACAATTTGCTATGCGCGCATGATTGGCAGGAAACCGGCTGACCGAGCCAGTCGATCGCCTCATTGATTTGGTCAATCATCGTCGGATACTCCGCTGCGCTCAAGCACCTCGAGGAGGACCTTGGCTCCGATCTTGTCGGTCGGGTCAAGCGCCACGGTCTTCAGGGCCGCATCGCGTCCTTCCTCCAGGTGCCCAAGCCGTAATTGGAGATAAGCATAGGCCTTGAGGGTAAAGAGGTAGAACCTTGGCAGCACCGCGTCGTAACTGCCGAAGTCCGCATCCTCGAGCGCGACCTGCCGCCAGTCGGGAGCTCAGGGCATTGTCGCGCGCGGCCTTCAGCAGACAAAGGCGGGCCACCATCAGGGCATCCTCGAGACGACTTTTGTAGAAATAGAATTGATAGAAGCCGATGAGCACCGCCGGATGGTCGGGCGCCAAAGCGCGCGCCCGGAAAAGATGCCGTTCCGCCTCTTCGTCGCTCTGATAAGCGAGGCCGGCCAGACGCAACTCGGTCTCGGCGTCTGCCGGCAGGTCCCGACCGAGCAGGGCGTCGGTGAGGGACGCTGTCTCAAACAGCGACATCGGCCCATCGCCCGGCTCGCGTATCGGGTTCATGCCGGCGAGCACCTAGCCGCTCGCCGCGGTGTTCAGTGACACCAGCAGCGCAGGGGTGTGGCCGCACGCCACCTGCTTGGGATCGTGGAAAACGAATCCTGTCTGCAGCGGCGTGTCGGCGAAGTCGATCGTTACGCCATCCAGCAACAAGCGGCTTTCCGCGGCCAGGAAGAGCGTCACGCCATCGCACGTGAATGCCTTCTCGCCTGGCCCGGCGGCAGACGCCACATTGAAGTCCGCGGCGAGCCCTGAACAGCCGCCCGGACTCACCTCGAGACGAAGGCCGCTGCCCGGACCACCGTCGAACCGCAGCAGGCGGCCGATGAATTTGACTGCCGCCGGGGTTAAGGTCAGGTTCATCGTGCGGCCCTCACGCTCGCGGCTGGTAGCGCGGGAAGTTGTTGTCGATGACACAAGTGTTGTCGACCGGGCATACGGCGACGCATTGCGGGATATCGAAGTAGCCGATGCACTCGGTGCATTTCTTCGGATTGATAACGAACGTGCCGCCTTTTTCCGAAATGGCGACGTTGGGACATTCGGCCTCGCAGGCGGTGCATGACGTGCACTGGGAGGCGATGATTTTGTAAGCCATAACTACTCCTTAGACTTCAGGTTGGTGTGCCTATCCCGCGATGAAGGCGCCTTGACGGATGTCGGCGTCGCCCCGCGCGATATGCCGGATTTCGCCGTTGCGAATTTCGTTGAGATATTCCTTGAAGTAACTCGATCGCGGACTGCTCGATAAACTCGTGAGCGTATTGGTCCACAGGATCGATCCCCGCCTTTTGCAGGTCACTCCTTCGGGCACCCGCCGATCTTGGCGACGAACACGGCGACGCAGTCGTTGATCGCGCGGATGACGCTTTCCAGGCTGTCCTCGTCGCCGAAGCCGCCCTGGCAATAAAGATCGACCCGTCGATGGCCGACGAACTTCGCACCAGCCGTGCTCAGTTCGTAGATCTGAAACTCCTTGGCGTGGCCGAAATGCTCGTTGACCCGGCCGCCGCCCTTGGTCGCGACCGCGATCAGGATCTTCACGTCGCTGATTTCGCCGGCCAGGTCTCCAGTTCGGCTTCCTTCGCCGCCACCTTGGCCTGGCGCTCCTCTTCGACCTTCTCCTGATAGGCCTTGCGGCGTGTCGATGTCGTAATCGACCTCCATCGCCATGATCTTGTCGGTGGTGAACTCGGCGCTGCGATCCTCGCCAAGCAGACCGACCGCATCCGCGCGGCACTGGCGGCAATGCCGCATCATGTTCATCTCGCCCTCGCAGCTATCCTGCAGGGCCTTCAGTTCCTGGGCGGTCGGACCGCGCTGTCCGGTCAGGCCGAAGACCGTGCCATGTTCGGGGGCCGAGATCAGCGGCATGATGTTGTGCAGGAAAGCGCCGCGGGACTTCACCGCGCGGTTGACTTCCACCAGATGCTTGTCGTTGATACCCGGGATCATCACCGAGTTGACTTTGCACAGAATGCCGCGCGCGGTCAGCATTTCCAGGCCCAGCAATCTGGCGGTCGGTGAGAATCTGCGCCGCTTCACGGCCGGTGTAACGCTTGTTCCTGGTAGAATATCCACGGATAGATCTTCGCGCCGATATCGGGATCGACCATGTTGATGGTGATGGTGACATGGTCGACGTTATATTTGCGCGATGGCGTCGACATGATCCGGCAGCATCAGGCCGTTGGTTGACAGGCATAGCTTGATGTCGGGCGCGGTATTGTAAATCAGCTCGAATGTCTTGAATGTCTTTTCGGGATTGGCCAGCGGGTCGCCCGGCCCGGCGATCCCCAGCACCGTCATCTGCGGAATGGTGAGGCCACCGCCAGCACCTTCTTCGCCGCCTGCTCCGGCGTCAGCTTCTCACTGACCACTCCGGGACGGGATTTGTTCGCACAGTCATACTTGCGATTACAGTAGTTGCATTGAATGTTGCAGGCGGGCGCCACGGCCACGTGCATGCGCGCATAGTGATGATGGGCTTCTTCGCTGTAACAGGGATGGTTCTTCACCTTCTCCCAGATCTCCGGGGCAAGTCGCCCGAACCGGCGGCCGATCCGCAGCTTGCCTTGCCGCTGCCGCCCTACGTGCCACAGCCTTTGTGATCGGCCACCTGTTGCATGATGGCGGCAACGGATGCCGGAGCATCATCGGCGATGTCGATTGCTTGCCCTTCGTCGGACATCATCGTTTTAGCCACCTTCCCTGTCGCGTTGTTCTCGCGGTACCAGCCGGACCAGACGGCTTCATCGCGACGATCTCCTGACCGTCAGTCAGCCGCAACGGCGCGGGTCTCAGCGTCGTCGGGACGTTCTAGGAGGCCGCGCATGGCAGACGCCAATCCGTTCCGCGCCGGGCTAGAGACCGAGCGCACGCCCGTCTCGAGCGTCTTCGTCATCTTTGGCGCCTCCGGTGATTTCACGCGCCGCAAGCTCTTGCCGGCCCTCTACAACCTCGCCGTCTCGCGGCTGCTCCCTCCGGGTCAATCGATCCTCGGGTTCGCCCTTCCCGAGATGAGCGAAGACTCGTTCAGGGCGTCGATGCGCGACGCGGTGACCCAGT
>CAWHLK010000021.1:0-174244 GCA_963829965.1 uncultured archaeon | reverse complement strand
AGATCAACATCAGGCCCAACCCTCGAGCCCGCATCTGAAGTGTCCGGTTCCAATTTGGTGGCTTTTGGAGCCCACATCGCCGGGCAACGGCTTTCAACCACCCGATCACCTGTGGACAGTCCATTCCGGGATGATAGTCCGTCCCGGTTTGAGCTGCAAATGAGTAAGTGGTGGGGCCGCGTCCCAATTTGAACGTAGGGCACGATGTAAGGAGTGCTGCCCCAAATGACTCGTTGCCTCGTCCCCTACAAATCAGGACAGTGCCAGTGGTGGGGCGACCTTTCACAACACCGAAGACGGATGTTGTGCCACCAACCTCCCGCTGGTCGCGCCAAAACGAAACGAAGGCGGACGTCGCCCCAACCTATGGGTTTCGTGGGCGGAATCCGCCCATGACAAAGACGACAAGGCAAATCAGCAGAATCAGGCCAAGCCCGCTGCCGCCGATGACGGGACCGCCAAAGTAAAACCCGCCGCCGCCGAACAAGAGAAGGAGAACCACCATGAGGAATAATATATTCATGCCGGGAAGATAACACACCGCGGTATGGTCGCCATGGGGTCTTCACCCCAGGCGCGGAAGCAATAATCATTTCAGCCGTGAGCCGCGCGCTGTCAGGTGTTTACCTGATGGCCGGCCCGCCGGAATCGGTTAAGCTGACAACATGAAAACCAATCAACTCCGTCGGACGCTCCGGTTGCTTTTTTTTAATGCGGCCCTGGCGGTTCTGGCCGCCGGGTGCGCCACTCATAATGAGAGATCCTACAATCAGGATTTTAATCAAAACCTTCCCACCTCGCCCAGATATTCCATCGCCAATGTTGATGACACCCATTTTCAAATTACCGTGCATCAGGGTTCGCCATCGCCGGGAACGCAGCGCATCATTTATGTGAAAGAAGTGGTTTCGGCGGTGGCCGCCAACGAGGCCCGCCGCCGGGGCTGGCAAAACTGGGACCTTGGTTATATTCAGGAACGCGATCAGGGCTGGATGCACATCGTCATCGCCGACGTCGCCCGCAAAAACGCGGTCACCATGACCCCCGGCCCAACCCAGTGACCAATCCCGGCTTTGCCGGTTTTAATCGCCCGGATGCATCTACCAATGCCAAAGGCTTCGACGGGACCGGGCGGACGCCGGGGTTTCAGCCACAGATCCACATAGATTGTAACGATGTTTCAATTTATGGCGGACGCCAGCACCGCGGCTTGCCGCGCCGAAGTTGGCCGCCGGTGGAAGCGCTTGGAGTTGCGGGCGGGTTCCCGCCCAATCTTGTTTGTGGAGTTGTCGCGGCTGTGGCAACGGAATCCGAATGGCTCTTTCTTGACATTAATGAACCGGGGAGCTAGAATCGCCCCACCAGTTCCAAAAGCTGCCTTTTTCCCATCACAGCAAATCAGAGGGAGCTTGCAAATCGATTAAACAAACATTGGAACATTGCTTGCCATTAATATGAAAACGTTATTCACACAAATTCACGGGCTCCCAGTCAAGATGCCGGCTTGCGGCTGCGACCGCGTGCCGAATACACACCGGCCCACCTTCTGCCGCGAACGGTCGAAGAGCACGATCGTGGTCAGATATCTTCTGGGGGCGGCGGCTTTGGTCGCCGCGCTCATTTCAACCACGCCTGCGTCTGCTGTCCCAATCTACTGGACGCAATGGACCAGTTCCACAGTTGGCTACCCCGCCGGCGGCGCGGCCACGGGAACGATCGGCGCCCTCGGCATCGACGTTGGCTACAGCGGCGAGGTCGATGCCCCGCGTGGTGATGGTGCTTATCCGAGCTGGCTGCCGGCGACTACCTACAGCGGCGGGATGGTTGACAATCCACCATTAACGAGCGACGGCTATATCATACTGACCGGGGGCAATGCGGTGGTGGATACCGTTGTTTTCTCGAATCCCGTCGTCGATCCAGTCATGGCGATTTGGAGCCTCGGAAACGTTGTTGGTGATGCCTCCTTTGTGTTCCAGACGTCGCAACCCATCACCATTGAGAGCGGCGGACCGTCAGCCGAATATGGCGGCACCTCGATCTCCCAGTCCGGTAATACGATTTATGGCCAGGAATCCAACGGCACGATTGAATTTCACGGGACGTTTACGCAGATCTCGTGGACCAACACGGTTGAGTTGACCCAGGGGTACGCGTTCGAGATCGGCGCTCCCGTCACCGTTCCTGAGCCCACAACTTTGGCTATGATGCTCGTCGGCTTCGGTCTCCTCGGCTTGTCGCTCGGTAAATCCGCGCCACCGGCGTCGGTTCCGGGCGTAACGGAATCGTAACAAATCCATTCTTGTCCAATCAGTTTCGCCTTTGCGAAGGTTTCCGCGCTGAGTGAACGCGAATTTCATTGGCTCGCGCCACTCGCCGTATGAAACATTATTTACCGATCGTCCTCGCCATCGCCTGCGCCGCGTTGGTCGTCTCCCTGGTCGTCATCAAACGCGGCGATAATGCGCAGCATGACAGTGATACCGGGCGATTAACGACTTTTCAAACCAGTTGGACTCGGCGCAAACGGAAGTCGCCTTTTGCAAGGGAACCCTGCTCACCTTGTCCAACCTCCTCGATCAAAGCCAGTCGGCGTCATTGACGTTTTCAAACCAGCTGACGGAAGCCGAATCCAACCTGGTTCTCGCCACGGGACAAATCACCAACCTGACCCAGCAGGTCGCGGCGGTGGAATCGGAAAATCAAACCAATGGCGAGCGCATCATGGATCTGACCAACCAGATGGCCGGCCTCGCGGGGAAATCGCCTTGACCACGGCCAGTCTGGGGCAGGCCAATACCAACTATGCGCTCCTGGAAAATCGTCTGCGCCGGGACGTGGCCGAGCGGACGGTGGTGGAACGAAGGTTCAACAATCCTTCGGAACTGCAGGCTCAACTCCAGTATTTAAAGAAGCATCCCGCCGAGGAGGTTACCGCCGATGGTATCCTCGCTGGGTTGGATGTGGAGGTAAAGTCGAACGCGTTTCATGTCATTTCCCCGAACTGATCGCAGCTCTGTTTCCGTTACGAAATTCAAGGCAACTCCCGAAGGCCGCGCTTGAGCTGAATTCACCGGCAGGGCGGAGCGACCGCTCTGTCGGCAGTGGCGGCGCCGCAGCGCCGCCCTACCACCAGATATCACAGATGCGTTTATCCGCGTTTTATCTGTGCCCGCCCATGGCCCGGGAATTGCCTTCCGCGCGCTGGCGACGTTGATTGCCGAAACGCTACGCGACACCGCGCCGGGACTGCCGCCGCCGGAGCCGCGCTGCGAATGGCAGCAGCAGTGCGCCCGCAAGCAACGTGACCGTGGACGGTTCCGGGGTGGCAACCGCCGCCGCCACGTCCGATAATGTCGTACCGACTCGAATCTCGTCGAGTTCCTGTCCGGCATTGCTTTGGTAATAAAAGTCCTGCGCTTGGAACGCCGGTCCCGGGAGCAGAACCGAGGCATTCGGTGGACCGAGGACCAGGCCGGGATCCACGTAAAGGTTCACCAGGCGTGCCTCCCCCGGTCCACTGAACCAATTGCAATATATAGAGATCGGCCACGGTACCGAGCGCGGACCCGGCGGGCAGGCCGTTTAGCGTGATGCTATTGCCGGCCGCCTTGGCCACTTCGATGTCCGGGAGGACCGCGAGCGGTTGTTGGATGTCAACTTGTGTGCCAGGG
Source organism: uncultured archaeon (assembly GCA_963829965.1). Taxonomy (GTDB): domain Bacteria; phylum Armatimonadota; class Fimbriimonadia; order Fimbriimonadales; family Fimbriimonadaceae; genus DASXZH01. Next base: position 170,570 of record CAWHLK010000021.1, on the reverse strand, counting down.
ACGGCCCCGGTGACGTTCAGGTTCAAAAAGCTTATCCAGAGATCACTCCCCGAGTTGCTCAGCGGTGCGGCAAAGTTACGGGACGCTGCTCCCGCCACCTGGGTCAGCAGCGAATCGCCAGTCGAAGGCAGGGCCGTCGGGTACGTCAGTGACGGTGGTTGATCGACCATCCCGCCGCTGATAGGTGTCCAAGGCCCGGGCGCCCAGCCGATTCCGCCGGCCATGGTCGGCAGCGGCTGATTCGGGATGTAATTAAAGCCTTCGTACGCGAGGATGCTCGCCATGGATTCGCGGGCTGGTCCCATCACCAGGACAAGCATGAGCGTTGCGGCCAGGCGATTTGTGGTGGCACGGTAAACCATGTGGAACAAGGAATTCATTTTCATATCGGGTATGGGGTTAAAACCTGGATTCTGTATTGGTCAGAATTCGTCAGGCCATGTTGCTGATGGTTGTTTGCATTTGAATGTCCAAGGCTCGCCAAAACTAAAACCTCCAAGGCCGTGTCAGCAAATTCCCAGACACTTCCTTATCCATCCAAGTAATCCCCGTTATACGCCGACCTTCAGCCCTGTCAACGCAAAGTTATTCACTTCCCGGCGACACAGTGTTCACGGTGGCGAATGCGGTTGTTAAGGCAGGGCTCCAGGATGCGATCAATTGCACGCGATTTTTAACAGGATTAACAGGATGAACTGGGTTCTGGCTTTTCCATAACTTCCATCTGCCAGCTCTGATCTGCTCGGCCATTCATTCGCACCCATGCCGGGACTGTCCCGTTTTCTGCTTCTTCGGAAAACAAATTTCGGATTAAAGTGAGCGCCTTCCCTGATTCGGGCGTAGCTTATGCCATGGAGGATAAAGCTCAAATGTTCAAGAAACCCATGTACGGGTCGTTGCCAGCGATTGGACTGCCGGTGCAGGTCCAATGTGATGGCTTCAAGTGCATGGCGTTTCGCGACCGCGAGGGCAGATGGGTGGACCTTTTTCACTGCATCAATTCGTCCCGCGCGTCCTGGGTGTGGTTGCCGGTTGATGCGCCGGACGTTTTTTCTCCCGCGCGCTTTTGACAGGATAAACCGAAGGAGCAGGATTTTGATTTTTCCCACGGACTCCGATCTCCCAACCGCATCCTTAAAATCCTGTCATCCTGTCTTTAACCGCGGAGACACCAAGACGCGACGAACCGCACTGCCTTTTGACAGGATTAATCAAATCAACAGGATGGGGCCGGAGCAGGGCCGGTTAATGCTTAATTGGAGCTGCAGCTACAACTGGAGCAGAATCCCTTGACGGCTTTTTCGACCGCTTCCCGGGTTTCGCCGGTGCGTTTCTGAATCCGGCCCAGCAATTCATCCTGCCTTCCGTCAACGTATTGCAAATCGTCATCCGTCAGCTTGGCCCATTTCTCTTTCAGTTTACCCTTGGTGATGTTCCAGTCGCCCTTGATTTCGAGTGTGTTCATAGTGGTTCTTTATTTTTTTGTTCCCGTTCGCCGCCGACGCGACGGCGAAAATTTGGCGGTGGTACAATTTGGTGGGGCGCAGGCTGCCGACGAGCCGGCTCGCGAGGACGTTCGCCCCACCGAAAGTTGCATTATGTACTACTACCGAAAATTTGCAGCTGTCCCGCCGGACCGGCCGCGCCCACGGCGCGCCATCCGATGGAGTTTCAACAGCTCAGCGGTCAGCGAAGCAACAAAACCGCAACCACAATGAGCAGCACGAGGCCGAGCGAGCCTCCGCCAATCCAGATGGCACTACCGAGCGCGGGTGTGAGTAATAAGAGATGCATAATTTGTTCTTTCGTTTTTTCGATGGCAAGGTGTTTGCCGTCGTTTCGAAAATGAAGCTACGCGCTGGGCCGCGCCGCGGCTATGGGGTGTAACCCGACCACTGCACTTCAGCACATAGCACGGGTTTTAACCGCCAAGGCGCGGAGGACGTGATGAACGGCATGGCCTTTTGACAGGATTAATATGAAGAACAGGATTTTGGGTTTTCCCCGAACTCCCATCTGCCATCTCCTGTCTCCCAACCGCATCCTGTAAATCCTGTCATCCTGTCAAAAAACTCACGGCAGACGCCAGAGGCCGCAAAATGGTTGAGAGTTGGGTAGTGGTACTTTTTGGTGGGGCGAGGCTACTGACGAGCCGGCTCGCGGGGACGCTCGCCCCACCGAAAGTCGCAAAAGGTACCACCACCGAGAGTTGATAGTTGAGGGTTGAAGGTCATGGCAACTTCCATTTGCCGCGACCAGGGTGAATGAGCAATCCAGCATCGCGGCTGGTCGCGTCGTAGCGGGGCGAAGACGGAAGGACTTGAAGTGGCCGCCGGATTTTAAACGACCCACAGAAGCAAATGAAGGAGCGAAGGTGTTACTTCTGGTCCTGATCAGGTCTTTTTTCCGAGCGACGAATTTCCAACTCCTGCTCCCGGGTAATCCGGTCAATTTCATGCTGGCGAGCTATGGTGGAGCCTCCGTTCGGAAATTCAATTTCAAGCGTTTGGCTTTGCGGATCGTAGCTTTTCAGTCTGAGGATCTCCCCAGTCGGAATGAATCTGACATACTCCCCAAACATCTGAACAAAATTACTCATTTCGATTTTTTCCCTTCATTGTTTCCTGTCATCGAGGCCAGATAATCCGTTCGGTCATGTCCGTATCCGCATTTTTCAACCGGTAATTATACCCGCCATTGAGCTCAAATCACAATGGGGTGTTTTACCCATATGCATCGGGATGGGTGGTGGCCGTTCGCAGGGACTTCCAGTTCGCGGGTGGTAAGTCCCGCATGGCGGGATCCGCGATGTTGACAGTTCCGGTCGGAGCCGGCGTGAGGAGGCTGGCCCCGGCTGCGGACCCAGACTCGTTACCTCGTCTCCGGCCATCCTGCCCTGGCGATTTTGGGGGTGCGTCAATCTCAACCACCGACCCGCTTTAAGCGCCCCGTCTGGCCGGGGAAACAATGGTAGGGTTAAACCCCATATCCCTTTCCTTCCGTGGAGTTATAATGGTTCCTATCGAGCAAACCGTCAATCTTCCCAGCTCCCCAGGCAGCGTCTCCGACGCAACGCCTGCTTTGGCGGAATCCTGTCTCGTCAAAAGCTCGGGACTGAAGCACAACCGCGATCTCCATCAACGGGTGCTCTCATCCAGCAGCGTCCCCGCCTTTCTCCAAAAAATACTCATGTCCGCCGGTTACCGTCACGGTGGCCTCAACGTTCGATTGCCGGAACCGATGTCACGGCCCTCGATCTCAAAAAAATTGGCGATGCCTCAGGTCGTCTTCCGCATTGCTCCTGACACCACAGCCAACGTGCAGCCATAATCCGGCGTCGCGGATTCAACCGCCAAGGCGCGAAGACGCGATGAACTGAACTGCATTTTGACACGATTAACAAAATGAACAGGATGGAAGCGGGAATATCCTGAAAATCCTGTCATCCTGTCGAAAACAACTTTACGGGAGACGCCAGACGCCGCTGCTGACGTGATGGCGGCTGGAAACGCGCCAGCAAACGTGGCAACCTCCGGCGATTGGAAATTCAACCGACCAACAAGCTCCTGACGCGACTGATTTGCTGGGGACTGATCCAACAAATCGTGCTGGTCATTTTGCTGTTTGTTCCCGGTACGTTGCATTACTGGCAGGGCTGGGCGTTTATGGGCGTGAACCTCATCGTTGCGATCGTTTTCTGCACCTATTTTTACAAATACGACCGCGAACTGCTTGCGCGGCTGTTGCGCAAGGAAAAGGTCATCGCCCAGAAATTCATCATGTTCCTGATGAAAATTGTTTCCGTCACTTGCTTATGTGTTATGCTCTGGATCACCGCCTGGGCTAGTTGCAAACTTTACTGACGCCGGTACATGGTGGTTTACGGTGCTGGCCCTGCTCGGCTATGCCGGATGTTATTGCCTGTTCATTCCCGTTTTCAATGCCAATCGATTTGCCGCCAGCATCATTCAAACCGAAGCCGGCCAGACCGTGGCGGACCACGGCCCTTACCGTTTTGTGCGACATCCGATGTATTCAATCTCGCTCGCAGTTGGCTTTGGATTCCGCTGGCGCTGGGTTCATTTGTCGCCCTGCCCATGGCCGCGCTCATTGCGCCGATTATTGTTTTGAGACTGCTCAACGAGGAAAAAATACTGCGGTGCGAACTGCCGGTTATTCCGAATATTGCCAGCGCACTCCCTGGCGGCTGATCCCTTTTGTCTGGTAATCACTGGCCGGATGCCCCGGCTCCAGCCATGTCTGCTCCGATGAGCGTCTGGTGTCAAAAGTGAGACTGACCAAATTTATTCATTTGTAACAGGATGGAAAAAGCCGTGCGACACGCTGAGTTGCTGGATTAAACTATGGTCATGAGTACGGTGGCTGAAATTGAAAATGCCTTGCAGGCATTTCCGCTTGCTGAGGCGCGGAAAGTCGCCGGCTGGTTGCAACAATACCTCGACGAAAAGTGGGACCGGCAGATTGACGCGGACATTTCGGCGAGCAAACTCGACCAGCTGGCGGAAAAGGCCGTCGGAGACTACCGCGCCGGACGCGTGAAACCGCTCGATGAAATCATTGACCAGTCCTGATTTCTGGCGGACTTACGCTTCACTTTCACCCAACGCCCGGGACGCCGCCCGCAAAGCCTACCGGCTTTGGCAGGAAAATCCACAACACGGTTCCCTGCGTTTTCAAAAACACAGCCGCTTGGCGGGCTTGTTTTTGGCAGCGGCCATCGCCCCTGGCCGTGGCCATCCCGGAGGGGGATATCTCTGGTTCTGGATTGGCACACACCGACGAATACGAACGCCTGCTTCGCAAACTTTAAAATCACGGCAAACGCCTCACGCCACGACCAGACTTCAGCAGCAATGGGCGCGTTGAATAAGAATGCTGGATGCCAAATATCCTCCGAACCCAGCCATCCTGGCGAGAAGCAATAGCAGCTAGGATTGAGGCGAAAGTTAACCGCCAAGGCGCAGAGGACGCAGAAGCAAAAGAAACTATTTCGACTTAATTTCGCGCTGTCCCGATTCCAATTAAAAGTGCCGCGCGTTGCAACTGAGTCGTATTTGTTGGCTGCGGTCGTACCGCAAGCTCTGCGGCTGAATTAGTGATGGCGCTTTGAATCTGCTGAAGCTCGGACAAAAGTAGCGCGAAATTAGTCGGGGTGGTGTCCGAAACCGTTTCGCTACTTGAGGTGGTGGTTGAAATTTCGCTGCTGTTTATTGCGGCAGATTGTGGGCGATCTGGGCAAACCGAGCTACACAGAATAAGCCGATAATAAGAAGCCAATAAAACCAATGAAGTCGAGGGGAAGCACATTTAGGGAAGCAATTTAAGAACCTCCTTTTGGAACTATATTCGGATATGCTTTTGGCCAAACCGGCCTCAGGAAGGTTGTGTCCGCTCTCAAGAATGTTTTCAATTTTGATACCATGGGCGACTGCGCCTTTAAGGAGCTGAAAATTACCCCCAATCCGTGAAATAAAATGCGAACACAACAACTGCGCCAGCCACGCTCTACCAAAGCAACCGAAACGGTGAACACGAAAATGTGGATCGTCATGTGTTCTTTGATTGCATAGCAAAACACCGACAGGCGAAGGGCTTTCACAGGAAACGCTTGCGGAAAAAGCAGACCTTGACCGCACCTACCTCAGCGACATTGAGCGCGGCGTCCGCAATCCCGGCATCAAAAACGTCATCCTGATATTTCCAAAGCCATGGAGGATGCAGCAGATCACACTCCAACAAAATCAAACAATACATCAGCGGCAAAGGTTATTTCCAACAAGCATCGTCGTTAATTTGGATATGAAACACCTTCAATTTGATCAAGTGCATCAAGAGGGTGAAACGGAAGAGTTGCTGGAATTCTTGGGTGGCTTAAAATCCGCCCCGCTTACAAATCTGCTTGGATAATTGACGGACAACATCGTCTGTTTGGTTATTCGGGCCACGACCGCGCAAAAAAGGCAAAGCTTTTCCGTTACTGCTTTTGCGGGGTTTCGCCCAGCCAACAGGCGCGACTTGTTATTGAAATAAATTCCAAACAAAAAAAGTCCCTCAAATCCTGCTTCAAACACTGGTCACGGAATTAAATTGGGATGCCGACGATGAGGTGCAACACGGAGCTATTATTTCAAAGGCGATTCAAGAAGAATTAGATGCTAACCCTGAATCGGTTTTCTACCAAAGGATTCAAACTTCGGCAGATGATGTCCGGGGGCCGGTTGAAAATACGGTGGTACCGACGATCACGTCGATCTCGCCCAACACAGGAACCGTGGGAGAACCGAACTTCACATTGACCGTTATCGGAACGAACTTCATTTCGACTTCAACCGTGAGATGGGGTGGGGTTAAGCTACCGACAACGGTCGTCAGCGGAACAGAGTTGACCGCCACTGTGAACTCGGCGACATACCTTACGGCTCCTGGTAAGTACCTGATCACGGTCGGGAACTCATCATCGGGTGGCCTATCAAATGCCGTAGACTTTACGGTGACGGCCGGCTAGTCGAAAACCAGGACTATCTCGTAACCAAAGCGGGAACGGAGAGTCAAGTGGGGCTACTGCCCAGCAGGTTCTTCGGAACCAGCAAAGCAGTAGCCCTTTTTTGTGCCAGAGATTGAAAGCTATGCCGACCTTAATGTCAAGATCGTCACTTTGGGACGACAAAACAGTCGGCAGTCCAAGCCCGCGGTCCCGACTCCGCGAGTTACATAGAGGGGAACCCGAGCTTCCGGGTAAAAGCCCGAAATATACTTTTTACTTCCTGCGGGCGTGTGCAGCGCAACCCCAAAAGGGAGGCGGATTTGGCCGCCATGTGAGTCGCCCGAAACTTAGATATTGCATGCTCGGGCATCATGGAAACGTAGTCGGGCTCATGGAGAACTGCCAAACAGTCGGTGGAAACTGACCCAACGGGAAAAAAGTCGAACCGGCTAAGACGGAAAATCGCGTCGTCGATGCCAACCACGCTAATACCTTGGGTGTCAAACACCCCATTTATGAGCAGCCTTAATGGCGTTTTTGCGATCGTATCGACGATCAACTGGGGGGACCTACAGGTGTAATCGTGGTTGCCCAGTACTGCCACACAGGGGCATGCCGCGCCCGAAAGTGGCTCCAATGCCCGGGTTAAGTTTTGCAGATCTTAAGGGCGCCCAGCAATTCGAAAAGTCACCGGCCATGACAACGAGGTCCGGCTTTTCATCCAAAGCCATCGCAACGGCTCTTTCAGCACGCAAAGCTTGTTTCTCGCTATTAACGTGAAGGTCTGCCAAAAGTGCAACCTTAAAGCCGTTCGCACCCCACCGCTTCAGGCGAACCTGGTAGCACTCAAGGGACAGCGGATCGGCACAGTCTCCGAAGTACGTGCCCGAAACCGCTGCCGAAAGCACACCGATACCCAGCGTTTTTAGAAAATTTCCTTTACCGAGCACGCTTCATAGGCCATCCTGCTTAGCGCCGGTATCCCAAAGGTGGAATAGGGCCGCTGCGGGTGCGGAGAAATACGCCCGCTCGCGCTTAATGCTTCGGAATGTATGGCTAACTTCGGCCATCAAACAGAAAACCACCCGCGGCACATCCTGAGCGGCTAAACCCCCAAAGGGATCCACGGGCCAAGGAGTACCGACGCTTCGCCCATAATGAGGCATGAAAAGCCGCGTGTGGCTCTGGCCCCTCGGCATCGTGGTGGTGATCGCGGTTGGGTTTCTCATTGCGTTCAATATCGGTGCAAGTGAAGAGAGGCCGCCCTCCAAGAGCAGTTACGCCTTGCCCGCCAGGAGGGGATACCGACTTCGCCGCTGAGTTTTGCCGCTCGGATCTAGCGGGTTCCTCCGAGCAAAACGCCGCGCCATTCTAGAGAGCTAGTCAGCAGAGACGAACTGCCAAAGGACCCAATCAACTACTGCCCAATCCGCGATGCCTCGTTGGCAAAGGACAAAAGATTCGTCGCGAGCATCGGCAAGCTTTACAACATCATCGATGACGCAACTAAGCGTCCGCACTGCTGGTTCGATCGAGATTGGAGCCAAGGTTACGCCTCCTTTTCCCCGAATATGCGTACATGAAAAACGCAGCGAGACTCCTCATGATTCGTGGCTCGGTTGAGGCTTCCGAAGGCAATTCCCAGGCTGCGGTCAAAGACGTTGAACGAGTTATTCGCGATGGGCAGGCATCTCGACGAAGACCCACCCGCAATTGCCTATCTCGTCCACATTGCCGTCATCCAGATCGCAGCCCAGACTGTGAGCACATGGAGCATGGAACATCGGAATGAGCCTGCCTATAGAAAACTTCTACAACAAATGATCGAGGAGCTGCCGAGGCCCGATCTGCGAAGGCTCTATTCCGCAGAACTCTACTCGATGCTCTTGGCCATCGATATGTTGAGCACTCCCGGAGGCAGAAGAAAGTTCGGCCTTAAGGACGACGATGGGCCAAGCCTTGCTCAACAGGTGTTCCTTTAGATGGCCAGCGAAGGCAAGGGCAAGGCGGACCTCGTAAAGGCGTATCGTGAAGCTTGGGCCGCCTTCCCAAAGCCAATGGCCCAACGCGACCCACTCCTGCAGAAGGCTGATGCCGATCTCGATCAAGCGCTCATGGCATATCCTTATGCCTACTCCGTGATTCGCGCCCTCAGCGGTGGCGACGAGCCATGGGATACAGACCTTGAGGCGGTATGGATCACCGATCGCCAGCGAGACATCGCCCTCGAAAGAGCGATCAGCCAAAACCCTATTCCGCACAAGATAAAGACCAGCGACCTATTGAGCCCGTACGATGGCAAGCCGCTCGCCTACAGTTTCGACGGAAAGCAGATCTCCATCACCACGAGCCCTGAACCAAGCGACGATGAAGATGAACCTCCCAAGCCGGTGGTGCGCAAAACTCCGCCGGATTCTGCCTTCATGAACTGACTTCTCAGGAAAATTCGGAGGCTGCCGGCCTAAATGGGGGAATATATCTAAACGCCCATGAAAGCCCTCTTCCTCGTTCTCGACACGGTTCGCCGTGATTTCCTCACCCCTTACGGCAATAGCTGGGTCCAGACGCCAAATCTCACGCGCCTCGCAAGACAGGGAGTTGTTTTCGACAACCACTGGGTGGGTTCCCTACCCTGCATGCCTGCGCGAAGAGAGTTTATGACCGGCCGGTACAACTTCATCTACCGAGGCTGGGGGCCCATTCGAGCCGTTAGACGACACCCTGCCCCACGCGTTGAAGAGCAAGCGTGTGTTCTCCATCTGCTCACCGACCACTATCACTATTTCGAACTGGGCAGGGAGGATTACCACACCGCGTTCAACACCTGGGAATTCATCGCGGCGAGGGTGGACCGATGGGTTTCCCTGGTGGACTCGGTGGCCCTGCCCGAGCCGGACGTTCGCAGCCAGAACCGCAAGAACCGGCTCCGTCAGCAAAAGGAGGAGGATTTCTCGGGCGCGAGGACCTGTGCCGCGGCGGTCGAATGGCTGCACGACAACCGAAATGCCAATAACTGGTTCCTTCAGGTGGAGCTGTTCGACCCCCACGAGCCTTATTACTGCACCGAGAAATACCGGAAGATGTATGACGATGTCTGGGACGGACCGGAACTCGATTGGCCTCCCTATGAAATCGTCTCCCAGTCGCCGCAAGCGGTCGAACACATCCGGAAGATGTACGCCAGCCTGCTGACAATGACGGATCACTGGGCGGGCAAAGTGCTCTCGACCCTGGAAGAGCTTGGGCTGTTCGAAGACACGTTGATCGTCTTCACGACCGATCACGGCACCATGCTTGCCGAGCACCAATATTGGCTCAAGAACTACATGCCCGTCTATAACCAGATCGCGAGCCTTCCGCTCACGATCAAGCCGGCCGCCTCGATGAATGTCGAGGCGAAGCCAGGAAGCCGGGTTTCAGCGTTCAGCCAGACGATCGACATCATGCCGACGTTCCTCGATGCGTTCGGCGTCCCTCTCTTGCCTCACGTTTACGGGCAATCGCTGCTTCCCGCTCTTAGCGGCAAATCCTTGGAGAGAACAGACGGGATCATGGGCTACTTCGGCATGGCGACCAACTATACGGACGGCAAACATGTCTACATGCGCAACCCGGTCAACTCCGATGGGGGCCCACTTTACGCCTACACGGCGATGCCAAATCATTCACTGAACAGGCTGCATCCGCGTGATGGATACTCGGAGTGGGAAATGGGCCGCTATTTCGGACACACGTACAACATGCCCTTATACAAAATCCCATCCAGAGGCTCGGCTCCCTTGGAACTGCCTGGGGAGGAAAGCTACGTGGCGCGGCATCAACTGTGGGACGTCATATCGGACAGGGAGCAGAACTCACCTCTTCATGACCCCGAAATTGGAGAAAGCTCTGTGCGAGCGGATCCGCTTCCATCTTCATGCGCACGGCGCCCCACCGGAGCAGTTTGAGAGGTTAGGCCTGGAGCCCTACCCATAGGCCAAAGAGGAAGGATGAGAGTCACGAGGTTGTTGCGCGTTTTGGTTTGCTTCTTGGTCGCCTTGACCGCGAACCTTGCTCTGCCAGAGTCACCCCCAATTCCCTCGAAGAAGTTCTTTGTCGATCCCGTTGCGGGCAATGATGCCAACTCTGGAAACACATCAGAACGCCCGTGGCGGACTCTGACCAGGCTTAACCGGCAGGCGCTTGGACCGGGCGACGAAGTCTTCATCGAGCCGGGCTTGCTGGCTGGGTCACTGGCGCCCAATGCGCAGGGCTCTAAAGCCCGGCCGGTGCTCATTCGGTTTCTCCCCGGACGCCATGAGTTCAGGGCTCGCGGGGCCGTGACTCTGGCATTCTTCGTCTCGAACTCCGCCGATGCACCGCGCGAGCCCCGGCCGATTGGCATCCTCGTCAAGAATGACAAGCACTTAAAGATCATCGGGAGCAAAGGGAGCGAGCTCTGGTACGGAGATCGGATGACCGAACTGATGACAGACCGATCCGAAGACATAACCTATGAAGGCCTCACCATCGACATGGTGCGGCCGACGGTGTCGGAGTTCCGCGTACTCGAAAGCGACGCGAAGCAGGCCGTGATCCAGATCGCCCAGGGTTCGACCTATCAGATCGAAAACGGCCGGTTCAGATGGACAGGCGACCTCGGCCGAGGCAGCTTGATGGCTCAAGAGGGGAACCTCTCAACTGGTCAATGCCTGCGACGGGGAAATTGGGACCCGTTCGAATTGGCCTCGGCCGAGCCTCTCAGCGGCAACCGGGTGCTCCTCAAGTTCCCTGCCGGCAACCCGGGACTGACGAAAGGGCGCCAAACTCCAAATTCAGGAACGTGCTTCGAGACACGACGAGCGCAGCGAACTCTCGATGCATGGACTTGGTGTTTTGGGACTGCCGATTTTACGCTTTGCCCGGCATGGGGATCGTCAGCCAGTTCACCGAGAACCTGACGTTTCAGCACGTCCAAGTGGTACCCCGTCCGGGCACGTTGCGAACATGCCCTGCCTGGGCCGACTGCTTTCACTTTTCCGGCTGCAAAGGGAAAGTGCTTATTGACTCCTGCACTTTTTCGGGAACTCAGGACGACCCGATCAACGTTCACGGCACGTACCTGCGGCTGGTTCAGACGGAGGATCACAACCGCGTCCTTGTTCGGTTCATGCACACTCAAACCTATGGATTCGCCGCTTTCCAACCTGGCGACTCCGTCGAGTTTGTGAGCAGCGCCAGCCTCCGGGCCTACGCCGCTTCCAAAGTCGTCCGGGTCGAACGCAGATCGGATACGGACTGGGTGCTCACCCTAAATGACAATGTGCCAGATTTCAAGCAGGGGGACGTGCTGGACAACGTAACCTGGTATCCGGATCTGACGATCCGCAACTGCTCGGTCACTATGGACTCTTGCCGCGGATTCCTGATCTCAACTCGTGGCAATGTCCTCGTCGAAGGCAACACGTTCGCGAACACGGGCATGAGCGCGATCCTGATCGCGGATGACGCCAAATTCCTGGTTTGAGTCGGGCGCCGTCCGCGACGTGACCATCCGGAACAACCGATTCTTGCGATGCGGCGATCCGGTGATCCTGATTCAGCCCGAGAACCGCACGGCGAAACCGGGCGAGCCGGTCCATTCCGGCATCAGAATTTCTAAACAACGTGTTTGAGTCCGGAGGAATCTCGGCCCGGAGCGTCAAGGACCTTACCGTTCAGGGAAACAAGTTTCGTGGCCTGCCCCTACCCATTCGAACCGAGGCTTGCGAAGACCTTTCCCTAGAAGGGAACAGCACGCTTTCGCGCTGAGCTTCTACCTTGGGTATGCCGTGTTCTTGCCCGCAAGTGCCCACAACCGGTGGTTGAATAGGTCGTCGTCGACCTGGTCAGGTTTGGACAGATCGAAAACAATCCGGGAGCTTTGTGACGGTTTCTCGTCGAGCGGAATCTGATTGGGGACGTCATTGTAGGGCCGGATATCGGGCGACGATTGGAAGCACTCGGTCATCACCGGAGCTTCCGCGTCATTGACGTTCATCGGCGGCAATCCGAGGATCCGCTCGATGGTGTGAATCACCGAGGCTTGGTTGTAAAAGCGGGAGATCACCATGCCTCGGCGCACATACGGCCCTGCAAGCAGGCACGGGCTTCGGTGTCCATCGACGTGATCGAAGCCATCCTGGGGGTCGTCCTCCTCGATGAAAACCACGGAGGATGCCCAAAACTTACTGTGGCTGAGCGCGTCCACAACACGGCCAACCCCCTGGTCGTTGTCGGCGACTTGAGCCCTGGGACTTGGATAGCCCGCGCTTCCGCCCGAAGTGTGATCTTGGGGCAGATACAGAAATTGTGAGGTCGGCCATGTCTCCCGTTCGTTCCAGTTCCTTTAGCCTGCGGGCAAACCGATCGGCCCGCAGAACGTCGGGGATTTGCAGATCCCAGCCTGGGTAGCTCCGCTCGGAAACGGCTCGAAGACGAGCCACCCCTATGTTCTGATTGAAGGTCTCCTGCTTCCCGCTGAGGAAGTTATCCAGAACTTGGAAGCCGTTCTCCGTGGACGTCGTTGACGCATAGTCGAACTCGCCAAAGTTACGGACCGTCCGCCCGTGGTTGAGCGCGTTGTCCCAGATATAGCCGCTCACGGAAGTGGCGAGCGGATCGTCTCCAAAGGGGTAGCTTCGCGTCCATCCGCCCCGGCTGCGTTCGTAGAATGTAGTCGCGTTCGCCTCCGTCGCCCAGGCATGGCCGTCCGCGCTCAGGAATACCGTTGCAATAGTAGTTATCCAACAGCACGAAGTCGCGAGCTATCGCGTGGTGATTCGGCGTGACTTGCTGTCCGTAGATGGTGAGAGCGGGGTCTCCGTTCGCCTCCGCCATGTCGCCAAGGAGTTGGTCGTACGTTCGGTTCTCCTTGATAACGTAAACCACATGCTTGATCGTGCTTGGCTCACCGGTTCGAGCAGGAATGGGGACGGGCGCCTCGTCGGGCCGGGCAGGCCCATCGAGAGCCTCGCTTGGCAACGGTGCATTGAAGACGGGTGCCGCGATACAGCTAACGGAAGACGTCAAATCATAGACGCCATGCTTGGATCCCGAAGCGGCGCGGCTGCCAATGCCCTTGGCCGTCCCGACGATGAGGCCGAACTTCGTCACCCGGACATCGCTCGGATACCACTCCGTGCGCATGAATCCGATCCAAGCCCTGCGTTTAAGATCGTATGCCCCAACCCGGTCAAGCCCGCCAAACGCCACATATAACCTATTGCCGGCAGGATCAACGGCAAGCGAGTTGGGGGCGGAGCCGGACAACTTTCCGGCACGAATGGTGTTCACCACGGTCAAGCTCGTGGGATCCAAGGCCAAGACCGCATCTCCGTTCGCGCAGGCGACAAGTATCTGTCCACTTCCTGAGACAAGCTCAGTTGGCTGAAGGGGAAGCACGACGCGCTGAACCGCAGTCCCAGAGTCAAGGTCAACCCGGCACAGTGACCCGGCAACGGCGATTCCTCGTTTATCCACTTGCACCTGAGTGCCGGAGGAAGGTGCTGTCGGCTGCCCAGCCTGTCCAGGTCCCGACCAGCAAGTGACAAGGAGATCCTTTGGGGCAAGAACGAGAATCGAATAAGGCGCCGTGTCAACGGGAATCCGGCGAGAAACCTTGCGAGCAGCGATGTCGACAATCATCACCGAGTTGTCCCGGTTGGCCGCGACCGCCAGATGACCGGCATCAAGAAACTGCAAACCGCAAGGATAGGCGTCGCCTCCAACTTTGGCATTGGGAAGTTGTACGGCGCCGATCTGGCTCAAAGTGCCCTGGTTCAGGCTAAACAACTGAACCGCTCTCCCCGCGTTCGAGGAAGCGACCGTCTTGCCGTCGGAAGAAATGGCGATGCCCGTAAGCGAAGCCCCGGAAAGCGTCACCGACGAGAGCTGCTTACCGCTCGCAACCGAGATGACGGCCAACTTATTGCTAGTCTTGATAACGGCCTGTGACTGATCCGGCGAAAGGACGCAATCGATAACCGCGGTATGCAGGTCGAGGCCTTGACCTATCGAAGGAACCGATCGACCGGTCGGCAATAATATCCCCTCGGACGTTCGGTCCCCGACATGCGCATCGGCTCGCCCGTGGCCGAGCGCCACGAATGCCGCCGCCATCGCCAATAGGAGCAAAATCAAAGCGGTCGAAGCCTTTAGGAACATAACCCTTTCAGCATAGCGCAGCTCCAACCGGATTTAAGATCCTGCGGTATCCGGTATCAGGTCTCGAAGAACCCCGAGCCATGGCTCGTAACGCCTCCAGCGTTCCACCGAGGTCCCATAGATCGCCTGCCGGGCCTGCCAGTTGCTCGGCGTGTGAACTACACGCACGTTTTCCTCGTGGCGGAGGCAAGCGTCTTCCCATGGGAGGCCGCAGAACTCAATAACCCGCCGCGTGATCGCTTCTCGATCGGCAACCACTTCTTCGTAATCCACTTCGAAAAAGCGGTCGGGCGGCAAGACCTCGCGCCAGTGGTCCGCAAGCTTCTTATATTGGCGATAGTAAAAGAGGATCTCCTCTCGACTTCGGAAGGCCGCGGCTTTGCCCCGGAAAGGCGTGAGGTACAGCGAAACGCAGTTATCGATCGGGCTGCGCCGACAATGAATGATTCGTGCGTTGGGCAAGAGGAGGTGAATCGTGCCCAAATCGAAGACGTTTTCGGGAAATTTGTCAGTCACTCGCAGGGAGTCGGGGCCGATTGAGCGGAGGAGCTTTTCATAACCTTCAGCCGCCGCCAGGGCGGCCTTAGGATTCTGAGTCAGACTGGTCAGCCCTCCGGCGGTCCGGGTCTTCAAGTCGTTCCAATACTTCAACTCGGCGCCCGCGGCAACCTGGGAATGGGACGATATGATCTGCTCCAGCAGGCTAGTACCCGAACGTGGCAGACCGACGATCAGCAGCGGGAGTTCCGTTCTCAAACCCATGTGCCCACGCTCCCTAAAGAACGCCGGCGTAAAGGTTCGGATTTCCAGTTCGACCCGGCTGGCGAAGTCGCTCCTGCTCAACGAAAGGGAATCCGGGCTTTCCTGAGCGGCGGCAAGCTGATTAGCCTCATCCATCGCGCCCATCGCCCGCTCATAATCGCCAAGATCGTCGTAAATTTTGGATAGCGCGGTGAAGAGCTGGACTCGGTCCTCTTCGATAAGCCGCGAGTCTTCCAGGAGATTGTTAAGCTTTTCCACCAAGGGCCGATCCTTGCTGGTCATCTTGCGGCTCGTTACGAGCCCCAGGTAGGCATTCGCTTGAATTGGCTGGAGTTCTATCGAGCGCTCGAAACTCGCGATAGCCCCGGCGAAGTCTCCATGATCGGCAAGACCGAATCCCAAAGCGCAGTGGGCGGTGGCGGAATCCGGTTCCAGAGCGAGCCCGATGCGCACATGCTCCATCGATTCCTTGGCCGCTCCATGCTGTTCCAACGCGCTGGCGAGAAGGAGATGGGCGGCGACCGAGTTCGGTCTCAAGGCAACAAGCTTCCTGAAATGAGCCGCCGCTTCCTCCCGCTTGCGCTGCTCCAGCAGAAGAAGTCCAAGACTTTCAAGACCCACAACCGTATTGGGAGCGAGTTCGACCGCACGCTGGAAATTTTCCGCCGCCTTTGCCTTGTTTCCCAACTTCTTCATCGCGTATCCCAAGTTCAACCGGGCCGCCGCCAGGTTGGGGCTCAGGGAGGTCGTCTTCTCCAGCGCTACGGCAGCTTCCCGATATCGGCTAAGTTCCAAAAGGCAAATGCCAAGATTGTTATAGGCGTTTGCATAGTTGGATCGAATGATAATCGCGCGCTCACAAAGGGCAATGGCCTCGTCCAATTTCCCTTCTTTTCGAAGCAAGGAAGCAAGGCCGTTCAGAGACTCCGCATGGTTAGGCTCGATGGTCAGTATCTCGTCAAGCAGCGCTCGCTCCTGGACCGCGTCCCCGTTCCGGTTCGCAATGACTCGCAAGAGGTGAAGCGCGAGGACATGACGAGAATCGAGTTCGAGAATCTGCCGTGCCAAGTCACTGGCCCTGGCAATCTGGCCGCTCTGATAGGAAGCCTCCGCACTGGCCCAAAGTGTTTCCACTTCACTCATATACCTGGTTGGCTATATCAATGCACGCCCACGGTGGCAAGCGCTTTTCTCAATCCCGCTTCGTCCCAACGGTCCGACACGTAGATTACACGTCCCTGAGAGTCGAGCAGGATATTCGTCGGACACCAGTGAACTCCGAAGGGGGTCAAGCTTGCATAGTCCGGAAGCTTGGGGCCGGCATAATTGACGCGTCCAGTCTTCGGATCCGTCGCCGCCATGGGGCCACTCAGAACCGTTGGGAAGTTGAGCCCGGCGCCCTTCAGGTACTTCGCCACCTCGTTCCCCGTGTCCTGATCGTCGATGGTCAGAAGGCCAAAGCCGCTGCCTTTGAGTTCGTCGTAGAACTTCTGGAGCTTAGGGTGCTCAGCCCGGCACGGCGGGCAATGAACGAACCAAAAATTGAGGAGCAACGCCCTCTTTCCGGCAAGAGCCTGCGAGAGTGCGAGCCTTGGTCCTCCCGGTGTGGGCAGCTTGAACTCAGGCGCCTTTGCGCCGACAGCAATCAAAGGCACTTCTCCAGGCCGAAGCTGAACCGGAGGAGCTGCTTTTATGCTGGGATCGGGGTGAAATTGAAAATCGGACGCCGAAAGATCGGGATCGGCCTTGAAGTTCGAAAGCGAGAACTCTATAGTGAGCGGTCTGTCTCCTGTTTCCGTGTGAATGATCTTCTTGGGCACGCCATCGTCTCCAACGTAGATCTTGTAATCGATGGGGAGCCCACCGGGGACTTTGGCGTCCACGACCCTGCAGGACTGCCCGTCCACGTCCTCATCCGCCAGCAGCTTTGCCACGGGAGGGAACGGCGCCTCTACTGCATCTGCGAACGAACCCTTAAAAAGATACAGCAGCAGATCATTGTGGAACCACTCGAAATCTGCCGCTTCCGGATCCATCGCAGATTTGTAGAAGATGCCATTAAACACTTGGTAGAGCGATGTGCCGTCCGACAATTCTCGCCCCGGACGCTGGTTTGATTCCTGAACCGTGACATCAAAAAAGTTCGGACGCATGAACTTCAGATTCAACTTCTCGGTTACCGTCATCGCGGGGTGGCTGCTAGAGGCAGGAAATGTTCTAACCGCAACGGCATCAAACTGGTAGCTCTTCATTGACTTCATGACAGCTCCGGCGTTTGCCAGTACTTGGTCTGCGGAAGCCGAGCCCGAGTCTTGAGCCATGCCCATCGGGCCGATGAGCGAAGCAAAACAAATCGCGGTTATGGGAAGGGTTTTCATGGGTTGGGGCTCCTCAACACTCCATCTTTAACACTTTCAGTTGGTTTCACGAAGGCGGGAGCGCTCTTTTTCGCCAGAGTGTTTGGGGGCGCGGTTCCTCTCATGCCTGGAAGCCCCAAATGACCGCCCCCTTGATGAGCACTTGGTCGTAACGCCGCAGGGACAACCATGCCGGTTGGCAGCCTCGTATAAACGAACGCGCAAATCCCCAGGCTCGCGAGGATAACGACTATCGCCACTATCGGGGAGATCTTCGTCTTCATGGACTTACGGCAGTATTGGAGCCAGTGGCCGGGCCTCCTTGGCCGCCTGGCATTTGGCCCATACGGTTTGCCGGGTTCCCCATACCGCCGGGCATAAGGAGGGCTCGAGCTTGCGGATTGTTTCTCAGCTCTGCCTCTCTCTCCTCCGGCGTCATGTTCTTTAATCGATCCTTGAGCTTTGACTGCTCACTCGTTTCCTTCGTGAGAACCGAAGTGTTGTGGGCCACTTGGTCACCTTTGCAGCCCAGCAAAGCTCCTGTCACCACGAACGCAAGAAGAAGATAGATCGCTGATCCACGCATTGATGTTTTCATCCTTTACGAACACCGAAAAACAGGGATCCCACTTCCTTGAGGGATCCCTGCCAAGTTCCTACTTATTTAGCCACTGGCCGGCTTGTCGATCCTGTAGTAGTAATTCTGCCATGGATCGCCGTAAGGATATTTTGGATTCATGATGTCTCCAATGTTGTACTGCTGAGCAAGCTTCTGCCGGCCCGCGCCTATAGCTCCCCCACCATAGTAGAGGTCGCTGTTAACGCTGGGTCGAATCGAAACGTGCTGCGATTTTGCGTGCCCATCGATCCATCCGACGTTCGCTTGCGTGGTGTGAATTCCCCAGGTATAGGGAGTGGCATAGGGAGCAGCCGGTCCATTGATCGTGTCCGGTTGCCAAATCGCGGACCCATAGCCAGGGTAGTAGTAGGTGCCCGCCGCATCCGCAATCGCAATCGTTTCGGCTGGACTGTCGATCGTCGTGTAGCTGACGCTCGGAACGGGAGTAGGCTGATAGTTGGGTGGCGGATAGACCACCGGATTCACGAAGACGTTGACGTTCAGCCCGTACCCTAGAGGAAATCCCGGGGGTGTGTTCCGGTTGCCATTAGAAGTCGCGAGAATCGGAGTTGAATCCGGACAGCCAATGATGGCCTGGTTCTTCATATAGGGATTCAAGAGGCCAGCCTGTTCGTAGTAGGGGCCGTTGAAACTTGGCAGGTCATAGTAAAATGCGCCCCACCAAAAGTAGGCTGTGTAAACAGTCGGTGTGAAAACGAAATAGCTATCGACCACAGCCGTGTCGTCATAGTCGTTGGCGTACAGCAGAGTTCCTAGTGAAATCTGCTTTACGTTGGACAAACAGGATATTTTCTTTGCTGCTTCCTTTGCCTGGGCAAAGACGGGGAAAAGAATGGCGGCCAGGATCGCGATGATCGCGATCACCACCAAGAGTTCAATGAGTGTAAATGCTTTGCGTTGCTTGCCTGATAGATTCATGGAATGCCTACCTACGGGTTCAGTCTCAAAGACTTCATTTCTGAAATTAAGAATGGGGATCCACATCACAGAGCCACATATGGCTCTGCTGCACCATTGCGTCAAGATCAGTAACACTCTAACCGCAGAGCGTCAACAAAACGTATACAGGGAACTAATCTAAAAGAGATTGACTTGCCAAATCGAACGCTTCTTCCAGATTCATCGCAAGGCCCTTTGCCCAAGCGCGTTCAAACGCTTCGGCGGACAGGTGCACTTTTGCGCTTTCTATTGCCGCCCCGAACTCTTCCTTGTCCCTCTCACGCTCGAGTTTGAGCGTTCCCGAAGTCGCGGCCAAAAGGGATGCCGCGGTTTCGGGAAAGCCGAATTCGGCAAGCAGGAAACCGTGAAACTGAATCGCATTGAGCGTCCAAAAGGTGAAGCCAACCCCTTTCCTTTTGCACAGCGCCTCGGTGCTCAATGCCAAAGCCGCCTGAAGATCGTGCTTGAGCCAATGATAGCGGCTCATTAAGGAAAGGCTCATGGAAATCCCGAAGTCCTCTTGCGCTAACTTGCTCTTGCGCAACGCCTCGCCGGCGAGGCGCATGGCCTCATCCAATTCTCCCTTGTCCAACAGGACTCGGGACAGGTTGTACAGCACGAGCCAGTAGGTGTCCCCTTCGCGGAGCTTCTTGCCAACGACAAGAGCTTTCGAGAACGCTTCGAAAGCGGCGTCGAGGTTTCCTACCGTCCATTGCAAGGTTCCCAATCCCAAGAGGGCACTTTCCTGGATCAGCAAGTCTCCAGCCCGAACGCTATAGTGAAGCGAAGCCGAAAACTGCTCGATCGAGTCTGCTGAGAGTCCCGCGTACTCCGATGTTGATGCCAGGCCCGCATAGGCCGAACCGATAAGCTGGTCGTTTCCGGATTGCTGAGCAATGGCAAGCGCCTGTCTGCAAGTCTCTAGAGCCGCAAGGTATTCCGAGTCGAATATATGTGCTTTTGCGAGCATTCGCAAAATCGGAACCTTGATTTCAGGCTCTGCCTGGATAAACCCGGGATGCCCTATCAATTGCTTCAAAAGGAGCCGATCGATCGCTCCGAACTTGAAGGATCCGAGCCCGTCGGTGCTAGCCACCAACATGGTAGCCCCTGCAGCGATCTCACCTTTTTCGATGAGATACTGCATCGCCGCGATAAAGTTGTCCCGCTCTGCCCGCACGGATTTCGACGCGCCCGGAGCAGAAACCGCCGTCCTCGCGCTAAGCGTCTGAAAATAGTCTGCATGCGCCTTGCGAAGTGCCTCTTCTTCCGTTTCCGACAGCTGTTCTCTCCCATAGTCCCGAAAGGACTCCAAAAGACGAAATCGAGCTTCACCCTCCGCGCACGCTTCTTCGGAGCGGAGAAGGGATCGTTCCTGCAGGTCAAACACCTTTTTCAAACAGGACTCACGCCTTCGCCGCGAGAGCGACTTTGCCGGGTCTTCAATAGGGCCGTCGCCGCAAACGTTGGCAGCCGCTTCGATCGTGAACCCTCCGCGAAAGACCGACAAAGAACAGAAGAACATCTGAAGCGAGGAATCCAGGAACTGGTAGCTGTAATCGATCGCGGCCCGAAGGCTTCGATGACGCTCGGGAATATCCCGCCGCCGGCTTTTCAACAACGCCAGACGGCTTTGCAGGTTCTGAAGGAGTTGAGTGGGAGTAAAGGAGTTTGAAAGCCCCGCGGCGATTTCGATCGAAAGGGGTATTCCCTCCAGGTTTTCACAAATTAGAGCAACTGCGTTGGCGTTTTTGGAGGTCAGCTGGAAATCGGGGCGAAGCGCTTGACATCGGTTGACAAAGAGCTGAACGCTGGGAATCTGGGCGAGTTGCGCCAACTCCTCGCCGGGAACGCTTCGGCTGCAATCGGTCGCGTTGCCATTGGCAAGGATCGGAGCGGCGAGCGGTCTGAGCTGCAACTCGTGTTCGCCTTGTATTTTCAAGGCTTGCCTGGAAGTTACAAGGCAAGATACATTGGGAATCTCCTGCACCAACTTCAAAATCAGCTCCGCGGATCCCTCGATAATGTG
The DNA here is from genome assembly GCA_963829965.1 of uncultured archaeon. Taxonomy (GTDB): domain Bacteria; phylum Armatimonadota; class Fimbriimonadia; order Fimbriimonadales; family Fimbriimonadaceae; genus DASXZH01. Next base: position 149,154 of record CAWHLK010000021.1, on the reverse strand, counting down.
CTCGAGGTTGTCCATGATCAAGAGGTTCTGGCTTCCACGCAGCTTCGCGGCGATCTGCGGAAGGATCTCCCGGTTAGCCTCCAGCCGAACGTCCAGGGCCTCGACGATCGCGTCATAAATCATCACTGGAGACGAGAGGTCCGCGAGAGGCACAAACCAAACATTCCAACCGTGCGATTCGTTGAGTTGCCGGCCCAGTTCTATGGAGAACCTCGTTTTGCCGGTTCCTGCCGGCCCCAGAACAGCAATAAGCCTCGTGTTCCTCCCGATCACCAGATTGACGGCCTCTGCCTTGTCGGCCTCTCGGCCGTAGAAACGTGTGAGTTGAACAGGCACCTTCAGAACCGGGTCGTTGGATTCCAAGCTCGCTTGGCGTTTAGGCGGCCTCTGGGTTTCGCGAATCTCGTCCTCGACCTGCATGACCTGCGCTTCCCCATGGATCGTGCCTCCCCCTCGTTCGCGGGCTGTCTTTGCCAGGATGCGTGATCTCGCACTAGGCTCCTCACCCAACTTCAATCTCAAGATGTCCCTTAGCTCCACGTACTGCTTGAGCGCCTTCGAGGGTCGGTTGGATTCCAGATACTGCTCCATGAGCATGATGTGGAGTTCTTCTCTCAACGGCTCCTTCGCCAAAGCGAGCCTCAAATAGCCAATGGTGTCCTCATTTCGATGCGCCTTCGCGCAAAGCTTTGCAAGGCTTTCTAGCGCATAGAAATAGGCGTCTTCCAGCCTAAGGCGTTCGGTTTGAACCCATTCTTGGTAATAGCCCGGCAGCAGTTCGCCTTTGTATGTTTCTACGGCTTCTTCAAGAAGGTCTCGTTTGATATCCTCGGTAGGCGCCGATGCTGCCTGGCTTAGCAGGGACTCGAACAACTGAACGTCGGTGGTCACCAAGTCCGGGTTGAGTTGAACCTTCGACTGCTGGACGACGAGCACGCTTCCGGATGGTAATTCAGGGGGCTCAAGATGATGCCGCAGCGAAGACAGCGCCTGCCTGAGATTCCGGCGGCTGATCTCAAGGTCATTCTCGGGCCACATGAGGTCTGCAAGTTCCTCCCGAAAATGGCTCCGCTTGGGATAGTGGGCCAGGTACGCAAGCAAAAGGGCGACTTTTCGCGTTCGAAAGCGCGAAATGGACAGATTGCCCATACTCGCTCGAAGCGTGCCAAGCATTTCTATCCTCCAAAGAACAGTTTTTGCGCCCATTACTCTATTCTATGGCATGACCTTGCCGGTAGGTCCAAAGTGTCGACCAGGTTCAGTCGTTACGCCTGAAATATGACGCTCGAATCGAAGCCCGGGCCAAGCGTCATCAGGGCCAGAGCGGTGCAACGTGAAAGAGCTCTGTATTCGTGGCTTTTTCTTGCGATCGAGAAGTCTATTCGGATGGCCCCGAGATACCGAGCGCCTCGTATGCCCTTTCCGTCACCACGGCGGGAACCGTGGAGTCCGGAATAGAGAGAAGGCGCCTCAGCCACCGTCGCCCCTCCTGTTCCGCCCCAACCCTTTGCCAATGGCCGCGCAGCGCGTGCGCCAAGCGGAAACCCATTTCCACGTTCTCAGTTTCAATGCACCACTGTAAGGCAATCGCGAAGTTGGCGTGCTCAAGTTCAGCGTCTGGGGGCCAGCTTTCAGCGACATGCAGAAAATAATAGGCATGGTTTGTGCGAAGGGCCGCCCGTTCCGCGCCCCCAAGCCGAGCCCACAAGAACTCGCGCACCGTATCCGGAATCCGGTAGCGAGCTATCCCGCACGTTCCCCCGACTTCCGCGAGGAGATACCGGTCACGCAGGGCGGTCAACAGCGATATCCCGTCTTCAGATGAGCAAATTGCGCAAGCGCTCTGCACGCTAATCTCGTTCTTAAAAACGGAGAGGCGCTCGAAAAAAATATGTTGCTCGCGCGGCAGAGATTTGGAAGCGAGTTCGATAGCCGCATTGAGCGCTCTTCCCTGGGGTGTCAACGACCTTCCCTCTCTACGTTGTTCGAGGTGTGCTCGAATGGCCAGTTCGATATCGTGAAGTTCAAAGTTCGATACGGCTCCGGCGCAAAGCTCCAGAGCTAAGGGCAGGCCCTCGAGAAGATCGCACAAACCATCGGCGTATTGATCCATGCAGCAATGCGACCGAGCGGTTTCGGCGCTCCAGCCGGCTCGATCGAATAGCGTTGACTTGGCCGGATGCTCGTAAGCAGTTTTCGTCAATGGAAGAACCTGAACAATGCTTTCGCCCGGAATGCCGAGTGGATGACGCGCAGTGAGGAGAAACTGCCTGTGCGTATCTTCGAGGAGCGGCTGGAGCGCCGCAGCGCCGGTCCTGCCAAGGGAATCAAACTGATCTAGCACGTAGAGGGACTTGCCGCTGATCCGATCCGCTCCCTGCTCTGACCCCGCCTGGATAGGCAGAGCCCGCGCAAGGGCCTCGGCCAATTCATCGGCAGACGTTAAATCCGAAATCGGTACAAAATAGACTCCAACGAACGCGGCTGTTAGACGAGACGCGATTTCCACCGCCAGCCGAGTTTTTCCGCTGCCCGGACGTCCGGTGAAGGTGAGGATGGAGTGAGAGGGTGCGTCCAAAAGGGTCGCCACTCCCAACTCTATTGCCTCATTACGGCCAAAAACCTCGTTGTCTGGCGGACAGTACCTGCGCATTGCAATGGTTAGGATAGAGCCAAGGTCTAAAAAGTCTATGAAATGGAGTGGTAGTAAAACGGTGGACCGTGAACCTTGAACCGTGAACGGTGAGTTGTGAGTGTGAGCCGTGAAAAGGCCAAACCGGCCCCAAATCAGCAGTGCAACCGAGCAGATGGAGCCAGTTCGAGACTTCGATTGGTAAAAGGGCTCACAACTCGCCGATCTTGGGGCGCGCCCATTCGACAAACAGTTCCACCGCCTCTGAATCCGAAAGGGACTCGCCCCAATCCGACGCCGCCTTGTAATCCGCCTCACTCATATTTGCCACGCGTTCAGCTTTCGCCGATTGAAAGCGCGAAGGATTGTCGGGACGGACTCCGGTTTCCCGAGAGATTCGCTCGACGGCAGCGGCGAACATCGCCGACTGCTCCTCATAGCCTAAGTCGTGCGTCATGTAACTCGCCGTTTCCAATTTGTAAAAGAGCATCGGACGGTTTCCAATTTCCTGCACGATATGAATCGACCGAATCATCAGCTCCAGAGCTTCTGATTTGGAACCTTTACCGAAGAGTGCTGCGGCAAGGTTTTCTAGATTGGAGGCAACGATCCGTCTACTGCCTACTTCCTCCCCTACTGCTATTGCCTTGCGGGCGTATTTTTCGGCAAGGCTAAACTGCCCCTCGTGGGCAGCTGTAATGGAAAGGTTTCCAAGCAGAGCCGCCTTCTGACCTTTGTTATCCAGTTCTTCATAAAGAGCAAGTGCGCGAGAGTAATACTCCTTGGCCGCCTCGAACTGGTTTTGCTGCCTGGCCGCTAGGCCAAGACCACGCAAAGCGCGTGCGATACCGAGCCGGTCCCCGACCTCCTCGGAGAGTTCAAGGCTCTCGTTGAGAGTTTGCGTTGCCTTTTCGCTGTCCCAGAGCCAGATTCCCACAGCCGAAAGCTGGTTCAGGACAAGTGAAACATCCGCCTTGCGACCGAGACGGCGGTAGATAGAGAGCGAATTCTGGTACTGGTTCTCAGCTCCGGAAAAGTCGCCTTGACTCCAAGCCACCCAGCCCAGGACCCGGTGGGCGTTAGCTTCCAAGGTCTCCGGGATTCCGGCTTGGTCAGCAGCCAAGAGGCGCTCCAGCCATTCACGGCCCTCAGCCAGCGGCCCCCTTGCGTCCCAATAGAATTCCAGCGCACAAGCCATCCTGAGCCCCCATTCGATTCTGTCATTGTCGTAGCACCACTGGAGGGCAGAGATGAGGTTGCCATGCTCCGCTGTAAGGCGTGCGATCCCTAGGGCCTGCTTCGCCCCGTCACTCTCAGAGGCTGCATGCTCTGCCATTTTCAAGAAGTACTCTGCATGCAGGTTCTTGGCATCTCGCTCCTCTTGTCCTGTAAGTTGCTCAAGGGCATGGTCCCGCAAAGCATCCAACATGTCGAAGCGGGTTTCCTCATCCACTACAGACGCCTCCCGCCGCAATAGTGACCGCTCCGCCAATTCGTCAAGCGCCTGACGCGCATCCACGACTGTCGCAACCGCCTGAGCAGAGTCCAGCGACCAACCCCCCCGGAAGACGGCGAGCCGTTTAAACAGATCCTGAAGTTCGGCCGGAAGCAGTTCATAGCCGTATTCGATCGCTGCCCGTAGCGAGCGATGGCGTGGGGCAATGTCTCGCCGACGGCTTACGAGAAGTTCGAATCGCTGTTCCATGCCTGCAAGCAGCTGTGTGGGTGAAAGGGTCGAGCACCATGCGGCGGCAAGCTCGATCGCTAGCGGAACGCCCTCTAGGCGTCGGCAAAGTGCGGAAACGGCACTCATGTTCCGCGCAGTTAGTTGAAAATCGGGCCGCACGGCCTGAGCCCGATTCACGAAAAGCTGAACGCTTGACACTTCGGCTACTTTTTCGAGTTCGGAATCGACTTCAGGTATGGGCAATGGAGCTACGAGGATGTCGCGCTCTTCGTAGAGGCCAAGCCTGTGCCTGGAAGTCACAAGGAGATCGAGGTCAGGAACCTCGTCGAGAAGCCGCCTAACGATTTTGCCTCCTCGCTCGCTAAATCGCTCGAAGTTGTCGAGCACGAGCAGGCTATGGCCCGTAGCTCTCAGTCGCCGGAGGACCTCATCCATCACGGAGCCGCCTTCCGGCGCGCCCGGACTTATTGCTCGCCGGATCGCGTCGGGTATTTCCTCTGAGTCGCTAAGATCGGCGAGGGGAACAAACCACACCGCATGGTACCGTTCTCCCAACTTCTTTGCGATCTCGATCGACAGCCGGGATTTGCCGGACCCGGGAGCGCCCATAAGATTGACCAGCCGGCAGCCGTCCGCGCCTAACATTACGCGGGCTTGAGCGATCTCTTCCGCCCGCCCAAAAAAGCGAGTTGATTGGGGTGGAAGTTGAACCCGGTGCGTTTGGGCTTCTTCCTCCGGCAGAGTTTTCTTTCGCCTGGACTGCGTCGCTCTTGTCGCGAGCTTCTGAAAATCGCCTCGCCGAATCTTGTCTGCCAGAGACTGAGAAAGGGCGGAGGGTGGAGATCCCAGTTCCGATTTTAGGACCGAGGCTAGCGAGTCGTACTGCTGCAAAGCCTGCGCGGGCTGCCCGCGCCGGCAATAGAGCATCATGAGGTTCTGCTGGTTTTCCTCGTTGAGCGGATCGAGAGCAACTAGCTTGACGAGCCCCTCGCATGCGAAGTTCAAATCCCCTTCCTCTTCCGCGACGTCAGCTGCCCTCGCGAGGACGGCCGCGTAGAGGTCGTTCAGCCGCTGGCGTTCGGGGCCGATCCACTCGTCGTAGAAGCCAGGAAGGAGTTCGCCGCGGTACAGCGACAAGGCTTCCCTAAGCTTGGCGAGAGCCTTAGGCGTCTCAGAGTCGATTGCTTTCGCGCAACGTTCGTACTCGCCCACATCGGTCACCACCGCCTCCGGGTTTAGCCTCACCGAGCGGTAGTCTCCCACGAGCACGCTACCCTTCGCCAAGCCTGGAGGTTCGAACTGGCGGCGAAGAGAAGCGAGGGCCTGGCTCAGCCGGTTCTTCGAAGCGGCCGGGTCGGAGCCCGGCCACAGGATTTCGACCAATTCCTCTCTCGGGTGATCGCGGCGCAGATGAAGTGCGAGATAAGCAAGGAGGGACGCGGTTTGGCGCGTCGAGAAGCGGGAATGCGTTAGTTCGCCCGAGGTAGCCCGAAGCCACCCAAGCATCTCGATTCGCCAAACACCCGCCGCACGATGGGAAGCCGGTTCTACTTGAGGACTACGAGAGCCGGCGTGCCCATGCAGGGCCTCGCTCATGCCTTATTATAGGATATGTTGCGCTTCAATACACCGCCCGATCTTCACAAGCTCATTCCCGCTCTGCCCCCACGTACGTCACTCGGCCAGCGCTTTCTCAACGGCGCTCTTTATTTCAGCCTCCGTCGCGGGAGTGTAGCCAACCCACACGTGCTTAATAAGACCATTCTTGCCGACCAGCACTGCTTGCGGAATTGCAACAACGCCATACGCCTTAGAGTTTTTATTGGGGCCCACAACAACCGGCCAATTCATGCCCTTCTCTTTTAACAGTCCCTTGAGTTTTGAGATTTCCACGTCCTTTGAGATGCCATGCTCGGCCCCGAAGTACCCGTAGATCTCGGTAACTCCGACCACCTCGAATCCGCGATCATGAAAGTCGTGATACATGGCCGCGACGCTGGGCACCGAAGCCATGCACGGGCCGCACCAGTGGGCAAAGAAATCGATTAGAACAACTTTTCCTTTCAAGGTTCGGAGTCCATCGAAGGTGCCGATCGCTAAGTCGGACTTGAGATCGGGCGCAGGAGCTCCCTCCGACTGATCCATGAAGATCTCACTTTCGACCTTATCTTTCAAAGGCACCCATGGGCCTTGCACGTCGAGCCCTGGCGTCTTTTCAAAGAGGCGGAGATCGGCGATTGCCTCGCTCCTCTTGCCTTCGGCTATCAAGAGCTTGGCACGCTCCGTAACCAACATGATCTTCGTGCCGAGCGTGCCGAATCTCGAAAAGTCCTCGGCTCGTTTTTGCCTCACAGCGTCCGACTTCGCCTCCGTAAAGAAAGGAATTTTGCCAAAGCGCTGGAGCTCCGATGGGGCCTCGTCCTTCGGATCTGGGTAAGTCGTCTCCTTTTCGATCTTGTCCAGGAGGGAAATCCCCTCAGCGTTCCCTTTCTTCTCAGCGATCGCATCTACATAGTTAGGCGCATCCTGAGCTAACTCGCGACTGTCGTAAGGGGTTGGCGCTTTGGTTGTCTGCAGAGTGGCTTCGAGAAGGTCGACGTCGCCCAATTCTTTGCAGGCTTGCATCAGCAGCATTTGATCGTCAAACTTTTGCTTTGGATCCGGATTCGTTGAAAGAAAAGCCTGAGTAAGTTGCCGAACGGACTTATTGTCACCGACCACGTCATAAACCTGAGCCCAATCGTATGCGGAACCGGCATCAATCGTCGCGGGATCAATTTTCTCTAACGCCTGTTTGATCGACGAATTGGCGTCCGCGATACTATTGTTGTAAGCCTTATCGTCGTTATCCTTCTTAACGCGGTCGAAAGCAGCTGCTGTCGTGTCGTTGTACTTTTTCAACAGGGCCTTTGGGCTGGGGGTTTGCCCCCAACCAGCGGCGGTTAGAGTTACAGCCAGTGCTGCGATTGCAATGCTTTTCATCCAATTCCTCCTTGTTATGATCCAGTCCGAGCGCGGAGGGCAAGTTCAATGTCTTTCTCAACCTTTTCAAGGGTGTCTGGGCTGTTACCGATCCAACCACCAAAGACCATTCCGCTGAAAACAATGAACGTGACAGGCTGATCGCCGACCCTATATTCTTCGAAGTTTTGGTTTGGCCCCACAATAATCGGCCAAGTCATTCCCTTTTCGGCGGCCATAGCTTGGAGCTTCGTTAGATCGTCGCCCTTTGGGCCACCTGATTGAGCGTCCGCATGCTCCGTAACTCCGACTATCTCCAACCCCTTGGAGTGGTACTTCTTATAAAGGGGGGCAAGGTCGGTCAAGTTCTGCATGTTGGAATCGCTGGAGGGATTGAAGAACTGCACAAGCACGACCTTGTCCTTCATATCCGCAAGGCTTGTAAAGGAGCCAAGGCTTTGGTCCGCCTGCAAGGGCCGTACATGGGTTTGGTCGAGGCTAAGCCAACTCTCCACAGGATCGTTGAGCTTGAACTTGTCGTCCATCGCCTTCTCGACGGCGGGAATGACGTGAGATCCCCAAGTGTCGCAACACCAACCCAAGATCTTGCTCGTATCCCCATCGACCAAGAAGGTCATTGGAACGGCAACCTCGTGGTCGCCATCTTGGCGGAAACTGCTGCACATTCCGAACGGTAAAACATAAGGGCTCTGCCCCGCTTTGCCATCGTAAACTTGGGGCCAAATCATGCCGTACTTTTTGGCAACGTCTACGACCTTGTCCGCAATGCCCGGATTGTCCACGCTGAACCCGATTACATCGAAACCCTTGTCGTGATACTTGGCATACATCTTTTCCGCATCCGGCACCGTCGCGAGGCAAATGCCGCACCAGGTCGCCCAATAGTCGAGGAGAACGATTTTCCCCTTGTAATCGCCCGGAAAATTCACAGTTCGGCCATCTGTCGTTTTGGCAACGAACGGAGGGATCACATCCCCTGTATCATGGGGAATTTCCTTTGGAAAAGGGCGAGTCTCCGCCACCGTTTTTGCCGAATGGACGACATGAAGGTGTGAACCATCGACAGACCACCCCTGTAGCTCATAAGTGGTCCCACCGATGTTGAAAGGCTTGTGGGCGTCGAACTCTTCCCCTTGGCCGAAACTTCCCGTCTCCGTTCACATCGATGGTGAGAACATACTTGCAACTGTCGGGCGTATCGTCTGGCTTCGATGGCTGCGAATAGTCTCCGAGTGAATATCGGTCCCTTACTTCGGCGAGATACTTCTTTCCACCAAGATCTAGCTGGCCCTTCAGGCACGAACCTAGGGCATATGAGAGGTATGCAGGTTTTCCATCTGTCGGCAGAAAGAGACGAGGAAAGAGAAGGACGGTGAGTTTTTTGCGTCCTTCCGATCCCGGCTCGTCAACTTCCATTTTTGTAAAGTCGCCGAATTTGATTTTCTTTCTGTTGTTAGTCTCAAAATCATACATAAACAATGGTTCCAAGGACGCTGAAGTCGTTGGCTTACCATTGGGGTGAGGACTGTAAAATAAGGCTTTCGTCATTGCGCCGTACTTCTCCTCATCCTTCGCATCAACGACCACCCTATATTGACTCTCATGGCCCTTTGGACCAAACGCGAGCGTTCCGTAATAGGGGTCGCGCAAACTCGGGGACAATGAGATTCCCTGCGGTAAGCCCTTCGTGAGGTTGAGTTGCTTGTATGGATTTACTTCAAAGGCGTTGTCCGGGTCTTCCGACCACTTCAAGCCAGAATCCTGGGCGATTGCAGCGCAACTAGATATTGACAATGCGGCCATCGCCGCGAAGATGAATATTCGATTCAATTTGATCCTCCGGCGGTTCTCGCTTCCGCCAATAACTGTTGGGCTTTTGCCCGGTCCGAATCCGATAAATGGCTCATTAATGCACCGCTCTGCCGTAGGAGCTGTGGCCTTAGAGGAGGCGGGGTGCTTTCAAGCACCTTCACGAAGTCTTTAGGCCCTACGCGCTGTCCAGTTTCAACGATCTTTAGGGCCTGATCCTGGGTAACCACCGCCCCAATTGGCATCGACGATGGAGGCGGAGCTGAGGACGAGCAGCCAACAACAGCGAGAGCCCAAAGCGCTGAGACTGAAAGGTAAGTTGATTTCATATTCTATATGGGGATGACTGGAGATGGCGGTTTGGGGAAAAAGAGTGATAAGTGAGAGGTGATAAGTTCCAGACTTGGCGCTTATCACCAATCACCAATCACTTCACTAGCTAGTTGGTCGGTTTCTGAACCTCGAAGTAGTAGTTCGCGTTTGGAAGCGGATTTGGCCCCGGCCCGTAGGGATACTTCGGATTGATGATGTCTCCCATGTGGTATTGCTGGCTAAGGGCATAGCTGCCGCTCCAGGGGTGGGCATAGGCGCTCTGAGGCCGCAGAGTCACCGGCGAGCTTTTCGAATGCCCATCGCACCAGGCTACATTGGCGCGCCCCGCATGTCGACCTACGACATCGGGAGTAATCATGCCAAAACCGGCCGAAAATTGGAGCACCGGCTGATACGCTCCTGAAACCTCGTAATAGCCGGTGGTATCGTACTCTCCGGTGTCGGTAAGCAGGATGGTCTCTGCGGGACGGTCCAGCTCGGTGGTGGTGACCATCGGCGCGTTGCAGGATTTGTAGGAGGGAAGGTTAGCAATGCACCCCGGATACCAGGCTGGCGCCAGGGCCGAAATCACCGAGGTGTTGATGCCATAGTCGAGCCTGTTACCATTTACAAACTGGGGGGTTGGCGCTTCGTTATCCGTATAAATCTGAGTGTTTTTCGTATAGGGATAGAGATAGTTTCCAGTCGGAATAAAGGTGACGGGCCCGTAGGAAATGGTGTTCAACCGAAAAGCATTGAACCAAGTCTGGAACTGTTCCACTCCATTTACCGGCGCCTCCCCGACTTCGTCAGGCGGGTAGGTGTCGTCATAGTCGTTGGCGTACATCAGGAAGCCAAGATCTAACTGTTTGGTGTTACTCAGGCAAGCAGTCGCTTTGGCAGCGGCTTTGGCCTGCGCAAATACCGGGAACAAGATTGCGGCGAGGATCGCGATGATCGCGATAACGACCAAGAGTTCGATGAGCGTGAATGCTCGAGATTTATGTTTCATTTCCTTCATTTCTCCGGAAGCGATTTCGCGCCTCGTGGGATTCAAGATAGTTGCAAGGTCTAAAATTTCTCTTAAATTTTGGGGTGACGGGTGACCAACAACGAGTGACGAGTGCGTTGCTAGCGGATGGCGGACCTGGCCTGTAAACCGTGAACCGTTCGGAAGGGGAGCGGCCAGTTTAAAGCTCGCCCATCCGCGGTATATCTAGTCACCATGAACCCACAAATCGAATTTCGATGCGTTCTTGCAGACTATTTGCAAATGTAATGACAGTTGCGGCAATCATCGCATTTTTCGGATTAACCGAAGAAGAGTGATATCATGGCTCATCCAAAACAGGAGCAAAGATGTTAAAGAATTCGATGCATGTCAAACCTATTCGTCTAATTTCCAGCGGCTTAATTCTTCTCGCCGCCTCGGCTGCAATGGCCCAGACCTCGGTTATCGGCAAATGGACGGGCCATTACATTCCCGATGGAAAACCACATCCAAAGGCGATACAGCAAGCAGTCGATCAGGCCGCCAAGTCCACGGTCGACCTGGAGATCAACAAAGATGGAAGTTTTTTGTACAAGCTGCCCGATAGCCTTAAACGAAAGTTGGACCACGTGAATGGGACCTGGAAGCTGACGGGATCCACTCTGGAACTCTATTGGCCGAAATTTCGCAAAGGCACGCTTAGGAGCTTTCTGATCCTTACAGTAGATCAACACGGGAAGAAACTTCTCGGGGCCAAGGGTCCAGCGGGGCATGAAGTATTTGTCCGGGATTGACAAGCAGCGAGTGATGGAATGGAGCAGGTAAGCACGAGCAAAACCGAGTCTTGGCCAGCCATTGTCGAGGCTTACAGAGTCGGCGACCTTGACAAGGCGGAAAAGGGTGCCAAAGAACTCGTCTCTGCCGAGCCTCGCCACGTACAGGCTCTCCACCTCCTGAGCGTTATCGCCTACCGGCGCAAGAACCCCGAGTTGGAACTCTTCTACCTCAAAAAAGTGCTCACCGTCGATCCATACCATTTTGAGGCATTGAATGGCATGGCCAATCTGCTTCGGGCCAAAGGCAAATGTCGAGAAGCGGCCGACTTATGCCGCCGGATTCTTGAACAGAATCGCTCCTATGCAAACGCCCACAACAGCCTTGGCCTCTGCCAAGTTTCGCTAGGGCAGTTAGGTGACGCGGTTAAGAGCTTCCACATGGCCCTCTTGTTTCAACCCGATCTTGCGGCGGCCCGCCAGAACCTCGAAGGGATTCTGACAAAGCTTGGAAAGCGCACGGACAAGGAACGAGAAGAGGCGTTGGCTCCATCGAGCGGCCAGGATTACGAAAACCTGGCTGTTGCGCAATTGGCACTAAAGAAGCGCAAAGAGTCGATCGAATGTCTAACCAAGGCGACTGAGTTGGAGCCGAAGTCGCTTCGCATCCTCATCGAGCTTGCGGATGCAAAAAAGAACCATGGCGACCATGCTCAGGCTGTGAAACTATTTCACCAAGCGCTGGAACTTGATCCGACTTATGGTCCAGGCTACGCCATGCTCGGTTTCGCGCAACAGGACCTAGGTGAATTCGAGGACGCGAAAGCTAACTTCGAAAAATCCTTGGCCCTCAATCCCGCGGAAAGTCGCGCTTACCTGGGTTTGGTAACCGGTCAGAAAATTCGCCCTGAAGATTATGCCCTGGTGGCATCCATGATGGCGCTGCTGGCCAAGAATCTGCCTCCTGAGCAGCGCATGTATCTGCACACCGCCCTAAGCAAAGCGAACGATGATCTCGGCAATTACCAAGAGGCCGTATTTCACATGGATGAGGCGAATAGGATAGGACTGATCGAACTCGGAAAGTCATTTAGCTCGGACTTGGAGAGCCAAGAGCAAGTGGTCCAGAACTGCATTTCTGTATTCACGCAGGAGAGATTTGCTCGTCCCTTTGAGGGCGCACTCGATACGGAACTTCCCATCTTCATTGTGGGGATGCCGCGCTCGGGAACAACCCTGATGGAGCAGGTGGTGTCGGCACACCCGCAGGTAACGGCCGGGGGCGAGTTAAGATTTATGGGCGATGCGTGGTCTTCGGCAAACCCTGGTTCGCTCGACCCGATTGGGCATCCATCAGAAGCGCTTGCCCTTGCTGAAGAATATTTGGCGCTCTTAAAAAACATTGGGCCACAAGCTTCACGGGTAACCGATAAAATGCCCGATAACTACTACCACATGGGCATGATCCACCTCACAATGCCCAAGGCCAGGTTCATTCACTGCCGCCGCAACGCGCTCGACAATGCCGTTTCTCTCTACATGACACCCTTTACGGGACGTCCGCCGTTCTGCTACTGCCGCGAAGATATCGTCCGCTTCAGAGGATGCTATGAAGCCCTTATGGCTCATTGGCACAAGGTGTTTCCTCCCGGGATGATTTTAGATGTCGACTACGAGGAGATGGTGGCCGACCAGGAAACCCAAGCCCGGCGAGTGATCGAGTTCTGCGGCTTGCCGTGGGACGACGCCTGCCTGCGCCATGAACAGAACAAGCGCGCGGTGAATACGCCGAGCAATTGGCAAACACGGCAGAAGATATATAAGACGTCGGTCGAAAGGTGGATGAGGTACGAGCCCTGGCTGGGCGCCCTGGAGGCACTTAAAAAAACGGAAGGAGTTTAAGGTAACTTGCGGTCCTAGTCGCAGGTGTATAAGAAATATGTTTAACAGAACCGTCGGGGCCTTTTTTGCTGTTTCGCTTATTTGGACCATATCCGTGTCAGCACTGGCAGCCGGGCCAGGTACAGAAGCGGGAGCAGGGGCCATTGTCGCTAAGATCGAGTCCACCGCGCGCAGTCTCCACGGGTTTCACTGCAAGGAGGAGTCGGTCCGCACTTACAACTCCGCGACTCGTCCAACCATGACCATCAAGGAATCGCTCGAACGTTACGTTCGAGCGGCCGAACCTCTTTCTTATCACCTCCAAGGAATCCAACGAACCGCAAGGCTCCAGAAACGTCTCGGACGGGAAGAACGTTTTTTTCGACAACGGCAAGATTTACAGCAGCACGCCAATCAGTCGAAACGCCGACGATTTTCACTGGTATCACAATGACCTCCTGCTGCTGCTTGTTGAAGGCTCGTTCGAGAAGGCGCTCGAATTGCCCGTTAAACCCAAAGTGTCGGTATTGCCCGATGAGGATTGGAACGGTGAGTCCTACCACGTCTTGGACATGGCTCTCGGGGGCGGGTTCCCGATCGACTACAAGGTGTATGTCGGTTCGGACAACATCGTACGTCGGGTCGTCCACACCGAGGATAACAACCAGCATCCGTTTATCGAGGATTTTATGATCACTTCCTTTGAAGCGGACCCGCAAGTGGACCCGGCCTCATTCCATTTTGCTCCTGCACCGGGTCAGAAGACATTTGACCGCTCGGCCTTTACGAAGGGCCAGACGCCTCTGATTTCGGTTGGAAAGGAAGCCTCGCCATTTTCATTGCCGACGCCGGACGGTCCAAGGCTGACTCTCAGTGAAGCGTTGGCCGGGAAGAAAGCCCTGCTCCTGAACTTCTGGTTTGTTCATTGCCCGCCCTGTCGCGCGGAGCATCCTAAGCTCGAGCAGATCTACAAAGAGTTTAAAGACCAGGGATTCGATATCTTGTCAGTTGACGACCAGGATGCGCCCCAAGTCGTGGCGAAGTATTGGAAGGGGGTGGGACTCACTTTCCGAACCGTTCTCAGCGGCCCCAGGGCGGCAATGAACCCGAAAACGGGATATCCGGACTACAATGGCCCGAAGCTGCCGGATTGGGCCTCTCTCATGCCTTACGGAATCCAGGAATATCCAACCAACGTCCTTCTAAACGCCCAGGGAGAGGTTGTCTATGTGGCGACCGGCTGGGACGAAGCCGGTCTTCGAAACGCTTTGGAGCAATTGGGCATCAAGTAACGGCCCTAGTGAACTCGCGCCAACCGGAAGGCGCCCAAGCCCGTTGGCCGTACCACGCCTTTGGCTGCGCGGCAGCCTACGCTTTTCAAAGCATTCTTCGGTATCTCTTGTAAACTCCGTTCCGATGGAGCTTGGAGATCTCAGTCAAAGGCTTGCATCCTTCCGAACGGACTTCAAAGAGGGTTGCGTCCGAACTGCGGGCTCGGATTGGAGATATGCGCTCGGCGGCTCGGACGATACAACGCTAGTGATCCTCGGAGGATTGGGGGCTTCCCATGAATCCATGTTCAGCATCGCTTTGCGCTTGTCAAACCAGAGGAGAATCCTCTGCTTGGGTATTCCCGCGGGAATTACCCGACCCGACCAACTTAACTGTGGGATGGCGGACGTTCTAAACCAGCTGGGATTAGAGCGGTGCGCCCTCTTAGGCCACTCGATGGGCGGAATGGCCGGCCTTGTTTTTACGCTGGCTTCGCCGGCCCGAGTGAGCTCACTCGTTCTTTCCAATACCGGAATCTACCTGGGGGCTCGTCGCAAGCTCATTCCTCTTGCGTCGAAGTGCTTGGGGATGCTTCCACCCAGGCTCTACCGGAGACTCGTTGTCCAACAGATGGAACGCCTTTTGGAGAAATCGCCGGATCGCGACTTCTGGCTGAGCTTCTTTATCGGAGAACTCGAAGGGCCGAACCTGCTTGCTGATCACGCTGAGTTACTAAGCAACCTCACAGAACGGCTAGGGGATGGAAATCTCGACTCGATCAGGAAATTGAAGACGCTTATTATCCAGGCCGAGGACGACCGTGGCTTCTCGATCTCGGAGAAGTCCTTCCTCCCGACACTATTTGACTCGGCTCAGGTTCTGAGCCTTCCCTCCCCTACCGGCCATCTCAGTTTTATAACGAGGGAGAATGAGTATGCCGATGCGATCACAACCTTCTATTCCCACTAGTACACGTCCAAATCTGCCGCTTCCACAACCGCGCCCGAATAGTAGCGGTGCACTTCGCTGAGAATCTCGCCTTGAGGCTGGCCGAAGGGCAGTTCATGCAAGAGGATAAGAAGCTTGGGCTTGACCTGGAAACCCACCAGCCCCACTTGTGGCCCTGAGGTGTGGTAAGCCGAGTGATAAGCTTGGTCCGCCTTGGGAAGATGTTTGAATCCTTCTTCCGAGTAGACCTCGTGGATGAGGATATCGCAACCCTTGGCGTTTGCTACGAGGTTCGGGCAGTAGGTCGTGTCGCCGGATATTACGATGACGCGATCCGGCGTATCAAAGCGGTACCCATAGGCTTCTTTCCACTGCCCATGATCCACGGCAAACGCCGTAACTTTCACGTTTTTGTCCTGATACACAACACCCGGCTCGATCTCATGCACGTTAACCTTATATGCCACCGGGTTTCCATTTTCGCCGCCATGCATCCGGATTTCATAGTCCTCGGACCACGCTTGTTGCACAAGTTTCACCATGCGGTTCAAACCCGATGGGCCGTAGACCTCCAAGGGCTCTCTACGTCCCGTCACCGCGGGGGTGAACATGATGTCGGGAAGGCCGACGGTATGGTCGGAGTGAAGGTGGGTCACAAAGAGTCGCGTCAATCCTGGCATTGACAGCGCCCGGATTCCCCTGCGAGCGGCAGCAGACGCCTGTCGCACGATGCCGGGGCCGCAGTCCACGATGTAGGACTGGCCGTTTACGACGATAGCGGTTGCCGGACCCTGATGTTTCGAGTCAGGGATCGGGTTGCCCGTGCCGAGACATACAACCTGGGTGATCGGGCTTGGCCGCAGCGGAGTTTCCTCCTGGGGAACAGAGGCCGCAGATCGAGCTAGAAGGGCGTGAGCGAGCAGTAGGGTCAGCATCGTCGTTTCTCGATTTCTTGGTTCATCACTTCTAATCCCAGGTTAACCCAAGAGCGCCCCATGAAAACCGGAAATGACAATCTTGCTGCCGGACGCGCGCGCCCCACAACGCGAAGTGGGCGGCGCCGATATTCAATATCGACCACTGTTATCGTGACAGTTTCCCGTTCATGGCACGAGCAGGCGCGGAACATTTCAGTAATTGAACATCGATATCGTCGGCGATCTCTCTGCGCTCCTTTCCAACGACCAAGTCCTCGCAGATGCGGGCGCTCTGCGCGCATATGACTGCGATGCCTATCCGGTTGAAAAATTCGCGCCATCGGTTGTCGTGCTTCCTGAAACCACGGAACAGGTCCAAGCTGTAGTCCAATGGTGTATCCGGAACGAAATCCCCTACACGCCAAGAGGCGCGGGGACCGGTCTGAGCGGTGGCGCTTTGCCCGCGCTAGGTGGCATCGTGATCAGCACCAAGCGCCTCAACAGAATTCTCGAGATCGATGTGGAGAACCGTTGTCTCAAGGCCCAGTCCGGCATCGCCAACAAGCGGATCAGCGATGCGGTTGCCGAATACGGTCTCCACTTTGCACCGGATCCTTCCAGCCAGAGCGTGAGCACGCTTGGTGGCAACATCGCGGAAAACTCCGGCGGGCCGCATACGCTGAAATACGGCGTCACCGTCCAGCACATTCTGGGGCTCACCATGGTGGACACCCAGGGTGACATCGTGGAACTTGGCGGCCCCGTGGCCGGCGGACCCGGCTACGATTTGCTGGGCCTTATCGTTGGCTCGGAAGGAACGCTCGGCGTGGTTACCGAGGCATGGGTCACGCTGACTCCCGTGCCGAAAGGAGTGGAAACCGTCCTCGCGGCGTTTAAGGACGTGCACGGGGCGACGCGAACGGTCGCGGACATCATCGCCTCCGGAGCCATTCCCGCCGCATTGGAAATCATGGATCATGGCATTCTCGCCGCCCTCAAGGCGGCGTTCGGCCTGCAATACCACCCCGAAACCAGGGCCCTCCTTCTTATCGAATGCGACGGAGAACCTGAGAGAGTGAGAGAAGAGCTCAAGGCGGTCGAGGATATCTGCCGAAAGCACCGCGTCCTCGAGCTCAAGGTCGCTCAAAATGAGACCGAACGCCAAGAGATTTGGAAGGCGCGCAAGAAGGGCATCGGCGCCATGGGCCGGCTCGCGCCGACCATCGTGACCCACGACGGCGTCATTCCGAGATCCAAACTGCCGGAGATGCTGGACACAGTTTACGCAGTCGCCAATAAGTACAACCTGGGCGTCGCCAACCTATTTCACGCGGGCGACGGCAACCTTCACCCCTGCTTTTATTTTGACGACCGCGAGCCGGGCATGGTGGACAAGGTCATCCACGCGGGAGAGGAGCTCATCGCCCGCTGCGTGGAGCTGGGCGGCAGCATCACCGGCGAGCATGGCGTGGGAGTAGAAAAACTGGACCTCATGCATCTCATGTTCAGCGAGGACAATCTCAAGCTCCAAGCAAAGGTCAAGAGCGCATTTAATACCACCGGCCTTTGCAATCCCTGCAAGATCCTTCCTGATCAGAAGAGCTGCGTAGAGCACAAAATGCGCTGGCGAGGGCCCGCCTGGTGATTTGCGCAAACGTGGCCGCCCTCAGCCAATATATCGAGTCGTCCCCCAAGCTGCTTGATGTTCGAATCGGCAGGCATGGATCGCACGATGGCGACGACACCCTTTTCTACACCGCCGAAGGGATCATCGAACATTCGGATCAGGACCAGGTCGTGGTTGTTCACTCCGGCACGACGTTCTCCGATCTCAAACGCGAACTCTCCCGGCATGGCCAAGTTCTTCCCTTCGCGGAAGCCACTCGAAACGGCCATCAGGCCCGCGGCGACAATGTTTCGGTCGGTCAAGTTGCGGCCTTTGAAACGCCTCATCCGGGTGAAGGTCTTACCGGCAAGTTCCGGGATTGGGTGCTGGGCCTGACGGTTGCGATGGCCGACGGCGCCGTCATCAAATGCGGAAGCAAGGCAGTAAAAAGCGTTGCCGGCTATGATCTGCAAAAACTCTTTCTCGGTGCGCGACATTCTTTGGGCGTGATCACCCAGCTCACGCTGAGGACCTATTCTTCGGCCAACTTCGAGCGACTCCAGTTTGAGTGGACGCGGGGCGAGGCGAGTGGTCCGGACGAGGAGCTCCTCGTTCAGAGAACGCTCCGAACCGATTTTGACCAGGCCGTAGCCGCAGTTGGCGGGCACTTGGCCCTCGCTGATCATGGATCAAGCACCCTCTGGTGCTACATGAACGGCCAGTCCGTGAAGCGGTTTCCTCACGACTGGATTCACCGTCCGTTCTCCGCCGGCTCCGTCGAGATCGAGAATCCGCAAGCCCGCGCGATCATGGGCAGGATCAAGCAGTTGCTTGATCCTGGCGCAAAGTTTCCCGACGGGGGTTTCAAGTTCGATTGAGCGATAAAACCATCTCGGATCTTGCCGCCCACTGTATCCGGTGCGGATTCTGTCTGGAATCCTGCCCCACCTTTTTGGTGACGGGCAAGGAAAGCGAATCTCCCAGAGGCCGCATCTACCTGATCCGGTCTGCGGATGCAGGGCTCATGGAATGGGGCGAGCCAGGCGTGACTCAGCACATCGACGCCTGCGTAGGCTGCCGAAACTGCGAGACCGCTTGTCCGAGCGGCGTGGAGTACGGCGCGCTGCTGGAATTGGCAAGGGTCCAAATCGAGAAGACCCGGGACAGCAAGGGCAGGCGATTTTTGTTATCGAGCGTAACCTCACCCGGCAAGCTGCGGCTACAACTGGCGATGTCGAAGCTTTTGCCGGGCAGGAAAGTTCCCGGCTTCGTCAGTCGCATGCTCACCAAGGAAAAACCGGAAGCCGACCGTCCTCAGGCAGAGGCCGCCGGCTCGTGGCCGCGTTTAGATGAGTCCATTTTGCCGCCCAAAAGGGGTGAGGTTTCGCTGCTGGTCGGCTGCGCGATGAGCGTCTTGTTTCCACGCGTTCACGAGGCAACCAAACGCCTCCTACGCAGGGTTGGGTTCACGACGCGAGATGTCTCCGGCTGCTGCGGCGCGCTTCATGCTCACAACGGGTTTTTGAGTGAGGCGATGGCCATGGCGGAGGGGGTCGCGGCGCGCGACGTCGGCCGAATACTCGTCACCAACTCCGCCGGGTGCGGCAGCTTTCTGAAGGAGCACGTTGGGGTTAAGGTGGAAGACATTTCCGAGTTTCTGCTTCGAAATGGCCTTGCCGAGACGATTTCAGCGTCTAACGCGAGAGTTACGGACCGTGTCACCTATCACGACGCTTGCCACCTCGCCCACGGCCAGAAGATAACCGCTCAACCACGCGATCTCATTAAGACTATCCCGGAAATCCACTACGTCGAGCTCAAAGAAGCGGACCTGTGCTGCGGCAGCGGGGGCATCTACAACGTAACTCAGCCCCACCTCGCCCGCCAACTCTTGAACCGCAAGTGGGCGAACATTCAAGCCACCGGCGCGAAGATCGTGGTCACCGGAAACCCAGGCTGCCACGCATGGATCGAGCAGCGCTCCCGCGAAGCGGGAGGATCGGTCAAGGTGATGCATACTGCCGAGTTTTTGGAGTCTGCATTATCGGGTCTTTTGTGAAATCAGCGCCCGGGCTGCAAAGATAAACCGGGAAGAGCGACAAATAAGGCAGAGTGCGATATGGCGCGTTCCTTTCCGGAGGATAGATCGAGAAACTACCGCGGACGAATCACCGTCGACATCAGGTTATGTGTAGACTCCAAGAAGCAAGATAATCGCGAGTGATTAAACCTGCTGACGTTGGTTGCGGTCGTGAGTGGCGCCGGTAACATGTTTCTTGAGTGATGGAAACCCCAATTGCTGGACAAGGCCTGATCGTGCTTGGGGCGAACCGCAGCGGCACGTCAGCGGTTGCGGCTGCCCTGCGAGCGCTCGGTGTCTACTTTGGCCAGGACCAGGACTTGCCGACGGGGGGAATGTACCTCGATTATCAAGCTCACGAGAACTCCCAGATTGTGGAGCTAAACAAGCTGATTCTTGGGACCTTTGAGACCGGCGGTCTTCCCTGCCGGAGGCTGCCGGACAATTGGGAGACCTTCGCGATGGCGGATGACCTTTTGGATACCACAGCCCGGTTGTTGAGGGGCCTGTTTGCGGGACACTCAGTTTGGGGTTGGAAGGATCCTCGGACAAGCCTTTTACTCCCGTTTTATGAGCGGGTCTTCGAGCGTCTCGAGATAAGGCCTGCTTACTTGCTGCCGATGAGGCACCCGTTCGAAGTTGCGAAAGGCGTTTTTGAACGGCAACTCTTGCCAATCGAAGAAGGGATCGGGTGCTGGATTGATTACATGTTGGCGATTCTAACCCAGGCGGATCTCCATCGGCTCTTCCTCACGAGCTACGAAGCATTCCTGGAGGATCCGAGGGCGGTTTTGGAGAGGATTGTGCAGAGACTCGGACTTTCGCTGCCAGATCAAACGTCGTGGGAGGAAGTTCGCGCCGCTGTTCAAGTGGGCCTTCATCGGAACCGTTTACAAGAATATCAATTGCCCGACTTCGCCGAAAAGCTCTGGGGTTTGGCGGCGACCATTGCTGAGCAAGGCGCGCTTGTAGCCGGATCAGAGACGCACAAACGGGTTCTTGCAATAGCCGAGGAGTGGAGAGGGTATCAGACGCTTACGAGAATGCCTACGACTTACGTGGCCCTCGTCCGCTGGCGGTCCGGCGGTCAATCGGATAGGTCTCCTTATCGAGGCGAACGGCTGTGGCAAACTTGCGGAAATTCCCTTTCCCCGTCCCGTCCGGGACGCGGTTGATCTTCAGTTTCAGCCGCTTTTCTCCTACTTCTATATTCGTAACGTGCAGTTCCATTCGGAGACCGGTTTCGTTCCGGCAGAACTAGTAGGACGAGAGGGCGCCTTTTTGGACCTTGGCGGCGAAAATGACTACCGACTCGTACCCTTTGCCGAAAAGGCCCACGTGACTGCCGCTATGCCTGAGACCTTTATTGCCACTCGCCTCGTATTTGAATTTCAAATGACCTGCGGGCCATTCGCAACCGCACAAATTGCCCAACGCCTAGCCAGAGCTTACGAAACAGCCAAGCTTCCGCACCCAGGAACGAGTTTCAGGCAAAAGTCAACGTAATTGCGAGTTCTTCGACATTTGATGAACCGGTTCAGCAGATTCTGAGAATAGATAAGTATAATCCGGACCATGGATTGCGATGTTGCAGTCATTGGCGGCGGCCCAGCGGGCAGCACACTTGGAACCTTCTTAAAGAAGTACGATCCCAAAATCAAAGTAGAAATCTTTGAGCGCGACACGTTTCCGCGCGATCACGTAGGGGAAAGCCAACTTCCACTGGTCTCCTACTATTTGGCCGAAATGGGCGTGTGGGACAAAGTGGAAGCCGCGGGGTTCCCGATCAAAATAGGCGCCACCTATAAGTGGGGCAAAACCAAAGAGCTTTGGGACTTCGATTTTATTCAAGGCGGCCAGTTGCGAGACGAACAGAGGCCGGCGAAAATTTGAAGGGCAGCGCCAATTCACCGCCTTCCAAGTGGACCGAGCGATCTACGACAAGATCCTCCTGGATCATGCCAAATCGTTAGGCTGCGGAGTTCATGAGGAACTGGAGAATTCAGAAAGTTCTTCGGGAAGGTGACCGAGTTGAGGGGCTTCAACTAAGCACCGGGCAGGTTATCAAGGCCCGCTACTATATCGACGCTTCCGGACACCCAGGAATCCTGCGCAGGGCGATGGATGTCGAGGTGGAATACCCAACCGGCCTGCAAAACATCGCGGTTTGGGACTACTGCAGAATGCGGAGTGGGCCGAGAATATCGGCATCGGAGGAACGCGCGTTCAAGTCATGAGCGTAGGCTACGGATGGATCTGGTTCATCCCACTTGGGCCCACGCGCACAAGTATCGGTTTGATTACCCCTGCGGAATACTACAAGCAATCCGGGAAACGGCCCGAAGAGCTTTATATGACCGCTCTGAAGAATGAGGCGCGGATCAGCGAACTCACTAAAAACGCCACCCGAGAGAACAAGCTGGCAACAACGAAAGACTGGTCGTTTTTGGCCAAAAGGCTGTACGGCGAGAACTGGTTCCTCGTGGGAGAAAGTGCCGGTTTTGCCGACCCGGTCCTTGCCGCCGGCCTGACCATCACGCACGGATCGGCTCGTGAAGCAGCTTTTACCATTCTCGAACTCGACAAGGGCCGCCATGATTCGGCGTGGCTGAAGGAAGAGTATCAAAAGCTGCAGGCGAACCGGGTTCGAAACCACCAGCGTTTCGCAGCCTACTGGTACAGCGCAAACGAGCAGTTTTCCGATCTGAAAGAGCACACGTCCAAGATTGCGGCCGAAAACGGGCTCGATCTATCGCCCGACAAAGCCTGGCAATGGCTTGCCCAGGGAGGGTTCATCGACGACGATCACGTTGCGGGCACGGCGACCCTTTCGCTCTCCGCTCTGAAAGGCTTGGGCACTTATCTCACGCCAATGGACATCCACAGCCCGCTCGGCGCCAACAACGTTTTCAAATTGAACCTGGAGGGCGCGACAAAAGTGAACCGGGCCAAGTATGAACTCGGCGGAGTGCGGCGGTTTATCGCCTATCAACGGGCCGGCATGACCCTTCCGCTTGAAGGCGTCTTTGAAATGATGTTCCATGTTTTAAGCAAGTACTCGGCACTGAAGGACATCGTCGGCGAGTTGAACCGCATTGCCCTAAGTCGCAAAGGGGACAAGGAATTCGAGACCTGGTACATCAACCGCGTGCCTATCGCCTTCGAGGCGATGATCGTTGGCGGTTGGGTTGACGCGAGCCTTGATCCGAGCCAGCCCCTGATGCCGGTGATCAGCAACACGACGGTGATGCACTGGCACACGGAGTCGAAAGAGACTTTAAAGCTATTGGCGAAAGATAAATCAGGGATTCATTTTCCCCTTCGGATCGGAAGCTAAGCACTAAACGCCACCCGTATTTGCCTTTTGTGTCCGAGCGCGAAGATGTTCTTCCCATATGGATATGAGGCGCTTCGCGAACGCGAGGCGCCTCATTCTTTGAATGTGCTCTAAAAAATCGGCTACTGCGTACCGCTGGGCGGAACACCAGAACCAGGTTGTGGCGCAGTATTGCCGCCGGCGCCTACCATATGGCCGAAGGCTGTGCGTGTATGTTGTTCGCTGCCAGTGATCGCATTAACGGCCGCCTTGTCTTCAGCGCTAAGCGAATCGTAATTCCCGCCGGACTTATCGAAATAGCTGCGCAGGCTTTGCGCTGAGGCGACTCTTTTTGCGGTTACCGCAGCGCTCTCCTTGCCTGGCCCTGAACATCCCACGAGTGATGCAAGGACTAGAGAGAAAATCAAGACGACTAAAGAAATCCTTTTTCGAAATTCCATTTTGTGGTTGGGAGACTTGTTTTGGACCTGTCTAGATTATCCCAGAGGCCTAACTCGGCCTCCGGGATACCCGTAGTGCTAGGTTTACTGATTTACCTGCGGCATGCTCGTGCAGAACTGCGCCGGACCTGACCAGTTCGGTACGACTGCGTCGATGTCGTTCGCCGAGAAGTTCCAGAACCCTTCAGCGGTGAGATCGCCTTTCCAGACTGCGTTCGGATCCTTGAAGTTTGGCGCGTTTACTGCGTCGACTCCGGTGTTCGCAAACTGAGAGCACTCAGCAGAGAAGGCTGTTCGCTTCGCGTGGCCATCCATGTAAGCAACGTTTTCAGCCTGATTGTTGTACTTATTGCTCAGATTTCCGTCAAGCAACCCGGTCGTGGGGTTGACTCCGGCGCCAAGCCACGATGTCGATGAGTCGACATTATCAACCCAGTCCTGACCAAATGGGCCCTTGTCGCTGAAGAGCTCTTTTCCTTCGACAACGTCTCCTGTGGTCGCGACACTCGAAACGCTGCTCAAGTTCATGCCAGCCTGGTCAAAATAGTCACCGAAGATTGGACCGTGGTTGAACACGTTATTCCAGTAGTAGCTTCGATACATCTGCGGAAGATTTCCAAGAGGCGCCGAAGCGGCTGGGCAAATGACGTTCCGGACTGCCGGGTCGGAGAAACCGTCCAGGAATTGGTCGGCGGGATTGATCGGGTCCGCATAGAGCTGCCTGCTCTTGATGTAAGGATAAACGATCTGTCTCCAGTCTTCGCAAACGGAGTTGTCAACGTTTTGACGGCCCTCTCGGCAGTCATCGTTATCGTTGTAGTACATCAACTCGGCGAGCTCAAGCTGCTTCACGTTGGATAGGTCGGATGCCGTTTTTGCGGCGGCCTTCGCTTGGGCGAAGACGGGGAAAAGGATCGCCGCCAGAATGGCGATGATAGCGATAACTACTAAGAGTTCAATAAGAGTAAATGCTCGTTGCTTTGTCATAAGTTCCACCGTTGGATAGCTGTTCGCGCGTCCTGCCTCAGACGCGACTGGGCGGTAACAACCCTCCGATTCAAGAATCAGCACTGCTGAACCGCTTCAGTAAAGTGTATCACAGGTTTTTCAAAGTGCAAAGGCGTTTTTTGCCTGATATCGCTTTAATCTCAAAAGAAGCGCAATAACAGCAATATGCATGGGAACGGATTTCTTGGGTTCCGCGTCAACCTGTTGTATACTGCTGAAACGGTTCAACATTTTGAGCATTCCTGCTGATTTGCGGCAGGAAACCCCAACAAATTCTTATGTCCCTAGCCATTCCTGCCCAAGCATTAGGTGATCTCTGCGCAAACTTGTACGGCTCGTTTGCGTCCGACGGACGCGAGTTCACCATCACCAACCTTGCCACTCCCATGCCTTGGACCAATGTGATGAGCAACGGCAAATATGGGCTCGTCATCAGCCAAAACGGCGGCGGATTTTCGTGGGGTGATAACTCTCAAGTTTCGCGGATCACGCGCTGGAACCAGGATCTGGTGGAAGACCGGCAGGGACGTTTTGTCTTCGTTCAAGATCTTGCCCATCCCGATCAGCTTTGGAGCACCACCCGCCAGCCGGTGAACGCGGAAGCGGAAGCGGAATCCGTGACCCACGGCCTTGGATACACCATTTACGCCAAGAGTATCGCCGGAATAGAAAGCACGCACACCGTATTCGTTCCCAGCGATGACCCTTGCGAAGTTTGGATTCTGCGTCTACGCAACACCAGCGGCCGGGTTCGCGAACTTCGCGTGGCGAGCTACGTGGAATGGCAGCTCGGATCGTCGAACGACTGGCACCACGAATTTCACCGCCTCTTTTATGTTTCGGGGCGGGAAGAGGGTTTTGTTCACGCCAGGAAATTGCCTGGGCTTCCCAATGAGTCTCGAGAGCAGGAACCCACGCAACCGATGGCTTTCCACAGCGTGCATGGAATGGCGGTGGGGAACTGGCTTGAGGATAAAAGCTCTTTCCTCGGCAAGCCGGCGGACTTGGGCAGGCCCGGCTTTCTCTATGGCCACCAACCGGAACTCGAGAACCCACGCTGGAACGATCCCGTTGCCTCAGGCATCGGCGATGTGGCACTCGCGCCGGGTGAGGAACGGACGCTTGTCTTCCTCATCGGAACCGTCGACGACGTTGCCGCCGCACGGAAGCTGGTCCAGAAATACACTGTGACGACAGCCGTAAAGGAGCTTGAAAGAGTTCAGGAGGGCTGGGCCGAATTCTGCGACCGGTGCAAAGTTGAAACGGAAGATCCCGCTTTCGACCTGATGAACAATTTCTGGCTGAAATACCAGACGCTGGCCGCCCGCATGGTCGCTCGGTGTGCCTACTATCAGCAGGGCGGAGCCTACGGATTCCGAGATCAACTCCAAGACAGTCTCGCCATGCTTACTTTGGATTCGGACATTACCAAGAAGCAGATCCTGCGCCATGCCGAAGCCACTTACACCGATGGCGCCGTGCGGCACTGGTGGCACCCGGATACGCCGATTTTCGCTGAAAGCCACCACAGCGATACACCCCTTTGGGTGTCATACGCCACCCTCGCCTATCTGGACGAAACCAACGATTTGTCCCTCCTCGATGAGCGATGCCGATTCCTCGACCGGGCCACGCAAAGTCTTGGCCCGGAGGGGAGTCTCCTCGACCATTGCCTGCTCGGCATACGTCGGGTCCTCGGCCTTCGCAGCGAGCGGGGAGTGCCCCTCATTTTTTCCGGCGATTGGAACGACGGACTCAGCCACGCCGGCATCGAGGGTAAAGGCGAGAGCTTTTGGCTTGGGATGTTCCTTTACGACATTCTAAACCGCTGGACGCCGGTGCTGTCCGAAAACGGTTACGGAGACATCGCAGCCGAGTTCAAGACGGCGAAAGACGAGATTTTAGCTGCGGTGAACGAGTACGGTTGGGACGGCGACTGGTATCTGCAAGGAACCCGGGACGACCGGCTTCCGCTTGGCAGCGCCAGTTGTGATGCTGGACGAATCTTCCTCAATCCACAGACTTGGTCCGTGATCAGCGGGATCGCCCCTGCCGATCGAGCGAATAAGGCAATGGACGCAGCCCGCTCTCACCTTTTGGAATCTTACGGCGCCTTGCTCCTGAGTCCGGCCTTCAGCCGGTTGGACCCGAATGTCGGCTACATCACCCGTTACGCTCCGGGACTTCGCGAGAACGGCGGCGTTTATAGCCATGCCTCGACCTGGATGATCCAGGCACTGGCAATGAGCGGCCACCAAGACGAGGCGCGCACGCTGTATCGAGACATGCTGCCCTGCAACGGCCGGGATGCCGAGCATTACTCCGCAGAGCCGTACGTCATGCCCGGGAATGTGGACGGACCCGACTCCCCCTTTGAAGGCCGCGCCGGTTGGACCTGGTATACCGGCTCATCCGCCTGGATGTACCGCATGGCACTGGATTGGATTTGCGGCGTTCGCGCTTCGCGCGCAGGGCTTATCGTCGATCCCAAGAGCGGGGCGTCGCCTCTCAACTACAAGTTGAGCCGGACCTTCCGCGGAGACAAGTTCGTCTTTGATGTGGCAGGACAAGGCTCAAAATGCGAGATCGAATGCCGAACCGCTACGATCAACGGCAAGGTACTGCAATCCACGGGTTCCGGCGCTGAACATCATGTTCGGGTTCGCCTGTCGTAACCGTCAGCCGCGCACTTCGTTTGCTGTCCCTTAAAGCCATGACCTGAACCGGCGGCGTCCCACTGGTACGCTGAAAACGCTCGTAACGCCACGGATCCATCACATTTTTAGGGGTCGTCGGAGGCATCAAGGATCAGGCGCATGGAATATCCACAAGTTATACAAGGCGGAATGGGAATCGCTGTATCTTCATGGCGGCTCGCATCTGCTGTCGCGCGGCGGAGGCAGCTTGGTGTCGTCTCTTCCACCGGCCTTGACCTCGTTTTTACCCGCAGGCTTCAGCTAGGCGACCAAGGCGGGCACCTGCGCAGGGCCCTGGATCATTTTCCTGTTCCTGACATGGCCGAACGCGTCTGGGCGCGCTACTTTATCCCTGGCGGAAATTTGCCGACCGCGCCGTATAAGAGCAAGCCGGTGCCCACGGTAAAGCCCTCACGGGCTTTGAACGAACTGATCGTGGTCTCCAACTTTGCAGAAGTCTTTCTTGCCAAAGAAGGCCACGAGGGGAAAATCGGCATCAACCTGCTTGAGAAGATCCAGATTCCCACCCTGGCCTCACTGTTCGGCGCGATGCTCGCTGACGTGGACTTTGTTCTTATGGGCGCCGGGATACCAAGATCCATTCCTGCCATTCTCGACCACTTGGCCGCTCTCGAAGAAGCAGAGCATCACTTGGACGTGATTGGCGCGGAACCTGGTGAGGTCTTCGCCGTCCAATTCGATCCCAAAGAGTTCTGTCCGCCCGACCTCAAGGCCCTGAAAAGGCCCGAGTTCCTGGCAATCGTCTCATCTTCAACATTAGCTCTCTCATTGGCTCGAAAATCCACGGGCAAGGTGAACGGTTTTGTGGTGGAGGGTCCCATCGCGGGTGGCCACAACGCTCCGCCACGCGGCCATCTCACGCTGGATGACGCGGGCGAACCCATTTACGGGCCTCGCGATGTGCCCGAGTTGGGTCAGTTCCGAGAGATCGGTTTGCCGTTTTGGCTCGCAGGAGGTTATGGGACCGCCGCAATGCTGCAGGAGGCACTGCGCCTGGGAGCACAAGGCATTCAGGTTGGCACCCCGTTCGCCTTCTGCGAAGAGTCCGAAATCAAGCCGGAGATCAAGGCCGAAGCAATCCGGCAAAGCATCGAGCACCGGACACAAGTTTTTACCGACCCCTGGGCTTCGCCGACAGGCTTTCCATTCAAAGTTCTGGGCATGACGGGCACCCTCTCGGACTGCTCGGTCTACTGCGAACGGGAACGGATCTGCGACTTGGGCTATTTGCGTGAACTCTATCGAGACGAAAATGGAAAAGTCGGCTACCGCTGCAACGGCGAACCGGTCGAGGATTTTTTGCGGAAGGGGGGCAACATCGACGACATCCCCAACCGGAAGTGTCTCTGCAATGGGCTGCTGGAGACAATCGGGCTTGGCCAAGTTCGAGATGGAGTGGTTGAGCCGGCAATCGTGACCGCCGGCGACGATGTGGCGAACGTCTCTAAGTTTCTCCTGCCAGGTAAGGAGACTTACACAGCGGACGATGTTCTCAACAACATTCTGGGTCTCACGGTCGGTCCGTAACTACTTCATTTTCTCAATAAGCGCGATCCGGCCGCGGCCGAAGTCGAGAACCAGTCGGAACGGTTCCATGAATTTTTGCCCAGATTGCCGGCCAAATACGGCTCTGTTGCCACCTTCCTTCGGGTAAACACCCCCTAATGCCGGCCGCGCCCAACAGAGTCGACCAATACCTTGCAGAGGTTTCCTCGCCAACAGCTCGGTCCGCACTTCAAAACCTGCGAAAGATCATTCTCGAAGAAGTCCCGGATGCTGAAGAAGTCATCAGTTACGGAATTCCAAGCTATAAGTTCGGCGAATTCTTCGTTAGCTTCGCCGCGTTCAAGAGTCACTGCTCCTTCTTTCCCGGTCATACGGTCGCCGATTTTACGGAAGAGTTGAAAAACTACAAGACGTCGAAGGGAACAGTCCAATTCACCCCGGAGAAGCCGCTTCCCGATGCGCTTGTAAGGGAGATGATTCGGGCGCGGCTCAAAGAGAGCTTGGAAGGCAAATAGGAGATTGGCAAATATTGGGTATTGTGCGCAACTAAAAACTAGATGCGCCAAGCGATCCTCTTTTGCCAGCAACGGCTAGCTGGCATAGATGTAAGATCCGTCGTTCGTTCCCTTCTTGGTGGCGCCAAGGGACGTCCCACCCGCAAATACCGTTCCCCCTTCCAAGACGTCAACATCGTAGGTGTTCTGGGAGGGAAAGGCATCCGATAGTGTGATACGCCCTCCCCAGTCCGCGTAACACCCATAGGTGCTGTCCGAGATGTTCGCGGAACTCACATCGATCGATCCGTTGTTTTCCGCCCATACGGCCTTTGCATAGCCGTGGTGAGCTCCAATGGAAATCCCTTCCGCGATAATTGTCGCGTTTTGAGCCGCATACAAGCCGTTTCCGCTGCTCTCCGCCGTCGGTTGGAGGACGGTCTGGCTCGCCAGGTAGATGCTCCCGGAGCTGTCCGCATAACATCCGTTCGCACAATTGATGTTCGAGAAACCGGAGACATTCACGGTCGCGCCCTGATACTCCGAGATTCCCGTTGAAAACCCATTAATGGTGACGTCGGAAAGGTTGAGGCTGGCGCCGGAGCTCGCGACGATCGCTGTATTTCCGCCGATTCCGGTTAGGATCACGCCCGACAGTGAGGCGAGACTATGGTTGGAATCGATAACAAAGCCGTTTGTAGAAGGAAAGTTGAGGCCGATGTCTCCCATGTCATTTCCGATGATAGATACGAGCGGGCCCGAACCATGGTCCAATGAAAACCCAGCGCTAAAGTTTTCTGAGAACGCCTCACTTGTCGCCATGATCGTGTAATGCAGATAGGCCGAGTCGGCGATTCGCGCGTTGTGGCCGTATTGCCAGGCGTAGGCCAAGTTGGGGAAGGCCTCACCCGCGCCAATGAGCACGGTGGTGTTCGAGCGCACGAAATTTAATTCCCAGTTTGTGTAGTTGATTGCGGGGCTGTTCGTGGATGGCGTGACCGTCTTGAGAGCCCGGAACCAGTTGCCACCATACTGGACAATGTCTCCGGCGACGTAGCTGGAGCTGGACGCCCAAGTCGGAGGGAATGCTTGGGCCGTGGCTTTCGAAGAAGCAAAAAGAGCGAGAGCGCAGCACAGGGCTGTAAGTAAGCGAGAGATATTCAACATTGACCCCCGAGATGAATTACTAGGATAACATTTTCGGGGGTGGCCAAGCGCCTTTGCACCGAACATATCAGCGAGTTAAAAGCGGCGAAGGATCGCCGCACACAGCGCCTTCGGCGCGAAGCTATTGCGCCATCACGCCGGCCAGGAGAAGCTTCTCGGGGTCGATGGTTCTCTCCATGCTCAACACGTAGGAAAGTGGGTGGGAGACCAGTTTAGAGCCGTCTACGCCCACCATTTCGCCTCGGAAGCCACTCAGAATGCGGTTTGCGGCCAATGCCCCCAGACGGAGGGCAAGCACTCGGTCAAAGGCCGTTGGCGTGCCTCCACGCTGCATGTGGCCCAGAACCAGATACCGCGCCTCAAACCCGGTATTGCGTTGAATGAAATCCTTGATGTCCGAAGCGCGCGCCGCGCCTTCGGCGACGACGATGATGCTGCTCCGTTTGCCTTTTTGAGAGGAGGTCCTGAGTTCGTCGCAGACTTCCAGCAGCGAATAGGGCACTTCGGGGATCAGAATCGCCTCTGCGCCGCCGGACAAGCCCGCTTCTAGTGCGATAAAGCCGTTGCGCCGGCCCATGACTTCCACCACAAAGACGCGTTCGTGGGAATAGGCGGTATCTCGAACCCGGTCGATCGCCTGAATCGCAGTATTCACCGCGGTATCGAACCCGATCGAATAGTCGGACCCCGCAATATCGTTGTCGATGGAGGCGGGCACGCCCATAACCGGAAATTCAAAATCTTCCCACAGTTTCAAACCTCCCGTGAGCGAACCATCTCCACCGATGATCACCAGGCCCTCAACTCCGTTGGAACGCAAGACCTCTAAAGCTGCCTCACGGCCCTCCTTGGTCATAAAGGCTTTGCTTCGCTGGGTGCGAAGCATGGTGCCTCCGTGGGTAATGATGCCGCCCACCCCGGACGAAGAGAGTTCCACCGTTTCGTTGTGGATGATTCCTTCATAGCCCCTATAGAATCCGACGCACGTCGCGCCTCGTCCGATAGTGGCTCTTACAACCGCGCGTATGGCCGCGTTCATGCCTGGGGCATCGCCCCCACTCGTGATCACTCCGATTCGATTCATATGAAAATGGCGGAAACGGTCGACCTGGCCACGTTGCCAATCTTAGTTATGACGTTTCAGCTTTAAGCATTGCACAATGTGGACCTACAAGAATTACCGCAAGAGGGAATGCCATAATCTCCGAATGATGGGCCAAGAAGGCTTGCCGATAAGCCGGTCGCAAAGGTAAGGTGCAACGCATGTCAGAAGACACTTTTGATAAAGTCAAAAAAGTTACAGTTGATGTTTTGGGTGTAAAACCAGAGGAAGTAGTGGAGACCGCGTCTTTTACGGAAGACTTGGGAGCGGACTCTTTAGATATTGTAGAGTTAGTTATGGCATTTGAGGACGAGTTCACCATCGATATCCCGGACGAGGAAGTCGGCGAGATCAAGACCGTGGGAGACGCGGTCGCCTACATCCAGAAGAAGCAGGCTTGATGGCAGATCTTCCCGGCCCTTCGGGGCGGGTTGTAGTGACGGGAATAGGGGCGGTTACCGCGCTTGGCACCGGCGTAGACGTCTTTTGGCCTCGAATTCTCGCGGGCGAATCCGGAATTGACCGTATCACGCTCATCGACCCCTCCGCATTTACAACTCAAATAGCGGGAGAAGTTAAAGATTTCAATGCCGAAGATTGGCTGGACAAGAAAGAAGCCCGCCGCATGGATCGATTTATCGCATTCGCGGTGGCCTCGGCCACGATGGCGCTCAACGACGCCTGCCTGCCAACCGAAGGCGAGATCGCGAACGACATCGGAGTGATGATCGGTTCCGGGAATCGGAGGCCTCACTTTTCTTGGCGAGCAGGCTCACCGGCTTTTTGATGGCGGTCCGGGCAAAGTTTCGCCATTTCTCGTCCCGTTTATGATTCCAGACATGGCGTCCGGCATCGTTTCCATCGTTCACAAGCTCAAAGGCCCTAACTCCTGCGTGGTAACGGCTTGTTCTACCGGCGCGAACGCGATCGGCGACGCCTATCATATCATCAAGCGAGGGGACGCGGTGGCAATGCTCGCGGGCGGCTCTGAGGCGCCGATCAACGAAATCGGCCTCGCAGGTTTCTGCTCTGCGCGCGCCATGACCTCGCGAAACGATGACCCAAGCGTCGCGTCTCGCCCGTTCGACATGGACCGTGACGGCTTTGTGATGTCGGAAGGCTCGGCCGTGCTGGTTTTGGAAGATTACGACTTTGCCAAAGCCCGTGGGGCAAAAATGTACGGCGAAGTGATCGGTTATGGAATGTCCGGCGACGCCTACCACATGACCGCCCCTGACCCCGAAGCGGACGGCGCCTACCGGTCCATGCGCATGGCCCTCAAAAAGGCAGGCATCAAGCCCGAGGACGTCGATTACATCAACGCGCACGGCACGTCCACGCCCTATAACGACCGGACGGAGACACTGGCCATAAAGCGGGCTTTCGGCGCCGAGGCATACAATGTGCCGATCAGCAGCACCAAGTCCATGATTGGGCACTCCCTGGGGGCTGCGGGGGCCATTGAAGCGGTTCTCTGCTTATTGGCGATGCGGGACGGAATGTTGCCGCCCACCGCGAATCTGGACACAGCGGATCCGGAGTGCGATTTGGATTACATCCCTCTTGTAGCGCGTAAAGTGCAGGCGGACGTAACCTTCTCCAACTCGTTCGGGTTCGGCGGGCATAACGTGAGCCTGATATTTAGAAAGGTGTCCTAAACTCTGTCAAAATCTCCTAGTGGAGAGTTTTGACGTCCTTGTGGTTGGCGCAGGCCACGCCGGTATTGAAGCCGCCCTTGCCGCTGCCCGAATGGGCCGCAAAACCGCTTGCGTAACCCTGAATCTGGGGCGGATCGGCCACCTCCCGTGCAACTGCAGCATCGGCGGCCCGGCCAAAGGGCACTTGGCCCGGGAAGTGGACGCACTCGGTGGCCAGATGGCGGTCACAACCGACCACGCCCTCACCCATATTCGAAAGGTCGGCACCGGAAAGGGGCCGGCGGTGCAGACCGTGCGGGCTCACGTCTGCAAGTCGCTTTATCCCTCGCTCATGCAGCAGATAATGCGCTCCCAGCCAAATCTTACGCTCATAGAGGCCTCGGTCGAGACCGTTCTCGCCAGAACCGGCAAGGTCCAAGGCATCGTCGCCAAGCCGGCGGGCTCTGAGGAACTTGTCAGGATGAAGGCAGGCGCGGTCGTGCTCACTACCGGCACATTTCTGAATGGGCTCTGCCACGAGGGCCGAAAGAAGACGATTGCCGCGCGTCATGGCGACCAAACCGTTGTAGGGCTCTCGGATTTCCTGCGCGACCTCGGTGTGAACATGCGGCGATTTAAAACCGGCACCACGCCCCGCGTTCGCCTCTCCTCCTTGGACTTGAGCACGACCGAGGTTTTGGACAGCGAGCCGGACACGGGCGCGCTGAGCTTTCTTCACGATCGGCCCATGTCCCTGCATCCGCTTCTCGCCTCGTGGCAAACAAGAACCACGGAGAAAACGCACGAGCTGCTCAAAGAACGCCTGCATGAAAGCGCGATGTACGCCGGCGAGATCCAAGGCGTGGGCCCACGCTACTGCCCGAGCATCGAAGACAAGATCGTGCGATTCGCGGACAAGGCTTCCCACCCGGTTTTTCTGGAGATCGAGGAGTGGAACGGCGAATCCGTTTATGTTCAGGGATTCTCAACTTCGCTGCCTGCCGAAATCCAACTTTTGGCTCTCAAAACCATTCCGGGGTTGGAAAACGTGGAGATGCTGCGCCCGGGATACGCGGTGGAGTACGACATGGCGGACCCCACCCAGCTCACCGCCGATTTGATGTCCAAGCTCCTCCCAGGCCTGTTTCTAGCCGGCCAGATCAATGGCACCAGCGGCTACGAAGAAGCGGCCGCACAGGGCATTGCAGCGGGCATTAACGCGGGCCGTTTCGCTACGCTGGAAGAACCTGTGCAGTTCTCCAGGAACGGCAGCTTCTTGGGCGTTATGCTGGACGACTTGGTCACCAAAGGCGTGGAAGACCCTTACCGCATGCTTACCGCACGGGCGGAGCACCGGCTTCTGCTCAGGCACGACAACGCCGACCAGCGTCTGACACCCGTGGGCCGTGAAGTGGGTCTGGTAGACAGCCAACGATGGGAACGGTTCAACTACAAGATGGACCACATTCGCACCGGGTTCAAGGAACTGGAGAGCACGTTCGTTTCTCCTGCCCACAACGAGACTATCGACGCGATGGAGTTCACCCCGCTGAAAACCAAGATCAGCCTTTTCGAGCTCATGAAGCGACCCGAAGTTTCTCTGTCCGACGCGATGCGCCTCGCCGAACGGGTTGGCCTAAAGCCTTCCATCAATCTAAAACCGGAGAGTGTGATTGAGAAAGAGGCCCTTGCCCAGTTGGAGCTTGCCGCCAAATATGACGGCTATCTTCAGATCCAGGAGCGGGCGGCGAACCAGGCGCGCAAGCTGGACGCGCTGAGCATCCCGATATCCTTGGACTATCAGGCCATGAAGGGGCTGAGCTACGAAACCGTTGAAAAGCTTACAAGGCTCAGACCCGCAACCGTTGGCCAGGCAAGCCGGGTCCCCGGCGTACGCCCGTCTGACATCGCCTTGCTCATCGGGCATTTGAGAGGCAGGCGTGTCGGCAAGTAGGGCTTTCGGGTTCAAAGCTCTAGCTCTTGCAGCCTTTATAGTGTGCGTTTCCTCTGCCTTGGGCGCCCGAACGGAACGCATTTTGACGAACGGCTGGCGGTTCACTCTTGGAGACCCGCCAAACGCACAAACTACGGATTTCGACGACGGCGGTTGGGAGCCAGTGACCCTCCCCCACGCATACAACCTTGGCGATGGGACGCCATACAAGAAGAAATACCGAGGCCCCGCTTGGTATCGGCTTGAACTCTATATTGGGCCGCAAGATTTAAAAAGGAATCTATTCCTAAGGTTTGGAGCCGCGTCCCTGGTTGCCCAGGTTTATCTCAACGGTCAAGAAGTCGGCGAGCACGATGGCGGATTTGCGGCTTTCTGCATGCCCATCAACAGCGCGGCCCACCCGGGAGAAAATGAACTAGCGGTTCGCGTAGACAACTCACGCAATTTGCATGTTCCGCCTCTCTCTGGCGATTTCACCGTTTACGGCGGCCTTTATCGCGAAGTGAAGCTGCTGGTCCTCGCGGACGATTACATTACGCCAATGGACGACGGTGGCCCCGGCTTCTACCTCACGCCCTCGGTCTATGGAACCGTCTCAACTCGCGTCCTGTTGGCCGGCAAACGGGGGAAAGTCACGGTTCGGGTTCTCATCCAGGACGCCTCCGCGCAAAAGGTTGCGCAGGATGACCTTCCGGTCGAGGTTGGCGGCGCTGGAGTGTCCACGGTTTCGTTCCCCGTCCGCGTCGATCACCCCCATCTTTGGGACGGCGTGCGAGATCCCTATCTCTACACCGCCCGTGCCCAGATTCTGCGTAACGGCCGAGTGATGGACGAAGTCGTCCAGCCACTAGGCTTCCGAAGTTACAGGGTGGCTCCGGAGAAGGGCCTCGTTCTCAACGGCAAGCCTTATGACCTTCATGGTGTGAACTTGCATCAGGGCCGGCCCTCAGTTGGCTGGGCGGCAACCGCTGCGATGCAGGACGAAGACTACAAGATGGTGGCTGATCTCGGCGCTACCGGCGTTCGCATGGCACATTACCAGCACGGCGAGCATGAGTTTGAGCTCTGTGACCACTATGGGTTAATGGTTTGGGCCGAGCTTCCGCTCGTAAACCTCATGACGGACGATCCCGCATTCAAGGAAAATGCTTCCCAGCAACTTCGAGAGCTGATCGCGCAGAACTACAACCACCCGTCTTTTGCCTTTCTCAGCTTGTACAACGAACCGGCTGTGGACAGAAAACTCGGCGATGGCGAATGGCATTTCGTAGAGGATCTCGTCAAGCAGGCGCACGAAACTGATGGCGGAAGGCCCGTGACCGGGGCGATGTCCCTTGGGGCCAACTTCTGGCTCGCCTGGGTCGGCGACTTGGGCTCCTTTAACCGCTATTGGGGGTGGTACGGCGGCAAGCTGGAGCAGTGGGGCAAGAGCTTGGACGCCATGAGGACCCAAGCTGGAGGCAGAAGCTTCGGCATCAGCGAGTATGGCGCCGGGCCAGCATGAACCAGCACGAACTTCTACCCAAACAGCCCGAGCCCGGGGGCAGATGGCACCCTGAGGAATGGCAAGCCCTAGCCCATGAAACGATTTGGCCCCAGCTCGCGGCAAGGCCCTGGATATGGTGCAAGTTCATTTGGGTAATGTTCGATTTCGGATCCGATACGCGCAACGAGGGTGACCGGCCCGGCATCAACGACAAGGGGCTGGTCACCGGCGATCACCAGACCAAAAAGGACGCCTATTATTACTATCAAACCCAG
Source organism: uncultured archaeon (assembly GCA_963829965.1). Lineage (GTDB taxonomy): Bacteria > Armatimonadota > Fimbriimonadia > Fimbriimonadales > Fimbriimonadaceae > DASXZH01. The sequence goes on along the minus strand of CAWHLK010000021.1, from coordinate 112,141 downwards.
TGGACTTCAAAGCCGATGGTTTATTTGACTTCGAAGCGCTCCCCCATGGGCTTCGCCGGGCCAACGCAAATCAAAGCGTATTCAAACTGCCCAGTTGTGAGGCTCACGTTAAATGGGGAAGATTTGGGCCCCATGAACCAAACGTCGCCTCACGTTTTTATCATGAACGTGAGCCTTAATGCCGGAACGAATGTTGCTTCCGTGATCGGATTCGTTGGCGACAGCCAAGCAGCATCGGACCAATGGAATGGATCAGTAATTCCTAGCCTTCAGGGCCGATAGGCTTGTACATAGGTGTCTTCAAGAAGAAACTCTCAAGGGCGTTCCCGGTCTGCTGCAAGGCATCTTCCGAACAATGCTCCGGAGTGTCCTGAAGCGTGTGCCAATACGGATAGCGAAAATCGATGAGATCCAGAGTCGGAATCCCTTTATCCAGCAAGGGCAGGTGATCGTCCTCTAAGTCGTCGCCAATCTCGTAGGGAAATGTCTTCCCTAGCCCCGCATGTCCGGCGTTGAGGAAGAACTGCTCGGTTAGGCGTTTGGCCCGCTTGTAGCTCTCCTGCTCCATGCCCACCACAAGATTCTGCTGGCCGATCATGTCCAGCAGGATGCCGTAGTCCGGCTTGGGGTCCGGAAGGTGGTCTGCAAAGTAGTCCACGCCGAGAAGCATTTGCTTGATGTCGGGGCCAAGGTCTTCGCCGTCATCCAGCAGGTACATGATGCCCACATTCGGATGCTTGTCTTTAATGGCCTGGGCAAGTTCGAGAATAACACCGACGCCGCTCGCGCCGTCGTCCGCGCCGGGAATCGGGTGCTGCTCGCGGTAGTCGTGGTTCCAAGGCGAATCGTTCTCATCCGCCCAAGGCCTTGAGTCCCAGTGGGCGAGAAGCACGCATCGTACCTTCGCGTCTTTCCAATTCTGGGTGCCGATGACATTGTAAATGTTTAGGTCCTTGTTGGTGACCGACCAATGGTAAGAAAAGCTCTGAACGTGGACGTCGTCGCAGCTCTTTTTAAGTTCCTCAATCATCCAATCGCGGCACTTGATCTGAGCATCCGTACCGGGAACCCTCGGCCCAAAGGAAACCTGCTTCAAAAGGTAGTTCCATGCCACTTTTCCGTCAAACGCGAACGGACTCTTTGGTTGCGGGGAATCCTGGGCGCAGGCAACCGCAACGTACAGCATAAAGATAACGCGAGGAAAAGTCTTGAGGAGGTTTCGCATTTTGCTCAATGTACCGGATAGCGCGGCACGCTAGGTTAGACAAGTGGCGGCAGGTTTTCGTTACGCTGGGCATTTCTGAGGAAGAAAAATTGGCAGGCATAATAGCAAGGTGGAAAGGGTCCTTCTTGAACTCAAGTTCTCTGGCGATCCTTACGGTCAAAGAATCCTCGCCATCCCTTCCAAATCGATTGATCGCTTGTAGGTGCAGTGTAGACGGGTGGCCCAAGGGGCCAAAATGTTATAGCGAAGGCCTTTAGGCCTGGTTGAGTCGCGACCCCATTCCCCTCCGGCGCGCTGAAGGTGCGCGACGTTTCACCCCAACTTTAGAGTTCCACCATAACCCTCGTAGGGGCCTCCACCGTCGGTATTCATCTTGAAACGAGACTTGTCGTCCGTCGTAGTGGCGCACCTTCAGCGCGCCGGAGGATTATTGGTTCGAGCTATCCAGGCCTAAAGGCCTTCGCTATAACATCGCGACCCTTCGGGCCGGTCCGGCCCGCATAGAGGCTGACAAAGTCTGACTTGCTCTCGCAAATTAAGGAACTGGATGAGTCGAGCCACTTCAATGCGACAAGCACTCAACTTTGTGGAGCTGCCCGGGAAAATTCATCGAGGGTTCGGACAGGCGTCGTATCTCCATACAACGCGTCCGGATTCGCATTCTTCATAACCTCGCGCAACCGCGAGGGATCGCCGGCGAGATCCACATAGCCCTCCACATCGGACGCCACCAGCTCCGGGCAACCCGCAACCGAACAAAACGCCAAGCTATGCCGCCCACGCATGAACTCGCCCGGCAAAGTCACCACCGGCGTTCCCTCGCTTAACGCCTCGATCGTCGTGTTTCCGCCGTTCCAGCCCGGCGTGTCCAAAAACACGTCCGCCAACTTTATCAAGGCAAGAAAATCCGAGGTCCCCAACCCGGGCAGCCAAACTGCTTTCACCCCGGCAGCAGCCATCCTCTCCTTCAGAACATCCTTCGCCATGGGCATTGGACCTTCCACAAAAACGATAGGCCGTCCCGTTCGCGCGCAGATCTCCGCGTACAGGTGATCCCAACGGGGCAGATACTTCATTGGGTTCTGGCACGAGAGATAGAGCAGGCCGTTGTCCAGCCCAAAATCCGATTTGAACATCCGCGAAGCGCCGTTCAGGTTCCTCGTATAGCAGAGCCCGGAACCAGGCAGGCGCACCAACTTCTCTGAGTAGTGGGAGTCGCCGTCTTGCGGCTCCATCAGAGCGGAACTCAAATAGTAGTCGATCGTCGGTAGACCACTGGTGACCGGGTGCCCCCATGCGGTGCATTGCACGGGCGCGAGCCGCATGGTCGCGTATTGGTAGTTTCGGCCGGACATTCCTAGGTCCCGGTAAATGAGAACATCCAGCCCCAAATCCTTGATCGCCCGAGCGTTGGCGGGGCTGCCGTCGGTGAAGTGGAGAAAGTGATCGGCCGCTTCAAAGAACTGCTTGGTCCGGTAGTCGGGCCGCTCGCTCAGGCTGATCGCCCAAGTCTCGATGTCCTCGCTGTGGTTTTGGATCCAGCCGAGCGCCCAGCTCCCTCCATTGCTGAAGCTGAGGTTTTCGCTGATGTAGCCGACTTTGATTTTTCCCCCACGGTGTCTGGGCTCCAAGGGCCGGCAAAGATCGGGCAACGCCTTGCCCGTTATCCTATGGCAAACGATCTGTCCGAGTTCGGAGAGGACGTCTTTGTCGTTGTATTGCTGATAGGCGATCTCGAATGTGCCAAGAGCGTGAAGGGCGTCGTAGGCTTCCCTGGGATCAAACTTGGCTTCGCCGAGCTCTCGGACCGAGCGCTGAACATGCTCGCGCCACCATTGGACTTCGTCTTCGCTGCGGTAAAGCATGGGAACCATGATTCGCCGCATGAGATTCACTGGGTGCTCCCCATTAAGCGCCTGTACCGCCCCTAAGGCGTCGCCTTCAATGAAAAGCTCGAAATGCGTCACCAAGTCGGTGGGCGTACACCGGCCGACCGGCTCGTCGCCGGGTCCGTATTTCGCATCGAACAGTTCTTTGCCCGCTAGCCGGGGCCGTTTTGAAACCGGATAGGAGACCAAGGCGGGATTGAACGGATTCTTTCCTTGGAAATGCTCTTCAATCGCGCCCGGTTGATATAACGCGATTCCCAACGCCCGGGCAAAATCCACCCTTGCCGCCCCTGGCGCGAACTTCGAGAGGCCGTCCCCCACCCCCTGAACGGCTGCCCTCGCCATCTCCATTTGGCCCGGCGTCCGCGGCGGAATGATCTCCCGCTCCGGATGCAGCTTCTGCTGTTCGCACACACTTGCATCCAGCGAGTTCACCCCTCTGCATCTTAATGGCCGGGCCTCATAGATGCTGCAAAGGTTGTCCACCAGGAAAGGGCACTTCGTTCTCACCTCCCACAGGTTCGCTCCGAACCACGGTGCAACCACCCGCTCGTGTTGAAAGAGCCTGTCTTCAAGTTGGCCCCGTTGTTCTTCCGAGAAGTTGGCCTGAACGTAGTCCACTGCTTGGGCCACTTCGGCCACGCTCGATTGAACCACGAAATGGCAACAGTGGCAGCAACCCTTCTTGCATGCCTGTTCCGGCTCGCCAATGGCCGCGTCCAAGGCTTGATCCACCTGGCGGATGGCAATCAACGCACGCGCCGGGCTGATGCCGCCGCTCATGGCTTGCAAGACTATCGAACGGGCGGTTTCAAGCATGCGTAAGTGGTGGGCGGCGGGTGAGGACTGCGGCGACTCTTCGCCCCTTCTCTGCACGAACGGCCCCCTCGACTCCGTTCAGGACCAGCGGACCGCGCGCTCCTGATTTGCTCATCCCAGCCGGGTCGGCAGGATGCGAAGCCTCCGATGCGGCTCTTCGCCCACCGCTTCGCTGGCGACCCGCCGTGCCTCCGTAACCTGATGCTGCATCTTGCGGATCGGTGCGGGCTGAGGCGCAAGCTCAAACGGCTTGCCCGTTTGCATTACGGTATCGATTGCCGTAAGCACCTCTTCCATCGCATCCGTTTCGAACTCCTTGGTTTCGCCTTGGAGCCGCATGATTTCATCTAAGGCGCCGGAGATCTGGTTGAACGTATTTGATTTCACCACCACCGTAGGAACCGATTTTCCCGCCGCCTCGCGCAGTTTGCGCGGGCGGTTTTGGTAGGTGGAGCGAATCGCCATAACGGCGTCCGCCTGGGCGAGATCCGTGCAAACATAAGCGGCAACTTTTTTGTCGCGAATGGCACGCTCCAACCGGGTGCGCGCGATGCCGTAGGGGTAGATCTTGATCATTCCCGGTTTTGGGCCAGCCGGCTCCTGGGGCGCAGCGGTCGCGGCAACCTCTTGAGGAGGCGCGGGCTGGCGGGAAAGTGCAGGAAACTTCTTGTTGAAACCGGGCTCCTTGAGCTCCTGGGTTTCCTCCGTTTGCACCACTTCCACCCCGGCGCCCGTGCGAACTCTGACCTCCGGACGCGGCGGCACGCCGCGCAAAATGAGGTCCACCGTCTTTTGCACGTTGCTGTGGACGGCCAAGCGATCGTAGTCCACGAGCTCGATGACCACGTCGAAAGTAGGCGGGGCCTTGCGCTCAAGGACCGTCTTCTGGGTTCGCGCCGGCGGGCTTCGTCGTCGGAAAGGGTTACTGCCTGAATGCCGCCGATCAGGTCCGCCAAGGTCGGGTTGAGCATCAGATTCTCAAGCGATTGGCCGTGGGCGGTTCCCACCAACTGAACACCGCGCTCGGCGATTGTTCGAGCCGCCATGGCTTCAGCCTCGGTGCCGATCTCGTCGATCACGACCACTTCGGGCATGTGGTTCTCAACCGCCTCGATCATGACCTGGTGTTGGTCGGCCGCGGTAACCACCTGCATGCGCCGGGCAGTTCCGATTCCGGGATGGGGAATGTCGCCGTCGCCCGCGATTTCGTTCGAAGTGTCCACGATCACCACGCGCTTACCCACCTCATCCGCCAGGACTCTGGCAACCTCGCGCAACTTGGTGGTTTTGCCCACGCCGGGTCTGCCGAGCAGCAGAATCGAAGCGCCGGAGCGCACAATGTCGTCGATGATGTCGATCGTCCCTTCCAGCGCTCGCCCAACCCGGCAGGTAAGGCCAATGACCTTGCCATGGCGGTTGCGGATGCAGCTTATGCGGTGAAGGGTTCGCTCGATGCCGGCCCGGTTATCCGTGCCGAACTCGCCTATCGATTTAATCACATAATCGATATCCTTCTCGGTGATTACGACCTCTTCGTACCGTTCGACCCGCTCCATAAAGCGGGCCTCGGCGGGTCTGCCGTAGTCCAAAACAACTTCGATGAGCCCCTCGAGCGCTCGGCTTCGTTCAAGTCTTTCTCGAACTACTGCCGGCAGGACGTCCAGGAGCTGGGTTAGGCCGTCTGAGAACAGTGACATGTTTTTAAGGGTGCGAGCGAGGTTGATCCTCTTAAAATATTCTACGTATCAGCAGTTAACAAGGCTTGTTAAATGTTTGTGAGCTTTGGAGAACCCTGGTCACGGCGCCTTAGGTCACGTTTAGGTCGGTCAGCTGCATCGTGACTGTTCGCGAGGTGCCCGCAGTCCAAACCACCATTTTCACCGTATCGCCCGGGTTCTTCTGGTCGAAGACCTTCTCAAAGTCGATCGGGTTCTCGAGCGTGGTGCCGTCGACGCTCTCAATAATATCCCCCTGTTGATCCCGGCCCGCGCAGCAGGACTGTTCGACATGCAGTGATGCACGATCACGCCACTCTTCGGTGAGCCTGGAGGAAGCTGGTCCCTTACTTGGTCGAGCAAGGCGTCATAAATAACCACCCCGGAATCGCCATAACGCGCGTGCCCATAGGTGATGATGTCGTGAACGACCTTCTTGGCCCGGTTGATGGGAATCGCAAAGCCAAGTCCCACGCTGCCTCCGTTGGTGCTGGCGATGGCCGCGTTGATGCCGATGAGGTTGCCGTCCGCGTCGGTAAGCGCGCCGCCGGAGTTGCCCGGATTGATCGCGGCATCGGTTTGAATCGCGTCGATCAGCAGACCCTCCGGGCTTTCCTCGCCCTCGGGAAGGGTTCGGTTAAGGCTGCTCACCACTCCCGCGCTGACGGTGTTGGAATAGCCAAGCGGGTTGCCGACCGCAGAACCCACTGTCCCACCTGAAGTTTGCTGCTGTCCCCCGTGGTCGCCGGTGTCAGATCATGCGAATCGATCTTGATGACCGCCAGATCCGAACGCGGATCCGCGCCAATCACCTTGGCCGGGTACGACTTGCCGTTTTCCGCCCTTACCGTCAAAACGTCGGCGCCGGCAACAACATGGTTGTTGGTAAGAATCAGCCCATCCTTGCTGATGGCCACACCGGACCCTTGGCCCGTGCGCTGCAGAAAAACTCGGTTGGAAAAAAAGTCTTGCTCGCGCACGCGCTGATCTACCGCGACAACGCTCGGGGTGATCTTCTTGGATGCGGCGACAAAGTCCGGCGGGCCACCTGATCCCATTTGAACGGTGGATACCGGCTCCTCAAACGGATAATCGTTAATCGCAGCCACTGCCGGCGCGGGCTTTTTAAAGAGCTTCTCTATCTGCGTCGCGGAGAGCACGCCCAAGAGGCTCGCCAAGAAAATGATTGTAAATGTCCCCAGTTTCTTCATCTTTCGCTTATTTCTACGCACCGCCGAACTTCTCCAACAAGAGGTCTTGAGCCGGTTTTGCGTTCTCGTCCACCACCTGCCTCGCTGGATCGGCGTCGTACCAGGCGATCACTTCCTCCGCTCCGCGCGTGAACGGAATCGTGGCCGCAAAATCCGGCACCAGCCGCTTTCAGCTTCGAGTTGTCGAATATCAAGCTGTGCGCTTTATCCCCCAACAATGACGCTCCCCAATCGGCATCAATGCGGCGATTTCATCAGAAGGAACGTGAACTTTTATCGCCTTAGTTCCTGCGGCACTGGCCACAATGTCGAAAATTTGGTTCCAGGAGAGCCATAGTCCGAGGTGATATGGAAGGTTTCCCCCACAGCATGACAGTTTCCTAGCAGTGGCACGAATCCCTTGGCGAAGTCTTTGTGGTGGGTGAGTGTCCACAGCGAACTTCCATCCCCGTGGACAATAACCGGCTTTCCTTTCGCATTCGGTCAACCACTGTCCAACCGTGATCGAACGGGAGAAGGGTCTTATCATAAGTGTGGGAGGGCCTGATGATGGTTGCGGGGAACTTGCTCTTCCTATAGGCGTTCACCAGCAGTTCCTCGCATTTGATCTTGTTTCGCGAGTACTCCCAGAACGGGTTCTCGAGCATGGCCGACTCGGTTACAGGCAGCCAGTTGGGCGGCGTTTGGTAGGCGCTGGCCGAACTGATGAACACGAACTGCTTGGTTTTGCCCTCGAAGAGTTGGATGTCTCTTTGGATGTGCTCCCCGGTGAACGCGACCCAGTCGACCACCGCGTCAAACTCCAGCCCCTTGAGCGCTTCCTCCGCGGTGTGGTCTCTGATATTGCCTGTCAGCACTTTTGCGCCTTTCGGGGTTTCTTGGTGGGAGGTCCCACGGTTGAGAAGATAGAGCTCGATACCAAGATCCAGAGCCAACTGGGAGCAAGCGGAACTGATGATCCCGGTTCCGCCGATAAAGAGTGCGCGCATGGGATTTGGTTTACCTCTTTTGGGTGAGGCGAGAAGGACAGGCGGGGCGTTAAGAATTGGCGGTCGCGTCCAAGACGCTTTGGACTGAACGAGTTCGATAACGCAACCACCGTGGCCACGACATAAACGGTCCATATCTTGAAGTCGAACATCTCCAGCGCCAGACCCATCGCGGCATTCGCGGACGCCACCGAACTTAGGAGTAACGCGACAACGAATACTGCCGGCTTCAACGGGAAAGGTTGCTTTTCGTGTACGAAGAATGGGACGGGAGAACCTGCGTCGAATGGCCCATTGGGCCCGCTTCTGCTAGGCCCTGCGGCCCAGTTACGAGTTGATCGCGGACCCGCTTTCAACCGGAATTGGTATTCGAACTGCGCAGTTTTTGACCGCCGCGCGGCTCGGGCCGTCCAGCGAGATAAAGAACTTATGCAATCTTGTTCGCTCGCTGTACGTTTCCCTGACCCGGCGACCAAGCTCTGGCGGCACGTTCCACCTGCGCTGCCTCAGATACTCATAAACAAGCGAGTAAGTGCTAATGCCAGGCGACAGGTCCACCAGCCGCACCAATAAACCGCTCAACCCCTCCCAATCACTTCCCATTCGAAGAAGCTGAGAGGCGCACACCATCAAATACTCATACGGTTCAAAAATATCCTCGGCTTGCGCGGCCTCTATAAATGCCTGCTCGCACTCTTTCGGGAGTTTTCTGCCGATCAGGTCGTCGTACATAAACTGACCGGTTACCCAGTCTTGGGCGCCTGCGCGCAAATACGCGCGCAACGAATCTTCCGACATGTATTTCCAAGGACCCCAGAGCATCGTTATTTGCGACTCTACACCAAGTAATTTGTTGGACGTCTCATTGTAACGCCTGCGCGAGTAAAGTAGACCAGCAACCATGAGTTATCTCGTGATCGGGACGGACGGACGGAAATATGGCCCCGCGGACGAGGGCCAGTTGCTCGATTGGCTTCGCGAAGGCCGCATCACCGCAGAGACAGAACTCGAAAACGAAGAAACCGGCGCGCGGATCAAGGCCGGGGATCTTCCAAACCTCAACCAGGCAGCGGCGGAACAACCTGATAACCCGCCTCCCTTCCAAGAGCCTCCTGCCCCGCAAAGCACTTACTACCGTGGCGCTCCTGCGCCTGCGCCCGAGGGAGGAAGCGAGGTCACCCTTTCCATCATCGCTTCCTTGGGCAGCTTCTTTTTCAGCTTCATGCTGTGCTTTTGCTGCCCCTACGCCAACATGGTCATCTTCTGCGTTCCCCTTTACGGACTGAACTTAGCCAACCAGGCGATAGCCAAAGGCCACCCTTCCGGGGCAGTGGCAAGGGCCATCGCGATCATTTGCCTGGTGCTCGGCGCGATCATCGGTCTGCTCTTTTTGGCGGTGACCATCATCGGCATTTCAAGCAACGGCGCCGCCGGTTGGCACCCATTCTTCAGACTCACACCCGGTCGGTGAGCCACCGCCATTGACCGCAATTCGCGCGCGATAGCTAAGAGTAGTATCATTGCAGTAAGTTGTGGCGAGGGGGTGTGGAATGCGTATTAACATCACATGGGCGGTGCTTTCTCTCTTTGCGGTTGTCACGTGCCTAGGAAGTGCCCGCGGAACTGGTCAAGGTGGTTCCACTACCGGCCTCAGCACAACCGGCTTTGACCGGTCGCCGCATGAACTGGATCTAAGCGAAGAACTAGAAGACGGCGGCCCCATTTTGAGCGGCAAATATGTAGGCGATAACCCCCTTAACGAGTTGAAAATGATCGCCTTTTTCAAGAAGGACTGGCAGCTCGGAATCGAATACGATGTAACCGTGGACTGCAACCTTCATCTGCAAATCAATCGCCGAAACATCTACCCCTTCAATATGTCGCTCGATGGTTCCGTAGGCCATCACGTGAAGTTCGTTCCGCTTCCCGAAAGCATGGGCGACGCGCCGACGCCCGCGACCATGGACATCACCTGCGACCAGCCGGTTTCGCCCGACGGCGTATCGCCCGTCACCTATGATGGGGTTTGCGCGGGACTTGAGGATGGAGTTCTAGGAATCTCCGAAATCCAATTCGCGACGCCAACCCTAACTGCATCCGACCACGGAGCGAAAGCCGCTTTCCGGGCAAACTATTTGAGCAAGCTCAATAAGGCCCGGTATTCCGTGATTGGCGGCGTTAAAGACGGCCTGGTTTACAAGGTCCGATACTTCGGACACCACCCGTTGCCCAACCCGGACGGTAACTCGGAGCTCCAAGTTGAACCCGCCCTGGTCGACAGCGATAAGAGGCCACGGAAGGGCATCTATAGAGCCGAGGTTCAGGCCTGGCGAAACGGCCGAAACGGCAACGCTTGGGCTTGGCGCCGCTCAAGCGGGGTCCTAACTGTTCAGTAGCGCGGCAGAAGTAAACTAACAGCGTGCAATATGTCGTGGGCAGCGTTCCCTATGTGAACGCCAAGCCACTGGTAAGCCAGTTCAATCATCTAGGATCCCGATCTCCCGTAAAAGTCCTTTACGAGCTCCCGTCTCAGCTTCCGGCACTGTTGGACGCGAAAACCGTTCAGGCGGCGCTTGTGTCGAGCTTTGATTCCTTCAGCACCCCCAACCGCCGTATCGGGGCCGGTTGCGTCTCCACTTTTGGGGACGCTCAGAGCGTGAGGCTGTTCTCCAAGGTGCCTTTCGAAGATGTTAAGACTTTGGCGCTAGACGCCAGTTCTCTGACGTCCATTCATTTGGCTCAGGTCGCATTAATCGAGAACTACGGCGTTCGCGCGAAGACGGTGGGCATGAAGCCGGACCTTGCCCTGATGCTGGGCCGATGCGACGCCTGCGTGATCATCGGCGACAAAGGAATGGTCGCGAACGGTGAAGGGCTGCTTGTTACCGACTTGGGCGCCGAATGGCTCAAAATGACCGATCTCCCGTTTGTTTGGGCCGCGTGGATCGGCAACGAGGGTCTCGACGAACCGCTGGCCGAATACCTGGAGGCGGCAAACCGATGGGGCCAGGAGCACCTTGATGAAGTGATCCAAGAAACCCAGGCCCAAGTCCACTGGCCGGGCGATTCCTGCCGTCAATATCTGGCGGAGATCATGAACTACACCCTAACGGAAAAGCACGTGGAGGGCCTGAGGTTCTTCCAACAGCTTCTGCTAAAGCACGGGTTTCTCAAAGAAGACTGGTTCCCAACCGTAGTCAGGGCAGCAGAACCCCCGTTAGGACTGCGTGCCTGATTTTGATCACAGAAATGTCTCTCTTTCCCGGCTTACAAACTCATAGCCTCTTCCGGGGCTGTGGCAAAAGCACCTGATTTGCAAGTTTCAGAGGCCCACCTCTCCCCTTGAGGGGAGATCGAGAGGGGTGACCGCCAGAGCATCGCCCCGTTTGGCAACACAATTGCCGGTCACGTTCCGGCCTTGGATTTAGGTTTGAGAGCCAACGTTACAGGGTGGGGGCACCTGGTGTTGACTCGTCACACGCCCGTACCCGGCCTACGACAAGAGAACCCTCTCCGCAAGAATGAGAGCGACAAAATCGTCCACCGGTTCCGGTGGAACCTGCAGACTTGCAGGCACAAGCCGGCGCCAGCCGGAGCGAGGCGTATTCTCCCAATAACGCTCTCGCGCCTGCAGGGTCGTGTCCTTCTCGTCTACGATCAGCAAACCCAGGTCCGGACGTGCGTCGCGGATCTCTTCGACGAGATCGCGAGATGTCGTTCCCGAGCCGATCACAACCGTTTGAAATGGGCCTTGTCCGGCCGCTTCGCTAATGCTATCCAAGACTTGCCCGCGCGGCGAGATCTTACGCCAGAGGATATCCAAGGATTGCTCCTCGTTACGGCGGACAAGCGCCATTCCACATTTGGAACTGCCCGGATCGATGGCAAGCACCGTTTCGATCATTGGTCGAGATGGAACACAAGGGCCAGCCGATCTCCCGCATAGGTGTTGTCCTTCGCCAAGGCGGTCAGCTTGGCGTTCCTGCCCCACTGGTGAATTTCTCGACCAGATCCAGCATATCTGCATCAGGAACAAGCCCCAGCCCCTCGTCAGAGCCTTCAATTGGAACCATTTTGCTTGCCTTCGCCTTTTGGGCGACCTTTTCCCTCAGAAAATTTTCCAACCTCGTCGAAGATTTCGCCGCGTGTATTGTCGCCTTTGATTACCGTGTTCGCAATCGCCTGCCCCTGCTTGAAGACTAGGGGATTATCCTTTCGCACCATATAGAGGGCCACATAATAGCCCTTAACCGTGTTGTAAAGCGCCTTCGCAATTAGGACCGAAGGCTTCTTCGAGTCCACCAACTCGGAAACTACCTGGTCATATTGCGCCTGAGGCGTTAATGTGCCGCCCTGAGAGTCCTGGCCAGCACCTTCATGAATCCTGCGGCGCGCCCTTCTCCCAACTTGGAGGTAACCGCCCCGCGCTGAAGCGCAAGTTCGCTTGCCTTGTTCATCAACTGATCGACATAGGAGCCAGCTTCCGCAGGCTTAACCTCGGCAGGTACGGATATGCGCGCCACTTCCTCCCCAACATTGAAAATGACCGGCTGCTGCAAGAACTGGTTTTCCATCGGCACGTCCACGTTTAGCTGGGCAAACGCGTCCCTTAGGGCATCTTGTGCATGGCCCAAATCGGTCTGTGTTTTGGCTAAGTCGCCTTTTGCCTGTTGCAAGTCCGTTTGTGTGGAACTCAACTCCGTCTGCAAATTGGATAGTGTCTTTGAGTCGTCGAGAATCGCCTGCTTGTCCTTGTCAAGCTCCTTAACAACCAGGTCGCGGTTGTTGGAAACTTTCGCATAGTCTTTGTTCAGGGCGTCATAGCGTTTCTGCGAATTCCCGAGGTCTTCCTGCTTTGCCAACAGTGCTTTCTCGTTTGATGCGACACTCTTTTGAAGAGTCTCGACCCGCTGTTTGGTCGCGCTATATTGCCGGTCAACAACCACGGATCTGTCCTGAAGCTATTCGGAACCGCTCGTTCGCCGTCTTTAGCTCCGCGGTCCGCGTGCTAAGTTCATCAGAAACTTGGCCCACCTGGGTCTGCAGCCCCTTCAGCTTCCCATTGATAACCACCATACTTCTTGACTCTTCATCCTTCTGGTTCTGGGTGTCCTTGAGGGTGATCTTATCCTGTTGGACCTCCTTGTTTAGCTCATCTCTTTGCCTTATAGTCTCGTTATAGTGGAGGATATAAAGCCGGGCATCGGCACTGACGGCCAAGATGATGAGAATCGTGACGAGCGGAATCAACCCTCCGGCAGCGGCAGTCAACACTTCGGCCGTGGTACGCGGGCGCATGCCGAGCAAGCTAGTTTTCCCGAGAGTGCGGCCCAAGCGGTCCGCCAAGTAGGCGATAACGCTTCCCAGCAAGACAGCCAAAACAAGGACAGTTAAATTCACGACTGGTTTCTTTTATAGACGAGCACAATGGCGCAGACGAGCCCTATTCCTACTGGGGCAAAACTGGCCGCGTAGGGAGGAATTCTTTGCCCTGTTGAATAAATGCTCATCCAATTAAACAACATCATGTACGCAAAAATTATCACGACAGACAACGCAAAACCTGTTGCTGTACCTGTTCGATGGCCCCGGATGCCCTAAAGGTGCGCCAACTAGCGCAAAAATGATGGTGGCAAGGGGCAACGAAACCTTGTTGTAGTAGCCGTACCAGAGGTTGGCAATCGTGCCCGGATTGACCTTGGGATCCTTCTGGAGTTTCTCGATGGACGCCTTTGTCTGGGGCATGTTCAGCGCGTCCGAAATTCTTGAGTTGATCCGCCAGAAGGGTGGTCGGATTCGGGCGGCTCAGGCCCAACCTCATCCGGATAGACGCTCCCGAGATTGCTCTCATTTAGTGGATTAAAGCGAATGAGCTTGCTGCCAGGATCAAGCCTCCAATCCCGGGACGCCGAACTGGTCGGCAGTGCGCTTGCGGCTCCCGTAAACTGCATGCCAGGCGCCAGCAAAATTGCGGAAGGGTGGCCGCTCCTGTCATAGAACTCAATCACTACATCCGAGAGATGCCTTCCCGTAATGTCGAAATCCTGGGCCATGAGGCTGGCCTGAAGCTTGCCGTTATTGTCGTTTATGGATTGCGAAATGTGGTTTGTAGACCCGTTAAGACGCTTCTGGATGTCGTTCTTAATCGCTTCCGCCTTGTTCGCGGCGGGAGCCACCACGAACTCGTCGGTCACAAAATAAAGCACCGCGACTCCCGCGCCAAAAAGTGCCACTGGGACCATGATGCGGAGAATGCTCACGCCGCCGCCGCTTTCAAGGCCACGATCTCACTGTCGCCGCTGAGCTTGCCGAAGGAGAGAAGCGAAGCCAGCAGTACCGCCATGGCAAACGACTTGACCATGATCCCTGGGAGCAAAAGCGCGGTGAGGCTGAAGATCATCGTTGGCGGAATGCCGTTAACGATATAGTTCGTGAGCTGGAAGAGAGACGTGCCCGCCAGGATAATGACGGTGAAGATGGCAACCCCAAAAATCCAGGGGCCCAACATCTCACCAAGAATGAGGCGGTCGATCCGCTTCAATCGGTCTTAACCTCGGACCGCTCTTCATACGGCTCTCCGATTCCCGGCTCCTGAGCTTCGTCGGACCTTCCTGACCCGTTCACTTCGCCTTGCCTATAGTAGGCATCTTCTATTCGCCGGTCAAAGCTCTGCCCTAGGTAATGCTTCCTCACATGCTCATCCGCTGCGATCTCCAGGCTGGTCCCCTGCGCGATGATTTTCCCGTCAATGAGGATGTAGTTCCGGTCGGTGATGCGCAGGGTTGCGCCCACGTTGTGGTCGGTGATGAGGATGCCGATGCCGTTCTTGCGAAGTTTGAAAATGATCTCCTGGATCTCTTCGATCGTCACCGGGTCGATGCCGGTAAACGGTTCGTCGAGGAGAATAAATTTAGGCTCCGTAGCCAGCGCGCGGGCGATTTCAACGCGGCGTCTTTCGCCTCCCGACAGCACGTTGCCCACGCTCTTGAGAATCCGGGTTATATGCAGTTCTTCGGCCAATTCGTCGATCTTTTTCTGAATGGCCGCCGCCTTCACTCCGTGAAGTTCCAAGACTAGGCGGATATTGTCCTCCACGCTTAGTTTTCGAAAAACACTGGGCTCTTGCGGCAAGTAACCCACTCCCGCGCGGGCCCGCCGGTGCATGGGCCAGTTCGTCACCGGCTGGCCATCAAACCGCACCGATCCTTCCTTCGGCCGCACGAGCCCGGTGATCATGTAAAAAGTGGTGGTCTTGCCCGCCCCGTTGGGTCCAAGCAGGCCCACAATCTCACCCTGATCCAGTTCGAAGCTCACATCGTTGACCACGCGGCGGCCTCGATATTCCTTCACCAGATTACAGGCCGAAATTCTCAAATTGTGGATGTCACTTCCGGGGGTGAAAGTCATAATGCCAGGCTCGTCACCGGTTCCGTGCGTTCCCGCGATGGAGCCGTCCGGATTGAAGTCGAAGACCATATCCCTGATGCCGGCCATCGGGCCAACAGATGGGTCATCAGTCTTGATCTTTACGTGGCCGGTCAAGGTCAAAGTCCGAGCCGCGTAATCGAACGAGGCGTGGTCGGAAGTTGTATTCAGGTGGTAGGGCACCTTTTTGTCGCCGTTGTCCTTGTCCTTACGCATACCGTCGATCTTGATCGTAACCGGACCATCGAGGTCACCGGAACGCAGAGGATCGCCGTGCGAGCCTTGCGGACTCAATCGAAGATCGGCGCTGCTGCCGGTCGCGTAGAAGGTGCGCTCGATTCCCGGGTCGTCATCGTGAAGAATCACCTCGCCAGAGACATGCAGCAGGTTCTCCGCCGCCACGTAATGAGCGGTGGAACCATCCACCGTCGCCTTCTGACCTGCAGAACTGGTCTTCTCTGACGATTTGCCCGTTACCACCATGTGAACATCGCCGCTCAGGGTGACTTCACTGAGAAGCTTATCCGTTGCATCACCCTCCGCTTTCTCGCACGTGACGTCCATGCTCCTCTTTGCGCTGTGGAGCCTCAGCCTGGCACCCTTGCTTCGCCCAAATTTGAAGTGATTGGTATTACTGGTCTTATTTATTGTATTGCTGAATGGACCGAAATCTGAAACGGTCGCATCCCCCACCGCAATTGAGGGGCCTTCAGATTGCCGTCCCAGCGCCCAAGCGGCGCACGCAAGGGCAACGCCCAGCGTAGCCAGATTCAAAAGCTTACCGACCCTTGGCATTATTCTCCTTAAACCAGTCCGGCGAAGATATCTGGGTGAAATCCGCATCCGCCTCCGCTTCCGGCACTCCGGTAATTCTAACAGTCTTGCTCTTCAAAGACACATTCCCTGACGCATGGAAGGTTTTCTTCTTCCCGTCATAGATCAGTTTGTCACAGTCCAGCGTGGCGTCCGATTTCGGCGAATACACCTGTACGCCGCCGGTCAGGGTCAAGACGTCCGAGGACGTTGCAACCGCACGGTCGGCGTGAAAAGTCTTTGTGTCCTTCGCTTGAAAAATCTCTCCTCTGACGTCGAACATCTTTCCAAACATGGGAGCGCCGCCCTCGGCGGTTGCCTGGGCCTTTTTCCATTTCACATGCCATTCCCGAACTGGCTTGGCATCATTGGTGAACATGGTGGAGTCACCCGCGTCCGTAAACACGCCCAATTTCGGGGGTGGATCCGTACTTGGCGCCGGGGGCTTCTTTGGCTTAGGCGGGCCGCAACCAGCGACAAGAAGCACGGCTAGGAAGACAACACCGGCAAAACGGATGGCTTTACCCTCCTGGCAAACTGCCCTTTGTGCTGGCCGGCCAACTGGCCGCACGCCGCCGCGATGTCGTGGCCACGCTCCACGCGCTGGGTCACGTTGATATGTCTCGCTTCCAGCGCCCTTCTGAATGCTCTCACTCGGTCCGCCGAGGGCCGTCCGAATCCTTGTTCGGTTTGCACATAGTTGAACGGAATCAAATTCACCACCGAAGGCACGCCCTTTATCAGACGCGCGAGCTCGTCCGCCTGGTCATGCGTGTCGGTCAAACCATCGATCAGCAGATATTCGATCGTGATCTTGCGCCCGGTCATGCTCTGGTAGTAACGCATCGCTTCCACCGTTTCCTTCACCGGCCATTTCTTGTTCACCGGCATCAGGGTCTCCCGTATTTTGTCGAACGGTGAGTGAAGCGAAAGCGCCAAATGGATTGGGATTTTTTCTCTGGCGAGCGCCTTGATTTGAGGAACGATGCCAACCGTAGAAACCGTGATGTGCCGATAGCTGAGCCCAACCTCGTCATGAAGCAGCTTTAGGCTTTTTAAGAGATTGTCCATATTCAGGAGCGGCTCGCCCATTCCCATGAACACCACGTGGCTGATGCGCCTTTCGGTCAGCCGTTGAAGCATCAAATATTGGCCTACGATTTCTGCGGGAGTGAGGTTGCGGTCGAACCCTCCCAGCCCCGTCGCACAAAACGTGCAAGCCATCGGGCAGCCGACCTGGGAGCTGAGGCAGCAGCTTACGCGGTCCTCGTAAGGCAGAAGAACGCACTCGAAAACTTGGTTGTCGCCGCTGTGGACCAGCAGCTTGTCCACCCCGTCGGTGGAAGTGGCATGCTTGGCGGTTTGGAGCGGCTGAAGCGTGTACTCTTCCTGGAGACTCGCGCGAAGGTCTTTCGGCAGGTCGTTCATTTGCGCGAAATCGCCGGCCGCTTTCTGATAGATCCAGCGGGAAATCTGCTTGGCGCGCCACTTGACGTCCGGGCGCTCACCCAAATTGGCGGAAATCTCGGCTTCCGTCAAGCCTACAAGGCTCGGAGCCTGAGTTGACACGTTGGAATTGTACCGGGAAGTAGCGAAGGCGCAAGCCGGGCCGTCCCTCTGTACATGGAGCAGCTGAACTATTCGTGGAACTCCCGCTAAAAAACTACGTTGTTTTATTGAACGGGAAATCTTGCTCCACTGCTGCTAGGAAGGGCGGCCGGGCGCACATGGTTCGAGGGAAGAGGTTGACCGCTATCTTGCAGAGTTACGCAGCGAATGGTGAGCCTCAATGGACGCAAGGTCTACCTAGATTCCAGCATCATCATTTATGCGATCGAAGGTTTAGAGTCCCACTTGCAAATCGGTGTGCTCCGAGCACTTGACCCACCAGACAATGCGTAACCGCTGGTCAGAAGAAGCGGCAATGCTCAGTCGCCGCACAATGCTCGGTAGATCCCAATAACCTTGCGCACGTAGTTCTGCGTTTCCCTATACGGCGGCACACCGCCGTGGCGCGCGACTGCCCCGGCTCCCGCGTTGTACGCGGCGAGGGCAAGAACCAAGGACTCATAATCCTCGCCGGTCTGACGCTGGTAGTTTTCCAGGTGCCCGCGAATAAGTCGAACCGTCCCATATAGGTTGTCGATGCTGTCGTAAGCATTGCTGACACCCATGCCTGCCGCAGTTCCCGGCATGAGTTGGCCGAGGCCCATCGCGCCGGCGCGGCTGGTCGCGTTGGGATTGAAGCCGCTCTCAACCATCACCATCGCCATGATCAGCCTCGCGTCAACCCCAAATCGGATGCTATAGCCAATGATGCCCTGTGCCATCCGGATTGCCTCGGAATCGGAAAGTCTGGGATTGCGGCGCTGAATGAAGCCGGCGTAAATGGATACAGCCTCATTCTCAGAAACGTTGGGAGTGTCGCGCACGTAGTCCCCACGGGAGCTTAGGTGCTTGACGCGGGGTGCCTCTTTGCGCTCAAGAGGAGCAATCGAAGACTCCGGCGCCACGCCCATGAGCTCGGCTTGAATATCCGAGGTTGGCGTTGCCCGCGAAGCCTTGACGATCATCCGGGCCGGAGTCTCATTGCTGTTCAGCCAGTCTGGCGCACCCTTCGGGCAGGTAACGAACAACGTGTCGCCGTTGCTCTTTTCCAGCAGAATGGTGACAGGGCCCCCGGAAACCTTCATGGTCCCTTTGCTTACGCCCTGGACTTCCACGATGCGCGTTCCCACGAACGTTTCCAGCGCCTCTTCACCCACCGCCTGGGTGATGCCGTTCTGCTTGCGGAGCTTGAGGTAGTCCTTCAGCGTCTGCGCATGCGTGGTTGCGCATAGGCAGCAGAGCAGGGTGAAAAGGAGGACCAACCGTTTCATCAAAGTGTTGACGGCAACCGGATTCGGTTTTAAGTTGCCATTAGTATACTTGTTGGCAAATTCCTGGTAGGCATGCAGCCTAGCGCTACACACCAACCTTCGGCGGGATATTCAGCTCGAACTTGAAATGCCGCGTCCCGGGCGCGCCGCGGAGCCACAAGCGATGAGCCCCTGACCGGGTAGGAACGAAATACTGCACCTCCACGCCGTCCAGATATATAACCTGGCTCGTGAGGAACTGGCCGTCCTCATCTAACAAGTCGGCTCGAAGCGCCAGCCCTAGCTCATCGGTAATGAGTTCATACCGTTTACCCTCCTGCAGGTTCACCGAGTAAAGCCCAAAGTTGCCGCCTTCCAGTTTCATGGTTTGCGCCGTTCCCAGAGCGTAGGGAGTCGCAGTCAGAGATTGGCGTTTCAGGGCAAGGTCGCCCGATCCACCAAACCCGTCGCACGTGATACGAACCACGAACTGCCCGGGATCCGGGAAGTAAAGATCGTCGCCGGCGGTTAGATTCTTGCGGTCGCTCATGGAGTTGGCTAGATCTCCGTTCATGCGAAAAATGTCCAGCCTTGGTACGAAGTGGTCCGCCGCCACATGCACACGCATTAACTCGGACTTCGTGGACTTGATCAGCATCAACTCCGAATCGCCGATCTTAAGGGGGCTCTTCAGCTCCTTGTCCGGTTCCCAAACCGGCAGCGACTCTGAGTTCTTGAGCGTCACCTTTTCTTGCTTGTTGGACGTCGAGCGGATGGCCACGCTCGCATTTCCTCCTTCGTGAAAGATCCGAACGATATCGTTAGGCTCGTCCACATTCGGGGCGAACCAGGTCCAAGACGAGTCCGAGCCGAATGCCTCACCACTTGCCGTGCTCTCTTGATTGGTGGGATCGGAGGGCGCGGACATCTGATACATAAAATGACCGGACATCGTGGTTCGAATGATTTGGTCGCGAGTTACCGGAAACTCAATGATCTTGATCTCACCCGGCGCAAAATCAAAGCTTTCGTCGCAAGTGTCTTTGACTCCGACCTTTTGCACCACACGGAATCCGGTGTGAAACTCCTTACCCTCGCCGGCAGAGTACTCGGCGTAGTAGTCGCCATCAGCCAGGGCTTCGAATACCGTGCTTCCTCCGGGAACGGGGATCAACTTAAAGTCGTTCTTGGCAACCCCGGTTGGTCCCAGCAGCCAAATAAGGCCGATGTAGCTAATGGTGCGGCCTACATGTTCGTTGGTATCCCGCAGGTCGTAGAGAGTGCCTTTCTTGACTTGAAGACGAAAGGCCACACGGTTTCGAGAATCGTTATCGGTTAGCGCGGGGCGCTCTTCCTTCTGATCCCCAACCGGGGCATCCATGGCAAGAAAGGTGCGGTAGCTGAGTTCAAACTTGCCTCCCGCCACATGATGGTAGCTGAGAACCTTGAGTGTATACGTCGCGGCAGCCGGCGCCCGAAAAACGATGAAGGGCGACTGATCGCCTTCTTCGCGGTCGTCGTTCATCTTCAGTTCCTTCCCCGCTTCGTCGACTACCGAAAGGGCGGGGTCGAACGCGTCGCTGGTGGCGCCTGCAAGCAAGGTCTCACCCTCGCGCAGCTTGAATTTGTACTCCACCCGGTCGCCTGGCGTTAGTATCGCTGACCGTTTTTGCCACAGGTCCTGAACCGGCTCGTCTTCGGGCCGGCCGCTCCAGCGGTCTTCTTCCGTCTTGACTCTAGCGGCGTCTCCCCCATAAACGGTTGCCCGATTACTTGCTCGCCCACCGCCAAAGCCACCGCCGCCGATTCCGCCGGCCCGCCCAAACCCTCCGGCACTGCCCTGGCCATACCCTCCTGCCGAGCCCTGCGCATGAATGAGGCCCGCGAGGCCGAGAAGAACGAGAACGTTGATTGTTCTGAAGCACTTACCCACATAAAAACGGACGGTCGCTCCAACCTAGAGTTACTAATCTGAGAAAAATCACAGAAGAAGTATTGAGTATTGGGTTTTGAGTGTTGAGATCGGAGTTTCTTTGGTTACAGCGCTGGAAACCGTGTGGAGGTGCGTTGCGCGAGTCCCAGAAAGACACCGGCTCAACGCCAAAACTCAACCTAACACTTAAGACTCAATACTCAACGCTCTCCCTACTCAACACTTTCCCCCAGGGTATTCTCAAACCACTCAAAGAGACCTCGCTGTCGTGGCGAGGTTGAAAGATTTGGGGAAAGTCCGGTTCAATTCCGGCGCTGTGCCGCAACGGTAGATGGCCAAAAGCCTTAGCCCGAATGCCCGCTTTTTGAGCAAATACCGTGACTTCGTCGCCTACGAGCAATAGGTTGGTCCGGAGAGAGGCTTAGGCCTCCTTCAAACCCTTCGCCCGCGCGATGATCTCACCAAAAACTTGGGAGATCAACATGCATCAAGAATACAAAGCATTCACGCTCATCGAGCTCTTGGTGGTGATCGCGATTATCGCGATCCTCGCCGCCATCCTTTTCCCCGTTTTCGCCTCCGCCAAAGAGGCGGCCAAGAAAACGAGCTGCCTTTCCAACCTCTACCAAATGGGGCTTGGCTGGCAGCTTTACAACAACGACTACGACGACACGCTCATGAGGATCGACACGGTGGTGAGCGCCACCACCACCGACTACTTCTGGGGAAGTTGGAACGGAACGACCCTCAACCCAACCCAGGGCCTGCTCTACCCCTACATGAAAAACCAGCAGATCCAGGACTGCCCGGACTTTGACAACACGCTGAGAACCGCGCTTGGCCTAACCGGATACGGCTACAACCAGGTGTATTTGAGCCCAGAGAACTTTGGCCCGCCTCCGGACTATGCGGAAACCGACATCCCCGTCGTCGCCACCCAAATGCAGGACCCCACGAACACGGTGGTTTTTGCGGACTCCGCCGAAATCGACAACTACGATTTCCCAGCGCCAACGCTGGTAGGAAACACCTATCTGGAACCGCCTTCCTATGGATTCCCGAGCTTTCAGGGGCGGCATGCCATGCAGGGCAACTGCATTTGGGCAGACAACCACGCAAAGTCAAAAACGCCAACCTACCGCACCGCCAACGATCCCGTGCTGGCCTACGATGGATTCACCGCGACCCAGTTAACCGCAGCCAACTTGGGTGAGTTGGGAAACCCGTATTCCAACGATCCGGACTTCTTCTTTGAACTGACCAAGGGCTCCGGAACCTAGACGGCCGCGCAGCAGCCATTGATAGCGTAGCGTTGTCATCCCGATGGAGGCTCCGGCCGACTGAGGGACGAGAGCCTTTTCCTTCTTCTTCCCGCAAATGATTGATGTTCGGGCCGCACCCGCGGCCCAACCATCAATCATTTGCTTCCGGAAAGCCCTACGCCTTCCTAAACCCCCGCCAACTTCCTCACATTTGCCGCCTCGTGCAGGAGGTTGGAACTCGAAAGACCCGCCTGGTGATTGCTACGTACCTCGAGTCCGGCGGCGACCAAATACAAGGCGCTGATCGCCACAAACGAAACACAGGTCGCCAGCCGAGCAAGCCGGACCGGCTTGCCCGTAAAGAACGCCATCCCCGGAAGCATGATCAAAACTGCGCCAAAAACTGGCGCCCAATATCCATTGTTTAGGCTTAGGCGCCAAATATAGAATCCCGCAGCACCTAAAACCAAAAGAGGCAGCAAAATTGAAACCGCAACCAGAGTCCATTTCCGGGGTATGCCAGGTTCTTTCTCCCACAAGAGCAGGCGGGCCAAAACATACACCAAAGCGCCGACCGCCGCAGAGGCCCCGCCCGCAGAAAACCCTGCGACGAACGACAGGAGCGCAACTCCAGCCCCCGCGTAAGTGGCGAAAAGAGATCGTCGCTCCACCGGCAAGAACCAAGGAAGAATCGCAATCAGGATTGCGCAGACGAGGATCCCAGCCTCTGGCACTGTCATGTATGTGGCCGTCGGTGAATCCATGATGAGGCCAAGAACGGCGATCACCCCGAGCACGCTAAGGGCTATGGCGGGGCCTTTCTTGAGATAGAGGAACGCTAAGAACAGTTGGGCCAGGCCAAGGAACAACCCGGCATTGTTGACCGGACTATCCCTATCGAAAAAAACCAGGAGGAACCACATGGGGAGACAGAGCAAGTGCGGCAGCATGCGTCTAAATGTGTCGGACTGGATGAGACCAAACAACCACGCCCCTATTGCAGAAAAGGCCGCAATCACAAATGCAACCAAGAGCATGCTAGGCGCCATCGCTTCAAAGAAGGCCAAACTAAACGACTGCTCGTCCTGGCCGGCCTCCTCGTAGATAGAAGGCATTGAATCGACATACTGCTTGCTCGCTTTGGAAAGCCGGTCCAACTTGTCCGATATTTCGGCAACGCTTGGAACAGTTTGCGGGACCCCGCCCTTGGCCAGCTGATCTTGAAAGGCGACTTCCTCTTGGCGGTATTCCTCGTCGGATGTCGCGTGCCAGCTGGCGTCCAGCGGCCTCGCAGGACTTACCAAGATCCTGACATCGGCAGAAGCCACAAGCATCTCAATGATCGTGCTTGCCCCATTACCCATCAGCGCCGATGTTTGAACCATGTCTCGCCTCTCCTGAAGCGAGCCCTTCCGATTTAAGAACTTGGCCAACTGCTTCATGTGGGACAAGTCAGGGAACAGAATCGACGCGTCAATAAGGGTCTTGATGATTTCGCCCCGGTACCCTTTGGCAGAGAGTTCGGCCCGCTCCATCGCCAATGCCTGGTCAATGGCGTGGTCATTGTAATGCGACTTGGACGCCGCCGCATGCAGTGCTTGTTGCATGTCATCCAGGTGCCCCAAGTACATGTCGAATACCGCTCGTAATAACGGAAAGTAGGCATTGTCCGGTTCGACGAGCTCGCCTTTAATCGATTCCTCAAGGCCGGCTTCGAAGGCAGACTTGGACGCCTTCCAGTCTGATGCATCCAGCTTGTTCGGCTCATCCGGAGCAGCCCCAGAGCGAATACACGCCATTCGCGCCGCGACCGCCCATGTCACGGGATCGTTTGGATGGTCCGTCGCGTACATTTGAAGCGCTTGGATTCTGGGATCGTCCTCGAGCAGGAGAGCGTGCATGAGTTCTTCAGGTGCATCCTTTCCTGTGAAAGTGTTTGGATCGGTCAGCCATTTCGGAGCGAATCGGTAGGCCATATCGCTGCCGGAGTCCGCGCTGTCATTCCCGCCCACCATATCCAGACCGTTTTTGAAAACCCATTCGGAGCCCGGCATAATCGCGACCATAAGGAAGATAGCGATGGAGACAGATAGGCAAACAAGAAGTGCTTTCATATGACTCTCCATGTCGCAATCTCTCTACTGGTGTGTTCGTTTGGATTTTGCTCGGGCGGAGCAGGTTTGAGTTCGATCAAAGCGTAGTGGTCGATCGAGAGCGAAATAGGGGCGATTTGCTTGGCATCGGCCGGTCCGTAGGCGCAAAAGGCCAAATACGCATAGGACACAAACGCGGCCGCAAGGGGCGCAAATGCAAGTTTTGCGTAATCAACGAAGTCCATTCGCCGAGGGGCGAGTAAAGGCGTTGGAATATCATCCAGCGACTTGTAAAAAGCGGCTAACTGGTCGAGAGGTTCGCTCATAGCTGCCACATCCTTTGAAATTCCTTTTTCGCCGCGTTAAGCCGGGAAGCCACCGTGCCTTC
Source organism: uncultured archaeon (assembly GCA_963829965.1). Taxonomy (GTDB): domain Bacteria; phylum Armatimonadota; class Fimbriimonadia; order Fimbriimonadales; family Fimbriimonadaceae; genus DASXZH01. Next base: position 87,521 of record CAWHLK010000021.1, on the reverse strand, counting down.
CGGAATACCGAGCACGTCACTGATCTCGCCATAGGACATCCCTTGACCAATCGCCATGCCCAGGATCGTTCTCTGATCCGGATGCATTCGTTTGAGGATCTCGTAGACGGCCAGGTTGTCCCCGTTTTGCTCTTTTGATTCGAGGCTGTCCGGCAACGGGTCTGCGCTTTTCCTACGCTTCAAGTAGTTGGCAGCACATCGAACGGTCACCCTTCGAACCCAGGCAACCGGGTTGTCGACCCTTGAAAGCTCCTTCTTGTGAGAAAGCAACTTGAGCATGACGTCCTGGGCGATGTCCTCCGCCCCGTCTCTCTCGCCGCAAATCGCGAGCGCGAGCCGGAAGACGAGCTCCCGGTAGTCGGCCGGCTCGCGCTCTATGCGTGCCCCCGCTTCAACTCTTGAAGCGCCGGACCTATATTCCAATCGAAGCACCATGGCCATCTCTGACTATAAGACACAACATGAAGACGTTTCCTTCAAACAAATACAGCACGCCGCCTTAACCCTCCCATGAACCGTAGATCGTAGGTGCATGGTTAACGTGAAGTGGATTGGAGGATTGGCGTTTGAGGCGGATCCGCCAACTGGAATTAAGTTTGTTCTGGACGCGCATCCGGAGTCGGGCGGCCAAAATCTAGGCCCCACGCCGGTGGAAGCTCTACTCGCCTCTCTGGCTGCCTGCTCGGCGATCGACGTGGTTTCGATCCTGGAGAAAAAGCGCCAAAAGCTGGAATCGTATCAAATCGAGGTCGATGGCGACCGAACCCCGCCGGGAAGCGAATACCCACGCCCCTTCACCGCATTGCGGATCAAGCATATTCTGAAGGGCGAGAACTTGGATCCGGGCGCTGTGGAACGAGCGATTCAACTGAGCGACGAGAAATATTGCACCGTCCTCGCGACACTCAGATACAGCCCTCCTGTGACTACGACTTGGGAAATATCCGAAGCCGAGGCAGTCGGACCACAAGCCTAAAGGGCAAGCGGTTCGGCTTCCATCAAACTTAGAAGTGCGCGTTGAACAAGAAGAGCGTGCTCGTGACCAGCGGTATCAGCGTCGGCCAATCCGGCGTCTTCGTCTCACCGACGTATATCAAGTCGCCCGCATGAAGCTCCAAGTTCTGAGAGCTGTCCCCGTTTTTCACGAACTTCACGAAGTTGGCCACAAGGCGAATGGTTTGGCCCGGATGGCCTGGCCTTGCGCGAATGATCGTCACGTGGCTGAGCATGGTGCGGATTGGAATCGGCCCCTTGGCAAGGGCAACCGCATCAGAAATGTACATGGGCTCCTTGAACGGATAGGCGCCTGGCGCATTGATCGCACCCAAAATCAGAATGTGATTCTGGGTGTCTTCTGGCACGTTAAGCTCATCGCCGTCCTGAATATCGTAGTTCTGCGACATGTCCTGGTTGTACAGCATCGCATGGAGGTCGATCGGGATCAACTCGCGCGAGTCTTTGTGCCGAAGCGTCGCCTTGCGCAAATCTGCACGGTCCGTGTTTACGCCCGCCGCTTTACTGATCAACGTCATGATGGTATCGCCCGGACGAAAAACATAGACGCCTGCGGTTGTCACCATGCCGGTAATGCTCGCCTGAATAGGCCGGTACTGCTCGATCGTCACCGAGACGTGGGGGTCTCGGACCTTCAGTTTTTCTTCGTAAAGCTGGGTGAGTTCGGCTTCGAGTTGACTCGTGGTTTTGCCGGCCGCATGCACCATGCCTACGTAGGGAGCACTTACGTTTCCGTCTCGGCCGATAGGCAAGATATTGTTGATCTGGCCCGCATAGATCTCTAAGACTTGGACTCGAATAACGTCTTCTGGCTGAAGTTTGTAGGTTGCATCTTGCGCCTGCGAGAAAGACGAAATCAAGCCCAAAACGAGCAAAAGCAGAATGTACAGTTTTGACCGCATTTTCACCAGCAGATGGCGGGCCGACAGCTCAATAACTCGCTGTGCCAATAACCCACATGGTATTAATCGGCATCTTTTGGCTTCCTTTTACCCTCGAAAACTACACAAAGTTCGCCTTTTTGGGGGACGGTCTTTTCGCTTGGAATATCCGGCAACGTGGAGCGGTAGACCTGCTGATGAAGTTTCGTCAGCTCGCGGCAGACCGCAAAGCGCCGTTCGCCCAGTGTTTCGCTTGCGGCTTTTAAGAGATTGCCCAGCCGGAAGGGAGACTCAAACACCACCAGCGTCATCGGGGAATCGGCAAAGGGCTCGAGCTCTTTTTTCATCGGTCCCGGCTTTCGAGATAGAAATCCGAGGAAGGCGAATCGTTGGGCGAAGAAACCGCTCAGCATGAGGCTCGTTGCAACTGCGCTGGGGCCGGGAATCGCTTCGACGGAAACGCCTGCCGCGTAGCAAAGGTCTGCGATCCAGGCGCCAGGATCGCTGATTCCCGGTGTCCCTGCATCCGTTAGCAGCGCAGCGGTGGCGCCCGCCTTTAGCTCATCCACGTACTTCGCGAGTTGGGCTTCGGAAGTGTGCTCGTTGCAAACACGCATAGGTTTTGACAGCCCCAAATGGCTCTGAAGTTTGCCGCTGACCCGAGTGTCTTCCACCAGCCAGAAGTTCGCATCCGCAAGCGCCTGGACCGCTCTTGGCGACAGGTCCCCTAGATTTCCAATGGGCGTGGCGACGAGAACGAGCCCGCCCATTGAAACCCCTATTTTCCGCCAACCGGCGGGGGATTGATCTTGACCGTTGGCTTTGCTCCCGCGGGCGGAGTTTTTGCGGGTGGCGCGCCCCCCGGGTGAATCACAGGCGGAGGGGTCGGGTTGATTGAGATCTTAGGGGGAGCACCCGCTCCACCGGGCCCCGGAGGCAGCGCCCTTACACCCTTGCCGAACGAGGAGGGCGGTGCTGCGGGAGGCGCCGGTTTGGGCTTGCTTGCCTCCTCTTTAGCTTTCTCGGCTTCTTCTTTCGCCTTTTCGATCGCTTCCTGCTTTTGTTCCTGGAGATTCTGAGCGTCATACCTCAGCTTCTCGTCGCGGAAAGAATCGAGCTTGTCCTGGATTTGGGCTACTTCGTCCTTGGTGAGCAAACCTTTCTGGTAGTAGAGATCGGTGTCTCTGGCAATGTCGCTAAAATTCGCCTGCCCGGAGGGGTCGGAAACTCCCTGCTGGTTGATCTGGACCGCGGCGAGCAGATTCTGAGCGACAACGTCCTTTTCTTTTGTTCCCTTGGCCACCGCAAGCTTCACGAGTTCCATCCGCGCGGAGAAGCAGGGGAACTGGCCTACGAATCCAGTCAAAATTTTCTCGTACTCGTCCGAAAGCGTCTTCTTTTCGGCGTCCGAAGCGCCGGTCCAAATCGGGTCGAAAGCGCCCGCCGCAGTCAAGAACGCGGGCGGGTCTTGCTGTTTGGAGGCGAGCGCCTTGTCGACAAAGCTCTGGTCGATCTTTAGCTGTTCGGCCTTCGGCTTGCTCGAAAATCCCGAATCCTGTCCGGTTGTGGCTTGATTCCAGTCTTCCAACAGCCCCCAATCGGGAACGTCCCACTTGATGACGCCGCTGGACCGTAACTGCTTCAAACCATCCTGGAGCTTCTCCGCTTCCAAAGTTTGGAGATAGCTCTTCTTCATGCTGTCCTTGGTCTTGTCGAAATTCGGAATCGGAGGACTGATGATATTGTCCAGCCGGTAAATGGCATACCCTTCCGGCTTGATATCGACGACGTCACTGACTTCGCCTTGCTTGAGGTCCTTAAGCTTTGCGTAGTCCGGGTTGGTCTTCCAAGTCATCGTGTCGACTTCGTTGGTGTTGTCTTCCGCCTTCTTACCTTTGGCCACGGAGTCATCGCTGTACTTGTCCATCGCCTGCTCGAAGGTGATTTTCTTAGCCTTAAGGTCGGCAGCCACCTGGTTGGCAAGCTTCTCCATGTCTTCGCCTTTGTGCTTCGAGGGAAGAAAAGCAATGCGCTTGCTGACGTACTGATCGCGGCTGTGCTTCAAATCGTCGTCGGTAACCGGAATGCTCTTGCTGAACCCGTTCATGACGATGTCGTTGGCAAATCCCCGCAGCATGGCGTCGTGAATCTGCGGATCGCTGAGCAATTTCTTGTACTGGTCTACTTGCTCGGCTTTCTGCTGCTCGGGCGTTTTGCCCGTCTTCTTCTTCCAGTAGTCCGAGAACTGCTGATCGGTCATATTTTGCGGCAGCGTTTTGTCTTGCATCGGCGCCATCATTTTCTGTTCTTCCATTTGCTGGTCGGACTGGCTGCCTGCCGCTTCCAAAATGGCATCGTCATCCAAAGAAAAGCCGTTTTGCTTAGCCTCTTCGAGGAGCAAACACTGAGTTACTTGGGTATCCAGAGCGCGCGCATAAGCGGTCGCGTAATCGCTGGCTGAAGACGTGAGCGGATTCAAGCCACCGCCACCCTGGCTGGGAGAACCGTTTACCTGTTTCTGAATGGGACCGAGATAGATCTTATAATCTCCGACCGTGGCGATCTCTTCCCCTTGATCCTGATCCCCTCTACCGTTATTACCTTGCCCCGCTCCGAGCAAGCCGCGGCATTGGGACCCGCCAAATAGAAATCCACCGGCCATGCCAAGAAGAATGATCGTGACGATCCATTGGCACCCAGGCCGTTCCATGTTTTCGCGAATACGAGATATCGACAATGCTTTTCACCTAAAAAGAGCCTAAAGAGTATGGCACGAAGCTATACCCCCAGACAGGTTTATGAAAAAGGGTAGACATAATAGGTGTATACTGCGTCTACGTCTTTAAGGAAGAGCGAGAAGGAGTTGCAGCTTGGCTAAAGGATTAACGAAAAGACAGGAGATGATTCTCCAGTACGTGCTGGACTATGTTCAGCGTGAGGGCTTTCCACCCTCGATTCGAGAAATAGGCCGGGATTTCGGCATCGGTTCGTTGCGCGGCGTCACTGTGCACCTGGATGCCTTGGAGAGGAAGAACTACATCACCCGCTCCAACACCCCTCGCTCCATTCGCGTCATCCACAGGGATTACCAGACATCCACCCGGGTGACCATGCTGCCTTTGGTGGGCACCATCGCCGCCGGCGTTCCGATTGAAGCGCAGGAAGACATTGAAGACATGATTCCGGTGCCTTCTGAAATGGTGCGAAACGTGCCTCACGCCTTTTTGCTCCGCATCAAGGGAGACTCCATGTCGGGCGAAGGCATTCTGCCACGCGATTTAGTGGTTGTGAAACCCCAACAGGCCGCCAACCACGGAGAGCTTGTGGCCGTTATGCTGGATGGCGAAGCCACCGTCAAGCGGCTCAATCTCGATGCGAAGGGCGCCAAGCTGATGCCAAGCAACCCGGCATACGAACCGATCCCGATCGAAACCGAGAACCACAGCGTAATCGGCAAGGTAGTGGGATTGGTGCGAGATTATGACGGACGAGCATTCTAGCTACTCCACCGAATACTTGGCAAGCTTCCCTGCCATCTCACCGACCAATTCCCGCCTCGAGGTAAATCCCTTCGTCGCGGTATTCGGTCTTGAGCACACGTCCGTAATCGTAACAGTCCTGCACCATGCCGGAAAGCGCGTAGGGCACTAGGGCCTTAATCGAGGTGAGCAAGGACTTGGCCTTCTTCTCGATCGCGTGAATGAGATCGGGAATGCCTTCGCCTTTGGCCGCGCTGATCGCCACCGAATCCGGCCACTCCGCAACCAAACGGCGCCGAATAAACGGGTCGCTCACAAGGTCGATCTTGTTAAACACGGTCAGCATCGGCTTATCGCCCGCCCCCAGCTCGTTGAGGGTTTCGATCACGGAGCTATGCTGGATTTCCCAGTTTGGATGGCTTACATCGACGATGTGCAGCACGAAATCTGAATAGGTCACCTCTTCCAAAGTAGACCGAAACGCTGCAACTAGATGGGTTGGCAAGTGCCGAATGAAACCGACCGTGTCGGTTAAGAACAAGCTGTACCCTTCCGCCAAATCGATCTTCCGAGTTGTCGGATCAAGAGTGGCGAAAGGCATCGCGTCTGCGAGCAGGTCTGTTCCTGCAAGCCGGTTCATGAGCGTCGATTTCCCCGCGCTGGTGTAGCCAACCAGGGATGAAAACGGAAACGGGTGCTTGCGGCGGCTGGAGCGCTGCTGGTCCCGGATCCGTTTCACGTCTTCGATCTCGCCTTCCAGCCTCGCAATGCGTTCCCGGATAAGGCGCCGGTCGCTTTCCAACTTGGTTTCACCTGGGCCCCGCATGCCGATGCCGCCTTTCTGTCTTTCGAATTTCGTGTACACGGACATGAGCTTCGGCATCATGTAAGTGAGCTGGGCCAGTTCCACTTGAAGCATGCCTTCTTTAGTGCGGGCGCGGCGGGCAAAAATATCGAGAATGAGCTGGGTGTGGTCCACCACGCGCTTTTCGATGATCTTTTCGAGGTTGCGCTGCTGGGTACCCGAGACCTCGCCGTCGAAGAGAACGACGTCGGCGTTAACTTCTCTTGCGAGAAGCGCCACTTCTTCCATTTTTCCCTTGCCGAGGAAGGTAGACCTTAATTGGCTCATCCAACCGCTGTCGTATATCCGCGACAGGGAGAACATGGGCCGCCTCGCAAAGCCCCACCATTTCGTCCATCGCATAAGCGTCGTCGTCCGCCTCGGGATTGACGTAAACAAGCACCGCCCGTTCTTCAGGCTGAGTCGTCTCTGACGTGCTGCCTTTTGCCATTGTCCTCTATGATGACACTTGGGGCAACTTGCTTCTTGGTGTGCGCTGCCTTGCCTGTCCTGACAAATTAATCTAGTCCGAACCTGGAGCCTATGGTTATCGCCGATTCATAATGATTTCATGGTCCAAAGTGAAATCTGGTTTGTCACCGGCTCCCAACACCTTTACGGTCCTGAAACCCTGAAACAGGTTGCCGAAAACTCCCAAAAGGTTGCAGCCGCCCTCAACGATGCTGCCGCGATCCCGTTGCCGGTGGTTTTCAAGCCGGTGCTTACCGATCCTGAAGCCATTCGCAACCTTTGCCAGGCCGCCAACTCCTCCAAAGAATGCGCCGGGCTCATCTTGTGGATGCACACCTTTTCGCCCGCCAAGATGTGGATCGGCGGACTCTCGATTTTGCAAAAGCCGGTAGCCCACCTTCACACCCAATTCAATCGCGAGCTGCCCGCAAGCACGATCGACATGGATTTCATGAACCTGAACCAGGCCGCTCATGGCGACCGCGAGGCAGGTTATCTCCACACCCGAATCAAGCTCCCACGCAAGGTTGTCGTTGGCCATTGGGGCGATTTAGAAGTGCAGGAGCGATTGGGCTCCTGGGCGCGCGTCGCCCACGCTTGGCAGGACCTCCAAGGCGCGCGGTTCTGCCGGTTTGGGGACAACATGCGCGAGGTCGCCGTTACCGAAGGCAACAAGGTTTCCGCCGAAGCCAAGTTTGGCTTTTCGGTGAACGGTTTTGGGGTTGGAGACCTGGTTGCAGTGCTAAAAGAAGTCTCCGATGCGGAAGTGAACAAACTCTGCGCCGAATACGAGGCAACCTATGAGGTCTCGCCAGAGCTGCGCAAGGGCGGCGCGAGGCATTCCTCGTTGCAGGACGGCGCGCGCATCGAGCTAGGCATCCGGGCGTTCTTGGACCTCGGATTTAAGGGCTTTACGACCACGTTTGAGGACCTCCACGGATTGAAGCAGTTGCCGGGATTGGCGGTTCAGCGCCTCATGGCGAAGGGCTATGGCTTTGGCGCGGAGGGCGACTGGAAGACCTGCGCACTGCTTCGCTTTATGAAACAGGTTGGCCAGGGCTTACCTGGCGGAACCTCCTTTATGGAGGACTACACCTACCATCTCGTACCGGGCAAAGAGCAGGTCTTAGGCGCCCACATGCTGGAGATTTGTCCTTCCATTTCTGCAGGAAAGCCCAAGCTGGAAATCCACCCGCTGGGAATCGGTGGCAAAGAAGACCCCGTTCGACTCGTTTTTGACGCGCCTTCCGGTCCCGCCCTCAATGCCTCTTTGATTGACTTGGGCAACCGCTTCCGGTTGATCGTGAACGAGGTTGACGCGGTCAAGCCACCTGCCCTGCCCAAGCTTCCGGTGGCGCGTGCCCTCTGGGAATGCAAGCCGGATTTCAAGACCGCAGTGGCTGCTTGGATCTACGCAGGAGGCGCGCACCACACCGGTTACAGCTACTCGGTAACCACCGAGCATCTGCGCGATTTCGCGGAGATCGCTGGCATCGAGATCGTGGTGATCGATGGTTTCGACCAAGATTCCCGAATTTAGGAATGAACTGCGATGGAACGATTTGGCTTACGGGTTATCAGTCAGCTGAACATTCGATACGGAAACGTCGAGCCCCAAAGTAGGTCACAATCGATGGAAGGTCATGAGGTCCACATCGCACCCGTTTCATGAAACTCTTGAACTAAGGAACTTTACTGCGTTTTCGGATGCAAAGTTCGAGTTTTCGAAGGGCGTAAATGCCTTCATTGGCGAGAACGGAGCCGGCAAAACCCATGTTTTGAAGGCCTTGTTTGCGTGGCAGCTATCCGCTGTGCAAAACAAGACTTATGGACCAAACCTCTGGCGGGATGTTTACCAAGTCGACAGCGAGAACAGCTTGGTCCGGTTGGGTGATGAGGATGACGGGAGCGCTAGCGGCCAGTTTGGAGGAAACGGATGGCATAAGCCGTTCAAGAGGGTGCTCCCGAGCGAGTTTTATGAACGCTCAGGAGTACGGGGCTCCATCGAATTCCTGCCTACACCAAGCAGGCCGGTTTTCATTCCAGCTGTCGACATGATGGGACACACAAGGGCATTTCTCTCAACATACGACCTGCACAACATAGACTTCGATCTCACTCACCGGGACATCGTAGGACTTTTGCTTTCCCCAGAAAAAAGAGAACTGGAAAAACTGACCGCACGGGATGCAAATTACTTTCACGAGTTGATAGGGGGCAAATTGGAACTCGATGGGGAACGGTTTTACATTGAAACTGTGAGCGGCCGCATTCCGATGCCCTTGATCGCAGAAGGTATCCGCAGGATTGCCACGTTATTTCGTCTCTATCAGGGTGGATGGCTCGGGCCGGGGGCAGTACTGTTCTGGGATGAGCCGGAAGTCAACCTAAACCCGATCCTGATGGAACAGGTCGTGCAGATAATTCTCGATCTTGCTCGCCAGGACGTTCAGGTATTTCTGGCAACTCATAGTTACGTCATCCTCAAAGAACTGGACCTCCAGGCAAGAGTTGCCGACAAGGTCAGGTTTTTCAGTCTAGAAACTAACGCAGAGGGAACTTCCGTAAACGATGCGAAAGATTTTGCACAGCTTCAGCCTAACCGGATACTCGATGAATATGGCTCATTGTTTGATCGCGATATCAAGCGTGCTTCAAAAGGATCGGCCAGATGAAGTTCCTCGAGAAGCACATCGAGTTCGATTTTTCGAATGCCCTTAACGCAATTCGCCACGGCGTAACACCAGGGGATGGAAATACCGTGTGGAAAGGCGTTGACTTCCGCTTAAGCGAAGCAAACCGAGAAGTCTGGATAGAGGTCAAGGATTACAGCGATCCTGCGGTGCCTGAAAAGCATCAACAAGACGCGGGCGAAAAATTTGGTAAGGATGTCTCGAACAACGATTTTCGCTTTTTGATCGAGGCTAAGTTCACCGGAACTGTTGCATATTTGGCGTGGAGAACACCGCCGTTCCAGCCTCGAAAGACTCTTTTTTTGGTGCTGATAGACTCCTCGACGTTTGACCGTGCGGCTTTACTAGGAACCCTCAAGACCAAGCTCGAAGGAACATTTGCGAAGACATGGAGTTGGTCGGATCGGATCGATATCGAGGTTGTTGACTTTGATCGATACAATACGGCCTTTCCAAACTATCCCGCCGTCAGAGTCTAGGTAAGGCCATGGTTTCAATCGGCACTCCTCTAAGCCCTTCCGCGACACGGGTTCTCATGCTTGGCTCAGGGGAGTTGGGCAAGGAAGTGGTGATCGAGCTTCAACGCTTCGGGGTTGAAGTCATTGCCGCCGACCGTTACGCCAATGCACCCGCCATGCAGGTGGCCCACCGCTCCCATGTGCTTTCGATGCTGGATGGGTCGGCTTTGCGGAGGCTGGTGGAGCAGGAAAAGCCTCATTTAATCGTGCCGGAAATCGAGGCGATTGCAACCGATACCCTTGTGGGATTGGAGTTGGAAGGCTACACGGTGATTCCCACTGCGAGGGCGGCAAAGCTGACCATGAACCGAGAGGGCATTCGGCGGCTTGCCGCCGAACAGTTGGATTTGCGCACCTCGCCGTACCGGTTTGCCGGCACGCGCGAGGAGTTTGGGCTCGCCGTTCAAGAAATAGGCTTGCCCTGTGTGGTCAAACCGATCATGAGTTCCTCGGGCAAAGGCCAATCGACCCTGCGCAATACTGGCCAGATAGAACAAGCCTGGAACTATGCCCAAGAAGGCGGCCGAGCGGGTGGCGGCAAGGTCATCGTGGAGGGCTTCGTCGATTTTGACTATGAGATCACCATGCTTACGGTCCGGCATACGGGTGGAACAAGCTTCTGCGAGCCGGTGGGACATCGCCAGGTTGCCGGCGATTACATCGAGTCCTGGCAGCCCCATCCCATGAGTGATGTTGCCTTGAACGAAGCCCACCGAATAGCCAAAGCGGTCACCGATGATCTGGGCGGGCGCGGTATTTTCGGAGTGGAGCTTTTTGTGAAGGGCGACGCAGTCATTTTCAGCGAGGTCTCGCCCCGTCCCCACGACACCGGCCTGGTGACCCTGATTTCGCAGGATCTGTCGGAGTTCGCGCTTCACGCCCGAGCCATTCTCGGACTGCCCATCCCGTCAATCCGGCAATTCGGGCCATCGGCTTCTTATGCCCTCGTCGCCGAAGGCAAATCCAGTTCGATCCGCTTTCTCAATCTAGAAAAGGCCTTGGAAGAACCGGACACCCAACTGCGCCTTTTTGGCAAGCCGGAGATCGACGGGCATCGACGCATGGGCGTCGCCCTCGCTCGCGCCGGGACAGTTGAGGCAGCAAGAGAAAAGGCCGCACGCGTTAGACATGCAATTCAGGCCGAGTTATAGCAATTTTTAGAACTTCCAAAAAGTTGCAAGCCGATTGCCCGCATCATCCCGGTAGAATTCACAAAACCCCCAGGAAACCCTAGCGCGCGTTGCGTTTGGGTTTGTTGGGTGTGTGCGAGGAGCACAAGTGTTAAGTATTGGGTATTGAGTGTTGAGCCGGAATCCGGAATCTTAACACTCAACACTTTAAAACTCAACACTCTCCGAAGGAGAAAGGGTTGACTAAGTTCATCTTCGTAACGGGAGGCGTCGTCAGTTCGATAGGCAAGGGGATCACAACTGCCAGCCTGGGCCGGCTGCTCCGAAATCGCGGCTACACGGTTGCGCCTATGAAGCTCGACCCCTACATCAACGTGGACGCGGGCACCATGAACCCCTACCAGCACGGCGAAGTGTTCGTCACTGAGGACGCGGCCGAAACCGACCTCGATCTGGGCCATTACGAGCGGTTCATGGATGTGGCCTGCACCCGCAACTCCTCCATCACCACCGGTAAAGTCTATCAAAGCGTGATTCAAGCCGAGCGCCGTGGCGACTATTTGGGCGCGACCGTCCAAGTCATCCCTCACGTCACCAACGAAATCAAGAAGAGCATCATGCTCCTGGCTAAAGAGCAGGAAGCGGACGTGGTCATCGCCGAAATAGGCGGAACAGTCGGCGACATCGAGAGCCTGCCGTTCCTGGAAGCCATCAGGCAAATGCGAAAGGACGTGGGATCCGAAAACACGATGTACGTTCATGTGACCCTCGTTCCCCAGGTCGGGCCGTGGCACGAAGTCAAAACCAAGCCAACTCAGCACAGCGTGTACAAGCTTCGAGAAATCGGTATCTCGCCGGACGTGCTCGTCTGCCGCAGTGAAGTGCCGCTGGACGAGGATGTCAAGGAGAAAATCAGTCTCTTTTGCGATGTTCCCAGCCGTGCGGTTGTGGAGTCACTGGATGTGTCCACGATCTACGAAGTGCCGCTCTGTTTCGAAGCATCCGGCCTGGGCGATTTCGTGATCGAACGGCTTGGCATGGAGAAACGGCCCTCCAACCTGAAGGAATGGGAAAGCTTGGTGGATACGTTGAAGAGTCCAAGCAATTCCTGCCCAATCGCGGTGGTGGGCAAGTACACCAGCAATGGCGACGCCTACAAATCCATTAGTGAAGCGCTGATCCACGCGGGAATCCCGAACGACAGCCGGGTGGACATCACCTGGATCGAGAGCGACAGTCTGGAAAGCGCCAAGTCGCCGGAAGATTTCTTGTGTGGAGTAGACGGCCTGGTCGTCGCCCCGGGGTTTGGCATGCGAGGAGTGGAAGGCAAGATCGCGGCCATCAAATATGCCCGTGAAACCGGCCTGCCGTTCCTGGGAATTTGTCTTGGTCTCCAGATGGCAGTGATCGAATTCGCCCGCAATGTTTGCGGTTTGGCGGATGCCAACAGCGAAGAGATGGCAGACAACCCACCCTATCCCGTCATCCATCTTCTGCCCGAGCAACGAGGCGTTAAAGACAAAGGCGCAACCATGCGGTTGGGTGCCTATCCTTGCAACATCACCTCCGGTACCCTAGCTTACGAGCTTTACCAGGGCTCCCGAATCTCGGAGAGGCATCGCCACCGGTATGAGGTGAATAACGATTTCCGTGAGAAACTGAACGAATGTGGCATGGTGATTTCAGGCGTTTCGCCGGATTACCGTTTGGTGGAGATGGTCGAGATCCCCGCTCATCCGTTCTTTATTGGCACTCAGGCTCATCCGGAGTTCAAGTCGCGCCCGAACCGCCCGCATCCCCTCTTCCAGGGTTTGGTCAAGGCCGCGGTCCAGCGAAAGGCAAAGATCTCCGTGGCGTAAATCGGCTGCGCTAAGCGACGGGGCACCAGGAAAATCGGTCGGGCTCGCCCCCACTTTGTCTCGGGTTGCTTCCCCCTTCACGCGTTCCACGTCACCCAGCAGTGGTATCATTGCTATTCCCGCGAGTCGGTAGCTCAGTAGGTAGAGCAACGCCCTTTTAAGGCGTGGGTCCTGGGTTCGAGTCCCAGCCGACTCACCACTCTCGACAAAAACCGTTCTACAATAGGGCGTGTATTTGCTCCGCCTGTTGGAGGTAAGCGATGCGCCTGCCCTGCTCGATTACCACATCAGGAATCGGGAACACCTCATGCCGTGGACGCCGATTGTGCCGAGAGGCTTCTTTGAGCTGGCCTATCAGCAAAAGCGACTGGAGCACTATTGGGAGCTGTTGCGCAGGTCGGAGGGAATTCCGATTTGGAGTGTGGGATGGAAAAAAGCTCTGCGCGAGCATTAACCTAACCGCCGTGGAGTACGCCGCTTTTCAGAACGGTCGGCTTGGCTATGGCGTGGACTGCGAATGCACGGGCAAAGGCATTGCCACAGAATTCATCGGTAAGGTGTGCGGATATGCCTTCAACCAGCTCAATCTTCACCGGCTCGAGGCAAACGTGATGCCCAGGAACATAGCCTCGCAAAGGGTCTTAATGAAATGCGGCTTTACGAAGATAGGCTATTCGCCGTCCATGATCGAAATTGCGGGTAAGTGGGAAGACCACGAAATGTTTGCGAAGGTCAATGTGTGACTGAGAGCGCCGCTCCTCAGTTTTATCCGAACGCGTCTCTCGTCACAAGTAACCCGTCACCCCTTAAAAACTCATCGCGATCGACCAAGTAGCGTATTTGCCGGCGACAAACCCCAAAAAAGCCGTTGTGTTCACGTATCGGTCTTCACCGTCCGGCCCGGATTTGCCGATTGCGAAGTGGCCCAGATTCAAACCTACGCCGTAGTTCCAGTTGAACGTGTCGTACTCCACCACTCCTTTCAGCCAGGGCAAGAAATTCTAGCTGGTGTTTCCAAATACTCCGTTAAAACGCTGCGAACCGGTGCCCACCGAAACAAATCCGCCCGGGGCGTACTGGGCGGTGACGACCCCGTAAAAGGAGCGACTGGTGCCAAGACCGATCTTATTGTCCAAATCCTGGCCGTTAGCCCCAGCATGGTCAAAAACGTCCTGAACACCCACGCCGAGGTCGATGTTCCTGATCCCGAGTTTCGGTGTGAACTGAATGCTCTCCGAGGAATCGAACTTCGTGCTGAGGATCATTCCGCCAATCGTAAAATTTCCGAACGGCGTCCCCAAACCAAACATCCCCTCAGCTTTCCCCAAAGAACCCGAAATTCACGTTTGGGTCGAAATTCAGGAACCTCGGATACCAAGTGCTGCTGGTGTCACCGGCGCCAATCGCTATGCGACCCGCGCTAAGCGATTGGGCAATCGGCGTGCTCAAAGCCATGGCGCCATCAAAAGACGGCGTACCGTCCAGCAATACGCCATATCCACAGCCGCTAAGCCCGGACAAGGTTCGAAACTGGGGATATTGGTTCTTACCAATAAGATCCGATTGGGCACAGCACGCGGCCGCCAGGCCGGAAAGCAGGAGAGCGGGTATGAATCGGCGCATTGGGCCATTTTACGTGATATCCCTGCAAATTCGACAGTGGTAAGGCGATTTTGAAATCACGACCCAAAGGGTCTTGGGTGTTGATTTTCAAGTATTGACAAGGATCTGGGGCAGCCCTTTACTTTTTGGAGGCTTCAAAGCGCCGATATTTTGAACCGAAACCCTGGAATCGAACCAAACACCCAAAACCCAAGACTCAACACTCAATACTCTGGCTCTCCGTTCCTGCCTGTATACTTCTGAAATGCCCAAGGAGTTCACGCTTCGAGTGCCCGCAAGTTGCCGGCCGGGAGACGAGCACAAGACACAGCGCGCCTTCAGCGAAAGCGTGGAGGAGTATGTTGAGGGCATTCTAAGGCTCCAAAAGGAAGTCGATCGGGTCAGCACGGGTGAACTCGCGGTCTACATGTGCGTTTCCGCCGGTTCGGCCACCACCATGATGAAGAAGATGGCGGAACTCGGGCTCGTGGAGCACGAACCCTATCAAGGGATTCGGCTGACGCCGCTAGGGGAAAAAGTCGCGAAGCAGCTAACCCGCGCCCACCGGATTCTGGAGCGCTTCTTGGTGGACACGGTAGAGCTGCCCTGGAACGATGTGCACGAACTTGCCTGCAAGCTTGAACATTATATCAGTGAAGACATTATCAATCAGATCGATCGCAAGCTGAATCACCCCAAGACTTGCCCCCACGGCAACCCAGTGGACCCGGAGGAGGACGATGGCAGCGTAAGACTCGAAGCGGCGACAGTCGGCTCAAAGCTCAAAATGCAGAAAGTGACGGACGAACGCGTCGAGTTCTTGATGCATTTGGAAGAGCTCGGTTTGCTTCCCGGCGTTGAGTTTGAAGCCGTTGGTTCCACTTCGATCGATTCCCTGATCCACTTGAAGATCGGGGAAAGGAACCTCACCGTCGGCAAAGAAGTCGGTCGCCACGTTTGGGTTGTGCCGGCCCCGTCCTGACAGGTCTGGCAAGCAGAGCATATAGCTCAATATTTTGGCTTTTGCCGTCCCTTCTTTCTTTGACAAGGTGCCTCTGACAAAGTAATTCCGGCTTGAAAATCGACGTCGCTCAACGTACCATTTGTCCTTAAGAGCCACTGCTCGTGGTTCTGAAGGAGTCAATACACGTCGATGCAGTTCCCCCACGTCGATCCCATACCGATACCCGCGCCAGTTTGGCTGATGAAGGTGTTGGGCCTCCTGACCCTCGCGCTTCATTTCTTCGCTGTTCAAATCCTAATCGGTTCACTGCTTGCGGTCTGCTATTTCACCTATAGGGGACGCAGGGGCGATGCCGCCTTTCAAACGGCGGCCTCGGTCATCGCTCACCGGCTCCCGATCGTGATGACCTATGTGATCAACCTGGGCATCCCGCCTTTGCTCTTTGCCCAAGTGCTTTATGGCCGCGCTCTATACACAAGCAGCATTCTTATCGGCGTCGTCTGGATCTCGGTGATCTTTCTGGTCATGGCCATCTATTGGCTGCTGTACCGCATCGCCGAAAAAACGCATGAAGGCAAGCCGGTGCTGATCCAAAGCATTTGTGCGCTTATCCTCGCCGGCGGAGTTGGCCAAGTCTATTCCCTGAATATGACGCTCATGCTGAGGCCCGAAGTGTGGCAAGGCATGTACGCGAACACCAAGACCGGCCTTCAGGCCGCGCCTCATGATCCCACGATGATGCCAAGATGGCTTTTCGTGATGGTGGGCGGGTTCATTCTTGGCGGTCTATGGCTGATGCTGCACAGCTATCTTCCGACCGTGGGTCCGGAAGCCAAGAAGATTTTGAAGAAGGTGGGAGCGGGCATGACCGTTGTCGGCGCCCTCGCCCAACTCGCGGTCGGCCCCCTGGTCTATTCGACTCAACCGGCAGACGTCCAAAAAGCATTGGGAAGTCCACTCTATCTTGGTTCTTCCGCGGTCTGGGCCCTAGGGCTGGTTCTAACTCTGGCGTTGGCTGCGCTTCAACTCGGAAAAGCCGGCAGCACCAAGCTGACCATTTTGGCCGCCGTCACCGCCTTTCTCGGAGTTGCTGGAGGGGTTGTTTTTAGAGACGGCATCCGCGACCAGACTCTGCTGACAAAGGGCTTCGATGTGTGGAAACGCACCGAGGTTTCCAACTGGTGGGTGATTGGTCTCTTTCTCCTCTTATTTGTAATCGGACTGGGCGTTCTTGGCTGGCTTCTTCTCGTGATGAAGAGCGCCAAGCCCTTGCCCGAGCAGGTGAACTCATGAGCAAAATAACAACCGTCGAAGATCTTGCCGGAGTGCCCGAAAGTGCCAACCCGGAAGTCAGCCGGCGCAGCTTCGTAAAGGTAGCTGTGGGCGGGATGTGCGCGGTATACGCCGCGGCCATCGGCTATCCGGTCTACCGCTATTTGGAGTCGCCTGTCGAAAAGGCAGTCGCTCTTGCCGCGATTAAAGATGTGACCTTGAAGGGCGCGGATACATTGCCCAAAGGCTCCGTCCTGATGTTCAAGTTTGGCCCCTATCCAGCCATGCTGATCCATCACGACAGCGGCGAATGGGTCGCGTTCAACGCGGTGTGCACTCACTTGGGATGCACGGTCCAATATCACCCCGAATTGCAGAGGATCGCCTGTGCGTGCCACGGCGGTCAATACGACCCACACACGGGCCAAAACATTGCTGGTCCGCCGCCAAAGCCGCTGACCAAGTTCGTGGTTACCGTGTCCAAGGGTTCAGTTTTGGTGTCGAGGGCTTAAACGAATGGCTAAGAAATCGGATTATTGGGATGAACGACTAGGATTGGCGGAACTCAAGGCGTTCGCCCATAAAAAGACTGTTCCGCTTCACCGTTACTCGTTTTGGTATTACTGGGGCGGCATCTCCCTGTTCTGCTTCATCGTGCAGATTCTTACCGGCGTCTTACTGCTGATCTACTACAAGCCAGGCACCGACGCGTACGACTCTGTTCGCCAAATTACCTACGATATCCACTTCGGTTGGCTTATTCGCTCGGCCCACAGTTGGTCCGCAACGCTTTTCCTTGTATCCGTCTTCACCCACATGTTCTCGGTCTTCTTTATGAAGGCTTACCGGCAGCCACGCGAGTTTGGCTGGTGGTCGGGAATGGTTCTCTTGTTGATCGGTTTGGTTTTTGGGTTCAGCGGCTACCTCCTGCCGATGGATCAACTCTCCTATGCGGCCACTAAGGTTGGCCTCGCAATGCCGGAGAACCTTCCATTGGTGGGCCACGCCCTCGCCAATCTCGTTCGAGGCGGCCTTGAAGTCTCCGACGTGACCGTACAGCGCTTCTTTGCCCTCCATGCCGTGGTGCTGCCGCTGATCTTCATCCCCATTCTTCTATTCCACCTCTACCTCGTTCAAAAACACGGCAACGCCCTACCGGAGAGCGAAGAAGCGAGGTCAGAGCCGTCCCGGAAATCGATTCCCTTCTTCCCCAACTTCATGATCAAGGATCTGGCGATGTGGCTTGTCACGCTGAATGTCATCGCGATCTTCGCTTCGTTCTTTCCTCCCCAACTCGGAGCGGCGGGCGATCCCTTGGCTCCCGCTCCTGCGGGCATCCATCCGGAGTGGTACTTCATGAGCTCTTTCGCAACACTCAAGATCATTGGACGGATCATCCCAGGCGGGATTGGAGAGGCGATAGGGATGACACTGTTTACGGTCGGCTTGCTCCTCTGGTTCTTCGTTCCAATCTTCGATACCAAAACCGAGGGCGGGCGCCGGGGACGCAAGGTGACCTATTTCGGCTTGCTCGTTATCGCCATCTTGGTGTTGACGACCCTTTATGGCTACGGAGCCGCATGATGACCGATTTGAGACTATCCATGAACGAACTTAAGGAGACGACGTTATGAACTATCCGGTCTGGGAGGTCCCTGGAATCGGCCTTCCCTGGGTCGTAGGAATCATCGCCATCTTTCACGTGATGATTTCCCATTTTGCAGTAGGCGGAGGTCTCTACCTTGCCATCGCCGAGCGCAAGGCGATTAAGGAAGGGCGACGGGACTGGTTGCCACTGATTGAGCAGCACTCAAGATTCTTTCTCCTGCTGACCGGCGTTTTCGGAACCGTTTCCGGCGTAGGCATCTGGTTCGCCATCGGCCTCGTTCAGCCCGAAGCCACCAGCGCGCTCATTCACAACTTCGTTTTTGGGTGGGCTATCGAATGGGTCTTCTTCATGATCGAACTGACTGCTGCCGCTGTGTACTACTACAGTTGGAACAGAGTTTCCGATGCCGTTCACATGAAAGTTGGCTGGGTCTACGCGGGTGCATCAGTCTTGACCCTCGTCATCATCAACGGCATTCTTACGTTCATGCTCACCCCCGGAGGCACTTGGCTTTCCGTCGCGGGCACGGGACACGAATCGGCGTACTTCTGGTATGCCTTCTTCAATCCAACCTATTTCCCAAGCCTGGTTCTGCGAGTATTGGCCTGCCTCTCGCTCGCCGGAGTCTGGGCACTCGTATCGCTCTCAAAGCTGGACGACGAGCAGTATGGCGAAGCGAAGTCGCGCCTCATTCGATGGAGCACGACCTGGCTGGCGCCTTCGTTCCTGCTCATGCCGTTCGCCTTCATCTGGTACATCCTGATGGTTCCTACCCAGAACAAGCATCTGCTTGAGCTTGGCATGACAACGATCGGTTCCGGCGCGTTTACCCAGGTTACACGCATCGGCCTGATCTCGGTGATCTCTACAGCGACCATAGCAGGCGTGGCCTATCTCTTCGCCTACCGGTATCCCAAGGACTTCACGTTCGGTCATGCGGTGTCCGTGCTGTTTCTTGCCCTCTGTGCCACCGGCGCAACCGAATACGCGCGGGAAGCGATCCGCAAGCCCTTCGTAATTGGCTCCTACATGTATTCGAACGGAGTTCGGATCAAGGATATCGATCGGCTCAACCGAGACGGTTACCTAACGGAGTCTATGTGGACTCCCGGCGGCGGCGCGACACTTCTACAGAGGGGAGAGGCGATGTTTCGCGGCCAATGTATGAGCTGCCACACGATAAACGGTTACCGGTCGATGAAGAAGTTTCTGGAGGATCGCGACGACAAGGCGATCGGCAACATCTTAACGATGCTCAGAGATCCAAAGTCGGACGCTCCCTACCACGCCTTTATGCCGCAACTGGTTGGCACAAACGACGAGGTACTCGCGCTTCAGACGTATCTGGGAACTCTGAATCATCCCGGCGCCGCGACGCCAACGTCTTCGCCCCAAGTAGCCATGCGGAAATAGTCGTCAAAGGCGTCGCAGCTAGCCATAGCAAATAAACTCAAGGAGCGAGCCGTCCGGGTCCCGGAAGTAAAGGCTCGTTCCCGGCCCCTTGGCGCCGTTGCGCGGAACGGGGCCTATTTCAACGTCAACTCTGTTCGCTTCCAGGTGCCGTTGCGCTTCCGCCGCCGTGCCCGTCCATTCGAAACACAGATCGCTGTTGCCTGGCGCGACAGGGATCCGCGCCAAAGGCGTCGGGTTCATGCCGGGACCATGGACGTTCAGTTGAGTCTCTCCGAACCGGTAAGCCCAGCCGTTCCCGCGTTGGACCAACTCGGCTCCCACTACCTGCGCGTAAAACCGGTTCGAAATCCGCCAGTCCGTAACGTGGATCACACAGTGGTCCAGTTTTGTCGCCATATCAATGGTTGGACGGTTGTCCGAAAGCTTCGATTCCGCCGAAACGGACCCAGATGTTGGAAGAAGATAACCTGCACCCCTGGCCAACACGTTATTCGTACCCTTTTCGAACCAAAATGTCGCCTTTTTAGACCAAAATGTGCGATTCTACATATATTCACCTGTGGATATCCGCAGTTGGTCTTCCCAGCTTTTTAATATGTGTTGTCGAAACCGGAACAGCCGCCCTCTAGAGAAGGTGCTCGATTGAGGTCTTTAACCTTGGAATCTCGGCTGGTCGGAAAGATCGTCGAACAACTCAACGCGAAAATAGCTTCAGGTGCGTTTCCGTCAGGACACGCCATGCCAAGTGAGCGCCAGCTTTCCTCAGAGCTTGGAGTCAGCCGCGTAGTTGTTCGCTCGGCGTTGACTGTGCTCGCCGGAAGAGGCATCATCGAGGCGAAGCCTCGCTGCCGTCCCGTTGTAAAGGGCTTGGCGGATACGCCGGTAAGGAGGCGGAATGTTGGAAAACGGCACATTGCCATTTGGTTGTGGCCGAACCCAGGCGACTATGCGGCGGCCTCAATCTTAAGAGGCATCCAGGCGGCTGCCACCGGGCCAGACGTGCGCCTGGTCGTTGCCAGCGCGGTAGGGCTGGCTTGGCCTGCCGTGTTGGAATCCGAGGCTGCATTTTTCCGCTCGGTTTTGAACGACCATGAAGAAGCCGGCATCGTGACCTATTATCTGGGAGCCGAAACAAATCTTCCTGTCGTCCAGGAACTCCGCGCCGCTCAAGTGCCGATCGTTTTTGTGGACCGGATGCCGCCGGCAGGCTTTCCAGGCGATTTTGTGGGGACCGATAACGAAGGCTGCTCGCGCCGCGCGGTCCGACATCTGCTGGATCTTGGCCACCGTAGCGTGGCCCTCATTTCCAATACCGAACCCGTTTCAAGCGTCATTGGGCGGGAAGCCGGCTACCGCCGCGCGATTCGCGAGGGCGGCCTCGAGCTTCGCGAGGAACTGATCTATCGAGATGCGATCGACGATCCGGTCGGAGTCGAAATGGCTCTCGACCACCTATTAGCGCAAGAAAACCCGCCCACCGCAATCTTCTGCATTAACGATATGCTTGCCCTGCAGGTGATGGAAGCGCTGGCCGCGAGAAAGCTCTCCGTGCCGGGACACATGTCCGTAGTGGGCTTCGACGGCATGCTGCGATGGCTTCCGGGAGGCGGCCCACTCACCACTTGCGCACAGGATTTCGAACGAATCGGCCAAGTCGCAGCCGAACTCATCATTGAACGGCTGGATGCCCCGAACCAAGACACGTACCGGCATGTTCTACTTGATGCACCCATCTTCGCCGGCGGCGCTACGTGTGCGGAAATTGCCCCTCAGCCCGCTTTTAACGGCGCCCATTAGGCCACTCGGTCCAAGGCGATTTGGGGACTGTCAAAGCTTATATAGTGAAGGTGCACGGTATTGCCTTCACTCTTCCACTCCCCAATATGCCTCAACAGCCACATGCCTGAGAGCGTGGTCTCTATTGCAAAATCAGAACCCTCCGCCACCAACTCCCCTTAAAAAAACGAGCCCCGCCTTGCGGCGGGGCAACGTTGGACCAGTAGGGAGAAGCTGCTTTAAGTGCCCTTCGCTCGGCGAAGGAACGTTGGAATATCCAGGTCGATGTCATCCAAGTCAACCGGTGCTCCGTTCGCATTCATGGGCGCGGGCGGGGGTGTAAAGTCGAGGTCGGGAACAATGAAAGACTCCTTCACCGCTGGAGCGGTATAGAAGACCCCCGTGTCTGCAGCCGGAGCAACTGCCGAATCCATTCCTGCGGCGAGCAGTGTGACTTGAACCTCGCCGTTCGGGCTTTCTCGCATTACGTGTCCCATGATGATATCCGCGTTCTCCGGATCCACGAACTGCATAATGTAGGCCATTGCGTCATGAGCCTCGCCTATGCTGAAATCCATTCCGGCCGTGATGTTGATTAAGAGCCTCTTGGCGCCCCGGATGCTGGTCTCCAATAATGGGCTTGTTGCGGCGGCCTCGGCAGCTCGCCTCGCCCGATCTTCGCCGACTGCATGCCCAAGGCCCATCAGCGCCGCGCCTGCGTTCGTCATCACGCTTCGCACATCGGCAAAATCCACGTTGATCGTTCCGGGCAGGAGAATGATGTCGCTGATGCCTTGCACGCCCTGGCGCAGCACGTCGTCAGCGGCAAGAAAAGCTTGTTGCATCGTGGCGCGGCGGTCTACCACTCCAACGAGTTTGTCGTTGGGCACGGTTACCAGCGTGTCCACATGTCTCTTAAGCCGGGCAGCGCCCTCCTCGGCCAAGCGACCACGCTTCGGGCCCTCGAAGAGAAATGGCTTGGTGACCACGCCGACGGTCAAAATGCCCATCCGCCTCGCCATTTCGGCAATAATCGGGGCCGCGCCGGTTCCGGTTCCTCCCCCCATGCCCGCGGTGATAAAAACCATGTCCGCGCCATCAAGTTCGGTCATGATCCGCTCTTGGCTCTCAAGCGCCGCAGCCTCTCCCACTGCGGGATCGCCGCCTGCGCCAAGCCCTCGGGTTGCCACCGAGCCGATCTGAATCTTGGTCGGCGCCAAGGACATGCTCAGCGCCTGGGCGTCCGCATTGAGTGCCACAAAGTTGACACCCGCGACGCCGGTTTCGATCATCCGATTGACCGCATTGTTTCCGCCCCCACCCACACCAAAGACCTTTATGGTCGCCTGATTTTCAAACAAATTTTCTGGTCGCATTAGAAATCGATTTCTGGCCCTGAGAAAAAGAAAGCCGCCCTCGCGCCAATCGTCAAATAGACGGTCCTCAAAGGGCGAAAGAACCCGAAGAAAACGAATTATCGGCAGGGCGAAGGCCGTTAGCTTCGGTCTTCCGCCGACAGCTGGGTGATAATGGCCTCTACATGGCCGTCGACCGTCTTCTTCCCATAGATTTGAATGCCTATTTGGGTTACCGACATCAGGAGCATCCCATCCTCTTCGTTGATATAAGCTTTGGCATCAAGATTCAGGTCCAGGATTTCTTTGCTCGGGGGCGGGGCGAAAAACCTCTTCGAAGCAACCGAATCGATCCGCACCGTTTTCAAGTTGATGCGCGTGACACGGTTCTTGAGTGGCAGCGGCATGCTCCTGAAGACTTCCGGCGTCTTCGCTAGCGCCGGGCTAACATCGGATAGCGGCACGTTTGTCCACCATGTATAGCCCACGCGGATCGTGTCAGGGGGGAACGATATGCCGTCTAAAGCATTTCCCGGGCTGCTGACAGGCCGGACGCTTCCCTGACCTATAAGCCCGTTGCGGTCGATAAAGTGTCCGAGGTTGTCGGCAATCACACTAAACGGGAAATCACTCAAGGGGCTTAACACATTCGCGTGAAATCCCTTGCTGTCTTTCGCATAGAAGGTGATCGTCTGGTTCGCATTGTAATTCGGCCCCGAAATTCCCCTCGATCTTAGATCGACGGTGTAGCGATAAGGGTAACCCAAGACTGGGTTTAGCCGAAGCACGGCCCCCGCCACGCTTGCATGGCGGCAGCCTACAAGGAACGCCATAAATCCCAGGAAAGCTATGGAGCTTGCCGGCCACGTGCGGGAAGGCTGCATTTCTCTCTTCATTATTGGCGTCCTTCAGTCCAGATAAAACATGAAGAGATGCCGCCAACTTAAACAACATGAGGTGAGGGCGCAAACAATCATGCGACGATTTATTAAGCGTCCCGACCTGCCAAGCACCCTTAACGGTAAACCGCGTACAATGATCTATGCTTCTGACTGCGCTGCTTCCCGCCTTCGGCATGGTCACTGCTCAAGGTCAGGGTGTGGTTCGCCTCAACCCCAAGCTCAATATTCCTTACGATTATGTGACCGATATGAGCATCTCCGCCAACGCGGGGCCCGCGGGCGACATGTCTTCTGACTTCCATCTCGAGCAGTCCTGGACCTTTGACAAAAAAACGGACAAGGGATTCCACGCTATCGACAAGATCACCGATGCCTCAATGACCGGCACGGGTTCTGATCAAATGCCGGACCTCAAGGGCACCGAAGTGGAAATGGAAATCGATCCCTTCGGTAAGGTTCTCTCCGCGAAATCGAAGTCCGGTAAGGAAGCAACGAGCATCTCCGGCGCAATAGCAACAGGGAACGGCGGCTATATAGGCGTCCTTCTGCCCAAAGATGCTCCGAAGGTTGGGCTAACCTGGACTTACACGCTGAACCTGGCCGACGTAGCTCCGCAGCTTAAGCAGATGCTGGGGTCGGCCGATGCCACCATTACGTTTAACTGCAAAATTACCGGACATTCAAGGCAATCTCATCTGGATCGATTCCACCGCCGACAAGGCACTCTCCGTTGAACAGCCGGTTGCGATGACGGGCAAGATGCATCTTGAATCCGAATCGGAAGTCGATTCGACGGACGGTACGCTAACGAAAATGAAACTTCAGAGCGAAGTGAATATGAGCCCCGCAGGAATGGACGTGACCCTGAAAATGACGGGCAACATCAAACGTAAGTCTCCCTAGATTCTCCCGCAATATTGTGCAACCTGGATCGGCTGGTCCACATATAATGTTCTATGAACAGAATCGGTATGTGTTCGACCTTGATCACAGTCGCGTTAGCGCTTAGCGGCTGCAAAGGTGGTTCGTCCCTCTCATCCGGCGCAGGATCGGAACTGGTCTTGAACCCACAGCTCAATCACCCTTACACCTTCGTGATGGCACTGAAAACTTCAGGCGGCTCCATGGACATGAGCCTTAACATGACGGTGGCAGAGACTTTCGACAGCAAAACCGCTCAGGGCTACCACGCTAAAATGAAAATTGTCGATGTGACCGGCGGCGGGGCGCTAGGCTCCATGTTCAGTGCTGCAAAAGGAACCGAATCGGGAATGACGATTGACACTCACGGCAAGGTCTTATCGACCGATGGGTCGGGTGCAGGCGCATCGATGATAGCCGGAGGAGGCACCGGCGCCGGTATGTGGGGCGCTACGCTCCCCACAGGCCCCCTTCATGTGGGACAGACCTGGACCACTACGTTTACTCCTAAATCGACTTTGCCGGGCGCACCCGCGCAACCCGCCCAAACCATGAACAACACTGTTACCAAGATTGCCGGCGGCACGGTCACCATCAATACGTCGGTGCCCGCAACTGCCGGTGTGGCAGGCGGCGGCGGGACCATCACCAGCGACATCAGCACAAGTGATGGTTTGCCTGTGAAATGCACGATATCAAACAAGTCCGCGGTGGGAAATACGGAAGTCACCTTGACCCGGCAGTAGGCGGGTGAACGACAGCCGACGTGTTGAGTCGGGCAGTCCTAACGGCTCGTTCAACTCAGTCTTTCAACCGAAAACTCCGCAAGGTCTCTTAGCACCGAGGGGTGAAACAAATCCGGTTTGAGATGGGAAACGGCTTCTCCCAGGAGCCGTTTTGCGGCACTTGCCGCACCGTCCAGACCATGAAGCGCGGGATACGTCGCCTTGCTGCGCTCACGGTCGCTTCGCGCCGCTTTGCCGAGTTGCTCGGAAGTGGAGGTTTCATTAAGCAGATCGTCCACTACCTGAAAAGCGAGCCCTATCTTCTCGCCAAACAGCTTTAGCTCCCGAACCTGCATGAGGGAGCCACCGCCAAGCAAAGCGCCAATCTCGCAGGTGGCCGAGATCAGGGCGCCCGTTTTTCGGCTGTGGATGGATTCCAGTTCAAACTCGGTCACCGTCCGCCCTTCCGCCAAAACATCCATCACTTCGCCGCCCACAAGACCGTCTGAACCCGTGGCTTTGGACAGGCTCTGTACCGACATCAGAACCTTGTCGGCGGGTGCGTCCACGCTCGAAAGGACTTCAAACGCGAGGGAAAAGAGCGCATCGCCCGCCAAGAGTGCCAGGGCTTCGCCGTATTTCACGTGGCATGTGGGCATTCCTCTGCGAAGGTCGTCGTCATCGATAGACGGAAGGTCATCGTGGATGAGCGAAAAGCAGTGCACCATCTCAATCGCGCAGGCCGCATCGAGAACTGGATTGTCGCTGCCGCCTTGGAGTTCGTGGCCTCCCGCTCCGCCACCTTCCGCAAAGCCAACGGCCAAGGCAGAAGCCAAACATAGCGCGGGACGAAGGCGTTTCCCCGGCGCGAGGCACGAATACCGCATTGCCGCATGAAGCTGAGAGGGCTCGACGCGTTCGCTGGGGAGCAGTTCCGCTAGCCGCTCGTCTACGCTTCGCGCGTAGGTATTAAGTCGGGTTTCGACTCGCACCGGCGGAAAGTGTACCAGCCGACTCCCGGACCTGTTGGTAAACTCAACTGCTTATGGCCACGATTCGACCCTTTGAGGGTCTACGCTACACAGCCAATGCCGGCGATTTGGACCTATTAGTTGCCCCACCCTACGACGTTATCTCCCAAGAAGAGCGCGATGCGTACGCGGCCGCAAACCCCCACAACATTGTTCACCTGACCCTCCCCGAACAAAAGGTTGACGATCGCAGCAATTTTCATAAAATACGCGCGCAGCGCGGCGGATCTTGCTGATTGGCGTCGAAACGGTTTTCTGAAGGAGGACAAACCCACTTTCTACCGCTATCGCCAAACGTTCAAAGTCCCCGGCGATACCAAGGACTATTCAAGAATCGCCCTCATCGCGCTCATCAAGATCGAGCCGTATGAGAACGGCGTCGTCCTGCCTCACGAGCAGACTTTCCCAAAGCACAAAGAGGACCGCCTCAGAATCCTGGAGGCAACGCGGGCCCACTTGGAGTGCATCTTTGGGCTGTTCGAGGATGAAGGGGGCGGTGTCTTTCACAAGATTGCGGCCGCGCCGGAGGCTGGGCGAGTTGAAGTCACGACCGATGACTGCGTCCACCACTCCTTGGAGTTAATTCAGGACGAGGAAACCAACGCACAACTTGCGGAAGCGATCAAAGATAAGAAGGTTTGGATTGCGGACGGCCATCACCGCTATGAAACCGCGCTGACATTCCGCGCCAACCTAGGCGAGAAGTCAGAGCAAGTGCCGGAAGATTACATGATGATGGCGCTGAGCAGCATGTCGGATCCCGGCCTCGTTCTTCTCCCAACTCATCGAATCGTCCAAAAGATGCCGGTCAACGAAAACCAACTGGAAGAGCGGCTGCAAAAGTACTTCAACGTGCGCAGGGTTCCTAACGTGGCCCTCTTGACGGAATTGGAAGAGCTCAACATGCCCCAGGTGCGGGCGATCGCGGTCGCCCTTCCCAGCGGTCACGGACTCATCGCCACCCTGGACGAACCGGAAGAGGCACTGAAATGGATCGACGGCCCTGGCAGCAACAAGCTGAAGCTCCTTGATGTGAGCATCCTCCATGAGCTCGTTTTCGGCAAAATCCTGGACCTTCACGGTTTGGAGTTTTTCTCGTATACGCGGGATCCAGAGGAAGCGCTCGCAGCGGTTAACCACGGCGCGGAAGCGGCATTTCTCATGAACCCGCCCACGGTGGAAGACATGCGGCTTATCGCCCTTGGGGGTGAGAAAATGCCCCAAAAGAGCACCTATTACTATCCAAAGATTCTGAGCGGCCTCGTGTTGTGGTCGCTGAACGACTTCACTCCATGACCATTCGTTTGCTAGGCACTGGCGCAGCCGAAGGCATCCCAGCGTTCTATTCGAACGGGGAGGTTAGCTGCTATGCCCGTAAGCATGGCGGAAAAGACGTGCGGACGCGGTGCGGAGCCCTGATCGATGGGACTATGAAGATCGACCTGCCGCCCGATACCCTGCTCCACATCCACCGGGACCGTTTGGACGCTACCGACTGGACCGCTATGGTCTTCACCCACAGCGACGACGATCATTTTGCTCCCGAAGAACTCCAATACTGCCTGTATCCCTTCAGCGAAATGGACTTCCTCACATTTACGATTTACGGCAATGACGGAATCGTAGGGCGCCTCCGAAAGATGTATCCCAAATGGCCAATGGACATCGTTCAAACCAGAAGCTTCCAGCCGTTCCTGCATGAGGACTACAAGATTTCGCCGATCCATGCAAACCACAAACTGGAAGAGGACGCCCAAAACCTGAATTTTTCAACGGGGCGGCAAAACCCTGCTCTATGCCACAGACACCGGGGTGTGGTTCGAACCCTCTTGGGACTATTTGAAGGATTTCAAATTGGATTTGATGATCATTGAATGCACAGAGGGGCTGCACTGCACCGACTACGAGGGCCATCTGGACGTGGAGACCATGCTTGAGGTCATCGAGCGGCTACACAAACAGGGAACCGTGGATTCAAACACCCAGATTTGCACCACCCATCACAGCCATAACGGCGCCGCAACCCACGCGCAGCTTGAGGCGGCGCTAACCCCTTACAATGTGGAAGTCGGGTTCGACGGAAAAGAGCTTTCCGTGTGAGCCTTTTCGATGGCGGGATGATCCGAGACGACCTGAGCTCCTTTGTTCCGAAAAGTGGCTTGGACGCCTTCTGCCGTAAGGCCGGAATCAGGTAGCGCCCCCCGATACGCCCAACGACGCGCTGGATCTGCGTAACCGGGTCCGCAAACCGATCTGAAAGACAGCCGAAAAACCCAAACAATCTCGACACGCAACACTCAACACCATGTCTACCCTGTACCCACAACACCCAAAACAACACCATCTGTAGCCTCGACGCTCAACCCTAAACACCGTCTTTACCCTTTACCGTCCACCCTCAAAACCCAACGCCCAACACCCAGGACCCAGGACCCAACACCAGCCCTACCCTTTACCCTCAAGACCGAACACCCAAAACCCAACCCCCCCCGATTGGCACACTTCATGCAAACACCCAAGGCATGAACTCACGGAAGAAGGCTTTCACGCTTATAGAAATCTGCGTGGTGGTGCTCATCATCGGTGTCCTGCTCGCCGTTGCAGTGCCAAATATCCTCAGCGCGAGAACCACGGCAAGCGCCAAAAGCTGCATTGCCAACCTCGGGGAAATCGAAGCGGCGAAAGACATGCTAGAGATGGACATGCGGCTTCAGGACACGGACGTGCCCACGACGTCAGAACTCACGCCGATGTATCTCAGGGCGTTTCCGGTTTGCCCCATGCAGGGAACATATTCGATCAACTCGGTCGAATCCGTGCCAACGTGCACGTATCCGAACCACGTCCTCACTTTCTAAAATAAAGCCCGAGAGAGAGGATGCCAAACGCCACCCAGGCCGCGGCGAAAATGTATCCTGCTGCCAGTGCAAACCACTGATCTCTCGCCCTCAAACGTTCCGTTCTACTTCCGTGGAGCATCTCGTAAAATGCAAGATCGGGATGCTGCTCAAGCAGTTCATCTTGCCTCAAATGCCAGCGGCCTATGATCGTGCTCGCATCGGTGATGCCCGGTTGGGCGCGGACGGATAGCAAAAACCCCACCAGGCACAGAACGATCGGAAACGCGAGCCGAAAATCGCCGCCCCACTTGGGGTTCAAATTTCCCATGGAAACCGCGTAGGCAGAAACCAGAAACGATTGCGACGTTATGTAGGAGCTAAGCCGGCCGGAAAGCACATCCTGCTCATGCTTTACCTCGTCCCTGCATATCCGGAACGCCGCCAACGCTGGCGAGTTGGCGTCAGGGATAGGCGCTACCTCAGGCATGACTAGATTATGTCCTTCGGGAGTCTAAGGCCCAACACTCAACACCCCAAAACCCAAAACCTTCCGCCAACTAACCCCAGAGCCCTACTTTCTTCTCTTCCGGCACCGCCTTCTCGGCAGCGAAGTCGTAAGGCGCCCGGAAGATCCCCTCTTCCGTGATGATTGCGTCGATCAATTCGCCCGGGGTTACGTCAAATGCGGGATTGAAAACCGTGCAGCCTTCAGGCGCGACTCTCACGCCCTCGATGGAACTTACTTCCTCGGCCGACCGCTCCTCGATCGGGATCAAATCGCCCGAGAGGATCGTGGGATCCAAGGTGGAAGTCGGCGCGGCAATATAGAACGGGATCCCGTGATGGCGAGCCAAGACCGCCAGCGAGTAGGTGCCGATCTTGTTCGCCGTGTCGCCGTTCGCTGCAATGCGGTCGGCTCCCGCAATCGCGCAGTCGATTTTGCCAGCGCGCATGAGGGATGCGGCTGCGCTGTCCGCGATCGATTGAAAGGGAATGCCTTCGCCAAGCAGCTCCCAGGCCGTGAGCCTCAAACCCTGGAGTCTCGGCCGGGTCTCACAGGAGTAGACAAAAACGTCTTTGCCCTCATAAGAAGCAGTTCGGATGATGCCGAGAGCCGTGCCATGCCCGGCCGTCGCGATGGCGCCGGTATTGCAAATCGTGAGAATCCTCGGGCTCTCGCCTAGCAGGGTGTTCCCGTTGTGGCCAATGCCGAGATTGCATTGAAGATCCTCTAGCTCGATCGTCTTCGCTTCCTTCAGTACGGTCTCAAAGCTGAAATCCGGCAAAGCGGAGATCCGATCCAATGCCCAAAACAGGTTCACTGCCGTCGGCCTGGATGCCGCGATTCCCTTTCTGGCCTCGTCCTTATCCACTCCCTTCTGGGCAGCTAGAGCCATGCCATAGGCTGCGGAAATGCCGATAGCCGGCGCGCCCCGGACCGCCATGTCCTTAATCGCTTCGGCAACTTCTTTCCACGTTGACAGCTCCAGCCAAACCTCCTCGCGCGGAAGAAGCCGCTGATCCAGCATTCGCAGCTTATCGGTTGCCCATTCGAGGGGTTTGATGCTCATTGGGATTAACATACCTTGGCCGACCCCATCCAGAACTTAGGCTAAAATCACAAGCATGATCCAAAACATCATCGTTGCTCTCGTCCTCGCCCAATCGCATGGGCTGACCTCAACCGATGTCCACCCCGGTACAGGCGCCAAGGCGGCGAAGGGTGATTTGCTGACGGTCCTCTACAAAGGCACGCTCAAAAATGGCAAGGTCTTCGACGAGAACATGGAAAAGGCGCCTTTTGCCTTCACACTTGGAGCAGGCGAGGTCATTAAAGGATGGGATCAGGGCCTGGTTGGCATGAAAGTCGGCGGCGAACGAAAACTCGTAATTCCCCGGCGCTGGCTTATGGAGACCGGGCGAACGGTGACATTCCCGCCGGCTCAACGTTGAATTTCGATGTCAAGCTGCTGCGCGTAGACCCGCCGAACGAAAAGCCGGCGATCACAATCGTGGATATGGCCAAAGGCAGCGGCAAACCGGCCAAGAACGGCGATGCGGTCGGAGTGTATTACACGGGCATGTTCCTGAACGACCACAAGTTCGACAGCTCCTACGACCACAAGGATGCCAGCGGCAAGCCTTCGATCTTCAACGTGACCTTGGGGCAGCACCAGGTGGTGCCAGGCTTCGAGCAAGGGCTCGTGGGCATGAAGATCGGCGGCAAAAGAAAGATCATCATTCCCTATCAACTGGGATACGGCGACCGGGGTATGGGTGACGTGATTCCGCCAAAGAGCACGCTGGTGTTCGTGCTTGAGCGAAAATCCTAGATTGACATCCCACTCCGCACTCTGGAAAAAAATCCTCTCCGGGGCGGCCATTGTAAGCGGCGTGACCATCATTGCCCGCCTGTGCCAGGCGGGAAGGGATATCTTGATCTCCGCGCGGATGGGCACGTCTTACCAGGTGGATGCCTACCTCCTCGCCATGGCCTTCCCTTTGTTCGTCGCCACCATTTGGCAAAGCGCGGTCATGGGAGCGGTAGTCCCCGCTCTGATAAGAACCAGGCATAAGGACGACGAAGAAGCGGCAAGCTCCCTGCTCAAGGTGTCAGTCCTATACACGGTAGTCGTCCTGGGCCTCGTCACTGTGGTCTATATGGCTTTTCTGGGGGGATGGATATGGATTCACCCGGGCGGAATCCAACCGTCCGGCTTTTTCGCGTGCTCGCGCTCTTTACCGCCCCAACGATCGTCGTCAGCGGAATAACCTCAGTCCTGGCGGGCAACCTGAATTCTCGAAGTCACTTCGCCCTGGCCGGGCTGACAAGCGCCTTAACGCCATTAGTCAGTGGTCTCGTCCTTTGGCTCCTGTTTCCCAACCTGGGAGTCGGCGCGCTGATTCTTGGCATCTGCATCGGGACCATCGCCGAACTCATCTGGGTACTGCCGAAGAATGTTGGCGACTTTCGCCTCGCGCCAGACTGGAAGCCCCAAGGTCAAAAACAAGGATTGCGGCCACTCGTGGCTGATTCTTTGCCCATCATCGTTTCGTCTCTGATTCTCGCCTTCAACCCTGCGGTGGACCAACTTGTAGCCGCTTCCCTCGGCTCCGGAAACGTGGCGGCGATCAGTTTGGGGGGCAAGATCGTGGCCTTTCCGCTCGCGGTTGCGGCAACAGGCTTGGGGGTTGCGATCGTTCCTTCGCTGGCAACGTCCGCCGCCGCCGAGGACTGGAAAACCTTCCCCCATTTGCTCAAGACGGGCACCATCGCCTGCATTCTTTTAGGCGCTGCCTGCACTGCTGTTTTGATCATCTTCACTCGGCCGATCACTGCCCTCATTTACCAGCGAGGCACTTTCACCGGCGCGGATACTCTCAGAGTCTCCGCGGTTCAGACGTGCTATGCCCTGCAGATACCCTTCTATTTGGTGGGAATTCTCATGGCCCGGGGACTGGCCATCTTGCAAGGAATGAAATCGCTCTATTGGATGACCACATGCGGGGCCCTTCTCAACTTGGGCTTGGATCTGCTATTTGGCCACATCTGGGGCGCGCCCGGAATTGCGCTCGCCACGTCCTGCGTATACACCTTCACCGCCATAGTGCTGATGGTTGTAGTCTCGAGGCATACGCTTCGCAGAAAGCTGTCCGCTGAGCAACTGGTTCGAGAGGAAGTCCCAACCGGATTCGTCGATTTGGAACAGAACCTGATCTAACCGGAACACCCCGAATAGAGAATCGCCATCGTCCGCTCGACAAGTTGATCGGTTGTAAAGCGGCTAAGAACGCTCTCGCGCAACCGTTCGGTATACGGCGCGCCGCCAATTGTCGCTCGCTCAAGGATTCGGTCCATCGCTTGGGCCAGCGATTCAGGCTCGAAGCTCTTCACGACCTCGCCCAGATCCCCCACCAACTTCGCACTGTCCCCAACATCGGTAACCACGCAAGGCACTCCGCAAAGCATTGCCTCAGCCACCACGTTGGGTGAGCCTTCCGCCAAGGAGACAGACAACAGGGAGTTCAGCGCATTATATACGGGCAACGTATCGGGGATCTCTTCCAGCCAGATCACGCGTTCGCCTACGCCTTCAGCCAGCGCGAGGTCTTTCAGGTGCTGAGTATGGCTGGCGAGTACAATGCGGCCAACGCATAAGAGCCTTGCATCTTTGTTTGCCATCCTTGCGAGAGCTCGAATCGCCAGTTGATGGTTTTTGAACTGGTCCTGCCGACCGACCATGCCGAACATCGGCACGTCCAAGGGAATCCCGACCGATGAACGGAAACTTTTTCCCGCGGAAACATTGATGCAAAAGCGGTCTCCGTCGATCCCATTGGGTACGGCAAAGACCTTTTCCCTGGGCAAGCCTTTGCTCACCATCTCATCTGCGCCCGATTCTGAGTTTGTGATGACAATATCGGTCCGGCTTCCAAAGTGCTTTTCCGACCAGTAGAGGATTCGTTCCAACCTGTTCAGCGGCTGCTGGGTAATGCCGGAGCATCGGATTCCCCATACGCGCTTCCCTGTGAGCACCCTTCGTGAAGCGATGGCGACGAGCAGGTTCGAAAGCGGCAGGTATCCGTGGACCACCCCGGGTTGCAGCTCTCGAACCAAAGCCCGAAGACGACGGTTCAGGCCCCAAAGATCGTAAGTGCCCTTCTTTTGCAGGTTATGAATCTTGACGCCGGATTCAGTCAGTTCCTTCTCCAACGCCCCGCCCGTGTAGAACACGGCCACATGGACTGGAACCCCGCGCTTCTTCATGCCAATAACCAGGTTGACAAGTTGGCGTTCCGCGCCACCCCGATCCAGCGACCTAATCACGAACAACGTCGTGGGGTAAGTGGTGCGGCCTGCGGCCGCGTTACTGGACTCGGCCATGAGGAGGTGACTGGAAATGGGCGATGGGCTCCTGAGAAATCCGCTTGCTTCAGACGGACCAATACGGTCTTTATACACCAATTCGATACATGAGCAGTTTGAGGGAAGCAGCAGGAGAGTTTCTTGAGACCTGTCCAGGAACGCATTGATCCTACCTAATCAACCTCGCAACAGAATCAGTAGTGCAATTTTCCAAGTGTAACGCAGATGACTTTGCCCGGCGGCGCCTTCACAAGCGAAATGGCTTCAAAGTCAGAATCCTTGCTGACATCGTGAGACCCTTCTTTAGCGCGTGATCCCAAATCTCGCGGTCTGTACTTTGGAGTCCGATGTCTTGCACATGGGCGCTTCCAGGGTACATTTCTGATATCTCGGCAACTAGCCGGGGTGAAAGGTTTGCGTCAAAAAGCAGGCCGATGCTAACGGTGATACCCCGTCAATGCAGCCAGTCTCTAGCTTCTCATGCGACTCGGGAACTAATCTTGCGCTCTCGATCTGCCGCAAAGGCCACGCAAGCCCGAACGTCGTCTGCAGTGAGATACGGATATTCTAGAAGGACCTGCTGCGTATCCAACTCCGTGGACAGCATATACAACACGTCCAGATACGGTGATACGCATTCCCCTAATGCAGGGCTTGCCAGACCTAATTTCTGGGTCCACCGAAATTATTTGCAGTAGCCTATCACAACAAGATTATATCGGCTTTGGGGGAATCCGGCCATCGGTCTAAGTTTAATCACCCATCACATCCCACTGTTCACCCACTAAGGCCCCTGATTCAAATGACGAACCTCCGGCGGAGGTGGTGGGATCGTGGCAACCATTTTCGGGAACTGCGAAAAGTCCAACTCCTCGAGCGCCTGATCAATCGCATGCAGCTGAAGCTTCGCCTCACTCATGGCTTCGAGGAAATCCATGCTCGTGAGCTCGGGGCCACGGCCCACCAAGCGATAGCCGATCATCTTCATTCGCAGCGAATCCAGCGTGGTCATATAAACCGCACTTTGCGCCTCTGCCCGGTGAACTCCGGCCATAACCCCCGCGAACTGGATTCGGTACTCCGCAATGTTCTTGTCCGCAATGCGGTAAAGCTCCTTCGCCTGCGCGTCGTGCGAAGGCGATTGCCAGGTTGGCGGCGCGTTGTAGACCTCTTGCTCGGTTCTCGAGACTTCGAAAGCGATCATGTCCGCCCGCCTCAAAGCAAAGTACAGGCTTTCTCCAACCCGCCGAATGGTCTTCGGCATTTCCTGGAGGTCGGCGATCTGCTCCTTTCTCATCTGCTTGAGCACTTCGTCAAACCGGGCGAGCCGGTCTCGACATCCCTCCCACAGGGCGCTGAACCGCTTGTTGTAAAACCGCTTGGCAACGGCCGCATTGTGTGAATTCAATATCCAGAGGGCGACTACGAAAGCACTTCCAATGAGATAAGGGATCGGAGAATGGCGACCGTAGGGGCTGTTCAGATTCTCAAACATCGTGACGACAAGATAGACCGTGATGATGAAGAAGCCCACGCCCAAAAATCGGCTTGGCTTTAGAAGCTCTTTGATGAACAGTTTCCGATCTTGCCGCTGAACGTCGTTCATCACTCTCTAGCTACGCAATTGGAGGACGTTCGGTGGCGGCCAAAGCCTTCTCAATGCAAAAGGCCGTTTGCAGAAGACGATCATCCTCAAGAGGAGGGCCAATGATCTGCAGGCCAACTGGAAGCTTCACGCCGTCCTTTTCGCACAGGCCGCAGTTCAGAGACAGGGCAGGCATGCCGCCAAGGTTGGCGGGAATGGTGCAATAGTCCAGCAGTTTCATTGCAAGGGGATCCTGCTTCAACTCACCAAGCTTAAACGCGGGTACAGGACTTGTGGGAGAAAGGATAAAATCGCAATCCTGGAAAGCTTTGTCGAACTCCTGTTTCATCAAGGCGCGCACCTGCTGCGCTTTGAGATAATAGGCGTCATAGTAGCCGGCGGATAGGGCATAGGTCCCAATCATGATGCGCGCCTTCACCTCATGGCCGAAGCCTTCCGCTCGCGTGCGCTCCACCATTCCGATATGTCCGGTTCCCTGGCTGCGAGGTCCGTAGCGCACGCCGTCAAAACGAGCAAGGTTGCTGCTCGCTTCGGCGGGCGCAATGATGTAGTAGGTGGTTACGCCGTACTGGATCGAAGGAAGGGTGATCTCCCTGAACTCGACTCCTTCTCCCTTTAATTTTTCAATCGAAGCGTGGATCGCCGCCATCACGCCGGCATCGTTGGTTTCAGCAAAGAGCTCCTTGGGGATGGCCACTTTTAAGCCCTTGAGCGACCCCTTTTTAACGTCCGAACTGATCTGGCCTAAATTGAGCGAAGTGCTGTCGCAAGCATCATGACCGGAGATCAGATGGCTCATAAGAGCCACGTCTTCAACCGTTCGAGCGAGGGGTCCGATCTGGTCCAAGCTGGAGCCAAAGGCGACTAGGCCGTACCGCGACACCCTTCCATAGGTTGGTTTGAAACCGACCACCCCGCAAAGCGCGGCTGGCTGGCGGATAGAACCACCTGTGTCCGAACCCAGGGAAATCGGCGCAAGTTCCGCCGCAACCGCCGCGGCCGATCCGCCCGAACTGCCGCCTGGCGAACGGTCCACATCCCAAGGATTGTGCGTGATCTGATAAGCGCTGAACTCGGTGGATGTTCCCATCGCAAACTCGTCCAGATTTGTTTTGCCAAGGATCACGCATCCCTCGGCTTTAAGCCGCTGAACGACCGTCGCATCGAAGGGAGGCACGTAGTCGGAGAGGATCTTAGACCCGCACGTGGTGCGGATGCCCTTGGTAGACATGTTGTCCTTCACGGCAACCGGCACGCCCGTGAGCGGCCCCATCTCCCCCTTGGCGATCTTGTGCTCGGCCGCGCGAGCGGAGACCAATGTTGCGTCGGGGTCAACCGTCAAATAGCAGCCATACGTGGGATCAAGTTCCTCGATCCGCCTCAGATAGGCTTCAGCAACCTCGACCGGCGAGACCTTTTTCTCGTGAAGGGAAACCGCCAACCCGGCGGCGGAAAGTCGGGTCAGCAACCCTTAATCCTCAATTATCGTGGGAACCACGAAGAGTCCGGCCTTACTCAAGGGCGCGTTGCGCAACGCATCCTCACGCGAAAGGCAAATCGCAGGATAATCTTCCAACCACACGTTCTGGACGGCCACCGCATGCGAAGTCGGCTCGATGCCCGTAACGTCCATTGATTGGATGTCGGCGAAGTGACCCAGCAACGAGTTAAGCTCACCTTGGAGCGCCAGAATCTCGGAATCGTCGAGTTCCAGACGTGCAAGGCGTGCGACGTGACGCACTTCGTCGATAGAGATGGACATTAGATTGAGTTTATCACAGGTTCAGGAGAAATGACAGGTTGAGTCGGAGGCCCAGATTCGCGGTGGTGACCGCAGTGGTCACGATTCTGGCAATCGTAGGGGCTATTGCGCGTCTTTTTAGGCCCTTTATTCCGCCACCGGCCCACACTTATTACAATTATTCGAACAAAGGCGGTTTTTTACAGCAGGCGCAAAATGAGCCCATCCGGTGGTTGCCGCTCTTGGACACGGATTTTTCCGAGGCGCTGCAGTTGGGCCGGCCGATTCTTCTTCTCTCCGGCGCGGAATGGAGTCGCGACGGACGATTGGCGGACAAGCGCACATTTTCGGATGGGGACGTCCAAGCCCTTATCGGAAGCGACTTTCTCCCCATTCGGATCGATTGCGACGAGTCGCCCGAGTGGCTCAACGCTTATTTTCCCGTCTCAAGGTTTTCCCTTGGCTTAGACCGCGGCTGCCAAACGTTCCTATTGACTCCAAAGGGCATCTTTTACGACTATCTCCAATCGGGAACATTCTCCGAACACTCCGAGATTCTGGACGTTACCGGAGATCTGCTCGCCGGAAAAGCCGGCGCCAATCAGGCCGACTCGGGCTCCAGCACGGTGGCGATCGTGAAAAGGGACGTCAACGAACTGATGAGCCAAGCCCCTCCCGCTCCGCCAGACTTCCGGACTCTGATGCGAACTTTGGAGAGCGCGACAGACCGGCAAAACGGCGGTTTTCCGGAGGACGGCGTTCAACATTTGGAGCCCAACGCCTACCGCTTGGAAATGATGGCCGGCATGCCTAGGTTGGCGGGAGACGGGCTTGGCCCCCTTCTCAGGTCGCCGATTGTGAACTGGATGGATGGCGGCTTCTTTCGAATGGCGAGTCAAGATTGGTCGGACGTGCAGTACGACCAAGTCTCTGTTGAGAACGCGGGGATGATGCTCGCATGCGCCCAGTACGGACTCGTAGGAAACGACCCTTACGCCACCCTCATCGCCAAGAACACGTTCGACTGTCTGGCCGGACCCTTCGTGCAGGACTTCGGCCTAGTTTGCTCAAGTCGAATCGGGGACGAACTTGATAATGCCCGCAGCGCCCGCTACAGCTTCACTGAAAAAGACTTTCGGTCATTCTGGCCAACCCGGGTGCTGCCGGAAGACGACCGGAAATGGGCCGTTGCCAACCTCAACATGAGTCTGGAGCAGAGCCCGCAGCTGACGCCCTTTGTTTCCAAGGCAGAAGTCGCCCTTTATAACTCGGTTCGACTCCAGAGGGTGCTCCATGAGATGCGCGCTGCGAAAATGGGCTTTCCGCCGCGTTACGGGGTCGTAGGCTATGCAGATGTGAACGGCTATGTCTCCGCCCGGCTCATCGAGTGCGCGCGCCTCTGGGGCGATAAGGAACGCTTGAAAGCCGCCTTGGGCATTAGGAGCCGGCTGGAGCGACTTCAGATGGGCGACGACATGCAACACAAGGGGGATGAAGAGCAACCCAAATCGCGAGTACTCAAAGGCGCCCCCGAACTCACGGACTATCTAGGATTCGCCGATGCCGCCTTGCAGGACTTTTTAGCAACGGGCAATACTCGCTCATTTCTGGCCGGTTTGGACGTCCTTGTTCGAGCGCGTTCTCTGTTTGAACTGGGTACGCCAGGCGCATGGCTCATGGCGAAAAGCTCCCCGCGCGGACTGCCAAAGGATTATCTCACTCCTGAAGTTGCCGACAACCTTTACGAGTCCTGCACCGCCCGCGAGATCCGGCTCATGAACTCCTATTCTCTGCTGCTGGCCGATAACCCAAAGTATGCGGATTTAGCCCACTCCCTGGAGGAGGACGCCAAAGCCGCAATCGCCCAATTCACTCCCGCAGCTTCCATTTTGGGGCTGCACGCGTGCGGCTTCTTTTGCGCGGCTAAAGCCGCGCTTTCCGGCGAAGCATACGTGGTTGTGGGACCGGATGCCGACGCGGTTTCGGCCCGGCTGACAAAGGACATCCGTTCGCGCTCGTAGCGATCGCCCGCGGCCCGGTACGCCCCGATTTGCAAAACCGTGGCCCTGGCATTTATAGGATTCAAGACGGGCGCGAGACGAAAACCTAGACTGCAAATTTTGGTGGAGCCTGGAGCCAAATGAGGAAGCACTGGAACGGAGTATTTGTGCCCTTGCTGGTTATCCGGCTTAGTTCAGATCTAAGCAAGGCCCGACTTCAGCGCCATATGCCTAAAACCCAAAACCAAAAACCCAAAACCCGATTGGTCGCGCAAAAGAGCTACACCAAGCTTGAAGCAGGCTGACGTTAGAAGAACCGTGACCCGCCAAAAGGCGGTGGATCAATCTAAAAAGGAGAGACGAACAAAATGATAGGAGCTTTAGCGATTGGAATCACGATGGCTGCAGGCCCTTTGTCGACAACGCCAATCGTCGTTGAGAGACAAGGCAAAACTGTGGCGATTCTTCCCTTCGTGTACAGGGGCGGAACGGATACTGCAATCGACACGGCCCGTCAAACCGTCGGTCGGTTTTTTGATAGGGCCGGCTATGGAAGAACGCCAACCCATGACCTCCGAGACGCTTGGCATCACGCAGAAATGATTGGACCAGAAAACGAGCCGATGCCTCACATGCCGAGCGATAGTGAACTTCGCCGCATCGGCCACGATTTGAACGTAGATGCGGTTTGCGCCGGAGAAATAACCTGGCACACCCGGTCCATTTGGGTTGCCCTTGGACCAAAGACCAAGTCCACTTGCTCGGTCAACCTGAAGATCATGAACTTGGACAACGGAAACGATGTGCTTGACTTCCACGACGTCTGGGCGGATGACACCACGGAAGAGTCCGGCTTTGCAACAGCGGCAGGGATCTTGACCGGGGGTCTTGTGACCGTTGTGAGCGGCGGCCCCGAAACTCCCCATGAGCAAAGAGCGGCCCAGATTGCGTTGAGCAAGGCGTTCGAGCCTTGGCTAGAAGGAGTGATTGGCCGTTAAAGGGTCGTAAACAGGTAAACATGGCGCTTCACTGCTTACTTGTTTTAGAAGCGAAGCGACTTACAGCAAAGCGGTTTACCCTGACCCCGTCTTCGAGAAACTTCGTACGATAATCTCCACCGGCCGTCCATCGGTCGGTGGATGCCCTTGAAATAGCCACAGGTTGAAATGCAACTGCATAGGCGTTTGGGGGATTTGATGTGCGAAATCCACAGGGTGGTAATCCCAATGCAGTGGCCTGCTGAGCTGCCCCGATGGCAACCTCCAGTTGATGTCGTAAAACACGTCGGAAGTGGTCCACTTGAATTCGCTTGAGCTGGCTTGGATCGGGAATGGAAGCGTCTGTCCTTGATCCGACTTCTGGCCCTCTCGGTCATTTGGCCAAACCGTCCACCACAAGTTTTGGTCCTTCGGGTTGCCCCATTTCGCAAACTCAATGTCAAGCTCTTTCACCCCATCCGGTCCTTGGTAGGAAAACATTGAGAAGACCACATTGGGATCAAGCTGGGCGATGGGGCCTTGGACGTTGCAGACATAATCTCCGAAATTCAGCGGCGCCGCCGTCCACAACTCCGCGCAGCTCCAATGTCCGCTCGTGTTGCTTATTTTCAGGTGCAGGCAATTCTGAGAATCGACCCAGACGTTTTTGGGGTCCCAAGCATTCGGCCCCGGCCCGGCAGAAAGCGAATCTTTTACCTCCCAGGTATATCCCTGCCACTCGATCTGAGTGGAAGACTGGGAATGTGCGAAAAGGACAGCCGCGGCGAGCAACAGCATCAATTGAGTATGACGCGATTCTGAAGACGGTCAGCTTTGATTGCGCCAAGGAGTCAGGTCGGACAGTTCCGTTTCGTCCGACATGTCCGAATCGCCCACCAGCTACGCCGACAATACTCCCTGCGCCACGCTTCTAAGCCGGTGTCGATCCCACTCGGTATAGCCCATCGTGATACGAGATCTTAAATTTCTGGCAGAAGCCAACTGCTCGACCGCAGTTGCCCGATCCCCCAACCGCCAAAGGGCGACCGCCGCACCCTCCCGGCCATAAATCTCCATATGCGGCGCGCGAGACCGCGCGGCCGATTCGGCAAGGTGGGACATGATCGAGACTGCCAACGAATTTCTGATGGTCATGCAGTGCAATGAAGCCTTTCGTGAGCTCACAAGTTGACTGCAGGCGAAAATGGCCTGTCTTCAAGGCCACTCGATCAGGCCACTCCAAAAGGCGCGTGGCGGGCACGGTTTCTCCGGAAGCCGCTCTAAACATCGCCATGAGCGCCTCATATTGGGCACGATCGATCTCACAGCCTTCGAAACAGATCTCTGCTTTGG
Source organism: uncultured archaeon (assembly GCA_963829965.1). GTDB lineage: Bacteria > Armatimonadota > Fimbriimonadia > Fimbriimonadales > Fimbriimonadaceae > DASXZH01. Next base: position 45,678 of record CAWHLK010000021.1, on the reverse strand, counting down.
CCAACGACTCCATGCCTTCCGGAGCGTTTCCGGAGTGCATCATCAGCAGCCCGCGCAGAAAGGCCAGCTTGCCTCGTAAACGCGGATTCCCCACACTGCCCACATAGTCGCTCATAAAGCCTTCCGCCTTTGCGGAGAGATCGCTCCGGTTGAGAAACTGATGGCTCAGTGCAAGCCAGAAGAGGCCTTCGGTAGCTAAAGTCTCATCGCGATTATCAATTCCATGTCTCACGCTTCTGAGCAGAAGCGGCTGAGCGGTTCTTATTTCGTTGCCGCAATAGTTCGCGAACCCCCGCAAGAAATCAAGCCAGCCCTTCAGAGCGATTTGGTCGATTTGAACATCGGCTGTATCCAACAACTCGGCAATATCCCTCGGCGGCAAGCCAAGGACGAGATCGAGGTTGGAACGGATCAGATCTGCCAATTGTCCGGCGTCATTTACCGACCACTTGGTCAGCGCGTGAATGAGAGGAGCTCTTCCGGTTGCCGCCGGATCTTCGACGGAGGGGAGAACACTCGGCTCAACCACCACGTTGAACCACCACGCCAGCTCACAGTTTTTTCGGCTGGTAACCACTGAGTCGTGCCCAACCGAGTTTTTCAGCCTGTAGATAGCCTGTCTGAGATTTACCTGCCTGCTCTCGACCGGCGAATCCGGCCAGAGTGCGGATTCCATCTCAATCCGCGATACTGGGCCTCGCCGGGCAGCCAGAATCGCAAGCAACCCTTCGACCTTGGCCGACGCCAAATGCACCGGCCGACCGCTAGGGTCCAACAGTTCGAAAGGAAAAGCTCGCAGCCGCCAAAATGCTTGCGCAGGCTCAACCACACCTAATTATAAGCCGGAATTGGTGTACTTAGCACACCCGGAGGTTAAGAGAATATGCCGGTTTATGCATTTGACTTGATAGCACCTCGAACCGCTTCCGCAATTTTACGGTCAATCGGATCGTCCATTTCCGCAAAAGGGTCGAGAACCGGCCTCACCTCAATCTTGCCAATCATGTTCGTCGGCATCTTTGAAGCAATGCGGATTGCCTCGTTAAGATCTCTCGCTTCGATAATCGTAAAGCCGCCCAGAACCTCCTTAGTTTCCGCAAACGGCCCGTCCGTAACCCTGAGTTCGCCGTCCCTTCGCTTTAGGGTCGTAGCTGACCGAACCGACTGCAGCCCTGCCGAAAACACGTGGTGCCCGTTGGCTTCAAGTTCTTTCACCCACTTGATGCAATTGGCGATGATGTCCTCATGTTCCTCCATGCTTAGGTCCATGAGCGCCTTTTCATCGTGATAAACCAAGCAAATATATTTCATGAAGTTCCTCCCGGCCCTTACTCGTTATTGGGGCAGTTGCCATCGTACAACTGCCGAAGTTCGCATTCGCCATCACCCGCGATGGCGAGGAACTTCCTGGTTAGCTCGATAGCCTCTTCTTTCGAGTCCACTTTCAGGATCGCCATCCCACCGATCACTTCCTTGGCTTCGGTGAAGGGGCCGTCGGTAACACTGATCTTGCCCTCGCGTGAACGCACGCGCGCTCCCAGAGCAGTTGGCAGGCACCCTTCGTTTCCAAGCAGGTAACCGGCCTTCATGCCTTCGTTAATCAGTTCGCCCATCCTGTCCATCTCTTCCTGAGAAGGTGGTTCATTTCTTTCTGTTGTTTTGAAAACTGCTAGAAATCTCATTTGTTAGTCTTCCTTTATAGCTTGATTTTATTTGCATCGGGCTATGAAACTTGCCCAGCTTACGATAAGGAGTCGAACGCGAAAGCTCGTTTTCGACAGAGATGACAAACGAAAAACTCTTTTAGTGCGCCCCTGCTGCGGCGGCTGCGCCGCCGCGGCGCTTCATAAGGAACAGAATCGGCAGGGTAAGCGAAAACAGCAGCCCAATGGCGATATGCGCGTTGTTAAACGCCATGGTGTAAGCCTGTCGGCTTACTTGTCCATCCATCACCGCCATCGCCGCATTTCGGGCATGCTCCATGTCCATCCCTCGCGTGTAGAACGCGCCCGTGATCATGTCTAGCCGTTCGTTGGTTCCCGCACTGCCGTTCACGATCTTGCTCGCGATGTCGTAGCGATGGAACTGCGTCATCTGCACCACATAGGTTGAGCACAATGCGATGCCAAATGAGCCTCCCAATTGCCGGGCGAGGCCCATCAGCGCCGTGCCCTGCCCCACCGCCGCAGGCTTCAGATTTCCCACACCGGCAACAATGGTCGAAAGCATCAGGAGGCCGATTCCCATTCGGGAGATAGCCAGCGCAATCTGCGCGTCGGACTCGTTGCTCATCGGCGTAAGATGCCCAAGCAGCCACATCGCAAACACCTCTACCACCACGCCTGCCATGGCGAGGTCCCGTCCAGGAACTTTGAACTGCATCATCGTTCCGGTGAAGATCATGGTGCAGCCCAGAACCACTCCAGGCAGCAAGAGGAAGTTGCCGCTCTTCAGGGCGCTGAATCCGAGCACCGATTGAGAGAACAGCGGGAACAGGAACAGCCCGCCATACAACCCGGTGCCGGCGACCAGCATCACGATCACCGCGCCGGAAAGGCCGATGTCACGCAACACTCTCAAGTCCACAATCGGGTTCTTGTTCCGTTTGGATAGCTGCCAGAAAGCAAATGCGCCAGTGCAGGCAATGCCCAAAACGGTCAGCCGCAAAATCATCGAGCTCTGAAACCAGTCGTTGGTCTGCCCCTCCTCCAACACGTATTGAATGGAGCCCAGTCCTACCGCCAGCAAACCCACGCCAAGATAGTCGACGCCGCCCACCTTCTGAGGGCCCCTGCCCTTATAGAGGGAGCCGATCACATACATCGCCAGAATGCCCAGCGGGACGTTGATGAAGAATATCCACGGCCAAGAATAGTTGTCCGCGATGTACCCACCAAGAGTCGGCGCGATAGAAGGCGCAACCGTGATCCCCAGTGCCCACGCGCTCTGGGCGATGGTTTGCTCCTTCTTCGGAAAGACCTCGGCTATGGCTGCCTGAGTGACCGAGATCAAAGGGGCGCCCGCGGCTCCCTGAACCAACCGCCAGATGATGATCTGGCCAAGGCCATGAACCAAGCCGCACATCACGGAGGCAGCCAGGAACATCGTGATCGAGGCGAGAATGTAGTTCTTGATGCCGAACCGGCGGGACAGCCACGCGGTCATCGGCAGGACGATCACGTTCGCGAGAATGTACGAAGTGCTCACCCAACCGATTTCCTGCGTGGTGCAGCCCAGGTTGCCGGCCATGGTGGGCAGGACCGGGTTGATGATCGAAGTATCCAAGACCTCGAGAATCGAAGCAAGGATGAAGCCGATAAGGAGGAGCCAGCGGGTGCTGCCGTAGGCTCCGAGCTCCTCGACCGGCCGCAATGCCGCGGCCGGTCGAGTCAAAGTAGAACTTGCCGCCATGGGTTACTCCTTGGAAGTTGTGATCGTTGCGTCCACCGACATACCCTGTCGAAGCCTGGGACCGTCCGCCGGCTGCTCGATCGAGATCTTCACAGGCACGCGCTGGACAACTTTAGTGAAGTTGCCGGTCGAATTGTCGGGAGGCAGCAAAGTGGTCGCCGAACCGGTTGCTTCCATGATGTTCAAGACCTTGCCCTTGAAGGTTTTGCCCGGATAGGCGTCGACTTCCATTTCGACACTCTGCCCTTCGCGGACATGATCCAACTGCGTCTCCTTGAAGTTCGCCATCACCCACACGTCCGTACCATGCGTGATCGTCACGATGGTCTGGCCGGGATTGATTGCTGTCCCCACGTTGGCGTTGTGCTTGACCACATATCCGTCGCACGGCGCAAACAGCGATGCGTTTTGAACCTGGATCTTGGCATTCTCAACCGCGGCTTGGGCCTGTGCCAACTGAGCCTTCGCGCTGGCGACCTGCTTCTCCCGCAAGGCCACCTGCTCGACTCCCGCCTTTGCCGTGTCGACTCCTGCATCGGCCTCGGAGGTCTGACCAACGTTCGTCGCCACGTTCGAATTCTGAATCCCGATTTGCGTTCCCCCTGCTTTGGCCAAACCAACGCCTGCTTGAGTAACTTGAACTTCTTTTTGTGCCGCGTCCGATTGGCTGACCGCCGCATTGAGACGGCTCTCGGCCTGAGTTACCGCGCTCTTAGTGACTTCGACCTGTGAGTTTGCCGCCGCCGTATGCTGGGTCGCCGCAGCGTAGGCTGCCGCAGAAGAAGTTGCATTTGCGGTTGCAGAATCCAATTGCTGTTGCGAAATCGCTTCTTCCTTAAAGAGCAGCTGATAGCGCTTGAGGTCCTTGTCAGCGCGGGTGGCCTCAGCCTTGGCGCTTTGCTCGTTGGACGAAGCGGCCTCAGCATTCTGTTCTGCATTCTGCACGCTGAGCTTGGCGCTGGCCAGCGCGGCTTTCGCTTCGTTGACTCCCGCTTCGGCCTGCGCGCTGAGAGCCTTGGCTTGAGCCAGTTGGCCCTGCGCCTGCAGGATCTGGTTATGCACGGTGTCCGAGCTGAGTTGAACCTGCATCCTCGAGCCCTGGGTTTTAGCGACCTGAGTGGCAACCGCAGCCTGTGAACTGCGAATAGATGCATCGGTGGAGAGCTTAGTGTACTGAAGCTCCGCTTCTGCTTGGGGAACCTGGGATTCGGCGGCAACCAAGTTGGCCTGCGCTTGATTCAAAAGGGACTGCGAGGAGTCCGTATCCAGACGCGCGATGAGTTGCCCCTTATGAACAAAATCCCCATCCGCGACCTTGAGTTCGGCGAGCGTTCCCGAAACCGTCGGGCTGATATTGACGAGGTCGCCCGTAACATAGGCGTTGTCGGTTTCCACGTGGCTTTGTCCAAACGTGTAGGCGCCATAGCCCTTGATCGCTGCCCCGATCACAAGCAAGGCGACGATGCCGATGAGTATCGGGCGCCGCTTTGGCGCCGGCGTCGGTTCTTCCGCAAGGGGCGTGTTGCCCTGCTGTTCATTTTCATAGATCTCGATCTCGTCTGCTAGCGTTTTTGTGCTCATAGGTTCTCCTCTTGTTAGGGCAAAATCGGTTCGCTCAACGCGCGTGAAAGGCGCGCCTGGGCGATGAGTAGGTCGAAAGTTGCGTCCACTACCGCGGCCTGTGCCGTCGTGAGCGCAGCTTGCGAATCGGTGATTTCAAGATAAAGCCCGACTTGGGCTTCGTACCGTTCCTGAGCAAGCTTCCTTGCCTGCTGGGCAGCGGTAAGGTCCACGTTGGCCGCCGCTAACCGCTTACGCGCGGTTTGTACATCGAGAGATGCGTTCTGAACATCCAAGGCAATGCTGCGGCGAACTTGGTCTTGCTGTTGGACGGCGACCTCGACCTGCGCATGAGCCTCATTGATCTGTTCGCGTGCGAGGCCGCCGTCAAACAGCGGCACGGAGACGCTCAGGGTAAGTGCCCCCACGTTGGGGCGGGGCGATTGAAATGAGGTGGTGGGATAGTGGTATCCCGTCGCCGAAAGGGAAAGATTGGGCCCCTGAGCGGATCGGGCAATGGCTATGCCCTTCTGCGCAGCCTTGACCGACACGCTTGCGGCGAGAGACTCGGGCCGGTGGTCCAGAGCCTTGGCGATAAGCGTGGTTCGATCCCCGTTTTCGTCCTCGCTTGGAGCTTCGGTCGCGCCAGTCGGCTCGGCAATATCGATCTTTTCGTCGAGGGGATGGCCGATAAGATCGTTGAGCGCGCTGTACGCGGATCGAAGCTCGTTTTCGCGTTGCAATAGTTCTCGTTCGGCGTCCGCGACCTGGCTTTCCGCTCTATAGACATCGATTTTCTGGCCGACTCCACCTTCGGCAAGCTTTTTCGCTAGCTCAAGCTGTTGCTTGTAAGCTTCCAAGGAGTCCTTGGCAACACGAACCGATTCCAAGGCCCGTCGCGCGGTGTAATAGGCCGAAGTAGTGGTCAAGGCCTGGTCCGCTTCCGCGGCCTGATAGCCATAACCGGCGGAAAGGGCATAGAGCTTGGCTTGGGCCACGCTGGAACTGATCCTGCCGGAAACATCAAAATCCTGGGTTAGGGCAACTTCCAGGGTTTCCTGATGGTCCGGCAAGAGCTCAACTGTGGCTCCGGCAAAAGAAACGTCGGTCTTGTTGTCGTACCGTGTGGCAGAGCCGTTAAAGTTAAGTTGAGGCAGTTGTTGGGAGTCCTGCTCGCCAACTCTCGCCCTCGCGGCCCGCACCTGGGCTCTTGCGGTGGAAACTGTAACACTGTGTGCCTCGGAGAGGCGAATAGCCTCCGTAAGGGTGAGAGGCGTGTTCGGCTGAGCGGCTATCAGGAGCCCGATAAGGCCAAATGCGTTCATCGGTGAGCCCATCCCCCTCGTCTAATTAGTAATCTTCGCATCTAATCTCCTTATCCGCTGTGGCCACAATGGATTAATAATAAGATTATACGGCACGAAATCAAAAATGTTTACATTACGTAAGAAAAAATACAATGAAGTCATTTTCTGATATAATTGAGCCATGAGGGCCAATGACGATCTTTTAGGAGCCGCCCCAAGAGAGCAGCCTTCGTGCCGCCCTTCCATGAAGGAGCGTCAATGGGAGCTTCGAGAGAACGCCATTTTGGACGCTGCGGTTGAGTTGATCAAAACCAAGGGCTATAACGCGATGACCCTTGAGGACATCACCGAGGCGATCGGCATTTCCCGCCCCACTCTGTACCAGCACTTCAAGTCGAAAGAAGACGTCGCGACCCACGTCGTCATTCGGAATCTTTGCGACATCCGAAGCTTGCTCGCGGGAATCGACCCTTCGCTGTCACCGGGGGAAAGACTGCGCGCTTTTACCCACATCGCTTTGCAGCGCCGGTTCGACCAGTCGCGCCTCGCGATGTACGATCTCACCCGCATCAAACTGACTCAGCGGGACGAGAATCCCGAGCTTAAGAACCACGAGTGCGCGTTCTACGAAGGCGTGACCCAGCTAATCAAAGAGGCGCAGGATGCGGGCGCTATTTGGTCGGCAGTTCGCCCCGAACTCATGTCGGCGATGCTCATGGGATTTTTGAAGAACATGGAGATTGATCGGCTCATCGAAGAAGGCTTGATTACCCAGGAAGAGGTCGAAGACGCGTATCTGAAGCTGATGTTTGACCGGTGCCCCCAGAAAGCGAAAGGATAGAGCCGTGTCCCCTTGCTCAAACCCCACTGCGGGCTGCCCATAGCCAACGTAGTTCTTACACCCAATTTCTGAGAGATTAGTCCTACTGCGGCAACTTCATTACGTTAAAATAATTTCTTTGGGGGAACAACATGAAACGAAATCGCACCTTTTGCATTCTCGCCTGCTTGGCACTTTTTCTCATTACTGCGCTCGGAAGGGCACAGAGTTACCCGCCTGCCTTCAGTTCAACCGCCGAATACGCTGCTGGCGATCTTGTTCAATACGGTGGCAACTGGTATCGAGCGGTAAAAGCGCTACCGGCACATGGACCGTATCCTTCCAACGGCTTTGGAAGCTGGGAGTTGAACTTCGTTCGATCGAACACGACGCTGGTCATCGGTGTGGGGCAGCAGTTCCCAAGTCTTCAGGATGCGTGGGCCTTTGCCTTGGAAGCCCGGATCGCTGACGGGGCCTTCCTGCACTTATCTATTTCAACTGCCCATGGTGTACTCCTTGACACCTTCACCGGCTCCTTTTCCCTTGACCATGGCAGCGGCTCGAAGATTTCCATTATCGGCGATTCTGCCTCGAACATCCTTTTAGGCGGCAACGGCTTTCCCGGGAACGGGTTAACTCTGGATAGCGGACACAACATAGCCATGTTGTCCAATGTGAGCATCGTTGGGCAGGGCACAAGTGGCGATGGAGCAGGACTATTTGTGTCAACTAATGCCTCGATCAACTGTTCGGGAGTCGAAGTCATAAACTTCGACCGCGGTGTCACAGCAATTTCTGGGGCGAACGTCTCTTTAGATTCTAGTTCCACCATATACTCGTCAACTCTCTACTCGGTTTACGCTTCAGAGAGCGCCATTGTAAACCTTGGATACGGGTTTTCCTGCAGTGATGACAAGGTTGAAAAAATGCTGTATGCAGCTACAGGCGCTAACATCAATGCGGAAGGTTGCACGTTTATGGGTGCCGGAAGTTCCTCCGCTAGTTCTGGGATTGCCGCAGAAGATGGCGGATCAATCGACGTGTCAAACGGAACGGTTTCTGGCTTTTACACCGGAATAAGGGCCGAGGATCACAGCTTTGCAAATGCGTCGGGGGTAACCCTATCAGGGAATCACACCGATCTTCTCGTCGATTATAACGGGGTTATAAACGGCAGTGCCCTGGTCGGTCCAACAGAAAGTGTTGACTCCGGTTCAGGATCGTACATCTACGGCGCGAAACCGTAACAAAATTTCAGTGTGCCTCGGCCCACCGGGCGCTCTAAAACCCGGCATCCATCCTGAGAAACTAAAAATGAGCCACGCCCAGCGAACCAAGCTCAGCGATGGCGATCACGGCATTTGTAATTAGTTCTGGGTCGGCGAACGAAAGCTCACCGACCCAGAATTTAACTAAATCCTAGGATTCGCTTTCGTTAAAGCCAGGAAGCTTGCGGCCCTTGTAGTAGCCATCCGTGGTCGCGCGGTGACGAAGCACGTAAGGATCCCCGCCGACCTGCTTGTTGGCCTGGATCTCAGGCATCGTGGCCGTGTAATGGGTTCGGCGCTTGGCGGTGCGCTGGTGGGAGTGGCGGCGTTTTGGATTCGGCATTACTTCTTCTCTCGGTGCAGCGTGTGCTTGCGAAGCCGCGGGTTGTACTTCATAAGTTCCAAGCGCTCGGTCGTGTTGCGCTTGTTTTTCGTGGTGGTGTAATAGTTCTTTCCATCTTCGGTGCACACCACACGAATGATTTCTCGGGCTTCTGATTTCTTGGCCATGGCATTTCTTGCTGCGGTTAGCTTCCGGCAGCCTTGCTATTATGAACGAGTCCGGGGTTGGTGCGCAAGGGGCCGCACTGCCTCATCTAATAGCTGACCGAAACTGATCCGGTTGCCTCACATAAAAACCTGACCCAAGCGCAAGCATGGGAGGTGTATGTTGAGCATGTCGACTAGGCGTGATTTGGTGGTTCGGTATCAGCGTGAATACAAGCAGGCTGACCGTAAGGGTAAGGGCCGCATTTTGGACTCGTTATGCCAGGCGACAGGTTGGAACCGCAAGTATGCAGTCGGTCGCCTGGCGCGGCCGGTCTCGTGCGGCGCCCGGTCTTCTCGCAATCGTAAGCGAGTCTACGGCCCGAACGAGGAGGCCGCTTTGGTTAAGGTTTGGAAGCTCTCGGACTTTCTGACCGGCAAACGGCTGGCGCCGTTCATGACGGAGTTCGTCGAGGCGCTTGAACGCCATGGCGAACTCTGCCTGCCCGAGCCGACCAGGGGCAAGCTTCTAAAAATGAGCGCGGCGACGATCAACCGTTTGCTGAAGCAGGCATCGCCACCTAAAGGGCAAAGGCATCTGCAGCACACGCCCAAGCGGCTTGCTTAAAAGCCAAGTCGCGATAAGGCTAGCAGGCGGCTGGGAAGATGCACGCCCGGGCTTTGGAGAGATCGACTGCGTCGCGCATTGCGGGGAGAGTTACGAGGGGGCATTCTTCCATACAGTGGGCTACACCGACGTCGCAACCGGGTGGAGCGAGTTCAGGGTGCTTAAAGCCAAAGGGCAAATAGAAACCACCAATGCGCTTGAGGGCATTCGACGCAGCTTGCCCTTTCAAATGCTGGGACTCGACTCAGACAACGGATCCGAGTTCCTCAACTGGCACCTGCATAAGTTCTGCTTAGATAAGGAAATCCAGCTCACGCGGTGCCGCCCCTATCACAAGAACGACCAATGCAGAATCGAGCAAAAGAATGGCGCGATCGTTAGGAAACATGCTGGGTATCGCCGCTACGAGACCGAGGAGCAGTTCAATCTACTTCGCCGCATGTACAGCCTGCTCAGGTATCTAGTCAACTTCTTCGAACCGAGCACCAAGGGCAAGCACGTCGCCAAAACTCCATACCGCCGTCTTCTTGAAAGCGGAATCCTTAGCGAGAAGCAAAAGCAAGAACTGGAAGAGGCGTACCTCGCCCTCAACCCCGTCCAGCTAAGAAAGGATCTTCTCAAGATCAAACTAGAACTCGGTGAATTTCAAAGATTCGGTCAGCTTTTTAAATGAGGCAACCGATTAGTTTGGGTCAGGTTTTTACGTGAGGCTCCACGGGGGCTCGGCGGAGGAGCGTAAGAGAGAAAGGGGAAGTCTAGGCGGACGTGGCTGAGTCGGACAAGTCAGACAAGTCTGAGAACCACTATAAACCTGCCCGCCTTTGCTCCCTCCCCTTCACAGTTTACGATTTACCGTTTACTCTCCATTTCGCTCACCCAAGAGGGCCCGCCGGTGTAAACATCGCCGAGCTGCCGCCCACGCCTGTCGTTGCCACTGTCATGCTTTCCCACGATAGGGACATCGTTACGTAGGGTTCCCCGCTTGAACCTGCGTTCAATTTAAACTCCTCGATAAGGACTCCGGTGAGCGTGATCGTCATAAACGGAGGCTCAGATTCGCCATCCAAGGCTTCAACAAAAATGAACCTGACCCCAGCTATGAGGTGTCCTTCAGCGCCCCAATGCATTATTCCCGGCATAACGGGGACCGAAGCGAAGTTCACGGTGAGAACGTCGTATTTGACCGCGGGGACCAGCAGGTTCACTTTGTAGCCTTCCGTTAGCGAATCGATCGGGATAACGGCCGGCACTCCATCCATAATCATAGTAATAGGCATATCTATCTCCTTATGGCCGTCGCCGGCTCATATGTTTACTTTCAAAACGAGTGTCCCCGTAGGTCCACCCATCAGGACAATGCCGTCTCGAACGAGACTGGCGGTATGGTCGCAAATCGGTTGGGGCAAAGCCGTGCCTGCAGCCCATCGATCTGTGATTGGATCGTAGATCTCGACCGAGTTCAGTGGCGAGTTAAAGAACCCGCCGATAACTGCCACGCGGCCGTCGGGTAACCCCACCGCGGCATGCCTGGCTCTTGGGGTCTTTAAGGGAGCGCACTCGCTCCACTTGCCCGAAGCAGGGTCGAATATTTGGACGCTAGTCGAAGGCTGCTGACCAAGTAAATCACGGCTCGTTGCGTCGGTGTTGTATCCCCCGCACACGAGAACTCGGCCATCCGATAGAGCTGCAGCGGCGTGCAGAAATCGGGGGCGACCTCCGCGAGCGAGGGCTCTGCTCTTTTTAGCGACAGGGCCGGTTTTGGGCGACGCCACGGATTTGCCAACCAAGAGTGGTATGGCCGCAACCGAAGCCGCCCCGCCAATAAATGTCCTACGGCTGATTTCAAGCCGATTACTCATTTGGACCTCCCATTGAAAGCCTCCCCTAGTCCTGGGAAACCTCAATAGCGGCATTATAACATGGGGCCAGAATTATGTAAAGCGAGGCTAAAAGCCGGAATCGGCGGGGATGAACGTCCAGCATTTCATTGAATCGACGGGATCTTTCATCGATATCGATCACCCTCTCTCGGGCGCCTTTACCCTTTACGCTTTCACCTCTCTCCCGCCAGTAAACTGGCCGTATGCGCCTCACCCATCTCGTTGCGAGCGCCGGATGCGCGAGCAAGCTTGGCCAGCTTCAGCTCTACGAGGTTCTTTCGAAGCTGCCGAAATCTGTTCACCCCGACCTGCTCGTCGGTTTCGACAGCCGCGACGACGCGGGCGTCTTCCGCATTTCCGAAAACCAGGCGTTGGTGCAGACGGTGGACTTTTTCACACCCATCGTGGACGACCCTTATTCCTATGGAGCAATCGCAGCAGCAAACGCCCTCAGCGACGTTTACGCCATGGGCGGAAAACCGTTAACCGTGTTAAATCTCTGCTGTTTCAGTCCCGCCGCCGCGCCGCCTGAAGTCTGGGCGCAGGTTTTGATGGGCGCGTACGATAAGACCACGGAATCAGGAGCGGTCGTGGTTGGAGGACATTCGATTGAGGATGAAAAGCCGAAATTCGGGCTGAGCGTGACCGGCCTGGTGGACCCCGCTCACATGTTCGCCAACACGGAAGCGGAACCAGGAGACGACATCTATCTCACCAAACCACTGGGCACAGGAATCATCACGACCGCTGCAAAATACGACGATTGCCCAGCCGATGCCTTAGAGGCGGCCATTCAAGCCATGTCAACGCTGAATGACAACGCTCGCGATAAGGGACTCGCGGCAGGCGTGAAGTGCGCCACCGACATCACCGGCTTCAGCCTTGCCGGGCATTTGTTCAACGTTGGCCGCGCGTCCAAGGTCGCGATTCATATTGATTCAAAGGCGTTGCCGCTTTTGCCCTCGGTCAAGGAAATGATTGAGAAGGGCCACACCACGGGCGGCGGCGTAAGAAACCGCACATTTGTCGGCGAAGCGATAACGTTTGATGAAGATGTGCCCGAGTGGCTTGGGCATGTCGTCGTCGATCCGCAAACCAGCGGTGGGCTCGCCTTGTTCAGCAAAACCTCAATCGAAGGAGCTGCCAGAATCGGAAGAGTCGAAGTCGGCGAGCCGGCCATTGTCGTCACGTAGTCGATAAATCATAGCCGGTGTGCCAAGATTCAGCCGGTGGATACTGACGACCGAAGCGTGGTTCCGCGCGAACTTCCGAAGCATACACAGGAAGCGAGGAACGCGATTTTTGCAAGTGGCTTTGCGGGAGCGCAGCCGTTTGTCGACCAGCTTCTTCAAAATAATCCTGAATCGGAAGACCTTCAGGCCCTTTCCACTCTGATTCTGCTCTGGACGGGCAAAATGGAAGAGGCTTGGAGCTACGCCCAGAACCGGATCAAGTTAAACGCGAGCGCCCCGATCCAAGGAGTTGCATCGGAGATCGCCTCGTACATGGCATTGACCGAGGATTCCCACCGCTTGATTGAAGCCGCAATCTCGATCGATCCGGACCACTTTCTCGTCCTCCGGGCGAAGGCCAATCTTGCAAACATTGAAGGAGACTATGAGAACAGCTCGGAAACGTTTCATAGGTCCCTCAGTCTGTATCCGCAAGACCCGGACGCATATGCTTCGCTGATTCTCGCCAGCTCAAAAAATAACGCGGAGGTACAGGAACAAATGCTCGCGAAAGCGCCTGATTGGTTCGTGGGTACTGCCCAGTATCACAATCGCAGGGGAATGGTTGCCCTACAGCGTAGGTCGCTTGAAGAGGCAGTGAGCGAGTTGCGGCAGGCTGTCGCTACTTGTCCCACAGGAGCCTCGTTCTGGGCAAACTTCTCACTTGCGCTCAAGGCCGCTGCAAACTTTGACGAAGCTGAGCGCGCCGCGAATTACGCGCTCGAGCTGAATCCACGGAATCCGCTGGCAATGAGCACGCTTGCGACCGTTATGCGCCACCGGGGAAACCTAAAAGCTTCCAAAGAATGGGCAGATCGGGCGGAAAACGCGGTGCCTCATTTGAAATCAGGTGCAGGCCTTAAGAAAGCGAACGACCTCATTCGAAAAGGAGATCTTGCGGGCGCCATTCGCGAGCTCCGATCCGCCACTACAGTGGCGGGGCCGCACATAGCAAGAATCGCACGTCGGCTGCTCATAAGCCATTTGATCTTGGACCAGCAGGACAAAGAAGCTAGAGCTGAACTCACTAAGGCCCGGGCTGCTGGCGATAACGATTCGTTTTTAGATGTGCTCGAGTTTAGGCTGCTTGTACGTGAGAGGCAGGAGCCACAGGCTTACGAACTTCTACAGGACCTCTTCAATCGAACCCCGATTCCTTCGGAGATCTATCCGGAAGCCATCCGTTACTATTCCGCTACGGGGGCGGGCGATAAAGTGGATTTCGTGTATGCCATCCTTTTGCGCGATCTTCCGGGGTTGCCCGCGATGCTTGCCGATTCGATCACCGCTTTGGCATCAACAGGACGAAACGACCAGGCACGGCAACTTCAGAGCTTGGGCCTTAGGCGCTATCCTGAAGACCAAGCCCTGAGGCTACTCGACGTTCAGTTCATGGCGGAGGGAGGAAATCCGGCAGGAGCAAGGAGAGCTTTGAGCCAAATGCCCTCGTCCTCGAGACCTACGCTAACAATGGCATTCAACGTTGCTAAAGGAAGGCTTAGACGAAAGCTCAGAAGCCTCTTTCGTAAAGATCATCAATAAGAACCCTTCGCACCCTTCCCTGAACAAATGAGGGGTTTAGTGCTAAGAATGGCCTCATATTTGTATCATTCCAACGCCGAACCGCCCCATCCCGGTACAATTTGACTTATGCCCCAAATTCGCAACGTCGGTATCATCGCGCACGTCGACCATGGCAAGACAACGCTGGTCGACGCGATTTTTCGTCAAATGCACATCTTCCGTGAGAACCAGCACATGCAAGAGCGTGTGATGGACAGCAACGAACTCGAGCGCGAAAAGGGCATCACCATCCTTTCCAAAGTCGCGAGCGTGCGCTACAAGGATGTGAAGATCAACATCGTAGACACGCCCGGCCACGCCGATTTCGGTGGCGAAGTCGAGCGCGTTCTCTCCATGGTGGACGGCGTCCTCCTCATCGTCGACGCCAATGAAGGGCCCATGCCCCAAACCCGGTTTGTGCTCAAAAAGGCGTTTGAGAACAAGCTCAAACCCATCGTCTGCATCAATAAGATCGACCGTGAAGGCGCCCGCCCCATGGACGCCTACGACAAAACGATTGACCTCTTCATCGATCTCGGCGCAAGCGAAGACGATCTCTTTTCCCCACCTTTTCACCAGCGGCTCGGGCGGATTTGCCCGCGTTTCCCCGGATGGCAGTGAAACTGACATGCGCGAACTGTTTGAGATGATCGTAAACGCCGTTCCTCCTCCTGCAGTGGAAGCAGACGGACCATTTCAAATCCAGATTAACAACCTGGACTACTCGGATTACCTCGGCCGCATGTTCGGCGGCAAGATTTTGCGCGGGACCGTCAAGGTGGGCGACCGCTTGGCGCAAACGCGCGAAGGCACTGACAAGCAGATCGGTTTCAATGTCACCAAGCTTTGGGTCTACGAAGGCATCCAAACTCAGGAAGTGGAATCGGCCTCGGCCGGCGAGATTGTCATGATGTCAGGCATAGAGCCGGTGTACATTTCCGACACCATTTCTTCGCCGGAATCTACGAAGCCGCTTCCCGCAATCAAGGTCGAGCCGAGCACCCTCACCATGAACTTTTACGCGAATAACTCGCCGCTTGCGAGCAAGGACGGCGGCAAGTTCCTTACTATCCACAAGATTAGAGAGCGGTTGGAAAAGGAGGAAGTCATCAGCGTTTCCATCCACATCGATCGCAATGCCCCTCCAGACACAGTAAAGGTAGCCGCCCGTGGTGAACTTCAACTCGCTGTCCTCATCGAAACCATGCGCCGCGAAGGCTTCGAGATGCAGATTTCGCGCCCGCAAGTCATCTTCCATCGGGAAAACGGAATTCTCCAAGAGCCGTTTGAAGAAGTGACCCTGGACTTGCCAGAAGATTCCGTCGGCGCGGTGATGGAAGATCTTAGCCGCCGCAAGGGCGAGCTTCTGGATATGGCGAACACGGAGGGCGGCGCCACTCGCATGAAGTACGTGATCCCCACGCGTGGTTTGATCGGTTTCCGTTCCAACTACCTCACGATGACGCGAGGCCTCGGCATCATGTCGTCCATTTTCGATGGCTACCGGCCGTACGGTGGCGAGATCGTCTCCCGAACCCAGGGCTCCCTGATTTCCAAAGACACCGGCAAACTGACGCGCTACGCCTATGAAGACGTGATGGAGCGCGGGACCCTCTTTTACGAAGTCGGCACCGACCTCTACGCAGGCATGATCGTGGGCGCTTGCAGCCGGGACGAGGACATGATCGTCAACGCGACCAAGATGAAAGCGGCGAACAACATTCGGTCTGCAACCTCGGAACAAACAGTAGCTCTCGATCCGCACAAGGAGTTCTCCTTGGAGCAGGCCCTAAGCTGGCTGCGAGACGATGAACTGTTAGAGGCCACGCCCAAGCAGCTGAGGTTCAGAAAGAAGATCCTCGACCACTCGGAGAGAAGAGTCGCTGAGAGAAGATCCGAAGTGCCGGTCTAACTACTGCACCCACCCCATCTGGTTCGCAATTACCTGGGCCGCTTGCGCGCGGGTGAACGGATCCGTTGGCCAGTTAAACGTCACACCCGGGTATTGCCCTGCAATATTTGCCTGCGCATCCGCGTCAAATACGCCTGAGGGGTTGAACGCCAATGTTCCCGGATCACCAACAAAAGCCCCTCTTGCCCCGCACATTTGGATGTGGTTCCAGAACGGGTTGCCAAGCACGTCGCTCCACCAAAAGAGCGGGACGCCGCGATTCATGATCGTGTTCTGATATTGGGCCAAAAGCGGGTCGCCACTCACAACCTGGGCAGGCGTGCTGGACGTGTGGACACAAAAGGCAGCAAGAGCCCCCGCCGCCTCGCCCACGTTCCACTCTTGCGGATGCAGCCGATAGGCGCCGTTCGTGATGTGAGTCACGCCAAGGCATTTTCCGGAAGCGATCAGATTGTCGCAATCGTTCGGGACCAGGGACTTGGCCGAAATCTGGTAGGGCTTCGTTGGTTGCTGGACCTCGACGCCGCCATTCGCCCCCGCGTGCACGTCCATCGCGTAGTTGCCGATTCCGCAAGAGTCTGCGAACACTTTGGCACGCATCCCGGGGTTGTTGGCAGCGGAGATGTCACTTTCCAGAACGCGATAAAGGCCCTTGATTCTTCGCGATTCGCGTATATAGGGAGCGGGGGAGATTGAATCCGCCGTGTTGAAAAAGTAAGTCGCTGGCATCAGTTCGGGCCAACCGGGAGAAGGGTTGCCGTCGTCTCTCGGCGCTTCGGTCTGCAGCCAGTAGAGGTAAGCCAGCGAAGCCTGGCGGGCCGCGGCCAAAACGGCGGAATTGTTGCCTGGATTGTTATCGTCCGGATAGATGCCCCCCTTGTAGTCGTTCGCGGCAACGTTGATCGTGGCCAAATCATACGGATAGTTAGGGTCATTGAACAGCGTGTGGTCCACGATTCGCCGATACGTCCAGAAGGGGGCCGGGCCGGTGAACATCGCGGTAATCGCGCCATCGACCAGGGAAAAGTTCTGTGCCGCTTTGATCGCGTCGTAGTTGGCCGGTTCGGGAATCGTGTAGTTTTCCCCGGCCGGACGGTGAACCAGGGCGAACGGATAGGTCACGGGCTGGATCCACTCAGGATGGGCGCAGTCGGCCGGCGCATCCGGTTCGCCCGTATCCGATTGAGCCTCCGCTCCAATGACGTGCTGAAGTCCAAACATCGGGAGCAGGTCGCCGGTTTCAGTCGCGTCCAGAATGAACTTGGCGCTGACGACGGTCGTAGTCCCATCCGACTCGGTAACCGTGACCGGACCGATCAATCGGCCGTTCAAGGTTGCGCCGGAAACACTTGCGTTGAGAATGGGAGTTACATTCAACTCGGAAAGCATCTGGTTAAGTACAACCACCGCCACGCCTGGTTCGACGGCGAAGCCGGTATTCACCCAACACCGCCCGATGTTCAGCAAAGTCTGAGTATTGCCGGTTGCACTGAGAGCCGCGTTGTTGCGATACCATTCGCGGATGCGGTGTTTGAGATCTCGGTAAGTGGCAGTGGAGCCGTACATTTCCACAACGGGCAGGCCATTGAGAGCGTCTTCATCGGGCGTACAAACGCCCTGACCGGTGAGCTGCCCTCCTAGCCAGTTGCTGGATTCCACCAGCATCACGCTTACGCCAAGCGAAGAAGCCGCTAGCGCGGCAGAAACACCTCCGAGCCCTCCGCCGACAATCAAGACATCGATATTCACGTTACTAGCCATTTTCCTTATCTCACTTTCCGCTTGAATCTGCGCTCGCAATGAGCTTGCCACTTATTGCCCGTTCTGAAATCCCGCAGAAAGTGCCGATGAGCAATGCCAGCGACGGCGTAGTCTCGAGCTTCGCCGAATCGAGTGTGCCAATCGATATCTTGAACGCCCCGAACAAGAGGGCAACATGCACGATAACCGCGAGAATTCCCACGTAAGATAGCCTCATCGAAGGGTTCAATCGATCGGATTCGGGCACACCAAGTTGATCAAACGTGAGAACCGGGTTTCTCATCGCGAAGGACAGAAAGGTCCCCACCATCGCCCCGACCCAAGCGTAGAGCAGTATATAAACCACACCCATCGGTTGGCTCTCAAACAGTGTCGAAAAATAGCCCGTTGACTTGGGGTCGTAGATGCGCCAAAGTTCTCTTGCTATCAAGATGGCTAGGGGGACGGCACCGAGCAAGAAGCCCTCGGCTCCTAGCTGCCGCATGTAGCCATTCTTAACTCTGCCCGCCTCAAGTGTGACAATTTGATCTTTCAAGCTTGCGAGAGCCCCATTGGCAAGCCACGGCTGTCCTTTCGGACCGTCCAGCCCAAGTTCAGCCAACAGCACCAAGGCATAAAAGTAGGAACGGAACTTGGCCTTCTTTTTCTCGGCCTTTTCTTCTTTACGTTTTTCTTCCTTCTTCGGATTGTCCGCCACTTTACGCATTTGAGCGTCGTAGGCGCTTTGCTCCTCGTCGACCTGCGCTTTGGCCGAACGATGGGCGTCCGATAGCGCCGCCGCAATTGCGGCCGACGGCTGGCGAGTTGGGGCTGTTGTTATCCGTTTGGCCGGCATCCGGAGCTTGAGATCGGGTGGTAAACCTTCTGGGTAAAAGATGGCGGTCAGCACGGACTCCGTCTTCTTGATTTGCGCCATCAAGTCCAGTTGCTCCTGCCCAATTTGGGAGGGGCATGTTGGATCGTATTCAAACTGGATCGTGTTCAATCGAACATCCACGTGGAAACAACCGGTGGCGGTTGGTGTTGCGCCCGGAACGGGGGGTTTATTGCCCCCTACGCCCTCGGCGTCGGCTCCACCTACAAGGTTGGCGGCCGTGATGGTCGTCGGAGCCGGGGGCGTTGGGTTAGGCCCGGGAAGCGGGATCGCACCCGGCATATTCTGAGGCGCCGGCGGCGTCGCAGGTCGTGAAGTGGCAAAAGGCGTAGCCATAATTAATACCTACCCCAATAGTAACCCATTGTGACACCAACTGCAATAACTAAAAAGAGAAATCAGCGAGAATCGAGCCGAATCCCGAATACGCTGCCGGAAGTCAACCTACGCCGGAACCGGCTCTCGCGAAAGCTCGGGCGGATCCTCGTCGACGATCGGCTCGCCCTCATGGGGATGCGAAATCGCCCTCGGCAGCAGGTTCACGGGAATGAAGATAAGCGCTGTGCCAACCGTCGTCACCACCAAGGCCAGGGTAAAACCGCCCTTCTCGTAGAGCCAGGAGCCGAAGATATCGCTGACGTCGGTGGCGAAGGTAAAAACGGCAAAAGTAAGCATATAAGCCACCCCCTCAAGCTCCTTAGGGCAGCATCGAATCAAGAGATCATAGTAAGCGGCTAGGGCGATGCCGCAGGAAACGCCGGCCAGCAGACTAACGATGTTCGCTTGGCCCGCTGTGTGAATCAGCAAAAACGCAGGGCCGCCTAAAACGCCAAGCAACGTGCCCCAGTTGAGCAATGCCTTGAACCGGAACCACTTGCAGAGCCAGCCATAAGACAGGCCGGCGAAGACCGTCCCAAACCGGAGCCATGCCTGAGAAGACCCAAAAGCGCTTTCGCTGATTTTGATTTGCTGAGTCAAAAATCGCATGAGGGGCGTTCCCCATCCCGGCGCAAACTCCCACAGAAATAGAACGACGGCAGGGATGTAGATGGCCTTGTGCCGCAGTAACCGCTTCATCGCCGTCATCGCATTCTCTGGAATAACGCTGACAAACACTTCGTCTCCCGACCGGAAAATCGCCCGGGGTCGCCAAAAGGCCAAAAGAATCACAGATAGGCAAACTAGAGCGCTAAGCAAAAACGGCACGCGCGGGCCGGCATTGTCTCCCAACCAGCCTCCGATTCCGGCGGAATACATCATGGAACCACGCGCGGTAATCAGAGTAATCGTCCCGAGCCGGCCCATCATCCCAAAGTCTTTGCCGATGGCCGCGAGAAGCCCCTGCGCCGAAGCCCCAAGTAAAGCGGCCAACGCGGAAAGCCCGATGCTGCCCCAAAGCAAAGAGTAATAGTTGGCCGGCGTGAAGGACATCGCCAAGTAGATAGCGGCCATTAGCAGAGGCACAAGAAAGAAGTAAGCGCGGTCTCCCTTGTTGAATGGCCGCCAGCGGTCGCGCAGAAAGCCAAACGCGAATCCCACATAGAAGGGGATATCGGTGTACATCCCGAATGCCGATTGCTGCACGGGGGAAAAGTGCAGCTTGTTCATGAGAACGAACTGCAGCGGCACGGCAATGAGTCCGATCGCCGCAAAATTGTACAGCGTCATCAGCACAAGGCAATAGAATCCGACGAACCTTGCCGTCCCCGAAGGCGTAGCCGCCATGTTCGATTCGTCTGCCACGATTGGGCAACTTTACCTGGCGGTCCAGTGTTTCGTGCCACACGAAGCAGCGTTCATCAGCTGTGGTTACGTGGCGCGGAGCGAGACGTACGTTTCAAGGGGGATGACTTCTCGTTGATCGTACCGTTCAGGGGCATGGGTGGTTTGAAAGCTCCCAGTGGAGCTGAGACCATGGATTCACGCTCGATAGGAAGCGAGGCGCAATACGAATGAGGGAACCTGGGGCGGGTTTCGCTTTACGCCGACGCCACCGACGACAGGCGGCAGCTTCGTGCCGATCGGCCTTTACCCCAAGCCGGCGATCCTGACTGTGATGGTTGCGTTCAAGGGGAAGTGGAACATTTTGGAGGAGGGCGAGCAGCGTCCTGCCTTGGACTGGAGGCTCAAAGACAAAAAGGACTACAAGCTCTGGGTTCGCCTTTCGAGATAGCTTGCGCAGACAGTAAGGAAAGGGCGACCAACCCCTGCCCCAATCCGTAGATAACTTGGCTGCAGACAGCCAAGGGTACAATTTTTGGAGATGCTAGAGAAGCTGGAGGAGATTGAGCAGCGCTTTGAACAGGTTGAAGCGCAGTTGCAGGATCCCAATATTGTCGTAAATCCCTCCGAGCTTCAAAGGCTGGGAAAGGCTAGAGCAGAGCTCGAGGACATCGTCACCATCATTCGGGATTACAAGAAGGCGCTAAAGGGTCTTGAAGAAGCCGAAGAGATGATGGGCGACCCCGAGCTTAAGGAGCTTGCATTTGAGGAGGTCACCCAGCTTAAGGCCGAGATTCCTGTCCTAGAAGACAGGCTCAAGGCGATGCTCGTTCCCAAAGACCCGAACGACGACAAGTCAGTGATCATCGAGATCCGCGCTGCGGCAGGCGGCGAAGAAGCCGCCCTCTTTGCGAACGAAATCTATCGAATGTATGCCAGATACGCCGAACGGCGACGCTGGAAATACGAGATCGTCGAGCATGAGGAAAGCGGTATCGGCGGCGCCTCGCGCATCGTTTTCACGATCGACGCCCAAGGAGCATTCAGCCAGCTCAAGCATGAAAGCGGCGTTCACCGTGTTCAGCGCGTGCCCAAGACCGAAAGCAGCGGCCGCATCCATACTTCCACCGTAACGGTTGCGGTTCTCCCCGAAGCAGAAGACGTGGATGTCCAGATCAAAGCGGACGATATCGAACTCTCAACCTTCTGTTCCAGCTCCGCCGGCGGCCAGCACATGCAGAAGAATGAGACCGCCATCCGGATCATCCACAAGCCCACGGGCATTGTGGTCACTTGCCAAGACGAACGCAGCCAGCAGCAGAACAAGCTCAAAGCAATGGCAGTCCTTAGGGCCAAGCTTTACGATTACGAGTGCCAGAAGATGGAAGCCGAGCGATCCGGTATGCGGAAAGGCCAAATCGGTTCAGGCGATCGAAGCGAGAAAATTAGAACCTACAACTTCCCCCAGAGCCGAATCACCGACCACCGCATCGGCATGGACATGCACAACATGATCACGTTCATGGATGGCGACATTCAGGAAATGCTGGATGCGTTGAGCCAGGACGAGCAGGCGCGCAAGCTCGCGGCGATTGAAGATACTGCGGCTTGAGCAGCCCACGGCCGTGGCGCTGGATGGATCGACGCACATCTCCTTGCGTCTGCGCTTGTGGAGAATGTAGGCTTCTGGACGGCCGACCCGAGACTCGAGAGTCTCGCCCAAGAGTTGGGGCTGAAATCCCCCCTCTAACTAAACTGAAACTTTGCTTGGCAGGCCGTCTCTAACGGCCTGAATGTTGAACATCGCCTCGCGCCTCAGCTCTTCCCGCTTGCGCTGCATCACCTTAGTCAACCGCTCGTTGTCCTTCTGGAAAGTCATGAATGCTTCAAATAACCGTTGAGGGGTGAGGTTATCCATTGGCAACGCTGAACCGATATCCAGCATCTTGGAAAATGCCGCCACCTTTGGGTCGTAGTTGATCATGAGCGGGGGAACTCCAACCGTCGCGGCCAAGATTCCCGCATGCAGCCGCATGGCGATCATGCCGTCCATGCGGGCGATACGTCCCTGAATCTGCATAGGGGTTTGCTGCTTTCGCAAGTCAGGAATTTTTCCACCCTGCTGCTTTTCAATTTCTGTGATCAGCGGCCCATCTTGGTTCTTGTCCATTTCGATGAGCACCGGCATGATCTTCGCTTGAAAAAGCAGCCGGCAAAGCTCGCCAAACAGTTCGACGACGACCTTCTTGTCCTTCCCAAACGGCCGCGGCGCCACACCGACCGAACGCATGCCGCCGACATTGAACGCCAGCGATTCGTCTTCGTTGATCTTGTCGGGAAGCAAAAAGGCTGGATCGGCGCCAACTTTCACCGGCGTCTTCACCCCTAACTGCTGAAGCGTGGCCTTGGACATCGGGTCACGAACGACGATCAAATCCGTCTGGTTGAATGCCTTCACCGCCATCCGCTTGCCCAAAAATGAGTTCAACGGACCGACTCCCTGCCCGAGCATGATGACTTTCTTGCCCGCCTTTTTGGCTTTCGATACTAGGCCGCCGTAATAAGCCACGCTCTTGACGCTCGTCACGTCCTGAAAAATGCTGCCGCCCGCAAAGATCAAAGCGTCCGCTTTTTGGATGGCCTCGTCATAGGCCTTGGAATCCATGCGGGGAATAGATCGATACCCGTAATAGCGAAACGTCTCTTCCGGGCGCCGCTCATCACCGTGATTTCGGTGTTGTTGAATCCGCCAATATGGAGACCGTGCGCGAACCCCACGAGGATAGCGTCATCCCCCATATTACCGCAACCAAAGTACCCCGCTATGACAAGATTTGCCAAAAATTCTAGCCTTGAACCGGGCGCATCTTATTGGTCAGGCGAACCACCAGCCACCACGCCACACCGCCAATTATACCGCCCGCCACAAGGCCAACCCCGATTCGAGCAAGGCTTATGGTCAGGGGCGTGTGAATGTGGCACATCGTGTTGACGATGCTGGTCTGACCGATCGCGCCAAGCATCAAGCATAAGGTAATCCAACCCGCCAAATCCTGAAATCGCGGGTCACCCTTGCGCATTTTGATAAGCATGCCAATCCCCACGATAAGGGCCGGATGCCCTATGAGAAACTCCTTTGTTCTGGGCCGGACGAACAAAATGGCATCTAAAAATGCCCGCAGCTTTAGCTCGGTGTCACTGACCGCAGCCGGATTGTCGTTCCCTGTCCGCTCGATCATAAAGACAAGACCCAGCACAACCAACAACCCAAGCAAAGCCTTACCCCAAACCATTGGGCTTGAAAGCGATTTACGAACAATCCCGAAATTGGTGGAAGAAATAGGCGCCCACAACGACGATCGGCAAGAAGTGGGCGAACTTCACTCCAAGAAACTGCTTGGCATGAATGAAGTAGGCAAGACTGTTCAGCAACCCGGCAATGGCAAGGCCGCCCGTGATGCTGATAAGGGTAATCACCCCATACTCCAGCAGCAAATTCGAGCCCCGCCGACGGTCGAGAATGATAAAGGCTGCGGTTGGAAAAACAAGCGCGGCAAGAAGCGCATCCAGTGAACGGCCAGGGCCGGTAGCCTTGTAACACAGCGCGCCCAACCCCAATGCCGCGAGCCCTATGAGCATGGCCAGCCACTTTTTGGGAATAAGGGCAAAGGCTGTCCAAATGGCAAGAGGAACGATGCTCAAGCCAATCAAAGGATAGAGAATTGCGGGTGTGTTCGGTTCGGAGAATGGATGTGGCTGCCCCACAATGCCACCCTCCTTCTCCGTTTCGTCTTTAACTTGCTTAACGAAGTCTCCGAAGTCGCTGAGTGGGGCCGTGGCGGCACTGGACAGGGGACGGAGAAGCAAGATGCGTTGATTACGCTCCCGCGCCGCCTTGGCATAACGGTCAACCGCGTCGTCCAACTGCATCTTGTCGAGTTCATCCGCTTGAGCGGAGTGCAGCCGGACGACTTGGTCCGGGGCGTCCGTGACCACTTTCTCGTCGCCCGAGATTTTAGTGAACTCCGGCGACGCATAGTAAATGCCATAAGTCTTGAGGGCATCTGAGAACGCTTTCAACGCCTTCTTCTGTCCCAAAACTTGTGCCCCTTCGGGCAGGAAGAACTCCGCGCCAAGGTCCTTTGCCCATGCGAGGGTTTGGGTTACCGTGTCGGCAGAAGCGCTTGCAGGGTTCACACACCGTGCGATGATTTGGAGTCCGGCGGAACGAGCAGATTCGGCCGCGTCAGGATTGAGTCCTACTGCCACGCTGCGAACGAGATTGAGGTCTGGAAACTGAATGCCCGTTTTCGTCTGAGTTGCGCCCACAAAAATCTGGTTATCGACGAACTTGGGAAAGCGAAGCTTAACGCCTCTAAGGAGCCGTGCTATGGAGTCGGGATCGCCCGTTACGTACTTCCCGTCCACCAGTTGGAGTTGGCCCTCGGAGAACATTTCAGTGGCGTACTGCTCGGGAATGACCACGGAAGTGAGTCCGTTGCGCTCCAGCTCCTCCAGGCCCTGTTCGGTGGTCAGGCCCTGAGCTGCGGCGAGGGATTGGATCACGTCGTATTCGGCGGCAATCGCAACTGCCCGGTTTCGATCCTCAACCTGATGCCGGAAATACATCGAGGCCAGCGAAAGTCCGGCTGTGATCAGCACGCACAAATAGATCCAAAAAGGAGGTTTCCTTGGGGTCATAAGCCGTTAAACAAAGTCGTAATCCAGTTCCTGCTCTCTGCCTTTAAGCACATTCTCGCGTCCGCCCATTATCAGAACGGTTAACATACCCGCGACGAACCCTCCAACATGAGCCCAGTTAGCCACGCCCTGCTGGGGAATGAGCACCTGCCACAAAAACCAAAGCCCCAGCAGGACCCAGGCGCTTGTAACCAGCGGCACAAAGACGAATGGCAAAAGAACTTCGATTTTGTTTCCTGGGAAAAGAAGGAAGTAGCAGCCGAGAACGCCACCGATTGCGCCCGAAGCGCCCAGCGTCGCAGCGAGGGATTGCGGGTTGATGAACGTATGAGTTGCGGCGGCCACCACACCCCAGAACAGATAATAGAGCGAAAACCTTGGACCGCCGAGGGCAGCTTCAACACCTTGCCCAAAAGTCAAGAGAAAAAGCATATTCCCGAGCAAGTGGAGCAGATTTTGATGCAGGAACATGGCAGTAAAAACGGTTACCAATGCAAACCGGTCGCCGCCGTGAAGTGCATCGGTAACGTCGCTCGGCCTCATCACAAGGTTGCTGAAAACCTCATTGGGCCCGAAGAGATGGGTGAAATTGAAGTTCCGGTCCCAAACGTAGATAAAGCAGTTGAGGGCGATCAGCGTGTAGGTCACCACGGGAGTTCGCCGGTTAAGTTGGTTGTCGCGAATGGGGATCATTGGAGCTTCCCCGGCTCTGGGAGAGTAGTGAGGCTACAATTGAGAGCAAGGATCAAGGGCGCTCTGAGGCTCGGAAGAAGGTAGGACCGGAAGGATTCAAGCCCGCTACCGAATACAACTCCTGCGCCCTTACCATTCAAATACACCTGGTCTCGCCTTTTACCCTTTACCTTTTCGCCGAACCGTTCCACCCTAGTTCCCGAGTATTCTACTGGGTTCAGATGAGCCGAGATTCACTTTTCTTGAAAGTCGGCCGAATCGTATGGCTCCTGACCTGCTTTCTGGCGTTGCTCTCACCCGTCTGCCACGCCCAATCCGCCCCAACAGCCCAACCGCAGACGCCATCCGTGACACAGGCGCCTCGGCAAATTCAGTTCGAACAGTGGAAGGAGATCCCCAGTGAAGAAAGCCTACGGGAATACACCGTCACTTTCCCGAGCCCGGTCGAAACGCCCTATCCGGAAAACAACGTGGTGCCACTTCACATCACCATGCCGGCGCTGACCGACCAGGTCATGCCCGCGGTCATCATCCTACATTACTGGGGCGCAACCGACTTGCAGGTTGAAAACGAACTCGCGAGAGAACTGGCGGACCGTGGCATCGCCGCGGTAATCATGACCCTCCCCTACCACCTGGCAAGAACCCCCAAGGGCTCAAGATCCGGGAAGATGGCGGTCATGGCGGATGCCAGTGCATTGCTCCGCATGATGACCCAGGCAGTCTTGGACGTTCGGCGAACCGTTGATTTTCTCGAAACACGGCCAGAATTCGATCACAGGCGCCTTGGCATCGCGGGTATAAGCTTAGGCTCCATCGTCGCAACGGTCGCTTACGGCGTGGACAGTCGCATCCAGCTGGCGACTTTTATGCTTGGCGGAGCCGATCTGGCCCACATCATTTGGCACGGCACCAGAACCGAGGAAGTTCGCGAAGATCTCAGACGCAAGGGCTATACGGAGGCCAAGCTTCGTGCCGAGCTCGCGCCAATCGACGCCAGGCAGTACTTGGCCTCCAGGAAAGGGTCGGACGTTTTCGTAATTGGCGGCAAATATGACACCGTAGTCCCGAAGCCAGACACCCAAAAGTTGATCGACGCCCTTCCCGGGTGCCAGGTCCTATGGCTGGACACCGGCCACTACGGCGGCGTATTTGTAGAGAAGCGACTACTTCGAACGGCAGCGGATTTTTTTGGAAAGAGATTCGAGGGCCAAGCCTACGCAGCTCCACTCCATGTTTACGCGCCAACGTTGCGGCTTGGGGTTCTAGCTAACACCGCTTCCGGCTTTCAACTTGGCGCGGGGATCGACCTATTCAAAGTAAATCCAAAAGCGCCATTCGTTTCGACGATCATCATCACCCCGAAAGGGCTCAACCTCTTTTCCGGATTTGAACTTGGCCAAGGCCTCGCAATTGGAGGGTTTGCAACAACCCACAAGTTGGGAGTTGGCGCTTGGTGGAGCTTCGTTTTGTGATTTCGACCGACCTTTATCCCGCGCTTTCGCAGAACCTGGAGAAGACCTATTGGTCGATTGCCAAAGGCATCTTGGGGACCGAGAACGTCACCGGTACAGGCTGGAAAGCGGTAACCAACGCCTTTGAGCATCCGATCTGCAACTTTGCGTTTTGCGAGGACGGCAAGAAGATCGATACCGAAGCCCTGGTCAAACTCGCCGGCGCGCGCCCTTTCTTTAACGTCTACGTCATTCGATATGGAACCGGTGAGGGCGCCTACGTGGATTTGGATAGGGCGGGGTTTGTCAGGGTCTACTCCCTTGCTGTGATGACCAATGCCAAAGCTGGCACGGGAGCAGCCGGAAAGCTGCGGTTTGCTCCTACGGCGATGGACCGGCACAGGCTGGCCGACTTCATGATGTGGCAGTTTTTCTCCACACAATCCGCCAACATAAGAGACCGAATTGCCCAAGCAACCGTACGTTCCGCAGAACTGCAGCTTTATGACCTGGAACGGCCCGACATTCGGGAACGCCCGGTCGCAGCTGTTATGTTGCACAGAACAGACAGTGTTCTTGGACTCTACAACCTATGCGTGTCCGTGCCCTATCGGTCGAGGGGCTTCGGTTCTTCAATTGTTTTTGCGGTAGAGCAGCTGGCCATGCAAGAACGTGTTATATTAGAATTGCAGTGCGATCCGGCGCTTATCGATTGGTACCAGGCGCTCGGCTTGGAGCAGGTAGGCGCAGTCGACGTGTATGGGCTTCAAAAGAGCCACCGGTTTTAGGCTAACCGCCATTGAGATATAATTACAACTAGTTTAGAGTTGAAACGGTTCAAGGGCTTTACAGTAACGGAACTCTTGATAGCGCTTGCCATTGTTGTGATTCTGGCGCTAATACTTTTTCCTGTCTTGGTTCAGGTCAAAGCAGCCGCGTTCAAGTCGGCCTGCGCAAGCAATCTTCACCAAGCTTCCCTCGCTATGGAGTTATACGTCGGCGATTACGATGACTATTACACGCCCGTAAACTACGAGCCAGGCGCTCCGCAACCGGATCCAACCAGTGACCGCACTTGGGTCCAACTGCTTTTGCCGTACGCCAAATCATTCGATATCTTCAAAGACCCGGGAGACAATGGCGCCCGATCCGCCGCCTACGGTAACTATGACGAGGATTTCGTGCCAAACGACACGTATGCCCAATATTATTTGGCAAGCCTCCATTCCGATATAGGGTTCAACTACATCTATCTATCGCCGGTTGTTGAAATCGACGGAGTTTGGCAGTCACAGCCTCAGTCGGTTGCTTCAATCTCCGATCCTTCCAAAACGATCATGTTCCTGGATAGTGTGTGGGCGCGAAACAGCAGTGGCACCCCCTTTGGAGGTGGAAACTGGCTCGTGATCCCGCCCTGCAGATACGAGATTGACTCCGGATCGAAGGTCGATTCCTTTGACTTGGCCCCGGCCACAGACGTTTTCGCTTCGAGCGAAGGTTGGAGCGGTGATGGATCTTCACCGGTCGTTTACGGCCACGCTTGGCCATGGCATTCCGGCCTGATGAATGTGGCCCGGGTGGACGGAAGCGTCAAGGCAATCGCCCCGCCGATTCTCACCAGCGGTTGCAACGCAGAACCTCAGTGGCAAGGCTATATTGTCAATCCTGAGGCTTATATGTGGTCCCGATAGCAGACTATACGTGCCGGACAACGTAGAACACGCGAAGTGCCCAGTTTGAATCCGAAAGTTAAGCTTGTAACCCTCGGTTGCGCCAAGAACGAGGTCGACAGCGAGGAAATCGCCGGCGTTCTCGACGGCGAAGGATTCGACGTTGACGCCAAAGCCCGCAAACATGACGTGATCGTAATCAACACATGTGGCTTTTTGGAATCCGCGAAAGCCGAAAGCGTCCGCGCAATAAAGGATGCCGTCCGGGAGAAAAGGGCGGGCAGAGCCAAGAAAGTAATCGTCGCCGGGTGTCTGAGCCAGAGGCTTGGAGTCGAACTCTCAAGACTTGCGCCGGGTGCCGACATGTACGTGGGCGTTGGCCATATGGCGAACTTTGGAGACCTTGCCCGAAAGGTTCTGGAGGGCGGCGCCCCGTGATCGACGTCAGCCCACCGCATCACCGGTGGGCAGACGTGGAAACTAGAACTCGCACCGGCAAAACCTGGTCGGCTTATTTGAAAGTCAGCGAAGGCTGCGACCATCAATGCACGTTTTGCACGATTCCGAGCTTTCGTGGGCGCCACGTAAGCAAGCCTATCGAGCGGATTCTCTCGGAAGCCAAGAGGCTCGCCCAGACTGGAACAAGGGAGATCAATCTCATTGCCCAAGATGTGACTCAGTACGGCTTCGACCTTTACAAGGCGTTTACCCTGCCCAGGCTGCTGAGAGAGCTATCGAACGTTGAGGGCATCGAGTGGATCAGGATCTTGTATTTTTATCCGAACCGGCTAACCGATGAAGTGATCCAGGCAATGGCCGAGTTGCCCAAAGTGCTGAACTACATCGATATCCCCTTGCAGCACGCCCATCCGGATACATTGCGCAGGATGAAAAGGCCCTGGGACGGCGAGCGGTATCTGGCTCTGTTTGAGAAGCTGAGAATTGCACTTCCCGATGCGGCGATTCGAACAACCTTCATCGTCGGCTTCCCGGGCGAGACGGACGGAGAGTTCGACTATCTGTTGGAGTTCATGAAAGAGGCGCGTCTGGATCGCGTGGGGGCGTTTCTTTTTAGCCGTGAGCCGGGTACGCCTAGCTATGAAATGGAGGACCAGATTTCAATTAAAGTGAAGAACGAGCGATTCGATAAGCTCATGCGCGTTCAGCAGCAAATCTCGTTGGAAGTCAACCAAGGAAAGATTGGAACCCGAATCCCCATTCTGGTGGAGGATCTGCGCGATGGTTGGGTTTGCGGACGATCTTATCGCGACGCGCCGGAAATCGATGGTTTGGTTTATGCTCCCGGAACGGCCGCCTTGGGCTCGTTTGCCGATGTTAACATAACCGGAGCCGAAGCTTACGATCTCTACGGCGAACTTGGTGGACAGCTTTTCTCTGCGGCTAGGCCACTTCAGCCTCTTCGAATGTCGAGGCCAGTCGCACCTCTCTAAGCTCTTTTTAGGCCGCCGCATTAAGCGACGGCCCATGGATGTGCCGAGAGACGCGGTGAGAAAAGCTATCCTTGCTTAATCAGGTTAAGCACCGCGTTCGGGTTGGCATTCGCTTGAGCGAGTACCGCGAGACCGGCTTGCTGCAAAACCTGTAAGTTCGTAAAGGTTGTCATCTCCTGTGCGACGTTGACATCGACGATGTCCGCGTTCGTGGCTGTTAAGCTTGTGCTTGCCGTGTTCAACGAGTTGATGTTTGGCTGCACAATGTCCGCTTCGAACGCACCGATGTTTCCTGCCGCCGACGCAACCTGCTGGATTGCGGCGTTGATGACCTGAATCGCGTCACTTGCTCCGCTGGACGAGGTGATGTCGAGGTTGCTCAAGTTGAGCCCTCCAACCACGCCTGTGCCGAGCTGGTTTGCCGAGAAGTTGGGGATTGAGAGCGCAACCGCTTCGTTTGCGTTCGGCCCAATCTGGAACTGAGTGTCTCCTACGCTGAGTTGGCCAGCCAGGACCCCTGCGCCAACAACGTTGCCATTGTCGGTCAGGTCGATCTGGTTGCCGCTCGCATCTTGGAGTACAAGACCATTGGCGCCTTGCTGCCCACCCGTGAACGGTACCGTCACGAGACCATTGGCGGTATCTATGGTCGCGGTGGCAGTGGCGTCCGTGCCTTTGCTGTTGGAGCTGCCAGCCGAGGACAATAGCACCCCGTTGGCGTCGGATAGGTCAATGTTAAATCCCGATCCGTAGGTGTTCTGGGTGAGCGTTATGGCGCCGCCGGCCGTGTATGTAGCTACAACCCCGGTTTGGGACTGTGCTGCATTGATCGCTTGAACGATATCATTGACCGTTTCGCTCGATGTCGTATTAAACGTCGTTCCGTTAATAGTGAAAGAGCCCGCAGTTAGAGTCGTTGTCGCGAAAGCGTATGTTTGGCTGGTAAGACTTGCCTCAGTTGCCGCCTGAGTCACCGTGAGTGTGATTGCTGAGTTGCTCACGATGGACTGGCCGCCGAAGTTCCCCGTAAAGGCAATGCCGGACACGTCGGCGGCATTGGTGATTGCCGCGTTTACGCCTGCACTTCCGTTGAGGATGTATCTTTGTCCGAACTGGGTCGTCTGAGCGATCTGAGTGATCGACGAGACGATCGAGTTAAGTTGCGTCTGGTTGGCCTGCAAAGCCGCGGGGCTGAGCACGCCGGTGTTCGCCGATGACACTGCAAGTGCATAGGCTGAGTTTAAGAGTGTGCTGACTTCGCCGAGGGCGCTTCCCGCCGTCTTCGCGTAGTTCAGTGTGTCCTGGCTGTTTTGAATCGCTTGACCGATACCTGTGATCTCGGCTTGAAATTCCTGCGAGATAATAAATCCCGCGGGGTTATCCGCTGCTGAGTTGATTTGCAGACCCGTCGATAGTCGGTTTTCCGATGTTGACAACTCATTGTTTACTGTTGCCAAATTCTTCAGCGTGTCAAGCGCTGCTATATTTGTGTTTATCTGGAAAAACATTGCGTTCCTCCGTGCTAACGCTGTAGTCGCGACTCGAGCTGCTTATAGTCAAGCTTCATCGTCGCTACGGCATTCATCCACTGAGCCTTATTCCTCGTAATATTGCTGGGGTCACCTGGTAAAATTACTGGGATTAGGTGTTTTTACTAGGTTTCTTATTTCCTGGTAAGGATGCGGGGGATCGTAAGTTCAAATACTGAAGAGAACTCTCAGCTACGACCAGGAATTAACCTTTAGCGGTCGGCGCGTGGGCATCGAACAGGGTGGACAGGAAGGACTTGTCAGACCGGTCCGAGGGGCTCGAAGCTCGCACATTTTCCGCGTGGTCCGCCACCGCTAAAGTTATCGTTCCCCTTACGCCCGGTGGCCTAAATTGCTTGCCAGGATTTCGGAAGCCTCTCTCGCTTACAATAAATCCATGTCAAGCACTTATCGCTTTCTCGATTCGCCGGTGGGAAAATTGCTGCTCGTCGCGGACGGCCAAGGAGTTTTAACCCACATTCTCTTCAAAGGCGACCTCGCGCCCAAAGGTGCAACCTACAACGAGAATGCCGCCCCCCAAGCCGTTCACCAGCTAGAAGAGTATTTTGCTGGTCGCCGACACGCTTTTGATCTACCACTGGCCCCTCAAGGCACAGAGTTTCAGAGGAAAGTCTGGCAAGAGTTATCGAACATCCCCTACGGCGAGACGAGAAGCTATCTACAAATCGCGGTCGCCATCGGCAAGCCAAGCGCAACCCGAGCAGTCGGGGCCGCCAATGGACAGAACCCGATTCCCGTAATCATCCCCTGCCACCGGGTCATCGGTTCAGACGGCTCGCTCACCGGCTATGGCGGCGGCCTGCCAATCAAGCGCAAGCTCTTGGAGTTGGAAGGATTGCTGTCGCCCGCGCTGCTTTAGAAAGGCTTCTTGATAAAACACTCAAAACCCCAAACCAAAAACCCAACACTCAACCCCGACACCAAAAACCCAAAACTTAAAACCCAACACCCAACACCCAACACCTAGCACCCAAAACCCAAAACCCCACACCCATCACCTACTACCACCCATACGGTAACCTTGGCGGATGCAGAGCCCCGCAGACGTGCCGGGTAAAATGCGCGGACCGTCATGAGGCGAGAGGACCTTCTCGATCTAAATGATGTGCTGCAGCACCCGGGCCGAAAAGTCTCCGTAGACATTTCGACCGAACTTGAAGAAGAGGCAGATATAGACCTCGTTAAGCCTTTGGAAGGGTTTCTGGAGGCTGTCAGCACAGGAAACGTACTTCTCATCACCGGCACCTTTGCAACCAGGGCCGTGCTAGAGTGTGCCCGTTGCAGCGCCCCCATAGAGGTCGACGTCACCTTTGAGGTGGAGGAGCAGTTTCCGGTCGAGGGCGTGCCGAGCAGCTTCAATTCGCAAGATTTTGCTCGCGTTGTTCCGGACGATCCATTCACACTGTTCGAAGGCAACAACCTGATCGTGGAAGCGCTGCTCCGAGAGGATCTCTTGGTAGCAATGCCGATGCAACCCCTGTGCCCGCACGGTTGGGAGGGCGATTGCCCGATCGCAGCTGCGCGCGTCGCTCAAAAGCCGGCGGTGAAGGGGCGGCCTGAGTTCGAGAAGCTTTCGAAACTTCTGAAGCCCGGGGACGACGGAGCTTGAGAATCGCCCTGGACGCTATGGGCGGGGATCACGCCCCGGATGCCATCGTGGCTGGCGCTATCGAAGCCGCGCCCCACATCCACGGCGATATTCTGCTTGTTGGCCAGCCGGATCGCGTCACGCCGCTGTTACCCACCCCTTGCCCAGGCAACCTGCAGGTTCATCCCGCCTCTCAAGTTGTGGAAATGGACGAGAAGCCCACGGAAGCTCTGCGCAAAAAGAAAGATTCTTCCTTGGTGGTCGCCACGGAGTTGGTGAAAGAAGGAATCGCCAACTGCATGGTCTCCGCCGGAAACACGGGAGCCGCGGTTTCCTCCACTCTCATAAGATGGCGGCCAATGCGCGGTTTCTACCGCCCGGCCATCGCGAGCGAAATGCCGAGCGTCAAAGGAAATTTTCTTCTCCTGGACGCGGGAGCGAGCCCCGATATTGACCCCAAGCATCTCGTTGAGTTTGCGATAATGGGCCGGGCATATTCGCATCTCATCATGGGCCGAGAAAAACCCAAGGTCCATCTTCTCAACATCGGAGAAGAAGAGGGCAAAGGAAACGCCTTTGCAAAAGATGCCTTCCGGCTGCTTTCCAGACACGAATGGTTTGCCGGCAACATCGAAGGCAAAGACATGTTTGCCGCGCCGGTTGACGTTGTGGTGTGCGATGCCTTCGTCGGCAATATCGTCCTTAAAACCAGTGAAGGCGTAGCGGAAGTGATGATGAAGCTTATTCGCGACCAGGTGCCCAAGGGCTTTGTCGCCCAGATGCCCTACTGGCCGCTTCGCAAGATATTTCTCCCTCTTCGCAAGAAAATGGATTATGCGGAAGTTGGCGGCTCGCCCCTTCTGGGGTTAAATGATCTTTGTTTCATCTGTCATGGAAGGAGTAACGCGAAGGCGATAAAGAACGCCCTCTTGCTCGCTCAAAAGGCAATCGACAACAAGCTTGTGCAGCGGATAGAAGCAAGCATTAAGGAGTTAGGGTACTAGGATGGCGCGACGCGCTGTGATTCAATCGGTTGGGCACGCGGTTCCGGACAAGGTTCTCAAACCACGATCTCGAAAAGTTGGTAGAAACTTCCGACGAATGGATTCGCCAACGAACAGGCATCGTCGAGCGCCGCATGTGCTCCGAAGGCGAATCCACCAGCAGTCTGGCTGCTCTAGCTGGAAGCCAGGCGTTGGAGCGAGCGGGCCTCAACCCCTTGGACGTTCAGATGGTGATTGTTGGGACGGTCACGGGCGACATGCCGTTCCCGAGCACTTCTTGCCTGGTTCAGGAACGAATTGGCGCAAAGAGAGCGGGCGCGTTTGATCTTGGCGCTGCCTGTGCCGGTTTCATTTATTCGCTGCAGGTCGCGGCATCGTTGGTCGAAGCAGGAACGATCCACAATGCGCTCGTGATCGGCGCCGACGTTTTAACGCCGCTCATCGATTGGACGGACCGTTTCCACTTGCGTACTTTTCGGCGATGGCGCAGGCGCGGTGGTTTTGAAAGCAGAAGAGAATACGGACCGAGGGCTGATTAACACGGTGTTGTGTGCGGATGGCGCAGGTGGCAAATTGATCAATCTCCAGGTTGGCGGAACGTTGCACCCAGCGTGTAACCCCAACTCCGCCAACTTCAGGAATACCGTTTTTATGGCCGGTGCTGAGGTTTATCGGTTTGCGGTCAACGCAATGGGCGACGCCTGCTGCCGGGTCCTGGAAATGTCCAAAATGGAGCCTTCGGACATCGATCTGTTCGTTCCCCACCAAGCTAACTTGAGGATCATTGAATCCGCCGCGAACCGGTTGGGCATTCCGCCCGAAAAGGTCTTCGTGAATGTTCAAAAATACGGCAACACAAGCGGGGGGTCCATTCCGATCGCTCTATGCGAGGCCGTTGAGGCAGGACGATTAAAGCCTGGAATGATCGTGATGACGGTTGGTTTCGGCGCCGGCGTGGTTTGGGGCGCGAACCTTATCAGGTGGTAAGCCTCAAATAACGGCCTTCTCCAGCTCCCGAACACCCAGACCCATTCTTCGCCTGCTGCGCACGTACTCGGAGTCTGTGTACGGAGCAAGAAGCTCGGTCCCCGGGATCAAACGCCGCAGCACCGGAGACGTCACCATCGTGCTCAAAACACACATGAGGAGCGAGCATGCAGTAAACGGGCGCGGGGATCGCCCCCATCTCACGCCCAATATTCGCCGCGATCAGCCCCATCAGAGCCCTGGTGTTCATCATGATCCCAATGGCCGCGCTTTGCCTATTGCCCAAGCCACTCAACTTGGCGGCAAAGAAACAGCCTACGAACTTGCCGAAGAACGAGACGAACAGCAGAAGTCCAAGCGCTGCCCACATAATTCCCGACCCCAACGAGCCCATGTCGGTGTGCAGTCCGGTGAACGTGAAGAAGATTGGCAAGAAGAAAACGGTGATGAAATCCTTCATTCGATGGAAAACTGCTTCGCGGAATTCTTGTTGATCGTAGAGGATCGCTCCGAGCATAAAGGGTCCGAACAGCGAGGAAATGCCGATTTTGTTCGTGATTGCCGCCGAACCCAGAATAACCACGATAAGCACAGCAAGAGCGTTGAGACTAATGCCTGAATCCGCGCGGTTCTTCAGTTCTTTCCCGATCAAACGTATCGCCACAGGGCGAACCACCTTGGCCAATGTAAGGGCAAGCAAGCAGACCAACCCGATCATCTCGGCGGTGGCATAGCCGTTCAACTTGGAAGTTACAATCGCGCTCACGACGGCAAGGCAGATCCAACCAAGGGCGTCATCAATCGCAGCGGCGGTAATCGTGAGAACTCCCACATCGGTCCTCGTCAAGTTGAACTCGATCATGATCCGGCCCAGAATAGGAATCGCCGTAATCGAAATGGCGGTCCCGATAAATAAGCAGAACGCCAAAGAGTTCGTTTGCGGGAACCAGGGATGCAACCATATTCCAAAGCCACAACCAAGGGCAAAGGGCAGAGCAATGCCCATTATTGAAACTAAAGCGGCACTTTTGCCATGGGCGCGCACATTCCCAAAATCGAACTCCATGCCGATCAGGAACATTAGGAAGATCAAGCCGATCTGGCTCATGAGATAGATAATTTGTGTTGTAGACCCCGGATGCCCCTCCGGCGGGAAAAGCATGGCGAATGCGCTGGGAAACGCCCGTCCGAGGAACGAAGGCCCCAAGAATAGGCCTGCAAGGATCTCGCCGACGACGATCGGATGCCCAAGCCGACGCCCAATCAAGCCCGCAACGCGGGCGATCATCACGATGACAACCAATTGGACAAGCAACGTGACAAGAACCGCCTCGTTCTTCATGTCGCTTATTGTAACAACAAACGGGCCTAACGCCTAGCGGCAACCAAAATTGAGAGCCATTTCTTGGTGCCGAGATAATCCGTGTCTACCCCGTGATGGTTTGAACTCGCATGTTCAAAATAGCCATTGCCCAGATAGATGCCGGTGTGGCCGATCATGCCGCGTTTGGAACTCCAAAAATAGAGTCTGTCTCCCGCCCTCAGGTCTTCCAGCCGGGTAATCGGGGTGCCAACCATCGCTTGCTCGTGCGCAGTTCGAGGTAAATCCAGTCCGATCTTGCCGTACAAGAACTTAACGAAGGCCGAGCAGTCGATCCCCTTGGTGGGGTCGGTGCCGCCCCATTTATAGGGCACGCCTTGAAACTTCAGGGAGTAGTTGGCAACCGCCGCCTGCGAGTCTGCGCTTAGGCGAATGTTGTCCGGTATTCCTCGGGAAGCCAGGGCATCATGGGTCCGCGACGGTTCGGGCGCGGCCGGCTCGTCGGCAACCACGTCATAGGCGAGTTTCGCAACCCCGGTATCGGGAACGTAACCAAAGGTGCCGTTCTTGAGCAAAACCTTGTAGTAGCCGTTCGAGTTGGAGCTCTGAAGAACCACGTACTCGTGTGCTTTCGCGTGATAGTAAACGTGGGATCGCTGGTTCGGCCGGGAGAAAATCGGCACGTCGTCAATGATCTGCCCGAGCTTGCCGATTTTAACCTTCTCCGCAAAGGCAGGCAGGCACAAAATGACAAGAAGAGCAAGAAATGGAAATCGTAGTCGCATCGATTTGGCTATGTTATGGATTTGTATGCGATTCCTCTTTGTCCGGAACCGCGGGCTAACCCGCTAAATCGTTCGACGCCACGACGCATCCAACTTCCTTTCCGAAACGCTTCACTATCTATTACGATGATTGGTTTACCTTTTACTTCCTTAAGGGTGCCTTAATGGAATACCAGGATTCAACAGCGTTTGACGCTGTAAGATTCCGCTCAGGTTCGAACCAGAGTCAAAGCTTTGAGAATTATAAGCCCATCGTCCGAGCCTATGACCTTCCGGGTAGCGCGTTCCGGGTGAGGCATCAGGCCCAAGACGTTCCCTCTTTTGTTCGTAATTCCCGCGATATCGTCGATGGCGCCGTTGACGTTATAGTCCGTGTCTTCCGCGTCAAAAGGCACATAGCGAAAGGCAATCTGGCCCTCTTCGTTCAACTGCTTGAGGGTTTCTCCATCGCAGGTGAAGCGGCCCTCGCCATGAGCCACAGGAATACGGAGATCCCGATCGACACCCTGCGTCCAAAAGCTCTTTCTGCCTTCCGCCCGGATCGTAACCAACCGGCAAACAAACTTCTGGCTCGCGTTAAGCAGCAGCGCGCCGGGCAAAATCCCGGCCTCGCACAAAACTTGAAAGCCGTTGCAAGCGCCGATCACCGGGTAGCCGCCATCCGCCATTCGGCGAACCTCGTCCATGATCGGTGCACGGGCTGCAACCGCGCCACAGCGCAAGTAATCCCCATAGGCAAACCCTCCGGGGAGAAAAACCGCATCGTAACCGGCAAGGGAATGATCTTCGTGCCAAACGTAGACCGCGTCCACTCCCAAGTCGTCCCGTAACGCATGATAGGCGTCCTGGTCGCAGTTGGCGCCGGGAAACCGAATGACCGCCACCTTCACGGAACAACCTCAAACCGGTAATTCTCAATCACGGGGTTTGCAAGAAGCTTGTCGCACATCGACTTTACGCGCGCTTCGGAATATTCCTTGAGCCTAAGCTCGATCATTTTCCCGATACGGGCATCTTCAAGTTCTTCGTAGCCTAGCTTCTGGAGCGAACCCGCAACCGTTCGTCCGGCGGAATCAAGCAGCGATGGCTTGAGCGTCACATAGACTCGAACGGTTGTCATCTACCAAGATTCTGGCAGATGCATCAACGGCTTTGCAGTCGAAAGGCTATATAAGCTGGACGTCGTGCGAGCCAGGCTGGAGCGTTCCTATAATCGCAGCCGCTTCGCCACTTTGGATCAATCGTTGGACGATCGCGGGTCCTGCATCGCGCTCAACAAACATGACCATGCCGATTCCCATGTTGAAGGTCCGATACATTTCGTTGTCCGGCACGTTCCCGCTTTGCTGGATCAAGTTGAAAATTGGCGGCGCCGTCCAGGTTCGCTTCTCGATCACGGCCTGAACGTCCGAAGGCATCACTCTCGGAAGGTTGTCGTAAAAGCCCCCGCCCGTCACGTGAGCCATCGCGTGAATCGCATCGGTCTCTTGCAGCAGGGGATAAACCGATTGGAAATAAGACTTGTGGGGCCGCAGAAGCTCCTCGCCTATGGTCACTCCAAGCTCCGGTATCTCGTCCCGAACCGATAGCCCACCCATCTCAAAAAGCGCCTTTCTAGCCAAAGAGTAACCGTTCGTATGAAGGCCGTTGCTCGCAATGCCTACTACGGAATCGCCCGGCTGCATCTTGGATCGAGGCAGCTTCTTATCGGCTTCGACCACACCCACGATCGAACCTACAATGTCCACTTCCTCGTCATGGTAAACGTCCGGCATTTCGGCGGTTTCCCCGCCAAGAAGCGCGCATCCGGCCTGCCGGCAAGCCTCGGCAACGCCGCTCAACACATCTTCCAAAACGAGGCCGGACAGCACGGACGTGCCAAAGTAATCCAGGAAGAAGAGGGGCTTGGCCCCCAGGCAGAGAATATCGTTGATACAGTGATTGACGATATCTTCGCCAAGCCCCGAGAACTGGCCCATCATCGCGGCGATCTTGGTTTTAGTCCCAACGCCATCGATACTGCTCACGAGCAGCGGGCGATCATAGCCATCGAACGTGCCGCGAAAAACTCCGCCAAAGCCGCCCACGCCCGCTACCACCGAATCGGTGTAGGTGGACTGGATCTCAGCGGCAGCGGACCGTAAAGCACGCTGAGCTTCATCGATATTGACGCCCGCCGATTCATAAGTCAATGCGTCTGACATGGCGTCAATGTACCAGGGAATACGGGCTAGTCGTTGGCCTGGATATTATCCTGGATGGGGGTCTCGTTTGGCTGCCTGTACCCATGGTTGCGGGCCATTTCCTCTTTGCCGAGCTCGCTGTCATATTGCGCTTTCTTTCGCGTAAGATCTTCGCGATTGGCCTCGGCAGACGCTTTTATCTTTTCCGCCATGTTGGCCGCCTGCTTTTGACGCTCATAAACGCGCCACGGCTGAGCGCTTAACGCAATGCCCAGGCCAACGGCCACTGTAACAAAAAGGACATCCAGAATCAGTTTGCGAGGTTTCACGTTTTTACTGTTAAGACGAGGATCATGTTCGTATTGCCTGCGGTTCCCGGCGGAACGCCGGCAGAAACAATGACGCGTTCGTTGGCCTTTAGACGCTTATCCGCCACAAAGGCTTTTACCGCATTTGCGATCTGCTCGTCTGTAGTCCGCGGCATTTCGGTGAGAGCACATTCCACTCCCCAAACCAATGACATTTGAGCTTGGACCTTTCGATTCCAAGTCGCGCAAAAGATGGGCACCTGGGGGCGAAACTTGCTGATCAGAATCGCGGTACGCCCACTTGTCGTAGGCGTGACAATCGCCTTTGGCTTGAGAAACTCAGCGAGTTGGGCCACGCTGTGTGCGACCGCCTCCGTATGATCTACCTTGCCGCGCGTCATCTGTAGGCGCTCCACGAGGAGCTCGCTTCTTCCCAGCATCGTTTCCGCTTTCTCGGCGATGCGGGACATATACCGCACGGATTCGAACGGAAACTGCCCGGCCGCGGTTTCTGCGCTGAGCATCACCGCGTCGGTGCCATCCAGAATCGCGTTGG
Source organism: uncultured archaeon (assembly GCA_963829965.1). GTDB lineage: Bacteria > Armatimonadota > Fimbriimonadia > Fimbriimonadales > Fimbriimonadaceae > DASXZH01. Next base: position 5,003 of record CAWHLK010000021.1, on the reverse strand, counting down.
CAACATCCGTGGCTTCCGCACGTGTTGGTCTCGGCGCGTGGATCATGCTCTCTAACATCTGCGTCGCCGTGATCACCGGTTTACCCTGTGCCCGGCATGCTCGAATAATCTTCTTTTGAGCGAGGGGAACTTCCTCAATATCCATCTGCAGGCCGAGATCGCCTCTGGCGACCATGATGCAGTCGGACCGCTCAACGATGTCTTCGATGTTTTTCAGGGCGGCCCGGGTCTCGATCTTTGCACAGAGACGCGTGTAGCTGCTATGTTTATTGACCTCTTTGCGAAGCTGGTCCATGTCTTCGCCTCCGTGAACGTAGCTGAGGGCGACAAAATCCACGCCTGACTTGCAGGCCTCTTTCAGGTCGACCACGTCTTTGGGAGTGATCACCTTGCATTCGAAGCTTTGACCAACGACGGTAACGCCTTGGCGACTCTTAATGTCGCCACCGGACACGGCGTAGCATTCGGAAGCGGTGGGGCTCTCCGTGACCACGCGCAGTTCCACGTCTCCATCTCCCAGCAGGATCTTCGCCCCCTTCTTGAGTGTTCGCAAGATTTCCGGTTGATGGACAGGCACCTGGCCCGCCTTACCGACGGTCACCGTCTCGCCTGCCCTGATCTCCATCATCCCGCTTTCCACTTCGCCAATGCGGAATTTTAGGGCCCTGAAGATCCGCGAGAATGCCGATGGGTCCGATTTTTGGACTGTTATTGCGAATCCAATCGATCCATCGATTCTTGGTATCCCAATCGCCGTGGCTGCAATTGAGACGGGCCACGTTCATGCCCGCCGCGATTAACTCCTTGATCTTGTCCTCGGAGTCAACCGCTGGACCGAGGGTGCAGACGATTTTGGTGCGGCGCTTCATGAGGTTTTGGAGTATTCGCTCCAAAGACGCTCAAACTCGGCAACAAGCCTCTCCATCGCTTCGAATCCCCCCTCCCAAAACGATTGGGAGTCGATATCGATGCCTACCGATGCCATAAGGTCTTTCGGTGCCTGTGACCCGCCCTTTCTCAACAGCTTGATGTATCGGTCCGAAAAGGCCGGCCCTTCGGATTTCGCCATTTGGTAAAGCGACAATACCAACAGCTCTCCGAACGAGTAGGCATACACATAGAACGGCGTGTGGAAGAAATGGGAGATATACATCCACCAGTCCCGGTGCTGTTCGCCCAGTTTCACGGAGTTGCCAAACATAGATTGCAGCTCATCTTGCCAAATATCGCCAAACTGCTCGGCGGAAAGCTCCCCGCCCTCCCGCCGCTGTTGGTGTGACCGCTGCTCAAATCGGTAAAGCGCGGCTTGCCGAAATACGGTGGCAAAAACCCCCTCGATCTTCGAGGCGTAAAGCGCAAGCTTGTCCTTCAGGCTCGCCTCAGCAACCACGTTTTCAAATACAAGCATCTCGCCAAAGGTCGACGCCAACTCTGCCAACGGCAGGGTGCCGTGAAAGTTGAAGTAAGTCTGCTCCCGGCTAAGGGAAGCATGGACGCCGTGACCAAGTTCGTGGGCAAGCGTCATCACGTCATCGATCTTGTTGAGATAGTTGCAAAGCACGTAAGGATGGGTATCCGGCGTCACGTACATGCAGAACGCACCGCCCTGCTTGCCGGGCCTGGGCTCTGCGTCGATCCAACCGTCGGCAAAGAAATCAGCAGCACGATCGCGCATTTCGCCACTGAACTGTCCGAACGAGTTCTGTACAATACGTTGGGCTTCCTCATAAGAAACCGGCTGTTCAGCCGGAAACAGCGGCGCGTAGCGGTCAATATGCGTAAGATCCGAAAGTCCAAGGATCTGGCGTTTCACGTTATAGAACCGCTCAACAAGATCGTAATTCCTTGTGCACAGGGAAACCACCATATCCACGGTTTCCTTGCTCAGCTCATTGCTCAGGTGTCTTGCATGCTCGGCGTAGGGCATTTTGCGGAGCCGGTCCTCCACGCTCTTATCTTGAAGGAGGGTGTTGTAGGTGAAAACAACAACCTTTTGCAACTCTTTGAAGCCGGCGGTCATCGCATCCGCCGCAGCCTGTCTGCTTGCCCGATCCGGCTCGCGCAGCATGGATAGAACTTCCTCTTGGCTCAGTTCTTGAACCTCACCATTAGGCAAACGCAACTGGTACGTCTGGTTTGCGGTGATTTCCTCGAACAGCCTTACCCAGGCGCGTGATCCCGTGTTGGCCGCCTCTTCCAGAATAATCTCCTCCGGCTCGGAAAGCCGATATGGGCTAAAACTTCGCGTCACGACGAGGTGATGTTGGTAAGTCTCCATGGCGGGATCGGCCAAAAGGCGATCTACCGTTGGCTCGGCCAGTGCCTGAATTTCCAGCTCAAAAAACATGAGCGTTACGTTTAACTCAGTGCCCTTCTCCAGTTGCTTTTGTAAAAACGCGCCCGCAGAAGGATTATTGGTATCGGTCACAAAGCTCAGTTGTGCGAACGCCACCGGCTTGGCGCACTCCTGAGTCATCGCCTCGATGTCCTGAAACGCCTGCGATAACGTCCTCGCGTCCAAATCGGGCACGTTGATGCGGCCGCGATAGGTTTCGGCAAACTTCTCCGCTTTGACTTTAACCGATTCCCAAACTGCGTCGATCGCAGGGTCGGAAGGAGATTCAAAAAGCCCACTAAGATCCCAGCGAACCGCGGGCGGAGGAAGCTGAGCAACCGTACTCATTCGCTCATTATGGCCATGAGTAAAGCGTGTATGCTGTCCGTGTGTTTGTGACGTTGGAGGGCCCCGAAGGCGCCGGAAAATCGAGCGTTATGCGGGGCCTCGCCCATTTGCTCGAAAGCGACGACATCAAAGTGCTCACCACTGGGAACCGGGCGATGGCTCATTGGGACCACGAGTACGCCAAATCCTTCTTGAAGGCGGCGCACTGGACCCTAAAGCAGAACTGCTCCTCTTCCTCGCAGATCGCGCCCAGCATGTCGCCGAAGTGATCCGCCCGTCCCTGGCTAGAGGCGAAATAGTGCTTTGTGACCGTTATGTGGATTCCACGCTCGCCTACCAGGGTTACGGGCGCGATTTGGAAGTGAACCGACTTCGCGAATGGAACGATTTTGCCACCGGGGGCCTTGTCCCTGATCTAACGCTTCTACTGGACATTGAACCATCGAAGGGGCTCCAAGCGGGTGAAAGACAAAAACCGGCGAGACTCCGAACCACTCCAGTTTCACCAAAAGGTCCGAGAGGGCTTTTTGAAAGAGGCCGAAAGAGACCGAAGACGTTGGGTGATACTTGATGCGTCTGAAAACCTAGAGAACGTAACACATGCGGCGCTTGAGGCCGTAAAACAAAGGCGAGCCCTAAAACTATGATCCTAATCTCTCTTGCAATCCTCGGCCAAGGCCGGCCACCCGTCCAGAACCGAGCATCCGCCGGGCCACCGCCTGCCATCGTCCAAGCGCTTTCAAGTTACATTAAGAATGCGAAGAGTCTGAGTGCGGAAATCACTCTGACTTCGCCGGGCATAAAGGATGTGGGCATTGCGCGCATGGTTTACATAAGGCCGAACAAGCTGTTGCATCCCCTGAAGTGGGGAAGATGGGATTTCGAGTTCATCGGCACAGAGAGAGGATCCTGGGATGCCGACATGGTCGCAAAAAGTTATAGCGAGACCCCTGATCGGAATTGGTATTACCCGTACTCTATCCAGACGGACGCGCCTGCTCTTTTCATGCCCGGCTACTTAATGGACGGCACCATGCATTCCGAAAAGATCATGGGACTGACCAGCGCAGGCCACGAGACCGTTAATGGGGTTGAGGCCGACAAACTCGGCGACGTCAACGGGCGCCAAAAGGCGGTCCTGTATGTGGATCACAATGGAAAACCGCTGCGCTCCGTAACCTATCGAGGGCATTGGGTCATAACCGCGGATGTGAAATCGCTGGTCATCAATGCTCCTGAATCAGCCTTCGGATCGGCTATAACCCGCCCCTTGGATTTGAGGCATTCTCGGTACCCCTCACATTGCGTCCGATCGGCATCGGAGATAAATTCCCCGTTGCCGGCTGGAAATCGACCGGCTTGATCGGAGGGAAGCTCCCCCAGAAAGGCCTACCCTGGTGGTAGTCACGGAAGACGGTTGTGAGCCGAGCGCCAAGTCCGCGGCCGCACTTGCCGATATGGGAAAGAGCGGCACGCTGGGTCTCGTGGTCGTTTCGCTGTCCTCCGATGGAGGCGTGCCGAGTACTCTCTCTCAATACCCTAAGTTTTATGACGTGTCCGGCAAACTGGACAAGGCGATCGGCGCCCCGGCAACCCCTCTTTTCTACCTGGTAGGCAAGGATGGCAAAGTCGAAAAGGTCTGGAATGGGCTTCGACCCGGACAGAGCCGACGAGTTCAAAAAAGACGTTGCTAACTCCGTAAAGTAGCAATTCTGGTTCAATAGGACATGAACTCGATTGTAGGGCAGATGGATGCCAAGGGCAAACGCTTTGCCATTATCGTCAGCCGCTGGAACGAGCGAATTACGAAAGAGCTCCTTGAAGGCGCTTTGGAAGCTCTTCAGCGCCACGGGGATCCTTCCGTCGAGGTCGTTAATGTGCCGGGCACCTGGGAAATCCCAGTCGCTGCCCGCGCGTTGCTGTCACGTTCAGCCGATAGGCCAGACGCCCTCATTGCCCTTGGCTGTATTTTGCAAGGTCAAACTCCTCATGCCCGGCTGTTAGGCTCAGACGTGGGCGGAGCGCTCATGGGTCTGCAGGTGGAAACCGGAGTGCCAATGGCCTGGGGCGTGCTCACGCCCGATACCCAGGAACAGGCGTTGGAGCGCGCCGGGTTAAAACATGGCAACAAGGGCCGAGAAGCGGCCCTCGCCGCCGTGGAGATGGCAAGCGTGGTCGAGCAGGTTCTCGTCGGCGACAAGGGGCTCGAAAGATCGGATTCAAAGGCGCGGAAGCTCCCTCGATCGCTTTAGCGGACGCATCCACTACGTGTTCACCCTCTTTCGTGCCGTTGAATGACAGCGAAGCCTCGTACCCGCCG
>CAWHLK010000020.1:0-11206 GCA_963829965.1 uncultured archaeon | reverse complement strand
AGATTCGCGCAGTCCTCTTTATCCCACTGCACGACAGTTCGACCTACCATCGACGCCCGCTCCAGCGGGACGACTTTATCGAGCGCTCCCTGGCAGATCACCATGCCCCCTGATGCTGGCCAAGGTGGCGCGGGAAGCCCGCCTCGCCGAGGCAGTTGATACTGCAAGTCCTCGTTGGCGTAGTACGGATATTGCGCGAGATATTGAATCCGCACGTCCTGCATCCAGTGTTCGATCCGTACGGGTCGCGAACGGTAGCCCCGGCACGTTCACCAAACCTCCCGATCCCGGAATCTGGTGTGCCGTCGCACCGAAAAGTTCCGGAGTCCCCAAACCTCCGCCGCGGAAGCCAAAACTATATCTCTCGGAAGGCTTCAGTTCCGGGAAGGACCACGCTGCTCGTTGCGAATAACGGAAGTACGCGTCCATCTTCTTTCCACGAAGGGTGCCGCAAAGCGTCTTGAGTTCTTCCTCGGTCAAGCTCGCAGACGTCCAATGGATCGTGGGCGGGTGGTTCCCATTACGGTGTGCATACCGTCGCAAGAACTTGCCCAGCGCCTCGACCGTCGCTCCGTCCTCAAGCGCGGCCCTAGGAAGGCAGAACATCTTCCACGTCTCCCGAGAACCCGCTTCGAGGGTGAACATGTGGTTCCAGAAATGAGCATGATGATCGTTATCTTTGACCAAGCGGTGCTCGCCAGCCAATCCGGCCCGTGGATATGGATCATTTGAAGAACGCTGTTGACAACGCCCTTGGAGTCGAAAACCCATAGGAACACGCAGGCGGTAGCAACGAGGGGCAGTAGGGAAGGCAGATAAAAGATCGTGCGGTAAATGGACATGCCCCAAACCTTGGTGTTCAGGAGCATTGCCAGCCCCAGGGACAGGACCAGGCTTGCGGGTAGGAATATGGCGCAGAAATAGGCGGTGTTTTTTACGCAAGTCCAGAAAACATCGTCGTGAAAAAGTCGAATGAAGTTATCAAGGCCGGTGAAAACGGGTGTCTTCAGCACGGAGTAGTCGCAAAAGGAATAGCAAAGCGACGCAACCAGCGGATATAGCAAAAAGAGGACAAAGCCAATGAACCATGGCGACACGAAGATGTAGCCGTTCCTCGCTTCCTGTTTTTGCCGGGTCATTTGCCTGCCTCTTTTCTCGCTTTATCAACCATCAGGTAGTGATCCAGCTCTTGCTGAGTTCGCTGCTGAACATCGTCGAGAGCTTCCTTGGGAGTTTTGTGAAGGCTGGTTACTTCGTCGAACGCAGTTCCCAAATCCTTGTTGTACTCATTCCAAATTGCCATTTGAGGCGCTGAAAAAGCGTTCTTACTGTGGGCCTCTTGGATGTAAAACTTGATGTAAGGGTTGGGGTGGTTCTTATAAAACTCGTCGCTCACTTTGACGAGCGGAGAGAACTTGCGCTGGCCGAGACAGAGCATTTCCATGTTAGGCTGCCGCTCCACAAAGGCCATGAAATCGAAGGCGGCATCGGGGTGCTTCGCGCCGACGGGGATCACAAGATTGTCACAATCCGCGATGGTCGCGTTGGCAAGATCGGGCCGATCGGCGGGATGGGGAAACGGCACCGCTCTCCAATCGAGGGAGGGGTTGTACTTGGTGATAAAGTTGTACATCCACACGCCTTGAAGCTGCATGGCCTCGGTTCCGGCAATGAACGGATTTTGGGGAGAGCTGAATTGAAAGGACCCCTTGAAAGAGGTCATTTTGGTAGGCCCATATTTTTTGGAATAGGAAGCCAGCCACTCGAAAGCGCGGATGTTCTCGGGGCTGTTGCAGGTGATCTTGCTTTTGCCGTCCCAAAGCTTTCCTCCGAAACAATAGCCCCAGCACCAGTTCCACCACCCTGGGTCGGCGGGGATGAACCCGAAATGGGTGTAGACGTCGCGGGAATCCTTGATCGTCAACTTATCCGCTATCGCGTCCATCTCGTCGAAGGTCTGCGGCGGTTTATCGGGATCCAATCCGGCGGCTTTGAAATCGGCGACATTGTAGTGCAGCGCGGTGGTCACTGGGGTGGTTGGAACCCGAATAGATGTGGTCCTTGTAGACCGACATGTTCCAATAGACCGGGATGTAGTCCTCGCCTTTGATGCCGTATTTCTTGCAATAGTCGTCAAGTTTAACGATGGCGCCGTTATCGGCAAACGCGGCGACATCGACCGCTTCCAGCCCCGCAATGTCGGGCGGCGTTCCCCCTGAAGTGGCAACGATCGTCTTGTCTTGGATGTCCGCGGTGGGCATAAAGTCGACAAAAATGTTTTTCTTCTTGCCTTCCGTGGAGTTGTAGGTCGACGACCTTCATCATGGCGTCGCGCTCGAAGTCTTGCCACTTTTCCCAGTAGGTCACATGGGTCACATTGCCGTAATCCGGCACCCATGTGATTTTCTCCGCCCAAACTCCCCCGGCTACCGTAGCTAGGAGGATGACCCAAATGTAGGAAACGCCCCAAGCCCTCCTGATCAAAGACGCAACTTTCGTCAATGCTGTAGAGTTGGCGGGCGAAGAGCTCTGCTCGGGCGAGGCCATTGAACCACATATTAGCGCATTATGGAGGCCCCTGAATACCCGTATTTTGAGAATTATTGAATCTCGAAGCGTTTCGCAAACTGGGGTACGAACCGGTATTCGGCGGTAGTCCCGTTTCGGATGATTTGTCTATCGGGATTTCGCTTCCTTAAGCTCTTGAGCGCCGCTCGCTTCGATGTCCCGGCGTGAAACCACTTTCCCCGATACTAAGGCCTTTAGCCTTTACGCTTTACGCTTACCCGCCACCCTTTAAGGTATACGTCTTCGCATGAGCCGTAACTGTCCTGCCTGTTCGACACCGATGAACGTGGAGACGTTTCTTGACGTGAATCTGGATGTTTGCCCCGCTTGTGCGGGGTTATGGGTGAACCCGGACGAACTGTCGACAATCCTGCACAAGGACCCGGAGGGTTTTGCGGATTTGGAAGCCAAGGAGATACCTCACGTGGAGCATGGCCCTGCTGGGCCTTCTCATTGATCTGCCCGGACGACCATGAGACGCTCATGCAATACCACTACTTGTTCAACTCGCCGGTTGTTCTCCATAACTGTCCGAACTGCTCAGGGTTCTTTGTGGCGGACGGCCAATTGATTCAGATGCAGCAGGTGATCGACCAGTCGAAGCAGCCGATAAGCCCTCAGGAGGAAGAGAAGATCGCCCTTGGGCAGATGGAGGCGGAGCGCGAAACATTTGTTGCACGCCGGGCGCGTTGGGCTTACATGTTCCGGACGCTGGGCCGTTACCAGCCGGGTTGGTGGGGGATTCTCGAGTTGCCCCAGGCACCCGACGAGCAAGCGAGTCGTCGCCTTGCTCTGGCAACCCAGGAAGCTTTTCGAGCGGGTCGTTTGGATCAGGCTGAAGAGCTTTGCAAGCAGGCGATTGAGCTGTGGCCGCAGGATCCCCAGGCGAGACTTGCCCTTGGAGTCATCCGCGCCAGAAAGGGAGATCTAACCGCCGCAATATCGGCTTTTAAAGACGTCATCGATCTCGATCCGAACTCTTACGAGGCCCACATTTCTCTGGCAACGGCGTATCGGGATTCCGGGAACATCGATCAGGCACTGGCGGCGGGCTTGCGCGCCGCTTCACTGCGCCCGGATGATGCGTATGCCCACTACCAGTTCGGAACCACGTGGATCGCTGCCCGAAGGCCGGACAGGGCTCTGGTTGCGTTTCGGAGAGCAGTGGATATCCAACCGGATTTCGCCCCCGCCCACGAGGCGATGGGACTGCAATATCATCGCGAAGGGAAGTATGGCGACGCGGCCATTTCGCTCGAAAAGGCGGCAACGCTGGCCCCGTCGGTGGACAACCTTGTTTTGCTTGCCAAAGTCTTACAGAGAACAAGCGAGTTTGACCGTTCGGAGTTTTTTGCTCGACAGGCGGTTTGCCTGTCCGAGAACTCCGCTTCCGCCCACGTGGTTCTTGCGAGCGCCTTGTTTGGACAAAAGAAGTTCGAGGAGGGCGAGGGGCATATTGAGCGGGCAAAGGAACTCGACGTGACGGGGGGCGAGGCTTTCGAAATTGCCTACGCGTTGCGCAATGCGGGCAATATCACCGATTCTAACGCCAGTCTTCGGAAGGCAATCCAATTCGACCCGAATAATGTTCACCCGTACGCATTGCTCATGCACAACGTCAAGGTCACGGAGGAAGACCGGCCTTTGATCGAGCAAATGAGAATTTCTGAGCCAAGGCAGTCGGGTTTCCCCCGTGGAGAAAGCCGGGCTTCATTACGGGCTCGGTAAGGCTTTGGAAGACCTCGGTGAATACGAGGAGTCCATGTTTCACTATGATGAGGCCAATAGGTTCACGCTCGCGACCAAGCTGAATAACCAGCCGTTTGACGAGCAGGGGTTTTCCAAGCGCATCGACATGATTATCAATGCGACTCCGCCGGAACTGTTTACGCAGCCTCTGGAGGGCCGTTCGGATTCCGAGCTTCCGATTCTGATCGTGGGCATGGCCCGCTCGGGCACAACGCTTGCCGAACAGATACTATCCAGCCACCCTTTGGTAGAGGCGGCAGGAGAACACCCCTTTTGGACAAGCAACTGGCTGCGGGCGCGTTCGGATTCCAAGGACTCGTTTGTGCCGGAAGAGATTGCCCTCTTGGGTCAGGAGTACATCAAGGTTCTGAGCAAGTTTGGGCCAGCCGCCGCGCGCGTCACTGACAAGATGCCCGCCAATGGCCTGGTCGCCGGTCTCATTCATCTTGCACTGCCGAACGCACGGTTAATCCACATGCGGCGCTCGCCAATTGACAACGGTCTGTCCATTTGGAAGACTCCGAACATCGCCGTCGTTGATGGATCGCACGAAAAGCGAGGTGTGGTCTATGTGTTCAAGGACTATCTCCGCCTCATGGACCATTGGCGCGCAGTCCTTCCTCCTGACCGGTTTCTGGAAGTGGATTACGAGGAGCTTGTTTACGAGCCGGAGCGTGTGACGCGCGAAATGGTCGCCTTTTGCGGCTTGGAGTGGGACGACGAGTGCCTTAAACCTGAAGCGAATATTCGGTCAGTGGTTACCCCGAGTACCTGGCAGGTGCGGCAGCCGGTTTATAAAACTTCGGTTGAGCGGTGGCGCAAGTTCGAGCCTTGGCTTGGAGAGCTACGAGGGCTCCTGGAATTGAAACAGCCGCCTAAACGTTCGTCGGGACTTTCTTGACCCCAACCGCGATCCGCATCGCATCCCGGTCCGCCTGTTTTCCCGTCCACCACTCCAAGACCTGTGCTGATTGCTCGACAAGGAGCTCGCGGCCGTCGATTGTTTTGAGCCCGCGGGAGGAAGCGGTTCGCAAGAAATCGGTGGGGACCCGGCGATAAACCAGGTCGAAGCAAACCGTTTGAGGCAACGTTCGTGCCCAGACCAATGGCGGGGTTTCACCAAGTTTCGAACCTAGGGGAGTTGCGTTGACCACGAGCTTGCATCCGCTCGGATCGGGACTTGTAATGAGTTCAATATCGCCGTGGCGCTCGAGCAAGCTCTTCATCACCTTGGTTTTGTTGATGTTTCGGTTCCAAAGCCTAACCGTAAAACCTTCCTGAAGAAGCGCTGCGATGACGGAACGTGCCGCGTGCCCTGTTCCCATCACCAAAGCATTGCCCTTTTGAACATGCTTCACGCATGCTGCAATCGCCGGAACTTCGGTGTTTTGGGCGAAGATGCCCTTATCGAACATCAGCGAATTGGCAACGCCCAGAGCAAACCGATGGACCCAGAAACGCTCGGCAATCCTTGCCGCGTCCACTTTGAACGGATAGCCGACAAAAACCCCTCGGAACCCAAGTTCACGCAGGCGTGCTATGCAAGGTTCGAAGTCAGGCCGGTGAATTTCTAGGAGCTCAAACTGATAGGTAAGGCCGATGGCTTCGAGGCAACTTCTTGTTGCGGTGTCCAGATACGACAAATCGGATTGCCCTGCAACAGCCGCAATTCGAATATCCACACCATCCTGAGCAGAAACCTCCTGCCACACCATCGAGTTACTTTACGACGAGAGCGCTACCGTTCTTGTTCCGGTCCCGCTCCAAGAAGGCGTCGATTCTAGCAATCAGTTCTTCCGAATGCTCGATGCTCTTGGTGAACGTGATCGGGCCACCCACCGTTTCAATCTTATAGTACCATGCGCGCACCCTGTTGCCAGGTTCTGGGACCAGCCGCAAGACATCGTGATAGGGGACTCTTCGGAGAACCCGGCGATCTTTGCCCGTCCAAACGATGTCTCGATCCGTGATCCAGATCTCTTCCGTGACCGTCCGGAGGAAGGTCCGCCAGAGATCGCGGCCCACGTACAAACCAATGGCGCCAAGAACCACGGTGGCAATCTTCGCACCCGGCGAGAGACTGAATGTACTGTCCTTGCTAATGAAAGCGCGGGTACTTAGCAAAACGATGAGCTCACCGATAAAAAGGGAAGGAATGAGGAAAATGAACGGCACCAACCAAGCGGCTCTGGTTTTGGTGTAGGCGTACCGGGTGCCACTGAGCTTATCCACGTAAGGGTTCTACGAATTAATCTGGCGGTTTGTATTACTGCGTGGTACCAGGCGCTAATACAAACGCTATTCCCACCCCTCCCTTTCTTCCAGCTCCGGCCTTATCCGGGTTTGCTCGTCCGAATAGCGCTTGGCGCCGCCGAAGAACTCGTCCACTTCCATAGGATTGATCAAAACTTCCCGAGGTCTGGGCCCGTCTCGCGGGCCAACAATGCCGCGCTCTTCCATTTCATCCAACAGCCTGGAGGCGCGCTGAAAGCCGATCGAGAACCGGCGTTGGAGCATCGAGGTGGATGCCTGTCCGCGGTCCACCACCCACCGAACGGTTTCTTCCCAAAGCGGATCCGAGCCCTCTTCGGAGCCTCGCTCGCCATGGCCTTTTCCATCGCCGGGGGCTTCAATTGGCGTGAGCGTAAAGACCGGCTTCTCCTGCGCTCGCCAGAACTCGCAAATCGCGGCGATCTCTTTCTCTGAGACATAGCATCCCTGGATGCGAACCGGCTTGCTGGCATCGATCGGCAGGAAGAGCAAGTCGCCCGAGCCGATCAGAGATTCGGCTCCTTTTTGATCTAAGATGGTTCGAGAATCTATCTGGGAGGAAACCGTGTAGGCGATACGTGAGGAGATATTGGCCTTGATCGTGCCCGTAATGACGTCCACCGAGGGCCGCTGAGTCGCGATGACCAAATGGATACCGGTCGCGCGGGCAAGTTGGGCGATACGACAGATGGAGGTTTCCACTTCGGCGGCAGACTGCATCATCAGGTCCGCCAACTCGTCGATAATGACGACGATGTAGGGCATGCGGTCCTGGAAAGTGGCTTTTTCGTTCCAGCCGTCGATGTTCCTGACCCCTTTTTCGGAGAAGAGATCGTAGCGCCGGTCCATTTCTCGCCAAACCGCGCGGAGCACGCCGGGGGCCTCCTTGACGTCTTTGATGACCGGACACATTAGGTGCGGAATGGAATCGAAGAGCGAAAGCTCCACGCGCTTGGGATCGATCATGACAAGTCGGAGATCTTTGGGCGTGTTGCGGACGAGCAGGCTCATGATGATGGAGGCAAGGCCGATGGACTTGCCGCTGTTCGTCGCCCCGCCAATGAGAAGGTGGGGCATTCGGGTGAGGTCGGCGTATTTGTTGGAGCCGCTCACGTCCTGGCCGAGGCCGATTATCAGCCTGGAGGGGTGGTTCATGAACTCGGGATCGTCGCAAACCTCCCGAAGCGCTACTGTGTTGGGCGAGGTATTCGGGACTTCAACGCCAATGGCCGCCTTGCCAGGAATGGGAGCTTCCACGCGAACGTGGGAAGCGGCGAGATTCATTGCAATGTTGTCGGCAAGTGCGGTGATGCGCGCCACCCGGATGCCCGGGCCAAGCTGGACTTCGTAGCGAGTAACGGTGGGGCCGTTGGCGACTTCCACGACGTTGGCCTCGATTCCAAACTCCTCGAGAGTCGATTCAAGGGTCTCAATGTTGTGCTGCATCTCGGAACCCGTCCGCTTCGGTTTGGCCGGGGGCTCAGCGAGTAGGTTGAGCGGCGGAAGCTCATAGCCTTCCTTCGCCAACCCAGGCAGCGTTTCGCCGCCATGCCGGGTAGTGTCCCGGATCAGAGGAACTGGGCGCGGCCGGTACGGCTGGACTGCTTCCGCCTCGCCTCCGGAAACGGCGCGCTGCTCGGCCCGCACCACGGCTTGGGCCCGAATAGGCCGCACTTTGGCGGACCGGCGCTTCGCCCGGTTTCGCAGAGCTTGATAGGATTCCTTTACCCATACACCAAGGCCTCGAAGCGGGGCGGGGATGATGTAAACAGCGCCCCATGCAATGAGAAACCCGAGTCCAACGAATTTGGCGGAGCCGAGCAGTGTTTGGAACAGATAGCCGATGCAAGCTCCGAGGTATCCGCCCTCCGCCTTGACATTGACTGCGTCAAAAAAGTCTCCATTGGCCGGATTGGCGAGGACGCCGAGAATAGCGAGGAAAACGAGGCACAGTCCGACGACCAGATGGCTCAGCTCGAGCTTTCGCTGGCCGGCAATGAGCCCAACGCCAATTCCGCCAAACACCAGGGACAACACCCAGGCGCCGCGGCCAAAGAGGGAGCGAAAAACCGCATTGATGGCCGAGCCCACGATGCCGGTGTCGGCCAGAAGTTGCGAGAAGAGCAATACGAGCCCGATTGCTATAAGAAGAACGCCGAAAATATCAAATTTCCGGTGGGAAAGATCTGGTTCGTGCCTACGCCGGACTGGCGTTGACGTGCGCGTTGTGACTTTCATCCATAAGCCTCGAAGACCCAATCCGTGGGTTCCTCAAAGAGTATACGTCTTTAAGAACAGCACAGGGCGCTGCCTTCCGCGCATATTGACAAGTAATGCCACGCATGCCATGCATAGCCACATGGCGGTGCCGCCGAAGCTCATGAAGGGAAGCCATAGCCCTACGACGGGCAATAGTTGCAAATTCTACCCTAGATTAACAACGGTGTGAAAGGCGAGGACGGCAAAAATGCCCGCGGTGATCATCCGGAAATAGGGATCCTCGGTTTGGATCATGTGAAGCCAGATTCGATAAAAGAACAGGCCGTACAGCGCGAGCACAAAGGCGCAGGCAACCAGGCCGCCTTCTTCTCCGACCACCGTGAAAATGAAGTCGTTATCCTGCTCGGGGATGAGCCGGGCTTCCTTTTGCTTACCCTTCATCCAACCGTCGCCAAAAAGACCTCCGGAGCCAAACGCGATTTGAGCCTGCAGCGTTTGGTAGGCATTTCCTTCGGATTGCGGCGAAATAAGCCCCTGTACTCGGTTCAGCATATAGGGCGGAAGCACGCCGGGAACCTTAAACGCAAAAGTAAGCGCGCCCGCCACCACGACCAGAGTGACGATGAGGTAGCGCAAAGGCACTCCCGCAGCAATACTCACCGCCAACCAGGATACGAGGATCACCAAGGTGGCGCCAAGATGCGGCTGCTTGAACACGAGGAACATCGGAATGGCCACATGCAACAAAGAAAGGCCAAATGTGGAAGGACTACGGATCTTATCGGCCCGGGCAAGAAAGAAGGCGGCTAACGTTAAACCACCAACAGCTTGGCAAGCTCGACTCGGCTGGAACTGAATGCTGCCTATTTGAAGCCAGCGCTGTCCTCCTCCGCTCTGCCTTCCAATCTTAAGAACGAGGGCCAGGAGGGCAATATTCACCCCGTAGAACCAGTTCGCGTAGCGACGCCAGACACGAGGATCGACGATGAGAAAGATGGCGAACGGGACAAGTCCCTCCACAACATGCATGATCTGCTTGTTGAAGAAGTTCTGCTTCGGATGGGCGGCATCGACGCTGTAAAGGCTGAGGAGCCCAAGGCCAAGCAACATCAGCGCACTGCCAATGAGCCAGAGATCGAAGCGCTTGAAAAACGCCAATCGTCGCTCAATCAGGCTGGAGTGGGTTAGGGTTGCCATAAATGGAGATGTTAGGGGCTAGGGGTTAGGTGTTTGGTATTGGGGTCTTGGGTATTGGGTCTTGGTGTTGGTGTTGGTGTTGGGTGTTGGGTGTTGGTGTTGGTGTTGGTGTTGGTGTTGAGCGTTGGGTGTTAGGGGCGGAAGGTTTGAGTTTTGAGTGCTGGTCGTTCAGTGCTTAGCGCTAAGTGTTAAGTGAGAGGCTGCGAGCAAATAATTCCGCATCCAGACCTTCGGGGCCGCCGAAGTCAGTCTTGTCTCAATACCTAACACCCAACACCCAACACCTAACACCTAACACCTAACACCTAACACCTAACACTCACCCAATCATCCAGACCCCACGAATCCTTTGGCGGTTCTCATGGTGCCCGCGGCAAAGATCCGCTTCACAATGCCGTGCGAACTCACCCGAAAATTCGAAAACGCGTTGTGATGGCACCGCAGTTCCGCTATCGATAGAAAGCGTCACGTTCACAAAGAGCCCTTGCTCGTCGTGGTCGTCGAAGGTGAACTTTTGAGGCGTGACCGTGACCTTCGCGGAGGCCGGAATGCTTGTGGGCTCGTGCAGTGATCCAGACCAGTTGAGAGTTTCAGAGCCACCGGTTGGAAATTTGAGGAGGGGCAGTGGTGGCTGAAACGTCACGTAGCTCGCCTCCACGAGAGACAGTCCGGACCCATCTAGCTTGTACTTCTCCCGATCTACTTCCACTTTGTGCGAGTTAACTTGAATAACAAGAACCCCGTTTTGAAGAGACTGGACAACGTCCACATCCATTTTGGTGCTGCCGATGCGCAACTCCTGCTGCTTGGTGGATGGGTCAACCGGGAAGCTTGCCTGAGTGAGGGACAAGCCAGACGATTTGCAACCTGCGAGGGCAATAAGAAAAAGCGGGGCGTAGCGGTTCAATATCACCCCTTGGATGCAGGTTCAAAGCTTTTGAGAGTCAGCTGCTCGTGCTGCTTTTGGTGGTCCAAATGTTTGATCCATTCCGAGCTTGATCAAGCCCACACCTTTGGCGTAATCGGCTCGTTCAACGATGCGAGTTTCTCGCGGGTGTTGCCGTAGACCATCTTTGTAATAACTTCCAAGACCTCGCGGGATTCGCCGAGCACATCTTTTTTGCCAAGGCTTCTGGCTGAAGAATCGGTGTTGACAGGATTGCCGTCCAGGTAATCGCCGCGCCAGCTGCCATTAACCCGG
>CAWHLK010000019.1:0-6394 GCA_963829965.1 uncultured archaeon | reverse complement strand
CGTCAAGCGACTTCGTGGCGCTTTTGCCTTGGTCGTCTTGTCCAAGCGTGAGCCGAACAAGCTTGTTACCGTGCGCAACTCCAGCCCCATCGTTCTCGGACTAGGCAAGGGCGAGAACATGCTGGCAAGCGATATCCCTGCCCTGCTGCCCTACACGCGCGAAGTCGTCATTGTCGAGGAAAATCACGTCGCGACGATTTCAGATACGACGGTCAATATCGTCGACAGCGACGGACGCCCTGTCCCGGTCAAACCGATCACTATCGATTGGGATACGGCGGCGGCAGAACGCGGCGGCTACGAGCATTTTATGCTTAAAGAGATCCACGAACAGCCCGAGGTTCTTCGCAACGCCATGGCCGGCAGGATCGACGAACAGAATCAAATCCGGTTCGAACAGGTTTTCAACGAGCATGTTTGGAACGAGATCGACCGCGTGAACATCATCGCGTGCGGTACGGCGTTCCACGCGGGGCTCATGGGCAAGTACCTGTTTGAAAGCCTACTCCGCCTTCCGACCGACGTTTATTACTCCAGCGAATTTCGATATGGCGATCCGGTCCTCTCGCCCCGATCTTTAGCGATCTTTATCAGCCAATCGGGCGAAACGGCGGATTCCCTGGCCGCGCTTAGGCTCTGCAAGGACCGGCGGATCCGAACGCTTGGGATCGTGAACGTGATTGGCTCCAGCATCGCGCGCGAATGCGACCGGACCATCTTCACGCAAGCAGGCCCCGAAATTTCAGTCGCGAGCACCAAGGCTTACACGGCCCAGGTTCTGGTTTTGAATCTCCTGGCCCTCTATATTGCGCAGGTTCGCGAAATGCCGGGCATCCGGGTTCCGCAGGTTGTCGAAGAGATCAAGCTCCTGCCCGACAAGGCGAAGCTGGTTTTGGAGCAAGAAGCTGAGATCATCGAGCTGGCCAGCAATATTCGCAAGACTCCCCTTTGCTTCTTCCTAGGGCGGGGTGCCGACGCCCACGTGGCTTTGGAAGGGGCGCTCAAACTCAAGGAAATAGCCTACATTCCCACACAGGAGTCTCCTGCCGGAGAAATGAAGCATGGCCCTCTTGCACTGGTTCAGCCCGGCGTAGTGGCAATTTTTGGGGCGACCGATCCGCAGATTCGGGACAAAGTGGTGAGCAACATTCAGGAAGTGCGCGCCCGAGGCGGAACGATCGTGGCGGTAACCACCGACGAGGACACGACTTCGCATCGGCACGCGGAATACACCATCCGGGTTCCGGAGACTAAGTTTGCGTTCCTTAGCGCGTTGCTGTCAATCATCCCGTTACAGCTATTGGCCTACCATGTTGCTAGGCTTAACGGGTGCGAAATTGACCAGCCGAGAAACCTGGCGAAATCGGTAACCGTCGAATAGTGCGCATGCTCAAATATATGGCCACCCAGTTGTCGTGCCTGCCCAGTTTATGGGCGCAGCCCATGCTTACATATCAGCCCATGTAACGCTTCGAACCGCTGCCGATAGCCGAAGCGCCGTACTTGACCAGCAGGTCATGAACTCGCTTGGAATCTAGGACTTCCCTGCTCATGTCTATCTCCAGGACGGCTCCCTTGCTGCCTAGCGCTTTTTCCGAGTGGGCAATTGTATCTCCGTCCGCGCCTTGGTCCCTAAGGTAGCCGGTGACCGCGCCAACGATGGCGCCGGCCCCGGTGGTTGCAGCCGCGCCGCCAATGGCGGTCGCCAGTGCGCTTCCACCAACGACAAACCCAAACCCGGGGATGAAGATGGAAGCCGCTGCCGCTGCCAGGCCAACCCCTAATCCAATGCCGGTTCCTCTAACGGCGCCGACTTCCGTGTCCGCGCCGGTGGTAGTGCTGAGTCCCGACTTAGAAGGCGCATCTTCGCCGAGGATCTCTTCAAGTTGGCGATCCATTTCCACCCGGCGATCCACATAATCGCTCGCTATTAGTTCCGCCGCGCGAACGTGAGACTCTTCCTCGGGAGAAGGAGCCGGTTCTTCGAGTCTTTGCTCTTCACATAAACCCCTGGCAACATCGTCCTTGAATTCTTCCTCGGAAAGTGAGCCCCCAGCCATGAACGGAGAGTTGTTTTGTTGCCAGTTATGAAAATCCGTTTCCGAGCCGCATATGACCAAGCTAAGTTCTCCTGATCGAAAACCATGGTCAAGCAATGCTCCCACAGCCCGGTCGGCCTGTACTGAATTATTAAAGCAAGCGTAAATTTTGGCCATTGTGTTTTCTCCACAATTGCCTACGCTTTAGCAGTTGTACCAACCTGACGTCATTAATGACGACCAGGCTAGCTGAGATATCTTTTGGCGTTGGACGGGATGATATTGGCCTGGTGGGTCTCAAGGGCTTCCCTGAGATCACGCTCGGAGAGCACTTCCCTCGCGGGGTTGATCTCGATCAGAGCGCCCATGGTTTTCAATACCCTTGTCGCCTGGACAACCGCCGCTCCATCGGTGTCCTGGTTGTTCAAATAACGAATGGCCACCCTCGAAGCGGCGCCCTCGCCACCGATGCTTAGAGCGGCCGAAATGGCCGCTGCCAACGGTCCGCAGCCTAGCAAGTATCCGAACCCAGTGGCAAAAATCGGCTTATGCCTCACGGGAGATTCGTCTTGACCCAGCTTCACCGGCGCGGCAGCGCGGTCGTCCCAGCAAAGCCCCTGCGCGGCCTCTTCCATGAAGCCAGGACCATAACTGCTAGACCTGGCGTGAGCCGCCCGTCCGTGACGTCGATGCCACTCGGCATATTCCGAACTGCTCGCACATCGCAAAAGGCTCAAAGCGTCGAGCCGCAGGCCTCGTTCCAATAGCTCATCAACTACTTCGTTTGCTTCCCGAGACTCTTCGAATGTGGCGTATATAAGTGACATGGTGGTTCTCTAGCTGATACTACGAGAAGCGGATGGGGTCAGGGGTCAGGACACTGAAGTCAAAATGCATGACGTAATGGGGCCCCATTTCACAGATTCTCCTAATAATTGCTCAAGAGAAGTAAACTCAAAGCTCGCATGTTCCTGGATGAAGCGGAAGTTGAGTTCGCGTCGGGTAGAGGCGGCTCGGGTTCGGCCAGCTTCCACCGCGAAAAGCACGTCCCCCGAGGCGGCCCCAATGGGGCTGACGGTGGGCGGGGTGGCGACATTGTGCTCATCGCAGATAGGGCGAAGCGCACCCTGTATGATTTTCGATTGCAGCACGAGTTCAAGGCGCTTTCGGGGAGCGACGCGATCGGCAACAAGCGTGGCAAGGACGCTCCAAACGTGGAAGTTCGCCTGCCGGTGGGAACTGTGGTTACCGACTTGGAAACGGACATCGTTCTTGTCGATTTGAACTTCGACGGCATGAAGTATGTGCTTTGTAAGGGTGGCAAAGGCGGGTTTGGGAATCTCCACTACACGAACAGCGTGCGGCAAGCGCCGACCTTTGCGCAGAAAGGCGCGCCGGCTGACTTTGCCAAGGTACGGCTGGAGCTTAAGCTGCTTGCCGATGTTGGATTGGTTGGCCTTCCGAATGCGGGAAAAAGCACGCTGATTGGAAGGATCAGCGCGGCAAAGCCGAAGATCGCGGATTATCCTTTCACTACCATCGTTCCCAATCTTGGGGTCGTGAGCTATGGGGACGAATCGTTTACGGTTGCCGATATGCCGGGGCTGGTGGAAGGCGCAAGCGAAGGCAGAGGCCTTGGGCTCCAGTTCCTAAAGCACGTGGAGCGAACCCGTGTGCTGCTCCATTTGGTGGAGTGCCTGCCGATGGACGAATCAGACCCCCTGACGAACTTTGAGCTTATTGAAAGCGAACTCAAGAACTACTCGGAAGAGATTTGGAAACGGCCCCGAATCGTGGTCATCAGCAAGATAGACACCGCTCCTCCGGAGGTCGTGACTGAGTTGGCGGAAAAGCTTGCCAAGTTCGGATATCCGGTGATGGCGATCTCGGCCGTGGTTGGCGAGGGAGTTGACGAACTGCTTGCCGAAACCACGACGATCCTGCTTCGGGAAACTGCCAACGCTCCGATTCCGGTGCTGACCCCCGCGCTTTCCCCACACGTCGACCTCGCTTGGGAAATAGATTCGGAGGACGACACCTATACCGTGCGAGGAAAGCGCATCGAGCGTCTTGTCGCGATGACCGACATGAAGAATGAAGAGGCTCTGCACTATTTGCACCGGCGCTTGGAACGGCTTGGAGTGATCGGCAAACTGCGCGATTTGGGCGCGGTCGAGGGAGACACGGTTCGAATAGGTGGGTTTGTGTTTAACTTCGCGGAGGACTTTTGAAGGTCGGGATTCTTGGCGGGACTTTTGACCCGCCCCATGTGGGGCACGTTGCCCTGGCCCACGCGGCCATTGCAACCTTGCAATTGGACGAGGTCCTTCTCTTGCCGGTGCATCGCAATCCGTTAAAGAAGAACAAGAATCAGACTCCGGCCAAGCAGCGACTTGAAATGCTTCGGTTAGCAGTTCAAAATGAGCCTAAACTAGCAATATCCGATATTGAGATTCAGCGGGGCGGACCTAGCTATGCGGTAGAAACGCTCCAAGAGCTTTCCTATCTGCGTAACGACGAGTATTGGTTTTTGCTCGGTTCCGACGCATTGCGAGAGATTGAACAATGGAAAGCACCGGAAAAACTGGTCCGACTTTGCAGACTCGGCGTCGTTTTGCGGAGCGGCCAGGATAAGGACAGTCTCATTGCCACCATGCCGGAATTCGTAAAGGAAGTTGTGGATTGGATCGAAATGCCCCAAATCGACATTTCTTCCAGCCAAATCCGGGAGCGGGTCTTTGGTGGACGTACACTATCCCAGTGGGTGCATCCGGACGTTTTACGCTACATTGAACAGAACAAACTTTACAGGAGTTGAATGACCTCAAAAGAAAAAGTCTCCACTATCGAACAAGTGGCCGACGACATGAAGGCCGAGCAGATCGAAGTCCTCGACGTGCGTGAGAAAACGTCCATCGCGGACTACTTCGTCGTCTGCACCGGAACCAATGACCGCCAAATATCTTCCATTGCGGACGAGGTTGCGAAGAAGCTTCGCGAACTCGGCGAGCGTCCATTGCGCGCGGAAGGCGATGGCAGCGGGTGGGTCCTGCAAGACTACGGAGACGTGATTCTGCACATAATGCGTGACGAACAACGTCAATTCTACTGACTTGGAGACGCTTTGGAAAACGATGCATCCCGACCCGAATCTGAAATAGGTCCGGAGAAGCCCGACGAAGACTTGAAAGGGAGACTCGAGGAGTTGGAACGGGAGGCGCGACGCCTCCGGGAACAGCTTTCAAACCCTTCTGTCCCGGCCACCCCACCTGAAGCAGCTTCAGAGGCTCCACAGGAGCACGATAAGCCGGCCGAGTTGCCCCCTCCAACGCGAGAGCAGTTGGAGAAAGCCGAGCGCCTCATTCAATTTGCCCGGCTTGCCAAGACGCGTGGCCAATCGGGGCAGGCAAACACTTATTTGCATCAAGCGGAGGAGGCCGCGCCCAATTCTCCGATCGTTTTGGAGTTTGTAGGGGACCTGTTCCTTGAGCAGAAGCGGTTCAAGGATGCCCGCGGGGTCTACAAACGGGCTTTGGACCTGGATCCCAAAAATATTGGTCTGGAGCGGAAGTGGGCACAGTCTATTGCCGCCTCGGCGCCGGCTGGCGACCCGTTGGCACTTGCCGAATATGAAACGATGGCAAGCGGAAAAATAGCCGCCGTTCTCTCCGCAATTATTCCAGGCTTGGGGCAAATTGTTCTTGGGGAGTTTGCCAAAGGCATCATGATCTTTGTGACCTGGGCCGGCATGATCCTTTGGCTGTACCTGATTCCCAGTGGCCTAAAGGGAATCGTCGCGATTTTCAGCCAAAGAGCTTCGCAGCAGGAGCCTTTCCACGCGATGGTTTTGGTGCCGATCTTTATCATGTTCGTTATCTGGATCAGCGCAATGTTCGACGCGAAGTTGGCGATGGGGTCGGGCAGAAAACCGATTGACCGCCCGATTCCGCCGGACGCAAGGCCGTTCGAGTAGCTTCAGAACCTTACGCCAACAGTGAACGAGGCGCCGCTTAAGTCAAATCCCTCCACGCTGGTGAGCAGAGTGTAGCGGCCTTCCACGTAGAAGTTCTTCCCAATCGTCGTGCCAACAAAAACCGAACCCGCAGGGGACAGGGTCTTGACCGACACTCCGTAATAGTGCGCCACGATATCTGAGTATTGAACGTCAGCGGTGACTCCCACATAAGGCGCAAAAGTGTGGATCTTCCACTTGCCGTCCTCGTAATAGAACGAGGACTCGAATGTATACCGGAAGGAAACGCCGCCGAGCACGATAAAAGCCTTGGTGTCGCCATCAGGCGAGGAGCCGACTTCGTAAAGGTTCTGAAGATCGGGAAAGACCCTGAAGCCCTTCC
>CAWHLK010000018.1:0-46037 GCA_963829965.1 uncultured archaeon | reverse complement strand
AAGCACCGCGCCGGGTCGCAGATTCGAGAACGGGCCGCATCGGGCCCCGTCGTGGAGGGTAGCGCCATTCAGATGGCTCATACGGACAATGCAGTTGTCGAGGATCGTGGCGCTGATAATCCGGCTAAAGGGACCGATAGAGCAGTTGCTGCCGATCTTAGTTTGGCCCTCAATGATTGTGCCTGGCTCGATCTCGGTGTCTTGGCCGATCTGGACGTCCACGCCGATATAGGTGTTATCGGGGTCGATGATGCTCACCCCGTTGAGCGCGTGCTGCTTCAATATCCGCTGTCTGAGGCGTTTGGCGGATTCGGCAAGCTGCCATTGGTCGTTGACGCCCGCAAGTTCCGCCTCGTTTTCATGCAAGAAAGCCCTCGTAAGCCCTCCACGCGCCTTTATCGCAGCGACGACATCGGTCAGGTAATACTCGCCTTGGGCGTTCTCATTTTTGAGTTTTGGCAGCATCTCAAAGAGGGTCTTGCAGTCAAAGCAGAAGATGCCGCTGTTGATCTCGTCGATCTCCCTTATCTCATCGCTCGCGTCCTTGTGCTCCACGATGGCGCTGACGCTGCCCTCCTCATTCCGGACAATACGTCCGTAGCCGGTGGGATCCTTGAGCTTCACTGTCAAGACTGTGCAGTCTGCAACGCTCTCTTGATGGTTGAAAGCAAGCGCCGACAGGGTGTCTGCCGAAAGCAGAGGGGTATCGCCCGGCGTTACGATCACCGGACCGTCGTGATACTTGAGAACATCGGCCGCCATCATCGCCGCGTGGCCGGTCCCCTTCTGTTCGCGCTGCCAAACGTAGTGATAACTGCTTCCCAACTCTTTCTCTAGGAGTTCGCCAGAATGGCCGATGACCATAACCGGTTTCTGCACTCCCGCGCCTTTAAGAGCGCGGCCGATGAGCTCGACCATGGGCACGCCACAAACGGGATGCAGCGCCTTGGGAAGGTCCGATTTCATTCGAGTTCCTTTCCCCGCGGCGAGGATAATTCCGGCAAGCGAAGATCGTTCCAGTAAGTTAAGGGAGGGCCTTAACATTTTGACCGGTTTGGCAGTGCCGGGGCAACGGGTTTTGGCGAATACGGAGATGCTCAGCCATAATATTAGGTGCGGTCGATCCTGCGCATCCCAAAATACCGATGAAGTCCCAGGGTTCCAAACGCAATGGAATCGAATGGAGCCCGTTGCAAAGCAGTTGCCCAAAGTGGCGGAACTGTTTTAGATGGAAGTAGCCTCTTTCCGTAGAAATTCGAGACGCCTACGAAGCCTGCCGAATCATATCCTCAGTCATCAGGATCGGATGACGGCCTTCGGTTACCGCGCCGGCGGGAAGAACCACTCGCTTCACGTCCAGATTGCTCGGAACCTCGTACATCACATCCATCATCAACTGCTCAATGATCGCGCGTAAGGCTCGGGCGCCTGTTTTGCGCTTCATAGCCTCCTGGGCGATCTCGATCAGGGCAGATGGTTCGATGATCAACTCCACGCCGTCCATCTCAAAGAACTTCGCGTATTGCTTGAGAATCGCGTTCTTCGGCTCTGAAAGGATGCGAACCAGCGCGTCCTCATCCAGCGTATCGAGAGTCGCGATAACCGGCAAACGCCCGATGAACTCGGGAATCAAACCGAACTTCAGCAAGTCCTCAGGCAACAGACCTTGCAACAGGTTTGCCTGATGCTCATGCTTGCTCTCCGGGTTTGCGCGGAAGCCCATGACGTTCTCTTTCATCCGGCGTCGAATCATCTCTTCAATGCCTTCAAACGCTCCGCCGCAGATGAAGAGGATGTTGCGCGTGTCCACCTGCAGATATTCCTGCTGAGGGTGCTTGCGGCCTCCCTGCGGCGGAACATTGGCGGTGGTGCCTTCCAAAATCTTCAACAGAGCCTGCTGGACGCCTTCGCCGCTCACGTCTCGCGTGATCGAGGGGTTGTCGCTCTTGCGGGCGATCTTGTCGATTTCGTCCACGTAGATGATGCCCCGCTCGCAAAGCTCCTTTGCGTTTCGGGGATCCATGGTCTCCGCCGCCTGGAACAGCTTGAGGAGGATGTTCTCAACATCCTCACCCACATAGCCTGCCTCGGTCAACGCAGTGGCATCAGCGATGGCAAAAGGCACGTTCAGCATTTTCGCCAAAGTCTGAGCAAGCAACGTTTTGCCGCATCCGGTCGGGCCGACCATGAGAATGTTGCTCTTCTGGAGCTCAACATCGTCGCCCGCACGCTCGTTAACCCGCTTGTAGTGGTTGTACACAGCGACCGAGAGCACGCGCTTGGCGTATTCCTGGCCCACTACGTAGTTATCGAGGAACGCAACGATTTCCTTCGGTTTGAAGGCTTTGCCCGCGCCGACGAAAACCGGCTGCTTGGCAACGAGCGGCGCCTGTACGGGCCGCTCGCCATCGTTGTTCAAAATGTCGTTGCATAAATCGATGCAATCAGAGCACACTGCCCCATGCAGCCCAACGATCAGTTTCCTGACCTGCTCTTTCGTTTTGCCACAAAGGCAACATTGATCTCGGCGCTCTGTTTTAGACATGCTTCTCTATAGGATTATCGCGATCCCGGCTCAAGAACTTTATCTACTAATCCATAGTTTACGGCTTCTTCTGCCGATAGCCAATAGTCGCGGTCCATATCTTTGGCAACTTTTTCGCGTTCTTTGCCGGAATGATGGGCAAAATATCGGTGATCTTGTCCATATACCAGTTCACTTCGCGAACTTGAACGTTGATATCCGCCGCAGTTCCTTGGAATCCGCCGCTGGCTTGATGGATCATGACACGGGCGTTTTTGAGGCAGTGGCGCTTGCCATGTGCCCCGCCGGCCAAAAGGACGGCGCCCATCGAGGCGGCCATGCCAACGCAAATCGTTGCCACGTCGGGCTTGATGATCTGCATGGCGTCGTAGATGGCGAGGCCCGCGCTAACCGATCCGCCCGGGCTGTGGATGTAAAAATCGATATCCTTGTCCGGATCTTCCTTTTCAAGAAAAAGAAGCTGCGCAACGATCAAGTTGGCAACATAGTCGTCCACTGCGGTCCCAAGAAAGACGATCCTGTCTTTCAGCAGCCTTGACCAAAGGTCATAGCTGCGTTCTCCGCGGGAAGTTTGTTCGATTACGTATGGGACACCCATTTACACGGCCTCCAAGCTCCAATGGTTTATTGTCGGTTGACGAATCTCCGATGCTGACTTATACTGTGGCGGCGACTTTAATATCCGCCTTGCTATTTAAAAATTCCATCACCTTCCGGTGAATGGCCTGGTAGTGGACCTCCTTCAAGGAATTGTTCTTTTGAAGTGTGGTCACGAGTTCTCTGGTCGACATGTGGTACTCGGCGGCCATCTCTCCGATCTCCTTATTCAGATCCTGGTTGCTGACCGTCAAATTTTCTTTAAGGAAAAGATCTTGAATCAACTGGGCGCGCATAACGTACCGCTTTGCTTCGGCGGATTGAGCGGCGAGGAACTCCTCCTCGGTCATTCCCTTTTCCTTCACATACTCGGCAAACGTCATTTTCTTGGCGTTTAGCGACTCTAAAAGATCGCGGAGATTTTGCTTTGCCACGGTTTCCCACATGGTATCCGGCACGCAAATGCTGCTTCGTTGCATAAGAGTCTCGATAAGCTGTTCGTGGACGATATCTTGCAAGGCGGCTTCTTTCTGATTCTCGAGTGCGGCTCTTACCGCGGTCTTCAGATCTTCCCCGCTCTCCATTTCTAAGCTGCTCGCCACTTCATCCAACTCGGGAAGCTTCATCGAGCTGAGCGACCGAAGCGTAATATGGCAGGCGAGTTCTGAACCGGCCCAATCTTTTTCCTGGAAGGTTTCGGGGAACTTCAGCGTCACGTTCTTCATTTCCTCGACCCGCATTCCAATGAGGGACTCGTCCAGGTTCGGAAAAGTCTTGCCGACGACGGTCATGAAATTCCTGCCCTCGCCCTCCTCTTCCTCCGGACGAATGTTGACAACGGCAACGTCGCCCTGTTCCACTCCGCGGTCGCTGACGGCCTGGCGGGTGGATCTGCGATGGCGCATCTCCTCGATTTGGTTCTCCACGTCCTCGTCCGTCACCGTATATTCCGGCATCTCGACGGGAATCGAGGAATAGTCTCCGATTTCCACAACCGGCGCCAGAGGAACCTTTGCGACGAGTTCGCACTTGCCGGTTTCCTCGTCAATCTCTTTGAGAGTTACCGCGCCGGTCGAATAGGGCTTCAGCTCCTGCTGATCCACCGCCTTCTTGTAGGCGTCGGTCATGATGATTTCCGCAGCGATTTCGGCGACCGCACTCTTGTCGACCCTCTGCTCAACGATCGCTCGGGGGGCGTGCCCTGGCCGAAAGCCGGGAACTCTAATTTGTCTTCGCGGCCTCTTTGTAGGCCTTTGTAAATCCTTGTTTAACCTGTTCCGGGTCACAGGCGATCTCAAGCTGCACAGTGCATGGGTTCAGGTCTTCGCGCTTTATTTCCATTGCGTTTTGCGTTGCGGGCGTAACCCCACCGTAAAAGATGGTACCCGTGGCCGTCAGCGCCACGCAGAGGAGGGTGGTTTTGGGTTTGGGTGTTGGGCGTTGAGTCTTGAGTCTTGGGCCAGACGTGTCGGACTTTACACCGGATCAACCCAAAACCCAACACCCAAACCCAAAGCTCAAAGCCCAAGGCCAAAAACCCAAAACCCAACACCCAAAACCCAAGACCCACCCCCTTCCAGCATGCGGACGATTTTTCAAACATGCATAAAGTGGATTCAAGAGAACCTCGGGCACTTCTGCGCGTATAATATTTCAGTTACGGTAAAGACTCGGATTCGGAATCGATTGTGCCTAAAGAGGCCCCACCTCACAGAGCATCTCTTTGTAAGGACCCGCTGATCAGTTACCGACAGGGTCCAATTGTGGTCCCCAATGGAAGGAGCCGGAATGAAGGCTCAGGAATGAATGGCAACGAAAACGCTCTATGTGGGGAATCTTCCCTATTCTGCAACCGAGGAAGATCTATTCCAGCATTTCGCCCCCTATAACCCATCTAGCGCCCGAATCATCGAGGGTCGCGGGTTTGCTTTTCTCGACGTAGACGCCGAGAAGGTGACGGATGCAATCAACGACAAAAAACAACTCCGAAATGGGAGGTCGTCGGCTCATGGTCAACGAAGCTCGCCCGAAAGGTGAAGGCGGCGGCGGTGGCGGTGGCGGCGGCTATGGCGGCGGACGCAGCAGCGGTGGTGGCGGCGGCGGCTACGGTGGTGGCGGCGGCGGCGGTTATGGCGGCGGCGGCGGCGGACGTAGCGGCGGCGGTGGCGGCGGCGGACGTGGTGGCGGCGGCGGTCGCGGTGGCGGTCGTGGTGGCGGCGGCGGTGGCCGCTGGTAATCAGCCGGTAATAAGACTGGAAACCGCAAGCGCTTGCGCTTGCGGTTTTTTTATTTGCCGGGTTGAGGTCCTGTCGCCGTGCGGATTAAAGTCTCACATCCCGACAATCTAGGCTGGAGTTCACATTGGAAACAACACCAGCTGTATTCATGGCTCGTCAAGCCATTTATGACCCGAGCCGCCGCGTCGCAGGGTACGAGCTTCTGTACCGTAACGGGAACAGGGGAGATGCCGGGCAGTTGAGCCCTGAGCAGTCCGCGCAAGCCCTCATGAGCAGCCTGGTGGATATCGGCCTTGGCCGTCTGGCAGGCGATCGTCCTGCATTTATCAATGTGGATTCCGAACTCCTCTGCAGCCAAGCTCTGCAGTTGCTGCCCAAAGAGAAAGTAGTCATCGAACTCCTCGAAACCGTGCAGCCAACGCCGGAAACCCTCAAAGCCGTGTCTGAACTCCACGAGGCCGGATATAAGATCGCCCTCGACGACTTTGAGGCCAACGACCACACGGTCCAGTTCATCCCCTATGCGGATATCGTAAAACTTGACGTCCTCGCATTGGGGCCGAGCCTGATGCGCCATCTGCAAATCGCACGGCGTGCAAATCTAACCCTGCTAGCTGAGAAAGTCGAGAATCGCCAAGCTTTTGATAACTGCCTGAGCCTCGGCGTGAAAATGTTTCAAGGCTATTTCTTCAGCACACCCGAAATCGTCCAGGGACGATCTGTTCCTCCGAACCGCCTTGCCGCTATTCAATTGCTGGCCCAGCTTCAGTCCCCAACCGCAACGTTGGACGAGATCGAGCAGCTTATCATCTCCGATCTAGCTCTGAGCCACCGTCTGTTGAGACTGGTCAAGAGTGCCCAGGTCGCAATCCCGGAGCGCATGGCTACCATCCGCTGCGCCCTCATGTTCCTTGGAGCAAAAGCGGTCGCGGCTCTCGCAAGCGTTCTAGCAATGGCTTCAAGTTCGGACAAGTCACCCGCCCTCCTTGTGACTTCCTTGGCTCGGGCCAAGATGTGCGAGTTCTTGGCTCCCCCATCCCGCAACTCGGATAAGTCCCGCTTCTTTACTGCCGGATTGTTCTCCGTGCTGGATGCGCTTCTCGATATCCCGATGGAAACGGTGCTCTCACAAATCGTGCTCGAAGATGAGATCGCTGCCGCCCTCCTGGACCACAACGCAAACAACGATATCGCAACGGCGTTGCGCACGGTCATCGCCTTTGAGGAGGGGGATTGGGATGCGGTGGAAGCTGGAGCCGTCCCTGTTGCGGACGCGTACTACAATGCAGTTGACTGGGCAGAAGGCACGGCCCAACTGACAAAGGCCGGAACCGAGTCCAAGGCTGCCTAGGACGGGTTAACCTTCTACGTGGCTTGCGGCGAGCTCTTTATCCTGCTTTATCGCCTTCATCCGCTTGTCAAGCAGCATGAGGCCCCCGATGAGGGCAATGATGCCGGCAATGCTTATGATCGTCCCGGTTGCTTCCATGACGAAGTCACTCGCCTTTGCGTGCAGATCCTGAGAGGACACCGCACCCACCATTAGAATTTTCCGAATGCTGGAGATGAGGGCGACGACCAGGAAGTCTTTTATTGTCGCCTCAAGGTCTCGTGATTGAATGTAGGTCAGGATCGTACTGAGGAGCTCGAGAACGATAACGCCAAGCAAGAGATTGCTGAGATAGGTAAGGCCCGCCGTCGGAAAATCAGCCCAGTTATTGTCGCGAAAATGCGGAATGATTCCCTGAACGAACGCGACGGTGCTGGCGGCAAGAATGCCGAACGACAGCAGCAGTAAGAGGCCGGCGACTAAGATGTGGGCGAGACCATCGCCACTTTCAAGAAAGTGCACAAATGCCGAGCCGTGCTTATGGCTGGGTTCGGAGTTGTGGACAGCGTGATCTGACATAAGAAAGCTCTTCGCATGGATAGACGGATTCAAAACGCGAGAAGCCGCAATCATAGGAACAAGAAGCGGCCCTCATCGTCACCCAAGGAAACCCATCATTGACTTTGGGTGAAGATGTAACCTGCATTGGCCGGATGGGCGCCGTTCCCGCTGTAGTTTGCGGACGTCGCGTCGACCGTTGCACCGGTGTCAGCCCAGAAATCGCCGTATTGGTCATTGATAAGGTTGACGGATGCCGCATAAACGTGGCCCCTCATGACTGCCCAGACGCCATATTCGCACTGGCTTATGTTCGATGAAGAGATATCAGCAACGCCTGCCTCAATCGCCTCGACGGCATTTTCAAGGTTGGAAATCACCGCTGAATGGGCGATAACATGCCCTCCGAACTCGGCCACAATCCCTGAGACGCCGGTTTTTTGCCCGCTCGTCGTTCCTTCAATAGTTAGTCCATCGGCGGCGGCCGTCGCGCCGTTCGTTGCTGTAATAACCGCCCCGTAGAAGCCTGAAAACTGAAGCCCCGATCCTCCGGTTACACACGATCCGGTATCCGCATAGATGGGAAAATCCGATCCGGCAAAAGAGATATTGCTGACAAGCGCGATCGTTGAGTTCTGGCTTAAGGCTATGCCCCGCTGACCATCCTTAGAGGTTTGCGTCAGCGTAAAATTCTCCAAAGTCCCAAAGGTGCATCCCGAATCGATCGTGAACCCGGCCGAAGACGAAAAGGCCAGGTTAATGTTGGCAACTTGATCCCCGATGATCGATATGCCGGCTGCTGCTCCGTGATCCAATGAGAATGGGCTCGTGAAGCTTTCGCTGAAGTCGCCTTTTGAAGTCACGATTGCCAAATGCAGATAAACCCCTTGGGCAACCCGGCAGTTGATCGCGTTCGTCCAGGCTGCGGTCAGCGTTGGAAATGTTTGATCGGTTCCGATGGTCAAGGTCGTATTGTTGCGAACCTCGTTCAGTTCCCAGTTAGTGTATGTCTTTGAAGGATCCAAATAAGGCGTAGTAACAGCCTTGATGCAGCGGTAGACATTGCCATAGTCAGTGACCATGTCACCCGGAACATATTTGGAAGTGTTGCTCCAAACTGGCGGGGAAACCTGGGCATCTGCAGCCGCGATCAAAGTCGCAAGGGCACACAGGCAGGCGATAAGGCGGAAAAACCAACGGTCTGATCTGTTCATAGGATTCTTAAACAATTCCATACGTCAACGCCCATGCGAAGGTGTTGCTGAGTTAAGAAGTTTTGAACGGTCTTTTGACTAAATTCACTTGGGCCTTGGCGAGAAATCGTCCGGAATGTGATTGACGATTCCCTTCTTTCGATCCGTGGTCACGATCCCGAGCTGTTTGAGCCCGTATCCCGACTTTTGCGGCATCACGTACAGCAGATCATCCGGGATCTCGGCATAGGCCGGCGTCAGCATGGCCTTCTTTCCGCTCAAGCGCAGTGGATCAAAGGCAGCCAACAAATCGGTTACGTTTGCCGTCAAGTCGTCCCGCGGCCCTGCATCCTTGATGCCTTTCGCCGAGCCGATTTTCCGCAGCCGAAGCTCAACCGGCAAGTCCGCAAGCGGAACAAGACCAAAAACTCGATCGGCGAATTTCACCACCGAACTCTGATCCCCCACCTCGTGCATGATCGCATGAGACTTGGCGTAGGGACTGATGACGATCATCGGCACGCGAGGCCCATCGGAAACCGGCTTGCCATCGGGGCCGAGGGTGCTCACCGGAGGCCGCACATGGTCGAAATCCCCTTCGGAATCGTCCCAGGTGATGATGATCACCGAGTCCTTCCAATAGGGGCTCTTGGCGATGGCGTTTACGGCTCGGGCAAGCATGGCCTCGCTGATTTGAGCGTCCGAATAGCCCGGATGGTCGTCATCGCCGAGGAATGCCTTCTGCGCGTCAGGATCGGGGCAGACCGGACGCATACCAAAGATGTTTTTGTAACCGCCCTTTACATAGAACAGCCCTTCCGCGGGCAGGGTCCTGTGCTCGATGCCCTTAAAAAAATCATTGAGCCCATGCAGGTTCGAAGACATCTTCGGATTGTTGGCGATGTAGCCGAAATATTGGGGCCCGTTGTGGTGGGTTACGTAGCTTGCGTGCCTTCCCGCGGCGTCCAGCGGATCGGAAGATTCCAGATCGGTCGGCTCTTTGTCAAATCCTTCCTCGTACCAGGCCCAGGGCACGCTTGCCTTTCCGTGGCCGGTTAGAAAGCCGACATCCTCTTGAATGTCGTCCAAGTCGCCGTGCGGGTCACGGTCTGCCGTTGCCTTCTCGCCCATGGTTTTTCCGGCCATCGTTAACGGCAGGGTGGGAAACGTGAGGTTGTATTGAGGGTCGTATTTGAGTTCCTCATTGGGCATCCTTCCAGTTTTCGTAGTGTCTTTTTTGGAGCCCCAGAAGGGCGCGGCGTCGTTTTCCATTGGCACGCCGGGACCGTAAGGTGTTTTGTTTGCTTGCTCCGGGTGCTGGATCCACTGGCTGACGCCGGTTTGCGCGGCAATGATGGTCAGATTGCCGGGGGTGGAGGGCCCGGTGATGGTTTGGAAGATGTGATCGCATAGCGTAAACCGGTCCGCCCAACGCCAAAGAAACGGAATGGTGTCCCCGTCCACGTAGGCCATCGTCAACTCGCCGTATTGGACGGCGGACAAAGTGGGCGGGCCCCCTTTCATGCGGCGCGCTTCTTCGGACGCCGCGAACTTGTCCATTTCAGGTCTTCCATTCACGTAATCCATCTTCGCGACGATGCCTTCATGCGAATGGTCCACATCGCCGGTGTCTGCCGCATATTGATCCGGCCCGATTCTAAAAGGCTGGATCGCCTGCTTCTTTCCGTCAAGGCCCACGAGATACTGGGTAAATCCGGGGGTCTCGCCTGCGGGGTGGGAGAAAAGACCATCGGCGCCCGGAAACGTGCCGAAATAGTGGTCGAAGCTCCGGTTCTCTTGATAAAGAACGAAGACGTGCTTTACCTTCTTGCGAAGCATCCGCCACTCTCGAGCCAGTTGAGCGGACGATTCGGGCGTTTGCGAAATGGCTGCATGGCGGCTGGCAAGGACGAGGAGGATACCGGTAAGCACGTAGACTTTTTACCTCTACATCACCTCAGCGGCTACGCCAATTACGACAATGCGCCCCCCTTTCTCGAAGTCCCACGCAAGTAGGGTGCTAGAACCCTAAGGCGCCACAGCCGGGTTTACCGTTCACCGTTTACCCTTAACCCTTTACGCGTCACCCGTCACCCGTCACCTCTCTCAACCTAGGTGAAGATATAGGATCCGTCGCTGGAGCCGTTCGCGCTTTTGAACATATAGGTTGATCCGGTTCCGTCAATCGTCCCGGCATTGGTTGCGGTCATATCAACACTACTATTGTCGGAAAAGACCACGTTCGCCGCACAGATGTGGCCTTTCGTCGTCGCATAGGCGGCGCTGTCACAGCCATCAACGGTTGAGCCCATTATGTCCACAATCCCACCCTCGAACGCGTATGCCGCGTGGAGAAGATATTTGATGGTTGCGTTCTGGGTCATGATGTGGGCGCCGAAGGAGGCGGCCAAACAAGGAACTTCCGTTTCCTGGATTCCGCTATAGCCCTCCACGTTCAGGCTGCTAATGCTCACGGATGCGCCGTACTGAGCCCAAACCACTGCGCCATAGAAGCCGCTGAACTGCAAGCCGGCGCCGCAGGTTACGTTTGAGCCTGAGTCGGCAAAGATGTCATAGTTCGCACCGTTGAAGAACACGTTGTTGATATCGGAGATCGCGGCATTTTGTGTCGCGTAAATGCCGTCGTATCCACCCTGATTGAGGGTCAATTGCGAGAGCGATCCAAAGGTGTTTCCCGAGTCGATGGTGAAAGCGTTGCCCGGGAAATTCAAGGAGATATTGTTCAAGTTATCCCCCAGGATCGAAATCCCGGCGGCTGACCCATGATCGAGCGACATAGGCCCGCTGAAGTTTTCGGTGAAATTGCCCTTGGCGGTCGAGATCGACAGATGAAGGTAAACGCCTTGGGCTACTCGGCAGTTCAATGCGTAGGTCCATGCTATGGCTAAAGTGGGGAAAGGCTGGCCCGTCCCAATGAGAAGCGTGGTGTTATTGCGAACCTCGTTCAGTTCCCAATTGCCATAGCTTTTGGAAGGATCCAAGTAGGGCGTGGAAACCGCCTTGATGCAGCGGTAAACGTTCCCGTAGTCGGTGACCATGTCGCCGGCCGCATATTTGGAGGTGTTGTTCCAGACAGGCGGATAGGATTGGGCTTCGGTCCTTTTCGAAGCAGCGAGAAGAGATAGTCCGGCGAACAGCAAACACGCCAGGCGAAAGCGATGAATCGAATTCGTGTTCATTTGGTCTTTGAAGCGAGCGGAAGCGCACGGCAGGCGAAAGCCCACTTTTCCAGTTTAGAACAACTTCTCTGTGCAGATGTTCCCTTTTTGCTTGGTTAGTGGGGCCCGAAGGGCCGGGCCCCAAAAAACCTGGCGCAACTTAGCGGATCATTAGTTTTTGGTAATCAGAGTTCTAAACTGCTTCCAGGTAAGCGGTTTCGCCAAGCTCGGCAAAGTCGAGACCTGTCACTTCCTCTTCCTCCGGAACGTGCACGGGAGTGATCTTGTTGATCAGCCACAGCATGCCGTAGGTGAAGCCGAAAGCCCAAATCGAGGATCCGACCACGGCAACGACCTCTTTCAGGAAAAAGCTGCTGTTGCCGGCAAGAAGGCCGTTCGCGCCGTTCGGATTGAACTCAACCGAGGCAAACACGCCGAGCAGAATAATCCCGAGCAGGCCACCAACTCCATGGACGCCCCAAACATCGAGCGCGTCGTCTAGCTTCAATCGATTCTTGAGAGCGACGGCTAAGTAGCAAACGACGCCCGAGATCGAGCCGATGATGACCGCGCTCGTGGGTGAAACGTATCCTGCTGCAGGCGTAATGGTCGCCAAGCCTGCCACCGCGCCGGTCAACAATCCCAAGAATTTAGGCTTCTTGGAGTGTCCCCAATCCATGAGCATCCAAACGATAGCAGCGAACGAGGCGGCCACGTCCGTATTCAGGAACGCGCTGCCGGTGACGCCGTCCACCTTGAATTCGCTTCCCGCATTGAACCCGTACCAGCCGAACCACAGCAAGCCCGTTCCAAGCGCAACCAGCGGAATGCTGTGGGGCCCGCGATCCTCAATCTGCCGCTTTCCAACGAAAATGACGGAAGCCAAGGCCGCCATGCCGGCGATGTTGTGGACGACGATGCCGCCCGCAAAGTCCAGCACGCCCCACTTCTGCAAAATGCCGCCACCCCAAACCATGTGCACGAAGGGGAAATAAACAAGCAGCAGCCAGCCGGTCAGAAACCAGAAATAGGCCTTGAAAGTAACGCGGTTCGCGAACGCGCCGGTGATGAGGGCGGGGGTGATGATCGCGAACATCATCTGGTACGCGATGAACACCATCATCGGCACCGTGTTGTTGAGCGGGGAGGGAGACATCAAGCTCACGTTGCGCAGAAACGCGTGATCGAGATTGCCAATGACGCCGCCGACGTCGCCGCTAAAACAGAGCGAGTAGCCGCAGGCGTACCACAGAACGGTGGTCCAGCCCATGGACACAAAGCTTTGCATCATGATGCTGAGAACGTTCTTTCTGCCTACCAGGCCGCCGTAGAAAAAGGCGAGCCCCGGCGTCATGAGCATGACAAGGCTGCTGCAAAGCAGCATAAAGGCCGTATTGCCGGTATCAATTTTCATACATCACCCCATCGTGACTTGCGCCATCAGCGGCGCTTTCCTGGCAGTATGCAGCACGAAGGATGCTTGGAATCTGTACCGGTTTCCTAGGACGCGAAACGTATTGGGTGGCCTCTCAGGGCGTCAAAGTCAGGTTCGCGGCTTGAACAATATCGCCCGAAATGGCGACCAGGGCAATCTGAGTGGTCGCGGTTACCGCCTTCGTTTTCACAACAAACGAGTAGCTCCTTGATCCGGCTGGGACCTTTATCGTGGAGGGAATCGTGACACCGGGGCTGGCGGTAATCGTTATTGTCAACCCGGATGGGCCTGCTGGTCCATTCAGATGCACCGTGGCTTCCGCGTTTGAGCCTCCCACAACGGAATTGGACGCAAGCGTTATGGCGGATAAGCCGGCCGGCGATACCGTGATCGCTGCCGTTCTGGTGACGCTCCCAAAGGTCGCGGTTACTGTCGCTGTGCCGGCAGAATCAACTCCGTTGGCCGTGAATGTGAAGCTGCGGCTGGAAGCCCCTGCGGCGACCGTCTCCGTCGCTGGAACAGTAATGGCCGGGCTATTGCTTGAAAGATGGACCGCCGCTCCCGAAGGCCCTGCGGGGCCTGTGAGAGCAAGGGCGCCGACGATGCTAGTTCCAGCAAGGACGCTCTGCGACGAAACTGTGAAGCCGCTCAAAGTGGCTGGAGTAAGGGTTGTGGAGGCAGTCAGCGTAGAACTGCCGAGGGTGGCAGTAATCTTGACCGCCGTGCCGGCATTGACGCCGCTCGTTTTCTGCTGGAACCAGAAGCTGGAGGCACCCGCCGGCACCTTCACCGACGCGGGCACGGCGATCGCGCTGTTGTTAGAGCCGAGTGTAATGGTCGCGCCTGAAGATCCTGCCGGGCTGCCAAGGAAGAGGCCCACTTCTTCGGTGGTTCCTCCCGGTGCGGTGGGGGGAACCACGAGGTTCGCCAGCGTCGCCGCCTCAACCATCACGGTTCCGGTTTTGGTAGATGACCCCAGGCTTGCGGTTACGGTTACCGTTGCGCTGCTATTCACGGCGGCGGTCTTCAGAAGGAACGAATAAGTGGAGGCGCCGGCGGGAACGGTGATGGTAGCCGGCACGGTTGCGGCCGCGCTGCTTGATTGTAAGCTCACGACGTCGCCGCCGGAACCGGCCGGACCGCTCAGCACAATGCTCGCTTCGGCTTCGTCGCCACCCGCGATGGGGCTCGGAGAAATGAGAACGCCGGAAACCGCCGCCGGTGTTGTCGTAAAGCTATTGGTTTGGCTTGACGCGGGGGCCAGCGCCGTCACCGATTCGAATGTCGAAGTGCTTACCGCACTGGTAGCGATTGAAAAGGAAGCCGCAGTGTCGCCTGGGTTGAAAGATACGGTGGAAGGCAAAGTCCAGGGCCCGACGCCTGAGATCGAGACGCTTGCTCCCGCCGCGCCCGCAGGCGTGCCGAGCGTCACCGTGCAAGTGTCGGGCGTTCCCCCCACAACGCTGCTTGAGGAAAACCCGATGCTTGCGACAGTCAGCGGCTGAACGCTGAAACTCCCGCTGACAGTTGAGGTCCCCAATGTTGCGGTGACGGTCTGCGTAGTCGCGAAATCCACCGATGGAGCCAGAAGCGCGAAGATCGTGGAGCTTGAGCTTTCCGGAATATGGCAGGTAGCCGGCAACGTGATCGGCCCGGAGCCCGAGATTGTCAGGCTGCCGCCATCGACGAGCGGTGGGCTAACCGTGACCGTGCAAACCGTGTAGTTGCCGCTCAGCAGCGGATTTACCGAAAACGAGATCCCGGTCACTATGGTTGGGCCCAGGATCACGGTAAAGAAATTGCCGGTGGCAATTTGAGTCACCCCGCTGAGGCCGGTCGGAACCGTCGCTTGGTTGTCAAAGTTGTCCCCCCATGCGGTGACGGTGCCGCCAGAGGATAAAGCCAAGCTGTCGCTGGCGCCTGCTGACACTTGCGCCACGCCGCTAAGGCCGGCGGGAATCGTAATCTCTCCTGAAGCGTTATCTCCAAATCCGGAAACGGTTCCACTTGAAGTGAGAACGAGCGCGTGTTCATAGCCTCCCGTGATCGCTTTGATACCGGTAAGCGCAGGCGCCGTCTCTCCTCCCCAGGCCACCACGGAT
The DNA here is from genome assembly GCA_963829965.1 of uncultured archaeon. Taxonomy (GTDB): domain Bacteria; phylum Armatimonadota; class Fimbriimonadia; order Fimbriimonadales; family Fimbriimonadaceae; genus DASXZH01. The sequence continues at coordinate 30,861 of CAWHLK010000018.1, read as the reverse complement.
CCGTTGTCGAGCAGCGCCATCGGGAACCCCCAGGTGACAGCGATCGCCTTGACCCCGGACAGCCCCGCCGGAATCGTTATGTCTCCGTTGGTGTTGTCTCCCCACCCGACAACGGTTCCATCGTCGAGCAGGGCCAGAGAGTATTTTGCGCTCGCGGCAATCGCCTTGACTCCTGTAAGACCGGCAGGCACGTTCGTTTGCCCGAGCGTATCAACACCCCAGGCGACAACGGTTCCGTTGCTTAGTAACGCGAGGCTGTGGTATTCACCCGATGCAACCCGGGTGACTCCGTTCAGACCATACGGAACGTCCGATTCGCCAAACGCATCGACGCCCCATGCCGCAACCGTGCCGTCCGATAGCAGCGCCAGGGTGTGAAGGCTCACGGACAGGGAGGTAATGCCTCGAAGCCCCAGTGGGATGTTCGTCGCATTGATCATGCTGAAGTCCCCGCCCCAGGCGGCGGGAGTGGAGGGCGTAGAAAATGCGACAACGCTATTCCACCCAGCCGATATTTGGGTGACGCCATAGAGGATTGCGGGCACGCTGGTTTCGTTAGCGCTGTTGTCCCCCCATGCGACTACTGTGCCACTCGCCAGAATCGCGTAGCTGGCCACTTTTCCGGCGGCAATGGCGGTCACGCCGCTTAATCCGGTCGGGATCGTCGTTTGGCCGTCGTCGTTATCTCCCCAGCTAACCAGGGTTCCATTGGATAGGAGGGCGAGGGCGAAGTCTTGCCCTGCCGCGATGGAAGTGACCCCGGTCAGGCCGTTGGGTACGGTTGATTCGCCGTAGGCATCGTCGCCCCACGCGACCACCGTTCCGTTGGATTCAAGTGCAAGGCTAAATAGGTTGCCGGCCGAGACCGCGATGACGCCGCTGAGCCCGCCGGGAACCGTGGACTCGCCGTACGTGTTGTCGCCCCAGGCAACGACGGTGCCGTCATCCTTTAGGGCAAGACAGTGATAAGCCCCTGCGGAAATTGCGATGACACCGCTAAGCCCTTGGGGAACGGTTGCTTCTCCATAGGTATTGTCGCCCCAGGCAACCACCGTGCCGTTATCCTGCAGCGCGACGCTGCAGTCATTGCCCGTGGCAATGGCAATGACTCCACTAAGCCCGTTCGGAATTGCAAGTTGGTTGAAGCTATTGTCGCCCCAACCGGTAACCGTCCCGTTATTGAGCAAGGCCAGCGTAAAGGCAAATCCCTCGGATACGGCGGTGACGCCGGTCAGGCCGTTAGGCACGGTCAGTTGCCCGGACGAGTTATCCCCCCAACCCGTGATCTGGGCATTTGCCGCAATTGGTAAGAGCATCGCGAGGGCGGCCGCCAGGAGGCTCAGTGCTGCGCGAACGCGAGGACGGGAGGCGGGTTGGATTTTCATGAGGTTTTGCTCTCGGGCGGGATGTTTAGCCAGCTTAACATATTCACCCCTCTGGTTCACGTAATGCTTAGAAAGGGGCACAGAACAATAGATCTCCCGATACTGTGCCATGCCTCGGCTTGAAGATTGATGCCCAAAAGACTAACTGTGCTGCGCAGCGAGGCAGCGACAGCTGCCCCTACGTAGCGAACATTCTGCAGTTGCAGATCAACTTGGCAAGGTTCAAATAGCGAAGCGTTGTCATCCCGAAGCGCAGCGAGGGACAAGGCCTCCCTCCTTCTCTCCGGCAAATCGTAGATGTTCAGGCCCGCTGCGCGGCCTGAATATCTACGATTTGCTTTCGGAGCGGGGTCGGGCCTATCCGCCCCTCTTATCTAACGACAAGGCTTCTCGCCATCGCCTTATTCACGAACCGGACCCAAAGCAAATGCCTGGTTGCGTCGTAGCTGACGTCGGTAACGGCTGAACCGTCCAACAGAACCTGAACCGGCTTTAGGGGGCAGGAGAAAAGCATCACTGCTGGGGTCCCTTCGATGCCTTCCACATTGAACTTCCCTTCCCCAAGAGGTATCGCCTTGCAAGGGGAAGCCAGAACCTCTGTTGTTGAACCCACCCTCGAGAGATCGAGCAGGAATTTCCGCTCGCCCGGTCCGAACGCCGGATCGGTAATCAAATGAAGCTCCGGATCAAAAAGATCCACATAGTCGCCTCGCAACGAGGCGCCGGCTCGGATGTGGCGACAAGCGTATAACGCCCGCGCTGGAGCACGATCCCGTTCGCTTCCTTCCAATCGACTCCCGACTTCTTCGCAAGCGCGGACACGCTGTCCAGCAGTTGGCTGGCGCCGTTCGGGTCGCGGGCGATGGCGGAGGGATCCGATTGGAGCCACAAGACTCTGCCATGGCCGCAAGCTTGCTCGCCCGGCTTGTCTTCCAAACCCAACGTTGCGAACAAACTCTGTCTGGGCGTGGAGAATGAGAACTTGCCGGTGTTCCACCACTCCCTAACCTTGTTGAACGGGTCGCCGTCGTCATCCACAAAAACCAGAACGCCGCCCCGTCGAACCCAGTCGGCGATGCTCTTGTCGGCATCGGCGGTCATGGGCTTCATGCCCCGGTAGCTCATAAGCAAGACTTTGTAGCGACTGAGATCCCTCGCGGTTGCGGTTTCGAGCTGAACCGGCTGAATGGGAATCCCGCGCTCCACGAACGGCAGCGCCAAACCGTAGACATGGCTGAGTTCGCTGTCGCTCGGGGTTGGGCCGCCGCGCTCGAACATCAAGGAGTCGCTAACCACCACGCCTACGCCTTGGGTTCCGCAATCCCATTTCACGTCCTTTTGGGCTTGCATGTTTTCCAGCGAGTGGATCACCGTTTGCAGTTCGGTGGCATAGGCGGGCGGGATCAATGTCTTTTTGGTCGGGTCCTCCGCCGAAGGGCATCCCCGCCGAAAACCCGCTCCGGCCAGGGCATGACTTCGTACCTCGAAACGTCCGGCTGAAGCAGCGACGCAACCAGCGTCGCCTCATAGTTCCGCTGGTAGTCACCCCAGTCGTGCTCGGGGTTGTCTTCCACCGGGTCCGCCAAAAACCAGAGCCTCTTCCCCGTTGCCCTCGACACGTTCATCATCGCGCCGTATTCCAGGAAGGCGGTTTCAAACGTGCGTTCGCGATCTGGCCCTCGTACATAGTTGGGCGTTGCGCGCGGTTCCGGTCCAAACCTGGGCGATGTAACCGTCGCAGCCGTTCAACCTGGCCAGGCTGGATTCCGGACTGACGATGCGCCATGTCCGAGTAGTTGAGAAGGCTGTGGGTGGCGACGTAGCACCGAACATGCTTTCCGTGCGCCTGTTGTAGCTCTGAACGTCGTCAAACACCTGCTGAAGGGCGCGCCGATAAAGCATGTACTTGAGCTTGGAAGCGCGCCACTGCGCCTCGCAGGAAGACTCTCGGCGCTTGCCAGTCTTCGCCGTAATAATCTTTCCATTCCCGCTTGAAGCCCGGCCCGTAGCCCGCAGCAACCCAAAACTCCGGCTCTTCCAAATGGACTGCCTCGACGCCCGCGTCCAAGGCCTTTCTCACCCCCTGGGCAAGGAACTTCCCATAGCTCGTGCCCGGGCGACATATAGTAAACGTCGCCCCCGTGGCTGATTTTCTGGCCATCGGACCTGGTTTGCGCCTCGTCCTCGTGGTTCTTGCCGTCGAACCGGCCATAAAGATAATCCTGATACTCGCCCCACGCCACGCCGGTCATAAGGTGAACCACGTAACCCTTGTCCCGCCAAGATTGGACCCGCTGAGGCATGTTGTTGCCAAAGCCGTAAACGATGGCCGCATCGGCCTTCAGATCCAGCCCCGGACGGTAGGGCACGCTCGTTTGAAACACAGTCCGCTCCTGCGCCTGGGCCTTATCGACTGTGGTTTGAAGGAAGGCCAGGGCTATGGGGAGGAGCATGGGGGTCTGTTAATGCGTGAACTGGGAATGCGTGAACAGTGAACGGTGAACTGTGAACCGAGCAATACAAGCATGCGTGAGTTGTGAACCGAGAATGAGTGAGTTGTGAACTGTAACCTGTAAGCCGGAGGAGCCAGATGGCCCCAACAGTTTACAGTTCACAGTTCAGCTCACAGTTCACAGTTTACAGTTCACAACTCACGCATTCTCGGTTCACAGTTTACAGTTCCCAGTTCACGCATTCCCAGTTCACAGTTCACAGTTCACAGTTCACGCATTCTCGGTTCACAGTTCACAGTTCACGCATTCACCGTTCACACTCGAGCTACGACGGATTGACTCTCAACGTGGCCGTCTTCGTCACTGACCCCAGCTTCGCGGTGATCGTGATGTAAACAGTGCCCGTCTCGTGAGCCGTCGAGATGTTGAACGAGGCCGTCGATTGCCCGGCGGCTACCGTCACCGGCGAAGTTATCGTGGCCAAGGTCGGATCGGACGATGTCACCGTTACCGCCATTCCACCCGTCGGGGCTTTTCCTGTGAGGCTGATTGTGCCCGTCGTCGTGGATCCTCCCGTGGTTGGGGATGCTAGCGACAGCCCGCTCAATGCCGGCGGATTGATGACGATGCCGGAGTACTTGCCAACGCCGCCATAGACCACAGTGATGGTTGCGGTCGTCGCCACCGACACCGGTTCGGTGACGATGCTGAACGATCCGCCCGTTTCTCCGCTGTAGATCGGGATCGTCGCCGGTACCTTGGCATTGGGCGAGTTTGAACTTACTGTTCGCGGTTCCACCGCTTCTTCCTGCCGCTGCCGTCGCGGTAAAGCTCGCGGCGACGGTGGCACCGCCCGTACATGAGGCAGGAACCGTTATCGATGCCGCTGCAGGTCCGTGGTTGATGCTGAGGATCGCCGTCTTCGTCACGCCGCCATAGGTGGCGCTTATCGTCGGATAGGTGGCCGCCGTTGGGTTCTTGGTTTGAATCACGAACGAAACCGTGGATTTGCCTGCCGGCACCGTTGCGGAACTCGGCACGATCGCATAGACGCTGTTCGAGGAGAGGGTGACCGCACCGCCGCCGGTGGGCGCGTCCATCGAGATGCTCAGGTAGCCGGAAGTCGCTTCGCCGCCCACGCAAGGGGTGGCAAGCGTAAAGTAGCTCAGGGTTGCGCCTACATCGATGGGTTGAGCCGTCGATGCGATGCCGTTGGCGACCACTTGAATGGTCGATGCCCCGTTTTCGATCGTCGACGGAACAATAACCGTCGCCGAAACAACCGTGTTGCCGGTCGCCACGCCCATGGTGCTGGGGTTGGTCGTTCGGCAATAAAAGACGTGGCCGCTCGCGTTATTGGTGATGCGAACGATCGGATAGTTGCTGTTGTTCTGGAAGTCGTCCCCGTAACCGGAGCCTTCAACCAGACCGTTCAACTGCGTACCGCTAAGAGTGAACGACTGACTGGCGGCCACGGCGGACGGACAGGAGGTGATCATGGGTTTCCAGGATGCCTGCGGCGAGCCGACCGGTGTGTAGAGCTCGACGTCATTGCTCAGATCGGTGAACAGCATTTGCCCGTTCGGCAAGAGGAGCATGTTGCCGTAGTAAGAACTGTCGCCGGGCGTGTTCGGTGTTCCGGCAACCTCCGTCAACGTCGAACCGTTCCAGAGGAAGAACTGTCCGCCGGAATTGGCATATCCCGGACTGGTGAAAAAGAGCATGTTGCCATTTGGCAGCACGCAGCCGGGAGCATCCGCCATATCATAAGAAAGTTCCGGATTGCTCGTGTTGGAGTCCAAGGGGAACGAAGGAGCGTTCGTGAAACTTCCCGTCCCGGTTAGAGTAGTTGGCGGGGTGTAAATCACGTTATTGCCGTTTCCGCCAGCGCAGAAGACCTTGCCGTCATAGCCCAGCAACTGGGGGCCCACTTCGGAGTTCGTCAGGTCGACGATGTTTTGCGACGCGGTTCCGCCGTTGATCCAGGTTCCTTCCGTCGGAAGGTATCGAAGTGAGGCGGGTTCGTCCCATACACTGACGGTAAAGACCGATCCGTCGGGAAGGAGGGTCCAGCTCTGCTCGTTGTTGTAATACAGCGATTCCTGCTGCCCCGTCGTGACGGTCCAGGTCAAGTTGGACTCATCCAAAATCGCCGTGTCGAAGCCGGTTCCCTGTGCGAGCATGAACTGGCCATTGGCCAAAACAACGCCTACCGAGTCCCCTATCTGCGACCATCCGGTGGGAGGGTTCACCGCCGTCCAGCTGTTCGCGACGGGATCGTAAATCGCGCCCTGGTTCGTTTCAACCGAGGTTGTGCTGCCGTCATTGTATTCTCCGCCCTCCACGATGACTTTGCCGTCGGGGAGAACCGCGGAAGCAAAGTACAGCGGGCTGTAACCGTCGGGCGGTGTTGCCACCTGGGTCCAGGTGCCGGTGGAGTAGTTGCCGTTGATGTCCGGCGTGAGCTTCCACCAGTCGGTTGCTCCACCGTTGTGGATCAGCACGGAACCATCCTGGAGCAGCGTTGGAGCGCTCGCCTGGATGTTGGGCACGTTTTGAATAGCCGTCCAAGTCGGCCCTAGGCCAGGCGGCTTTGCTTGGGCGAAAAGGCTTGAGGAACAAGCTAGAACAGAAAAAAGGGCGACGAATTTGAGAGAGTTCTTCATTTGGAATAAATTTGAAGGACGTGAAAAAAGCCCGGAATGGACTGACACTCCCCAAATCCTATTATATAGGCATAAGCTGTTAGGTATGCGGTGAACTTTTGAGGCCCGGAAAATCTCTGAAGGGTCGCAGGAGGGGACAGGATGATTTCTGAGGTCTCGCCATTAGGCCCGTTATGGTTCCGTATCGTAACCCATGAAGACCGCTATATGGAGTGCGCGGCGGGGCCGCACTTTTCAGCGCAAAAAAGCTTCAATATCTATACATGGTCTCCTCAAGGCTTTCTTCCACCGCAATTGCTGCCCTGGCGTGTGCGGCTGGGCATGCGTCCACGTTCTATGTTTCCCCGACCGGGAGCAACTCCAACGCGGGGACTTTGGCAAAGCCTTGGAAAACCATTCAATTCGCCTGCGACGAAGTCGATGCCGGTGGCACGGTTTACGTGGAAACCGGCGTTTACAACGAGACCGTCGTCATCCAGCGATCGATGACGCTCGCCGCTGCGCCGAACGCCAAGCCGGTGATCGATGGCGCCGGCCTCGCCGTGCCCGCGAACAACGCGGCGCTCGTGCTCATCAACAACCTCAGCGACATCTACTTGGAGGGGTTTGAGCTCAGGAACTTCAAGACAACCGTTTCCAGCAACACGCCCGCGGCCGTTTTGGTGCAAGGGGCGGGCAACAGCATCCGCATTCTCGACAACACGATCCACAACATCGAGAACGACGGCGCGGACGCGAACTCGATCAATGCGTTTTCGATCGCGGTCTATGGGAACTCGTCGTCCGGCGCGATTACCGATCTTTCGGTTGACGGCAACACGATCTACGACACCAAGACCGGCTCGAGCGAGAACCTGACCCTGAACGGCAACGTGGACGGCTTCTCGGTGGAGGGCAACACCGTCCATGACGTCAATAACATCGGGATCGACTGCATCGGCTTTGAGGGCACGTCTCCCATCAAAGGGCAGGATCAAGCCCGCAACGGCCAGGTGATCGGCAACACGGTCTATAACGTCACTTCCGGCTCCAACCCCGCCTATCACGGCTCGCTGGGGGCGGATGGGATCTATGTGGACGGCGGCGCGAACATCCTGATCGAGCGAAACACCGTTCACAACGCGGACATCGGCATCGAGGTCGCCTCCGAGCACCTCTCACACTACGCCTACGAGGTCACGGCCAAGGACAATCTGGTTTATGGCTGCAACCTGGTGGGGCTTTCGATAGGCGGGTATGCGGCCAACGTTGGCGGGACGCGGGACTGCTCTTTCCTGAACAATACGCTTGAAGGCGACGACACGACGATGTCCGGCTCGGGCGAGGTTCAGATCCAGTACAACACCTCGGGCAACCTGTTTGCGAACAATGTGCTGTCCGCAACTTCCCAGGGCATTCTGATCAGCGGGGTTACCGGCGCGGATTCTGCCCCCGGGGTGGCTTCCAACTACAACCTCTTTTATGCTCCCGCCAATATGGAGTGGGATTGGAACGGCTCGTCCTATTACAGCCTGTCGTCTTTCTCGGCGGGTACGGGGAACGATAAGCAGTCCTTCGAGACTTTGCCCGGATTCGTGAATGCGGCTACTGGGGATTTCCGGCTGGTGGCCTCCTCGCCGGGGATCGCCTCCGGCCATCCCGCTTATACGAGCGCGACCGATTTGGACCTGGCGGGCAGCGCCCGGCTGTTCGGCGGCGAGGTGGATATGGGCTGCTACGAACTTCCCTACTGTTCGTTGACCGGCCTTACGGTGAAGCCGGCGAGCGGCGGTTTGTATACGGGGACGGTCACGCTGAGCGCGGCCGCGAAAGGGCCGGGGTTGGTGGTGCGGATCACGTTTTCGAAGCCGGACTTCACGCTGGTGGACGGCAACCCGGTGGTGAAGGCGGGCGCAAAGACGGCGACGTTTTCGCTGAAGCCGGTTGGGGTTACCGCTGCAACCGCGGTTACGGTGACGGCGACGTTAGGGACGGTGTCGAAGACCGAGGAGGTTACGTTGGAGCCAAGGGGTTGAGGGAAAACGGGGGGACGCGTCTACCGGCAGTGTCGCCTACGGCTCAACTGCCGGCTAAGCTCTTTGGCCCCTCCGGGGCGAGCGTGCCATGCGAGGGCGAAACAAATATTTATGCCCGGCTGTCAAGCCCGCCTCACGGAATCCTCCGAAATTACGTTGGCACGTTGCGCCCCTTCCCCTCCGGCCCTTCGATAAGCTCCCTTCGGCAAGCTCCCTTCGACGAGCTCAGGGTCTTTGACAGGGTTTTCAACAGGGTCTTCGACAGGGCTCTTGGCAGGAACCGGGCTTCCGGAGGAAGGTTGGGCGCCGGTGTTGACGCCCGGGGGGGGCGGAGAGAGCTAGCCGGCAGTTGAGCCGTAGGCGACACTGCCGGTTGCGGCGCCCTAATTTCCCGCACGCCGGAGGTGTGCAAGAGCTTCTAAACGAAATATTTCATCTAAAATAGGCGAGAACCCGGTCGTTCCAATCCGGTTCGATAAACGGGAGCGTATTCTTGGTGGTGAATCGGACGGCGGGATTCGTCGATTCTCGCACACCTCCGGCGTGCCGGAAAACGGGGGGACGCGTCTACCGGCAGTGTCGCCGTAGGCGACACTGCCGGGTGCGGCGCCCCTAATTTCCCGCACGCCGGAGGTGTGCAAGAGCTTCTAAACGAAATATTTCATCTAAAAGCCTGCGCATCGGAGTTAATCGGAGTAAATCGGAGCGCGTTTTTTTTCGTTAATTTTTAAAAAATCAAATCACGGTCGTTCATTCTTCAGCCCCGTTCCTGGCGCCTTGCATGAGCTGCGCGGTTAGGCCATCGACATCGATGAGCATCTCTCTTTTGCGGCCTCTTTGCCTGAGGACGACATCCTCCGGACGGAGAGACGGCCCCTTCACGTAGATTGCATCCAGATCGTTCTGAAGACGCATCGCGAGGCCGAGGGCTTTGAGCGGGTCTGTTCTCAAAGTGAAGAGGTCGTCGACCACTTGGTTGAGCTTGGCGAGGAGTTCTTGACGCGATTTCCGGCGAGCTTGGAACTCGGCGTCCGCTTCTTTCTTCATGCGGCGGTTGACTTGCTTGGCGTTTTCTTCGATGCGTTGCTGAAACTCGGGGGCGTGTTTCCATTGGAAGAGGGTAGATTCGGCGATGCCGGCTCTTTGCGCGATCCGCACGCTGGAAAGATCGCCTAGAGCGAGAAGGTGAGCGGCGAGCTCTTTGCGTGCGTTCCATTTCCATTCCTTGTTGCTCATGGTTTTTGTGGGGCGTTTGGCCTGCCCTTTGGCGCTAACAAGAAACAGTAGACATTTGTTCCAAGCTTTCGGTTTGTTGGGTGATGAGGAAGGTGAAGGGATGGGTGATCGGTGCCAGGACGTCCAATGTGCTTGTGCGGGAGGTCCTTAACACTCTCTCAAAGGGTCGCCACTCCGTGTTCTGACTTCGCGGATCTCCAAGTGGCCGACAGTATCTGGCCCTGTGCCTCCGAATTTCCCTAACGCGCTTGACCAAAACCTCTAACAATGATAATAATGTTATAGGTTTTGTGAAATCATGAATAGCCAAAAAACTCAGATCATCGCCCTCGCCCAGGAACTGGGCGTTATTCACCCCAGCGACGTCACGGCACTGGGGCTAAACCGGGCGTATCTGAGCCAGCTTGTCCACGATGGAAGATTGGTCAGGTCCGCGCGCGGTATCTACTCGCTCGTGGATTTCGATGTCACAGAGGCGCACAGTCTGGTTGAGGCTGTCCGGACACAATCGAAGGGCGTCATTTGCCTGCTTTCAGCGTTGAGCTTCCACCAACTTGGAACCCAACTTCCCCATCAGGTGTGGCTTGGAGTTCCCTATGGTTCCTGGATTTCACACCGCGCCAGTGTTCCGGTTCGCATTGTTGTGATGCGCGCTGCCGGTTACGAGGCCGGCATCGAGACTCATCGGATCGAAGGCCTCGATGTGCCAATTTCACAGCATCCCAAAAACAATCGCGGATTGTTTCAAGTTTCGTTCCAAGATCGGCCTCGACATTGGACTTGAAGCTCTCCGAGAGGCCCTTCGCGAACGGCGCTGCACGCGAGATGAAATTCGCGCCTATGCGAAGATCAATCGCGTGGAAAGGGTGATGAGGCCCTATATGGAAGCGATTTCTCTATGAGCGCGCAGGAAAAAGCTCGAATCGCTGCATCCGTGAGGCAGCGACTCCTCAACCTGGCGAAGCAACGAGACGAAGAGTTTGGGCTAGTTTTGACCCGCTATGCACCGCCCCTTACTGGGGTGATACAGCTGATCCGATCCCACGCGACGCAAATTTTCAGCGCTGCGCGACCCTGACACGTTAATCATGGCCTTCATGTCTAGTTTATGAGGAACTTGCAATAAATTCCATCGTCGGAAGTTACCAAGAAGACTGTTCCAAAGCGTAACTGGTTGCGCGCGGCTAGCAACACAGTGGAACAGCTATTGGCTTGACGCCGGCTCAGGTTAGAACGGCGCGCGCACCGTTCCATTTCCATTTCTTTTTGCTCACCGATTTTGTTGGGGGCTTTTTGGCTTTGCCCTTTGAGGGTAACTGGGACTAGTAGACATTCGTTCCAGTTTGTATGATGAGGGACGGGTGTCGCGGGTCAGCCCGCAGGAGATGATAGGATCTGCTTGCGGACAGTTGGATAGAGCGGGGGAGCGAGTTATAGCACTTCCAAAAGCTTGGCGACGCCCGATGTGTCAAAGCTCCGTACAGCGGCCCTTCCGAAGGTCGTTCAGAGCTTCGTTCGCGAGTTTATCAAGCCGCCCAGCGTCAACGTCTCTCTCGATCTGCCGGTCCCAGATCTCTGCATCATATTGTGCGAACCAAGAACGGAACTCGGCAAACGCCTCGGGCGAGAGCTGTTGAACAGCGTGCTCAATTTTTTGCACTTCGCTCATCGTTGCAGTCCAGATGCTTGGTGGACCGTGTAGGGCTCGAACCTACGACCCGCTGATTAAGAGTCAGCTGCTCTACCAACTGAGCTAACGATCCACTGTGGACGTAGATTTTACCAAATCTCGGGGCGTTGCTTCGAGATCAGTCCCGTCATGCAGAATAATTGGCTGTGCAATGGATGTACATCGTATAATGCACACCGCCCCGAAAGCTCCATGGGGGAAACACGAAATGCTTGGAAGGTCATCCGATTTGTGGGTGATCAGCGGGCGGAGGTCCGCCCCGATCACCCTATCCGGCTAGAGGTCTAGAATATTAAAGGAAAAGGCGTGCTCGCCGAGGGAGCGTAGCGACCGAGATGCCCCTTATTCCGGGCGACGCGCCACTGAGCAGCAGTTGAGCGGTATCGCGAAATCCCGGATGAGTGGCGATCAGCCACGACATCGGGACGCACACGGCCGTCGCCAATCTGAGCCTCATCCGACATTGACATCAAATCGCCGACCCAGGCACAACGATGAACCCGCTCGCAGCATCCCCGTATGCGCGGATAGATCCGCCGGCGAGGGCCCGGGCCGCGACCGCGCACAGGGCCGCATCGACCCAGTCGATGTTCGTGAACTCCTGAACTGGTAGTCCCATTCTTTCCAAGAGCGAGCGGCGGATGGTTCTCTTCTGTTTGGCGGAGACGTTGCAGCCTGCAAGCGCGCACGCCACCGCCTGAGGGAAGGTTTCAAAGCACATCGGCGGCTCAACCTTGCCCCTGTACAACCGGTGAGATCGCTCGAGAAGAGCGAACATCTTCTCCCCGTTCAGCATCCATCCATAAAAGTCGCTTGCGTTGGTTAGGGCCGTTTCCCGCAGGGGGGTTGAGAACGACTGGATGAGGGCCGCTCTCAGTTGGACTTCGGCCGGGCGGGAGCGACCATTTGCGCTCCACCGGCAGGGTGCATCCACGCCGATGAACCGGGCACCCTGTTCCACGCACCAGGAGGCAACATTGGCAGCCTCGATGGAAGCGAACTTGGCGAGGTAGTCGCCACCGCGGAGCGCAACCGCGTGAAATCCTTTTCTCGGTCCACCAACATCTATTCCGGCGACGATTGGCATTGGCTGAATATAGACCAGAATGACACCACCATACGTGCTAACAGTCATAAAAGACAATCCGCCTAGCTCGGGCGCAGTATTTCCAGCGTCTTAGTCTCCTGAGCTCCATCGTTCGCGAGCATCTACTCACACGGCCGTCGCCGATCTCAGAGCGCTCTTCCACGCGAACAGAGTGGCTTGGAGATGCCGACTCTTCTGCAAATCTGTGATCTGGATCGAAACGGGGCTCGATATGTGCGGGGTCGATTCCTAGCCCTGAAGCGACCTTTTAGCGGGCTTTGATAGAACCTGGCCAATCTGGGCTTGGCCCAGCCTCTCGGAAACCAGGTGACTCGCCGCGATCTTAGGCTGCCGGGAGCGGTGCCAGCTTGACTATCAGGTCGCGGCCATTGCTCAAGTCGAGCTCCTTCTCTGCCCAAAGCAACACGTCCTCTTCCTGCGAGAACAGAATAATCTGCATTTCTTCGGAAAGGCGCTTGAGGGTCTGAAGCACAGCAACGGTTCGGGTCTTGTCGAACTGGACAGTTACGTCGTCCAGAATCATTGGGATCGTCTCGCCGTTAGTAACCAGGTGTTCTGCCAACGCTAGCCGCAGCAGCAGATAAATCTGCTCAGCCGTGCCATGGGAGAGTGAGCCGATGTCTCGAAGCTCCCGGCCGTCGCCGACCACCACCCTTATGCTGAGGTTGGCTGGATCGAAGAGTATCTCCTTGTACCGGCCCTCCGTCACTACCGGAAGCCACTTTTCGACGCTCGCCTTCAGCCTTGGGCCGATGTCCCGGTGAACGCGGTCCTGGGCGGATTCGATAAACGATTTCGTCACCCGCAGGATCTCATTCGAATTTCACAAGCCGCTCCAACTCGACGCGAGCAGCTGATTCTTCCTCCTCCGCCTCGGCCACACCTATCTGCATTTTCGCCATCTCGCCCACCCGTCCAAACTGAACGTTGTACGCTTGAGAGGCCCGATCCAGTTTCGCTTCGATCGACCGGGCGTCTTCCTCCGTCAGGTTGCGGGCTCGTTGTATTTCCGCCTCTGAGAGGCCCTCCATTAGACCGGCGGCTGCCTCTGCGGACGTTGACGCCTCCTTTTCGAGCCCGGCGAGTCCGCCGTCCCCTAACAGTTGGTTCAGCTTGGACCATTTGGCCATCTCGTCTTCAAGGCTGGCCTGCCGGTTCCGAATTTCTCGCCGCCAGTCTGATAATGCGGCGATTAGCTGTTCGTCGCTTTCGCCCTCCAGTCCGAGCTTTTCCGTGAGCGAAGCCAACTTGGCACGAAGCTGACCAAGTTCCTTCGTCGCATCATCGGCCTGGTCGCCCCAGTAGCTGCCGAGCAAGAATTCGCTGCTCGACGGCGGGCCGCTCCGCGGCTTTAGAGGATTGAGCAGCTCGATCAGTGCAGGCCTGAGCGTAGGCATCATACATGGCGCCGAGGTCCTGGCAATCAGCGGTACCCGCAGCTACCAACAGTCGGCGGAGGGAGGTAGCAGCTTCCTCCATCTTGAACCGTAAATCACCGTTCTTAGCTAGCCACGCATCGAACGCGAGGCGCCTTTCCGCGTATCTGGAAAGCTCGTAGGCGAGCGTTCTCAAGGCCTCCGGCTCGGACGGGAGGCCCAGCTCCGAAACTCGCTTGATGGCAGCGAGTCGTTCGGCCTCCACTTCTGCTCTTCTGTCATATGCCTGCGCGATCCTGGCCGCCAAGTCGGCTTTGGCGCGTAGCGCTGCCTCGTTGGCGGGCGGCACCTTCAGACGGCTAAAGACCAGACCGATGCCGCCGAGCGCCGCAAGACAGCCGCCGAAAACCGGCGATAAGGCCAGTGCGAGGGCAAGTCCAGCGATGAGCAGGACTGTTCCGGCGTATGCAAGTAGCCGTCGCCTTTGGCCCCATTTCGCATCTCCTTGTTCCGTATCCGAGAAGGAATCTAGGCGCGAGATCAGGTTCGGATCGACAACAGGCGCCTCCGCCACGACCTTGGAAACCCACCCAAATATTTGCTCGGGGGTTGCCTCTTCCGGCACCGCTGGCCGGACTGGCTCCGCAGGTTTGGACTCGTTCGACGCCTTCAGTTCCCCGCTCATCGCGACAAAGGAGTCCCTTGCCCTTGTGATCTCCGCGCTCGGTGTCCTGTCACCAGACGGCGCGTTGGGCAATAGGCGCAGTTGTGCTTCAAGCTCGGTCGCTGTCGGCCCTTCGAGGACGGGCACCTTGACCTTGTCCCAGCGCTCCAGGACAATCGATGCATCCTGGAGGCAATCGCTCCCTTCGACCGTGTCAACGGGCGCCTGGCCGGCGAACCTTTCGTCAAGCGTCTTCGCCTCCGCGAGGCGGCGCTTGACGTCGTCCAACGTCCTCAGAGATGCTCCTAATCTTGCGAGCTTCTCCTCACGACGCCAGTGCTCCACGCATAAACGGAGCTCTTCCAATTCAGCCGTTGCCTCTGCGTACGCCTCGTGCGCCAATCGTGCCGCCGCCAGCGCACGACCTTTAGCTTCAAGCGTTCGGCGCGCCAAAGGCAATGGTTTTCCGCTCCCAACGCGCTCTGAACCGATGTTTTCAGTAACGAAATCGTCAATGATTCCGAGTGCCTTCATAGCCGTAGTTCCTTTCGCGGCGGTTGACGCGGCCAGCTGGAGCTGCTGCTGAATGGTGGCGGCCTGTTGGTCCGCGTTGCGTGGATCGGCAAGCCCCAGAAGATCGCCTTGGCGCACGCAGCAGATCGCCAAGAAGCTCCGACGGTCCAGTTCTAGAAGCTTGGCCCCGTCGGGCGCCCCTTCGCATAAGCACTCGGCCGTTAGCTCACGGCCAATCCCGCGGTCGACGATCATTCCCGTACGCGCTTCGAGGTCGTGGTTGAGCTCAATCTCCCTGCCATCATTGAGCTGGATGACGGCTCCGGCCCTCCAATCGCTTCCGCTCCATGGCTTCTTCTTTCTAAGTTCATCGCTGTCAAGGCGAGAGCCAATGGTGCCTCTTTTGATCCCGCACAGACCGGCGTAGAGTCCGGACTGCAGCGTGGATTTGCCCGATTCGTTGGGGCCGTAGTAAATGTTCAGGCCAGGTGCCAGGTCGAAGGTCTTTCCCCTGAACCCTCCGAAGGCGTAAAGGTGGAGTTTTTTATAGGTCACGACACGACCTCCAAGTCTTTGCGTGCATCGAGAGCTCGGAGACCGGCGGCCAGAACGAGTTGGCAGTCTTCTTCCGATAGGTCGGGGCTGTTCGTCACATCCCTAATGAACTGGCCCTGAACCGTCGGTTCTGCTGCCAACGCGACCAAATCGTAGGCTGGTCGTAAGCTTCCGGGCCGCAATTGGAAAGCAGCCAAATGGCTACCCGCCGCTGCCAGGTCCCGCAGCCGAAATTCGAGCGTTTGCTCGACCTCACCCCCAACGGTGACGCGGATGATGCCGGCTCTGCCGCTTAGGAGTTCACGGAGACGCTCCAATACTGTTTCCCTCGTTGTTGCGCCGGTGACATCCAGGTTCAAATCCGCAATCTCAGCGGTGGCTATCCTCATGGCAGAGGTTGTGATTGCTCCGTCGCCAGTGACTTCTGCAATCGAGATGCCGCGCCCCGGGGTCTCGCCGAAGCCTAGCGGCTCGGGATTCCCGGGATAAGTGTAAAGGCCATCGTAGCGATCGTGATGGAAGTGACCGGTGAAAAGGTGGCTGAACCCGCTTGCCAAAATCTCATCTTTCGTGAAGGGAGCGAAGAGCTGCTTGTCTTGCTCTTCCTCGTAGAAAACGGACGTCGATCCGTGGAACAGTGCCAGGTGCACGCCATCTGAACGCACGCGGAAACCGGGCAGGAACCCGGAGTTCCGGGTCGGGCCGGTGAAGGCAGCGCCCCACACAGTCAAGCCGGTCGAGATTTGAAAGGGCTCCAGCGCTCCCTCTTTGAAAATATGTACGTTAGCGCTGAGTTCTTGGTCCCGATAGATGCTCCCTGGAACCATGGGATCATGATTCCCAGGCGAGATAAGGATTGGGATCGGGCTCAGATCATTGAATTGCCGCTTCACGAACTCGGCCGTATCGGGTGTGAGCCGCTGTTGCTCGTACAGGTCCCCTGCGCATAGCACGGCATCGACTTTTTCGGTTTTGGCGGTCCGGACGATTGTTTTCAGCGCGTCCCGAAGCGCTTGGCGTCTAGCGCGGGCCCGTTCACCGGTGGCTCCGAGGCTCTCAAACGAGGCATCCAAATGCAAATCGGCAAAATGTAAGAACTTCATTTTCCCTGCTGGGTCAGCCCCTCCTGGCGGGCACATGCCTATAGAAGAGCGGATCGCGAGCAAAAGATGGCTCTAAGCCGCATGCACTTGGGTTAGCCGGGAGGCTCCAACACCCGAATCTTACCTACTTGCCGTGCTTGAGGTTTACATACGCGTTACTTTGGAATAGTTTGATAGATGCTGGGCCAGGGGATGCGCTCACATGCTGCAAGATTGCCATGTTAGTCTGGCGGCAAGGGATTGCCGCCTGAAAAACCGGCGAAGAATCGCCGGTTCTCCAAAGCGCTGCGCGCCCGAAATGCTGTCCCTTAGGGTTGGCTGCGCTTATCTAGGAAATCTTGGAGGTCGCGGCCGGAGAGTTCCTCGGTTGAGTTTCCGAATCGAACGTAGAGTTTGTTGTCCAGGTAGTGGGGGATGCGTTCGGCGGGGGCGTTTATTCGGCAACTGGTTTTGCCATCGATTTCGACGAAGCGGATTCCAGATCGGTTGGGATGGGGCGGAAGCGGGTTCTTAGGAGAGCGGTGAGTTTGTTTTCGAAGCGTGACGGCTCGCCATTATCCTGGTTGTCGAACTGCGCTTGCTCAACCGACCCTCTGGGCAGCTTAGGTCGGGAAGCCTTCGTGGAATGCAGAATGTTGCGGATCGACATACTTCAGCCGTATAATATAGTTGTACGGATCTGAAATCGGCTTATTGGGCCGGCGTAGGATCCCCGGGGTAGCTTTATGCTACCCCCTCTTATTTCAGCCTAAGTAGCTGATGCCAGCGGTAAGGCCGTCGGTTGACTTGTCCACTATCCGGTCTAACTGTGCGAATGACGCCCCGGATCTATGTTTCTTAAAGTGCTTATTGGGCTCATGGATTTGCCTTAGCAAAAAAACCGTGGCGTCCGCAGCCTGAATGAACATTGAATCCTTGCTGTCGCGCATCACCGGGTCTTCCACGATTTTCCAACGTGGGCTCGTCCCCGAGTTCTGAAGGGCTCTCGCGAGCGCTTTGAGTTGGGAGCTGGCTAGCCCGTCAGCTACTACCAAGCCCTGCTCATCGGTGTCGCCCCTTTCTCCAAAATCGCCACCACGTAAGCCGTTATCGAAGCGAGATAGCAGCCGCGTCCAACTCTCCGAAAAAACATCGAACCCGGATGTCAGGAGTTCCTTTTCGACGACCACTGGAATTACCGGCAATTCCGGTATTGCGGCTAGGCGGTTCGCGTGAAGCTTGATTATTTCCATCCGGCGTGAAAGTGGGATGCGGTTAAGGCGGCCGGGCTTGGACAACATTTCTCCCGCATGCAGTTCTACGTGCGGGGATAGCTTGTACCGGCCGTCGGCGAACAGCTGATTTCGGTATTGTACGAGCGAATCGCGAAGGAGGCACCATCGCGATTCGTGGACTACTAAGCCGCTCAGGCAAAAATATTTGCTTGCACCGGGGATTCCAGTGTCGCCGGATTCATCCACATACATGACGTACAAAACTAGGACTCCTGCCGCTGCCTGCGAGCCCACCAAAGCGCGAGGTCGGTCCCGGCGAATTCCCGGCTCTCGCCGTCACGACGGACATAAACCTTGTCATTTAAGCTGTAGACACTAGCCGCGTCCGGCTTGATGTCGACACGAGCGACTAGCTTGCCCTCAATAGGAATGAACCGAACGCGTACTAGGTCGGTGGGATCGGGCCGGAGGCGAACCCCGAAATGCTCCTGCAGTTTCCTCTGGAATCTGTCCGGAGTCTCGAGTTTTGAAAGGTCTCGTTCAATTCCGACGACTTGCCCGTTGTCAGCCACTCCGATCAGGATGGTTCCTCCATCACGGTTGAGCATGGCGCAGATCGCTTTTGACACGTCGTTGATGTGGTCCCCTTGGAAGGAGTCTTGGCGTACGTCGTACCAGAGGGATTCTTTGAACTCAAGAGTCGCATCTTCTGCGGGTCTCTTGAGGAGCGAAAGAACCTCGTTTTGGTCCTTTGCGAGTGCGCTCTCATAGGAGTCTCCTTCACCGAAATATAAGAACTCCACTAGTTCGTTGATGGTTGACTCTATGTCCCTAACGTCGGCTTCAGGGTCCGTCGCTCGGCGCTCTATCGCTTGGCTGACCAGTGCTCTGAGCCGATTGCGTTCTGACTCGGGCGGTTCGGGAACCGGAAATTCGCCGAGAGGCTCTGGTTGAACTTCGAAAGCACCTTGTTTGTCTTGGAAGTTTGCTCTGCACCATTCGTCCGAGACCTCGGAGTTCAGCAACGCTAGAATGTATAGGGGGTCTGCGACCGTGAAGAGATACGATGTATTGAGGGCATAGCCTCCGCTTTCGTCCAGGCAGAAAGTCGGCCTCATCGTGAGCTTTGTGGATAGGATTTTTTGGCGTTCGAAAGCGTCGTAGTAGGCACAAGCCCTTAGTTCCCACCAGTGGTTGCCTTGATCGGAGCGAGGCTCAAGCTTTTCCCTAAACCTCTCTAGGTGGCGCATTACTGCCGGATACTTCGACATGTCGGTACCAATCTTGGTTAGGATGAGCCAGGTGTCTCGATTGTTGGCAATCCAACGTCCTATTCCGCGGCCCACTGCTAGCGGCTTAATGATTTCTTCGCTACGCGGGTCCTCGCTTATGAGTTGTGATCTCTTAAGTCCGTCAATTACGAACACGCCTTCCTTTTTGGACCTCGGCGGGGCCGTTTCTCCCTTGCCATAAATGCGGCCCTGAGAGTCGGCTCTGACATCGTTCAGTCCTGTTTTGATACCGGATAGGATTCGGCCTTGAATCAAACTCTTCAGCGGCGCGCCCTTTTCTCGCATGGTCGCCAATCGGTTCCCACGCATACCGGTTTCGAGTCTCCACTGCCCGTCCTTCCCGAGGGAGTCCGACTGGAGGTTGCCCCCACGCTCGGTCACAATCTGCTGCAAGTCTGGATAAGGCGGCCCTAGGGAGGTAACTCGTGTAAGCCTTGGACGGTTTGATCCTTGATCGCCGCCGGCACCCATTTTGGTTGCAACAGTAATTAGCGGATATGCGATGACGCCGCCAAACACAGGAAGGTCCCCAAAATCGATAAGGTGTCGGAGGCTGGCGTAGCGAGCGAGGAACGAACGCAGTTTCTGGCCATATGTGGACTTGAGCCACATGTTGCTGGTGATGTAAACGAGTTCGCCGCCAGGACTGAGCAGTTCGACTCCGCGATCCATGAAATACACCAAAAGATCCGCTGTGCCTGACCCAGTTTCGGGATAGCGCTTCATCAGGTTGGCTTTATAAGTTGCGCCCTGGACGCGGGCAAGTTCTCCGCTGTTGATGTACGGAGGGTTGGCGGCCACTACGTCGAAGCCCTTTGGGCGTTTGGCAGGGTCGTCGAGGAATACGTCAAAGAACTCCACGCGCCAGTCAAAGAGGGCCCTGTCCTTCTGAGCATTGCCTGTGATCTTTTCGCGGAGTACGCGCAGTTTGTCTTCGAACGCTCTCTTTGCCGGTTGCTTGTCGGGTCCATGAGCGCCCTGGTACTTCTCCCGCAAAGCGCGGAGTTCTGAAATGGTTTCCCACTTTCCTTCGAAGTCGGCAGCTATTTGAATAGCATCCGTCACCCTTCCTTTGACACGTTCTTCGTCGGGGTCGTCTTGGGGGTTGGGACCCATGAGAGAATCGCCTTCCTCAATCTTATAGTCGAGGTTAGGGAGGGCTTTGGGTACTTCGCTTTCGTCCTGGACCATAAGCGTGAGCCACAGCCTCAGCATCGCTGTGTTAACAGCAAAAGCCTGGAAGTCGACTCCGTATATGCAGTTTTCGATGATCCACAGCTTACGCTCGTGTAGGTAATCGTTCCTTTTCTCTGCCGTTATCGGCCGATCAAATAAATTGTACAGGGCGAAGAGCTCTTGGAGCATGCCGAGGAGATAGGCGCCGCTGCCGCATGCAGGGTCCACGATTTTAATGTTGAGCAACGCGGCCCAAACGATGTCGCCGCTTGTGTCGGCGAAGTCGGATTTATCTTGCTCGTAGATGAGCTTTCGCACCTTCGCTTCAGACAGGTTCTTGCCAACAAGATAGTTGACGAGAGCCTCCCTGCACATGAACTGAACAATGTCCCGTGGAGTGTAATAACTTCCTGAGTCGTGTCTGCTCTTCGCAATTGTTAGCTGCTCAAAAATGCGCCCAAGCATTTCCGGGTCGATGGCGACGTGGATGTGCTCGGGTGTGCTTTCTTCAGCAGTGAAATGATAGGCGTAGAGTAGCCCGTCTGGGCCAAGCAGGCCGTCCCAGAGGGATTCTGGAAACTGGATTCTGGGGTCTACGAAACGAGGATCGTCATCAAATAGGCCGCCATTCAGGTACGGTACTTCGCCAACCAGTTCCTGACCCCGCACATGCGATTCGTGTCCCATTGGGTGGTTGAGGGCCTGGAAGAGTGCGTTTAGCCTCGTCGGCCAGAAAGGATTTGGACTGTTCGAGGCCTCAGACCAAAGGGACCGCAGGTAGTCCTTGCGCCCCACGAAGTCGAGCTTCCTCCGCTCCTCGAGGAATCGGACAAAGAGGAGGCGGTTGAAGAGGAGCTGGACGAACAGGCGAGGATCTTGCAGATCTGGAGCTTGCTTTTGTACATTTGCCAGCGTCTCGAAAAAGAGGTCGCTGAGCTTTTGAAAGAACGCCTTGGTGAGTTTTTCGACGCTCCAGGCTTCCTGCCAGAGGAGCTGGTCCTGCCATCGCAGCTGGTTCAGATTTTGCAGCGCTGTCCTGGCCTCTAAGGGGTTGTCCCAACTAAAGGTCCGGAGTTTGGAGTTGGCTATCGTGTCTCCCCGATAATACGCCATCGTCCACATGTTCCCAGCACTGTGGCAGATGAAGAGGATATTGTCGTGAGGCCAGACGGGATTCTCGTGGGTTTTCTTTGCCTTCTGGGCGACCTTGTTTAGTATCCCCCTTAAAGCTTGGTTCTTTAGCGGGCTGTCGCCGAACTCGACTTCAAAGATGCCCCAGAGCTGGGTTTCAGCGAGCTTTTGGACCGCCGCTAAACGTGTGATGCCCGGAATATCCTCTGATGGGATCTCATAGAGGTCCTTGACGTCTTCGAATATCGGCCATGGTGAGATTGGCCAATCCAGCGTGTCTGACCGATTAAAAAGGTCTGCAAGGTCCTCGAATGAATGGACTTTTGCAAGATCTTCAGGTGTGATTGCCAACTATCCGATCTCCATCCAGCAGATGAGTTCTTCTTTCAGTCCCATTGGAATGCCGGACCTGAAGAGGACCTTATCGACCTCTTTCTTTTCGACTTTTTTGCGAAGGGTGTCGCGTTCTTCACGGTCTGTTCTGATGGTTCGCGGGGTTTTTTCCGTGCATGAGATGGCTTCGTGGATGGCGGCTAGGTCTTCCGTTATTTCGCCGGAGTCTCGGTTTATCATGTACCAGCGGACGTCTGAGGTTGCGGTTGCGGTGGTTACGTTGTGTTCGTCGGATGTTGGGATTCTGTAGGCGAGGAAGATGTTCTTCGTACAGGGTAAAGGGTAAAGGGTAGAGGGTAAAGGGGCTTCCGGAAGATCTGGCGGGGGGGACGAGTTCTTGCTCGCTGTTTTCCCAGAATAGACGCGGTTTGGGAAGTGGATGGTGGCGGCCCATTCTTCTGGGTGTTGTTGGGCTAGGGCGTGGGCTTTTAGGCGTAGCTTTTCGCTTACGGACATTTGGGATTCGCCTAGGTTTTGGTAGAAGTCCATGGCGGCGAAATCGTCGTTAGCGGTTAGGACGGGGGCTTCTATTCCTAGGGTGCGGTTGATGGCTACCAGTTTGCCGGTTACGGTTCGGAAGAGGCCTAGCACCTCGTCCAGTTCTCCGGGCGGGAGGAAGTTGTAGACGTGGACGCGGTCGTAGGTTATGGGTTTGGCGCGTTCCATTTGGGCGGTTCTACGCGGCCTATGCGCTGCATGAGCCGGACGGGGTTCCAATGGAGGTCGTAGTTGACGATGATGTTGGCGTCTTGGAGGTTTAGACCTTCGCTGAGGACGTCGGTTGAGATGAGGATGCGGATTGGGTTTTGGAGTGACTTTTGGAGGTCTTCGGGGGTTTCGCAGTTGTAATGGGGTGCGAAGCGTTTGATGATCTCTTCGCGGTTCTTGACGTTGCGGCCGCTGTCGACTTCGACGATGGCGTCTTTCGGGAAGTGTTTTTTGAGTTCGATTTCAAGATATCGGGCGGTGTCTTTGAACTCGCTGAAGAGGACGAACTTATCGTGGAGGAGCCTCGGCGTTTCGCGGATTCGGTCTATGAAGGCGATGAGCTTTTCATCGTTTTCGGGCTTGGTGACTCGGTGGAGGCCACCTAGGAGGTGGGTTAACACTTCGATATCTCCGCTTAGGCCTTTCATCCATTCGGGCTCGTTCTTTCCGAAGAGAACGATGTCCGCTTTTACGGCCATGATCTTTTTGGCTTCGTAGGTTGTTAGGGGGAGCTCGTCTTCTTCTTCGTCGCCTGGCTCTGAGCCGGATCTTTCCAGCCTGTGCTTTTGGATCGCGTCGAAGACGTCTCGGTGCTGGGCGAGCCACACCTGGTGCGCTATTGGCTGGAGGTCCTTCATGAGCGTGATGTGCTTTAGGAGGAGGTCTTCCAGCGATGCCTCCAGGGCTTTTTGGCTGGACTCCAGGCGCTTTAACAGCATGGTGCGTATGAGGCCGACCACTTGGGACTGCTGGAGGAGGGTTTGGTCGTCCTGGTTTTTCTTTTCTTTGAACTTCTCGGTTTCGTAGATGACGAGTTTGAGCTCGGCCTTTTTGCTTGCGAAGGCTTTGAGGAGTTCGGGTAGGAGTTTGCCGTAGACGCCGGTGAGGGAATAGGTGACGACCTCCGGCCTTTCGCGGCTGGGGAACTTGACGGATTGGTCGTCTTGCCGTTCCAGGCTCTTGACGTATTTTCTTGAGCGTTGGACGATGACGTGCCTTAGGAACTCGCTGTAGCCTGGGAGGCTAGTGAAATCGAGGGACGGCTGGTCGTTTTGGGTTTCGTCCATCATTCTTGCGAACCAGCCCCGGAGGTTGGGGACGTTGACCTTTTGGAAGAAGTTTTGGCGGTCGTGCGAGATGTAGTTGATGAGATTGTAGAGATCGAGGATGGAGTTGTTGACGGGGGTTGCGGTGAGCATGAACACGCGGAGGCCCTTTGTGAGGGCTTTGAGCTTTTTGCTGCGATTGCGGTTGGGGACGCGGAAGTGGTGGGCTTCGTCGATGATGACGGTTTCGTAGCGCTTTCTTAGCTTTGCCAGCTTCTCTTCGGTGATGCCGCCTTCTCTGCCAAGGTCGGTGTGGGCGATGACTTTGATGTCGTGCTGGTACTCGGGATCAGCATGGAAATAGTCAGGGAAAAACTTGGACAAGTTTTTGTTCCGAGACCGATGGGATGGTTGCCTTCGGAGCGATGATTAGCACTTTATGCTTGTCTCTCAGAGCCTGCTCTACAAGCATAAGAGCGACATAGGGTTTACCAAGTCCGACGCCGTCACACAAGAGGCCGCCTCCCCAAGTTTTGGCCATGTGCACGAGGTCGTGATAGGCGTCCTGCTGATATTTGGCAAGGTAGGGGTAGATGACGCTTTCGGTGTGCTCCCAACCGGCTTCTTCCGGCTCCAAGCTGAAAAAGCGCTCCCGCATGGCTTGGGAGATAGACCTCGAAGGGGCTGTATTCCCTGATGTGGGGCTGGATGATGCTGAGGAGGTCGTCTTTGATGTCCTCGCCTTCGGCCCAGACTTGCTCGTACCATTGGGCGAGCTCTTTGAGCTGGGAATGTCGCTGGTGAAGAGGTTGAGCTCAAGGTTCTGGGTGAGGCCGGGGTGGGTGAAGTTGCTGGACCCGATGATGCCGTGGTTGTTTACACCTCCGCCGGTGTGGAAGTGGTAGGCCTTGGCGTGGAACTTGGCTCTGGTGTAGACCCTCGCTTGTATGGTTTTGTTTCTGAGGGCCTCGGTGATGGCTTCCAGCCCTTCGAGGGCTTTCCAGTCGTCATTTTCCTTTGCTCTTTCTATTCCGTTTCTATCAGGATCTCTTAGGCTCCGACGAGGAGCTGTTTGTTTTTTCTGGTGCATTCGTCGCCCATTAGGAGGCGGATGGACCTTAGGGTTTGCCACTGGTCGTCAAGGTCTACCAAGGCGCCTACTTCAAGAAGCCGGTGGCGATGTCCAGGGTTTTGGCTTCGTAGATCAGACGCCGAATGGCGGACTCCCAGCATCTGGTTGCCCTTTCGGTTATCGATAAGGGTCGCCAGCGGGGCTGCTTCGGTGGTTGGGTGAGGTTCAGGAAGCGCCATTGGGTTACTTTGTAAGGACTCTTCATTTTAGCAATATGGATTTGATTAGGGGTTGGGCAGTTGGAAAAACGCGCAGATGACGCCTGTCTGACGAGCGCCTACGCCTCAGGTTGATGGACTCACAACTGACCACCCTGACATGATCATAGTGTATCCGTTGATGATTCCCTCGCACTCCAGACGCTTGCCAACCAAGCCCTCGAGCACATCATCTTGAAAAGGGTTCCCGCCCTTACGGCGGAGCACATATTCTCCCTCCGGAGCGACCAAAATCACCGCGTCGCGATCGCTTTTTGATCCGGCGGAAACCCGCCTCTTGATAACTTCACCGGTTAGCTTCACCTACTGAGTAGAACGCGGCCCTCTCTTCCATTGATACCATTTTTGATCTCTAGAATCATAAAAAGTGAAAACTTGTCGGTCGTCGCGCGCCAATAATGATTTTCAATAGTCGGTGGCGCAACGGATAGGCGTACCCCGCCAGCCGAATATGGCCTCCGAACGTACAGCCTGGAAGCGACATGCTCCCAGACTAGGTTTGCGCTATGCGGATTGCTGGAATCGCGGCCGGCTCAATATCCCCCACTTCGGTGTAAGCGAACGATTTCTGGGCAGTTTCTCGTACTTGGTTCGCAAGGCTCATTCTCTCCAAGCGCCAGGATTCCGTGGCCCGCGTGGCCAGTCTAATACCATGGGCGGTATCCGCAGACACCGGATAGAGGGAAGCATCGCCAAGCACAAGATATTGGGCAAGGGTCTTTAAATCTGAGGGCGCGAGGGCCTGGTTCTCCGATAAACCTTGCCCGAGCCCGAAGTCCAGCTGTGCCAATCGACTGCCCGGCCAGGCACTCCTCCAAAAAGTACTGGCAAATGAGGTCGGCTTGGCCGTTGCTTGTGGCTGGCCCGTACGCTATGGTGCTGCTTCCGAAGTAGCCGTAACAACCTGAGCTGAGATAGGTGTTGCACATGGGCTTGTGGATATTCAGGGCGGAAGGATTGTACAGCTGGGCGCCATAGCAACACTCTGCCGCCAGGATGACGCCGACGGCTAATCTGCCGTCGACCCAATTGGCATCCAAAGCAACGGGATATGTGTCGGCATTCTGTCCGTAAAAGCAGGCGTCTCCCGGCGCCCCGTGGCAGTTGAAGAAGTGCGAATAGGCGGAGCCTATCTGTGGCCAAGTGGGTCCGTTTGGAGGAACCGGTAGCGCGGTCTGCCCTGCACCAAAGATAGCAGCGGCGCTAAGGTCGCTCGATAACTGCCAAACATCGGCAGTAGCCGATAGGTTGCTCAGATATTGCTTGGCAGGGGAAGCGGCTGCAATGGTTGCGAAATAAATTACGAAAAGAAGGTCGTTGCAATCCGTGGCGCCTGTCACGTCGGGGAGGCGGCTTACCACCCGGGTAGGGGCGAGGAACGTGGACGGATCTGCGGAATAACGTGCCTCGCAAGCATAAGGCAGGTCGCTGGGAACAGTTGAGTCATCGTCCACACAAGGGTTATTTAAAGTTTGATGTGGGATGACGTCCGTGGCGCCCAAGAGAACGACGTAGTCTGGATTAAGTTTGCCGCATAGAGCGTCGATCGCGGCCTTGTTTTGGCCCTCGTCCGCGTCAACTGTTACCGAGGGCAAAGGCGCCGGAAGGGCGTCGACGCAATAGATCGCTGTTGTGACTCCGCGGGCGGCGTCGGCGGATGCCAACTGGCTCAGTGCGTTCCTTAATTGAGTTTAGCCCCTCTGTACCATATTTATTTGTGAGACATTGAGCATTCGTAACTATCAGTTTCGTGACCATGGCGGGACATTACCCCAATTGTCGAGGGTCAGAGCGTATTTAGACCGGTGCCAGAGCGACAGGATTTAGTCTGGGAAAGCGCGGCGGGCCAGGGTGCCAATCTGGGACAAGGAAAAATCAATTGGCTGCAGCTTGAACGCTACGGAGCAGACATATTTGCCCTAACTAGGCTCGTTGTAGTTAGACGCCGAGAAAACCAAGGAGTCGCGCAAGGCCGCCAGGATTTCACGAGATTCCCTTCATACGAATCGAGCCGACGAAATTAATTTGCAATTTATCGGGCATTTGATTTATCCTTTTGCTATTCTTATGTTCTTACGGCTTAAATACGGAAGAGAAAGTATGGTTAGCAAGCTTACCATTGCGTTTGTTTTTTGTGCATATTTGGGGCTTGTGCCGGCACGAGCGCAGACCACTGCGCCTACGGCGACAATATTATTAGCGGACGGGACTTCCCAGACCGTCACGCTCTCCACGGATCAAACGACCCCGATCAACGCAAACGCCTACGTTGGGGACAACGTCAAGATCACTGTCAACGTCGCGAACCCGAGTAGTCCAACGAATCCTAACGGAGTGATTACATGGGGCCCTCCTCAACCTGCGAGCCTAAATTTTCTTGTTAATGGGTCTCTTACCACTACACCGCCGACGAAGACCGCAATCGCAATTGTTCAGCCCACAAATTTAAATAGAATCGTTCTTCCTATTACGATCGCCAGCTCGGCTTCAGGCGTACCTGCCGTTACGTATTACGTGGTGATTCAGCCGAAGCCCTATGCAAGTCTGGCCTTTGCGTCCATCGTTCCAACAGTTCTCGCAATTGGCGAAAAGTATAAGGCCGACCTTGTTGCCCACCGGTTCGCGGGAGATACCTCTGCCGCGGGGCCGATCAGTGTTTCGTGGCAAGTGGTGAGTGGCACTGGAGCGCTCGGGTTCCTGAGTGGAACTCCGGTCCTGACGACACCTCCTGTTGCAACTGCGTTGGCGCCGTCCCAAACACTTGTGGGCATCAAGGAAGGACAAGCGACACTGAAGGTAGCGGAGTCTGACACGTCTACCGCCGATTTGACGCTGCCGAGTTCGACCGTTACCACAACAGTTGCAGCGCCGACCCTAACCGTAACCGGCGTGCCCGCAACGGTTACGGCCGGTATGAACTTCGGCCTGAAGCTTCAAATGATCGTCAAAGACGGAAACGGAAACGACCGCACTGTCAACCCCGCCAATTGCGCCGGAACAGTCAAGTGGTCATTAAGACCGGACGACGGGTCCGTAACGGTGGATCCGAACGGCAACCTCAGCGCAGTAAAGGACACTACAGAATCGATTAGTGTAACCGCGACATATACGTTTCAGGACACCACAGTTTCGAGCCCAGCCGTTACCGTGCCTCTTCGAGCCACAGCCCAGACATTGACTATCGAACTCCCGCAGGGTTCCACAGTCCCTCCTGGAGGGGAAATAGACCTAAAGGCTCATCTCAAGGACAACAGCAATACCGATCTACTGGCGGTAGCCAACGCGAGCGGCACAACCGGAAGCGGAATTTCAGTTTCCGCCCAGACGGACGACACTACCGTCGCCACCGCCGTTGTGGACCAGACTAATAGAGCACTTATTCACGTCTACGGACAGTCCGCAGGGACCGTGAAGGTCACGGTGGCCGTAACCGATACCGCTGCGGCAAGTAATGGCGGTGCGACAGGAACAGCAAGCGCCACTCCCTTTTCTCAGACTGTAACGCTTCAGGTAGTTAATGTAGGCGGATTTCAGCCGATCAAAGTCGCCCTGGACCCAATGGATGATAAAACAACCAAGGCTCTGTTTGGATCCGCGATTTCGAATCACTATTTTGTCATGCGCGTCCGTATTCTAAACAACCTCCCGAACTCGCCTAATGCCTCTGATCAAGGTAAATCGATACTTGCTTACTCCGGATCGATAGAGACAGCCGTGGAGTTCGAGAAGAAGCGCACGTCAAACTTCGCAACTCAGGATAAGGCGGCGCATGAAACCGAACCACGAGACGACGGCCACTGGATTCCCTTGGAAGACAATGACGTCCTAGAAGATTTCTCGATGACTCGACAAAACGACGATAACGCGATCCCGCCCAGGTATTTGCCGGGCAGAGGAGAGGCAATTGACGCGAAGGGACAGATCGAACCACTCCAGGTCAATTATATATTGACCCAATACGGGTCCGTCCCGGCCAAGCCGTGCAGTTGCAGCTTCCAGCCCTGGGTTCATCTGGCGCAACGGCGACTTGGTCGATCGACGCAAATTCGGACCTTAAAGCCACTGACGGTATTGCGGTGAGCGCCAGAGGATACATAACGATCAGCCAAACAACGCGAAATGGGAACCTCATCGTCGACGCCTTATCCGGGCAGCAGACGTTCCAAACCCTCATTCAGGTCGGCAACGTTGTAGTCCTACCATATAACTCGACTCTAGCTCGGGGGAACTTGGTTGCTGTCGGCAGGAGCGTGCAACTAATTACTAAAGGACAGCACGGGGACTATCCAGCAAGTCGTCAAATGGAGCTCGAACAATACGGACATAGCCACAGTAGATGCCTCAACAGGCGTGCTTCTAGGTGTTAAACAGGGCATCGTCATAGTCACTGGCCAGTACATTTCCGCGACTCCAACTCCGGGAACAACGACGACGGTCTATGCAATCGTCGAGGTTGTGAATGGGGAGACCTTGCCTCCCTCAACCTTTCCCGACGCCGGCAAGCTCAGGTATTTCCGGGTAAGAAAAGATATCGACCATATTCCTCGGACATCATCCTATACGCCTACAACCCACTTGTTAATGGGGAGACAAGGTCTTGGGTGTTCAGGGCATTGAACTTTCTAAGTTCCGGCATTGCCTTTGGCTTAACTGCTGCCCCTCCCCCGAGCTTGGCACTCAAGGTTGGTCTGGGCTCAATTAGCGGTTTCTTTATTCCGGGCCTTACACAGCTTTGGCCAGACACGTCCGAGGTATCCCGAAACAACCTCCTAAGTCTATTGATGAAACCGTACGAGGAGATTCCTTACGGCGGCGACATCGAACGGGTTCTCCTTTTCCCTCGGGGCCAGCTAAGTGGCGTCCTGCCAGATCATGTTCTCAAGATATCGGGCATAGACACCAGCTACTTCAATATCTCGGTGGGAGTCGTAACCAAGGTGCAAAGCACCCAAGGGACTCCTCCTGCGAACACCGCGACGCCGGCCGCTGTGGGGGTAACTGTGAGAGCCGGTCTGTCCTTTCCAGGTGAGGCAAAAAATGACAAACTTCGATTGACCGGTTCCCCTTGAACTTTCCAGTCCTAGAATAGAGAGTTTGCCGCCAAAATAGGAGACAGACATGGCACGAGGAAAACGGTATTCGGAGGAACAGATCCTGAAGGTTCTCGGTGAGATCGATGCGGGCGCGAGCATCGCTTCGGTGGCCAGGAGCCACGGGATCAGCGACCAAACAATTTACGCGTGGCGCGAGAAGTATCAGGGCATGACCAAGAGCGACCTGACGGCGATGCGCAATCTTCAGGACGAGAACCGGCGGCTTCGCCATCTGGTGGCCGAACTGAGTCTTGACAACGCGGCGTACAAGGAGCTCCAAAAGGGAAAATGGTGAGCCCCGGAAGCAGACGGCGAGCCGTGTGCTTTCTTCTTGGCCGGGGCTTTCCAAGAACGTGCGCTTGCCGGGTGTGCCGCATCTCGCGTCCTGCGAGCCGCCACACGCCCACGGAACGCAGCCCAGGGCTTCGGGAGAAGGTTCTGGAGCTTGCCCGGGCGAATCCGCGCTACGGCTTTAGGCGGGTGCACGCGCTCATTCCCGGCGTCAACGGAAGGCGGTTCATCGTATTTGGCGAACCGAAGGACTCGGCATCGACATCGCAAGCGAAGGAAGCTTGTGGTGCCAAAGACTGAAGGGCCGGTGCTTACCGGGCCCAACCAGGCATGGTGTCTGGACTTCGCGCACGAGCGGCTCGAAAACGGCCGGCACACCCGAATACTTGGCGTGCTCGACTGC
>CAWHLK010000017.1:0-57962 GCA_963829965.1 uncultured archaeon | reverse complement strand
AACTCGCCGCCCGCTACGAATTCACCGTGAACCTCTACGTCAATCGCGCCGGCCGGTGCATACTGCGCCGTTCCCCACTGGCGCATGGAAGTTCGTGCCGGCGAGGTATCGAAGGGAATCACGGGCCAAGATCGCAGTCTGATGGATCTGGCTCGACGCGCTGCCGGTGCCGCTCGGTGCGCGCGGCGCGATGAACATACAGTGTTTCGCCGACCATAACGGCGCGGTCTCGATCATCGAGATCAATGCCCGCTTCGGAGGCGGCTACCCGCTCGCTCACCGTGCCGGAGCGAACTTTAGAATTCCAACTCCGGCTGCTCGACGAACGGGAAGGGCGCGAGCCGGTTCCCTTCTACGATCGGACCGACGATCTGGCGATGCTTCGCTACGATGAAGCCGTGTTCGTCGAGGGAAAATCGATCACCGGAGATCAGCGATCTCTGCGTCGTGTTCGATATCGACGACACGCTCTATCTCGAGCGGACTACGTGAGGAGTGGCTTCGACGCCGTCGGCATATGGGCCGAAGCATGGCTCGGCCTGCCTGGCTTCGCGTGCCTCTGCATCGAGGCCCACGAGAGTGGCTCGCGCGGGCACGCCTTTAATACCGCCCTGGAGGGTTCCGGTAAAGCCGCTGCGCCGGAACTGTTGGGGGGCGAGGCGCCCGACGAAAAGGATATGGGTTCGTCCATCCTGAAGCTCGCGCATCAAGCCCGGGTCCGGCTGACAGTCCAGCAAAGCCGGATCGACGCAGATGGGCAGCACACCGGGATCGATGAAGCCGGCTTCAGCCAGCTCGGCGGCGTTGAACTACGAGTCGCCGACCGAGTGATCGAAATGTCGGGTCGAAGCCCGCGGCGAACTGCTCGACTTCTTAGCACAGTCTGGCATGGTAGGGCAGATAAGGTTCGAAGAAACGGTGGGCGCGATATTGGGTAGATCAGCGCCTTGGTTCGGCGACGTCCTCCTCGGTGATCGCACTTCCGATGGCGTGGTGGTAAAGCAGGCCGGCGGCGGCCGGGATCTTGCCCGACTGCCAGGGCTGGACCTCGCTGCGCACGCGCGGGTCGATCTCCAGGGCGTAGATTTCGGATCCATAACCGGCCTGTTGCAGTGTCCGTCTGATCCAGATCGCTTCGTTGGATATGGCATCGCCGTAGCCCGCGACATGGGGTTCCAAAGCACCTGGTGGACAACGCCTCGGGCCATACCGGGGGCGGGTGTCAAGGGGTCGACGAGGTCGCGAATCGCAGCCTCGTAGCGGAAGATCGCCCGATCCCATCCGCCGTATTCCTCCGCGTAGATGCGGCCGGCCGCCGACGATCTCCAGTTGGGCCGGCGTCTGGCGATCGATGCGGGCAAAAGCATCGTATCCAACCTTCCCCGCCTGCCACCCAGCCGCCGCCACTGTCCTGCACGGCAGTGGTAGTGGCAAGGCAGTCGGCATGGACGACGACTGGCCGGGAATGGTGCCAGGCTTCCATCAGCACCCGCGAGTAGCTTTCGTGGATGCTTGGATTGAACAAAGCAGCGCATTCGGAAAGCAAGCGGTGCTTGTCGGTCTCTGAGACGGTCCCGAGGCTCAGAATTCCCGTACGGTCGGCGGGCAACGCCGCCTCGCCCGGGCCAGCTAGCACCAAATCGAGCCGGGTGTTCGCGTGGCCGGCGCGGTAGGCAGCGTAGGCCGGGCGACCAGGTCGGTGTTCTTGCCCTGATCCTTGGCCCAGGCACAACACGAATCGTCCCAGCGTTCCGAGTTCGACCTTTTGTTCGCTGGCGACCAGGGGAGAAATGTCCACGCCGGCTCCGGCGACGCTGCTCCGGGACCATCCACCGAAGCCAAAGATCCGCGTGGCGAGCCGGGCTTCTCCCTCGGAGAGGAACAGAACGCGACGCGCCCGTGCAAAGGCCGTCGCGACCAGCGGAAGGTAGGCATAAGACTCGTGATGCAAGCACGGAACCAGGATCGACTTGTCCGCGACCAGCGGCAGCCGCGCAAAGTGGTGAAATAGAGATAGGGCAGAAACAGAAATGCCGCGTAGTCCTCCCCCCGGGTTCTGAGATGGTCGAGCAAGGCGGGGCAGCATACGAGCCGGTCGACGAAGAGGCTTTCTTGTTCTGCTCAGCGGGGGCGGACCCGGAGGCACACCGCTCTTCTCCAGTGCAGCGAAAATTGCGCAAATCCTGTGAATTCCTCCCGGTCACAAGGCAGCACCGGGAAACGCCGGACGCCAAAGCCCTCGGGCTCCGATCAGTCCGGCGGGAAGGTCGTTCTCGGACCAATGGTGCTGGAAGGACCGACAACAGGTTGTGATCACTTCGACGCGGTGCCCACGCTTGGCGAGGCGGGTCGCAAGTTCCCAGGCATGACGTTCGGCTCCCAGAAGGTCGCGCCCGAACCAGGGGATGACGATGCCGATGGGCTTTGCGACGGAAGACATGCGCACAGCGTCAGGCGTTGTATGCGACGACCGCGTAATCCTGGGGGCCGTAGAAGAAATCGTTGAACCGATCGGCGAGCGCGGAGGAATCGGCCACCCGATGCTCCGAAGTGTAGGGATGCAGCAGCAACGCCTTCTGATTCTGGAGCCGGCATGTTCGGCCGAAAAAGACAGGAGCAGGGAGGGACCGGGGAACGATGGGTTGGGTCCAGGTGGAAGTTCTGGCTCGCGACGAGCAGATTGCCGCAATTGGGCGTCTCCATGATGAGCAGGCCTGTGGGGCTCCAGCACCCGTCGCGCCTCGCCTAGAACAGCGAGCAGGACAGGAAAATGGAGGTGCTCCACGAGGTGCAACGCCGTGCAATGGCGGCCACGGATCGATCCGGCGGCGGCGGAGGAAGTCCAGGGCGTCAGCTTGCTCGACCGGCAGGCCGCGCTGGCGACAGAGCTCGATCATCATCGCACTACGGTCGACGCCAACGGCTCCGCTCGCTCCGGCGTCGACTATCAACTGGAGCCATTCGCCACGGCCACAGCCCAGGTCGGCCAGACGGGCGCCCGTTCGTTGGCCGGCGCCAAGCACGCCGAGTGTTTCGAGAAAGGGAAGGTAGGTCTTCTGGCGGGAGGCGATCTCCTGCCGCGTGCCGCGATAGCGATTCTCGAACGCCAGGTAGAAGTGCTCGAACGCGGATCCAGTCGTCGCGTCCGTCCCTTCCTCTGCGGAGGGCAGCGCGGAGGTACGATCCGCCAGCGCCTGCTGCAAGGCGGGCAGGGCCGCCTCGACTGCCAGCATTCGCGAGGCGAACCACCAGTCCGTGCTCGTGGGCGTGGCGCCAATCCGCTCGGATTCCATGGCCTGCAGACGTTGATCAAGCAGGTTCAGCTGGGCTGCGACTTCCTGCGGACGATCCGCCGGAACCAGCCTCCGCCACCTGGGCGGCCAGGACCGTCACTTGGTCGCGGAAGGAGACGAGCTTCTCCTCGTAGACTTGTTGTTGGCCCCTCGTTTGCGCGACGAATTCCCCAAGTGCGCCGCCGGCGCCGGCAAAGCGGGCTGCGTTTCCCTTCTCCGCCCGGTCCAATTTAGCCTGGAGTGCCGCGATCTCCGTCCTTATGGCGCCCGCAGTGGCGCTCGTCTGGAGCTGTTCGATTTTGGCGAAGTGGTCGGCGGCCCCAGCCTGCACCCGACCGAGCGCGGCCAGTTCCGCCAGGGCACCGTCGATCCTGCCAACCTGTGCGGAGGTCTCCTTCTCCGTTTGCGCCAGCTGATTTTGGATCGCGGCAATCTCCGCCTTGATTGCACCCGCAGAGCTGGCCTGGAGCTGTTCGAGTTCGGCCAAGTGGTCGGCGGCCCCGGCCTGCACTCGCCCGAGCGCGGCGAGGTCGCCGCGAGTTGCATCAGCCAATTGATCCAGTCTCAGCAGGCGCCGCAAGGTGTCGGCGTAGGCTCTAGCGCACGCCTGATCCTGCTCGCTGATGGTGGCTTCGCACGCGCGCAGGGCGTTGCGGAGGCTGGCGGTGAGCAACTCGAGCCGCGCGGTCT
The DNA here is from genome assembly GCA_963829965.1 of uncultured archaeon. GTDB lineage: Bacteria > Armatimonadota > Fimbriimonadia > Fimbriimonadales > Fimbriimonadaceae > DASXZH01. The sequence continues at coordinate 53,979 of CAWHLK010000017.1, read as the reverse complement.
GACGGCCCACGGCCGCCAAGGTCCTCCCGGTCGCGCGCTGCTTCTTCGCCCAGGGCGGTGAGCGACGCCACCAGGAGCCGTTCAAATCTCGCCTGCTGGGGCAATGCGAGGCGGAGGAGGTGCTCGAACCACGAGCGTCCGCGGTGCAGCTCATCCGCCCGACGTTCGAGCGTTGTGATGGAGCTGCCTTCAGAGGGAGTTTGAGACGACATGGGCATCTGATGGGTGCAGCCGGACGGACTAGAGCAGGTATCCCGTTAATGTCTTCAGGCCGATCGCCAGGATGCGATGGTCGTCGCTGAGACCGGATTGATGAGGGCTGATGGCATCCGGAAACCTCAGGGACAGACGGAGAACCCCATTCGACCTCGGTGCTGCCGGAATGAGGAAGCTGTGCTCGCCCGGCTCGGAGACCACCCCCATCGCAATCAAACGCTGCTGTTCCGAGATCCTGATGATTTGTTCGCCGACGCCGGGCGGGCAGAAGGGAAACACCGCCAGACGCAACAACACTTCGCGTCGGGCCGGCGGCGCTTCAATCTCAGATGGCTGCTTGCGCGCCGTCGGACCACGTGAAATCCGCTTCGGGATAACTCCAACCCGAGACGAGCACGCGATACCACGGATCGCCCTTCCGGAAGTGCAACGGAGCTCCCCACTGCCAAGACGGAGATCCGGACTCGGATGGCGGGGGCAGCTGGACGTCGGAGTCGGCGGCGGCGCCGGAAGAATCTCCCGGCGGATTTGGGCCATCAATTCATCGGCAGCGGCGATTGGCGGAGGCATGAGTCTGAACGAGTAAGACCTGGTGGTGTCAGTGGACGGGCGCCAGTCCTCACCTTCAAGCGGAAACCAACAGCTCTAATCTCGTCGGAGAATTTCCCGGCAGCGCGTCGAACCAGAACCTTCCTTCCTGAACCAGCGCCAGGTGCACCCAGTATCGGCCCGCCCCCTGGGAGCATCCAGAAGCATCTTCTGGAGGATTGCGCCGGCCGGCGGAATAGGAAATTCCAAACCTTCTCCGTTGGCGCACGCCTTGGCCTTGGTGGCGCTGACCCGAGCCGATCGTATGTAGACCGCGTTAAGGACTTTCCGGAGAATATTGAGACCCGTTCCACGCTCACCTTCACTGGAGGAGGAGGCGGTGGTGGCTTCCGCAGGGGAGGCGGCGGAGGCGCAGCGACAGTTGTCGTGCACTACAGCCTGGATTTGCTGCCGGAAACACCGATGAGGGGCCGATATAAGGATTCTAGGATCGGCTATTTCACTACCGATTTTTACGAATACGGCCGCAGCGAAAACCGGGCGTCAGAAAAGGAATATATCAATCGATTCCGGTTGGAAAAGAAGGATCCCAACGCGGAAGTCAGCGAGCCGGTCAAGCCGATAGTTTTCTATCTTTCCAAGGAAGTTCCTGCAAAGTGGCGGCCCTATTTTAAACTGGGCATCGAGGATTGGCAGCCGGTTTTTGAGAAAGCGGGCTTTAAGAATGCGATTCAATGCAAGGATGCGCCGGATGATCCCAACTGGGACCCGGAGGACGCCCGATACAACGTCGTTCGCTGGGCTCCTTCTCAAACGGAAAACGCGATGGGCGCGTCCGTCCAGGACCCTCGCAGTGGAGAGACTGTCTCGGCCCACGCAATCTTCTGGAATGACTTGGTAAAGCTGCTGGAAGATTGGCGTTTTGCCCAAACTGCGGCTGCCGACCCCAAGTCTCGATATTTGCCAATGCCGGACGAGCAGATCGGTAAGATGCTGCGCTACGTGGTAGAGCACGAAATCGGCCATACCCTTGGATTGGAGCACAACTTTAAGGCAAGCGTCGCTTACACCGTGAAACAGCTTCGCGATCCGGAGTTCATGAAGACCCACGGGACCTCAGCTTCAGTCATGAGCTATTCACGATTCGACTATGTGGCCCAGGCCGGCGACGGCATTGATTCCGACTACATGGCTAACCGCATTGGCCCGTACGATTACTTCGCGATCGTTTACGGATACAAGGACATCCCCCATGCGCCGACTCCCGATCTTGAGAAACCGGCCTTGGACGCGCTGCTGGCGCAACAGATCGATCATCCCGAGCTTCGATTCGGCAACTACCTGTATCCAGGAATCGATCCTGGAATGCAAAACGAGAATATCTCGGACGATCCGGTGGAAGCGGGCAAGCTTGGCATTCACAACATTTACGAGATCGCAGATGCCTACCTCTTGCCAACTTCGACCGAGTTCGGCGAGGATTACAAGCGGCTCCTTGAATTGGAGCAGAACCTGATGGGCCAGCGGCTCACCGAGCTCGCCCATGCTCTGCCGCTGGTCGGAGGAGTGGTCCAGACCGATTACCACGCCGGTCGCGGGGGAGAGGTCTTCAAGCCCGTGCCTGCAGAAAAGCAGGCGGCCGCGGTTGATTTCATCACCAAGTATGGTTTTACGCCGCCCTACGCGCTTCTCAAGCCGGAGATTATGAATCGATTGCAGCCAACGGGCATATTCGGTGGAACGGCGAGCCAAGAGGCGTTGTTGCTCAATGCTTTGCTGGCACCCTCAAGGGTTGCGCGCCTCGAAGACAACGAGGCTCAAAACGGCCCCAACGTGTACACCGTGGCCCGCTTGACCACGGATGTCTCGAACGCAGTCTGGAACGAAGTTGATTCGCCGATGCCCAAGATCGACGTTTACCGGCGCCAGCTTCAGAGAAGCTATCTGAAACTGATGGATGACAAAATCAACGGAGACCTTGCCGTCAACTCCGACCTCAAATCGCTGGAAAAAGACGACATTAAGAGGCTTGCACGCCGGATCGACAGGGCAATTGCTCACACCAAGGACAGCACCACGAGTGCGCATCTCGAAGCTTGCCGCACCGATATCGAGCGGATCTTAGAGAACAAGTACACGTCGGCGTCAGGCGGATTTGACCTCAGTTTCCTCGGACAGCTTCTTGGCATTGATACGGATAAGTTGACGAAGCCTGTTACCGATGAGGAGTGTTGGTCCCCGGATGCAGCGATTCGGCAGACGATCCAGGAGCTGATGGCGGAGCAGAATCCTAAGGCCGTCGCTCCGGTTCCGGCGCAGACGGAAGAGACCGGATCAGGTAACTGAGCCTGATCGCGTAAAAACCGAAGTCGGCTCCCAGCAAGCTGGGCCGGCTTCGGTGTTCCGCCGGAGAAAGGCACCTAAGTCGTAATGATTCCCATGGCAGGATAAGGTAGAACTGCCAACGGAGTTGGCCGGGTGGCGGCCTCGAGTAATCGGGGAGGAAAGTCCGGACTTCATAGGGCACGGCGCCCGGCGCAAGCCGGGGCGAGGCGACTCGACGGAAAGTGCCACAGAAACAAACCGCCCCGGCTTGCCGGGGTAAGGGTGAAATGGTGCGGTAAGAGCGCACCGGCGTTGCGGGTAACCGCGCGGCCGGGTAAACCCCGCCGGAAGCAAGGCCAAATAGGGAGGGGATGACGCTGCCCGCCGACCCTCCGGGTTGGCCGCATAGACAAATCGCCACACAAAGACAGAATCCGGCTTACAGGCCAACTCCGATGAGCCCCAAGGGGTTGACGACGGTCGTGTGAGCTTCGCTCAACGACGCGTCGTCAGAATTAGTTGTGCTCGCCTCGGTCGTTACGCTCCCTCGGCGAGCACGGCTTTCTGGTTCCCTCGGTCTTATGGCCGAAGCCGATCTATGAACAGCTCAATCAATCCTGAGTTCAGATCTCAATACGCAAAACCCAACACTCAACACTTGGCCTATGGTGCCGCTTCGATCTTCACTCCATCCGATGCAGGAGCCGGGGCGGGCACGATAATGAGCGAGAGGTTGTCCGTGTACTTATAGGTCAGTCCCGCCGGGCGGCAGATTTTTTGGAGGGCGAGCTTTAAAGTCGTCGCTTTCAGCACCGCGTCCACTTTGTAATCAGGCACTTTGGGATCAATTTCGATCGCCACGCCAGTCTGCGTTGTCAGATCGGCGAAAAGGGTCCGGATATTGACCTTGTGAAATTTGATTGTGACCAGCTTTCGCAAGATGGTGGGCGCGAGCTTGCCCGAAATCCGTTCTGAGGAAACCACGTTCTGGCCGGCGTTCGGAGACTTGTCCTTGCTAATGAAATAGATGCCGTTTTGAAGTTGATACTTGAGGCTGGCCGTTTTGAGCACCAGATTCAGCGCCTCTTCGAACTCCATATTGTTGAGTGAAAGAAACAGCGCGAAGTGAGTGTTTGGCTCAATCACGAAGTTCTTTTTCGCCTGACCGAACATGTCGGAAAGAACCGATCGAACGTCCTGCCCCTTCGAGGCAATCGAAACCGTCTGGATCTTGCTGTCAGTGGTCGAACCGGCCGCTTGAGAAAAAGCCGCGCTGGCGATAATGGCTAGTAGGAGGGTTGGGAGAATTTGTTTCATTTGGTTAATGTCCAATCGGCTTGCCGTCTTCGCCGTAGATGCGAACGCCCCATTTCGGTTTCGCTGATTTCACCAAATGGTGATGGGCGATAGCCGCGCGTCGAGGCGATCTTCGAGTCGAGGGATGACGCTTGTGAGCCGCGGCCACGTACTTGCGAGGTCGGTGGATCAAATGTTTGGCGGGCGCCTTTTGCGGCTCACTTGCGTCTGTGGAGGTGTCGTCGTTAGGGCTTATGGACGCTTCGTTCTTTGGTGAACTGGCATCGTCTGCCACGGGTGTCGAGTTATCGGCCGTCGATGCGTCCGAATCCGTTTTAGTAGGGGCGGGGGCTGTCTTGGCGGGGGTATTCAATTTGGCCGGCTGCTCTGGTTTCGGGTCTTCGGCGGGGGCAGAAGCCGAGGGCGCCGGGTTTGATGAAACTGGAGATGCAGCTGGGTTTATGGGGGCTGGCGCGGGCTGTGTTTGTGGCGGATATGCCTGTTCGGCGCTTCCGCCGAAGAGCGCGGTCTGCCCGTGGGTAATGTAGCCCATCGCGAACAGCACGACGCCCAGCGCGGCCGAGTAAATCAGCGTCTTCTTGACCGAGGGGTTCTTATCCTTGGTCTGCCTCAGAACGGAGGCGGGGTTCCAAACCTTCTTTGGTTCGGCCTCGGGAGAGGCTTCAACGGGTGTTCGGCGGGGGGGTGTGAACTTGTCCGTTGTCGCCTTCTCCGCGAGGGCCTTGATCAGGAGGTGCTCTTTGCGTGCGGTGGGTAAATCGGTGGTGACTGCTGCGTAACCCTGGTGCAGCATTGACTTGAGCGCCTGCCTGCGATCATTTAAGACCTCTGTGCAGCGTTTGCAGGTGGCAAGGTGCGTGTCCAGTTGCTTGATCGCCTCGGCAGACAAGGTTTCACCGGACACAAACCGTCCGATCTGCATTTCCGCTAACTGGGCATTCAACATTCTTAACTGGCATCTCTGACAACCTACTTTAGGTTTTGGGTTCCACCCAGAGTGGACCTAATCAGATTCTTGGATGCTCCGCCAGTTTCTTTAGGTAATTTTACGAGGTTTTACCAAACGGTTAAATGCAGATATGGAGTGCGCGGCCATGGCCGCGCACTCCATCTTCATGCCCTTACTTCGCGACGGCAGTCAAATGTTCGACCCGGACTCTCGCTCCCTCGTGCGCAGCGCTCTCATATACTGCGTTTATTTGTTGCACGGGGACAATGGCTTCTTCGCCGGTGACGGCGGGCGCGCGGTCTTCGTGGATCGCGTCAATGAAGTCTTGGATCTGGTCTTTGTGCAAAATGTCCCATAGACTGAGCGGATTGCTGCCCGCGCCAGGTTGGGCGGGTTCAACCGGATGCGACATCACGCCTTTGCCGTAAAAGCCGGCTGAGGCCTGGTCGGCGTCGGTTTCCACAAACGTAAGCTTGTCGCCCTCGATCGTGAGAGAGCCTACGGTGCCGTGGATTTCGATCCTCTCGGCAAAGCCTGGATAGCATGCGGTGGAGACGTGGATGGTTCCGATCGCGCCATTTCGGTATTGGACGATCACGTGGCAATTATCCTCGCATTCCATGATGTGAACGAGGGTCGCGGTGAACCAATTACGCTTTCCGCGCCGCCCATGAGCCATTGAGCCAAATCCACATAATGAATGCCCTGATTCATTAGGCACCCGCCGTCTAACGCCCGCGTACCGCGCCAGTCTGCAGAATCGTAATAACCTTGGGTCCGAAACCACTTGTTGTAGACATCGCATTGAGTGATCCGCCCAAGTTCGCCGTTAAGGACCATTTCGCGCGCTTTGACAACGTCCGGCGCAAAGCGGTGCTGAGAAATTACACTAGTTTGACGCCTGCTTTGTGGCAGGCTGCGATAAGTTCCGCCGCTTTTGCCGGGCTCACATCGATTGGCTTCTCGCACAGCACATGCTTGCCGGCTTTGGCCGCCTGAATTCCAATCTCGGCGTGAAGGCCACTGGGAACACAAACGGTGACCGCGTCCACTGCGGCAAACAGTTCGCCCAAAGACGAGAAAGCGGCGACGCCAAACTCTTCGGCAGCCTTTTCGGCTCGCTCGGGGAGAATGTCATACACTCCCGCCAAATGCCCGCCAGTCGCCTCCTTGAGCCCCCGGGCATGGGTGCTGTGGATCATTCCGCAGCCGATGATTCCAAACTTGACATCACTCACTTTACTAGTCCCTCCATCGTTTGGTTCAGGCCTTTCAGGGCAAGCCGAAACTGGCCGATCCCATCGAGTCCCACCCGCTTACCGACTCGGCTAAGGTGAGGTTCGATGCTCACCGGCCCTCGCCATTTCTCCGCGATCAGCAGCTCAAAAATCTCTCTCATGTTGCCTTCGCCTTCGCCTGCGGGCACGATCTGCTCGAAGCCCTCGTCGTCCTTGGCATAAATACTGTCCTTGATGTGCAGCGCCTCCAAGTAGGGCAGAATCCACGGAAACCAATGGGGCAGCGCGGGGTAGCCGATGAGCACCGAGTTGGAAAAATCATAGACGGCGCGAAGGTTCGGGGTCGAAAGCTCTTCAAAGAACGGACGGGCGTTTTCGGGAAATGCAGCATAAGCATCGCCATCGTTTTCAACAAGGAGGACGACGTTCTTTTCCTTTGCTAACGCGCTTTGGTCTGCGACCCAGTCCCGAATTTCATGGAATTCCGGCGGACGAACCGCCTTCCAGATAAAGGGCGTGAAAATCCTGATGTATCGGCAGTCCAGCGCCTGAGCGATTTCGATGATTCGGCCGAGCCGCGCCAGTTCTCTCTCTCTCTCCGAAGGATCAAACGGGTGTTTGTTTATTGGGCTGCCAATACATTTAACACCCAAGTTATATCTTTTCGCCTCCGCTTTGATGGTTTCCACTTCTTCGTGGGTTAGGTCCAGCACGTTCTTTCCGAACGCCGATCGAAGATCAAAAAAATGCAGCCCTGCTCTTGCCACTTCCTTGAGCTGGGTGGGTAAATCGGGGCTGATCTCATCGGAGAAAATCGAGAGATCCCATCCCGAGGGCAGAGGGGCTGCCCGTTCGGCGGTTGTTGACGGTGCGCTCATGTTTTCGAGCTTATCCCATAGTCTAAGTCGACAGCTTGTTTTAGTACGGCATTTGGAGTCCCATCGCAAATCTCTCTGGGTCGCTCTTTTGGCCCCGCGGAGACCGAGATATACGGCTTAGGCACTCGAAAGACCTGCGCAAGGGCGACATTCTAGGGCGGCCGCAGGTTGCAAGCCACCGGAATCGCCATCTCCGGCAATTGTGACAGTCCAGTTAAGTTTTGCCTTTGGAAGCTGGAGTTTATTCCCTAAATTTCCAGAGTTGCCGCATACTATAACAAGAGGGAACGTATCAGCGGGGGTCTATATAACTCTGCGAGGGGTGAGATTCATTTCATGATGAGGGTCAGATCTTTCGGTATTTGGGCCGCGTTTTGTGGCCTTATATTGGCTGCTGCGATTGCGCCTGCACAGCAGTGGGGGGAGTACGGGGGGAATCCGCAGCACACCGCCGAGGCAACCAATGGCGTCCAAACCATGAACTCCATCCTTTGGCAAACGCCCATTGACCTGAATCCGCCCTACTCGGGATCAGATCTGTACATCCACTACGGCTGCCCGGTAATTTCGGCAGGCGGCACGGTAGTGCTTGCAGTCAGGAACGGTGGCGGGGGCTTCCCAACGTCGGACGACACCTATCAGATTGAGGGGCATAGTCTTTCCTCCGGTGCGACGATTTATACTCAAACAACTGACTTTACGGACTGGATGCCTCATGACTGGACGCCCGAGTATGACGCCCGCGATCGATTCGAACGATGTCCTCTACATCCCAGGAGCGGGCGGCACTATTTACAAACGCTCAAGCGCGAACTCTGCCACTGCGACAACGACGCAGATTTGTTTTTACGGTCTTTCAACCTATCAAGGTGATACCACCGGCTTTGGCAACAACGTGCAAATCTGCACGCCGATCGTGGTCGACGCCAATAACAACATCTATTTCGGCTTCTATGTCAACGAGAACTTTTACACGAACGCAAACAATACGCCCAGCCTAAAGAGCGGTATCGCAAAGATCTCTTCGACGGGGGTTGAAACCTGGGTAGCTATCGACTCGATTACGGGTGACACCGATGATGAAGTTCAGACCAACTGCGAGCCGGCTATCAGCAACGACGGAACCCATCTTTATGTGGCATACGCAAGTTGTTCCGGCCCTCCGGGGTCAGCCTACGGAAGCTGGGAGTACTACGCCAATCCTAAGCTCGATGAACTCAACACTTCCGATCTGTCAAAAGTGGCAACCGTTGGACTAACCATTCCGGTTTCCACTCCTACCGATCCGGATGCCTTTGCCTATGTGATGGATGACGGCACGGCAACTCCAATGGTCGGGCCCGATGGGGACGTGTACTACGGCGTTTGGTACAACAACATTGAACGTGGCTTCATGCTGCACTACTCAGGCGATTTAACCACGCAAAAGCTATCCGGAGCATTCGGTTGGGACGATACGGCAGCAGTAGTGCCTGCAAACATTGTTCCAAGTTATACAGGCACCTCTTCTTATTTGATCCTTACGAAGTACAACAACTACGCGGACTATGAGCGCCTATGGTGATGGGCAGAACAAAGTGGCAATCCTGGACCCCAACGCCAGCGAGACCTACACGATCCAATACGGCGAGAATAATCCGGGCAACGTTATGGTAGGCGATGATGCCAGCGGAACGACCACGGGCGCAAGCTATACGACTATGAAAGAGGTCATCAGCCTGCTTGGAATTACCGGGAATACCGCAGAGGGTCTTGAAGGTTTCCGGGAGTGGTGTGTCAACACAGTTGCTGTTGATGTGCCGGACAAGTCGGCGATCGTCAACAGCGAAGACGGCCACACTTATCGTTGGGATTTCACTACCAATGCAATTACAGACACCGTAAACCTTGAGCCGCCGACTGGCGAAGCTTACACGCCAACTCTGGCCAGCAATGACGGTATTGCCATCTGCTTGAACAACGCCACGGTTTTTGCACTTTGGGACGGAGTTAAGCCCAGTTCGATGGGTTTTAGCTCAGGGAGCTCGATAACTGGCACGAACACGGCCACGGGAACTATCAATCTAAGTTCCGCGGCAACCGGCCCTGGAGCAACGATCCAGCTTTCTTCAAGCGATACGAATCTGACCGTTCCCGCGTCCGTCACCGTTCCGGCCGGCAGCTCATCTGCTACCTTCGCGGTAAGCACTCTGGCTGTCAGTGCTGATGATCCGGTAACCATCACCGCCTCTCGCTACGGTTTTACGGCGAACCTTTCGGTGACAGTAAAGGCCGCGGTTCTGACCAACTTCTACTTCAGCGCGGGCTCGGTTCAAGGGGGGACGAACGCCAACGCGGTTGTTCAACTCAATGCCGATGCGGGGCCATCGGGCGACACGATTACTCTGTCCGGGGCTGCCCCTGCGAATCCCGGCGCGAACACGCTCATTGCAGCCTCGCAATACGAAAGGGGTTTCACTATCCCAACGGATAACGTATCCACAAGCACCGTCGGCACGGTTTACGCAACCTATGGATCGGTGACTTTGCATGCGTCCATAACCGTCACTCCGGCCCTGATATCAAGCGTCCAAGTTGTTCCAACCGCAGTTCAAGGTGGAGTCAGCTCAAGCGGAACGGTGACGCTAAACGGAGAGGCTGGAGCTTCCGGTGATGTTGTAACGCTTTCTTGTACGGGGCCCGCAACAGTTCCTGCTTCTACAACGGTTGCATCCAACAGCACTACAGGATCGTTTAGCATTACCACGTCAGTGGTCTCGGTTCAAACATCGGCCGTGATCTCAGCAACGTGGAACTCCACGACGGTGACGACGACCTTAACGGTCAATCCGGCAGCGCTATCCACTTTTGTGCTTGCCGCACCAATCGTGATTGGCGGATCCAGCACGAACGGGACCATCACTTTGAACGGGAAGGCTGGTCCATCCGGAGATGCAGTTGCCGTATCTGGTTCGGGGCCGGCCACATTGAGTTCGCCGGAAACCGTTGCATCGGGTGCAAACTCGGTTTCGTTCGCCATCCCAACGAGCAAGGTGACCACTTCTACAAGCGAAACCATCACGGCGACCTTTAACGGCGGGACCAAACAGGCGATGTTAACGGTTTTGCCACCGCCCACGATCGCGAGCTTCACTGTGCAGTCCAACTCGCTTAGCATGACAGGCGACACTTTGGGGATCGTGACCTTGAACGAAACGGTTCCGGTGAGCGTGCCAATTTCCGCCACGAGCAGCAGTTCCTATATAACGGTCGCTCAACCAACGGTTGCGGCGGGCGGCAAGACTGCCACGTTCTTGATCCAATCCCTTCAACTCCCGAGCCAGCAGTCGGTGTCTGCCACCGTGAAAGTTAGCCTTAGCGGCTCGAGTCAATCGCAGACGGTTGGAGTCACGCCGTTCGGCCTGTCGAGCTTAACGCTTTCGAGTGCCACCCTAAACGAGGGACAATCGGCCACTCTCACGATCTATGCTTCGCACGCAGCGGGTTCCCTTCCGCTCACTGTGTCGCTTTCATCTGGTGGCTCTTCGCTAGTGAGCCTGCCTGCGACAGTCATTATCCCCGCAGGAGAAAACCATGCTTCGGTGACGGTCACGGACGTGTCTCGCGCAATTGTTCGCACTGCTGTCACGATAACATGCACGTTGTCCGGCTCTGCAAAAACGGTCACCTTGACCGTGGGTAACTCACAGACTCTCCCTGGGCGATGATTGCTGAGTCATTTATTGGCCGGGATAACGGCATTAAGAGTGGTGGACGTTAAAAAGGGCAGTGGGCACTCCGAGTAGCTCACCGCCCCGTTCCATGGAGCGCTTAACCTTTGCCCTATGTTAAGGGGCTGCGTCCGCCCGGGGCTTGGTCATGGGCGTTGACTGCTTCACATCGGCAGCGGGCGCTGTAGGCAAGTCCAAGGCTCGCTCGTATTTGTATTTAGTATCGATCGTAAAACCGCCGTCTGCATCAAGATCAATGAGCTGATGGAAGCACACTCGTTTACCGTCGATCCTCAGAATGTTCAGCACCAGCGTTATCTTGTCCTGTCCGGAAGTGGAATCCGGCGTTTTTTCCACCCAGTATTCGCCAGTGGATGTCGCCTGGCCTTTGTATTTATATCCACCGTCCGGGCTGAAATAGAAGTGGTTTGCAGGTGCGTTGGGGCACAGGTAGCGTCCCGGTGTAAAGATCTTTCCGATCAGGCTTGCCGAATAGGTAAGCCCTTTCATCTGGATATCCCCCGAGGGTGTCATCGTCATAATCGCGGGAGAGTCCCAGAATTCGGGCCAAGGGGTCTTGTTTTTTCCTTTGATAAGCGTGACTTGCGAACCATCAAAGTTGTAAACGCCCTTGGTCACAATGGTTGTATCCAACGTTTTTCGGGCAAAGAAGAAGGTTCCATCCGTGCGAAAATTGAACTTACCATCGATTCCCGGAGTGGTCGATTTGTTGTCGTGGGCCACGGCTTTGTAAATGCCATGGAGGGTCGGGTCCTTGCCCTCGCCGGCCACGGCGGCCAAGCCACGCCCGACTCCAACGACGGCTGTTAGAGCGATAACAAGAAATAACGTAGAGCGCCTCATTTGGTGAACTGACGATCGGCGCGTTAACAAGGGTCGCAGAACTTGTTGCCGATCTGAAAAATTGCTTGTTTTTTTGCTGGAAATCACTGATTGCGGATGGTCATTTGCCGCCCCTTCTGTGATCGTTCCTGCGGTTTAGGCCCCCTTTTTTCAGTTTTTGCTATGCGCCGGGGGGATGATTGTATTTTGGCTCGATTCATCCTAGACGCAAGTTTGAATTGCGCGGATCAGTTTTTCCGCGCTGAATGCGCCAACCAGTCTCTGACCATTCAGGAAGAACGCCGGGGTCGAAACAACACCGTTGACGGCGCCTTGCTCCAAGTCGTCCTTTATCTTGGAGTTGAAAGTTTGGTGAGAGATGTCGCGAAGGAAACGCGTCATGTCGAGCCCGACTTCCTCCGCGATTCGAACCACGTCCGGCGAACCAAGGGAGCCTGCGCCGAGCATCAACTCATTGTGCACTTCCCAGAACCGGTCCTGTGCGGCGGCGGACTCGGCTGCCATCGCAGCGACAAAACCTTCCCGGTTCACACGGTCATGCACAAAATGTCGGTAAACGAAACGGACCTTTCCGGGAAAGGAGTCGAGGATTGCCATCACTGCTTCGTGGGCTTCTTTGCAATCGGGGTTCATGTAGTCCCCATATTCTATGAGCGTGATTGGTGCGAATTCCTCGCCGGCTATGTGGTCGCTTTGAGTAATGTTCACGACCACCTCCAAAACGGTAGTGTATTTGCCAATAGTTTCTCCCAACTACGAAGGCCCTTCGCTTCGCACGCTAATTAACTCGAGAATTTTGAGTCGATTCCTGCTGGCCTGTAAACAAGGTTTCCTCCTTGGCAATCGGTCAGAGCTCAACCTGAACCCAGGTTGGGCGTCATCCCATAACTTTTGGCCAGGTGTAGTGTACTTGCTATGATAGCCCAAGGCGGACGAGTCCGCGCTTGAGCGCGGTGACCACCGCTTGGGTGCGGTCATCAACGCCGAGCTTGGCGAAGATGTTGTTGAGGTGAAACTTGACGGTGCCCTCGGAAATCGAGAGGGCGGAGGCGATCTCCTGATTCGATAATCCGTTGGTCAGCAACTGCATGACTTCTCGCTCACGCTCGGTCAGGTCCAGTTCGGTCGCCCTGTGAGCCAGTTTCATGGCCGCCTCCGGCGCTATGCGCTTCAGTCCATGATGAACGGCCCGGATGGCTTCGGTAAGGGCCTCCGGTGGTGTGTCCTTGAGCAGATAGCCCTTGGCGCCGGCGCGGAGCGCAGTAAAGATGTCTTCGTCTCCATCGAAAGTCGTGAGAACGATCACGCGGGCGCTCGGATGTTCCTTCCGGATCTCTGCGACCGCGGCCGCGCCCTCAAGTTCGGGCATTCTCAGGTCCATGAGCACTACGCTGGGACGCAGGGTTTCGTACAACTCCACTGCCTCACGTCCATTGTTGGCTTCACCTACGACCGCAAGATCGGGCTCGCGGTCGATGAGCGCTGCCAAGCCTTGGCGCACGACAGGATGGTCGTCCGCAATCAGCACCGTAATTTTAGTGGGCTTCATCCTCATTCCTTCAATAGCGCGTTGTGAGCAACAACCTTAATCGTCGTTCCGACGCCAGGCTTGCTGTCAATGTCAATATCCATGCCAACCGATATCGCCCGTTCTCTCATGGTTTCAAGTCCAAATCCTTTTTGGCGTGCTTCCTCCGTATCGAATCCCGACCCATTGTCGCTGGTGAGCAAAATGAGACTGGGCTTATCATAAGTGAGATTCAGCGCAATGCGGTCTGCGCCGCTGTGGCGGGCGGAATTGCTCACCGCCTCTTGAGCGATTCGTAGGAGGTTCGATTCGATCTCCGGCCTTATAGGGAAGGCCGTCCCCGAAACCTTGCACTTGGTCTTGATCCTCGGAACTCTCAAGCGCTTTGCCAAACCCGTAAGGGCGGTGCCCAGGTCGGAGTTATCGAGTGCCGCAGCTCGCAAGGCGAATACTGAGCGGCGAGCCTCGGCGAGGCCTTCTCGTGCAAGATTCCGAACCTGGTCGAGGTGTTCGGCAGCCGCGCCCGGATATCCTTGCATCATGGACTGCTTCGCCGCCGAGGAGTGGAGCATCACGCCGGTGAACTCCTGGGCAAGAGTATCGTGGATCTCCCTGGCAAAGCGGTTTCTTTCTTCCAAAACCGCCGCGCCGCGGCTTTGCTCGGCAAGCCTCTTCAGCTCCACGGCAAGAGCGGCGATATCGGCAAGTCCAATCGCCACTTCGATCTCAGAGTCCGTGAAAGCGCGTGGATCGTGTCGTCGTATAGAAACGAAACCGATGGCCTCCTTGACCCGGCACATTGGGACGGCCAACGTTACCTTGACTCCCAACTTGTCATAGAGATCCTTGATTTCCTTTGGCAGCGTTTTCCTTCTCGAGGGTACGTCCACCACATAGGGGACCTGCTTTAGATACAGGTTCTGAAAGGCAGGCGGGTCCAGTTTAAGGTTTTCATGCGGATTTAATGGGCCGCGGGGATAGGTGGCATACGGTCTGGATAGATCTGAGTTTTCTATTCGAAACCATATGCCCGAAGATGCGGCATCGAGCGTTGCGTTGATTGCCTTTAAAAGAATGTCAATGAAAAGTTCGAGGTCGGGGTTCGCTGCGAGGGCATCCAACATGTCGCAAAGAAGCTTTCTTTGACTCAAAGCAACCCTCTCCGCGAGCTGTTTTTCTTCAACTTCTATTTCCAGTTGTTTGACAACACTATCTAACTCTCCGGCCTGAGCGCGGACCTCTTGTTCCAGTCCGGCCTTGGCAATCACGGTTTTGGTGATATTGGAGCAGGCAGCGATCGCGCCCAGCACCTCGCCGCGAGGGCCCTTCAGCGCGCTGGTTCTTACGTCTGCCCAAATCTCGCCTCCGTCTTTCTGGAGGGCCGGTATCTGAAACTTGTCAACGGCCCCCTGAAGAGCTTGGATTCCTTTTGATCGGACCAGTTCTTTGTTGTCCTCTCCCGAAATCAGCGAACCCATGGTGCTGCCAAGCAGTTCGGACTTTGCGTATCCCGTTTCTTCGAGAAAATGGTCGTTGACGTAAACGATCTTCAGGCTGTGATCGTAAACGACGATCGCCTCGTTCAGGCTTTGGAATGCGCAGTCAAAAGGACCTCCGCGCTCCAGCCACTCTGCCAGTTCATCCCGGTGGTTAACCGCCATACTTTTCAAGCCCGTTCTCACTATACAAGGCTTTGCCGTTATTTAATATTTTGGGCGTACCTAATGGGGTGATGGGCTTTGGGTTTTGGGGATGATTTTTACCGAAGTTCAATGTGGACTGGCGGACCATACGGGCAGAACAACGCGATGCGATTGCCATCAACTTCCAGCTGGTAGCTGGCTGGGAAACCCTCGGATCCGGACGGCTTCCCGGAGAAATATGGACGTTCTCCCGAAGTTTCCTCCATATCAGCGAAGAAGGGAGTGGTGATGGGCGCGTCTGGCCGCGACACTGTTTTCCCGTTTAGGTCAAGCGCCAATCCATCTGGCCCAACTCCGTCAACGTAGAGAAGACTTTTCTTATCTGGCGATCGAAAGATTCTGCCGCGGCTTATCGAGGAATGGAAATCTCGGAACCAAACTTCGCCCTTGGAGATGTCGCTTAAGAAACTGCAGGTCGCAAGCATAAAGCACGCTGCGGCCAAGATGATCTCCATTCTGTGCCGCGGCCCAGCCTCTTTGGACGTACGGTACTGGTGTATGCCTGGCTTCCAGTATCTCGTGTTGAATCGAATCCCTGACATCAAGTGGTCCTGCCTAGCATTCTGGGCGTCGGCTTCTTTGAGCGTGCTTAGCGGTTCCTGTAGACTTGCTTAAAGAAACAGGGCCCTTTGCTTTGATGGTAATTGGAATCGTCCAAAGCAGCAGAAGAGTCCAAAGTGTTATCCTATTGCAATCGCTTGACCCCTGCCAAGCGTGAGGTTAACATTGAAGATTTCCAGCCTTTTCGCCGGTGCATGCTGTGCCCTCGCATTGCTCTTGCCGAGCCATTGCCAGGCCCAGTCTTACCCGCCGGTGTGGACTTCTGGCTCAACCTACGTGGCAGGGGACATCGTTCAGTATGGGGGGAACTGGTTTCGCGCGCTCAAGGCGGTCACGCCTTCAACCAACAGCCCAAGCATTGGCTACACAAGTTGGGAGCTGAACTTTGTGCGGTCAAACACAACTTTGATTGTGGGTGCGGGCGGCGCTTTTCCCAATTTGGTTTATGCCTGGCAGTATGCCCGCAACGCCCGCATCGCGGACGCCGCGTACCTGCATTTTTCCCTTGCCGATGGGCTGACCGAGAACTTCACTGCGCCATTTTCACTGGACCATGGCTCAGGTGCGCTCATTTCCATAATTGCCGACGGCAATGGCACTCAGGTCCTCAACTTTACGGGCTGTAACGGCTTCAACATTGACTCCGGCCACAGTTTCGGCGTCATTTCGAACGTGACTTTCAACGGCCAAGCCGGTTACACCGGTATTTCAGCGGAAGACAATGCAAACATTTCGAACATACAAGGCATCTGGATGAACGGCTTTGAAAGGGGCTTTTATGTGTATCAGGGCGGAGCCGTAAGCGTTACAGGGAGCACCACCATTTCCTGCCCGAACTTTGCGGTGGCTGATTTTGCGGGCACGATTTTCCTTGCCTCGGGGGTTTACGTTCACCCGGCAGCACAAAGCTCGGGCATTGGCCTTTACGCCAACCGCAACGCTACCATCATCGCGGAGGGATGCGACATTGGAACCAGCACCATCGGCTATTCGACAGACGTGTGGGCAGAAAATGGCGCCATGATTGATGTGAACCACGGCGACATCGGTGGCGCTACCCTTACTGGGCTAGCAGCCGATACAGGCGGGCGAATTGAGTTCGAAGACGGTTACGCTGCCAATACCGGCTATGACGCCCTCGCCGTCCAATCTGGGACAATTAACGCGGTAGGCGCGACGTTCAACGACAAAACAAAGACCGGCACAGGCGACGGTTCCTATATTTGGACATAATCGTCGAGGCTTTGTGGGCGTATGAGGCGGAATGCCTTTCCGCGAAATCTCGGTACGATCTCTCAGCCATTTTTGGTCTGCCGGCACCCGTAGAAATCTGCTCCGGAAACGGTTTCCCGGGACCCTCCTAACGGAGGGCCCCATTCATGCCGAGCGAAGTTAGCGGACTTCTGCCCGGTTCTTTCCCTTGTTTTCGGCCGTTTCAAGGGTTTGGCTCTTGTCTCCAGACTTGCTGGCGCCGCCAGTTTGGGCGCCGCCGAAGTTCTGGCCCTGGCCCAAGTTGCCTTGCTGTCCGAAGTTTTGGCCACGGCTGTTTGCCGCGCGCTCGCGCCGGCTGCTGATGGAAATGTTGTTGTGGACGTCCCGGACGCCCGGCTCATCCCATGCGCAGCGGCTGGCCGCGTCCTTTAAGGTCCGGTTGCGTACCGCGCCGGTGAGGGTGACCACCTTGTTTTCGACCTTGACCTCGATCTCGACGTCGCCGGGAATCTGCCAATCGTCGTCGAGGGCGTCATAGATGCCGTCGCGGATCTCATCGTCCGTGCGGTTTATGTTCACGTTTCGGTTACGGTTCTGGCCCTGGTTCAACCAATTGCTGTTTCCTTGATTGCCGTTTCCTCCGCGAAAGTCGTTCTGGCCACCGCGGTTTCCTTCCATGCCGCGATTCAGTTGGTCCCTGCGCCAAAAATCATCCTGCTCGTAATTTCGAGGATAGCCGCCATAGCTGCCACCTTGGAACTGCTCGGGGTAGACGTTGGAGCCGGAGCCTCTGGCCTCGTTGCCATAACTTCGGTTAAATCTCTCTTCGTCCCCTCTGCGATTTCCCTGATCATATTCGCCGCCCCAGTCTTCGGTCCGGCCGTAGCCGCCGGGGCCGTAGCCATTGCCGCGCTGCTCTCCGCGCTCCCTATAGTTGCGCTCTCCACGACGGTAGTCGATGTCTTCGTTTTGTCTCATCTTGCTCTCCCTTGAGAAATTTGGCAAGCAATCTTGCCAGTCCATATTTTTAGAACGCCTGCTTGAAGCTGGGCATTCGGGTGTTTTGGAGAGTTGAGACTTTGGTTTTTGCATGCAAACAGACGCAATTTTGGGGAGACTGGTCGAAGCTGGCGATAAGGTCTTTCAGGCCCGCTAGCTAACTTCAGCCAGTTCGGAAGAGAATGGGTGTCGCTACCAGGGATTCGCTGTCGCTCAATTCTTCTTGGCCCTTTGCGCTTAAGGGATGCTCTCGATAATCATTTCCGGCCCTGCAGCTTGAGTCAGGGTCGAGGTCCGGGCGTTGAGCCAGCGCCGAATCGGCAAATGCGGCCGCGCGGGGCAGCCGGCTCCGGCCTTTACCCTTTACCCTTTACCCTTTACCCTTGAATGCTCCAGGTCTACCAACTCTCGGAAATCCCCCAACCACGGCTCAAACTTACGCCACCTCTCGACAGATGATTTGTAAACCGGTTGGCGGGCTTGCCACAGGCTGGGAGTTGAGATCGAGCGCATGTTGTGCTCGGGGGAAAGGCATGCCTCGTCCCAATCCAATCCGCAGAACTCCACCATTTGCCTTGTTATGGGTTCCGGGGTGGCCACCAGTTCTTCGTAATCCACTTCCAAAAATCGGTCTGCCGGCAAGACCAAGCGCCAGTGCTCCATCATGCGCAAATACTGCCTGTAAACGAACACGATGTCCTCTTTTGTGTGCCCGCCCTCACTCGGTAGATGGTTGGGTGTTGCCCAGATCGAGAGGCAGGTGTCCACCGGCGAGCGGCGAATGTGAATAATGTGGGCGTTTGGCAGGGCCGCGTGAATGAGCCCGGCGAAGCGGTAGTTGGAAGGCATCTTGTCGGTCACCCTTTGAGCGGTGGGATCAATCTTCTTTAGCTTCTCCAAATATTCCCTGCCAACTTTGCCCAGTTCGCCGCCCACCGCGCGGACCGCGTTTTGGCTCCAAAAGGACAGTTCGCCTCCGCCCTTCACCTTCTGGTGGCTTGAGAGTATTTGCTCGGTCAGCGTCGTTCCCGAGCGCATCATCCCGACGACCAGAACGGGGAGAACAGTGTCGCTGGAATCGAAGCAGGGTGGAACGTTCATTAGGCGAGCCATGATCGCGATATACTGGCGCCGATCAAACGGGGCGTTTCCAAGCTTGATTAAGCGGGCTACGCGGTTCGCTTCATCGTAATGGTGCATCGCTTCCTCATAATCGCCGAGATCTTCTAACGCCTTTCCAACGCCATAGTGAAGGGAAGCCACCTCGGTCTCACTGATGGACGGATCTTTTAGGAACGCCTGCATCTGATCTACCAGAGGGCGGTCTTTTTCCGAGACCCGCTGGTTATGCATGATCGATTTGTACGCCCAAATTCTCCCAGGATCGATGGCGATCGCTTGACGCAGGTTGTCGTTGGCGTCTTCGAGCATTCCCAACTGCCGCTGCCTCATCGCGGTTTGCAGGGCTTCTTTGCGATCTTCATCCAATCGGATCGCGTGCTCCAGTTCTGAGCGTGCCTCATCGGGCTTTTGGAGTTCAATAAGGGCTCCGCACAGTAAGAGGTGAGCTGCCGCCGAGTTGGGCTCCATTCTTACGCAGGCTCTGGCGCACTTCGCTGACTTCTCATAGTCGCGTTGTCCCAGTAGGGCCCGGCCATAAGCGAACAGGCCGGAGAACGAAGGCGAAAGCCGGACCGATTCGGCGAGTGCCTCCAGAGCCTCGCGCTCTTTGCCCAGCAGTTCATAAGCCTGGCCCAGCACTAAATAAGCTTCCGCCATTGCTGGTTGTAGCGAAATGGCGGCTTGCAGCGGCTCCAGCGCTTGGGCATAAAAGCGCGCGTCGAGAAGGCATTTTCCCAGGTGAGCAAGCACATGGGGATCATTCGGCCTAACTTCCGCCGCCCGCTTGGCGAGCGTCACGGCATCATTCGGCCGGCCGTTTTCCAAATGAAGGGCAGAAAGCGAAATCATCGCCTCAAAAGAGTCGGGCTCTGCGGCCAGAACCTCGTTCAGCAGCGGGATTGCCTTGGCGCTTTCGCTCTTCCGGGCGAAGAGGAACCCGAGAATCAGCTTGGCCCTCAAACAGTTTCTATCCAGGGCAAGTGCTTTGGAAGCCAGCTCTTCCGCAGTATCGAAATGTCCCGTGCGTTGGGCTTCAATCGCGGCTGCCAACAACGATTCGAGGTCTCCGGTCTCGATCATTCCGGCGTCTCCAGCTGCGGGTGCTTCAAATCCAGTAGCTCTCTAAACTCGCCAAGCCAGGGCTCGAACTTACGCCATCGATCCATTGAGGTTTTGTAGAGCGGCTGCCGGACTTGCCATATGCTCGGCGTGTTCACGATGCGGGAGTTCTCCTCAGGGCGAAGGCAAGCATCGTCCCAATCGAGCCCACAAAATGCCACGAGTTGCCTTGCCGTTGGTTCGGGCTTGGTCACGACTTGTTCGTAATCGATCTCCAAGAACCGGCTAGTGGGCAGGGCTGAGCGCCAAAACTCCATAAGCCGCAAATACTCCTTATAAACGTGAACAACGCCCTCTTTAATATGGCCGCCTTCACTGGGAATATCATTGGGCGTGGCCCAAATGGAGAGACATGTGTCGATGGGTAACCGGCGCATGTGGATGATGCGAGCATTGGGAACCGCCAAGTTGATAAAGCCGGCGAAGTTATAGTTGCTCGGCATTTTGTCCGTCACGCGCCCACTCTCAGGTCCAATGGAAGCGAGCTGCTCCACATATTCCTTTCCCAGAATTCCGAGCGATTCCGGTCCGCTCGTGAGAGCCCGCGGGATGTTTTTCATCCAGAAGAGGTGCTCTCCGGCAGGGGCCACGGCTGGATGGCTGGACAATATCTGCTCGGCCAGTGTGGTGCCCGAGCGCATCATTCCGACGATCAGGATGGGCAGTTCGGAGCTGATGTCAGAAGTAAAGCCCGCTCGATTTTGATAGGCTTCGATCAATCGATCCACGCTTTCGGTGGCTGGAGACCTGTCGAGCGGAATGTCGCCAATTGTGATTTGGCGACGCAGCCTGTTCGCCTCATCGTAATTCAACATGGATTCCTCGTATTCGCCGAGATCCTCAAGGCTCTTTGCGAGCGCGTAGTGCAAGGATGCGGCCTCTGTTGGGCTGAGATCGCGGCTCAGCATTGACCTCATCCGGTCGACGATGCCCCGATCATCCTCGGTCATCTTTTGGTTGAAGGCCAGCGATTTGTAGGCCCACACAACTTCCGGGCTTTCTTCAATCGCCCTCTTAAGGCTTTCGTTTGCCACCTCGATAAGGCCTAACTGCTGCTGCCTCGCGGCGAGCAAGTGAGCTTCGTTCGGTTCGATGCCCAACTCCATTGCCTTTTGGAGATGATCCTTCGCTTCCTCCTTCCGTTGTTGTTCGACGAGAATGCCACATAACAAGAGGTGGGCAGGTCCGGAGTTCGGATTCAACGAGATGCACTGGCGGGCGCAGGCTTCGGCCGGATCATATTGCCGCAAGGCGAAGAGGGCTCCGGCATAAGCAAGCAAATGGGTGAAAGTAGGAGCAATTTGGACAGCTTGCCCCAGGGCATGGGCACCCTCGCCGTCCCTGCCTTGAAGAAGCAGGACCCGCCCGAGGTTGTGGTACGGCGCGGCATACCCAGGCTGGAGCGCAATGGCTTTTCGCAGAGTTTTGCTTGCCTCATCCAGTTTCCGCGCGGAAAGGAAACATCTGCCGAGATGGTTGTAGGCCTGCGCGTCTGAGGGCTTTAGTTTCGTCGCACGCAACGCCAGCGGCATGGCTTCCGCTACGTTCCCTTGATCCAAATATAGGTTGGAGAGGGACATCAAAGGCTCGTAGGCGTTGGGCTCGGCAGCCACGACTTGAGTGAGCAGGGTAGTTGCTTGCTTCCAGTCGCCTCTTCGGGCAAAAAGTATCCCTAGAAGGAACTGAGCTGGAATGCAATTGGGATCAATGCCCAACGCCTGCTCGCAAAGGCTGATTGCCTTATGGAAATGGCCGGCTTTTTCTGCTTCTGCCGCCGAGGCGAGAAGCGATTGCAGCTGGTTGGTCGAACTCGACATAGGAAGGCGCCTGAATCGGATTCTACTATGGGTAGTGGGTGATAGGCGCTGATCAAATCACGAGAGGAGCAGACGCGACAACAGGCAGAGCGAATTTTCGCCCTGCCTGCGTTCAAGTCACACCACCTTACTGGGTAGTGCTACTAGACGCGTTCGGGTTGGCTGGAGCCGGCCCGTTGGGATTGCCTGGTTGCTTTCCAGGAGGACCTTGGGCCCTCCTGCGTAGTCGCCTGGCTGTACCGGAATTCCCCCTTTCGGATTATCGCTTGCGCATCCTTGAAGGAGAACCGACACCGTTAGCAACATAACAATCCCTCCGAGAAGCTTAGAACTCGAAGACTGGCGCATCTGATGATATGACATATTTTGTTGGGCATTGATTGGGGGCAGTAGAACCGCCGCCGGCGGCGCCGGTTACTCCCGTGAACTGAGGATTGGTCTTGGCGTTCGGGAAGAAGCCCGCGAAAGCCGTAGCATTATAACCTGGGGCACCCTGCTCAGGGCCAAGGACGAATTTCGAGTATTTCGCATGTCCGTCCACGAACGCGAAGTTCGCGCCCTGATTGAATCCGCCGTTACCTGCCTGCAGGCTCGCTAGAGTTGCAGCTCCGAAGATCTCCCAGCCGTCGCCGCTAGCGCTAACGTCCCAATCGTAGTCAACCGAAGTCGAGCTGCCGTTGTTTTGGCAGGAGCTGCGGTTGAACCAGTTGTCGCTCGGGCCAAGCATAACCGTATCGCCGGGCAGAGGAACGTTGGTCATAGAGGCGGTACCCGGATTCAACGGGTTATTATCCGCATGGGAAAGGAACTCGTTGTATGCATAGGTAACTCGATAGCTCTCGGCCAACAGGTTCGCCGGGGGCGCTACGTTGTTGAGGTTGTCGTTGATTACCGTCAGTGAGTCGGCGAGGTCGAGACCTGGCACCTGATAGCCGACGTCCTCGTACAGTTTGTCCGCATTAACCGGGTTGGCGAAGAGGCCTTTGCTCTTCACATACGGCATCAGGCGGTCAGACCACCAAAGGCCCATTCCGGCCAAGGGCAATGTGCCGCCCTTGTTCGTGGTCTGAGTAGCAGAGCCACAACCCGGACAGCTGGTGGACCAGGAACCGGCGTAGGGAATGGACATGGCCGTATCATCATAGTCGTTGGAATACATCAAGCTGGCGAGTCCCGACTGCTTGAGATTCGATAGGTCGACGGTTTTCTTCGCGGCAAGCTTTGCCTGCGCGAATACTGGGAAAAGAATAGCAGCCAAGATGGCAATGATTGCTATTACAACGAGTAGTTCTATAAGTGTAAATGCACTTGCGTTACGATGCTTCATGAGTTATCCTCCTTTGGATGGGAAGTCGATGATCTTACGATTAGCTCGGTATCTAAAACTGTCGTCTCCGGAACCTCGCCTCCGTTGACGATCTTCAGCAGCGCGGAAAACGCGCAGGAAGCCAATTCGGTGACCGGATGATTGACCGTCGTGAGAGGTGGGTAGGTATCGGCGCTCCCGGGGATCATTCCGAAACCAACGACGCTCACATCATCCGGTACCTTGACGCCCGCCTCCAAAGCCGCGTAGAGTGCTCCAGTGGCCATGAGGTCGTCTGCGCAGGCAATGGCGGTGGGCGGTTCGTCCAGGGCGAGCATTTTTCTGGCCGCTGCACGGCCTCCCTGGATCATGAAGTTGCCGGATCCCACGTATTCCTCGCGGAACGGCAATTCTTTACGGGCTAGAAAATCTTTGTAGGCTTCGAGCCTCATCCGGCCATCCAACATCCCCAACTCTCCCGCGACGTGGGCGATCCGGCGATGGCCGAGATCGTAGAGATGCTGCATCGCCTGCTCCACGCCCATGAGGTTGTCCACGCTGAACGAGGCGACACCCTCAGGTGGCTCGCCGGCAATGATGACGCATGGGAGATGCTTGGACGAGCTCACGATGAGGGGGCCTTGCTCGGCGAAGGGCGCGATGAAGAGCGCTCCATCGATGCGGCCATCCGCCATCATGGAGATCAGTTCCTCATCGCCTTCGCCGTTGTAGCCTGTGAAGAGCAAAACATCTTGGTTTAAGAGGCGAGCTTTGTTGGCGATTCCGTTCAACGCGAGTTGGTGATATATGCTGGAAAACGGATCGTCGATTAATTCGGGAAAGATGACGCCAACGGTATAGCTTCGGCGGGTGACCATGGCGCGGGCCACGCGGTTCGGCCGATAGTTAAGCTCTCGAGCTGTCTGCACAATGCGCTCCTTCAGCTCATCTGGTACAGGTCTGGGGCCGCCATTTAACGCGTAGCTCACAGTACTCTGGGAGATGTTGAGCTTTCGGGCTATGTCCTTTAACGTTGTTGGCATTCGAGAGGCTCGCACGATAACTTGATTTCAAAACTTCGTTTGCGAAGCGTTTCGCGAAACGTTTCACACATTATATAATGGTTTTTAATAATTGCCAATGCAAAAAAAAAGATTTGTTATTTCAGGTTCAAAAATGGCGTTTAAGCCGTTAATCAGGGACCTTTTCGGAAACCTTGAGTGGGTTTGCCGGCCGATGGGTCATGTTTGGCGAAAATCACACGGATCTGGGAATCCGGCATCAGTTCCCGCAAGTCTTTGCGACAGAAGAAACGGTTCAGCAGATGGTGTTCCCGGCAATATTGCCTGTACCATTTGTGTACCATTCGAAGGCTTGCGATTCACTTCCCATTTCAAGAGATATGCAATGCTACGGAGAAGCTAGTCGGGAGCGAAAAGATGGAATACGACGTCGCGATCATTGGAGGGGGACCTGCCGGCTCGACCACCGGCTCTGTCCTAAAGAAGTATCACCCCGATGCCCGGGTCCTCATTCTGGAAAGGGAAGTATTCCCGCGACCCCATGTCGGGGAGTCCATGCTTCCGCCTATCACCCAGGTCCTTGAGGAGATCGGCTGCTGGGACAAGGTAGAGTCGGCGGGCTTTCCAATCAAAATCGGGGCTGTTTACCGTTGGGGGACATCGGACGACCTCTGGCGGTTCGATTTTTTGCTCGGGGAGGAAATTCATCGATCTGCCGCGTCCCGGTTGTTTAGAGGGCCAGCGGTTACAGACGACCTTTCATGTGGAGCGTTCGATTTTTGACGAGATCCTGTTGGATCACGCCGCAGAATTTGGCTGTGAGGTGTGCGAAGGCGCGAAAGTGGCCAAGGTTCTATCTGCAGACGGGCGCGTGGAGGGGCTAAAGATTGAGGGAAAGATGCCGGCGGGAGCCAATTCGGATGGAGTGGTTAAGGCCAAGCACTACGTCGACGCTTCCGGCCATGTCGGCGTCTTGCGACGCGCGATGGGCGTGGAAGTCACTGAACCGACATCGCTAAAGAACATCGCGATTTGGCAGTATTGGAGAAGAAACGACTGGAAGAAGCTGGACGGCGTGGGCATTGGCGGCATCCGAGTCCGCATCTTCAGCCTTGGGTCCGGTTGGATCTGGTTCATACCGCTCGCACCTGATCGGGCCAGCGTGGGTTTTGTGACCCACGCCGAGCACTACAAGAAGTCCGGGCTGACCCCGGCCCAACTCTATGACAAAGCGATTGCCGAGGAGCCCCACTGCGCGGAGTATCTGAAAGGTGCCGAAAGGGATAGCGAGATTTGGACGACCAAGGATTGGTCGTTCCTTTCCACGAAAATGACGGGCGAAAACTGGATGCTCGTGGGGGAAAGCGCCGGATTTGCAGACCCTATACTCGCGGGAGGCATGACACTTGCGATGGTCGGGGCGAAGGAAGCCGGCTATATCCTCGCGGCGCTTCTTCGCGGCGAGCATGATGCGAGTTGGCTAAAGGATTGGTACGACGAATCCCAAAAGCGCCGAATTTCGCAGCACATCAAGTTCGCGGACTATTGGTATTCGGCCAATGCGCACTTCTCGGAATTGAAGGAGTTCACTTCACAGATAGCCAGCGAAGCGGGGTTGGACTTGAGCCCGGATCAGGCGTTCCAATGGCTGGGAACCGGCGGCTTTGTGAGCGACGACCTTGCCGCGCCCGTGGTTGGAACCTATCGTCTCGGAGCGGTGAAATCTGCAATGCAGATCATGACCGGCCTACCTGCGGAGTGGGAGGTCAACAAGCAGAACGTCTTTGTTTTGAACTTGGAAGGTGCAAAGCCGGTCCATGTTCCTTTCTGTCGTGATGGGAAGATCGAACGCGTGAAATGCTATCAGCGCGGGGGCAACCTGCTTCCCGTGACCGGCGTTTACGGCGTTGTCTTCAGAATCCTCTGCCGCGAAAGCCATGCTTTCGCGATCATGAAGGAGATGCGGTCTGCGGTAGCCCAGATGCCCGGCGTCACCGATCCTAACAACGCTCTGAGCAACTTGCTCGAGGCGCTGGAGGGCATGGTCGCTGAAGGTTGGGTGAGGGGCAGCGAAGCGGAAGGTAAACCCCATTTCAAGGTGACTCTGGACGAATCCACCATATCGATGGAGGGCCGCTAAAGGCTTAACCGGCTTTATGGGCAACCTTACCAGCCAAGTGTTCGAGGCCGCCGCCCGCGCGAATGCAGAGGGGCGGTTAGATGACGCGGATGAGTTGGCGCGGAAAATCCTAGCTATTTCACCAAACGATAGGCAGGCTTTGCTGCTGCTCGGGATTGTGAACGCCAAGAAGCCGAATCCGGCGGTTGCGATACCTGCGCTGCGCCAGGTGTTGGAATCGGACCCCGAATCCTTTGATGCTGCGTTTTGGCTGTCCATAGTTTTTCGCAAGATCGGGCGCTTGCCGGATGCGCTCTTGATGGCCGAGAAGGCCGCAGACCTGAATCCCACGAGTGAACACGCTCACAACCAGCTTGGTATGTGCCAACTCGATATGGGATCCGCCCAAGACGCCGTTCGTAGCTTCAGCGAAGCTGCACGGCTGGATCCGGAAACGGCGCCGTTCTTCGACAATTTGGGCAGAGCGCTACAGGCGATTGGCCGGTATGAAGATGCCATTCTCGCCTATCGGCGAGTACTGGCCATCGGACCCGTGCGGGTTGCCTCTCTTTACCGGCTGGGCGATGCGATGATGATGATCCCCGACGTGGCAGGGGCGGCTCATTGTGCGCGCGAGATTCTTCGATTGGACCCGGGCTCCGCTCCGGGGCATTTGCTTATGGCCCGCGCTTTCATTGGCAGCGGCCAAATCGACGAGGCTGTTGGTTACGCCTTGAAAGCCTCAGAGCTTGCTCCCGGCAACGCGGCGCCGGTCGCCTATTACGGTCGCGCGTTACAAGCGTTGGGCCAGATTGAGGCCGCCAACGAGCAATTCCGGCGTTCGATCTCGATGGAACCTCGGCAAGGGTTCGCGTACCATGCGTTGGTCCACAACCATAGGGTCAAAGAAGATGAACGGCCAATGGTGGAGAAGATGTTGGCCCTCACCCAGGACAGTGATCTGCCAAAGCGGGAGTTGGTACAACTGGAGTATGGGTTGGGAAAGGCGTTTGAGGACTTGGGAGAATACGAAGCCGCGATGACCCATTTTGACGAGGCAAACCGTCAGGATCATTTCCTTAAGGTTGGGGTTGCGCCATTCGACAAGGCGGATCTGGAACGCTGGGTTGCGGACATCATTTCCGTTTTCGACGGGGCCTTTTTGTCGGCTAACCGAGACGGCGGACTGCAAAATGACTTGCCGATTTTTGTGGTAGGCATGATGCGCTCCGGCACCACTCTTGCCGAGCAGATCATTTCCAGCCATCCCAATGTTGGCGGCGCGGGTGAGCAGCTCTTTTGGCCGGATGTTGCGGGATCGCGAGAGAAGCTTCTCGGCTCAGGTGCGCCTTCGCTGGATTGGGAACGGTTCAGGGGACTTGCGGGCGAATATCTGGAGGTTTTGAGTGCGTTCGCGCCAGCCAAACAGAGGGTGGTGGACAAGATGAACACTAACTATTTGCTGCTTGGGCTGCTGCATGTTTTGTATCCCCAAGCCCGGATTATTCACATGAAGCGCAACCCGATCGACACCTGCCTGAGCATTTGGAAAACGCCGGTCGCGAACGGGATCGACCTATGCGGTTCTAAAGAGAATGTGGTTGCAGCTTACGAGCAATATGTGCGCCTGATGGCGCACTGGCGGCAGGTTTTGCCGTCCGAGTCTATGTTAGAGGTTCAGTATGAGGAGCTGGTTGCGGACCAGGAAACGGTGACCCGCCGGATGATCTCATTCTGTGGTTTGGAGTGGGATGATGCGTGTTTGAAGCCGGAAGAGAACGAGCGGTCAGTAAAAACGCCGAGCGTTTGGCAGGTGCGGCAGCCGATGTACAGCACGTCCGTGGAGCGATGGCGCAAGTACGAGCCCTGGCTAGGGGCGTTTGCGGAGTTGCAGCGTTTGGGAGTTTGACGGTCAGGTGAAGTCTCCGAAACGTCAGCATCGAAGTCCTCCGTGCCGCTCCGGCGGAGCGCTTGGGCCTTCGCTCTGAAATCTGGGCCCGCTAAGCGACCGGAAAAATGGCTCCGTTATGCCAACTACAAGTGCGACGACGATAAGAACACCACAGGTGTTTTTTGCCCTCTCTTATCGTTTGTCACGCCTTTGTCACGGCGACACTGAACACTCAAATCACTGGCCCAAGCTATGGAGCCCTCAGGAGTTTGTCAATGTTGAAGCAAGCATCACTTGCCGCCATGTCGGCATTCGTTTTGTCTGTATCCAGTTATGCCAATCCGCCTAAAATGGCGGCCGCAACTCAAGGGAAAGGCCTTTTCATAGAGAATCGCGGCCAATGGGATGCACGTGCGCAGTTCTTATCCCAAACTACAGGTGTTAACGAATGGGTCACAGATGACGGCGTGGTGCTTGACTTCAGCAAGTTCACTCCCGATGCCGCCTCCTCGGCAAAGCAGCCTTCCGGAACACGGCAGGGACACGTCGTAAAGATCGGATTCGCAAACGCCAAGCCAACACAGGTAAGCGGGGTTGCTAAGCAAGAGGGGCAGTTCAACTATCTTTTGGGCAGCGATGAATCCAAGTGGGTCATCGGCGCCAGACTCTTTTCAGAGGCGAGGGCCGAGGAGCCCTATGCCGGCATCGGCGTTCGCTATTACACCGAGAAGGGGCGGCCAAGATACGACTTACTAGTAAGCCCCGGCGCCGATCCTTCGCAAGTCGGGCTCAAAGTGGAAGGGGCGAATAGCGTTCGGGTTTTGGATAATGGCGACCTTGCTATTGACACTTCCCTCGGCACAGTTGAAGAGAAGGGCCTCACTGCTTATCAGGAGAAAGGTGGAGCAAGAATCCCGATCCCCTGTCACATGGTCCAGGATGGAAACACGATTCGGTTCGATGCCGGATCCTACGATCCTTCGACGCCCCTGATCATAGACCCGCTTGTGTATTCGACGATGATGGGAGGCACCAATGGCAGGGACTATTTCGGCGGCCTCGCCGCAACTCCCTCGGGAAATGCCGTTTACTATGGAAATACGACCTCGACCAACTTTCCCACCAGCACGGGGGCCTATCAATCCACCAGCCCTACCAAGTTTCAGAATGTTACGATCACCGAACTCAACTCGAGCGGCACCGGTATCGTGTTTAGCACTTTCCTGGGGGGCTCCGGGGAGCAACTGTCCGGGGGCTTGGCGGTCGACTCTGCAGGAGACCCAGTCGTCTCCGGAAGCACAGACAGTTCGGATTTCCCGGTGACCGCCGGCGCTTATCAAAAGACTAACCTCGCCTGGCCCTCCCTGACGGTTTTCGTCACAAAGTTGAACGCATCGGGCACGGGGCTCGTTTTTAGCACATTGCTTGGTGGAATCAAGGGACAAAGCGGGGCCTATAAAACTGCGTTGGACGCAGCCGGAAATGTGCTCGTGGGAGGATTTACCCAGGCATCTGACTTCCCGGTCAGCGCCGGCGCGCTGCAGAACTCACTCACCAAATACCAATCCGAATTTGTGACCAAGCTCAATTCGACCGGTTCTGCGCTCATTTTCAGCACATTCCTGGGATCGGTCGGTGATGCGATCTCTGGTCTTGCGTTCGATAAATCGGGTTACGCCTATGTGGCGGGATACTCAAACACAAACGACGTTCCCACCACCACAGGCGCCTACCAGACGAAAAACAACGCCTCTAATGGAGATAACGGCTTTGTACTAAAACTGAATGCAAACGCTTCGGCACTCATCTATGGGACCTACTTGGGGGGCTCGACCAACGACTTGATAAACAGCCTCGTCGTCGACCCGCTAGGCAATGCGGTTGTTGGCGGTGAAGCTTACTCCACGGATTTCCCGACCACTGCCGGGGCCTTTCAAACCAGCGATCACGCCGCCACAGGCGCCAATTCCGGATTTGTCACCAAATTCAACGGGGCGGGAACCAAGCTTGCCTTCAGCACTTACTTGGGCGGCTCCGAGTATCAACAGATTAATGCAGTCGCCTTGGATTCAAGCGACAATGTGGTTGTGACCGGCTTCTCGGATTCTCCCGATTATCCTACAACCACCGGGGCCTATCAGACCAACGATTCTTTCGAGAATAACGACGTAATTGTTACCCAACTGAAAGGCAATGGCACCGGCCTCCTTTACAGTTCATTTCTCGGAGGGACGAGTGGAGAATATGGTGACGACGGTTACGGCATCGTCGTCAACTCGCTGGGGCAGGTTCTTGTTTCCGGCTTCGCATCGTCCTATGATTTCCCTGTTACCCCCGGGGCATGGCAGTCATTGGTGGACGCCAATGGAGAAGAGTTCACGGCCTGTTTCTCTTTGTCAGCCAGCGCCGGCAGTGTGCTTAACGAGCTTATGATGCCGCCGACAATCGTTTCCGGGCTAAGCGCTTCCTGCGCGGTTTATCTGAATGGAACCGCTACTGCTCCAGTTACGGTCACTTTCACCGGCTCAGGACCTGGGGCGATTCCTGTCCAAGCAGTTATTTCAGCGGGGTCAAGCAGTGAGACTTTCACAATCTTGACGAATACCGTGACCTCGCCACAGGCTATTTCCTTGACGGCCCAACTAGGTTCGGTGTCGATCTCCCATAACATGGAAGTGATTCCCATGGCAATTTCTTACCTATCGGTGAATCCATCGCCGGTTATAGGGGGCACCTCTGTCACCGCCTCAATGACTCTCAGTGCATATTTGGGTTACGGCATGAGCGATACCGTCAATATTAAGACCACGGGGCCTGCCAGCACGAACTCCTCGCAATCCATCCCCTACGGGACCAATTACCTTGACTTTACGGTCTTTACCAGCGACGTCGACCAAGTAACTCCGGCATCCATTACGGTGTCCATGGGAAGCTATTCCAAAACGGTCTCCTTCAACGTTTACCCCACGTTTAAGTCGGCGGTGTTTGCGGCATCATCGGTCGTGGGGGGGACAAATGCTACTCTGAACGTGACGACCTATCTTCCGGAACCGATCAATCCTCAGGCGATCTATCTGGAAATGAACAACTACAGTCCATACGTGACATTCCCGTACGACACGTATGTGCAGCAAGGGGCATCCCAAGCGGCTTTCACGATCCAAACCAGGCCGGTGTCCGCCAACACAACAGTGGTCTTTACAGTTACTTCTGGGAACGAAACCGTTAACGTCCCCCTTACTATCACAACTCCACCCATCACGGGATTAACCTTTACTCCGTCGAACTCGGTGGTGGGCGGCCAGGCCGTTACCGCCAAGATAACGCTTGGAGGACCGGCAGGAGGAAACGGGGACACGATTAGTGTCCAATCGAGCAGTGCGAGCGTAGTTGTGCCGGCGTCCGTTTTGGTTGGCAACGGAGGAACGACCATGTCGTTTGCCGTAACCACAAAGACGGTAACCACAAGCACGCCTGTGACGATTACGGTGAAGCTTGGCTCGTCGATGTATTCGAGCGTCTTGACGCTGACACCCTAGCTAGCTTCGTAGATTTAGGGGCAGTCTTTCAAACATCCCAATCGAGTTTTTTGATTGCCTCTGTCTCTTCGGCATACATAGGAGCGAGCTTCAGAGCCAGAATCAGCGCCAACAGCACCGCGAACCCGCACATGATGGACGGGGTGGCATTGCGTAGTTGCGAGGCAACGATCGCCACGATCGCCATTGGCAGCGTAAAGGAAAGATAGGCCACGAGGGCCCACGTTTCCAGTCTCTTGGAATAACCGGCTTCCGATCTCTCCTCTTTCCTTGCCAGCCGCAGGGCAAGGTCCATGATCGCCAATAGAATGAAGACCGAGTAATAGAGGTCATAGAGAAGGCCGATCCAACTGTTGGTGATGTTCAAAAGCACATAGTTACCGCAGCAGTCGGCCTGCGCGGTGGTGCCCGGAATAAGCATGAATGCGATCGCGTAAAAAGTGGCAATGCCGTAACCCAAGGGGATAAAAAAGCTCTTTCGGGTCACTACCCCCAGCATATGAATGCCAAGTGCGGGCAAAAGCGTGATCCCTACGAGCCCAAATCGCGTCCAGTTCAACTTTGCCACCTCTGAGCCTGTGCACACTTGAAACTCGGCAAGTTGAAACGAAGCGAGGCACAAGAGAATCGTGATGACGATCGTGCGAAACAGGTTCGACCGGTATCTGAGGGCTACGTAGACAGCTAATCCCGCCTCCACCACAAAAGTGGCGATCATTACCGGAGGGCTGAAGCATGAAATTTTTCCAGAAGGTTTTTGGGAGTTCATGATGGCCCGAGAAATCGGGCCAAGACGGCTTCTGTTAGTCCGCTGACTATTAGTTTGGCACTTCGTGGCGGCTGTTCGGACGTCAGATTATCATGGGGAAAAGAAACCTACTTGTTATGGGTGCAGTGGCACTCGCTTGTCTTTCTAACGGCCAAGTTATTTCCAACGGGAGCTTTGAAAACGCGACTGTTCAAGACGGCTACTGGGTGAGTGGTGTGAATGCCGATGGTTGGACCTTTAACGCCAACAGCGGCATTGCTATGGGCGATTGCGCGTGGGGTCGCGCAGGGCACAGTGGCAAGAAATACGCTTACCTCCAGAGCAGGGGCGATGGCATCGGCATGTTCTGCCAAGTGATTCAGGGCCTCCAGATCGGGCAGAAATATCGGGTGGCTTTTTGGATGGCTCGCCGGAACACGGCGGTTAAGCTGATTGCCGCGGCCAACGTGGCTGTGCCGATCCAGGTGATGGCGGACAACCAGGTGATCGTGCCGTTCACCACCCCGAAGGGCGAGGGCGATTGGAGCCTTTGCGAGTCCAAGCCCTTTGTGGCTACCACCAACGGGATCACGCTTACGTTCATGGCGCAGACGAGCCATACAGACAAGGCAACGTTGATCGACGACGTGGTTCTGATGCCGGTCCGGGTGAGGAAATAAAAAGGCACGGACGAGGTCTATATAACGGTCAAATCCGGCCCGACGATGCGGCGCCCTTAGTCTTTCGCAGTGGAGTGTTTTGATATCGCTCGCCAAGCGCGAGGCTCTTTCGGCTGGCTAAGATATCCCTATGGAATACACCCGCCTCGGCAAAACCGGTCTTGAGATCTCTCGAATATGTCTTGGCTGTATGACTTACGGCGTGCCCTCCCGCGGGGCGCACTCCTGGTCGTTGGACAGTGATAAGGCGCGGCCCTTTATCAAGAAAGCGCTAGAACTCGGGATCAACTTCTTTGATACAGCCAACGTTTATTCCGATGGAACGAGCGAGGAGATCGTTGGTCAGGCTCTAAGGGATTTCGCCAAGCGCGAGGACTATGTGCTCGCCACCAAGGTGCGAGGGAGGATGCGACCGGGACCGAATGGCGAGGGGCTTTCTCGAAAAGCGATCTTGCACGAAATCGACGCCAGCCTAACGAGGCTGGGTTTGGACTATGTGGATTTGTACCAAATCCATCGGTGGGACTACAACGTGCCGATCGAGGAGACCCTGGAGGCCTTGCATGACGTGGTGAAGGCGGGCAAGGCGAGGTATATCGGGGCTTCGTCCATGTTTGCCTGGCAGTTTGCCAAGGCACTGTATCTGGCTGACCAGAACGGCTGGACGCGGTTTGTTTCCATGCAAAACCACTACAACCTGCTGTACCGAGAGGAAGAGCGCGAAATGGTCGGGCTGTGCTTGGATCAGGGCATCGGCATGATCCCTTGGAGTCCGCTAGCCCGTGGGCGATTGACAAGAGATTGGGACGATGCGACCGAACGTTCCCAAACCGACGAGTTTGGGAAGACTTTGTATCACGACTCCGACAAGCTGGTAGTCGAAGCGGTTTCTTCGGTTGCTGCCTCCAGGGGCTTACCAAAGGCTCAGGTGGCGCTAGCTTGGATGTTGAGCAAGCCTGCTGTGAGTGCTCCCATCGTCGGCGCGTCCAAACCGCATCATTTGGACGATGCGGTTGCGGCGTTGTCGGTGAAGCTTTCTGATGAGGAAATAAAGGCTTTAGAAGCGCCCTACGCGCCACATGCGATAGCGGGGTTTTCGTAGGCTAACTTAGTTGTCAGGGGGCTCTTCCCCGAGAAGGTGACGGACTGAATACATCTGCCCGGTGTGATAGGCGATGTGGAAGGCCACGTATCTGAGCAGTTCCCCGTAATTGGATTTTGGCGACCAATAGGGCGCGGCGCTTTCCATGTCCGGGTTTCGAGCCTCTAAATAGGCCATTGCTTCTTGGTGGATTCGCAGAAACTCGTTCTGCACTTGCTGGGCGGTGAGGGCTAGTTGCTCCTGTGCCGGCTCGGTCGTTAGGGCGGTTGTGTAGTAGGCGAAGCGCGGATCGAGCAAGGGGCTTTTGATTTTGCAGTCGGCGAGGTCTTTTGAGGCGCTCCCGTCTTCGGCATCGCCTCCGTTGCGGACGGCCTCCCAGTAAGCGATATGCCCGGCGAGTTCTCCCACTGAGAGAAGGTTTGGTGCAGGGCGCTTCCAAACATGCTCGTCGGCGAGGCCTTTGAATGCCTCGGTGACTTCGAAATAGCAGAGGTCTAACGATTTTAGGTGCCAATCCAGCATAAGCTCTTTTTCGAAGTATACAAAAACAGATCGTTTGGGGCGCCTTCGGCGCGCTATCCCGTGCGCATGGCGAGGGGTACGTCTTCACCGGACTGCGCCTCGGCCTCTCTACGCTCGGCTTTTGCCAGCACTTCATCCGGCGTCTTGAACCAAATGCCGACGAGCAAAACCGCCACCGCGCCAATGAAGGCGAACCATGTGAACGAAACTTCCCACGCGAGGTGGAGGCTCAAGTGCTTATTGATCTTTCCGGGCAAGTCTCCAAGGATTGAAGTGGTTAGTAGGCCTGCAACCAATCCGTAAAGGTTGCCTTCGTCCGAGCCTCGATTCTTGGTTAACATGCCGAGCAAGAAAACCCCAAGCATCGGTCCCAAAATATAGCCGGCGATGCCTAAAACCACGGGAATAATGCCAATGTCGGGGTTCGTCACTTTTAAGTCGGCAAATACTCCAGCAACGGCAAACATCAACACGGCGAAGAGAACAGTAAACCAACGCGCGGCGCGAAGGACGCTCACCTCGTTGTAACCACCCCTTTTGGCCACAAAGGGAACGTAAAAGTCGTTTGTAGCCGACGATGCAAGCGAGTTCAGCGCGGCCGATTGCGAACCCATACAGGTGGCGAAAACTCCGGCGAGAACCAATCCTCGCAAGCCAACTGGCATGACGTTCAAGATATAAGCGCCAAAAACATCCGCAGAAGATTTCGGTTGCATGGCCGGATTGAGTTTGTAGTAGGCGAACAGCAGAATCCCGATGAAGGTAAACACGCTAGCAATCGGGATATCCATGAACGCGGCGGTCATGAGGCTTCGCTTTGAACTCTTGCGCGTCTTTGCGGTGAGGAGGCGTTGCACCATGTCCTGGTCGGTCCCGAACGAGGCCATGTTCAAAAAAGTCGCTCCGATCAACGCTGATATCAGTGTGTAGTCGCTGGTGGCGATGAGCTTCAGCCAGTCCATGCCGCTCATCGGCACCGGCGCTGCGCCTGCGGGGATCATCTTTTGCGCAACTTGCCATGTTTGAACGCTGGCCGTGTCAAATCCGCTCGAAAAATAGCCGCTGACTCCGCTCATCTTGGGCACTAGATGTTTGAGTCCATCAAAGCCGCCGATGTGTCCAAGAATGGTGCCCACCGCGAGCAAGGCGGTAGTGAACATGAGGGTTGCCTGAACGAGATCGGTCCAGATCACCGCTTTGATGCCGCCCATCGTGGTGTAAATCGCGGTAATAAGGCTAAGGATTCCAATAGCGATGAGATAGGGCGCCACGCTGTCCACCGGTTGTTGCGAGACCGCGATCGGCTGGCCGTGGTTCTTAAGCACTTGCCATGCGAGGACCATCACGATACTCGGCACGAACAAACGCGTGCCCGACGCCAGAGTCCGCATGATCAAAAACAGCACGGATACGAAGCTCTTGGTGGCCGGTCCGAACCGGATCTCAAGGTAGTCATAGACCGTGTAGACCTTGTACTTATAGTAAGGCGTGAGGAACAGGTTCGCCACGATCCAGCGGCCAAGAATCACGCCCAGGGCGAGAAGCACGTAAGCCAGACTCTGGTTCTTGAAGCCTTCCGTCGGAGCGCCGAGAAACGTGGCGGCGCTGGTTTCGGCGGCGATGATGCTCGCCATAATCGCCCACCAGGGCACTTGGCGTCCGCCAAGGGCGAAGTCCAGCAAGCTCTTTTCTCGCCTGCCCATCATCAGGCCTATCGTGGAAATGACCGCGAAGTAGACGAGAATGATGACGATATCGACGGTGAAGGACATAGCGAGACCGCTATGTTACCGGGTGGTAGCGACGTTCGGGTGAGCGGAGTTCGCCGACGCGTCGCCGGAATAAGTTGTGCTCGGCTCACTCGCTTCGCGCGTTCGCCGAGCGCGCATTTTTTGCTGTTCCCGGAGCCTTACGCGCGCCACGCATTGTCTGACGGTTCACAGTTCACAGTTCACAGTTCACAGTCACCCATCCTACTGGTATTCTCCCCCGCATGGCCACGAGCGAAGCAACCCTAGCCTCGATCCTCGAACAAATCAAAGGGGACAACATCCGGGCTGCGAAGATGTTTGGCGAATACACCCTTTATTGCGACGAGAAAGTCGTTGCCCTCATTGCGGACGACCAGTTGTTTCTCAAGATCACACCCGCCAGCAGCGCGGCCTTGGACTCCAGTCACGAGGCGCCCGCTTATCCGGGCGCTAAGCCTTCGCTGAGGGTCCCAGAAAACAAGGTCAAAGACTCAGCCTGGCTGACCAAGATCGTCAATGAAATCGCCGCCGACCTTCCTGCACCCAAGCCCAAGAAGGCCAAGAAGTCTTAGCATCTTCCGTAAAAGTCGTCTATGGACCCAAGGGATTGACGAAGCAGTGCAACTAACACTGTGAGAACCTCGCGGTTCTCGCGAGTCAGCAGATGCAAAACGATCAAACCCGAATCGCATTCGAACTTCTCTATGCGGAGAATGCGACGCCGGTTTACCGGTTTGCGCTTCGGTTATGTGGAAACCGAGAAGACGCGGAAGACCTCACGGTAGAGGCATTCGACCACGCGTTTCGCAACCTATCTCTTCATAGAGGCGAGTCCGCGCAGCGAACTTGGCTATTTGCGATTGTTGTGAACCGTTGGAAGATGCTGCGACGCAAACGGAAAGTCCGAACGGACAATTTGGATGGCTTGGCCGAGGTGGCCGCCTCGTTTCGCTTCAAGGACTTCGAACTTGTGGAAGCCATAAGCGAACTCCCGGACAAGCAAAGGGAGGCTTTCTTGCTTGTCAAGGGGGAAGGCTTTTCTCACGCGGAAGCGGCGAAAGTGCTTCGAGTCCCCGTTGGAACCGTATATTTTCGCGTCCACTCGGCCGTGCATCAGCTTAGAGCCAAGCTTGGCCCAAGCCGAAGCGAAGAACCCGTCAAGGAGGCGCCATGCAAACCATGAAATGCGAAAAAATCCAATCTTTGATCGCCCGCTACTTGAGAGATGAACTGTCAGGAAAACAGCGCGCAACGGTTACCAACCACCTCAATGAGTGTGTGGACTGCAGGCAGGCTCTGGCATTTCATCGCTATCTGGATTCCAATCTTAATAGCGACATGGAAGCTCCAGGGGAACTGCGGGACCGGCTGGAAAACCGTCTTCGTTCAACGGGTGGTCGTTTGCATCCGCTGGCTCGATTTTTTGGAGATCCAACTATGAAAAGAATATTGATATCGTCAACAGCCTTGACAGCAATTGTTGCCGCGGCGCTTGTCCTAACACCAGGATCGGCAAATGCTTCGACGCCGGCAGGCGCCCTAAAACTGATGCGCTCGGCGCTTGCCGCCGCCGCGCGTTCGGGTGAACTTACGTTTAGCGCCTCGATTGACGGAAACGGCGCCGTTACCGTCACGGGAACACTGGATGGCCAGCCTCTGCCCAAAGATGTGCCTCTCAACGTATCAGTTGTCCACAGTGCCGATTCCTATGAGATCACGACCACTGCCGATCTCTCACCTGCCGGCTTTTCGTCGATCCGGTTCGGCAAGGACCACTCGACCTTGGAACTCGTGCCCAAAAAGGCAAAAGATCACCGAATTGAGATTGGGCTGGATCCCAGTTGCATGAAACCGGTTTCTTGGACGTCTTACACAAAGTCCAACGGCGAATGGAAAGCGGATGCTCATTTCGACTACAAGCCTAAAGAAACCGGAAAGCCGGCTGCCGACGCGCCTGACGTAGTTACGGCGCACATGACGATCAAAATGTCCCCCGGCCAGAGTGGTTCCATCAGCATCCAGAAGAACCCTTAAGAGCAGTCCATTTCCTAACTCACGTTAGGAAGCTCTCGGGCACATCCAGGCGGGCGACGCCAATGCGGTCGTCCGCCATCCCGTAATAAACGTCGATGCGGTCCGGTTGTCCCAGATCGTCCCGCCGGTCCGCACCGGTAGGGAAGACCACGTAGCTGATGACCCCCGCAGTTTCCTGTGGAAGTTTGGGCGATAAAACCGGATGCGGCGAACGATACAGAATCTTGTCCGGCTTATCCTTGTCGAGAATCATCAAGCCTGCCGAGTAACACATGGAGTTCGAGTGGGCTTTGAGTTGGCTCACGCCGTGGTACAGGATCAACCAGCCGTGGCGCGTCATGATGGGGGGCGTGCCGGCGCAAATTTTCAGCTTTTCCCAGGCGAACTGGGGGGCGGCCAAGCGCTCATGCGAAGTGAAATGGTGCAGGTGATACTTGTCATGGGCAACTTGCAAATCACGATAGGATATCCAAATGCTTTCTCTGTGAATGTCATTGATTCCATCTTCGATTTTGTCTTCCGGACGAGTGCCCGGAAACAGGGGGCGATGGATCATCGCCACTGACGGATTTCCCGACGGGTTGGGAACCGCCAAGGGGAAGAGGCTTGCGTCTTTGTTGTCGACGCCGTCAAAGCTAATGTCTTTATAAGGTTCGAAGGTGACCAATCCCATCCTTCGCCAATGGAAAAGATCCTCAGATATTGCAATGGCGATGCGGGGTCCGTGTGGCGAGAACGCGGTGTAAGTCATCGTGTAGTGGTCGAGTGGTTCGATGTAGGAGATGCGTGGATCTTCACAACCCCCGCCTCCACCCGGCCTTCGCTCATACTCGGCCTCCGGCTCCAAAGCCACTCCCAAGCGCTCCACGGATTCGGGGTCGCCGTCATCGTTGAAGTTCACCTTTGCGATGCCGATCCTGGAGTAGTTGCCCTTTGCTACGAGGCGGGGGAATAGGTAGAGATTCCCGTCTCTCCCGCGCGCCGCGGCCGGGTTCAGAACACCGTCCGACTCCAGCCGGTTTCCGGGCTGGGGCTCCATGATCACCCCCATGCGCTGCAGTTGGATGTCAGGCATTATTTCTCGGAAGGTTTCTCCGGTTCTACGCAAGCGGTGAAGGCTTCGATCACGCGCTTGGTTTCGTCGGGGTCGCGGACCTGGATGCAGACTACTCCGGTTTTTCGGGCCGCATGGTCGTTTCCGCCGGGAAAGAGGGCGTCACCCACGAACACCATGTTCTCGATGGGGATTTTGAGGATGTCGCGAAGCTTTCGAATTCCGTAGGCTTTGTCGATTCCGTGCTTGGTGATATCGATAGACGTGGTGCCGCCCAGCCGCACCGTAAACTCGGGTAGCAGCTTGTCCAGCTGCACTTTCATTTTCTTGCGCTTTTCAAACTTGGGGTCCCACTTTTCTTTTTCCTCCAAAGGCGCTTTCTGGCCAAGCGCCGAATACGTAACTTGGCTCTTTCGGTCCTCTATCGGCTCACCCCAGGTTTTGTGGGCTTTGAATCCGGAAGCGTCCACCACTTGCTCAAGCGACTGGATGATTCTCTTGCGCTGGTCGGGGGCTATGTCGTCTTCATAAACTGTCTTCCATTCGGATTTGCAAGCGAAGAACTTGGTGCCGCACGTGGGCAGGATATAGAGGTTTTCAAGCTTGGAGCCCTTTGGCAGTTGCGAGATCACCTGCTTCTCGAACTGCGGCCAATCGCCGCCGGAAATAATGGCCGCCTTGCCAACTTCCAAGAGGCAGCCGAGCAGTTGGGACATTTCGGAATCGATGGCCGCTTTGCTTTGGGCAAGAGTGCCGTCGAGGTCGAACACGAACATTTCCTTCATGGAAGGGCCTTCGGCGCGCGAACTTGGGCCAACCGGACCGGAGGGGTTGGGAGGATGGCGTTACCGCGGGCCCACCCTTCGCCGGGGCTCCGCGGGTCGATGGAGCCACACCCCGAAATATGGGACGAAATGCGCCCCACTAGGCGGTTTACCGGCGTACGAATCGAATTTGGAGCAAATTCAGGGTCGTGCATGTGATGATCCTCCCCTTAGTACGCCGGGAAGACGCGGAATGCACGAACGAAGAGGATAGCGCAGGAGAACTGTCATGTTGGTCAACGCTAAAACGCTCGCAGGTTTCAAGCTGAACTGCGTGGACGGAGAGATCGGTACCGTCAGAGATTATTATTTTGACGACAAACACTGGGCTGTACGCTATTTGGTTGCCGACACCGGCACTTGGCTTACCGAAAGACAGGTGCTGATTTCGCCCTATTCGGTTGTGCAAGTGGACACCGGGAACCGGAGTGTGACAGTCAAACTGTCCAAGACTCAAATCGAGAGCAGCCCGCCGCTGCCTGCGGAGCAGCCCCTGACCCGCCAATATGAAA
Organism: uncultured archaeon; assembly: GCA_963829965.1. Lineage (GTDB taxonomy): Bacteria > Armatimonadota > Fimbriimonadia > Fimbriimonadales > Fimbriimonadaceae > DASXZH01. Next base: position 12,768 of record CAWHLK010000017.1, on the reverse strand, counting down.
GAGATTTCTTTCTGTTTTATGGCTGGCCGTTTTATTGGACAGGCCTCAACATGGGCGGGCAGGCGCCGTTTTTGACGCCGATTAGAGACCGGGATGCCGTTGAACAGCCGCAGGAAGAGGACCCCGCTTGGGATCCGGATCTTCGCAGCATGGACGACATTCGCGGGCATCACATTCAGGCTTCGGATGGCGAACTTGGCCATCTGGACGATTTTATTGTCGATATCGACAACTGGGCGATCCGCTATCTCGTGATCGACACCCGCAATTGGTGGCCGGGAAAAAGAGTGCTTATTTCACCCAAATGGGTGGAAGCCGTAAGTTGGAGCGAATCCAAGATCTATGTGGATATTCCGCGCGAGACCATCAAACTCGCGCCCGAATACACTCCGGACCTTCTGTTGACCCGTGACTACGAGAATGCCCTCCACAGCTATTACGGTCGAAAGGGCTACTGGATCGAGGAACGGGTCACCAAAGCTCGAATGATGTAAGGAGAAGAAGATGAGTGTCACCTTGAGCAGGCCGAATAAGTCTGCGGTTTTTTGGAGCACTTTGATGATCGTCGGCGGAGCGCTGGCGATCATGGCGCCCCTTTTGGGTTCTATCGTCGGGGAGATTTTTGTTGCATGGCTGCTGATCGTAACAGGCATCATCCATTTGGGGGTTGCGTTTAGCAACCGCAAGCTCAGCAGTTTCATGTTGAAAATGCTGCTTGGGTTCGTGTATCTGGCTGCCGGTATTTGGATGGTGGCCTCGCCAATTGCCGGCCTCGCGTCGCTAACTCTGTTTGTGGGCGTGCTGTTTTTCATCGAAGGGATCTTCGAGATTAGCGCCTACTTTTTTGTCCGACACATGTTGAGGGCGGGTTGGCTGATTTTCGACGGGATTGTCTCGATCATTCTCGGCGGGATCATTGTGGTCCAGTGGCCCCAAAGCTCCGTGTGGGCGGTAGGCCTGCTGATAGGCGTGAACCTACTTGTAAGCGGAATAGTGCGACTCATGCTTTCCACTTCGCCTGGCGAACGCACGAGCGGCAGTCCGGGAGGAACACCGATCGCGCAGCACTAGTAAGCGATTCTGGCTCTGTTCGTCTTCCAGGCTAAGAAGGGTTCATTGGCGGCTGATGACACCATACGACGCATTTTGAGATTGCGAGCTTCCGGTGGGCGCGCGAGTTCTTGATAGATAAGGGTGTCGTCAAAACCCGCTTCTGCAGCGTTTGCATGCGTGCCGGCGTAGTACACGGACTCGAGCCTTGCCCAATAGATGGCGCCCAGGCACATGGGGCAGGGCTCGCAGCTCAAGTAGATCTCGCAATCCGTCAGTTGGAAGGAGTTGAGGGTTTTGCAGGCGGCTCTTATAGCGACAATTTCGGCGTGAGCGCTTGGGTCATTGGTTTTGGTTACCTGGTTCACGCCGGTAGCAATGACCTTTCCATCCTTGACGACGACGGCCCCAAACGGACCGCCGCCGCCGGTTTTTGCGTTTTCGGTTGCGAGGGCTATTGCCTGGTCGAGAAAGGCCTGGTAATCACTCATCGCTTCTGAACGTCTGGTCAATTTATTGACCCAGGACGGTTTGTGTGATATCGCAGGACTCCGCTGCCCGTCCGCCATGAGATATTAGCAGTTCCCTAACCATGTGGTCCTTGGCGTAATTCATGGGACAACATCCACCTTCTTCAAAATTTGGATCCGCACCGTGGTCAAGAAGGATCTGTACTGCTTGGATATCGCCGTCTTTCGACGCAGCGGCAAGAGCAGTAAACATCCCGTCGAAGCTGGCGTTTGGGTCTGCGCCCCAAGCCAATAGCCACTTCATCTTGGTGTGATTGTGGGCTTGCGTGGCCAATGCCAAGGGCTCATCTATGGACATGTATTTGAGTTCGAGGCCGGGAAACACGCAAAGAACCACAAGAGCCACAAGAACTCCGCCTGCGATTTTAAGTCTCCTGACATTCTCTATGCGACCTATCAACTATGCACCCCAGATTTACTTACCCTGAAAAGGCAGGTTGGGTTTCGCCGGGTAGATGGATGGCAAGAGGACTCGGTTCGCGGTTTATAATCACTGCATGACGGTAAATCCTCAACGGACGATAGCCGAACTCAAAGACCTGCGTGAGATAACCGGCGACGAGAATGGCGCCCAGCGCGTGGCGTGGACCGACATATGGCTCAAATCTCGCAAATGGTTCACCGAGAAGTTGGCTGATCTGCCCGTGGAGCACCATTACGACGCGGCGGGCAATCACTGGATAACGCTGGAGGGGGATTCGCCGAGGAGTCTGATTATTGGCAGCCATTTGGACTCGGTGCCAAATGGTGGCTGGCTGGACGGCTGCCTCGGCGTCATGACCGGCCTGGAAATCCTTCGTGCTTTTGCGGCGCAAGGCAAGCCCAAGGTGACGATCAAGCTCGTGGACTGGGCGGATGAGGAGGGCGCGCGCTTTGGTCGCAGCCTCCTTGGCTCCTCGGCGTTTGCGGGAACGGAATCCATCGAGGCAGACCGGGTTCGGCTGGACAAAGATGGCATCAAGCTGGACGATGCGCTGCGAAGATGCGGCGTGGAGATCGACCATTTCCCCGATGCACGAAATGAACAGGCAAATGCGGCCGCATATCTGGAGTTACATATCGAGCAGGGACCGGTTTTGGAATCCATGGGGTTGCCGCTTGGGGTAGTGCTTGGTACCAAGGGCGTGGAGCGCCACGCCATCACGTTTCTTGGGCAAGAGGCCCATTCAGGTTCTACGCCGATGACCGCGCGAAAAGACGCCCTCGCCGCAGCCGCCAAACTTGCCTTGGAAATCCGGCCCATTGCGATGAAGCATCCAGACGCGGTTTGCACGATGGGAAGCGTGAAGACGATTCCCGGGATCGTGACCGCCGTAGTCGGACGTTGCGAGGCAACGCTCGACCAAAGAGACCTCGATGCACGCGTCCTCGCCGAAATGTACGCGGAGGCCAAAGCCGCTAGCGAGCAATTTGCTGCCGAGGAAAACTGCACCGTCGAGTGGTCGCGGATTTGGAGCATCGAGCCGATACCCTTCCATCCCAAGCTCATCGATTTGTGCGAACAAGCGATTATGGAAATCAATGGCACGGTTCATAAGCTGCCTTCTGGGCCGTTGCATGATGCGGCCGAGGTAGCGCGTGCCGGTATCCCGACGGTCATGATGTTCGTTCAGTCTCTTTACGGCATCAGCCACAACAAGATCGAAGACACTCGCGAGGACCACTTGACCCAGGCCATAAACGCGATGGCAAGGCTAGCCAGCCTTACTGCAGACTGGATTGCGGAACCCATTTAATGTTGGCTTTCCACGGGCGACTGCGAAGCCGGCCGCCGTGTTTGTCCCGTCGGTCCTAGTCAGCATTTTTAAAATCACGCATTTGAGGTTGACAGGGCCAGAAAGGCGTTATGCTTAAACCATATGATTCGCCGTCTTCTGGCTCTATGTTTTGCAATCGGCATTGTGGGCAGCGTTGGCGCTCAGCCGACTTATTCCTATAGTGAACCGTTTGGGGTCAACAACAATGATATGCAGTTTGTGTACTGGCAGAGTATCCCTGCGATAAGCAGGCATGGGAAGTACATGATCCTGTCCAGTGACACAACGCCGGACGTGTACCTGTACTCCACTGCCCCCGGCTTTACACCAATAGACTTATACACCAGCCTCCCGAAGGCCTCGTTTCTGAGCGTCAACGATAACGGGGACGTCATCGCCACTCTCAACAAAAAACAATATATCTATTCCCTTGCCGGCAACAGTTGGTCAATCTATAATCCGCTCTCAAATTCGAACTACCGAACCGTATCCCCAACCCTGATCAACTCAAAGGGGAATGTTGCGGGAACTGAAGCCACGACAATAGGAGGGCTAAACCGCGCGTTCCGGTGGTCGAATGGCGTTTCGAAGGTCATCTTCACCGGGCCTGAAGGAAGCAACGTCTATGCCGAAACCACCGACCTTGGCAATGACGACTGCCAAGTCGGCTTTACCGGGTCAAGCAACAGCAATGACTTAAGTGCCTTCATGTACAAAGAGGGCACTCCCACCATTCTCAACATTCCAGGCTACCAGCAGGTGGCATTTACTACCGTTAACGATAACGATGAAGCGGGGGGTTATGCTTGGCAAGGGAATAGTTTCAGCGGCTTCTATTACTCTGGTGGGGTCATCACCATTCTGCCAGTTTACGTGCAGCAGATATCCAATGATGGGCGGGCCTATGGCTTCGGGGTCCACTTTTATCCCTTTGTTTGCGTAAACGGCGTACCGTACAACGCGCAACAATACATTCCCTCCAACATCGTCGCGGAGGCGGTCGGTGGAATCCAGGGAGTCGTCTTTTCCTATATGGACCTCGACGGAAGACTGTGGGGGTATTGGGAAGGGCGGCCCACGCAGCAACTTGCGCAACCGGTCCACACGTTTGTGCTTACACCCACGAATTGATGCTCGACCAAGATCAATACGACGTCGCAATCATCGGTGGTGGGCCCGCTGGGGCCACTGCGGGGGCGCTTCTCCGTTTATATAACCCGGATTTGAGGGTGCTCATTCTTGAGCGCGGAGAAATTTCCCAGAGATCACATTGGTGAGAGCCTGCTTCCCCCGATATCGCCGATCTTAGAGGAAATGGGCTGTTGGGAGGCCATTGAATCGGCCGACTTTCCCATCAAAATCGGAGCAACGTATCGCTGGGGGCAGCGGCCGGAGCTTTGGGACTTTGATTTCTACCCACCCGCAAAATTCAAGGATGAACCCAGGCCCGCCAAGTTTGAGGGCCAGCGCGTTTCGACCGCCTTCCAGGTCGATCGATCCATTTACGACAAGATCCTCCTGGACCGGGCCAAAGAACTGGGATGTGAAGTTCGTGAAGAGACCCACGTTTCAAAGGTTTTAGTTGAAGGGGATGAGGTTCAGGGTTTGAAACTCGCCTCTGGCGAGACGATCACTGCAGCGCATTATGTGGACGCATCCGGCAGCAGCGGCATCTTGCGCCGGGCTTTGGGTATCGCATGCGATTACCCCACAACCCTCAAGAATATCGCCATTTATGACTATTGGCAGAACGCGGACTGGGTCGTGAAGATCGGGGTCGGTGCTACCCGGATTCAGGTCCGCAGCCTCGGATACGGCTGGATCTGGTTCATTCCTCTTGGCGCCACCCGCACGAGCATCGGCCTTGTCATTCCCGCCGAATACTATAAGAAATCGGGCAAGCGGCCCGAGGAGCTTTACGCGGAAGCATTGCGAGACGAGCCCACCCTCACAGATTTGCTCAAAAACGCCCATAGCGAGGGCAAATTGCAGACAACTAGGGATTGGTCATTCTTGGCCCGCCGCCAAGCAGGGGCCAACTGGTTCTTGATTGGCGAGTGCGCAGGGTTTGCGGACCCAATTCTGTCTGCCGGCGTGACCATGGCCCATGTAGCGGCGCGACAGGCTGCGTTTACGATTCTGGAGTTGGAGCGCGGCACCTTGGATTCCGATTGGCTGAAGTCCGAGTTCCAGCGCCAGCAGCAAGAGAGAATCTCTACCCATATCCGCTTTGGCGATTTTTGGTATACGGCGAACAAACAGTTGGTCGATCTCAAGGAGTTCACTTCTGAGCTTGCCCGCGAAGTCGGTCTCGGACTCGACCCAGAGAGCGCGTGGGATTGGATATCGCGCGGCGGCTTCGTGCACTCGGCAGGGTCGTTGCCATTTTCCCTCAGTTCAATCCGGCAATCCGGCGAGTTCCTCCTGGACGTCGCGGACGACGATCCTCTATCCGTTAATAACATCGTGGAGCTGGACTTGGAAGGCGCCCAGGAGTTGGCGATTGCTCTTTACGAGGAAGGGTGCGTAAAACCGGCCAAGGCATACGTTCGAAATGGATTGGTTTTGCCGGTCATCGGCCTCATTCAGTTCATCGAGCAGGCACTGCTGCGAGAGCGCGACCTTAGCCGTGTCATGAATGTGATTGCCTCGCTAGCCGCAAAGCATTCCCCCGAAAGCGCGCCCACGATTATGGCAAATATCCCCGACGAACTGGAATCGATGATTCGCGACGGGTGGGTTCGAGCTAAATATAATCCCAACTTGCCTTTGTGGGAGCGCCGGAGTTTAGGGTTCGGTTTTCACTGGAATGAGGATCCCTAAAAGTGGTTTGGCCCCCTGCTTAGAAACTGACCTCGTCCCTTTTCGCCAACGAACTCACCGTCTTTGGCTTGCACCTTGCCCCGCACCGTAACCGCATGCGGCCGGCCCAGGATTTCGAAGCCTTCGAACCCGTTGTAGTCATTGTTCGTGTGCTGGTGCTTTACCGAGATATTGCCCTTGTAAGCTGGGTCGTAAACCACTAAATCGGCATCACTTCCCACTGCAATCGTCCCCTTTCGGGGATATAAGCCAAAGAGCTTCGCGGCGCGCGTGCTTAGCGCGTCCACAAAGCGGTTTAAATCCAACTTGCCGCCGGCCACACCGTGGGTGTACATCATATTCACCCGTTCCTCGATGCCGGGAATGCCGTTGGGGATGGTAGTGAAACCGGCTTTGCCGAGGCCGTATTTTTGCTCAGTATCGAACGGGCAGTGGTCGGTGCCAACGGTGTCGATCAAGCCAGTTGAAAGCGCGTCCCAAAGCGCTTTTTGGTTGCGCTTATCGCGCAAGGGGGGCGACATCACGTGCTTCATCCCTTCCAAACCCCCACGCTCGGCGTAGGTTTTGTCGAGCAAGAAATGGGGAAGGACGGACTCTACCGAAAGCCGTACACCCCTCTTCTTTGCTTCAATAGCAGCCTGCAAAGCAGGTTGGCAACTCAGATGCACGACATAGCCTGCGGCGCCCGTGTTCTCCAAGAACGAGGCAAAACGAGTGGTTCCCTCAGCTTCCACCGACTCAGGGCGGCTGGGCTCGTGCCATTCGGGGCCAGTCTTGCCTTCCGCCATGAGTTTTGCTTGTAGCCGGCTTACCAGTTCCGCGTTTTCGCAGTGCGCCGTTACGATGACGCCAAGCTTCTTGGCGAGCTTCATCGTTTCGTACATTTCGCCGTCTTCCACGCCGAAAAAGCCCTTGTAAGCGAGAAAAATTTTGAACGAGCTGATGCCGTCCTTCACGATTTCTTTAAGTTGGGATTCGGTGGCTTCATCGAACTTGGTGACCGACATGTGGAAGGTGTAATCGCAGGCGGATTGGCCCTCGGCCTTGCTTTTCCAGAGGTGATAGCCTTCCAGTGCATCGTCTTTTCGGGAGGGACAACACATTTCGATGAAAGTAGTGGTCCCGCCGCAGAGGGCCGCAATGCTGGCGGTTTCGTGGGTGTCTTTGGCGAAGGTGGCCATGAAAGGCAGATAGACATGGACGTGGGGGTCGATAAAACCAGGGAAAACGAGCTTGCCCTTTGCGTCGATGGTTTCCGTCCCCGGCGGGACTTCAAGGTTGCTTCCGATCTTTGTGATGGTTTCGTTTTCGGAATAGATGTCCGCCTGGCAGCGTGAATCCGCCGTCACTATTTCGCCGTTCTTAATCAGCAATCCCATATTCTTTCCTCAGTGGATCTCGATCCCCATTTTCGTCCGGTAGCGCTTCATGGCCTCCCAATCCTGCGTGATTTCGGGTTGTTTATCCGAAAGCTCAGCCCAAGTGGTCTTTGGCTGCCTACTAGGCAGTTCCACCATTTGAATGCATCCTTCGACCGGACAAACGTTGTAACAAAGCCGGCAGCCTACACAATCTTCTCCTCTCACCACGGGCTGCGGCCTTGTTTGAGTGGCTTCTACGCGGCCGTTTGAGCGGATGTCATAACTGCCTGGGGCGGTTATTGCCCCATTGCTGTAAAGATCGATGCATTGGTGCGCGGTGTCGTTGCAGGCCACGTAGCAAAGATCGCATTTGATGCACTTGGCCTGATCGATTCGCGCGACCGCGCGAAAAGACAAGTCCAAACCTCCGAAGTCGGAAAGCTTTCCTAGGCTCTTGCCTCTTATTTCTGTTACGGACTTGTAGCCTTTTGCGTCCAGCCAGCGCGAGAGGCCGTCGCACATGTCCTCTACGATCCGGAATCCGTAATGCATCACCGCTGTGCATACCTGCAGGCTGCCCGCGCCGAGGAGCAGAAACTCGGCACAGTCCTGCCAGTTGGAGATTCCGCCCATTGCCGAAACTGGGATACCCGACGCTTTCACTGTGGGGTCTGAGGCGACGGATGAAACCATGTTCAACGCAATCGGCTTGATTGCCGGCCCGGCATAACCCCCGTGCCCGCCCTTGCCCGCGATGCTGGGCACGATGTCGAAAGTGTCCAAATCCACGCCGGTGATGGAGTTGATGGTGTTGATGAGGGAGATCGCGTCCGCGCCTGCAGCTACAGCGGCGCGAGCGGGACTAACGATGTTCGTGATATTGGGCGTGAGCTTAACGATTACGGGGATCTTGGCCGCGCTTTTCACCCAGCCGGTGATCTGCTCGCAATACTCGGGAACCTGGCCAACCGCGCTGCCCATGCCCCGCTCGCTCATGCCGTGGGGGCAGCCGTAGTTGAGCTCGATGCCATCCGCGCCCGTGTCCTCGATCTGATGCACTATCTGCGCCCAGGCTTCCGGATCCGACTCCACCATCGCGGAAACGATTACCGCCCGATCCGGCCAGGCTCTCTTTATTTCCCTTATTTCTCGGAGGTTGGTTTCGAGGGGGCGGTCGGAGATAAGTTCGACGTTGTTGATGCCGAGCATTTTTTGGTTTCCGAAATGCCAGGCTCCGTAACGGTTGGAAACGTTGAGAACGGGCGGACCGATGGTTTTCCACACCGCTCCACCCCAGCCGGCTTCAAACGCTTTATGGACTTGCGCGCCGGTGTTGGATGGCGGTGCGGATGCGAGCCAAAACGGATTGGGGGATTTGATTCCGGCGAACTCGATGCTAAGGTCAGCCATTAGTTTGTTGCTCCCGCCGGCTCTTTCGCCGATAATGCTCTGTGGATAGCCGCAGCCGCAAGCTTGCCGTCCTGAACCGCCATGACGGTTGAGGCCGCGCCGATGGCGCGGATACAGTCACCGCCCGCGTAAACGCCGGGCAGATTGGTCTGGAAGGAATCGTCCACTTTGACACATCCGTTCATGGTTTCAAGCCCCAGTGAAACAGCCAAAGCAGGTCTTTCTTGACCGGTCGCCCGGATGATTCGGTCGCATTCGATGACATGTTCCGAACCTGGCACTGGGACGGGTGTTGGACGGCCCGTAATGTCAGCTGGTCCCAGACTCATCAGAACGCATTCGAGCCCGATTACCTTTTTCCCTTCACTCCTCACGGCAATAGGCTGCGTCAAGAACCGAAACTCGATCCCCTCACTTTGGGCGAACGCATATTCATGGGGATAGGCGGTCATTTCGCGCCCGGTTCGCCGGTAGATCATGATGACCGGGTCGCTGCCGCAGCGTCTTGCAATGGTGGCGCAGTCTATGGCGGTGTTGCCTGCCCCGATCACAAGCGTTTTGCCTCTCGTGGTCATCGAGCGATAATGCTTGCTGAGTGAAATCAGTTCCAGCCCATCCATTATCAAATGCTCGCCAGGAATCCCCAGGGGAGGTGTAGAGCCCTGCCCAAAGCCAATGAACACGGCGTTAAACGAATTCCTCAAGGATTCCAGGTTCGATATTTCGTGCCCTAGAGCGATGGAAACACCGAGGCGTCTGATCTTTTCGACTTCGTCTAGCGCGACTTCTTGGGGCTCTCGTAGAGTGATGATGCCGTATGTCGAGAGCCCGCCCGGTAGCGACTGTTTTTCAAACACAGTGACCATGTAGCCCAGTTTGGCGAGCTCGCCCGCACAGGAGAGCCCAGCAGGGCCTGAGCCGACAACCGCGACTCTTCTATCGTTATTTGAGGCGGTGGTGACTGGTAACTTGGTCAAGCCTGAGATCGAATCCATCGCGTAGCGCTGAAGCCTGCCAATGGCAATCGGTTTGTGCTCCGAACCCAGCACGCAGGCTCCTTCGCAAAGTTCTTGAACGGGGCAAACACGCGCGCAGGTTGCGCCGAGCAGGTTGGACTTTAAGATCGTCGCCGCAGAACCGATCAGGTTGCGGGAAGCGATCTTTTTGATGAACTTGGGAACGTCGATGTGGGTCGGACAGGCGTGGGTGCAGGGGGCGTCGTAGCAATAGAGGCAGCGGTTGGACTCCACCAATGCCTCTTGAGCGGACAGCGGAGGCAAGAGTTCGGCTAGCGGATCAGGCATTCGTGGCCTCCACGGGTTATGTAGCGCACCTTCAGCGCGCCGGATTTGGATGGGCGATTCCACCCAGGCGTAAACGCCTTCGCTTTAACATTAGAGCCCTTCGGGCTCAGGTTGGTCGCAGGCGAAGTCGGAGAGTTCCCCCACTCAAGCCCAGGTACGGAGGCTGCTCCGAACGGGCATTCCGTCATGGTCCATGCTCGGTTCGCAACTCTGAAAGCGGCCGGACCAAAGGGCCGAAACGTTACAGCGAAGGCCTTCAGGCCTGGAAAAAGCGCCTCCCAAAATTCCGGCGCGCTGAAGGTGCGCCATTCAACGGAAGGTCTAACAATGCCGCACAATCGAATGCCCATCCGAAGTTCGCTGAAAAACGCATTGTGACACGATTCACGCATTCATGCTAGGCTTTAAGGCGTGTCAGACGCAGCAGCAAAGCATAAAGAATTTCTCTTCCCCGCCATCGCAAACTATTACCAGGAGCCGCTTGCCCTGGTCCACGGCGAGGGCATGTATGTTTGGGACGATAAGAACGACAAGTATCTGGATTGCTTCGGCGGGATACTTACCGTTAGTGTGGGGCATGCGAACCCGGCGGTAGTCAAGGCCCAGGTGGATCAGCTTTCCAAGATGTCCCACACTTCCACCCTCTACGCCAACCAAAATCAGTCGGACTTGGCGGAAAAGCTCGCCCAGATTACACCGGGCGCCCTCAAGAAAACGTTCTTTACGAACTCGGGGACCGAGGCGGACGACACCGCCATTTTGACCGCCAAAATGTTCACTCAGCGGCACGAGATCGTGGTTTTGCGGCACAGCTACAGCGGGCGCTCAGCAACTGCGCTCTCAGCAGTCGGGCACTATAACTGGCGTCCGCTTCCAGCTCAGGTAGCCGGATTCACGCACGCCCACGCGCCCTATTGCTACCGCTGTCCGTTCCACCTCAAGTTCCCCGAGTGCAACTTGCGCTGCGCCGAGGACATCGAAGAGCTGATCCAGACCACAACGACAGGAAAGATCGCCGCCTTTATGGCCGAGCCGATTTTGGGCGTTGGCGGGATCGTCGTGCCGCCTCCGGGTTATTTCGAAAAGGCGGTTGGGATTGCCCGCAAGCATGGGGGATTGTTCATTTGTGACGAAGTTCAAACAGGGTGGGGTCGAACGGGAACGAAGTGGTTCGGCATCGAGCATTGGGATGTTGAACCAGACATCCTTACTTCGGCCAAGGGGCTCGGGAACGGTGCGCCGATAGGGATCACAACTGCCCGGTCTGAGGTGGCGGACGCGTTTCCCGGCCTCACGATCAGCACGTTCGGAGGCAACCCGGTTTCCACCGCTGCAGCCTTGGCGGTTATCAAAGAAGTCGAGGATAGGAGTCTCAAGGAGAACGCGGCCACGGTCGGGGCTTATTTTGGTTCCAAGCTGGAGGAGTTGAAAGATAAGCATCCGGTGATCGGCGATGTGCGCGGCATGGGGTTCATGCAGGGCGTGGAACTGGTCAAGGACCGCGAAACCAAGGAGCCCGCGCCGCAGGCGGTGGCGCAGGTATTTGAGGCGACGAAGCGCAAGCATGTGCTTATTGGCAAGGGCGGTCTGTACGGGAACGTACTGCGCCTTGGACCGCCGCTTATTGCGGGGAAAGAGCATATCGACGAGTTGATCGAGGCCCTGGATTCCGCGTTCGGAGAGGTGAAGTTGTAGGCGAGCTGACATTTGGACTCGCCCGGTCGGAGCAGGCCAAGTCTATCGGCGCGTTACGCGATGCGGTTTCGGCGGACCTCTTCGATAAGCTTGGGGAAGCTCGGGACGGCAGGAGGGCGAACATTCAATCCATTCGTCAGCGGACCAGAAACGCCGATCCTGAGAACTTGCATAATCGCACGCTTTACGTGGCTTGTCGGGACGGTGAAGTGTTGGGTTCTGTTACGTTGAGCACGTTGCCTCCCAATTTTTGGAAGAAACACTACTGGCGCGAACCTGACACAAAGGGCTTAGGAGTGATTGGCCTAGCGGTTTTCCCTGACGTTCAACGGCAAGGGATCGGCCGGTTCATCATGGAGGGCATTGAGGACCTTGCCCGAAGCCACGGCATCCCATATGTGCGTCTGGATGCATTTACAAGGAATCCGTTTTCAAACGCGTTTTATCAGTCCATCGGGTACGAGGCGAGAGTCGATATAGAATTAAGGGGTACCGGATTGACCTTGTATGAAAAGGCGGTCCTGTAGTTAGAGGATTTGACCCGGACCTCCAAACTCCTGCGTTACCCGTTGCTTTATCTGTATCGAGAAGGGCTTGCTTCACGTGCCGTCCGAGTAACGCTCCGCTCGGCTCGCGATAACTTCATCCATCGCTCGGTCGAACTCTGGATCATTGGGAAACATACCGACGATCGACTTATTCTTAGCGACCTCAAGGTTCGGCTTCTGAACTTTACTTTTACCGACTCCGAGTACCGGACCACTGCCAATCTTTCCAGCTTCCTCCAATCCGCTCCTGATCAGTGCTCGGACTGCCTCACCATGCGAGATGTGCTGAC
>CAWHLK010000016.1:0-32865 GCA_963829965.1 uncultured archaeon | reverse complement strand
GCCGAGAATTATCGTCTGGCCATCCTTTACCGAAACCACCGTGTTCGCCGAGCGCTCGTTAACGAGCGGTGCACCGGTGACAGACGAGTAACTGACCACACTGTTTGCCGATTGCTGAACCTGCATAGTGACCATGCCGTTCGCGGTGACCTGCGGAACCACGTCCAGCACGATTCCAACCGGCAGGAACCCGTATGAGTAGCTCGGCTGTCCGTTGGCTAGGATCGTAGATCCCGTTTCGTAGGGAACGCTCTGGCTGATGTTGATTTCTGCCGCGTTGTTGTTCGTGGCGAAGATCCTGGGCGTCGCAAGCACGCGGTCTCTGGAATCTTGGCCAACCGCCTGCAGAAACGCGGAGAGTTTGCCATTGGTGATTTCGTCCGTAAGTCCTGCGACCGGTATCGCCGCAGTCGGATTGGGAGTGGTAACGCCGCTTTTTAATCCGAAGTTTGCCCCTACCTGGCCGAATTTGCCACCGAGATAGGGCCACTCGACGCCAAACTTGTCAGCCTGGTCCAGCGTAGCTTCCACGATGATCGCTTGAATCATGACTTGCGCGGGAGTCCGATCCAGTTGGTCGAGGATCTCCTTGATGATGGTCATGTTGTCAGGGTTTGTCACCACGATCACGCTGTTCGAGTTGATGTCGGGAATCACGGTCACGTTGCCGGTTAGGTTGTGAATGTTCGTGATGTCACCGTTCTCGCCATGGGTCTGGATGGGCTGAGTTTGCGACGCGGTGCTGTTTTGGCTGCCGCCGCGGAACTGGTTGAAGAATCCACCTTGCACGGCGATGCTGGTCTGCACGGCCAGGGGATCGATCGAGGGATCCTGGAGAGCCTGTTGCACCATGGCCTGCTCGGCTTGATAGACGGGGTCGTTGGCTTGTCCGGGATCGATCGTCGCAACTTGAGAGCCGTTAGCTTGAGGGTTGGAACGTGCAGCGCCGGCTATGGCCGCGCCTTGAGCCGCAGCTGCCGAATCAGTGCCTACCGTTCCTGCGCCGGTGTTCAGGGCTAGCCCGTTGCTTGCCGCATCCGGATGGGCAAGGCCGCCGGGTGTGGTAAGCCTCGTTCCGCCGATTGTTGTGAAGCGGTTAAGGCTTGTGGAACCACTGGTGCCCGCGCCGTAGCTGCTCAGGGTGCTTGTGCTCGTGTTGGCGATCTTGCTTTGGAACGCCTGGTTGATCACGTACGCCACCTGGTCCGCCTTTGCGTTAGAGAGCGAAATCACGTTGGCCGAATCCTCGAACTTGATCGGCTGGTCGAGTTTGTCGACAACGTCGGAGACCAGTGTCTGATTTTCCGGCGTTGCGGTCACCACGAGCGAGTTGGAGCGGGGTTGGAAACCACGGTGCCGAACGGAGCCTGAGCACTTCCCAGGCGCGCTGCCTGCTGGAATCGCTGGAACGGATCGACGTTGCCGGCGCCGCCTCCGCGTCCCGTAGGGGCGTTGGAAGCGAGGACGTTCTGGATAACCGAAGCGAGGTCATCGGACGAAGCGTATTTCAGCTTGTAGACGACCGACTTGAAAGGCTCTTCCGCCTGTTTGTCGATCGCTTTGAGCATGTCTGAGATTTGATCTTGAACGGACTGAACCGCATCGACGATGACCGTATTGCTGAAATCGTCCGCCGAGGCGTGTGCGCTCGGCTGGTTGCCATTCGCCTGGGGCTGCCCGCCACCTCCTAACTGGATCTGCTGCTGGAAGCCACCAAAGCGGCCGCCGAAGGGGTTGGCGGGCGCTGCAGTGCTCGTGCTGAAGACGTCATTGATCGTCTTCGCCACCGCGGAAGCGCTGGCGTATTGGATCGGATAGTATTTGAGCACGGGCTGGCCCCCACGATCGCCGCGTCCGAATTGCTGCATCATCGCGCCAAAGTCGGGGCGGCCATTGTTGTTGCCAGCCGCCACCACCTCAAGCAGGTTGCCCTTCTTCTGGAGCTCAAAATTGCGGAGCTTGAGGGCCTCGTTCAATAAGTTGAATGCGTCGCTCAAGGCAATCGGCTTTGGCGTGTAAAGGGTGAGCGTCTGGTTAAATCCCGGGTCCTTGATAATGGTGATGCCGGAGACCTTGGAGAACTCGTTGAGTACGGAGTCCGCGCTAGCATTCTTGTAATTCAGCGTCATCGTCTTCCTGGGCAGCTTGAACTGTTTCCAGGGGGTGGGGTTGGCCGCCGGCGCGCCGGCGCCAAAACCGGGGAATCCGCCGCCCACGTCTCCTCCCCCGCTTTGCGAGCTGGAAGTTGAACCACCCGGGCCGGAGTCGAAGATGCTGCCGGGGGACTTAGCCGGCGGTTGCGCCGGTGGCGTTTTTGGCGCTTGCGCGGGCGCGGGCGCCGGTGTGCTCGGGGCCGGCTTTGTTTGGGCGTAAGAGCCCAAGGGCGCCAGTACGAGGCATGAGAGAATCCATAACCGCTTATCCATGATGCTTATCCTTTCCTTTCAATAGTTCAAATTGTTTGAGCGCCTAGCCGCCATCCGGAACGGGTTGAGGACCACCGCCCCCTCCGCCACCAAAACCGCCGCCGCCTCGTCCGCCACGGCCACCGCCTCCGAAACCTCCGCGTCCTCCGCGACGTCCTCGACCGCCGCCGAACGCGCCAATTGCACCTGCAAGGGCATTTGCGTCGGTCTGGGACGGATCTGCCTGAGTCGTTACATTGAGCTGAGGCATTACGGGTGTGTTCCCCGCATTATTGTTTGTTTTTGCGGCCACGGTAGCAGTGTCCACCGTGGGCATTAACAACGTCTTAGAACTCATAGGGCCTTCGAGAGTTACCGAATCCTGCTTGACTTCGGTGACAGTACATTTCTTCCAATGCTCACCCCGGTTGAGTGCGATAAACTCGCCGGTCTTGGAGTTATCCAAGTTGGCGGACAAAGCGCCATCCACCTGGACTGTTCCGGTAAAGCCCCAGCCGCCTTCGCCGCCGGTGAATTCAGTGGGAACCGCGCTCACGTCGTTCGGGTTTGAACCGCCGCCACCCTGTTCATGATAAATGACCGGCTTAAAGGCGTCTTTCGGCTTTTCCAGCGTCTTATCAAACTTGGCAGTGTAATCGGCGGGCGTCACATTATCGTCCGATGAGGACGTCGACGCCACATGTTTAGCCGGCGGGGTGTGGCTGGTTGCGCTGCTGTCACCAGGGGCGGTTGCTGCCCAAGCCACTGCAAAGAGCACGACAACTCCGATTCCGTAATAGATGTACTTGGTGTTATTTGCTTTTTGTGCCACTGCTTGCTGCCTCCTGTCCAGGGAGTTTGTAGGCGATGACGCCGATGCTGGCGTTCACCGAATCCGACGAAGCGTCCGCAGACGCTAATTGAACCATCTCGACCGCCAGCTTGTATTTGGGGTCCTCAAGCGCTTCTTCAAAGCTCACTACGTTCAAAAAAGATCCGGTTACCAGGATGAGGTAGGGAATATGGGTAAGCCCATCCTGATCGGTCGTCTTTACCGGCGGGCGAAACCCCTGAAGTTGGACTTTGTTGGCGTTGGCCAGAGCGGTTACCGCGTCGAGAGATTTGGATGTGACCTGGTCCAAGCCCACGTTCCACAGATAACGCGCGACGGTTGCCTTTGCGGCATCAAGATCCTTCTTCTGAGCGGCGACCCCCGCTTCCAACTGCCTGAGATCCTGGTTTTTTTGATGGGCGCTGTAGGGGTTGTGCGGTTTGGGTACCACGAGGTCCCCAACCGCGATAACGGCCAGACAAAAAACGGCAATGGCGGTGACCGCGGTCCATGCCCGGTTGTTCATTAGTGGCTCCCTCCCGTGGATTTGAACGGATCGTTCAGCGGCAGATTGCCCATGATATGCACCTGCAGCGAGAACTCGACGATCGGTTTGTTCTCGATCATGCCGTTGTTCGCAAAAACAAGCTTGACGTCCCGCATTCGGGGATCGATGGCCAAATCCTGCACGTATGCTGCGACCGAGTCGCTATCCAGCGCGGTCCCTCGAACCAGCAGCGGTTTTCCTCGCTCGAACGTGAATCCTGTTGTCCACATTTTGTCGGTGGGCATTTTGTTGGTGAACTCGGAGATCACGTCACTAGGCAGCTGGGCGGGGTTGAATGCGGTGGCCAGCGCCGATTGAAGGGCGGTTTGGGTTGCGATATCGCCCTTCAGCTTGTCCATTGCCGAGTTGAGCTGGTTCTTGGTCGAAAGGTATTTGGCGTTATCGCTGGAGATCTTCGCGCTGGCATCCACCCGGTCCGTATAAACGAAGAACCCTGCAAGCGCCGTGGCAAACCAAAACGCGATAGCCAAACGGGCCTTTCCGCTCTGAGCTCTTTTCCGTCGAAGTTCGATCGCTTCAGGAAGCTCGATGTTGACCCCTATTCGAGGGATGGGGCATGCGGAAAATGCTTCGAGCGGATGTGCCTTGACCTTGGAGTCCGCTCCACTGAAAACCAACCCGCCTGCCGCAACGATGTGGCTGCAAGAGACTCGTGCCACGTTAAAGGTGCGGCAAACCTCTTCCGCGATGCCGTCGGCATCGGGAGGGATGGGAACTGTTCTCGTGTAGCGCAGCTCGCCATCCGCCACGATATCGATGGCCAAACCCTCAGGGGATTGTTCGACGATCGCGCAGGTCTCTAACGAGAGCGATTGGGCAAGCAGAGCAGAGCCGAAAGCAACCGGGACAATGGCGGCGGGCGTGATTCCCGACTCTTTAAGGTCACGGGTTACCTGGCTTAGTGCGTCGGTGGCAACCGCGCCGATGATGGCCAGACGCCCCTCTTCGTTCACGTTTTTGGAAAGCCGGAAATCAAACGCGATATCAGTCGCAGCGATCGGAACAAGGTTGGCGATCTGGATACGCAAGACCTGTTGGACCTGCTCCTTGGGAGCGTCCGGGACGCGCGCAGTGCGCACGAATGAGTTCCGGCGGGAAAGGGCCACGATTGCCCTTCGAGCGCCGGAAAGAAGCGGCGCAATCTCGGAGAGATTCTTGGCTACGTGGTACTGTTGCGTCGCAGGGTCATACGCCGTCACCCGTGACGCGGACCATTCGATTACCGGCAGATGTGTCTCGTCCTTTCTCATTAACCTGCCGTCCGAAGGTCCACGTCGTTGGTGGATTGGTTGTCCCAATGCCAGTGCGCAAGCATGTTATTAAATGCCGGATGGTAAATCTTTGTTATCGTCGCTGTATTGGTGCCCAATGTGATCACTGCTTCAAGAGGAACGCTTACGTTTCCTACCGTGCCTATAACTCTTACTATGAAGACCTGAGAGTTTGTTGTGAAACTGTCCGCGCACTGCGCCAAAATGCCGGTGGTAATTCCCGGGACCTGAGTGACTTGGCCTAGCTGGGTGAACCCGTCATTGGTCTGCCGGGTCACGATGGCCTGAGCGACATCGGAGGTGATGCCGGGGATGCTCTGCAGAACCGCCTGGTTGGCGGTGTTGAGGTCAACCTTAATTTGCGGGAGGGCTGTGCCCGCGCCAGTCCCACCGGCTGCGCCGGTTGCCGCCGTCGCCGTCGCGGTTACGGTGAGCGTGTTGAGCACCGTAGCGGCATTGGTCAGGCTCATGGGAACCCTTGCGAACAGGTTGCCTAACGAGGAGTAGCCTTGAGGGGGCTTCGCATTCACGATCTGGTTCACCAAGCCCGTGCTTAATCCGGGCACGTTCTGGCCGGTAGCCAAGGTGTTGGCATTCGTGAGACCAGTGGTTGGCGGGTTGGTGGAATCAACCGTCGCAAGGTCATAAAGAGTCGGTTGATAGCTTTCGTTTCCGAGCGTGATTTGCGGCAAGTTCACCGCATTCACACCCTGCTGGACGGTAAAGAGTGTTGCGGGTGTGAAGTTGTTGACCTGCAAAACCTCATCGACCGTGTACAGAGCCTTCTCTGCCGTGTTGTAGGGATATTTGAGCCCGTTGTAGAAATCGTCCTTGGCGCCATCCGTTCGCGCGGTTTGGCCGGTTTGTTCCCAGTCGAGCAGGGAGTCGACCTGGGCTTGCGTGAGCGGCAGGTTCTGAAGCTGGGTTTGGGTTGCCCCGTTCAGGTTTACAAAGGAAGCGGCGTCCAAGACCTGCATGCGGAAACTGCCGTCGGTGGTCGTGAATCGATCCTGGCCCATGTCTCCGAGCGAGTACCACGGATCGTTCTGACTCGTTGCGGTCGAACTTTGAATGGCGAGAACGGAGAGCGCGCATTGGATGCCGGACTCCGCGGCCAGTTCAGCGCGCTGCTGATCGACCCGGTTGGCGGTCGCGATTGCCGAAACTCGCTGCATGGCGGCGGCAACGGCGAGAACGGCCACAACTCCAGTTAGGATGGCGAGAGTGAACACGAGGATTGCGCCCCGCTGCCCTCTTCTTTTCGCGGTTCGATGGCTCATCGTGCGACCTCTTTTTGATTTGCTTCGCCATTTACTTGGGCCGCTGCCTGGGCGGGAATTCCTTTGATTTCAGATAGCCGAGTTGGCGCGGGCGGAGCGACGAACGCGCCCATCTGGGGCTGGGACGGCTTGCTGGTGCTCTTTGGTTTGGGCGAAACCTCAGCAGGTCTGACGCCGGCGTTTGAGGTGGGCGCCTCAAGTGGATCCTGGGAGGGGATAAATTGGAATGCTCCCGGTGGTTTGCGCCAGTCCGGTACTTGCGGAGGAGGCGCTAGACCTGGAATCTCCGAGTCCGATCCAAGGGCACCCTGCGGATCTTGCGGAAGCGAAGGATTGATGCCAGTTGGCAACGTCGAGGGATTTTCGGGAATGATTTCCAAGTTCGAAAATGGGTTGAGCACTCCGGGCAACGCAGGCGGAATAACTCCGCGGCCACCGCCACCGCCTCCGCCGCCTGCACCACCGCCTCCTCCGGCGCCTCCACGTCCTCCTCCGCCTGCGCCACCACCCCCACCGCCACCGCCGGGCCTTGCGCCGCCGAAGCCGGTGCCGCCTGCGAATGAGGCGGTGCCGCCCGTAGTGCCGGCCGTGGAACTGCCGCTCAGGGGGGCTTGCGGAGTCAGCGTGCTAAGAGGCAGTCGAACCACAAAGATGTGCTCCGTATTGGGGTCGTCCTTAAGCCAGTAGTGAACCCGTATCGCCTCGGGCAGGAAGTGCATGCCGGATGACGTAGTGTCCCAGGCGCCGTCCCAGTTCAAGCCATCGAAGAACTCGAACTGGAGCTTTGAGATATTCTCGTCCAATACCTGTTCGGTGCCACCCTGGGTGTAATCGGCGTCTGCGGGGGTTTGAGTTCGGAGGTAAAGGTCGCCCGAGTATTGGCCGGGGTCGCCGACCGGGGTTTGGCTCATCGCAATTTCGGTCACTCCGCCTTGAACCCCGTAATCGCTGTTCAACTGCGTGGTGTCGCTTTCTACGCTTTGGCCGTTTGTCAGCGCCGTCGCTTGTTCAAAATCCTGCGTCCCTCCGGTGGGGTTGGAGGCGTTGCCGCTGGTATCGGTAAGCGGAACTCCAGTGACTTGCAAATAGTTGGGCGGCAACTGACGCCCAAGCACTGTAAGGACAATTCCATCAGTGTTGCCGCTCGTGTTCATGCCGCTGGCGTTTGTGGTGGTGCCGGAAACTGCGTTAGCGGCGGCGGTGCCGGGTTCGGCGGATGCCGCTGCCAGATTAGGGCTGCCGTTCGGGTTTTGACCGCCTTCGGTTCCGATCAGATAGGTGCTCAGATCGCTCGTTGAAGTGCTGATATAGGCCGCCTGTAAAATCTCGCGCATCCGGTCTTCGAAGCGGATGCGACTCTCGACACGTTCACGCTGGGCCGGTGCGTTTATTTCGTATCGGATCGCAACGTAGAATCCGCGAGCAAGGGCGGAAGCCACCAGCGCGAAGATTAGTGAGGCAATAAGAAGCTCGATGAGCGTGATACCGGCGGACTTTCTCATGTTATCCGCCCCCCGCCGGCGAGGTTGTCGTGCCCGCAAGGGCCGCCGGAGTCTCCCAAACCACGCCGCTCACACTTTCACTATCGCTTGACTGGCTGCTGGTTGAGGGATGGACGGTCACGGTCAACATCATGAGCTGTCCTTGAGCTGCCGCGGTCGCCGCGTTGCCACCCGCCGAGTTCGTTGTGGCGCTCGTGGGCAGTGTTATTGGAGTCGCAGTCATTTCCCAGACGTGGTCGGAGTCGTTTCGGTCCGTGAAATCGCCGGATGGAGTTGTGAAATCCGTGAGGACGATGATCTCCTGATACTTCTCAGTCGCCAGCCGGAGCTCTTTCTCCTTGCCGTCCATTTTCATTTCCGATTTCTGAAGGCCGCTGATGGCGAGAATTACGCCGCCCACACCGACGACGGTGAGCATCATCGCCACCAAGCCCTCGAGAATCGTGAACCCGCGTTTTTTAGCCACGGTGGATGTAGTCTCCTGCGGTCCAGTTCAACGTGGAGGGGTCCGGCAGTTGGTCGTGGGTCAGCTTAGACTTTCCGGTCGACGCATCGCAATAGAGTGAAATCGTGTTGTTTCCTTGGGTGATTTGGACTCCGCCGCCATCGCAACTGCCATCCGGGTAGAAGTAAAGCTTCCACTCGCCGGCGTCCGAGTCCTTACCGTTCAGTTGAAACCGTTGGGGGGTGTAACCGTTTGGCACGGAGAGTGTCGACAGCTGCTTGTCACTCCCGTTATCGTCTACGGTGTGGATGCTGAATCGGCTGTTACTGCTATCGAATTCAAGATCCACCGGCTTGGCGAGAGCGATCGCTTCTGCTCTCGTTTGCGTTCCGATCTCGCCAAGCTGGTTTACGAACCCGTGATAAATCTGGCTGTCTCTGACGGAGCCTATCCGCGCGAAGACGGCGCCAGCGAGCAACGCAAGAATTAAGATCACGACTGTGAGCTCGATCAACGTAAACCCTTGCGTTCTTCGTTTCATCCGGAGCTCCGATTACCGCAAATAGCTTGTATAGCGCGATTAATTCGCGCTATCGTATATATCCGCGTTTTCGCCTTCGCCTCCGGCTTGACCGTCCGCGCCATAGGAGAACAGGTCGAACGTTTCTGGCCCACCTGAGCCTGGATAGACGTAGTGGTAGTCGTTGTTCCAGGGGTCCTTCGGAATATCTTTATCCGTGTACGGCCCTTTCCACTTGCCTTGTAAATCGGCTGGGGGCGTTCTCAGCGCTGCCAGCCCTTCTTCCGTGGTCGGATAGCGATCGCAATCCAACCGGAAGTTGTTGAGCAAAGCGTGAATCGAGCTCAGGTCGGAACTTCGCCTTGTCAACCTTGGCCTCTCCAGCCTTGCCGATAACTCGCGGCACAACAAGCGCGGCCAGGATCGCAAGGATCAAGATCACGACCATCAATTCAATCAGGGTGAAACCCCTAAATAACCTGCTTCTGTTCATAGTTGACCTCATACTCCATCTTCAAACATCACTTGACCAAATCGTTCGCCTGGAAGATGGGCAGGAGAACCGATAGCACTACGAATCCGACAAAGAACCCCATTCCGAGAACGATGACCGGCTCGACCAACGAGGTGAGCCGGCGCATGCCGTTCTCAACTTCAAAATCAAGGCTGTCCGACACCCGGCTGAGCATTTTGGGCAAGTCGCCGGTTTCTTCGCCGATCGCTACCATGTGGGTGAGGACGGGAGGGAACTCACCCGCATCGCGCATGGCTTCAGCGATCGGGCGGCCTTCTCGAACTTCCTGGACGACGAAATTGCTCCGCTCGAGGAAAACCCGGTTGCCGGAGGCAAGGCCCGCCAATTCCAGCGCGTCCAAAATGGAAACGCCGCCATAAACGAGGGTTCCAAGCACCCGTGCGAACCGCGCCACGACTGCTTTGTAGATGACTTTACCGATAAGCGGCAGCCGGACAAGAAACTTATCCCGGGCGACTGCGCCAGGCTCCGTCTTCACGTAGAGGCGAATGGCGACTACCAACGCGATGAGTCCGAGGACGATCTCAATGCCAAACTTAGTAAGAAACCCGGTGACCGCGAATAGAATCTTGGTCGTGGCGGGAAGATCGCTTCCTAGACCGTTGAACACGTCAGACAGCTTGGGCACAACGAACGTGAGGAGGAAGATGATCACGAAAATCGCGGTGAACAGGAGGACGCTCGGATAGATAAGTGCGGCCACTATTTGGCTTCGCCGAGCAGTTTCCTGCTCTTGAAAGTCGGCAAGCCGGGTTGCAACTTGGCCAAACTGGCCGCTGGCTTCACCCGACCTCAGCGTTTCCGTGTAAACCTGGTTGAAATACTTCGGATGCTTGGCAAGGGCGGCGGAAACGGGAATGCCGGTGCGCACGTCATTGAGGGCCTGAGCCGCCACTTCGGTCAATGTCGCGCTTTCCGATTGCTCGCCGACAACTTGGAGAACACGGTCCAACGGAAGGCCTGCGCTCGCGAGGTCCGCCATTCGGCGAGTGAACATCGCGATTTCGCTTTTGCTGATTTTGCCGCCGTGTTTGCCCGATTCTCTGGCCGCGGCCCGGCCCTTCGCCGCTGATTCTTCTCGGATTTCAACGACGAAACGGCCGGTTACCGCAATGCTCGCAATCGCTGCGTCGCGATCCGAGGCGTCCACGACCCCCGAGCGTTTCTTGCCGGTTGGTTCAAGCGCGACGTAAGCCCAGGTTGCCAAAACTTAGAACTCCTCTCGCTGACAGACGCGCAAGATTTCTTCCGGGGTCGATTTGCCATGGAGGACGGCGATCTTTCCGTCGCCGAGAAGCGTCCGCATGCCTAGATTCTCCTGGGCATATTGTTTGATGTCGCCGGACGAGCGTCGCTCGACCGTCATGTGGCGAATGGTGTCGTCAATCGGCAAAAGTTCGTAAAGACCCTGTCGCCCCTTGTATCCGCTGCCTTGGCACTTGTCGCACCCTTTGCCTCGCATGAGGGTCTTCCCGCGCATGTCATCGGCGGTGATGCCAATCGCCTGCATCGCGTCGAGAGGCTCTTGACTGGGGGCGGAGCAGTTGCTGCAGTTTCGGCGCACCAGCCGTTGGGCGATTACGCCGATGAGAGAGCTGGCGGCCAAATACGGCTCGACGCCCATGTCCAACAAACGGGTGATGGCGCCGGGCGCGTCGTTGGTGTGCAGAGTGCTGAAAACCAAGTGGCCGGTGAGGGCCGCGTGAATGGCGATCTCCGCCGTTTCATGGTCTCGGATTTCACCGACCATGATCACGTCCGGGTCTTGACGAACGATGTTCCTGAGGCCGCTGGCGAAGGTGAGGCCGATTTGGGGTCTGACCTGGATCTGCCCGATGCCGGGAACCTGATATTCGACCGGGTCCTCGATGGTCAAGATGTTCGTTGTTGGCGAGTAGATCTCCTGCAGGGATGCATAAAGCGACGTGGACTTACCACTGCCGGTAGGTCCGGTAGCGAGGATGATGCCGTAAGGCTGGCTGATGACGAGCCGGAACTTTTCCAGCACGTCATGCTGCATGCCGAGTTCTTCCAGACCCAGCATGGCGGTGGACTTGTCCAGAATACGCATAACCGCCCGCTCGCCGTAAACGGTGGGGACGATGGAAACGCGAACGTCAATCTGGCGGCCGGCGATATTGAGCTTGATACGGCCATCCTGGGGAAGCCTTCGCTCGGCGATGTTCATTTCGCCGAGAATCTTGATGCGGCTCACAAGAGCGGCCTGCATGCGCTTCGGCGGTCGCATCATGTCGTGGAGCATGCCGTCGATTCTGAATCGGACCTTGACTTCGCGCTCGTAGGGCTCGACGTGGATGTCGCTCGCTCCGTCTTTCACCGCTTGGGCGAAGATCAAGTTGATCATTTGGACGACGGCGGTCTCACCCGCCATCTTTTGGAGGTCGGCGAGGTCAGTGGTTTCGTCGAACTCCGCCCCGGCTTCGTCGGTTGGGATGTTGGAGAGGATCTCGTTGAGGAACCGCTCTTCGATGTAGTCTCGAATCAAGTTGGGATCGGCGAGAACCGCCCGAACATGGCGGTTGAGGAGGATACCAAGATCGTCAACCGCAGTAAGGGTCTCGATCGAGCCTACTGCGACCACAAGCACTTCACCATCCAAGAAAACGGGGATGACCTGATGCTTGAGCGCGTATTCACCGGGGACCAGGTTCAAAGAACTTGGATCCGGCTTTTGCTCCGAAAGGTCGAAATATTCAAGGCCGAGGCCATTCTCGCGGAGTGCGGTGATAACCTGGCGGCTTGCGGGTGCATTTACAGCCATAGTGTTCCCCCCGTCCGGTCCGACGTTTCCTCCTGCCAATACAAACACTTCCCTATCTTCATGCGATGATCCTACTACGCAACCGTCTAGCTCTAACGATCCCGCTTTGGGCGGGTTCTGTTATCGATCTCACAGATGGTTGCTTTTACATCCAGAAGATATGTTTTGAACCTTAAAACAATCTGTGCGTAAGGTTATAAGACTCTTAGACACGGACGTTTCCATACCTCCTTTAAGTTTGACATGAACTTGCGGGTGACGGGTGCTGGGTGTCAGGCATTGGGTATTTGGTAGTGTTGGGTGTTGGGTGTGGGCTTTAGGTTTTGGGTTTTGGGTTTTGGGTTTTAGGTTTGGGTTTTGGGTTTGGGTTTTGGGGGTTGGGTGTTGAGGCTATTCCTAAACAGAAGTTCCCCCGATTTCCGGCGGGATAACCACCGAAGGCACTGGTTTAATGCTGCCCTTTCATCAAAGCTCAGTCCTGGACACAGAAACCGCAGGATCCGGAGCGGCACGATGCGGTCATTCAGGCGGCTATCGCGATTTGGAGACTCCATCAGTTTGCTATTTTTTGCGTGTGATCGTTGTGACTGATTTCCCATCCTTTCCGGTTGCCAAGATCGTGTCTTTGTCTTTCCAGGCGATTGCCATGGTTTCGTCCGAAGTGGGTGGCGGCTTGGAGTTTGCTTCTTCAAGGCTCTTTCGCAGGGCCGCGTCTGCTTTCGGTCCGGGTGTAAAGTGCACGGTTACCGTGTGGTCGGTGAGCTTGCCTGACTCAAGTTTGTAAGTGCCTGTCCCATCCCAAATGGTCCCTTGTGGATCGGTGAAATGGAAGGTCATCGTTCCGTCCGCTTTGTAATCGAAGGTTCCCTTGAAGAAGTCCGTGACATTCCAGGTGCCCACTAGAGAGTATTGGGTGTTGTTTGGGTTGGGAGAATTTGGAGCGGATTTGGTTGTGGCGGGCGCCGGTGCGGGAGGAGCAGCTGCGGGCGTGGTAGTCGTTGGCGTGGTGACTGCGGGTACGGTGGTGGTGGCCGAAGGTGGCGTCCTTGTGGCCGGCGATTGGGCGGTGGTGTCCTTTTGGGTTACGACACTTGATGTTGCCGGCTTGGCTGCTTCCGCCGATGTATCCGGGGCATCCGCCGACTTGCATCCCGCGAGGAGCGCGACAAAGGACAGGAAAGCGAAAGCAGATACGAGTTTCATTTGAGTTCCGAAATGTTAGCCCAAGATGGCACGCCTTATCTAAGGCCCAAGAATATCAAACCGAAATTCCTACCGGCCGATTACCCTTAGCTCATGGATATGCTGGCCGATGTTGGCGCTGTTGTGGAGCATGGTTACTCGCACGTA
Source organism: uncultured archaeon (assembly GCA_963829965.1). Classification (GTDB taxonomy): domain Bacteria; phylum Armatimonadota; class Fimbriimonadia; order Fimbriimonadales; family Fimbriimonadaceae; genus DASXZH01. The sequence goes on along the minus strand of CAWHLK010000016.1, from coordinate 19,375 downwards.
CCGTGCGGAAACTGCGGGGAACTTGTGCCGGTAGCCTCGGTAGGTCGAAAGGGCCGTGTTGGTAGATGCGTCCACTACGGTGGTCCAAGTGGCTCCGTCCAGCGAAACATCCAGCTTGTATTGGTAATACCGCTCGTCCCCGTGGTAGCAGAACAAATCGATTTCAGAAACCTGGTACGGCTTTTCGAGATCGACCTGGAGCCAGACGGGCGGCGGGCTCGCGGCCCAATACTCGCCGGTTGTTTTGCCGTCCACGACGACTTCGGGGCGGGTGCCGGCTTCGGTGCCTCCGGAGACGGTAACCGGCTTCCCGACTGCAATGCCGGGATCTTCCGGCTCTAGGTTCAGCAGGTTTTCGACGCTGGGCGATTTCGGATACTTGCTGAGCAGCCCGGGAATCAAAGAGCTTATGTCTTCCGGCCCCGACTGTTTTGGGGGAACGCTGGAATTTGCCCACGCAAGCTCCCAACGGAGTTGATCCTCTTTCTTTAACGTATGCCCAGATTCCAGAGAGTTGAACAGCAGCTCCCAGCGGCCCCTATTGTAATCCTTCGTGAGGCCCGCCCATTCTTTTATCGCATAGTCCTCGATTGCATCTTTGCCGTCCCAGACTGTGATCTGCCAGCGGGCGTTTTTTTCGAGCAAGCTCTTTTCGGCTCGACTGGTCCCCCAAGAAGTGGCCATTTTTAGCCAAGTGGAAAGTCGGTGCTCGGGGCGGCAGGACATCACTTGATCAATGTCATCAAGAATTTCCAGGAACTTAGCCTTATACTTTAAGTAGTTCGTCTTATCCTCCGGCCAGGAGGCGAGAGCGGCGGAGGCGTAGGAATCGGCAAGACACCCTAGCCAGGTCTTGGTGATGTCGACAAGGTCGCGTTGATAAAGCCCGTTGCTGCGTATGTCATCGCCCGCAGAATAGAGCTGCCCAACGATGTCTCGCAGAGCCGCAGTTTGGCCCGGGTCGCTCCAAAAATGGTCGGTTGGCCGCTTGCGCCATTCGCCGCCCGCTGCGCCGATACCTCCACTGTAGATCGTCTTGAGCACCTTAGCCCAAACTTCGCGTAACTCAGGCCGATCCAGCCCATAACGCGAATGGACGTAGTCGTCCAGCCACTCGGCGACGTTAAAAGTCGGGTCCGACATCCGTGGTGCATGGAAGCCGGCTGGCAGACCGATTCCACTGACGTTTTTATCGAACGCATCGATGTACCCCCCGCCAAGCCACATCAGGTCGGTCATCATCTCGTAAACGATGGGATTCTGATCCGTGCCCTCCATGGTCAGGCCCATGCCGAGGAAACGTCCTGGGTTCGAGGAATTGAGCACTGCCATTTCCGCGTCCGCGAAGGTCTGCAGTTCTCCGCCAAGCTGGGTGTCTTGGCCGTAGTTGTGAAGCGTATTGAATATCCAACCTTTGGCGGCGACGGCCGGCTGCTTTTGCCAAACCGGAAACTGAGAGGTAGCGAGGTCAAGAATGATCATCTTGCCTTCTGGTACTCCTGAAAGCAGTGCTTCCACTTCGGGCTTGCCCCAATAATCTTGCTCGTTATAAAACAGCCACCCCTGCATCACCCAAACTCCCTTTGGGTCGCCCTCGCGAATGGCTTCGTACACGGCTTGGCCGCAAGCGGCCAGATCCCTTAGTTTCGTGGCGTCCGGAAATTGCGGGTTTTGTTCGTTAAACGTGTCGCACAGGTAGTAATGGACATCCCCGTACTCCTTGCGAAACTCCTCGATATACCGCTTGCCGATCTCGACGAACACCGGATCGCGGACATCTACAAACGTTGTCGGTTCGAAACCGCCCCAACTGGTTGGTGAAAACAGCTTCACTTTGGGGTTATATCGTCCGAAATCGACCGGTACGAAACCGCTGAAACCGGAAACAACGGGTGTCATCCCGAGCCCCCTTTCGGCGGTGAGAATCTTCTTCTCAAGTTGGGCTTGGCCCTCGATCCAACTTTCAGGAGGAGGTCCCATGTGGCTGTTCAGATTGCCCATCCAGTGCCATGGGCGGAAGGCCGGGCCGCTGAAGAACTTCATGCTGGAGCTGTCGGGAACGCCGAACGTGCGGAAAGTGGCCCGCCAGATCTTGTCTTGACCGTTTAGGCTGAGCGGCATGTTGATGCCGTGCAGGGCCATCCAATCGACTTCTTTACGCCACCTTGGCCAGTCCCAAAAGGCGGTCGTGTAGCCGAATGTGCAAATGTTGTAGTAGTGGCGGAATTGGGTGAAGCTCGTTGATTGAAGGGTGCAGTCGCGGAGCCGCTCCGGGAGTTTCATATTCTCTTCGGACCAGTTGACCTGACAATGGCAGACGCTCTTTAGATAGTCATAGAAGCCGCGGCATGCTGCAACCGGGCTGGTCGCTTTTATCGTTAGCTCGCCTTTGCGAGCTTCCAGCGAATAGTTGTCTTTGTCGTTGTAGCTGGGCAGCCCAAGAGTGACGTGGACGTGGGCCGCGATTCGATCTCCGGCGGTCCGGCGGATGACCCCAAGGACTTCGTCGGTTGATGACGAACCAAAGCTAGTGGCCGCAACCCCTATAGCACCGAGGAAGGCAAAAACAAGACGCGCAGAGAGCATAGGTTGAGCTTACCAAGGGGCAAACCCAATGGCGACGAGAAATGTCCAGACAGTTCCATAGGGGAATCCAGAAATAACCGCCGAGGACGCAGGATTGGAGAAGTGCCCTGGCAAGCATAAGGCTGCGCCAGGGATTACTCGCTTAGCATCGAACCTAAGAAGCCTTCGCGCTAACGAACTGCTCCAAGGCCGCCTTGAGGTCGATGACCTCGTCTCCGCTGTATTCGCTTCCGGCGACCAGTTCGCTCATTGCCTCGCTCAAGCCTTCGAACCTGGGTGATTCGAAGACTCCAATCGGCGTGTTGAACGAATCGGGCTTCACGAGGGTCAGGCGATAAAAGCCTGAACCTCCTTCACACCAGTGAAGCCCTTTGTGAATAAGATCTTGAATAGAGGTATAAACCCCGGTGACTTTTGACCGGCCGCTCGGTTCGACCTGTTCAGCCACCCAATAAAGGCGTCGAAACATCATCATTTCTTTATTAAAAAGCTACGTTGCTTTCCCTTAGTAAGATTCTTGGCATAAATCCGCGGACACTCCAAATGTTCGGATCTGCACAATGACTTGACGAATTGTACCTTCGCAGGTTCAAATTCAAATGTTAATGTTTCCTTAAGCAAGAATCGCACCATTTGGTTAGATGCTTCATGCCGTCCAAACAAATGGCTTCTCATCAGTCAGGACGCGGCCGTGTTCTTCGACCGCTTCCACCAAATAGTCAGGAAGAGTGAAGACCGAATCGTGATAGCGGGGCGTGTAATAGCGATTCTTTACTCCGCGCGCAGCGAAGCGCTTGGCGATTTCTTGGGGATTCAAATTCGCCGGATTGTGCTTTTTGCTGGCAAGGATAAAGCCCCAGGGCATCATGAACGTGGTGATGATCCCGTAGTAGCCGGCGACATAGGGGAACACGTCTTTCATGTCTTCCAGGGTCTTCATGCAAGCCGCGAAGCAATAGGGGTAGTTGGAGTTCGCGCAGCCCGCCTGCATGGCGAAGACGCCGTCATCGCTCATTGCGTCCGCACAGATTTGGTAGTATTCCTTGGTGAAGAGGTACATCGCGGGGCCGCCTTCCAAGGGGTCGGGAAGATCGCTGAGGACCACATCGAAGTTGGCGCCTTTGTTGTCCTGAAGGTATTTCCGCGCGTCCGTGTGAAGGAGAGTGGTGCGGGGGTCGTTGAACGCGCCTTGGTGCCATTCCGGCATATGGACCTTGACCATATCGATGAGTTCCTCGTCGATATCGATCATGACCGCCTCTTCAACGGTGTTGTGCTTGAGTGCTTCGCGCAGGGTCGCGCCTTCGCCTCCACCGCAAACCGCAACCTTCTTTGGATTTGGATGAAGCGTCATCGCGGGCTGGGACATGCATTCGTGAAACACAAATTCGTCGAGCAGCGAGCTCTGGATCTTGTAGTCAAGGAAAAGCGTTTTGCCGAACCTGGGCATTTCGGCGATCTGGTATTCCTGATACTTCGTGCGGCCCTCAACGAGAAATTTCTCGATCGTGAAGAGCCAGGTGACTGCGGTGGTATGGGTCTCGGCAACGAACATGCCGGTCTGTTGAGCAAACATGCGAAAATAACCTCAATAAAACGGGGATGAGCCGATATTGTGGCATACGCATTGTTAAATTGCATTAACAGTTCGTTGCCGGGAAAAAACTTGGCACGTCTATGTGGTTGTATGGATGTAGAGGTGCTATCCAGACGAGGCTTGCTGCGTGGGGCGAGCCTCGCGGCAATTGCGAGCGCGATCCCGTCAGTTTTTGCGACGGGCCATCGCCGCCGTCACGATAAGACGACTGGATTCAGGCTGGCTCATATCACGGACTGCCACCTTGCGCCGGGCGTTCCCGGGGCGAAGGAAGGCTTTGCCAAGTGTCTTTTACATCTGCAAAACCATCCCGTTCCCCCCTCGCTCGTTCTGAACGGCGGTGACAGCATTTTTGATGCGAGCCTTCGAAAGCTGGACGACGTGCGTGCCCAATGGGCTGCTTTTCATTCAGTTTATAAGGGAAACTGCGATCTGCAGATGGTTTCCTGCATTGGGAACCATGATCTGTGGGGTTGGGATTCGGCTCGTTTCAATGCAACCCGCTGCGAGGACCCCTCTGCTAGAAAATGGGCAATGGACGAATTGAACCTGTCCTCTCCTTACTACAGCATCGATCAGGGCGGCTGGCACCTTGTGGTTTTGGACAGCATCCGGCAGTCCTCAGTTGGCGCGGGCTACGAAGCACGCCTGGACGAAGCTCAGTTCCACTGGCTTTGCGCTGATTTGGCGAAGACTCCTGAAACCACCCCGGTTTTGATTCTAAGCCACTGTCCGATTCTTTCCGCTTCGGCGCTGATGCGCCCTAAATCCGAGAACGGCCACGGTTTTGAAATTCCGAAAACGTGGATGCACGCCGACGCTCGGCGTATCAAGGACCTGTTCCTGAAACATCCGAACGTCAAACTCTGCCTTGCCGGGCATGAGCATCTTCACGGAATCGTGCAGTATGACGCAGTCACCTACGCATGCAACGGGGCGGTTAGCGGACAGTGGTGGCGAGGACAGTTCGAGCAGACTCCTCCGGGCTATGCTTTGGTGGACCTATTCCCCGATGGGGCGTTCAAAGTCAAATATCAAGCTTGGGTTTGAGATCGGGAGTATTGAGTGTTGGGTTTTAGGTTTTAGGTTTTGGTGAGGTAAAAGGGTTTTAGGTTTAGGGTTTCGGGTAAAGCTTTGGGTTTCAGGGTTTCCCGATACTCAGTTTTGCTACATGTAACACTCAATCCGGACCCGCGCTCCAAGGAGCTTTACCTAAACCTGGCCTGTAGCTTTTCCAGCTCGGCTGAGCCGGGACACAGGGCTTCATAGGGTTGCTTGTACACCGGGCCGTCAATGGCATCGCACTGATTCATCATGTCGTGCGAGTCGGGCGATATGTAAAGCAGACCGGTTGAAATCTCGCCCCTCGACCGGTGCTCGCGAATGTGGCCCAGAGCCACATCACGATCCGTGGGATCGTATTCTTCGGTCACTTTTCGAAGGCGCACGATGCTGCCGTCATGCATCTTCACGTCCTGAACAGCGCCAGGTTCATAGGAAGTTGTGATTTCGGGCTGAGAATGCACGTAATCGGCTTGGTTCAGCTCGATTTGGTGCTCTCGGGTGTAGGCGTAACTCTTGGTAGATCCTTCGTGATCGTTAAACGTCACGCATGGGGAAATTACATCGATAAACGCGAAACCGTCATGCATCAGCCCGGCCTTGATCAAGGGGACGAGTTGTGCTTTGTCGCCCGAGAAACTGCGCGCCACGAATGTGGCGCCCAAGCCCAGAGCGAGGGAAACGCTGTCAATGGCGCTCATTGTGTTTGCTTCACCGCCCTTGCTGAGGGAACCGGGGTCAGCGGAAGCGGAGAACTGCCCTTTGGTGAGTCCGTACACGCCGTTGTTTTCCAGCACATAGAGCAGGTTCAGGTTGCGCCGAATCGCGTGGCAGAGTTGACCAAGGCCGATGCTCAATGAGTCGCCGTCTCCGGAGATGCCGACCATAATCAGGTCCCGGTTCGCGGCGTTCGCGCCGGTGGCGATGGATGGCATGCGCCCATGGACACTGTTGAATCCGTGAGCTTCTCTCAAGAAATAGGCGGGAGTCTTGGAGGAACACCCGATGCCGGAGAGTTTTGCAACCTTGTACGGCTCAATATCCAGTTCCCAAAACGCCTGAATGAACGAGGCAGTTATGGAATCGTGGCCGCAACCTGCGCAAAGCGTGGTGATCGCGCCTTCGTAGTCTCGTCGGGTCAGGCCGATCGCGTTCTTGCGAAGGGCCGGGTGGTGAACTTTGGGTTTGGCGATAAAGCTCATGCCGTCACCTTTACGTTCTTTTGCACACCGGAGACCACGTGGTGCGCGCTCATTGGGAAGCCCGCATAGTAGAGAATCGACTCCAGCCTGGAACTGGGGACCTCGGTCTCCAAAATGAGCAAGCTTCTAAGCTGTCCGTCTCGGTTTTGCTCGACCACATAGTTGGTTTCATGTTCTTCGAGGAAGGCCTTGACCTCGTCACCAAAAGGAAAGGCGCGTATTCTCATGTAGTCCATTTCCAAACCGTCTGCCCTCAGAATGTCCAATGCTTCCAGGCAGGCCCCATTGCAGCCGCCCACGGTGATGAGACCCAAACGGGCGCCCTTCTGCTTCTTAATGACTGCGGAAGGAACGGACGCACGGGCAGTTTCGAACTTCCGGGCGATTCGGTCGAGAACGTCCTGGTATTCGGTCGCGTCTTCGGTGTACGCGCCGAACTTGTTGTGTCCTGAGCCTCGGGTGAAGTAGGCGCCGCGTGGGTCTTCGCCGGGGAGGGTGCGGTAGGTGACGCCGTCGCCATCCACATCCAGGTATCGGAAGAAGTTTTTGACTTGGTCCAATTCTGCAGGGCCCAATACTTTGCCTCGATCCGGACGATAGCTGTCGTCCCAAGTGAGCTTGGGAATCATCCAGTCGTTCATACCGATGTCAAGATCGGTGAGCACCATCACCGGAGTTTGGAATCTTTCCGCAAGATCGAATGCCTTGACCGCAAATTCGAATGCCTCACGAGGGTCGCTCGGATAGAGGCAGACGTGCTTGGTGTCCCCGTGGGAGGCGTAGGCGCACATCATAAGGTCGCCCTGCTGCGTGCGAGTGGGCATGCCTGTTGAAGGGCCGGTGCGCTGGACGTCGAAAATCACCGCCGGAACCTCGGAATAGTAAGCCAGCCCGATAAACTCGTTCATCAGCGAAATGCCGGGGCCGGAAGTTGGCGTAAACGCTCGGGCTCCTGCCCAAGAAGCGCCGATGACCATGCCGATGGCCGCCAACTCATCCTCGGCCTGGAGAATCACATATTTGTTTTTTTTGGTTTCGGGATCTTTTCGGAAACGCCCGCAGAAAGTCTTGAAGGCCTCCATCATGGACGTCGAGGGAGTAATCGGGTACCAGGCGCCAACCGTTGCGCCGGCATAAACGCAGCCTAAGGCGGCGGCCGTGTTGCCGTCGATGAGGATGCTGTCCTTCGTAGCGTCCATTGCCTCGAGCCTAATGGGGAGCGGGCAGGCGAAGTTCTCTCTTACGTAGTTGAACCCGAGGTAGATCGCCTTTTCGTTCGAGTCCAGCAATGCCGGTTTCTTGGAAAACTTCTCGTGGGTCAGCGTCTTGATGATGTCCGTATCCATATTCAGGAGCGCGGCCAGCGCCCCCGCGCAGGTGATGTTCTTCATGAGGATGCGTTCTCGCACGCCCTTGAACGCATCGTTCACCATTTCCGCCATTGGCACCCCGACGTAGTGGATGTCGTCTCGTTTCAGCCGCTCATCCAGTGGCCAGGAGGAGTCGTAAAGCAGCCAGCCGCCCGGCCTCACTTCGTTCACGTCCTTCTGATAGGTCGCCGCGTTCATGGCGACGATGAGATCGAAAACCGGCGTCCGCGCGGTGTAGCCGTCCTTACTGACCCTGATCTCGTACCAGGTGGGCAGTCCCTGAATGTTGGATGGGAAAAGGTTCTTACCGGTGACCGGGATGCCCATTCTGAAAATGGTCTGCATGATCAAGCCGTTGGCGCTCGCCGAGCCGGTCCCATTCACCGTCGCGATCTTGATTGCGAAGTCGTTGACCATGTTCTTCATGCGGTCACCGTTTCCTTGGGTAGGGTTGCCTGCGGCACAGGCACACCCGCGTAGGGCAAATGCAGCACGAACTGCTTCATATCCCATGCAAAGGTTGGGCAGCGTTCGGCGCACAAGCCGCAATGGAGGCAAATGTTCTCGTCTTTGACCATCACCCGACCTGTCTGTTTCAGGTTACCGCTAATGAATAGCGCCTGCTCCATGTTGTCGGCGGGCGCGGTTAGCCGGCCTCTGACCTCCGTTTCCTCTCCGTTTGTCGTCATGGTGAGACAGTCGGTGGGGCAGATGTCGATGCAGGCATCGCATTCGATGCAAAGCGAATCGGTGAAGGACGTTTCAATGTCGCAGTTGAGGCACCGCTCCACTTCCTGGCGGGTTTGCTCTTCGGTAAATCCCTCCTCGACTTCGGTCGTCATGTTCGCGAAACGAAGCGGCATTTGGACGTGCTTCATTTTCTGCCGCTGACTGGGGTTGTAGTCGTTGCTGTAGGCCCACTCGTGCAGGCCCATTTTGGTGGGTGTCAGAGTCATACCCTGAGGGGGCCGGTCGTGCAGCGGCTTTTCTTGGCAGTAGTTATGAATGGAAATGGCAGCCTGGTGGCCCTGTTCCACTGCCCAAATAATATTGGCGGGGCCAAAGGCTGCGTCGCCGCCAAAAAAGACCCCGGGACGAGTGGACATAAACGTGGTTTTGTCTACCACCGGCATGTCCCACCTGCCGAATTGGAGTCCGATGTCGCGTTCGATCCAGGTGAACGAATTCTCCTGGCCGATCGCGAGAACCACGGTGTCGCATGGCAGAATCGTTCGCCCCGCGGGCTCTTGGATCAACTGGCCGTCCACTTCCTTGGAAGTGAAAATATCGAATTCCATGCCGGTGAGCTTGCCGTTCTTGATCACGAACCGAACCGGCGAATGATTCTCCATGATGTCGATCTGCTCTTCTTCGGCATCTTCAAGCTCCCAAGGGGAAGCCTTGAAATACTTGCGGGTCTTTCTAGCGATTACCTTTACGTCTTTGGCGCCGAGGCGCTTGGCGCTGCGGCAGCAATCCATGGCCGTGTTGCCTACGCCGATGATGAGCACTTTCTCGCCAACCGTGGTGACATGGCCGAAGTGAATCGATGCCAGCCAATCGATTCCGATAAAGATCTGATCGGTATCGTGGCGTCCGGGCAACTCCAACTCTTTGCCCTTGGGCGCGCCGCTGCCCACGAAGACCGCTTCAAATTCTTCTCTATCGAGGAGCTCCTTTAGGCTCTCGATCGGCGTGTTGTAGCGCACTTCCACGCCCATGTCCACGATGTAGCCGATTTCCTCGTCGAGCACTTCTTCGGGAAGGCGGAACGCGGGGATGTTGATCCGCATGAGCCCGCCCGGCCTCGGTCCTGCTTCGAAAATCGTGGTTTGGTATCCCAACGGCATGAGATCGTTGGCGACGGTAAGCGAAGCGGGGCCGGCCCCAATGAGGGCAATTCTCTTTCCGTTCTTTTCCTTGGGGGCCTTGGGGATCCGGTCGCGAATATCGGACTTGTTATCCGCAGCTACCCGTTTGAGGCGGCAAATCGCGACCGGTTTGCCGTCAACGCGAGTCCGCCGGCAGGCGGGCTCGCACGGACGGTCACAAGTTCGGCCTAAAATGCCCGGAAAGACATTCGAGTCTCGGTTAACGATGTAAGCATCGTCATAGCGACCTTGCGCGATCAGCCGGATGTATTCCGGCACGTTGGTGTGAGCAGGGCATGCCCATTGGCAGTCCACGACTCTGTGGAAGTAGTCGGGGCTGCCGACATCGGTCGGCCTCATATTATTGGATTATGACGGCTGGACGGTCGTGAAAGTCGGATGTGACGAAGGGGCACGGGTATTTAGTTCGGATAATCAATCGATTATTGACAAACTGTCCTGTTAGAGCGGCCCCAGAAAATGGTTTTCGTGGTGGTAAGAGGAGGAACTGCAGGGAAGTCAGTTCGCAGCGAACTAGAAGAATAGCCCCAACTCCCGGATGACACGACTTGGGGCTGCCTTCCCTGGCTATCCATTCGGTAGCGTTGGGCCCAAGGGGCGACGTTGCTAGTGCAAAAAATGGCGGACGCCGGTCAGCACCATCGCAATGCCAAGGCGGTCTGCGGCTTCGATCACATCAGGATCTTTTTTGCTTCCGCCGGGCTGGACTATCGCGGCAATTCCTGCTGCCGCCGCAACTTCGATGCTGTCTGGGAAGGGGAAGAACGCATCGCTTGCCAGGGCAGCGCCTTTGGCGCCTTCGCCCGCTTGCTCCAAGGACAAGCGCACGCTTTGGACCCGGTTCATTTGCCCTGCACCGACTCCCAAAAGGCGGTCATGGAGCCCGACCACGATCGCATTGGATTTTACGTGGGGGATGACCTTCCAGAGGAAAAGCAAAGCTTCAAGCTGCTGCGGCGTTGGTTCCAAAGAAGTGACTACCTTCCAAGTCTCCGGCTTTGTGCCGGAGAGGCAGGCGGGATCACGGTCCAAATCCTGAGCAAGAAATCCCCCCGCGACCGATCTCAACGTCAAAGCAGGCTTGACACCTGGGGCGGGCGCAACCAGCAGCCGAACTTCCTGTCCCCAGCCTTTGCGGTTCTTAAACATCTCCCGCGCAACGTCGCTGAAGCCTGCGGCGATGACCACATCCAACTTATTGCCCTTCTCGGTCATAGCCGCCGCTGCGCCCTCGTCTACAACGCCGTTGAATGCCACGACTCCGCCGAAGGCGGAGATCGGGTCAGCGTCCCGTGCGATTCTAAAACTCTCGCCAAAAGTTGCGGCGACCGCAACCCCGCACGGGTTGCCGTGCTTGGTGATTGCGCATGCCGGAGCCGGAAGATCGTTCACGAGATTCCAGGCGCCGTTGGCGTCATTGATGTTGTTGTAACCAACTTCCCAGCCCCAAATAGGGGTGGCATAAGCGATGCCCTGGTCGGGCGTGAGCGGATCCACATAGAGGGAGCCGGCCTGGTGCGGATTTTCGCCATATCTCAGCGGGAGCTTAAGCCGCATGCCAACGGTTAGTGTCTCCTGGTACGGGTGCTCGCCTGCGGCCCCCGTTAAATAACGAGAGACCATTGAGTCGTAAAATGCGGTGTGGCGAAATGCCTTCGCGCAAAACTCCAACCGCATCCCATCGTCCGGCTCCGAGGAGAGGACTCGGGAATAATCCGAAGGGTCCACGACCACCAGCACATTCCGCCAGTTCTTTGCGGCTGCGCGGATCATCGCTGGTCCCCCGATATCGATGGATTCGATAGCCTCTTCCATGTCGTGCGTGCCAGTTACGGTTTTCTCGAACTGATAGAGATTTACGCAGAGCAGAGAAATCGCGTCAATGCCGGCTTCCGCCATTTGCTTACGATGGTCTTCAAGCCGGACATCGCCAAGCAATCCGCCATGAATCAGTGGGTGCAGGGTCTTGACCCTGCCATCCAGCATTTCGGGAAAGCCGGTGACTTCGGACACGTCTCGAACGGGTAAGCCCGCTTCACGGAGGGCCTTTGCAGTTCCTCCGGTGCTCAAGAGCTCAAAGCCTTTTGAAACAAGGCCTTGGGCGAAAGAAACGATATGGGTTTTGTCGGTGACGCTTAGTAGTGCTCGGGGCAAGGTTCTCATCCACCGCCCGTCGTTGTTGTTTGGGCCGGCGGATTATTATTCCCGGTTGTGTCAGTCGTTGTGTTGCCGCCCGTTGTGGTTGTATCGGGCGTACCAGTGGTCGTAGGTGGTGGTTGGGTGGGCTGGAGAGCCGGTTTGATCCTCACGAAGATGCGTTGGCTCTTTGTCACCACTCCCTTCGAGTCGTAGGCAGTGAGATAAAACTCGGTATCTCGATCGATTTGAACCGGGGATTGGCCGGTTGCATCTTGAGCGAGACTTGACTTGTCGCCTGCCGTAATCTCGATCCTCGAAGCGTTGTTCACCTGCCACGTCACCGTTACTTCGCCGCCGCCAGCCTCCAACTCTCGCGGCTCGACGTCGAAGTCGACGATGCTGGCTTCGCTCTCTTCGGCGACGTGCACCCTGATTTCTTTGGACGTCGTGCTATGGTTGGCAACGTTTTCCGCCACGAGATGATAGACGTGGTTCCCGGGCAGTTCACCCTTCAGCTGATACGAATCAAGGGTCGAATCGAGAATAATCGTATTCGGTTCCAGCACCACTTTAACCGCATTCTTCACCCTGTATTTGATGATGATCGGCTGCCCTGACGGCACCTCCCGTTGGGGGATGTCGAACTGCTCGATAACAGGATCCGGCTGCACTGGTGGTTCCTTCACCACAAAGCTTTCGGTTTGGGCTTTGCTTTCCTGTTTGTCTTCAACAGCGATGGCTTGAACGGTCCCGCTCGCGTGGACGGTGAAGCTTGTGCTCCCGTCTGGGGGCTCGGTTAAGTGCTGGTCGCCAATTGTTAGCTTCACCTGAGTTGCATTCACTGCATGCCATCTGACCGTCACTTCGTCGCCGTCTTTATAGCTTCCGCCAACGGGGTCCAGTGTGAGCGTCACTGAGGGCGGCTGCGGCCTCGACAGAAACCACAGATAAACCAACAGGCAGACCAAGAAACAAACAATCAATGCGACCGGTGTCACGATGGGCCGCTGCTCCAGCTGCGCCTGAGAAGAGGAAACCAGGGACGGCGTTTGAATGCTGCGCGCACTAATTGTGAAAACATGGAGGCGAGGGCTTGAAAACGGCCGCTTACTGGTGGGTGTGGCCCGGACCTCAATCTCTTTCTGCTGGCCAGGGCCGATGGTCACTTGCTCTGAGTCGAACTCAAATGCGAATGCGTCCTCAGGATCGCTGCCGTAGAGTTGGAGCGTCTGCTCGGTATTGCCGAGATTCATGATCAAGGCGTGAAAAACCTCGAGCCCATGAGCAGGCGATATCGACCCCTTTTTGGGGGTTATGTCCATGCTCAAGTGGTTGTACGGCTTGATTTGGACGACGCCCTGCACGGGGCGGCTCTCCCCAGAATTTCAGGGAGCGCACCTTCACGACGAAAGGGTAGTTGCCCGCGAGGCTTTCGCTTGCCCGGCCTGGCTTAAAAAATATCTTCTCGGTTTGAGTTTCGCCGGCGGCGATGCTGAAGATCGGAACCGGGATGGCGGTCCATTCCGGGTCCAGGCCTTCCACCTGAACTTCGTATCGATCAGCTTCTTCGCCTCGGTTGACGACCGTCACGCCGACCGGGGAATTATCGCCCGCCTCGACGATGATCAAGTCCGAGGAAATCTGGGTAGAGAAGCTCATCGCTAAGGGATTCTGGCAGAATACCACTGCCCGAAAGTAGCAACACAGGGCGAAAGGCCAGGCGTCAAACTATATCGAGTGATCGGAACGGCAGCATTCCTCCTGGCATTTTATGCCCCGCGCGTTTCCCCCGTCTGTTGGCCGGATTCGAAGCCGCTCGAGATTCGTGAGGCAAGTGTCGATATTACGCCGGACGAACCGTTGCCTTTGGGTGGGTACACGGCGCGGCATGATGAGGATATGACGGAAGGCGGCGAGCCTTTATTCGCGCGCTGCGTTCTTTTTTCCGTTGGAAACTGGAAAGAAGCCATTGTCAGCGTGGAAATGTTGACGGTTCCCGACAGCCTCTACGCCGAAGTCCGCAAGCGCATCCCCGTTGACGTGGGTCTTTTCTTGAGCGCAACTCATACCCATTCCGCGCCGGACAGTCAGTTGCTGAATGACAGGATGACTTTCAAGGTTCCCGGCGTGGCTTCATTTCGGCACCGCTGGTTGGGTTGGTATGCGGACAAGATCTCCTTTGCGGTAACCCAGGCGCTGGATGCGCCCGCCACGTCATGCGAGGCGTTATCGGTCGGAGAATTCACGGCCGACCTAAACCGGGGCCGAAGGCCCGGCGCAGATCCGGAGCAATTCGGGACTATTCTAGCAATCGATGTGATCGAGGCCCACGAAGGGACGCCTGCACCTAACCCTTCGACAAGCTCCCTTCGGCTTCGCTCAGGGTCTTTGGAAAATCGCGCTACTAAGCGTGAATTGGTTCTGTCCTACCCCGCGCACCCAGTTTTTTATGGGCCTGATAACAACCAAACAAGCGGCGATTGGCCCGGACAGCTTTCCCATGAATTTGATGTTGCGAACAAGCCCTGGATTTTGCCCGTTTTGGCGGGGGCGATCGGCGACGTTTCGCCCAAGGCGCCAGGGAATACGGATGCAGAAAAAATCCAGAACTTCTGCTCAGCCCTCTGGGCTGCCGCCAAAGGCGCAACCTACCGGAATGAATGGCGCGAGTCGGATCCGGTCAAGACGATCGAGCAGCCAATCCAAATGGACGCCCCGACACCGAGCCCGGCGTTCTTGCACGACTATCATGCACCTTTGTCGATTGCGCAGAAGATGGTCAAGCAGTTCACGCCGGAGCATGCCTCTATTTGCGCCCTAAGAATGGGGGACTTGGCGATTATCGGTGTTCCCGGTGAGCCGACTTCTCACCTGGGGCGGCGCATTCGTGCCGCGGGATTGAAAATGGGCTTTAAATCCGTGCTCGTTGTAAGCCACGTGAACGGCTGGATCGGCTACATCCTGGACCCGGTGGATTACTCCCACGGCGGGTACGAGGCTTCGCTGTCATTCAACGGCACGAAAGAGGGTGAACACGTAGTGGATGCGTCCGCTAAAGCGATGGAGGGACTTAGGCGCCTTTGAATCCGATCTTTCGAGCCCCCTTGTCGCCGACGAGAACCTGCTCGACCACGCTTGCCATCTCCACGGCGGCGAGGGCCGCTTCTCGGCCCTTGTTGCCATGTTTTAACCCGGCGCGCTCCAACGCCTGTTCCTGGGTATCGGGCGTGAGCACGCCCCAGGCGATTGGCACTCCGGTTTCCACCTGCAGACCCATGAGCGCTCCGCCCACGTCTGAGCCTAACAGCCGGGCATGAGGAGTTTGACCTTGCAAAATACAGCCAAGGGCAATGAGGGCGTCTGGCCTATCGGCTGAACGTGACAGCAACGCGCGGGCAGCGACTGGGATTTCCCAGGTGCCCGGCACATTAACGACCTCGACGGAAGGATCCCCGTGGCGCTGAAGAGCTTCCAAAGCGCCTTCAAGGAGCTCTTTGGTAATTAGCTCGTTCCAGCGGCTGACGATAATGGCAAAGCGTTTGCCCTTGGCATCCATCTGCCCTACAATCGAGTTCATGTCCTATTGAACCAGAATTGCTACTTTACGGAGTTAGCAACGTCTTTTTTGAACTCGTCGGCCTTGTCCGGGTCGAAGCCCATCCAGACCTTTTCGACTTTCCCATCCTTGCCTACCAGGTAGAAAAGAGGGGTTGCCGGGGCGCCGATCGCCTTGTCCAGTTTGCCGGACACGTCATAAAACTTAGGGTATTGAGAGAGAGTACTCGGCACGCCTCCATCGGAGGACAGCGAAACGACCGCGACCCCCAGCGTGCCGCTCTTTCCCATATCGGCAAGTGCGGCCGCGGACTTGGCGCTCGGCTCACAACCGTCTTCCGTGACTACCACCAGGGTAGGCCTTTGGGCGAACATGTCCGATAAGCCGGTCGATTTCCAGCCGGCAACGGGGAATTTATCTCCGATGCCGATCGGACGCAATGTGAGGGGTACCGAGAATGCCTCAAATCCAAGGGGCGGGTTATAGCTAAATTGAGAGGCTGATTCAGGAGCATTGATGACCAGCGATTTCACATCCGCGGTTATGACCCAATGCCCTCGATAGGTTACGGAGCGCAGCGGTTTTCCATTGTGATCCACATACAGGACCGCCTTTTGGCGCCCGTTGACGTCGCCGAGTTTGTCGGCCTCAACCCCATTAACGGTCTCGTGGCCTGCGCTGGTCAGTCCCATGATCTTTTCGGAATGCATGGTGCCGTCCATTAAGTAGCCGGGCATGAAAAGAGCAGGCGCGTCCGTCTGGATAGAGTACGGGTAATACCAATTCCAATCAGGGGTCTCGCTATAACTTTTTGCGACCATGTCGGCATCCCAGGATCCTCTCTCTGTGCCGATGAACTCGAAATCCCATCTTCCCCACTTGAGGGAATAGAACAGCTTGTTCGGCCTTATGTAAACCATGCGCGCAATGCCCACATCCTTTATGCCCGGCGAAGTCAGAGTGATTTCCGCACTCAAGCTCTTCGCATTCTTAATGTAACTTGAAAGCGCTTGGACGATGGCAGGCGGTGGCCCGGCGGATGCTCGGTTCTGGACGGGTGGCCGGCCTTGGCCGAGGATTGCAAGAGAGATTAGGATCATAGTTTTAGGGCTCGCCTTTGTTTTACGGCCTCAAGCGCCGCATGTGTTACGTTCTCTAGGTTTTCAGACGCATCAAGTATCACCCAACGTCTTCGGTCTCTTTCGGCCTCTTTCAAAAAGCCCTCTCGGACCTTTTGGTGAAACTGGAGTGGTTCGGAGTCTAGCC
Organism: uncultured archaeon; assembly: GCA_963829965.1. Classification (GTDB taxonomy): domain Bacteria; phylum Armatimonadota; class Fimbriimonadia; order Fimbriimonadales; family Fimbriimonadaceae; genus DASXZH01. The sequence continues at coordinate 2,705 of CAWHLK010000016.1, read as the reverse complement.
GGTTTTTGTCTTTCACCCGCTGGAGCCCCTTGGATGGTTCAATGTCCAGTAGAAGCGTTAGATCAGGGACAAGGCCCCCGGTGGCAAAATCGTTCCATTCGCGAAGTCGGTTCACTTCCAAATCGCGCCCGTAACCCTGGTAGGCGAGCGTGGAATCCACATAACGGTCACAAAGCACTATTTCGCCTCTAGCCAGGGACGGGCGGATCACTTCGGCGACATGCTGGGCGCGATCTGCGAGGAAGAGGAGCAGTTCTGCTTTAGGGTCCAGTGCGCCGCCTTCAAGAAGGATTTGGCGTACTCGTGGTCCCAATGAGCCATCGCCCGGTTCCCGAGTGGTGAGCACTTTGATGTCGTCGCTTTCGAGCAAATGGGCGAGGCCCCGCATAACGCTCGATTTTCCGGCGCCTTTGGGGCCCTCCAACGTCACAAACACACGGACAGCATACACGCTTTACTCATGGCCATAATGAGCGAATGAGTACGGTTGCTCAGCTTCCTCCGCCCGCGGTTCGCTGGGATCTTAGTGGGCTTTTTGAATCTCCTTCCGACCCTGCGATCGACGCAGTTTGGGAATCGGTTAAAGTCGAAGCGGAGAAGTTTGCCGAAACCTATCGCGGCCGCATCAACGTGCCCGATTTGGAGCGAGGACGTTATCGCAGCGTTTCAGGACATCGAGGCGATGACTCAGGAGTGCGCCAAGCCGGTGGCTTCGCAGAACTGAGCTTTGTGACCGATACCAATAATCCCTCTGCGGGCGCGTTTTTACAAAAGCAACTGGAGAAGGGCACTGAGTTAAACGTAACGCTCATGTTTTTTGAGCTGGAAATTCAGGCACTGGCCGAGCCAACGGTAGATCGCCTTTTGGCCGATCCCGCCATGGAGACTTACCAACATCACCTCGTCGTGACGCGAAGTTTTAGCCCATATCGGCTTTCCGAGCCGGAGGAGATTATTCTGGAAGAGGCGGCCAACACGGGATCACGCGCCTGGGTAAGGCTGTTCGAGGAAATCACGCAAACCAGACGTACCAGTTGCGTTTGCCTAATGGTGAGGATCAAGAACTGAGCCAAGAGGAAGTTCTATCCATGCTGCGCGAGCAATAGGGCGAGCAGACAGGCTGCGGCGGATGCGACCACCGACGGCTTCAAAGAGTTGCAAAAGGTTGTTGTTTTCACCTACAACACCCTACTTCAAGATAAGAGCGTGGAGGACCGGCTCCGCAAAATGCCCTACACCGAGCATGCAAGACACCTGAGCAATGAGCTGAGCAAGGAAACCGTGGATATGGTGGTTTCCCTGTGCACAAGGAATTACGATCTTGTTCAGCCGTTCTATAACGTGAAACGCCAGATCCTTGGACTTTCAGATCTTACGCATCTTGACCGCTACGCGCCGCTGTTTCCGGCTGAACACCGTTTCTTATGAGGAACCCAACGTATTGTACAGAACTCGTTCGGACAGTTCAGGGGCGAAATGCGCGATCGTGCTGCTGATTTCTTTGCCGACGGTTGGATCGACGCAGAGCCCAGGCCCGGCAAGCAGGGCGGTGCGTTCTGCAGTACGTGACGCCGGATCCATCCTTACGTGCTTTGCAACTATCTCAACAAGATCGACGACGTGATCACGCTTGCCCACGAACTTGGTCGCGGCGTCCATGCTTCCCTTAGCCGGGACAGACTTACTTCAACTTTCACGGCACCCTGCCGTTGGCAGAGTTGGCGTCGACCTTTGGCGAGATGCTTGTATTTGAAAACGTAGTTGTGCGAGCCTGAAGGACAAGCTTGCGCTTTACGCCTCGAAGATCGAGGGGGTTTTTGCCACCGTATTTCGGCAAGCCGCGCTTTACCGATTTGAGCAGCGGTCACACCAACAGCGGCGGGAGGGCGGGGAGCTATCCCCCGAGCAGTTTGGCGATATTTGGCACGACGAGCTGCAATATATGTTGGCCGATTCGAGTGAAACTGGGCAAACAGCAACAGATATGATGAGTGTGTACTTCCCATTTCTTCCACACGCCGTTCTATGTGTATGCCTACTCGTTCGGAGAGCTGTTGGTATTGTCGCTTTACCAAATGGCGAAATCCGTCCATTCATTCGGGAGCCGATCTTTGCGTGGACTAAGAGGCCTGGCACAGGCACCGAAAGACCTTATGGCATCGGTAGGCATCGATATCGACTCCCAATAGTTTTGGGAGGGGGGATTTGAAGCAATGGACCAGACTTGTCTGCCGAGTTTGAGCGTCTTTGGAGCGAATACTCCAAAACCTCATGAAGCGCCGCACCAAATAGCGTGCGGCTCCCAAAGTCCAGCCAGATCCTTTTCGAGGACAAGATCAGAGAGGTAATCGCGGCGGGCATGAACGTGGCCCGTCTGAATTCCGAGCCACGGCGATTGGGATACCAAGAATCAATGGATCGATTGGATTCGCGAAATAACAGTCCAAAAATCGGAATGAACCCATAGGCATACTCAAAGATCTACAGGGCCCTGAAATTCCATTCATAGGCAAAGTGGAAAGCGGGATGATGGAGATGAGGGCAGGCGAGACGGTGACCGTCGGTAAGGCGGGCCAGGTGCCTGTCCATCGACGGAAATCTTGGTAACCTCAAGAACCCTCGCGTCCCTGCTGGGAGATGGAGACATGGGACAGAAATGGTCACGGAGAGACGCCACCGCTTCCGAATGCTACGCCGTGTCCGGT
>CAWHLK010000015.1:0-10873 GCA_963829965.1 uncultured archaeon | reverse complement strand
TTTGAATGGTTTCTCGGTCGAAACGATCTTGGTCTGGCGCTTTACGATCCCACCACTGGCGGCTGCCGCGACGGTTTGCACATGGACCGGTTGAGCCAGAACCAGGGTGCGGAATCCACGCTGGCGTTCCTGCTGTCGCTCGCGGAAATGCAGGCGCTGCAAAACACGCTCACCAGCTTCAAGGAACCGTTGGTGGAATAATAAAAGCGGAATCATTGCTCGCTATCCTTGCCACGCGGGCGAAACTTTACCTGATTGAAAACCACCATCCTCCACGCCAAACGCATCGGGCCGACTTTGACGGCTGGCGCCGTAGCCGTATTGGTAATACGTCGCCTCTTCCAGCAGTGCATACCGGAAGTGCTGAACCTTCTTAGTCGCCTGAAGATTGATCCAGAGCATGTCTTGGACCGTTAGATACTTCAGGGACTTAGAACCGTGTGCATCGGAGTTTCCGCTGTCGTTTTCCATCACTGTTGAGCCCACACAGTTTACATCCCCGCGCAGGTTTTCGCGCGGATTTTTGGGCCAAAACTAGTAGCATTTCGTCTGGCTGATTTCGGGTTGGGAAGCGGTAAGCCGTGAATGGTGAACGGTGAATGGTAAACGGTGAACTGTGAACTGTGAACTGTGAACGGTGAACGGTGAACTGTGAACGGTAAACGGTGAACGGCGGTTGGACAGGTCGGACGTGTCAGGCTTTGCCTTCTACCCTTTCCGCTTTTCCCTCTTCCCTTTCCCCTTGCACCTGCGCCGGCTCGCACAGATACACTTGGCGGCCGTCCACCACCGGGCCTTGGCGAACGCCTTCCAGGGGTTCGGCCAACTCTTGCAAGAAATCCATCGTGGCGGCAAAGCCGCCGACCGGCGAGAGCTTCTCCACGTGGGCTGCAATATCGATCACTTCTGCGAACTGGACCTTGTCCAGTTCGCCCACGACCAACCCGGCATGCAGCGAAACCCGGGTTCGAAAGGGTGTAGCGAGCCGATTCTTAGTGGCATTGAAGTCCGCCATCGAGCTCTGGAGATCCAAAGTGCAGGACAGTGCCTGCTGACCGGTTCCGAAGGCCAAGATGGCCCCGTCCCCGGTCATCGCATCCACCTTGCCTCCGTGTTTGGCAGCAATACTTGCAGTCCAAGACTGAAAACTCCGGAATGAGAACTCGGCGAGCAATGGGTCAGCGCGATCCTTCATTTTTGTGCTGCCCACCACGTCCACTGCCATCACGTAGACCTTCACCGAAGCCGCCGCCAAGCGGTCGCGGACTTCCATCAGTTCGGCAACGACCGAGGCTTCGTTGGGAACGCCTTCCCGTCGCAGCCTCGCCAAGTCCCTCTTCAGGGAGACCAGATAAATCACGGCGGCCATAAATCCAACATGGGCGGCGGATTCTCTTGCCCAATGGTCGAATGCATTAGCGGGCGTGAGCCCCGGAATGCGGTGGATCGCCACGATCAAAGCAAAGGATGCAGCCGCGCCCAGCGTCAGCGAGAGGGCCAGCACCACTCCCTTTTTCCAGGTACCTGCCATGTATGCGAGGAGACAGGAGATAACACACCAAAGAAGAAGGGCGAAGTCCACCGTAAGGGTTGAAGTCGACTGCCCCCTTGCCTGCCACGTCATCGGATGCAAATTGGCGATCGTGAAAACTGTTGTCAATGTGAAGCCGATGAGGCCCGCCCATGGGAAAAGACTCTTCTGAATTGCTGAAGCGCGCGGTTGGGGACCTTCGGCGTTTCGGCGGGCAACTTCTCGAGGAGTGCCTGGAGATCCAACATCCTTCCGAGGAGTTCCTGTCGCGAAAGATGGGCTTCCTTCGACTTTGCAATCGTAACTTGGAGGCTGGCGCCCCCGATAACGAAACCAGCGCCGAATATGGCGGTAAGCACGCCATAGAACCCGATCACGGCGGCGTTCGTCACGATTTCTCGCGGGTTGTTGGTCAAAAGCACCACCCCGATAGAAATCGCCCCCAAAACGGATGCGGCGACCAGATTCTTGAACCTCGGCTGGACGAACAGGCACAACATTTGGGCGGCGGTATAGGCAAGCAGACCAAATCCCACGACTTGGCTGTCCACGTGCGCGGCCGCGCCAGTCCTGCCGCCCACCCTCGCAGAAATGGCGGTCGAAGCGGCGGTTATGACAAAAAGAAGCGAAACAACGATCAGAAATGCAAGGGGCTGTGCGGTAGCGCCGTAGACCGCCCTCCCAATGGCCGAAGCAATCTCGCGCAGGAGCTTCTTGATGGAAAACCGAGGCTTCTTACGCTTCTTTTGAATGATCCGGCTTCTAAGAAGCTGGTCCACCAGGGCGGAATCCGCGCCGAATTGAACTGCCAGGTCGTCCGTGTCGCGAAACGCCTCCGAGGGATTTTGGCGCAGGTACTCCACGATGGCATTCGCTTTCGCGAGCCGTGGGTCTTCACGCGCCTCGAAGGCCTCATCGGTCATGGCCCTTAGAGTCTACAACTTGAGACTAGGGCACCCAATCCGCGACAAAGATATTTGTCTCTTGCGGGTTGCCGTTCCGGTTCGAAACCCACACCAGCTTCTTGCCATCCGCGCTGAACATTGGGAAGCTGTCGAAGCCCGGGGAATTCGTGATTTTCTCCAGGCCTGTGCCGTCTGCGTTGATGGTGAACAGTTGAAAGGTCATGCCCTTGGGATCGCCGTAGTTGGAACTGAAAATAACCTGTTTGTCGTCCGGCGACAAGAATGGGGCGAAAGATGCGCACCCCAGTTTGGTGATCTGCTTGAAATGCTTTCCGTTGGAATCCATGAGGCAAATTTCCAGCTTCGAGGGCCTCACCAGGTCCTGGGCGAGTAACGCGTCGTAATCGTCCGCCTCTTTGGCGGTTCCCAACGTGTCACGGCGATACACGATCCACTTGCTGTCCCAACTCACAAATGGGCCTCCATCGTAGCCGTGGTGGTGGGTAAGCCGCACAAGATGGCTGCCGTCCAGGTTCGCTTTATAGATTTCAAGGTCGCCCTGGTAGTCGCTGGTGAAGGTGATGAACTTGCCGTTGGGCGCGACCGTGGTTTCCGCGAGATAGCGTCCGAGGTCCAAAACCTTGGTGATGTTGGAGCCGTCCAGATTGGCTTTGTACAGCGAGTAGTTCGGGTTGACCATCCAGACATAGCCTTTGCTCATGTCGGTCGGGGGCTGCGTGCCGGGTGCTTTCTCGTGGGTGCTACTGAAGAAGATGCCGCTCATATCGGGCAAAAAGTAGCTGCAGGTGCAGCGTCCCTTTCCGGTGCTGATGAGATGCTTGCCGCTGCCATCCACATTCATGCTGAAAATCTGCTCGTCCGGGAAGTTGGGTTGGCGGGTTTGGTAGGTGAGATGTTTGCAGTCCGCGCTCCAATAGGCTTCCGCGTTCTGACCGCCAAAAGTGAGCTGATGGATGTTTTTGAGATGTTTTTCGCCGGGCAGCGAAGCCACGGGCGCGGAGTCCGGCCAAGATGCCATCGGGTCCTGCTGGATCACGAGTAAAGCCACTAAACTTACAAGCATATTTACAGACTGTACTTGATTGGCGGGCCAAGGCGAACCGGAGAGAACCGTCTTTTGCCGTCTAGTTTGCCTGGAAACGGGTCGAAAGACTTCCTTAACAGACTCTTATTCTTAATCGCAATTGACAGTTGCGTTGTGACGAAAAGTGTGCTAGTCTGATAATTACAGGTTCATTTCGGAGGGAGAAAGTGCCGGTCCTAGGGTTAATTGGCTTAATTTCGGTAATACCGGGTACATCATCAATTGCGGCGAATTCCGCGGCAGTTGCTTTGCAAACCAAGATTGCAGCGGAGCATGTTTTTGAACTTCCGCTTAATCCCGCGAGCAACTTCGCGCCGTTGAATCAGTGCGCCGCCCTAAGCGCGGCACTTGATCAATACAGGCCTAAAGCGGCGAAAGAAAACTGTTCGCCCCTTACAAGATTTCTGTCCCAATATCCCAAGTCGCCCTATGCCGGCCCGCTTTGGCTTGAGTTGGGACTTTTGCGCCTCAAGGAAGGCTACTACTCCCGTGCGGGCTATTGCCTGAACATAGCCTGGAACGAGCTGAAGAACGAAACCAGCGTCACCGGCAAGGCCTACGGCGATCGCGCATTGGCCGAACTGGCACTCCTAGACGCCCACTCAGGATCGGTCGAGAAGCTCGGCAAGCTGTTGCGAGAAACCAACGGACGGCCGGTGTACGGTTCGGCGACGCAGCGTCTTGAGGCAGCAAGAGAGGCTTTTGCCAACTACAAGAAGGCGCCGGGAACCCTCTCCGTGTGCGCCACCGACGCGCTCATGGCTCTGGGCAACATCGAACACAAGAAGATTCAAGACAGCCCCGATTTATTGGCGTCCAGTGGCGAAACTTCCCTCGCTCAATTCACCAAAGAGGCTGGGAAGCGTGGCGTTCACCTAGTCGCCGTTCATCGGAGCCACCGCGCGAGGCTCATAGCCCCTTCGATTGCCCATTTCAAAATCGGCCACTATGCGGTAGTCACGGGTGTCAAAAAGGGCCAAGTGCTGCTGAAAGACCAGAGCTTCGGAGGAACCTTGGCAATGTCCACCAAGGCCTTTAATGAGGAATCTTCGGGCTATTTCCTAACTCCTAGCGGCAACCTCCCGAGGGGCTGGTCCAGGGTTTCCCCGGAAACCGCAAACAAGATCGAAGGCGCCGGGTACACGAACAACTCCGACCCTGGCGACACCGGTCCCGGCACAACCGACACCGATGGTGGCCCGCCCGACGACCAGGACGACGACGATCCGCCCGACGACGACGACGACCCTTGCGACGACGACAGCGGAATGACCCGTTACAACATCCAAGCTATGCTGTGCAGTCTGACTCTTAGCGATACGCCGGTCGGCTATACGCCGGCAGTCGGTCCCAGCGTTAAGTGCACGGTCAGCTACAGCCAAAAAGAATACACGGATCTTCCTGCAACCAGCGCGAACTTCGGCCCCAAATGGCGGTTCCAGTTCTGCTCTTACGTCCAGGATGACCCCGCGAATTCAAACATCGTCCCCATGGTTTATCAGCCGGGCGGCGGCTTCACCCAAACCGCTCTCGGTTCTCCGGACGAATACACCGGGGCGATCCTCACGCAAACCTCAGTCAATCCGATCGTTTACACCCGAACCTTCCCAAGCGGTTCGGAAATGATCTATTCGCAATCCGACGGGGGGACCACCACTCGCAACGTGTACCTCACCAAGGTGATCGACCCGCAGGGCATCTACCTCACCCTGAGCTACACCACAAGCAGCGGGGTCAAGCTTGCGAGCATTTCCGATGAGTTTGGGCGCTCGACCAAGTTCTCCTATGGCTTCAGCGCCGATTCGTTCAAGGTCACAAAAATCACCGATCCCTATGGCCGATCGGCAACCTTCACCTATTCAACGACTGCGCCTTATCACTTGATGGCGATTACGGACACGTTGGGAATCACCTCGAGCTATACGTATGTCGCAGGGACGGACTTCATCACAACCCTGACCACGCCCTACGGGACCAGCAAATTTACCACAAGCGACACAAGCAACAACTCACAGAACCTGAGCAAATGGGTCGAGGCAACCGACCCGCTTGGTCACACCGAGCGAGCGGAATTCGAAGCCAATTACAACGTAACCCCCGTTTCCGACCCCTATGCGCCGAACGTGCCCGGCGAAAACATCACCAACAACTATCTCAACTATCGGAACTGCTATTACTGGAACAAACTGAGCTATCCGGCATACGCCAGCGGGTCAACCGTCGATTACGCCAAGGCTGAGGTCTTCCACTTCCTCCACCTCGATGACTCGAACATCACTTCCGGAATCTTGGAGAGCATCAAGCCTCCGCTTGAAAACCGGCAATGGTATTTTTATCAGAACCAGACCTCGGCCAGCTATTCCACAAATCCCGGAATGATCGGCCGGCGGCCTTCCGTAGTGGCCCGGGGGCTTAACAACGGCAGCACCACCATGATGCAGTCGACCGTGAACGCCAATGGCTACACGACGCAGGCGACGGACGCGATGGGCCGCACTACTCTCTACGCTTACGCGGCAAACAACCAAGATCTTCTCTCCATCAAGGTCGCGGGCGCAGGCGCCACCACTTACACGATCTGGCAGGCATCTTCTTACTACAAGCATAAACCGGAAAGAATTGTCGACTCGAACGGCGGCATCTACACGATGACCTATAACGCGTTCGCCCAACCGGTGACTGTCACCAACCCGCTGAGCCAGAAAACCACGTACACCTATAACGCCAAGGGCCAGCTCACTGAGGTCGAGGGCCCCGGCGGGCAAGTTCTCTCGACCTACACCTATGATTCGTACGATCGGATCGCCACGGTGACGGATGCGCTCGGCCAAAAGAAGACTCTGACCTACGATGCTGCAGACCGGGTACTGTCCGTTACTTATGGAGACGGCACAACCGACAGCTACACTTACTACCTGTTGGACCTGGCAACTCACAAGGACCGACAAGGCCGAATCACCCAGTATTCCTATAACCCTCTTCGGCAGCTCATCTCGAAGACCGATCCAGCCGGCAAGACCACCAACTATTCCTGGTGTCTTTGTGGCCACTTGGGCGGAATCGTCGATCCCAACGGGAATGAGACCACGCTTCTTCATGACATCGAGGGGCGCCTTGTTCAACGCACGGCGGCCAACGGAGAAACAGAGTCTCTAACTTATAGCGGGGATACGAAATGGCCTCAATCGGAGACAGACTCGAAGGGGCAAATCAAGTCCTTCACGTACAACCCGGACGGCAGCCTGCAGCAGGCGAACTACTATTACGATTCCATCGCCACCCCCTCGGTTTCCTACAAATATGACCCCTATTTCCCAAGGATCACGCAAATCACGGACGGAAGCGGCACGCGGTCCTATGCATATTACGCCTACGGAACTCCCGGCGGAGGGCGTGTCTCAGGCATTGGCGAGCCGGGTTACGACACGATGTATTTTGCCTATGACGCGCTCGCACGAAGGACAGAGGTGGAAACGGGCACCGAAAAGGAGACCTTAACCTACGACACTCTGGGCAGAGTCAGCTCCGCTGTGAACCCGCTAGGGACGTTCGCATTCACATTCCTTGGCAACAGCCGGCTGCCTTCGGTTGTGACCGGCGGACCGATCAAAACAACCTACGATTACGAGCCGCTCCCTGATGAGATTCGGCTCAAATCCTTGGAGAACGAAGCGGGATCTACAGTTCTCGACGATTTCACTTACACGTACAATCCAACCGGCACGATCGCATCATGGGGCGATTCCTATAGCTCGGGTGCGAACATGGGGACCGCGACCGCAACTTACGACGCGGACAACCGGCTCACCGGTTGGAGCGTTAAGGACCCGGCCAACACGGTTCTTGCGGACCAGTCGTTTACCTACGATGCGATGGGCAACCGCGAAACGGCAAACACCAATGGTGTGGCGGACACATATGCCGCCAACACGGTGAATGGGTACACCGCCGAATCCTTGCCCGCGATTAAGGAAGCCTACGCCTACGGATATGATGCCAACGGCTCGCTGAACGTGGCCGATTTCACAGACACCGCCAACTCCTCCCTGAACTATAAAGAGGAGTTCGTCTATGACGGGCAAAATCGACTCGCCGAGATCCTAAATGGGACCCACGAATCGCTTTTCACCTACAACTCGGATGACCGGGTCGTCAAGGATGTCGAATATGTGAGTGGCAAGATGGCGTCCACCACCACCTACTTGTGGCTTGGAAACCGGCTGCTCGAGGAAAAGACATCCGAAGGAACGAAGTATTTCTATCGCCAAGGCCTGGTGGAGACGAACGGCGAAAAACTGTACTACACGCGTGACCACCTCGGATCAATCCGAGAGATCACCGAATCCACCGGGGCCTTGGTTGCCAAGTATCAATACGACCCCTGGGGGGTCACCACCCAGCTAGCCGGCACTTACGTTTCCGACCTTGGCTTCGATGGTTACCTCAAGCACGCTGTAAGCGGCCTGCTGATCACGCCACATCGGTTCTATGCGCCAAGGATGGGCCGCTGGCTTTCCAACGACCCGGCCGGCATGCATGGCGGCGCAAACCTTTACGGCTTTGACTACAATGACCCGCTTAGAAAAGTCGATCCCAGCGGGTTAACGCCTCTGGGCGCAATGGAAGGCGTTATCTCCTACGCCGACCTCGGCAGCGCCACACTTCGCCAGGTTTCCGCGATGAACGGAAGCCCAACAAAGCAGAGGCGCGTGACCGTCTCACCTCCCGGCGGCGGCGACAGTGGCGGCGAACCGGTTGAAGTTGAGGCGCCACCTTACGACGAATCAGACCCGGGCGACGAGGATCCGCCCGATGAAGGCGGCAACTACGATGACGATGGCGCGTACGGGCCTTACTACGGCGACGACTGGGGAGAACTCGACCCAATCCAATACTGGTCGGACCATGGGGTCAACGTCTATGGCTGGGGCGACGACGATGACGACAACAACTATTTGGATCCCCCCGACGACACCTGCGATGACGATTCTTCCGGGGATACCACGGATGATGGAGGAGATGGCGACGACGAATACGACGTAACCGTCGACCCTTATCAGTATTGGAATGATCGCGGCGTACAGGTCTACGGCTGGGACGATGACGGAAGCGACGGGGGTGCGGAATGAGGTTTCTAAAACAACCTACACGACGGTTCATGGGCAAATGGATCCGTTACTCGAAATCCGTTCGAGCTCTCCTTAAGCTGGGTCCCGTCCTTTTGATGCTGGGCATTGCCACCTTTAGCCACGCGCAGGCATTCACCATTGCAGTGCCCCAAGATTTCGCCATCAATCCTAACAGCACGCTCAACATCGGCGCTCCAGGTGTTCTTCAATATGACCTTTACAGCGGGCCGGTGGACATCGTGCTCGTTTCCACAACGCTGCACGGCACGCTTACTCTAATGCAGAACGGGGGATTCACCTACGTGCCTAACGCCAACTACACGGGCCCCGACCGCTTTGAATATGAGCTCGAGGACTCAACGGGCAACTACTCGGATGTCGTGTCCGACTACATCGCGGTTGGAGCGGTGAACAACATCACCTATGATCACAACCCTTTCCAGGGAGCTACGAGTACCAGCAATACCAACAAGTTTTACGTCAGCCTCAACTACTACCCCGCTTCGCCGGTAACTATCAGCTGTAAGAGTTCAGACCCTTCGCTTGTTTCCATTCCCACAACGGTTACGAGCATTGCCGGGCAATACTACAGTGCGGCGCCAATGACGATCGAGGCGGTCTCCGCCACCACGGCGGTCACGATTTCAGCGGAATTCAACGACTACACGTACAGCAGCACGTTATATCTGGTGCCCCCCTCTCCGAGCGGCATCTCTCTCTCGAACAGCAACCCCACCGGAGGGGACGGAAACGCTGTTACGGCGACGGTTGCCATTTATGGCGCCGCGCCCACGGGCGGACTCGTTGTGGATCTCACGAGTTCGGATACTTCCGCTGCGACCGTTCCCGCAACCGTTACGGTTCCGGCCAATGCGAGCAACGTCAACTTTTCGATCAAGACCTACATGGTGCCGACCTATAGGCGAGTTACGATCACCGCGAGCACCGCGGGAGGCAAAGCGTCCGTTCAAATGAACGTGCAGCAGTTCTATGTGCAGTTCGGCGTAACAGGGAGCGCTGAACTTCTTAGCTATCCAGGCCTAAATTTCCCTGCAATCGTGGGCGGAAACGATCCTTCCGGCGAGTTCAACACCGCAACCGTGTTGCTGACACTTTCCTCAACCGCGCCTGCCGGCGGGCTCACCGTGCCCTTGGTTTACGATTGTTACGTCCCCGGCGCTACTGGCCCCGCTACTGTTACATTCCCCGCTGGGAAAACCACGGTGACGATTAAGATGAGCCTTACGGGCTATGCGACGAGCCCGACTCAAATGTATATAGGGACTTACCTTATGGATACATCCAATTACTCGTCGGTATATGTATATCCTCCGCTGCCGGTGATAAGCCTGGATGATGATGACTACGAGTTCGGCGGCGAGACTTTTCCCGTTTACGTGTCTTTGCTCGGCTTTGCCCCCCCGGGAGGCGCCAGTGTTGCGCTGACCAGCACCTCTGCCTACGCTCCGCTGCCCGCCTCGGTATTGATTCCGGCGGGCCAGAACGAGACGGTTCTCAATATCAAGCCGGCCGCGACTGCATCGTTCCAGCCAGCCATGCTTACTGCAAGCTATTCGGGTTTCAGTTCTGCCACTGCGTTTGTGGTGCTGAGCCCGCAAGTGGACGAGCTTGTGCTCAGCTCCTACAAGGTGACGGGCGGAGCAAGCGTTACGGGAACGATTTATTTGGACGGCGTTGCCCCAACCGGCGGCACGAAAGTGAATTTGGTTGGAAGTCCGGCCAGCTTGGTTGGACCGACTTCGGTTACAGTTCCCGCGGGCAAATCGTCCGTCAGCTTCACGCTGACAACCAAGGCGGTGACAACCGCGACCAACGTAGATATTGACGCCTACACTTGGAAGAACACCGAATGGGGCGACAGCGAGAACATTCTGCTGGAGCCGTAAAACTTGAGTGCAGAGTGTTGAGTGTTGGGTTTTGAGGAACCGCACTCCGGCTTAACACTCAAGACCCAATACTCAACACTCCCAGGCGGTACCCTCCAAGAAATGGAGTTTCAGGAGGTCATCGCTCACCGCCGCGACGGCGTTGGCAATAGCAAGGACGAGCTTGAAATGGTGGCTCGGGCAGCGGCGGATGTCGCGCGGGGCGTTCCCAACGCTCCCGTGCGAGACTACCATCTCAGCGCCTGGCTTATGGCCGCCTATCTTCGGCCCTTGAGCCCCCAAGAAACCGCTTGGCT
>CAWHLK010000014.1:0-16254 GCA_963829965.1 uncultured archaeon | reverse complement strand
AAAATGGGCACTCCTTGGGGTACATTCACTATGGGGTTTTTGATAGCTGACACGTGTTTGCTTTTCGCAGGGCTGGGGATGATCGATCAACCGACTGCCGAGATAGAATTAGGATTGGGCGCGCTAGAGGGAGCGACCAATTACACGCTCTCCGAAATTGCGGAGATCGCCCGGAATTTCCAACTGGAAGACCCGATTGAAGTTGCCCACTTTGACTACCGGGGCAACATCAATTTCCACACCTATCACATTACCTCCGGCGGTAAAGAGTATCTGCTTCAGAAAGTGAACACCGAAGTGTTCACCATGCCTCACCGGGTCATGGATGCCATGCTCGCCTCCATTGACGCCCAGCGGGATATGATCGACGCCGGCAGATGCGAACACAATTGGGAACCCGTCGAGTTGATTCCCACGAAAGACGGCCAGCCCTTCGCAGATTTTTCGACGGAATCAGGATTCGAGGTATGGCGCCTCATGAAACGGATCATGGGAGTCAAGGCCTACAAGAGCCTTAGCGAAGTCGGCGATCGGGAAGCTCAGTTGAAACTCGCCGAGGAAACCGGACGGGGTCTCGCGATTTATACCGATCTCACCTCATGCATCGACCCAAGCACGATTAAGAGCGCCTTGCCGGGCTATCGAAACACGGAACTCTACTTCAAACAGTTTCGGGCAATCCTTGCCGGATGTAGGTCTTTGGAGGAAGCGCACGAGTGGCTTCCTGAAGACCACGAGGTTTGTGCGGCAACAAAACACCATTTTCTAGTAGCTCTAGATCCCTACGAGTATAGGGAGCGAAAAACCGACGAGTCCCTTGCCCCTTACATCTCGACCTTCCATGGTCGTGAGCTTTTTGTTACGGGCCTGTGGAAAGCCATTGCCGAAGGCAGGATCCGGCAGACGCTCATTCATGGCGATACGAAGATTGAAAACTTCCTGTTCTGTGACCAAACCGGCAAAGCAAAGGCTCTGATCGATCTGGATACGATCATGCCGTTCACTTGGCTTGCAGATTGGGGCGACCTGGTTCGGTCCATGTCAAACGTGGCAGGAGAAAAGGAGCGCGATCTGCGTAAGGTACACGTGGATTGGGACGTTTATGCTGCCGTGGCGAGAGGCTTCCTGCAAAACTCCCAAGGGGTCACCGAAGAGGAAATCAGCCTTATGCCCTTCGCAGTTGAGGCGATCACCCTCGAACTTGGGCTCCGGTTCCTCACGGATTACCTGCGGGGCGACACCTACTTCCAAATCGGCCCGGACGATGCTCAGGATATGAATAAAGTTCGAGCGATGGTTCAGATTCACTTATACCGGCAACTGCTTTTGAACAGGGATAAAGCAGAGAAAGCCATCGCAGATGCGATGGCTGTTCGCTGCTAGGCAAGGGAGTCTTAAAGCTCTCTAACGAGGGCGACGCCCGCCACCGTTGCTGTGTCCGCCACTGCTGTGGCCGCCGCCAAAGCCGCCGGAACGCCCGCCGCCGAAACTGGCGTGGGATCCGCCGCCGAATCCGCCAGAATGCCCTCCACTAAAGCCACCGGAACTGCGACCGCCTCCGAAAGCGGCATGGGACCCGCCGCCGAATCCGCCTATGCTGCGATGAGTGCTGCCTACGCTCCGATGCGAGCCTCCGCCAAAGCTGCCGGCGCTAGATCGAGGACTTGACCTGAAGGAAGTGGCACTCCTGTGCGTGGCCGGTCGAGCGGTTCTTCTGGCGGCACCGGACGTTCGTCGAACTCCTGAACCGCGGGTTGCCCCGCGTGGGGCCGGTCTAGCCGCTGTACGGGTCCCAGCTCGATGAAGCGAAGCGTGCGTTGCGGTGCGCCCGGCCGCCGCATGAGTCGCCGCACGCGTGTGTGCTGCCGCGTCTCTTGCTGTAGTGCGTGCCGATCCGCCAGTGTTGGCCGCGCCTGGTCGTCGCGCAACGCTCAAGCCGTTTCTTGTTGCGGTTGTTGCCGAATGGTTGAGTCCACGGTTCGTGGAAGCCACTACGCCCCGAGTTGCCGAACTCTGGCGAGCGATGTTTCTCGCGACTGACCCGCGATAAACCGAGCGGCTTGCGAGGTTCGCAGGAGGCTTCGTTCCCGTAGCAGTATGCGTCGGCGTGAAGCTCCTCGAATCCGGACGCACGCTTAAAGGCCCTGAAAGCTGTGATCCTGACCGTGGCGAACCCGAGTAGCTCTTGCCATGTGCCCATATTCCAGCGCTTGCGGGGTCTGAGCGACTGAATCGCCCGCCGTCCGCAAAGGCTGCGTGGGAGGCAAACACCGATCCGCCGTGGGAAGCGTAATATGGTCTAAAGCCTCCCGCTCCATAAATTCCATGGTAGTAGCCTGCATTGCTGGCATAGAATCCACCAATGAAACCGGGGTCGTAAAAACCAATTCCAAAGTTAACAAAGCCAGTTGCCCAGGGACGTCCTACGCAAACTCCTCCGGCGGGGAAGTAGCATCCTGCCGCCCCTATTGAAAAGTCCAACGCCCAGTTGCCCCCGCCAAACCCGATTGAAAAGGCGGCTGGGTAGGAAACTTCCCAAGGCGCAAGCGGCGCCCAAGCGACATTGACGCCATCGTCGCAGAAGTCAACGACGGCCGGAGACCAATACTGGTAGGCAGGACCTGGATCCCACCCCCAGCCAAATCCTCTATGCACCCAAGTTCCATAGTGGTAAGGCGCCCGACCCCACGGTTCCGCGCCCACCCATGTCCAGCCTACCGGGCTGACCCAGGTCCAACTTCCATTGGAGTATGGAGACCAGTTTGCAGGCTCAGTCGGACACCAAACGTGGCCATATTGGGGGTCGGAATACCACGTGCCGTAGGAGTTTAGATCGCCACAATTCAGGTTAACATTCGAAGGCACATAGGTGTTTTGATATTCAACCGAGGTTTGCCGCTCTGAAGACCATTTGTCCCAGTTGTCCTCGGCAGGCGCTTCCCGAACCTTATATCCGGCGGAAACGACGTCCGCCATTTGGCCGGCTTTAAGGGTTTGATTGCCTTTCGGGCCTTCCAACTCTGCTTGGCCGCTTCGTACACAAACCTCGCCCTCGTTGCCATTGGCGCCAACACGAATGACGGCTGGCCCGTAAGCTTTAGCAGAACAACTTGGCGTATCAACTTGAAATTCCGCATATCTGGTTCGGATGTTGATGGTAGCCAGGCCGTTCTCCATCTTGATCTCGGTGAACTCCCCGTTGGAATCGCTGTACATCGTCTGCAGGGTTGCGAGCCCATCCCCGCCAAGGCGCATCACGCTGCCGTCGTCAAATTCTCAGTTCCGCCCGGCTGCCTTCCTTTGCCCAAATCTGGGAGCCTTGGCGCACGGGCATATTCGTTTTTGAAGCTGACCAGGACACAGTGCTCGCCGGGTCGCCAAGAGACTGAGCCCGTCTCATAAGAAAAGTGAGCCATGCGCACCGGCCCAACATTGTTATTTCCCTCCCCAATCGAATATCCGCTTTGTATCTGAGCGGATGCATTCAGCACTGTAACCGCCGAAAGTAGTGCCACTGAAGGCAATAGCAAGCTCGGGTGTCTCATGAAATTTCCGACGCCCATGCCAAACTTGGGAGTGAGGGCAATTTGGGGGACAGCCTCGGCGGAGCGAATACAGGAACTCTCCTATGGGCTGAAAATGACTTCGCACGACGATTATCTCGCCGGAATTGCACATTTGAGCACCCTTAAAGCAATCTAATCTTCGAAAATCGATATTGTTTGATATAATAAGGTGCTTGCCGATGCCGGCAAGATAGAGGGTATCGACGCCCAAAAACGCATTTGTGACTTTTGGAGTCGATTTGAGCAATACTTCGCAAACGCACGTCTTAAGCCAAAACCAGCCAGATATTGCCGTTTCCGAGGCGATAGTAGCCCAATTTCAAGTACTCGAGAACAACGAGCCCATAACGTTGGGTTCCATCGTTGGCCGACACGCCCTCTGCGACCTTGCACAGGGGATTTCTTCAGAGCGTGTCGCCTTCTTCGGATATGCAAGTTCAATCAAGAGACTGTTTGTGGATGCAAGGGCTACAAGAAAGACAGGCTTTCACGCAAAGCCCAGGTGGGTTTCCGATTATCTTCGCATTACCCGTAATCCCGAGAGGACCCCAAATAGACCAGAGGTTGCGGAGCTCAAACTCGCTTGCGATATTGCCGATGGAGCCGGCGCTGTGCGACTTTGCCATCCGGTAATGACTTACGAGGAAATGCACGCGGTTAAGGGATTCGCCTCCGGAGCGCGACGCACGAAGGTGCTGGACACGACAATGGGTTTCGATATGGATTTGAAGCAGCGCTTGCTCCAGATCGCCTTCGACGCCAAGACTGCAGTGGAGGAAGGTTTCACTTTTTTGGTGCTTTCAGACCGGAAGGCCTCGGAAACAAGGCTGCATGTGCCTCCGATCCTTGCCTGCGGTGCAGTCCACCGTATCCTCAGTTTGCAAAAACTGAGATCCAGCGTGGGGCTTTTCGTTGAAACTGGAGGAGTGCACAGGGTTCACCACTTCGCGTGTTTGTACGCATGTGGAGCGGACGGCGTTCATCCGTTTCTCGCACAAGAGTGCATCGTGGACGAGGTTGCCGCCGGCCATACTCAAGACTCAGCCGAGATTCTGGTTGTTCGCTACCGTGAAGCCCTCGAAGGGGGCTTAAAGTCTCTTCTCTCCCGCAAACGCTACCCGAGCTTAAAGGTCTTCAAAGAATCAAGAACTCTCGAAGCTCATGGCCTTTCCACCGAAATTGTTGAGTTGTGTTTGCCCGAAGCGACGGCGAAATCGCCATCAGATGGCTTTGCTGAGATCAAGGCAGGTCTCTTAGCTTTGCGAAGTAGAGGCTAAATCATATAGTCCGGATCGTCCAAAGGCCCGGGGTAGTGCCTTAAACGTATCTGCTCGAACGTGGTGTCATCCAAAACCGCCGACATAACGTCCCGCGCTTCTTGAAATGACTTACGGATGCCGCAGGTGTCGGGGTGCGGACAGCCGCATTCTGCGTGCCGGGTGACGCTAACACAACTGATGAGCGCAATAGGGCCGTCTAACGCTCTTATCAACGATCCTAATGTGAGTTCGCTCGGTGGCTTGGCAAGGGTGAACCCTCCGCCCGGGCCCTTTCGGCTTTGCACGAAGCCGGCAGTGCGCAGCGTTCCCATAATCTGCTGAAGAAAGGCTTCCGGAATATCCTGCCTGGCAGCGATGTCGCTTAAATGAACAGGGTCTCGCTCATATTGCAGGCTTAACTCCAAAACCGCTCGGGTCGCGTACTTTGCTCGATTGGATAGCATTTATTCGCTCATTAGCCTACCGAACTTTACTTCCGCAACAGTCCAGCCAAGGATATCTCCGATCTTGAATTTGCCTCCGAGGGCTCGGCTAAGATTATCCACAATCTGCAGGCCGAGATTGCTCTGGCTGGACATGTCGAAGTTCTCGGGGAGTCGATCTCCGCTGTTCGAGACCCAAAGAGAAACCTCGCCATCCCGTTCCTCGATCGTAACATGGATGTCGCCTTCGCAAGCGGTGTCGAATCCATGTTCGACCGCGTTTTGGATCAATTCGTTTAACACCAAAGCGACCTGCGTTGCCTGAGTCATATTGAGCCGAACATCCTCGCCTCTAACTTCGAATTTGATGTGCCTGTCCGGCAGGATGAGGCTTCGCTGCTGGTGCTGAACCAGGGTTTCCGCGATGGATTTCAAGCCGACATGATCCAGATCTTCACGGCTCAGAAGGTCATGAACGGTGGCGATGGCAAGGACCCGGGATAGGCAGTCGTTAATCGCCTCTTCGAGCGATTTATATCGGCTGTGGCGCAATTGCAGCCGGAGCAGGGAAGCGATCTGCTGTAAGTTGTTTTTGACTCGGTGGTGCATTTCCTGCATAAGCGTGCTGCGTACCTGCAGCTTCGCGTGCTCGATGCTGACGGCTGCCTGTTTGGCCAGCGTCTCCAGCGCCTTGATCTCGTCCGGCGGGAACTCGCGAACATCACTTGTGTAGCAAATGAGCACACCAATCGGCTTGTCTTGAAGCGTCAACGGAACGCAGATCATCGATCGCAACCCTTGCTCAATCGCCAAATCGTGGCCGATATAGGTTTCCTCTTCGAGAACGTCCTCAACGATGATCGCCCGGTTTTCCGCCATCGCTTTTCCTGCGATGCTTTCGCCGTAACGAATGGCCCGCTTGCGTTGGTAGGCTTTGTCACTTGCCTGAGTTGCGCGCAAAACTAGTTCGTTCTGCGCTTCGTCCAAAAGTCGCACTGTGCAGACCGTGTAGTTGAACTGCTGGGCCGTGAGGTTAACCAGAAGCTGGAGGATTTCCTCGAGGTAAGGGCTATTCGAAATTGTTTTGGAGACTTCCGAGAGGGCGCCCAACCGGTTGATCTTGACCCCCATCTCGTAACCGTTATGAAATGCCGAATACGCGGCACCTACCGCGTTGGCAAGATTCGCCATTTGCTTCCGCTCCGTGGCTGAGAAGGTCCAAGGGTCGAGCCTTCTTAGGAGGGCAACTCCCAGAGTTTTTTCGTCGACCACGATGGGAATCACCGCAGCTGCCTCATAAGTCGTGTCGTCTATTCCCGGATAGCGCGCGAAACCTGCGGTGCTAAACGCCGCTTTTTTAATGAAAAGCGCCTTGCCCTCCAGGTAGACCTTGCCGCACAGCCCCACTCCTTTCCCAAGTCGCACGCGGTTTGCCAGTTCCGGAGCGACAGTGCTGGCTCTGAGAATTAGCCCGTCCGAGGAGTCTCTGAAAAGAAGTTCGCAAGTATCCACGTTCAGAATCTCCCGCAGATCCATTGCAATTTCGCTAAGAAGCGATTCTTCCGATGTCGCTGCACCTCCGTGGGAAAGAACGCGGAACACTGCATCAGTCGAGCCGGAAGCTGGCCTGCTCGGCCTATCGAGAATGGCCATAGCTCATTCTACAGCCCATGCAGGATAAGTGTTTGGTATTGGTATTAGGCATTGGGTGTTGGGTCTTACGTGTTTAGGTGGGGGGTTGGGGATTCTCTGTGGGGATGACGCTTTCAGGGACGGTCGGCAAGCGACTGCCAATCTCAAACCGGACAACATTAAACGAAAGACGAACACCCAAAACCCGAGAACCCAATACCTAAAACCTAAAACCTAGCCCCTACCGGTCTCCTCCCCTCCCGACAGAAGACAATCTCTTCCCAAGGGCGCTCTGAATATCCCTCAAATCCGAGAAGTCCGTAATCAAAAACGAAATGAACGAAACCACCCCAACTCCCGCCAAGATCAACCGCTCCGACCCTCTCAGAGCAAAGGCTCCAAAAAGGACGACAACAACCGCAAGCCAAAACTCAATCACGCCATGAATTGCGAAGGAGACCTTTTTCACCACACCAAGCGAGTGCGCGGTAAAGAGAGCCAGCAGCAAATAGATCGCTCCAAACATATAGAAGGAATCCGCGCCTTTGCCAACTAACTTCATAACAGGGGGGCAAACAAGAAGAACGATCGCGAGAACGTAGTCCACCACCCCGTGGTTCTTGGAGCTCAAAATCTGCTTCATACCTTTATAGGGACGCGAAAGCCACGGTTGAAGCCGCCCGACGGCCAAAACTGCGGAACCTGTAGTTTGCGATAGGTTCCGCAGGGTGCGGATCGCTTCAATGTAGACCCGCGCCTCTCAAGTGAGATAAAGTCTAATGAGATGCCTTTTATTCTTCCCCTTATTGCTGCCGCCCTCCTCGGTCAAACCGATTACAAGTCCCAGGCGGACACTCTCAAGACCCAGGCCTTAAAGGACCTTGGCGCGCTGCAGATCCTCACCGACCTCACCAATACGCCCCACGAACAAAGAAAGGTGAACGCGCCCGCCCTCGTGGATTGGGCTAAAACGGAAATGACCAAGGCTGGGCTGGACAATGTCCACGTCCAACCCGGCAAAACCCCCGAGTGGCAACGCGGCGCTGCCGACTCTTGTCTCGGCGTAGGTGAGGGGGTAGACCTCAAGCTCCCATGCCAGGCTATTCAAGATAGCCCCGCAACCTCCAAAACCGGGCTAATCGGTGAAGTGGTGGAAGTTCATTCCCTCGCCCAGGCAAAGCAGCTAGGCGATAAGGCAAAAGGCGCGGTGATCTTCTTCAATGCCCCTGCAAGCCCCGATTACGTCACTAATGACAAGTTCAACGGAGAAAGCATCGCAGCGGGGCTTGGGCGTCCGCCGTGATCATCCGTTCCACCGGCGGTGGAATGGACGACGTGGCCCACCCTGCCACCGCCGACTTCGATCCCGCTGGAAAGCGCATTCCTGTGGCCGTAGTCTCGCTGGGCGGCTGCGCCAAGCTGGTGGCGATGCTCAAGGCAGTGGGCACCTACCACGTGCAGCTCATTTTGGATACAAAAATGGTCCCCGAGGTGCCCTCCAGCATCGTTATCGGGCAAATCACAGGTTCGGATATGCCTCAACAAGTGGTCCTGCTCGGCGGCCACATCGACAGCGTCTCCAAACTGCCGCCGACTCGAAACGACGGCGTCGGCGCCGTGGAATCGATCGAAGCTCTCCGTCTAATTAAGGAGTTGGGATGGAAACCGAAGCGTACGATCCGGGTGGCGGTTTGGGTTGATGAGGACAGAGGCGGCTCCGCTGCAAAAGCCTTTGCGGACGCTGCAAAATCCGAGAAATACACGGCTGCAGTAGGCACCGATGAACTAGGCTTCGAGCCCAAAGGCTACGGCATCTCATCCGGAACCGCCGGCGTTACCGCTTGGCAGCCATTCCTCGCCGGCCTGGATGTCGACCATTTCTCCACCGGGGGCGATCCCGGCGCAGACGTCACGCTGCTAAAACCCTCGGGCGCAATGTTGATTGCCCTGGAGCCGAAAGCGCCACGTAGCTTCGATTATCACAGAGCCGACAAGTTCGTTTTGAGCAAAGTGAACTCGAACGATCTGGAAATGGGCTCTGCAAGTTTGGCGATGTTGACTTGGTTGATCGCGCAAGAGGGAATCCATTGATCGTATCAAGGTAGAGAGTAGCCCTCTAACCCCTATCTTCCACCTGGTCCCCTGGAACCCCC
The DNA here is from genome assembly GCA_963829965.1 of uncultured archaeon. Classification (GTDB taxonomy): domain Bacteria; phylum Armatimonadota; class Fimbriimonadia; order Fimbriimonadales; family Fimbriimonadaceae; genus DASXZH01. The sequence goes on along the minus strand of CAWHLK010000014.1, from coordinate 7,201 downwards.
AACCCCACATTTATGTAGTATCTGTCTGTGAATGCGCCGGAAGTCGATGTCCAGCTAAGTACCGGGGAGTGCGTGCCCTTGCGTTCTCTTTATGAGAACGAGCGGATGGTGCTGGTTTTCTTGCGGCACCTGGGCTGCGTCTTCTGCAAGGAGCACGTGGCTCAGCTGCGAAGCCTCACGGACATTAACGTCGTCTTCGTAACTCTCGGCACGGTGGAGCAAACCGAAACCTTCCGCAAGAAAATGAAGTCGCCCCACAAGTTCATTTGCGACCCGGAGAAAAAGCTGCACGACCTCTTCAACCTACAGCGCGGCGGTCTCGCCGCCGACTTCATCAATCCCCACGTCATCGCGCGGGCTATCAGCGCTATGCTCAAGGGGTTCTTCAACGGATTACCGATCGGCGACGCTTCCCAGCTCCCGGGCGTATTTTTGGTCGAAAAGGATGGCAGCGTGACTTGGGAGCAGCGCGCAAAGGACATCGCAGATATCCCTGGGCCGAAAGACATCAAGACGCGTTTAGAGCCCGCTTGATTCAGACTCGCTGCCCGGCTTGTTCAAGTAAAAACCCGAATCTCGCGGAAAAACGATCCACGGGCGGCTCACTTTAACGTTTTGTTTCAGTTCGGAAAGATCGAAGGGCGAGCCGTCCGCGTAGCGCACGTCAGCTTCTAGTTCAAGCGCCATCAGCACGCATGCGGCGATATCATAAAGCCTTTCCCGTATCCCGATTAGGCCCCGGTACCGCTGACAAGCCACGAAACATCCGTCGATAACCGCCGCGCCTGCGTGCCGCATTTTTCCCGGGAGGTTGCCCATCGCGGCGACATGATCGTTATAACTCACCAGCTCATAGGGTTTTATTTTTCCCGGCGGGATCGGAGGTAAAGATTTGCCGTTCAGAGTAACGCCCTGACCCCGTCCGGCGAGATACGTCTCGCAAAGGTCGGGCAGTGTGACCACACCCATTTCGATGGTGTCCTTAACTAACAGCGCAATGCTTACGCCCCACAGCGGGGAACCAAATCGGAAGTTCGAAGTGCCGTCGATCGGGTCCACCAGCCAAAGGCCTTCAGGCACCTGCTCGCTAAAGCCGTATTCCTCACCCCAAACTGCGGCGCCAGGAACCAATTTAGCAAGCTTTTCGCGCAGAAATCTCTCTGTTTCTTGGTCTGCGTTGGTGAGAATGCTGCCATCCGGCTTGATCTGAGCCTCGAGGTGTTCTCTGGCTCTAGAGGCTATTCCCCCCGCTTCCTCGGCAATAGAAGCGAGCTCTGGCAGAAGGCCGGCGTAATGGGACACGAAGGTCATTATGGCAGGGTTGGCGGAGAAGGCGGTGTTAGGTTTGGGTGCTAGGTTTTTGGGTTTGGGTGTCAGGTATTAGGTCGGAATCAAGCGCGAACCGGCACTGGGCAGGGGATGGACTCCGTCATTCTTATCAATTTTACGGATAGTAATGTTCTCTCCCTTGCCCCCCAACGGCCAAAGCCCAATACCCAAGACCTGTTGCAAGCAAACGACCACCCTGGATACCCCGTAGGGTATAGATGATGACGGAAAGCTCCAAGCCATTACTGGACCGACGGCTGGCACGGGTCGAAGGCCAAATTGGGGGCCTTCGCAAAATGGTCCAGGAAGACCGATACTGCATCGACATACTCACACAACTCGCGGCCGCGCGCTCCGCGCTCGACCAAATTGGAGCGGAACTTGCCGCGTCCCACGTTCAGACATGCATCCTTAGCCATGGAGCAGGCGGCCACGCCGACGCCGCAAAGTTAACAGAAGAGGAACTTATTGAAGAACTGAGAACCACTCTCTCGAGGTTGATGCGATAAGCGACCTTCACCCAGATCCAGTTTGCGGAATGGAAGTGAAGCCGGAAGAAGCGGTGGGGAACTACACCTACAAGGGCAAGACATACTATTTCTGCTGCGCCGGGTGTCAGGACAAGTTTACGGCAGCGCCGAAAAAGTGGTTGGTTGCCAAGCCAATCCCATCGACGCCAGGGGATTACACCTGCCCAATGCACCCGGAGATCGTGCGCGACAAGCCGGGAACCTGCCCCATTTGCGGAATGGCTCTCGAACCGGCAGGAGTTCCGCTCACCAGCGAACCAGATCCTGAACTCCTCGGAATGAGCCGGAGGTTTTGGTTAAGCCTCGTACTTGTAGTCCCGCTTCTGGCTATCGCCATGGCCCCGATGCTTGGGACCCCAATGGCCGGATGGACACGATACGGCCAGTTCGGCTTGGCCACGCCGGTTGTCCTTTGGGGAGGATGGCCGTTCTTTCAGCGCTTCTGGTCATCCCTGGTGAACAGGAGCCCCAATATGTTCACCCTGATAGGGCTTGGGACTGGCGTTGCCTGGCTCTATAGCGTTGTTGCGATAGGGGCGCCCGGCTTTTTTCCACCAGGCCTGAAGAACGCAAGCGGCCAGGTTGACATCTATTTCGAATCCGCCTCTGTCATCGTCACGCTCGTCTTGCTCGGCCAGGTGCTTGAACTCAAAGCCCGCAAACAAACAACCAACGACATTCGCGCTCTTTCCTCCCTTTCCCCCAAAACAGCAAGGCTGGTCACTACGGAAGGAGACACGGAAGTCGAGATAGACAGAATCCATATCGGCGATCTATTGAGAGTACGGCCTGGAGAAAAGGTGCCGACCGACGGCGTCGTAGTTGAAGGCGCCAGCTCAATCGACGAGAGCATGGTCAGCGGCGAGCCTTTGCCGGTGGAGAAGAGAGAAAAAGACAAAGTCACTGGCGCAACCATGAACGGAACCGGCTCGTTCGTCATGCGCGCAGAAAGAGTAGGTGCGGAAACCACACTTGCGCAGATTGTGAAGCTGGTCTCGGAAGCGCAGAGATCCAAGGCGCCGATTCAAAAACTGGCCGACAAAGTTGCGGGGTACTTTGTGCCGGCGGTCGTCGGGGCTGCCGTTCTCACCTTCGCAGCCTGGTCTCTCTTCGGACCCCGGCCGGCTCTCGCTTTCGCATTGGTGAACTCCCTTGCCGTCCTAATTATCGCCTGCCCATGCGCGTTGGGTTTGGCGACGCCCATGTCCGTTGTGGTTGCCATGGGCCGTGGCGCAAGCATGGGTGTGCTCTTTCGAAATGCCGAAGCCATTGAGGCCTTGGCTGAAATCGACACGCTTGTCATTGACAAAACCGGAACCCTCACGGAAGGAAAGCCGCGTGTAGTGACCGTCGTTCCATTTGGAACAACCGCAAAAGTAGTCCTCGCACTAGCGGCAGGATTGGAGAAGGGCAGCGAGCATCCATTCGCTTCCGCAGTTCTGGCATATGCCGCAGAACTGGGATCAGAGCCGGTGCGGATCGGCAGTTTTGAAGCCATTCCCGGAAAAGGGCTGCAAGGCTGCGAGCGAGGAATACCGGTTTTGCTTGGAAATGAAGATTTGCTTCTCGGAATTGGACTGAGCCCTAAACAGAAGGAACAAGCGCGCGAACTCCGGACGAGTGGCCAAACCGTACTGTACCTGGCTCGGGAAAACAAGCTTATGGGGCTAATCGGCGTCAGCGACCCAATCAAAGCCAACGCAAAAGAGGCGCTTCGCCAGTTGGAGACCAGCGGGATTGAGATCGTGATGGTTACGGGCGACGCAGAAGAGGCCGCCGCCGAGGTGGCCGCCCATCTGGGCATTAAACAGTGGGAGGCCCGAGTCCTGCCAGCCCAAAAGCAGGATGTTGTAAAAAAACTGCAAAGAGAGGGAAGGAAGATTGCCGCGGCAGGCGACGGAATCAACGATGCCCCCGCGCTGTCACAAGCTCAAGTCGGGATCGCCATGGGCACTGGAACAGATGTGGCCATTGAAAGCGCAGGCATTACCCTCCTAAAAGGGGACTTGAAAGGCATTGCGAGAGCCCAAAGACTCAGCAAGGCCACCATGCGCAACATCCGCCAGAACCTGGCTTTCGCATTTCTTTACAACGCGTTGGGCGTGCCGATTGCCGCCGGTGTCTTGTATCCGTTTACCGGGGTACTCCTGAACCCAATGATCGCAGCGGCGGCTATGAGCTTGAGCTCAGTTTCGGTGATCGCAAATTCATTGAAGCTGCGCAACTTGGATATATAACCTAAGCCTAAATGGAAGCAATCAAGGGTTTCATCATGGTTGCCACCGGCGAAGGTTGTAGATAACGAATTGCGATATTGGAGCAGCGCGCAACATCACTCAGCAATCAGGAACTTGCCCACCCTTTCCATGACAGAAATTTTGCGACTTGACCGCGCGACCCCAAACGGCATACCCTGAACAACAGGAGAGCCCTTCGGGGCGCTCCGGAGGCGAATACTTTGACCCTAAAGGATGTGATGAGTTCGAGCGTCTATGTGCTGAATCCCAATGCCAGCATTCACGATGCAGCCGAACTTATGAAAAAGGCAAATGTCGGCATGTTGCCCGTCATTGAAAACCACAGAGTGATCGGAATCGTCACGGACCGCGATCTCGTGACCCGCTGTTTGGCAAGAGACTATCCGAGAGACGCGACGGTCCGAGTGGCGATGACCACTGAGCCGCTGCAACTGGCGGAGAACACAAATCTCGATCAGGCTTTGGAGATGATGACAAACTGCAAAGTTGGGCGGTTACTGGTTCACGACGCAAACGGAAAGCTGACCGGCGTCTTTACCGCGACCGATGCGGCCGCAAGCTGCTATGGCCACCGCGCCGTCATGAAACTCATGACAACGCTTAGAGACGCGCATCACTGCAAAGAAAAGAATCCGCTGCTGACCTCAAACTAAAGATTCACGGGGCGACAACCCGCCGAAAGACTAATACGTCAAGGAAGATAGATGCGATATAAAGATCGCCGGGAAGGCGCTGTTACCCTCGCCTCACACCTCGCTGGAAAGTACGGGGGCCCAAACTGCGTTGTATTTGGCCTCCCACGGGGAGGTGTTATCACCGCCTCAGTGGTGGCTCAAAAGCTCGATGCAGAACTGGACGTCGTCGTCACTCGTAAAATCGGGCATCCCAACAACCCCGAATACGCCCTTGGCGCGGTCGCCGAGGGGGGTTTTTTGGCAATCAATGAAAATGAAATTGGGGCTCTCCCGGCAAATTTGCTGGATGAAGAAATCACGATAAAGTTGCGAGCAATCAATGACCAGTTGGCGGCCTACAGCCGCGCTCGTCAGAACCAGGATCTCACAGGCAAAACAGCGATCCTTGTAGACGACGGGATCGCAACCGGATACACCATGGAAGCTGCAATATCGGCAACCAAGGCGAAGAATCCGGCCAAAGTCGTTGTCGCAACGCCGGTTGGTTCACCGCGCCTGGCAGATCAGTTCCGCGTATTGGTGGATGATGTAGTAGTTTCCTATGCACCGCGAACGCTCTTCGCGATCAGCCAATGTTACGAAGATTTCAGCCAAGTCACCGACGAAGAGGTTGTCGAGACGCTAAAGTCGTTTCGGGCGCTGCATTCGACAGAGGCAGTGGTTCGAATGGAATTGGAAACTGGAGCGGGAGACGAGATTCGAACCCGCGACCTTCTCGTTGGCAACGAGAAGCTCTACCACTGAGCTACTCCCGCTCGGGGCTTAAATTTATACCTCAAATTTCAAGGGATTTTCTCGATGACCACCGCAGTCCCGTAGGCCAAAACCTCGGTCATTCCCTGGGCGACTTCAGTGGCATCATATCGCATCGCGATAACGGCGTTGGCTCCCATCTGCGCGGCGTGCCCAATCATCAGCTCATAAGCTTCAAATCGGGAATGCTCAGCCAGTTCCGTGTAAGCCTGAACATTGCCTCCGAACATGCCCTGGAGGCCCGCAGCGAAGTTTCCCAGCGCGGAAGCGCTGCGGACCGTGACTCCGCGAACCACGCCCAAATATTTGTCGATTTTGTAGCCCTCAAAACTATTCGCCGTCGTCACCCATGCATCTCGTGCGTTCATCACTACGGGAGAATACCGGGTGGGCCAGCGAAGCGTGAACAGTGAACTGTGAACTGTGAACTGTGCGTTGAAGGGGAGCTGCTTGCTTGCGCCCCTCGGGACGCTAGATTGCAAATCGAAATTGCTAAATCTGCCCGTGCAAAGCGCTTCAGTTCACAGTTGACCATTCACAGTTCACTCTCTAGCTGCCATAATCAACTGAAAAGCCAGGAGCATACATGACCGCTTTTCGCGAAGGCCTTAGCTTCGACGACGTTCTCTTAATCCCTCGAAAAACCACTGTCTTACCCAGCGAGGTTGACACTTCTGCGACCTTCCTACAGGGCATCACTCTCAGGGTGCCTATCGTTTCCGCCCCCATGGACACCGTGACCGATGCACGGTTGGCTATCGCCATTGCGCGTGAAGGCGGCGTGGGCGTCATCCACCGTAACATGACCATCGACCAGCAGGCCGAAGAGGTTGACCGCGTCAAGAGATCTGAGCATGGCGTCATCACGCATCCCATCAAGCTCGAGGCGGACAAAAACATTTCAGAAGCGGTTGCCCTCATGGAGCGGTTCCACATCAGCGGCGTACCCATCGTTGATGAGTGCAACACACTCGTGGGCATTCTCACAAATCGCGATATCCGTTTTGAAACCGACCACGATAAGCCGATTCGCGACAGGATGACGAGCAAGAACCTGATTACCGCCTCAGTGGGAACCACGCTGGACCGCTTTGGAATCGGCTGCTTCGTCGAGACCGGCACCGGCGGCGGCGAGGGGGTACACGCACGCGGTGAAGTTCGACTTCTTCGCGCACATCACGTCGTGCGAGATCGAACCCGGTCTTCACCACGCGGCGGCGGAGCGTTTCCTGTGGGACAACCGCGTGCTGGTCTGTCACGGTTTCTCCGTGCCGTTCCTGCGGGATGTCTGCGAAGGCATCCCCGCAGGACGAACCGATCCTGTTCTGGCTCGATGCGCACTTCGCCGGTGCCGACTACGGCATCCATGGCTACGGGCACGAGATGGACGACCACTTCCGTCTGCCGCTGGAATCGGAACTGCGCGCGATCGCGGCGCTGCGTCCGGCGGCCAGGGACGTGATCGTCTGCGACGACCTGCGCATCTACGTGGACAGCCGTTTCAACATGGAAACGCACCGGACAGCGTGCGGCCGTATTGCCCGAAGGTCCGCGGCGTCGGCTTCGCGCATGAACTGTTCGGCGCGACGCACGACGTCCAGGAACTGTACGGGCGCGAGGGCTATCTGCTGATCAC
>CAWHLK010000013.1:0-78865 GCA_963829965.1 uncultured archaeon | reverse complement strand
CGTACATCGTGCCTTGGTAGATGATCCACGCGTGAAAGACATCATCCCCGCCGCTGCTCAGGGCAACGTCCGTGTAGCCGACGATTTCGCCGGAATCGTTGATGCCGGTTGCCCGGCTATCAGGATAGGGGGAAGTTGATGGCAGCCCGCCTAAATCCGTGACCGTTCCGTTGGAATAGAGAACCGCATGGTTGTTAGGCCCAACGTCGCTGTATCCCACCGCGTCGCCGTTCAAATCGAGCGCCACGGCCTCCGAATAGCCCGCCCCTGGTAACCCGCCCAGATCGGTAAAGCTGGTGGGCGTAAACAGAGCACCGTCTGACGTAAGCCCTCCGTTGGCGCCCATGGTTCCGCAAGCCACGCCGGCGTTGTTCAAAGCCCTCGGCAGGTTGCCGTAGCCCTCGTCCGGGATCAATTGCATGCCGTTTACAGGGTCCCAAAAGAAGGATCCCCCTCCCCTGGTGGAAGTGCCCACTATTTGGCCTGATGTATTGATAGCCACAGCCTCGCTGTTGTTGCCGGTTCCAGGGAACCCAATGAGTTGCCCTGCGCCGCCCGTGAAAAAGATGGCTTCCTGAAAAGGGCGCTCTCCTTCAGCGCCAGGGATATCTGCTGTGCCGGCCGCTAAACCGTTATCGCTGATTCCGTTCACTTCAAACCCGTTATTTGTCGCCGCCACGGATCCCAGGTTCGCAACAAAATTTCCCTGGTCGTCGAGCAGGTAAGCGTAGATGTTGCCGCTAATCGGGTCGTAATATTGTCCGGCAACTTGGCCGAGCGCGTTCATGCACTCTACTTCTTGGAGAATGGAGTTTGGCGCTCCTGACACCACAGAAGCTGAATAAGTCGGTTGCGCTATAGCAGCCAGCGCACAAATGACCAGACAAAACGATGCGACAACTTTGAGCATCCCACAACCTCCCACCGAAGCGGCTCGCTACTGCTATCTTACAACGTTTTTGAGAAAGAGCCTAATTGGGGATGGGCGAAGGGTGATGGGAAGGGCCGTTCAACTGAGTTTGTCGGTGCGGCAATGGCAGATTGATAAAGGCTCATTCAGGTAGCTTGAACCCGAATTGACGCATAAGAATACCGGTCGCGACGTGGCCGTATGGGTCTCTGCCCGGCGTTCAGTCGAGCCCCTGCTTCCACATTTCATCGGGGGTGGGATAGGCAACCTGTACCCATTCGAGCACCTGCCTTGTTCCGTCCGCCAGCCTCGGAATTATCTCGCGCACCTCAGGCTCGGACTGCGCCTCCCACTGGCCGGTGACTCTGCCGCGCCAATACAGTCTTGCTCCCGGAGGTTGCGTCTCGGATCGCTAAGGGGTTCAGCGTCGAAACGAGTTTGCTGATCCACGGAACTTTCGCCCAGTCCACGTTTGTTGGGTGCTTGGCAACGCGCGCCGAGCCCAATCTTCGGAAAGGAAACTCGAACATGAATAATGGAATCAATCGCTTCGGCGGCCGTATTGCCGTCGTTTCGTCATGCCTATTTCTTATGGCCGCGATTAGCCCGGCACAACATAGCTTCTATCTTGAATCGAACGTGGCGAGTGAAAACTCGATCTACGCATACAACCAACAGGAGAACGGCTCTCTCACTTTTCAAGCTGCGGTGAAAACCGGGGGCAAAGGAAACGGTGGAAGCCTTGGGCAGGGGGCGCTCTGCCTTGGAGAACAAGGCAGCCTTCTGTATGCCGTGAACGCAGGAGACAACACGGTTTCCGTCTTTCTCGTTGACGAGTTTGCTGCGGGGACCAAGAGCCTTGATCTCGTCGACGTTGTTCCCTCAGGAGGAGCGGAGCCGATCAGTGTTACAGAGCACAGTGACGTAGTCTATGTGCTTAACGCGGGCGGTGCGGGCAGCATCACGGGTTTTCGGTGGAGTTGGGGCAGCGGTCTCACGCCCATTGCAAACTCTACACGGGCACTAAGCGCGGCGGCGCCAACGCCGGAGCAGGTCGGCTTCTCTAGGACCGGCGAGTCCCTGGTGGTCACCGAAAAGGGAACTGGCATGGTCGACGTCTTTCCGGTAGACGCCTTCGGCAATTCCGGGCAAATCACGACTTATGCTTCTCAGGGGGCAGGGCCGTTTGGTTTTGGCTTTGGCCCGAATGGCGTTTTGGTCGTGAGTGAGGCGGCCGGCCTTTCTGCTTCCAGCTACCAGCTTACGCCTCAAAGCTCGCTTGACGTGCTTACCAGTTCGATTCCAACGCTGCAGAGGGCGCCATGTTGGGCGGTGGTCACCAACGATGGCGATTACGCCTACATCGCGGATGCAGGATCGGCGTCGATTACTGGATATAAGATCGACTCTTCGGGAAATCTCAGCCCTCTTAATCCTTCAACCGGACAAGCGGCAATGACGGATGCCCACCCGATTGATATGGCGACGAGCTATCGGGACCGCTACCTATATGTGGTTTCTAATTCAGGCGGAGCCATCGATGAGTTCACGATCATGGAAGACGGCGGCCTTTTGCCAATCGCCAAGATCAAGGGACTACCGAAATCCATCAGCGGCGCCGTCGCACGCTAGTGTCAACGGAAGTTGTCTCAGTGGCGTAGCGGTTCTTCTCAGACTCGCTACGCCGCCCTTAGATATTGTCCGGCATGTGCATTCTTGGAGCCGATACATTCAATTGAGTTCACAATTGGATTGCGCCATGAACAAGATCGAACGCCTGACCTCCGAGATCCTCTTGCTCCAGGAACGGAAGCGGAGCTCGGAGGAGTTGGCGGAACTACTGGAAGTGTCAAAGCGCACGATTATCCGGGATGTCCAGGCGCTTTGTGAGATGGGGATCCCCGTCATCGCGCGTGATGGGCTGGGCGGCGGCTATTCGTTGCCCCAGGAGTATTCGGTCCAGCCTTTGCAACTAACTTGGAAGGAGATGCTGCTTCTGATGATGGCGCTAGGCGGAATCTCCAAGATGTCAGATGCGCCCTTTGCGGCGGAACGTAACTCCCTGCTTGCAAAAATCCAAACGGTGCTTCCTGACAAGCACCGTGAACGTGTTGAGGGTCTTCTGGATAAGGTGAGCTTAGATGTCCCCGACCGGCCTCAGCGCTCGCCAATGCTGGGACAGCTGGTGGACATGTTGGACCAGGGTAAATGGATGACGATCCTTTATCGCTCGGGCGGGCCGGCCTATTCTCTCCACGTGAAGCCTGTGCGGATTTTGGCTGACCGCGGTTTTTGGTACCTCCGGGCGATTTCAGGCGGCGAAGAGCGAAGTTACCGCGTGGATCGGATTCAGGATGTCTCCGAATGTGCCCCAGTGGAATCGGCCGAGCCTCTGCCGTACGGGCATGCTTCGCATCCTTTGATTCGGGTGACCCTTGGGCCGCGTGGGATTCAGCGACTTGAAAGCGACCCCCACTTGTTCGAACTGGTTGCCGGCTTGGAGCCGCCGGCGACCGTAGAATTTCGTTGCCCTCCCAGTGAGTTGGACTGGTATTCGCGGTTTTTTGGAGAGCTTGGAGAAGAGGCGGTGGTTTCGGAACCTCCCGAACTCATCGAGAGGATCAAGCTCCGAGCCCGGCGCTTGCTTGAAATTTATAACGATTTTTAGAACGGTGACATGCAAGATGTCACCGGGGCTTTGATACCTTCTCGTTGTTATGAACGAACAACGACTTCGTTGCCGTTGGGCGCTGGGATTTGTTGTCCCTGCCCTTCTTACATTATCCGGGAGTGGCCTGCAGGCCTTCGCCCCGAACCACAAGGAGAAAACAATGCCTTCCACTAATTTTGCCCCCGTGACTATTCGATCAACCCATATTCGCCTTCTTGTCAACGACTACGACAAGGAGTTTCGCTTCTTCCGTGATGCGCTCGGCTTTAAGCCCACGTTCGGCGCGGAGGGGGAGAGCTATGCCGACTTTGATTGCAACGGCGTTACAATTGCTCTGTTCAAACGCGAGCTCATGAGTGAAGATATCAAAACCACGTTTAAGCCGGTGGAACTAGATACCCAGGACCGCGTTGCCTTGATTTTTGCAGTGGCGAACGTGGATACGACGAGCGAGCAACTTCTCGGTCATGGCGTTCCGATTGTTTCGGAACCTCATGACCGAAAGGACTGGGGCATTCGTGTAGCCCACTTCCGTGACCCGGACGGAAATCTGATCGAGATCAATCACGGGCTCCCACAGTAGGCCTCGGCTCACTGAAATGCCCGGATTGAAGTTGGAGAACTCTTTCCGGGCATTAAACATGTATAAGGACCTGCTTTTTAAACAGGCACTATGAAGTTAAGGAACAACCGTCCTCCGTGAGAGGATATGTCTCCAGCTTGTCCCACCACACTTGGCTCTCCGCCTGCAAATCATTGCCCACGTCGAGCGCCGCTGCCGTTACCGCCCCTGGGGTTGAAGAACGCGTTCGACGCAATTTGTGCGGTGAACTCCTCTTCCGATACCAGGCCGTTTGCATACGTTGCCCTCGCGTAGATGCGCACCGGGCCGGGTGCGCGGTCCTTGAGTTCGATCTCCCTGCTGACTTTTGAATCGGTCGAACTGGCAATAGGTGATCCGGCAACGATCAACTCCATGCTCTTTACTGCGGCAGGCACGGTTGATGCAATGGCCGATAGGGAGAGAGAATGAGACTGAGCGTTGACTCGCAAATGATCGGCATCCGAAGCATTCTGTCCTTCCACCTTGAAGCTGATGGCTGGTTCCAGAACGACGGGAACATCCTGCTCGAAGACCGTGCCCTCACTATCCGATGACACCAACTGCAGCGTTTGCCTTCCCGACGGAAAGCTAAGGCTTTGAGTGGTTGCAGCGCCCGAAACGGCCTTCGAATAAGCACATTGCTTGCCCCCGCAGTACCAGAAAACGTCCCCAATATCCTGGCCGTTCACCGAGATATTAAATCCCTTGACCTTAACGGCCAATGTGGCAGGCGCTTCTTTGGTCGTGCGGACCCAAACTTCCTGCACAAGCTTCTCTTGACCGGAGGCATCGATCCCGTAAACCTTCAGCAGCGTCATCGATGCGGCATCAGCCGAAGGACGAAACATGAAGACTGGGTTATGTTTGATGGACTTGTCTTCCTGACGCCCCGCCACAACAAAAACGAACCGCCACCAGTCCTCATGGGAAACCGGCGGGGCCAGCTCCACAAGGTCGTTAGGTGAAACAAGAACATTTGCCGAGCTGCGCTCGACCCTAAGGCCATGAGCAATAGGGATGATGTCCTTGCTTGGTGAATCCTCGGCCTGATCCGCTTGTAGCGTACTGGCCGTTACAGGTCTAACCAGACCCGCTGAGAGCGAAGCTTGTGGGTTCTGAGGCAATCCCCAGATAACCAACGCTGACAAAAGAATAATCAACTCTGCACCTCCAGGTAGGAAGTCCGCTTGTCGTAACGCTATGTCTACTTATGCTACAGGAATAATACCCAACAAAATACCGAGGTAGGTCTAAAGACCCTAGTGAGAGTTAACTGGGATGAAGTCTATAAGGTTCTCGACCCCATGGCGACCAACTCTACCCCTTTGTTTGACGAGTCTCGAACGAATTTGTTCCATAGATGAGGAGTCTCAATGACTGTTTTCTCGTGACTAGATTGGCAGTGCTATAGTTACCTCCATGACTCGCAGGTCTTTTCTTGGCAACTCCGCGGCAGCCCTCGCATCCGTCGCCTATGGCGGCTGGATTCATACCGAGGACTACGACCTGGTCATTCTCCACGGCAGGGTTATCGACCCGGAAACTGGGCTCGACGGAATTCGGTCGGTGGGCATTCGGGGTGATCGGATCGCCGCCGTTACTTCTCGCGAGCTTAAGGGCCGACGTACGATTTCCGCGAAGGGGCTGGCGGTAGTGCCGGGTTTTATCGACCCTTTATCGCATGGACAGGACTTGGAGAACGATAGGGTTCAGCTCCTGGACGGGGTGACGACCAAGCTGCAAATGGAGGTGGGCGTGCCGGACTTGGACGCTTGGCACAAACTGCAACTTGGCAACCGCATGGCCAACTACGGTGCTGGAACAAGCCACACTATCGCCCGCGGCATAATTCTCGGCGAGGCGAAATCGGAGGAGACGGTTGCGAACCCGGACCAGGTCACGCAGATGAAGCAGTTCGTAGATCACGGGCTGAGGCGTGGTGGTTTGGGGGTTGGATTTGGGCTTGAATATCAACCGGCTTCAACCCGCTGGGAAGTGCTTGAGATGTTTCGAGTGGCGGGACGTTATCACGCTTCCTGCCACGTTCACACACGGTACGGCACGTTGATGGAGGACCAGAGCAACTTCACGGCGGTTGAGGAAGTGCTGGCGGCATCCCTTATCAGCGGAGCTCCGATCCACATCGTCCATGTTCCCAGCATGGCGCTCAGCCTAACTCCGCGGGTTTTGCAGATGATTCAGGAGGCGCAAGTTCGCGGGTTTGACGTTAGTTGCGACGCTTACCCCTATACGGCCTTTGGGACCGGCCTTGGGAGCGAGGTTTTTGCTCCTGGTTGGCAGCAACGGTTTGGAATTGATTACAAAGATCTAGAATGGGCGAAGACCCATGAGCGGCTTACGCCGGAGACGTTTGAGAAATATCGCAAAGAGGGCGGCTTCGTCATTGCCCATGCGATTCCGGAGTCTTCAGTTCGGGCGGCTTTGGAAAGCCCGGCGCCGATGATCGGCACTGATGGCGGCTTGAGCAAGGGTGTGGGGCATCCGCGTTCGGCGGGAACCTACGCGCGGATCCTGGGGCATTATGTTCGGGACGAGAAGGTGCTGACTTTGCCCGCTGCGATTGAAAAGATGACGATCAAGCCGGCGAGACGCTTTCAGCGCCGCTGTAAGGAGTTTGCGCGCAAAGGACGGGTGCAAGTTGGGGCGGATGCGGACATCGCGGTGTTCGATCCTAGGGCAGTCATCGATGAGGCCACTTTTGCCGAACCGGCAAAGCCTTCGGTTGGCTTCCACTATGTTTTGGTGAACGGGAAGGTAACGGTGGACGATGGCAAGTTGGTGGAGTCGGCCCGGTTTGGCGGGCCTTTGCGGGCGCCTATTGTTTAGAGTAAGTGGTACGCCATTTCGACGTTTAAATTCTTCCCGCGCTTTCAGCGCTATAGGCCAATGGGGAGTGACTCTTCCTAGGATTGCGCTCGTTGCCTTGCGGCAATTTCGCTTCGCCCTAGGTTGAGGTGTTCTCGCTCCTTCCGGGCTACTAGGGGTTTGCTTCTATTCGAGCGCGCGCTTGACGCCCTATAGTTGCGTGATAGATCGGGATTCCGGCGGCAAGAATTCCGAGCGTAATGATCGTGGGAACTCGCGAAGCGGGGTCCCAGAGGGAGTTGGCGAGCAGGAACAAGGTTGCGGCGAGGAACACCAGGGGCGTTAGCGGATAAAGTGGCGTTCGGACTTGCGCCGCATAGACGTGCTTATGGGTTTCCAAATGACCTTCGGCCACGGGATCGACAAGCGAATCAGGAATTTCTTCGCCGGAAGAACTTCCCAGCCTTCGACGAAAGACAAAGACGGATGCCACCGCAAGGGCGTAGAACGGCACGATGCCGATCACGAACGCGTCGGTCAGGGCGCCGAACGCTTTTGAGCCGCTCAACGCGGTGGCGATCAAGACGTAAACAATGCCCAGGACACCAGTCAGGACGATGGACTTATGGGGCGTTCTAAAGCGCGGATGAACCTCGGCCAGCGAAGAAAAGAAAAGCCGGTCCTCGGCCATTGCAAAAAAGATCCGAGGATAGGTCAAAACCGACGCACTCATGGTGCCGAAGGTCGAGATCATGACGGTCGCCACGATGAACGTGACTCCCCACGGCCCCACGAGCCTGGACATGGAATCCGCTGCTATGAGTTGGCTCTGTCCGATTTCGGCAACTGAAAATACGGACATGTAAGCAAGGTTGGCGAGGATGTACACACCAATCACACCCAACGTGCCAAGCAAGATGGCTTTGGGCACGTTCTTGCGCGGGTTCGAAAATTCGCCACTTACCAACGATGCATCTGCCCAGCCATCGTAGGTCCATAAAATCGAAACGAGGGCCAGTCCGAACATGGAAAGGGAAAAGCTGCCTTTGGGAACGGCGGGGCTAAAGTGGGCGCCCGCCGATGGCAGTTGCATCGCCAAAGCCAAAAGGATCAGGAGGAGCAGGCCGCCAACTTTCGCAATAACGGTCAGGTTCTGAAGGAAAGCTCCGGATTTCACCCCGAGCACGTTGACAACTGTGGCAATCACAATCGCTAAGATGGCGAGCCCCGCGGACCATGCGCTGAAGCCGGGCGACTTCTCTCCAATGCCCACCAACCGCAGGAAATACTCGGCAAAAACCACGGCAAGCGCGCCGAGGCCACTGGGTGAAATTAGCACCAAACTTGCCCATCCAAAAAGAAACGCAGGCACTCGGCCAAAGCCTTCGCGCACGAAGACATAGATGCCGCCGGAGAACGGAAATGCGCCGCCAACCTCGCCAAGGGTAAGGGCTCCGCATAAAACGATGAGGCCCCCGATGATCCAAACGCTAAGCATCGGCAAGGGGCCGGGCAACTGCCCGGCGATGTCGGACGGGCTCTTGAAGATCCCCGAGCCGATGGTGCTGCCGATGACGACTGCGATGCCGCTTCCCAGGCCGATCTGTCGTGCCAGATGCGGCTTTGGAGGTTCAGTTAAAGGATCGGTTTGGCTTGTCTCGACCGCCATGCGTTGAGCGGACTGTACCTGGTTTGACTCAGCTTCAGGCGCTATCCAGCCGCCTCTTGGTTCAAAGCAGACTCGATCGGTGTGGGAGGCATCAGAAGGTTGTCGGAGTGAAATTCTCCCATGCTTCTCTCTTCCTGTTCGGGCTCCGAAATCTCTACTAGCTTGTCCATTAGGCCGTTGAGCCGCGATTTCAGTCTGCCCCGAAGCGTTCGTAGGATCCCCGTCGTGCCGGCTACGCATAGGCTAGCCGCTAAGATGCACAGGAGAAAAGTGACCCAATGGCTCGGTGGCGAACTCTGTTTGGCGGCAACTATAACCGGGGTTAGGGTTGCAAAAATGCCGACGACGAGTCCGAAGACTATTGTGAGAGCGCTGATGCCGCTCACATCCCCCAACAGCTTCAAATGAACGCGACCCTGACGCCCCTTTCCGCTGAGCATGACCCTTGCCGTATCAGAACCACCCACCCATTCGTGGGCTTGCTTCGATTTGCCGGCACTGCCGGTGAACCCTCTGGCGGCGGTGACTAGCGCGTCCCAAACATCATCCGACAGTTCCCCGGCAACGCTCTGCTCGAGCAGGAACGAAAAATTGTCGCCCGGCATTATCACCCGGGAATGATCAAGATCGGCGGCCGCGCGCTCGATCATTTCCGGGTCCATGCCAACTTCCCCCGCAACGCGCTTGAGGTCCTCCAGCGTGGTGCCTTGAGACGTGGCAAAACCTGCCGCGTTCGCCTGGATCGACGCAACTTTGCTTAGAATCTGGCCGACTTCCTTGTCGTTGTACTTTCGCGCAGGCATCAACAGAGAATACAGTCGGCACCAAGAATTAGTTGCGATTTGAGCACTAGGGCAACAGACCTGCTTTTACTATAGAAGTACAATGCACGAATGCGAAAAGTGATTTCTTTATTGGTTGTTGTTACAGTCTCAGTTCTTGTATTTGGTTGCGGGACGAAAGACAGCGCCGACAAGGCAGGCAGCACTACTGGCAGCCCGGCGGTCAGTAACGCCCCAAGCAAGCTCATCGGCGATTGGACGACTCCGATGGCAGGCGTGGGCTCGGCAACAGTAAGCTTCGCCGCCGACGGGTCCATGTCAACGACCGGTGACTTTACGCCCGGAGGCAAGGATGCAAAGCTTATCATCACGGGAACGTGGAAAGAGGACGGCGACACTCTCCATATGGTTTACCAAGACGTTAAGTTCACCGGGCTCTCTCCCGAGGCCAAGCCCAGGGAGAAGGCGATGGAGGACGGAGCAAAGAAGAGCGTCGGCATTGGCAAAGACAACTCGATGGTTGTCAAGCTCGATGGCGACGATTCGTTCAGCTCGACCGACAGCAACGGCGCCGTTTCGAAGTTTACGCGCAAGGCAAAGTAGCGACTCGCAACTAGGATTGCAGAAGGCATTTTGCAGCGTTGTGCCCCGGAATACCACTCACAGCGCCGCCGCGTAGAGCAGATGAGCCGGCAAGATAGACGCGTGGGAACTCGGTTTCCACGCCCCATTTCCCAACGGCTTCGGAATCCTCTGCGAAGAACCAGGAGAGCGTGTTGTGGAAGATGTTGCCTTGATCGATGTCGATTTCTCGCTCCAAATCTTGGGGCGTTTTGATCTCCAGGCAAGGCTCGCCCTTTTTGTCCAGCGCAAGACAATCTTCGAACGGCTCATCGCAGATGCGATTCAAACCCTCTAGGTAAAGCTGTTTCACGCGCTCCTTTCGCACGTCGTGATCTTTTTCAAAGAGCCGGTAAGGCATATCCAGTCCGAAGAGAGTGAGTGTTTGGTAGCCCTTTTCCCTTAGCTCTTGCGAAAGGATGGTGGGGTCGGTGAGGGTGTGGCAATACATTTCGCCAGGTGCGAGGCTTGGAATTGGCCGTGGCTTGATTCCTTGTACGACTGCTGCATTTGGGTGTAGCCCTCATCAATGTGGAACGAGCCGGCAAAGGCTTCTTGCGAACTTACGGCCTTTGCCTTTACTTTCGGAAGACGATTGAGGAGCATGTTGATCTTGATGACCGAACCTTCGTCGGTTTCTTTTGGCTGCCATGATTGGCCGAGGATTCTTGCGAAGGTTCGAGGCCCGGCGTTGAAGAGAACATGCCCGGCATCGACTTGATGCGCCTTCCCCTCATATTGAAAGGTGACCGAGTGCTTCCCCTTTCCAAGTTCCAGATGGGAGACTTCGGATGAAGGCTGGACCGTTACGCCGGCCTTTCGGCAGGAATCAAAAAGCGAGTCCACCAACGAGCGCATGCCACCAACCGGGACCCGCCATTCGCCATCTCCGCCCCCAATCACATGATAGAGGAAGCAGCGGTTTTGGAGCAGGCTGGGATCATGAGGTTCGGTGTGGACGCCGATTTTGCCATCGGTCATGAGAAGGCCGCGTAGAGCGTCATGTTCCGCGTATTTTTCGATGACGTTGCCAAGGGGTTCTTCAACGAATGACTGCCACGCCTCCTTTTCGTGCTTGGAAGTCATTTTAGATTGGAAGTAATCCCGTGAACGCAGGGGCTCAATCAGAGTTGGCCAAGCACGCGCTGCGATCGCTTGCTCCAAGACCAAGAGATGGTTGTATTTGGCCCAGGACTCGTCGCTTCCCGTCATTTCGCGCATGGAACCTCGAGACCGAGCGACGTCAACGTTCGAGATAACGAGTCCCCTTTGGACGCCTGAGAAATCTGTGTAAGGCGTGAAAGAGGCGGTAGTTCTGCGCTTTGTATCAAATTTTCAGTCCGAGCTCTTTCCTGATTTTCTCGGGAAACAGGGAAACGAGGTAGGAGTACCTCGAGAGCCAAGCGTCGTAGTCAGGGAACACTTTTTGAGAGGCTGTCGCGCCACCGATGGTTTCGTTTCGCTCAAGGACAAGAACGGACTTTCCCGCCTGCCCCAGGTAGGCGGCAGCAACGAGACCGTTGTGGCCGCTGCCGATGACGACGGCATCGTAGGAGGCTCTGAGTTGTCCGGGAGTCATAGACTCCCAAACTTTACCAAACCTAGCTGCCCAAGGGAAGGAGCCTCGCAGTAGGCTGGCTCGGGTAATAGTCGGCTTGGCAACCCCCTCAAGCGGAACCCGTTCGCGAAGTAGATCTTGGCAGTCTTGAAGGTAGAGTAGTCAACGAACTTGCTCGGGTGCATCTCTCCCGCCCGGTCCAAGTAGGTCTTCGACCTATCTTCCTTCGACGGTTCCAGCGGGTGAACGTGTAGTACGCGACACCATGGATCCAGGTTTTGAGCGAAGACTCGCCTCTGTACGATCCAATCTCTGCTCTCGCTTGAAACATCGCATCTTGGGCGAGGTCTTCGGCGTCCTCGGCGGTTGGCGCTAAACACAGCATGTACCGGTAGACCCCAGCGTGGTAGCACCAAAAAAAGCGAGGATCTTGTCCTCGTGGCCCTTCGATACGCCCTTTGCCAGTGCGCGGTCATCGCTGTAGCTTTGTGCCGCCATTCGAATTCACTGAGCCACTTTGGAGGACTGAGGTTCATTATAGAGGGTAACAAGTGATACAATATGGTTTGCTGCACCGGTTAAAAGAGGTTTCCGCCGGCTAGTAGTGCTGGAGGAAGTGCAGAATGCCGCCGACGACTTAGCCATGCTCCGGTTCAGCCTTTTCGGAACGCCTTCAGTTGAAACCCCAACGTCGTGCGTCAACGCCTTTCGATCGCATCGCGTCCCCGCTCTGTTCGGGTTGCTGGTTTCAAGGCCCGGTCTTCACTTACGCGACGAAGTCAGCGACCTGCTATGGCCGGCAATGGAACCTCAGCGCGCAAGGCACAACTTACGGCAAACGCTGGTCTATCTCCGGGAGGTCCTTGGAGGAGATTCGGGCCAAGTATTGGAAGTCGACAGGTCTCATGTGGGCCTTACCGTCGGCTCCTACGAGCTCGGATCTGGCACCCTTCCTACTTAGCCCCGAGGTGCAAGACAAAAAAACCTGTGAACTGGCGGTCCAGGCGTACAAAGGACCATTTTTGGAAGGAATCGAAGATGAGTGGGCCGCCCTGGCGCGCCAGAACTTTGCGGCTACCTATCTTCGGTCGTTGATTCATCTGGCAGATGAGTCGTTGGAGTCAGACCCGAAGCAAGCGCTCCACTTCGCAGAGTTGGCTATTCGGGAAGATCCCTTGATGGATGGCGCCCGGCTACGGAAAATCCGTGCGCTAGTCAAGTTGGGCGAGTCCACTTTGGCATGGAACGAATACGAGATATTTGCCGAATTCCTTGAGATGCAGATCGGCGCTGCGCCGGACAAATCGCTCTCGGACGCCCTTGCGCATCAACCTGCGATCGGATTCAGTTTCCAGAAATCAGGCGAATCCAAACCCAAATTTGTATCCCCTCTCGAACTTCTTGCAAGGGGTAGCCGGCCACAACAAGCCGTGCAGCTTGCGATTGCGATCACCCCGCATTGGATTGAGACTGGCGACCTCGTTAGCGGAATAGACATTCTCAAGGAAACGCTGGAAAGCAACGCGAACAGGCTATCCTCCGACGTAAGGATATCTGCGGACCTTTGCATCGCTGAACTCGCGTCTATTCAGGGAGATTTGGGCACAAGCCAAATGCTGCTGGAAGGCATCGAACCAGTGTCCGAATCGTTGAAAGACGACATCAAAGCCAAATGGCTGATTCTTCGCTCGCGGCATGCTCTTTACAAGATGCGGGTGATACCAGCCCTGTCTTTCGCGAAGCAAGCGATGGCCCACGCAAAAAACGCTGGAGATGCATTCTTACTTCTGGATGCCATTGGCTGCGTCACGGCCTCCACGATTTATTCATTTGATTACACCACGGCTGCCAAGGGAGTCAAACGCATGATCTCGCTGAGTCAGAGGCTGGGCGATCCACTCGTGGAGGGACTCGCTCTCCTAAGACAAGCGCAAGTCATGGAAGCCACGGGCTTTCGTTCAGAAGCGGAGTCAGCCACCCGGCAAGCGCT
Organism: uncultured archaeon; assembly: GCA_963829965.1. Lineage (GTDB taxonomy): Bacteria > Armatimonadota > Fimbriimonadia > Fimbriimonadales > Fimbriimonadaceae > DASXZH01. The sequence goes on along the minus strand of CAWHLK010000013.1, from coordinate 65,234 downwards.
TCAGGTTACGGACAGCCTTCGCTCACCGCGCGCGGCGGGCCTTCGCCTGCAAGTGGGACGCGTTTTGGAGGACATCAACCTCCTGCCGGAAGCTGAGGCAGTCTATCGCCGAGCCATCAAGGAGTTTGAAAATTACGACCAAACGGTTGGCCAGATACTGGCTTTGACTTACCTTGGCGACCTTATGGTCTTCAAGAAGAATCCCAAGGAGGCGGCTGAACTCCATTCCAAGGCCTTGGCGATGCGCAGGAGGGAGGGTTACGGATTGGGCTTGGCCACATCCCTTCGCGGTTTGGGGAACGCCCTTTCCAATACCGAGGATTTGGCGGGTGCGCGGGAAGCGTTGACTGAGTGCTCCTCCCTTTTCCTATCAGAAAAGGCATTGCCCGGGTTTGCGAGTGCCCAACTGGCATTGGGTCGCGTGGAGGCAAAGTCGGGACGGCTCGCCCAGGCCGCAGCTCATGCACGAAAAGCGCACGATCTGCTGATCAACATGCGGACGGCGGAGCACAAAATGATCGGCCCGCTTGCCCTACAGCCTGTTCTTGAAGCTCAGGCTCTGCTTCGCCAGTGCCACCAAGGCGCCTAGTTTCCTGCTGACGATCTGCTGACGGGGAATCCATACACTCGTGTTCTCTGCGGAGAAACACATGAAGTACATCACATTAATCAAAGAAAAGGCTCGGCCACGGCAAGCCGTGCTTGCCATCGCCGGTGCGGGGATCATCGCATTGGTGTTGGGATGCGGAGGCAGCGGCGGCCTCGGCGGAAACAATGGAAAAGGGGGCGGGGGCGCAAAGAAGACGCTGACTGCCACCAACTTTAACATCGCAACGGGGCTCGTCATGGCAAAAGCAACAACTGCCGGCGTCGCAGTTCCCTTTGCCGTCCTCAACTCTCTAAACCCCAAGCCCGGACACTTGCGCGGTGCGGCAACAACTTGGACACCTGTTCCAGGTATGGAACTCTTCGAAAGCAGTCAGGTCTCCGGCAAGACTCTGACCCTCAACTTTGCGACGGATGCGGCGGGAAAGAACAAGGCGGGTTCCGTTGTGGCTCAAAGCTCCCAAACCCTCGGTTCTACTTACAAGTATCCAGTGTCCTTTGACGTAAACGGAAACATCACGGGCGGATCTGTTCCCCTACAGGCGCAGTTCACGCTTACGCTCACCGATGCTTTGCATGCGAACACCCTCAAAGGCGCATTGCTCCTGACCAACGATGGAACCAACGTCGGGTTCGACCTCAGCTTGGATGACCAAGGCAATGTTGCCTCGGACGGCACCATCCTTGCGACCTACACGTACACGAATCAGGGTCTTCCGGTCCCCCTCCTGGTTGAGTTCACGCAGCTTTCCGGCACTCCGTTGACCGCAATCAACTCGAAGATGGCCTACGTTACTGCCAATATCCCCTTCCTGGGAGAAGAGGACGGAACCGGAACAGGCAGCTTAGACCTTGTCGATGGCACCGTGACACTGACCATCAGTGACGGCGCACTCAAAGGCCTTGTGGAATCGTTTAACGCCGGGAAGAATGTTCTTACTGTAACGGCGGCAGGTGGATTCCAGCAGGTCATCGATAACGCGACGACTGTCAGCCTAGCGAGCCTGTTGACGACTCCGGCGACGACAACCACCACAACCACCTCGGGCGGCTCAGGCTACGCGGCTCCCATTGTTGTTAAGGGCTCGGGATCGATTACGGTTTCGCAGGCCTTGGGTGACGGCGAGATGGTGGGTTATGGAATGGATTCCACCTACAGATCGACCGGATACTACTGGGCAAGTCCAACAGCTTCTCCGGTAACGCTCAGCGCTCCCGCCGGCGGCAGCCATACGGCAGCCTACGGCATCGAGTCCTCCGGTGGACTGGAGCAAATCGTGGGAAGCTATCAGGCCAAGTCCGGTCTGTTGCAGCCCGCGCTGTGGGTACTGAAATCTGGGACTTGGCAGCCGAACGCGATCACGACGGTCTTCCCGTATGGCGGTGTCTTTGAAGGCATCAGCCCGAACGGCAAGAACACGATCGTCGGATATTCCTACACTGCCACCCAAACGCAGGTACCATTTGCCTTCATCGGGGGCGTCGCGTATCTCTTGCCAACCGACAACCGGTTTGGAAACCTTCGGGCGATTGCGGTTGACGACAACAACAACGTCCTCGGCGCGGGAGATGGCGGTACGCCGGCTCCTGGAGTTTGGGCCAATATCTCGATTACAGGCGGATCGATCAAAACCCCGTTCAAGGCCCTTCCTGGTCTGAACGGTATTGGTGGCGCCACGACCGCGTATCAAATGAGCGACAACGGGGTGATCGTCGGTGGAAATGGACTGAACGGCATCTACTGGCAGGCTACAAACGGGTTTGCACCCAACGAGTTTGCGCTTGGTTCCAACGCGGGCTCGACGGCTTACGGCATCAACCACGCGGGCACGATGGCGACGGGCCAACTTTACGCGGCAAGCCCATCAACCACGAGCGACGTCTGCGTTTGGCCCACATTATCCGGCGCTCCGGTTGACGTGACCAAGAAGTTAGGCGCTACGCAGGGGGCTATTCAAAACCCTGCTGGGTTCTTCTTGCTCAACGACGGCTCGATTGTGGCCCTTGCCTCTGCGAAGAGCGGTGGGCTGCAATTCCTTTATATCCAAAGCAAGTAAGCCGAACATGCTTATGTCCCTGCTCCTCTTTTGGGGCGGGGGCTTTTTTTGTTTCCAGTAGCGCAACGCGGAAGAGTCTTCTTTTTGCCGAATACCACCTGGCCTAGCAGCAAGCGTGTCGTAAAAACGTATAATCAACCTTTGCCGACGCCGGTTTACCGTCAGGCACTCGATCAATGAACCTACAAGAGAAAGCTGCAAAAAACCTCAAAAACGCCTGCAAGATCTTTCAGCAAGATCTCCAAGCCCTGCCCGAAGAAGCTTTTTCGCAGAGCTTTGGCGCGAAGACGCGGACGGTTGCCGACATCGTCTACGAAGTCAACTTGGTGAACGACCATGTAGGGATGGTGATTCGGGGCGAGAAGCCGTTCGATTGGCCGGACGATGACTTTCCAAGAGCGCCGGCCGATTTCCAGACCAAGGATGTTGTAACTGGCGCATTTCAAAAGTCGTCGGAGCAGATAGTCTCGACGGTAGAGGGATTCTCCGAATCCCAGATTATCGAGCCAATTCAAGTGGACGGCAAGGAAACAACTCGGTTTGACAGATGCCAGTTCATGATCCTGCACTTGTGGTACCACAGCGGGCAACTGAACTTCATCCAGACCCTGCTCGGCGATGATGCCTGGCATTGGTCCTAGCCCAAATATCTGCGGCTTAGGCTCTGCCCGATGACAACTCGCGCTCGTGGATCTTCAGATTTCCCACGCCCAGCGCGGGACCGAACTTCGCAGAAGCTCCGAGCTCATGCTCGATCTCCAGCAGCCGGTTGTATTTTGCGATCCGCTCGCTGCGACATGCCGAACCTGTTTTGATCTGGCCACCGCCCATAGCCACCGCAAAATCGGCCATGAAGGAATCTTCCGTTTCCCCAGACCGGTGCGAAACCACATAACCCCAGCCGGCGGCTCGACAAAGCTCAATGGCCTGGACGGTTTCGGTCACAGTGCCAATCTGGTTGAGTTTCATGAGAACCGCATTGGCCGCTTTTTGCTCGATGCCCTTTCTGATGAACGAAGTGTTGGTCACAAAGATGTCGTCGCCAACCACCTGAACGTGCTCGCCCAGCTTGTGGGTGTGATCGGTAAAGCCAACCCAATCGTTTTCATCCAGACCGTCTTCCAGAGAAACGATCGGATAGTTATTGACCCAGCGTTTGTAAAGTTCGGTCATTTCGCTGCTCGTTTTAACCCCTTCTCCTGATTTCTTGAGCTGATATTTTCCGTCCTCGTAGAAGGAGCTTGCTGCGGGGTCGAGAGCTATCGAAATATCTCTTCCCGGCTTATAACCGGCCGCAGTGATCGCCTCGATGATGACTTCGACTGCTTCCTCATTGCTCTTGAGATCGGGCGCGAACCCTCCCTCGTCGCCTACCGCGGTGTTGTAGCCCTTCTTGCTGAGAATGCCCTTTAGTGCATGGAACGTTTCTGCCCCGGAGCGCAGCGCCTCGCGGAAGTTGGGCGCCCCCACCGGCATCACCATAAACTCCTGAAAGTCCACGCTGTTGTCTGCGTGCTTTCCGCCGTTGATGATGTTCATCATTGGGACCGGGAGCACCGCAGTGGAAGCGCCGCCCAAGTACTCGAAGAGCGGGATTCCCGCCGATTCAGCGGAAGCCTTGGCAACTGCCATAGAGGCCCCTAGAATCGCGTTGGCGCCAAGTTTCGCTTTGGTGGGAGTTCCGTCCAGGTCAATGAGTCGCAAGTCGATTTCTGTCTGGCGTCCAGGATCCATTCCAACGAGCAGCTTCTTGATGGGGCCGTTGACATGCTCCACCGCTTGAAGTACGCCCTTGCCGCCGTATCGACTCTTATCGCCATCGCGCAATTCAACCGCTTCATGCTCGCCAGTCGAAGCTCCGGACGGAACCGAGGATGAAACCTTCGTGCCGTCGCTGAGTTCGAGGAAGACTCGGACCGTGGGATTGCCACGGGAATCGAGAATCTCAAGCGCGGAAACATTGCTGATACTTGGACGTAGTTTCATGATTAGAGTATGACAAGAAGGCCTACGGGCAGGGGGTCAGTGGTTTGAATGACAATCATTCATTGGCTGCCTAACTCATACTGAGCTTGGAGCGAAAGCTATGGGTGTTATCACTATCAGCCGCCAGCTTGGGGCAGGCGAAACTTCTATCGCCCCGGCGGTAGCCGAGCGCCTTGGATGGCAGTGCATCGATCACAAACTGCTGGACCGCGAAGTGGAGGAAACCGGCGCGACACTGCCGATGGTCTCTCACTTCGATGAACGCGCTCCGGGCCATGTTGAGGCCTGGACCCATTCGCACGAGGCTGAGAGCTACTTTGCAGCTTTGGAACGCATCGTTCGCCAGTATTACGAGGCGGGCAATGCGGTAATCGTTGGGCGCGGGGCTTCCTTTATTCTGCGAGGTCAAGACATTCTGAGCGTTCGTCTCTTTGCCGAAATGCATTACCGGATCGAACGGGTTATGCAGGTCCGCTGGGCGAATGAGGCCCACGCGAAAGAGATCATCAAACAGAACGACCATGACCGCGCGGCCTTCCACCGAAAGTATTTCCAAGCGGATTGGGCAGACCCGGTGAACTACGACTTGCTCTTTAACACGTCCGCACTGGGGATAGATTCGGTGGCCAAATTGCTTGTGGGCTGCGCTAAAGCTCGCTGGGTCGATCATTCATCGGAATAGGGTTAACCTGGTGCGGCAAAGCCAACTCACGGTGCACTTAATGAGAGGTCCGAAACAACGGGCCAGATAGCTGCCTTCAAGAACATTCAGGCGCCGAGTGAGAAGCATGGCAGCCTTCTAACTTGCCAGCGGACAGGCTCAATGGTAGGATTGAATAGGGAATCACTATGAGCCAGACGAGTGGGAATGAGGGGGCGCGGATTCAGACCGAAAACGCGATCGTGCAACTGCTCGGGCCCTCGCGCCTCATCCCGTCTGGGACCATCACCTTTCTGTTTACGGACATCGAAGGCAGCACGAAGCTATGGGAGCTCTATCCCAAAACGATGGGGACGGCTCTTGCAATGCACGATCAAATCCTCAGATCGGCGATTGAGCAGAACGGCGGTTACATTTTCAAGGCGCTGGGAGATGCGTTTTGCGCGGCGTTTTCAACGCCGGCGGACGCGCTGAAGGCCGCAGCACTAGGCCGGCGCAACCTCGTTAGCCAAACATGGGATGAAACGGGCCCCCTACCACACGTAGGCCAAGTTGGGATTGGAAAGATACGGATTGGCGGGGGAGCTGAACTCGCTGAGGTTCAAGTTTCTGAACGGGTCCTGAGCTTCAGACTCGTATATCTGCTGCCCCAATGCGGACGAAGCTAAAACAGCGATTGTTGCCAACGAAATGATTGGTTTCCTGGAACTGTTGATCAATGGGTTACCCTCCGTCCCAAAAGCTACCCAATGGGCGCTGAAATGCTACGTTGGCTTTAACACCCGAGAACGACTTTTTTGAAGTTTCTAGGGTTTGTCGAGGATGGCACCGTTGTTGGCGCGCCAAATCGGCCCAATCAAGTCCGTTTCGCCATTTTCAACCACGATGGCTCCGGCATCAGTGATTGCGTACACGTTTCCTCTGAAGCGGAGCGAGTAGTTCTTCAAGCTCTCAATACCTTGATCGGAAGGCTCGAAATGGGGCAGAAAGGCAAACGGGACGAGATTCAGTCCTTCGTATCCTTCCAGATCCCGATAGGGGCTGTCCCAGCAAAGGTAGGAAGTCGAGGTGTCAGAAGTCATCATGATGGCGCCTGCACTGACTCCAATCAGGGTGCCGCCGCTTTGCGCGTATTGGCGAAGCATCTGAATCATGCTTCGCTCGCGCAGCCAGTAGAGGAACTGAAAGGTGTTGCCGCCGGTCAAGTGGATGGCATCACACCTTATAAGTTCCGAGTTGCGCGTCGGGTCAAACTCGGATTCAACGCCAAAGAACTCGAGCTTTGCTCCAAACCGGGCATAGAAATGCTGCCGATCTTGGAACCACTCCCGCTCTGGGTCTGGCGATGCCGGCAAATAGCCTATTCGAGCGCCTTTGCGTGGAAGTTTGCTGAAGATCCGATCGGTTATCGCGTCCGTGTCGGGCTCAAGCTGATCGCTGTAGAGAAAGAGCCTGAGGTTATCCGCCATGTCTTAACCTTAACCTCAGGGCTTCGACGACTGTAGGGCCTTAGTCAGGGCCTGGGTCATTTCCTTCTCGTCAAAGCCAACGTAGGACGCAATGATTTTGCCGTCGGGGGCGATCACATAGGTTGTTGGAAAGGCCTGGACCCCATAGCTCCCGTTGATGGAATTTTTGGCTCGATCCATAGCGACCGGAAACACTAGTTTTTGCTTCGCCACATAGTTTTTTACCGTTTCCACAGTGTCGCCGCAATCAACGGCAAGAAGTTCAACGCCCTCCTTCTTGAGCTTTGCGTAGTTCTGACTCATGTGAGCAAGTTCTTGTTGGCAGGGCTCGCAGTCTCGAAACCAGAAATCGAGCAAAACCAGACGGTTGGCCTTTTCAAAATCCGACAGCTTTACATCCTTGCCCGAGGGGGTGGACAGTTTGAAATCGGGGGCGATGGCGCCATCAGCCACCAACTTCGACCGGAGGTCGAACTGCGGCATGGAGAACGGCTTGGCATCGGACGGGATACGGAAGACGAAATCGGCAGCTCTTGTGGCAGGGTTGATCTTGAGATTGGAGTAGACGAAATCCTCCGTTACCGCCTTTCCCTTCGCGAACCGAAATCCAAGCGGCAACTTCGAGTCGGGGTCGATGTAGAACTTCATAGTAGAGTCCGGATTGTTGGGGAAGTAGACCTCAATCGACTCTGCCGGCCTGCCCCGAAAATCTTCACGAGCCAGGCCTTTGAAGTTGTAGTAGATCTCATCGGGCGAATCGAACTGCTCGAACTCGAACAGGTTCCCCATGCTTGTTCGATCAGGCTTTGCGTCCTTCTCAATGTAGGTCTTCTCGGGCAGGGTGTAATACCAGTAGTGCTTGCCGTCGCCAATTCCGAGCGCGGTTCCCTCGCCAGGATAGGTCGTCTGCACCCGATAGAGATTCGGCCGCCGGATCTCAAAGTGGACTTGTCTGGTGCTTTTGGCACCCCTCCAAGTGGTCAATTCCCCCTCGATGGAGTGGATCTGAGCGAGCTTTTTCTCTAGGGCCTTGTATTCATTTGCAGCCGCTTCGGGAGACCCTTGGCCGATTACCGCGGCGACGAGTAGCGCGATCATGGCTTGAGTATACGTTGGCCTGCTCGTCCCAACTCCGAATTAAGTCTCAAATGTTGGTCCTTCAGAGTAACACGGGTCAGTGGCTAAGTTCTTGATGGGTTCCACCTCAGATGTCGGAGCTTTCTTGGCGCGGTAGAGGGAGAAATAAAAATAGCCCGGAACCAGCTGTTTTTGAGGGATCAGGGGTTAGAAACTCATTGCGCCGACTACCCTGAGTAGGAGGCCTTGCCGTTATCTGACCCTGTTCGGCCTGGGTAATCTCGGCTCGTCATGGACATCCGTGGAGCACTGAAAAGCCAATATCATGCTGCCTTAAAAATGCTTCGCGAGTGCGTTGAACTCTGCCCTGAAGAGGTCTGGACCTCAGGTAAGCACCCCCGCAGTTTTTGGCGAATTGCTTACCATGCGGTGTTCTTTGCCCACTTGTATCTCCAGCCGAACGAAGCGGCCTTCCAGCCATGGGAAAAGGGCCGCGAGGATGCGGACTGCCTGTGGGAAACTCCTCCAGAGATAGAACCCTATTCGCAGGCGGATATCCTGGCATACATCGACTTGGTTTCTGGTCAGGTGGATACGATGGTGGATACTCTCGACCTGGACTCAGAGGACTCGGGCTTCCCGTGGTATCCGAATATAGATAAGTTAAGCCATGAAATCATGAATATTAGGCACATCCAGGGCCATGTGGGACAGCTTTCGGAGCTCTTGATGATGCATGGGGTGGACACGAATTGGGTTGGCCGGGCGTAGGCAGGAATTAGAAAATGAGCACGAGCACAATGCGCGCATACGCGGTTGGGAGGTTTGGCGAAGCTCCTACTCTACAAGATTTGCCGATCCCGGATGGAGGGTACTTGGTCCGCGTAAATTGCGCAGGTGTGAACCCGATCGATTTCAAACTCATCGAAAGATTGACGGCTGAGTCGCAGTTTCCCTTTGTTGTAGGGCTGGACTTTGCCGGGGTTTTGGAACGCGTTCCTTCCGGGCAGAGTGACTACAAAGTTGGAGACCGTGTTTTTGGCGGAAGTTGGGAGCACGGCTCTTACGCCGAGTACACGTCGCCTGAGATCGGCGAGCAAGGCGAATCGCTTGCGCTAATTCCGGACGGGGTTTCGGATGAGCAGGCTGCCGCACTCCCGGTTGCAGCGGCGGCTGCGCTTGGATCGCTCAATTTGCTGAAAACCGGCGCGGGGCAAACGCTCGTGATCATGGGCGCAACCGGCGGGGTTGGCGGTTACGCAGTGGAGATCGCGAAAGCGCGGGGGGCGCACGTTATCGCTACGGTTCGGGGCGAGGTGGATGAAGCCAAGCGACTTGGGGCTGATGAAGTTTTTAACACAAAGGCAGGCGATGCCTTGAAGTCGATTCGGGAGGCGCATCCCCACGGAGTGGACGCAGTTCTCGATCTTGTGAGCGGGAAGGATACGATCAGCGCGGATTGCAAGGTATTGAAACCTGGTGGAAGTTTGGTATCGACTATTTATTCCGCGGACGAGAAGTGGTTCGCCGAGCACGACATCAAGGCGCACAATCTCATTGGAAAGACCAATCCATCGGCGTCTTCTGAAGGGCTGAAGGAGATTGTGGGGCTGCTCGCGGACGAGAAGATCACGACGCGCATCCGGGCGACGGCAGGATTGGATGAGGCGCAGGATATTCTGGAGAGACTGCGAAACGGCGGTCTGCTGGGTAAGGCTGTCATTAGGATATAGGGCCGTCCCTAGCTTTCAGCTAGCGTGAAGTAGAAAGTGGCACCCTTCTCTTCTTCCGCATCTGCCCAAATCTTGCCTCCATGCTTTTCCACAATCCGCCGCACATTCGCCAAGCCGATGCCGGTTCCACCGTACTCCGAACTGGCGTGGAGCCGCTCAAAGGGCTGGAACAAGCGGCTCGAGTAGGCCATGTTAAAACCGACGCCGTTGTCTTTCACAAAGAACGCATCACCTTCTTTACCCACTTCAATCAAAGGAGCCTCCCGGTTCTTGCAATACTTAAGGGCGTTATCCAGCAGGTTCTGCAGAACGAGTTTGAGCATGGTGGGGTCTGCCTTGGCCTTCAGCCCTGGAGCCACCGAAATTTTAATGTTCGGGCCGCAGACTCCGCGCTCCGCCAGAATGCCAACGACTTCCTTGGTGATAGAGCTAATGTCCAACGGCACCCTTTTCGGCTCAAGCTGGCCGAGTCTGGCGTACTTCAGCAGTTCATCCACTAAGGCGGAAAGGCTTTTTGCACTTTCGATCAGCCGCTCAAGGGTGTGCAAGTTTTCGCCGTCCAAAACGTCCTCTGCATCGTTGAGGAGTAGCGCCGAGTTGGTTGAAATTCCACGGATCTGCTGGCGAAGGTCGTGAGCCACCGAATAGGTAAAGCCTTGAAGCTGCTCGTTCGCCTGCATCAGTTCCCGAGTCCGGTTCTGCACTTCCACTTCGAGTCGTTGGCGGAGGAGTTCGTCCGCTTCCCGCTGTTGGGCGTGGAGCTCGCTCCGAAGGCGGGAAAGGGACAGTGTGGATTCCACCCGGGCAATGAGTTCTCTGGCCGAGAACGGCTTTACCAGGTAATCGTCCGCTCCGTGTTCCAGCCCCTCCACTCTTGACTCCTCGCCTGCCCGTGCGGAGAGCACGATCACGGGAAGGTCGGCAAGTTGGGTGTCCGCGCGAAGTGCCGCGATTAGAGCAAATCCGTCCATCACGGGCATCATCATGTCGGTCAATACGAGGTCTGGCCTGCGTTCCTTGGCAGAGTTTAGAGCAGCGGCCCCATCTCCCACGCTTACAACTTCATAACGCTCTTCTGCCAGGAGCCTCTTAAGGTAGCCGCGCATCTCTGGATTGTCATCGGCCAAAAGAATCCTTGCCTTGGCATTTTTAATGTCTGGGTCCGTGTCGCCCGAATCATCAGATCCGTTGTTCCCTTGGATGAGCACCGCTGCCACGTTATCAAATGCTTCGGGCAACATCCGCATCGCCTCATCCGCAAAGGGGGCCGCTGTTTTAGGAGAAAGCCCTTGACGGCCATCCGGATCCGTTGCCCCATCTGCGTGCAGCAGGGGCACTTCGACAGTAAAAGTCGTTCCCTTGCCCAGCTTGCTCTCCACCGAAATGGTGCCACTGTGCAATTTGGCAAATTCCTGAGCCAAAGAAAGTCCAATGCCGGTGCCTTCCTGGGTGCGGCCCACCGCGCCCTGCACGCGGTAGAAGCGCTTGAATAGATTCGGGAGTTCTTTTTCAGGAATGCCCGTCCCGGTATCGCTTACTCGAAGGAAGATCTTCTCTTCCGTTTCATCAGCCAAAAGGCTGACCTTGATCTCCCCTTCAAAAGTGAACTTGAAGGCATTGGACACCAAATTGAGAACGATCTTTTCCCACATCTCCGGGTCGATGAGAACCGCTTTATTCAGGGGCGGGCTATCAATGGAAAGCTTGAGGCCTACCCGATCCGTAGCGGAGTCAAACATTGCGGCAAGTTCGGAAGTGAGAGCGCCGAGGTCCACCGGCAGCAAATTCAGCTTGGTTCGACCTGCTTCAAGCCGTGTAAAGTCCAGCAAGGTGTTCACCAGTTTTAGCAGCCTCAGCGCATTCCCGTGCGCAAGACCGACGAGCGCGCGGTTATCCGGAAGAATATCTTGCTCGGACTTTGCCAGCACTTCCTCCATTGGCGCAAGCATGAGGGTTAGGGGTGTCCGAAATTCGTGACTGATGTTGCTGAAAAATGCTGTCTTGGCTCGGTCCAACTCTGCGAGCGCCTCCACCCTGCGGCGTTCCTCTTCATAAGCTGCCGCGCCTGCCATCGCCGACCCTATTTGGGAGGCAATAAGCAAAAGGAAGCCCCGGTAGGAGGCGTCCAAAAGCCGGTATGGATTCAGTCCCGCCACAAGCAAACCGCGGACTCGAGGTTCGCCTGGCGCGCTAATGGGCGCGACGAGAGCCAATAAAGGAGCAATGGGCCAGGGCCCGCGAGGAATGTCGGTAAGACCGGTAAGTTCGACCACCTGCGACTGGCCGCTTTCCATGACTTCGTGAACGGGCCATAGGGTGTGCTTTGCCGGCAAGGTTGGCGGCGCCAAGAGATGCCCTTCACCGAGCCCGACTGATCCCGCGAGGATTAGGTCTTGCCCATCCTTTTCCGGCACATATATCATCGCAAACGGCAGATCCTCAGGATCATCGGCAAGAGATTTTGCGCAAATAGTGCAGCAGTCCTCGATGTTCCGAGATTCCGCAGTTGCAGCGGCAAGCTCTCTGAGTTGGCTTTGTTGCCTCTCCCCGATAACCCGCTGAGTATCGTCCGTGTTGGCGCAAATAATGCCGCCGGGCTTACCCTCGTCGTCCGGAATAGGAGTGTAGGAGAAGGTGTAGTAAGTTTCTTCCGGGTATCCGCTGCGCTCCATTATCAGGAGTTGGGACTCCACGTAGGTGCCCTCATCCCCCTGCATCGCCTTCGCCAGCAAGTGTGCAATTTCCGGCCAAATCTCTTCCCAAACTATACGAGTTGGCTCTCCCAACATGCGCGGGTGCTTACCGCCAATGATCGCCTTATAGGGATCGTTGTAAAGGTAAATGAGGTCTTCGCCCCAGCCGATCCATATCGGCTGCCGAGAGGCGAGCATGATGCGCACGGAAGTCTTGAGGCTCTGGGGCCAGTGCTCGGGCGGCCCCAAAGGGTTAGCCTCCCAATCGAATGAGCGGATGCGCTCGCCCATCTCGCCACCGCCCGCTAAGAAAGTCAAGCGCTCGTCCACTCTCTTGGGAGGGCGCACGTTAGGCGGGAGGTTCACGCTGCACATATCCTTCCACTTGTCTACCGAATCTGCTGCAAGGCGAAGCCAGATTATGGCCGATGCCGATCAATCATGCCAGGGTGTTGCATTCTATATCTCGCTTCGCCCATTTAGGATTCTTACGCCAGAAAAATGAATGCATGCGCAATTGAGGAGCAATAAAACAATTAATTGCATGAAGCGCTTTCTACCGGTCCCAGAACGATGATCCACCAACGATCGCCGTCCAGTCTCGATGATCGTCTTGCAACCATTGGATGATCTCTGCTCTGGCAGTGGCGCGCTTGGAGTCTGGCCAAACCATAGAGAATTCGGGTGCACCCTGAAGGCCGGCGACATCCTGGGCGACCAGATCGGCCAGAGTAACTGGTGTATGTTCATCCAGCGGCGCAGTCGGCGCTAAGCTCTTGGTAGCGCTGCTCCAGGCTTCGAAGCCGGCAATCTGACAAACAAATTGGCCGTTACCTCCATTGTCGTTGTACCATGCTGTTCCCTTTGGGCCGGTGGCTGCAAGGCATTTGGCGACGAACCTCCGGAATGGCGCCGATTCGAGAAGGGGCGAAGCAATGGCCTGCGGGATGCTGGCCAAGAGTAGGTGGCTGTTAAGGGTGGGAGAATTTAGGAACGCGACATAGCGGTCAAAGACTTTCTCGCCCACGGCGTTCGTCCCAGCGTTCTCAGGATAGGCCCAGAGGATGCGGAACAACTTGATCGGCATCTCCTGATTCGGATCGATGAAGCCTGCGAACTTATCAAAGTCTTGAGAGGCGGAAACGGTGTCTCTCGCCGCCACCCGGTCGCAGATGACCTTTCCGAACGCGTCGCCCAACATATGAATCGGATCGTAGCCCAGGTTTTGAACAGACCCGAGGATATTGCCGCAGACCAGCTTGTTTGTTTTGGCCGAGGCTGCCAAATCCCACTGGGCCAGGCTATGGCCAATGGCGAGGGCGTAACCGTAGTTGCGATTAACTGAGGTTTCGGCCTCTTCCATGGCCCGTAACGTCATTAGTGCTCCGATTTGCGGCCTCCCAGTTACCCTTGAGGCTTCGCCCTTTATGGACTTTTCTTCAGCTTGGACTAGATAATTCGCGGCTTGGACCCACCATTCCGGGTTGGCATTATTATCTTCAAGCACGGTCAGCCACCGCTCGGGTTCGGTGAGTTTAGAAATCCGCCCCCACGTTGCGCGTAAGACGCCCGCTTCCTCGGTCGGATCTTCTCTATAACATGCCTGGCCGGATGGCCACAAGTCCACAATCAAGTCCCACGCGGCTTCCCTTACGGAATGGAAATCGACATTCAAGGAGTCCATGGGGGACATTGGGATGGAACCGAATCCTGTGGTGATTGCGCGCGTTAGCCGGTTGTCGTTCTGAATGACATCAATCAAACACGGAATAGCGTCCTGCCCTTCCGCCTCGATTGCCTTTACCAGCGAGTCCTGTTCCAGCGGCTGGTTGCTGACCTTCCCTTTTTGCCTAGCGCCGGCGGTATCCAAAGCAGCTACCAGTTGCGCAACTTGTTGGGGCTTGTTGAGCTTGGCCACCTCTTGAACGTCGACGGGCCCCGGTTTTGGATGGCGAATGCGCCGCGTAAAATCCGCCTGGAGCACCCGCATCTCTTTGCCATGCTTTTGAATGTCCGCCAATTGGTTCGAGCCGCGTTCATTGGCGTTCGCCTCCCAAATTTGGTCCACTTCGATCGCCCTTTCTACTGAGGCAAGCCCATCCCTGTCTCGCGCTTCTGTCAGCGCCTGTGCAGCCGGAAAGCGATTGCATGCTTCCAGTTCACGGAACATATCATCCGTCAGAGAGGCAGACAATCGATCGGTCCAGAATCTGTAGGCCTTTTCCGCGAGATCCGCCTGTCCGAGGACAAGCAACAAGGCCGGCGTCGAAAGCGAGATTGCGTTGATAGGCGGGCCCGGCTCCCTAAGCTGCCTGCGCGGGCTGAGCAGCATCGCGCTTTTGAAATCAGCGGGCCCAACCACGCTCTGGATCTTTGAGTCCAGACCGTCGACGAGAACCGCATCTTTGCCGTCCTTGGAAACCCATCCGAAAGCCTCGATGTGTTCTCCCTCGGTCAAACCATCATCAACTCCGGAAATGAGCACCTTGGCAAACTGGCGCCCCCTCGGGTCAGCCAAACCGTGTCCTAGCAACTCGGCGGTAGCCTTAACGTAGGCGCTATTGATGCCCGTGTGGGGCGGGGTCCAGTTGGCACTCGGCCTTTGGGCCCATCCGCATGCGCCGGACAGTGCAGTTATGACGGCGATAACGGCCGCACTTCTCATCACTACATATTGAACGCTTTAGGCTTGGCGATGAAACGCCGAGGTTTGACCTATCGTTGGGGACGCTTCTTTTTGGAGTTAATGAACGCGTAGCTTTCGGCGACGAGGGCATCAATCTCGTCCCATGGCAGTCCTCGATCCAACCTGACGCCGATCCAACCGGAGGGGCCGACGTACGGTGGACGGTAGAAAATCTTGGCGTCGGAAGAAACTAGCGCTTCCTGAATACCGGGAGGCGCGGCCACGAGTAAAGCGACGTTGCCGTCGTTGTGGTGATTGTCCCAGAGGGTTGCGAAGCTGCCGCCTTTCTCGATAAAGAATGCGGGCGCCCCATGGCTCAGCTTTTCGTAGGTCAGGGGGTGCGAGAGGCAGAACTCCCGCACTCTTTGAAAGAGCTCCAGCACTTCAGAAGGTGAGGCCATCGCGATACCGACGGACGCCAAACACGAAAACGTTTCCTCAATGTTCGGAGCGTGGCGTATAAATGCATATCGCCATTTGGGGGCAGCGAGACATATGCCAGAGGGACCTCAAGTTAAACGCCTGGGCAAGCTCATAGAGAGCTTTGCGGGGGCACCGATTCTTAGGGTTTATCATCCGCCCGGTTCCAAGAAACACCTCCACATCGATCTACCCAACCGAATCAGTTCAATTGATGTTAAAGGTAAAAACATATTTATAACGTTTACCAACGGCCAGATTCTGCACAATCACATGCTTATGTGGGGAAGGTGGTGCGAGGACTGCTCGCCGCTCTGCGGAAAGAAGCGGCTAAGCACCTGTTTCGAGTTTGATTCCGGTTGCCTCGGATACTACGGCGGCGGGATCTTGAGGCTCGTGAGTCAGGAAGAAGTGGAAGCGATCAAGGAACGGCTTGGGCCGGACATCATTGTCGCTCCAAACCAACAAGTGGCGTTCGAGCGGTTCGTGCATTCCGCGCAAAGCCTAGGAGAGGCCCTGCTTAACCAAGAGTTAATCTCCGGGGTCGGAAACATATACAAATCGGAAGCAATGTTCATTGCTCGGGTTCATCCGTTACGGGAAGTTTCCGCGTTATGCCCTCAGGAGCTGGACGTTCTTTATGCGTTCTTGCACGATCAGATGACGCACGATATCACCAGCCCTGGCATCATCACCACAACGCCCGAGCTGTTCGCACAGGGCTATCGCCGGTACGTTTACAAGCGGTTCCACCAACCTTGTCTGGTTTGCGGGATCAAGATCGAGCGCATCTATCAGGGCCAAGGGAAGGGTCGCTCCACCTATTTCTGCCCCAATTGCCAGTCCAAGTAGTTCATAATCCTTTTTCGCCTCGGACCTTGAGCCCGTCATGAGAGGCGGCTTAAGATGAAAGTTTCGAGTTTATTTGGAGAGACCCGCAGAGAGGCGCCTGCTGACGAGCACATCCTTTCCCAGCAGTTGCTGGTGAGAGCGGGCTACATTGACAAACTGTCCGCAGGCATCTTTTCTTATCTGCCACTGGCGTGGCGGTCGATTCGGAAGATCGAGCAGATACTGCGGGAGGAGATGGACGCTATTGGCGGGCAGGAACTAAGCATGCCGGTCGTTCATCCAGCCGAGCCTTGGCAACGGACCGGTCGATGGTACGACATCGACGACTCGATGGTGCGGTTCAAGGACCGCAAGGGCCACGACATGGCACTCGCGATGACCCACGAAGAAATCGTGGGCGAGTTGGCGGCTTCCCATATTCGGTCGGTCAAGAACCTGCCCCAGCTCATTTACCAAATCCAGACCAAGTTTCGGGATGAAGCGCGCCCACGGGGCGGGCTCATCAGGGTCCGCGAGTTCATCATGAAGGACTCCTACTCGCTGGACACGGACGAGGAGGGTTTGCGGACTCAGTATGCCCGCCATTACACGGCTTATATGCGGATTGGAGCGCGCGTGGGGCTTCCTCTGGTCGCGGTTGGGAGCGATGTGGGCATGATGGGCGGGAAGCTCGCGCACGAGTTCATTTATCTGACTCCCATTGGCGAAGACACGATCATTCTGTCCGAGTCCGGCGACTACGCCGCCAACCGGGAAGCAGCAGTATTTGCGAAGCCGAAGTTCGATGGCGGCACGTCGTTGCCGTTGTCTGAGATTGAGACCCCTGGGACGGAAACGATTGCCGACCTTGCCGACTTTCTTAAGATTTCGCCGATGCAGACCGCGAAAGCACTGTTTCAGGTCGCTACTTTTGCTGGTGAAACGCCCAGCAAGGTTGTGGTCGCTCTCATTCGAGGGGATTTGGAAGTCAATCTGACTATGCTGCGAAACCGGCTCGGCGCCTTGGAGATTCGCCCCGCAGTTGCGGATGAGATTGCTTCCATAGGCGCGGTGGCGGGTTATGGCTCGGCGATTGGGATTCAACGCGAAGGCACGCTGGTGATTGTGGACGACTCTGTTGCTGAGACCAGCAACCTTGTTGCCGGGGCGAACAAGGCTGGCTATCACTTGCTGAATACCAATTATGGACGCGATTTCGCTGCCGACATCGTGGGCAATATCGCGGATGCTCAAGAAGGCTTTGAGAGCCTACTGGGCGGGCGATTGGTGGAGAAGCGCGGGGTTGAGGTCGGGAACATTTTCCAACTTGGCACCAAGTACACAGAGGCGAACAAGGTGTACGTGACGCTGGAAAGCGGCGAATCCGTGCCGGTGGTGATGGGTTCGTATGGTATTGGCGTGGGAAGGGTATTGGCGTGTGCGGCGGAGGAATATCACGACGAGCAAGGCCTGAAACTGCCGATCAGTATCGCGCCATATCATGTGGCATTGGTTTCTCTTTGCAGGGATGAGGCCAACGTAAAGAAGGCGGAAGCCTTCTATTTGGAATTGATGGGAGCAGGTGTTGAAGTTTTGTTTGACGACCGCCCAACGACGGCGGGTGTGAAGTTTGCGGATGCAGACCTTCGAGGTTTGCCGATCCAAGTCATTATCTCGGACCGGTCGCTATCTACGGATTCCGTTGAAGTTAAACTTCGCTCGAATGGGTCCCGAACGGTTGTTCCCTATGCCGAAGTCGTCGATTTTCTTAAGAAAACAATCCAAGGGATGTTCGCAGAACTCTCGGAAAGCGCTCACACGGTCGGACAGCAAAAGACTTCCTAGTGTGGAAAACTCCCAAGAAATTGTGTCCATGATCGGTTGCAGTGGCCTCCGGTTTG
Source organism: uncultured archaeon (assembly GCA_963829965.1). Lineage (GTDB taxonomy): Bacteria > Armatimonadota > Fimbriimonadia > Fimbriimonadales > Fimbriimonadaceae > DASXZH01. The sequence continues at coordinate 47,114 of CAWHLK010000013.1, read as the reverse complement.
GCGTATTATTTGAATGTAGGCTTAAACTCTTTGAGCCAGGGCCGGAAACGGTCTGGTGCTCGTGGACCACGGGTAGCCGCCGGGATTCAGGGCCGGAAGATTTATCTTCTGGCCCATTTTTTTGCTTCGCAGTTATGGGAAACGGGTCACGAGTGGCGAGTTCGGACCACTAAGCAATCACCCTTGGGGGCTAATGGCAGACCTTGGGCGCCGCCACTTATCGATCGTCACACGTCACTCGTGACGGCGAAGCCTATTGTGATAATCTGTCACCTTGCAAAGCGGTCGAAGCCGATTCGTGATGACATTGTTGGGGGTTGTCGTCGTGGCGACGGCGATCTATTCCGAGTGGATTGTCCGGCCGGTGCCCCACGGCAACCGAGTAGTTGTCACTTATTGGGAAAAATGGACCAGCGTTGAGGCGGACGCCATGCGGGACGTGGTGAATGACTTCAACCGAAGCCAGGACAAGATCTTCGTCAACTACCTGAGCGTCAGCGATATCGACGCGAAGACAATGCTCGCCACGGCAAGCGGCATTCCCCCCGATCTCGCCGGCCTGCAAGCCGGCGTGATGCCACGTTACGTGGAATACGATGCCACAACGGACCTCACAGACATGACCGATAAGGGCGGGCTCCCGCGCAGCCACTACATCCCCGCCTGCTACGATATCTGCACCATGGATGGCCGGCTTTACGCCCTTCCTACCACGCCCGCCACGATTGCACTCCACTACAATAAGACTCTGCTCCGGGATGGCGGCTGGGATCCAAACAACCCGCCTAAAACAATCGAGGAACTGGACGCGATGGACCGCAAGCTTGGCAAGATCCAGGACGGCAAAATCCTGGAGGCAGGCTTCATGCCTAGCGAGCCGGGTTGGTGGAATTTTGTTTGGCCCTACTTCTTCGGCGGTTCGCTCTACGATGAAAAGACTCACAAAGTGACAGCGGACCGGCCGGAGAACGTCCGCGGATACGAATGGATGGCTTCCTTCGCAAAGCGGTATGGCCCGGCCGCATACACCAGCTATCAAAAAGGTTTTGGAAGCTTCGATTCCCCCACGAACGGGTTCATCAACGGCAAGCTCGCGAGCGAGATCCAAGGCGTGTGGATGGCCAATTTCATCGCAAAGAACAACAAGAACATGAAATGGGGTGTTGTGCCTTTCCCGTACCCCCAGAACAGGCCGGACCTAAAGGACACGACCGTTTGCGACATGGACATCATCATCATGCCCGCAGGCGCGCCCCACCCCAAGGAAGCTTTCGAGTTCTTAAAGTTCATGCAGTCTCAGCCGGAAATGGAGGAACTATGCCTCAAGCAAAAGAAGTTCTCACCGCTGGCGGTGGAAAGCGCGGAGTTTGAACGGGTTCACCCCAATCCTTATGTCAAATTCTTTCGCGACCTTTGCTTTGGCAAGAACGTGGTATCCGCTCCCAAGACACCGATCTGGGGCGAAATGGACAGCCAGTTGGAGCCCCTAATCGACGAAATGAACCTCGGCACGAAGACGCCGGCCGAAGCCATGAAGGAGCTTCAGGAGAAAGCGCAAGCGTTGCAGGACGACGTGGACACAATCAACGCCGAGCGCAAGGCGGCGGGCAAGTGACGCGCAAGCGCGAAGCGATTGCAGGCTTTTTATTTGCCGCTCCTTGGATTATCGGGCTGTTGGTTTTTATCGCCTATCCGATCTTCGCTTCGCTCTATTACAGCCTTTGCGACTACTCGGTGCTCAAACCACCCTTGTTTACCGGGCTTAGAAACTACATTCACATTTTTCACGACGAGGACTTTTACATCAGCCTGAAGAACACTTTCATCTTTGCTTTGATTGCTATACCGGTTGGAACGGTGATCAATCTTGCGGTCGCCATTCTGTTGAATGCGAATGTGAAGGGCCAGTCCTTCTTTCGAACCCTCTTCTTTGTGCCATCGCTGGTTCCCGCGGTGCCGCTGGCGATCCTGGGCTTGTCGCTTTTCAACCCGGACAACGGCGTGGTGAACTATGTGCTCGGCCTCGTAGGAGTGAAAGGGCCGAACTGGCTTTCCGATCCCACCTGGGCCAAGCCCGTGCTTGTTTTCCTCGCCATTTGGACGGGCGGCAATGCCGTTGTTATCTACTTGGCCGGCTTGCAGCAGGTGCCTAAGGCGCTGTACGAAGCCGCGGACCTGGACGGGGCATCACCATGGCAAAAGACGAAGAATGTGACGATCCCACTGATGTCGCCGGTCATTCTATTCAATGTTCTCATGGCAATTATCGGGAGCCTGCAGTATTTCACCGGCTCGTACGTGATGTACGGAACCGACGGCTCCCCCGCTCGCTCGACCTACTTTTACGCGATGATGATCTACAACAACGCCATGGTTTATCAGAAGATGGGCTACGCTTGCGCGCTTGGCTGGATACTGTTTGTGATCGTCGTTGTGCTTACGCTCTCGGCCCTCAAATATGGAGAGCGCCGCGTGTATTACGAGGGGGGCTAACCATGGCGAAACCAACTTCCCGAATTGCCGAGCTTTCCACAAAATGGGCAACCTTGAGTACGCTCATCATCTTGTCCGTCCTTGCCGTTTTGCCTTTTCTATGGATGCTGACGACGGCGTTAAAATCCACCGACCAGACGCTGAAAAACCCGCCGGTTCTTGTTCCGCACCCCATGGTTTTCCAGAACTTCCCGGACGCGTTTACGTACGGAGCGAAGGACCTGGGCTACACGCCATTCCTTGTCTACGGCATCAACACGATCATGCTGGCAATCCTGACCGTTTCCGGCGTCGTGGTCAGCAATGCGATGGTTGGGTACTCGTTTGCGCGGCTGCGCTGGCCGGGCAGAGATGTGCTCTTTGCGGTAACCCTGGCCACGATGATGCTTCCCTTTCCCGTGCTCATGGTGCCCCAGTTTGCGATGTTCAAGGCATTCCACTGGATCGGGACTTACCGTCCACTGTGGGTACCCGCCTGGTTCGCCAGCGCGTTCAACATCTTTTTGCTACGTCAGTTCTTTCGCACGATACCGTTCGAACTCAGCGAAGCTGCCAAGCTGGATGGCTGCAGCGAATGGCGCATCTTCATGGACATCATCATGCCGCTCTCCAAGCCGGCGTTGGCGGTGGTAGCGCTATTTGCGTTGATGGGGACCTGGAACGATTTTCTGGGGCCGATTATCTATTTACAAGACCAGAAGCAGTTCACTTTGGCGGTGGGGCTTGAGTTCTACAAGAGCCGTGCCGGAGGCACGGACATGAATCTGCTGATGGCGGCTTCGACGATGGTGATCGCGCCGATTATCGTGCTCTATTTCTTCACTCAGAAGCTGTTTATTCAGGGGATTGCGGCCACCGGGTTGAAAGGTTAGCTTTTGCTGATCCTGAGGGATCGGATAGCTAGACCATAGGGCGCGTCTTCCTGAACTCTGACCAGCCTGACCTCTTTTCCATTGGTTTCTATTCGCAGGAGACCGCCGCCCGAGCGAAAGGGCGCGGGGCCATTGTTTGAGGTGAGATCTAGGCCGTAAGCGAAGTCTTTCGTTCCTTTGGAGCCATCGGTGTACTCGATCTCCACGCTACCCACCAGTTCGTTTTCCGTGGCCGTGGGCTCGCAGCTTAGACCTATGAGAATCGCTTTCGCCTTCTGGGCGTTGACGTTAAAACGCGCGGACGTTGGGCTTTGGGGTGAACCAAGTCCTTGAAGCATCACCGGCTGGATATCGGAGTCTTTGCCCCAGCCGCCCTCTTCCGAAGGTCCATAAAACAGGAATTGGAAGGTTCTGCGCGCTTGGTCGCTGATATTCTCAGTCCCATTCTCCTTTAGGTCTTGAAGGGCAGCGTCGGCGTTTGCGTTTGCCTCTGCCGCATAGGTAACGATTGAGAACTGCTTGGGATCGGCGAGCATCGCCTCCTCACTGCTTTCGTATCCGGCCCAAGTCGTGAGAAGCGTGCCCGCCTTAACGTCTTGAGCGGCTTTGGTGAACCCGGCTATGTTTTCCGGCCGATACCATTCGGAGGCAATCGGCCGCATTCCGAGTTTTCTCCACAGATTTAGGGAGCTAAAAACCTGAGGGTTCGCATCGGCCTTGTAGTGCCAATCGGCGATTATCGTGTCTGGCGGGAGTATCTCCCTTCTTTTAGCCGCTTCTTCGGGCGAATCACCGAGACACGCGTCCGGCGCTTCGCCGGGTGCAAGCATTTTGTCGCCCCATAGCATGGCGTTCACATGGTGCTTCTGTGCGATTTGCAAAAGGAACGGGACCTGCATTCGCCACAGCTCGGTTACCTCGGCGGCGTCGTTTTCCGGAAAGCCTCGCAGGTCGACTTCGTCGAGTCCAAAATGGATCGTTTTAGGGTGAAGCAGGTTGATCACTTCATCCCATATTCTTTCGATCATAGCCTTGGCTTCGGGCTTGCGCGGGTCGATGGCGTAAGGCTCTTGAGGGTTGTAGGCGAGTTCTTGGTTCTTGCCGTTCTCAAACAGCCAAGGCATGTGGCCGAAGCTTTCGATGAGCGGAATCGGCTCGATCCCGTTACGACGGTAAAGGTTAAAGAGCTTGACGAGGTCCGTCTTGCTCATCGTGATCGATGTTTGAACGCCGGGCGTTGCGGCCCAGTTAGTCCGCTCGCACTGGAGGACGACGTAGTTGAACCCCAAAGGCTTGAGCACCCGTTCAATCAGTCGCTTGTGAAAGGCCAATGCATGGGGGCCGACGAACAGATGGATGCCTCGCCATTTGACGGAGTTCTCGTTGTAGTTGGGCAGAATTGGGCCCACCTCTTTGGGCGCCAACCTTGAAATCCATTTCGGCGTGAATTCCTGCGCGTCGGCGCTTTCGATAGGTTGGGGATTAAAATTCCAATCTGCGCTCACCCGAATAACTTGACCTGGATCGATTGATAGCTCGCCTTGTCCGAGCCAGATGTTTCCGCCGTTTGCGCCCCAGTCTTCGGTGGTCTTCGCACCATCCAAAGCGTCAAATGGATTTGAACTCGAGAGTTCAACACTTAACAGCTTGCCGCTTAGCGCCAACTTGCCCGTACCGGGCCATATCCCTTCTCCAGATTGGGCGGCTAAGGGTTGCGGTATGCCTCCCTCGGGCGAGCCTGACAAAAAGAAGACTTTGCGGACGATGCCCAGGCAGTTCTCGATTCGCGCAGGGTGGTCGCCGTGCCACTGAAAAGCAGCATCCATATGGATTTTGCTTTCTATGGAGCGGATGGTCAGCAGACCACTGGCGCCTCTCGCGGCGGAGCCAAACCGGACCGTGATGCTTCCGTCGCTTTGCTTTTCGATATCTTGCTTGGTATAAGTCGAAGAGTAATAGCCTTTGGTCCAGCCTGGCTCGTAATATTGAAATCCGGAGCCATCGATAACCTTCAATCCGTGCCACTTCACAACGAGGCCATGTCCGGAAACATAATCGGCCTCGATAGGGCCTGCAGCACTTGCCGCTGCTGGAAAAAGAAGTGCAATAACAACCCAGCGGGCGCGGCTCAATGGGTGAACCAGTGGCCCAATTTGTCGTCGGGCGGGGTCATGGAATCGGGGTAGATCAAATACACCGTATGATTGGAGTTCGCCCATGCTGCCTCAAAGTTGGCCCTTAGGTAGGTTCGCCGGACATCGCTGTGAGCGGGATCGTTGAAGATCGGATCGCCGTCTTTACTGAAACCAACGAGCACGACCAAGTGTCCGGCATCGTTTGCGGGCCTTGGTTTGCCCTCGAGCAAGGGCAGGCTGCCGGATACGATGACGGGAAAGCCTTTGTCCAGCCATTCTCTGATTTCGTCTGTCGACGAAAACCTTGTAACGTAGGCTTTAAGCCCTCCCAGGGTTCCCGCATAGGCGGTATTGAAGGGCCAGTTTCCTGTGCCGTTGAATCCCTTGTCCATCAGCCCGGAAACCACTTCGGGAACGTCCTTGGCCAAATCGGGCCGGTTCAACTTCTTAGCCCAATAGTTCAGCACCATGGAGACCGATGTTGGGCTGCAGTAACCTCCGCCGTTCGGATAATCCATTTGGCATTTCTCAGGGACATCCAGCGGCGCCAGTTCGGCAATCGGCGTCGTGTTTGCAGGCGCCATGGTGGAGGTATCCGCAAAGCTCAGGCCCAGGAATCTGATGTTCGGTGCGGCGCCATCTTGTGCAGGCTGAGTGGCGAGCATGATTTGGACGCTACGGGCTTTCTTCACCAAAGCCAAAGTGTCGATGTCCACGGTGCCGTCGGCGTCCCCCTGCCCCTTGATGCTTGTCCTGTTCGGCGAATCGGGATCAGGAGACCAGACGCCCAAAACGTAGAACTTGGACTCGTGGTCAGGAAATACCGCGCGGGCGAGAATGGAAACCTTGGCGCCAGCGGATGCTTGAACGTCCCAGGAGGCAACCAGTTCGTTCCAATCAATGCCGGCATCGATGGCGGGCGACAGATAGTCCACTTCACCGGTTGGCCAGGGGCTTATTTTGGAGAAGGAGGTGAGATCGGTAAAGCCTTTAAAGGCAGCAACGGGCGCAATCTGGGTAACGGCAGATGTTTGAAGGGCCATGAAAGCTCCGGCGATGAGGAGGGCGAACCTCATTCGCGAGAGTCTACCCAGGGCGCCTTGGGGATCCAGGGGGACAGGGTTTGATCGCAGCATCTCCGAGTCCGTGGTGTGCCACCCGACCATGTTTTGCCCTTTTAGGGCTCCGGAGCTTAATCTCCGCCTTACTCAGGCCTTCCGAAGTCGACCTGGACTTTCACCTTTCGACCCTTCGGGCCTCCGGATGCGCGAATCACGGCAGCATTCAGCTTGGGCCATGCAGCAGCGCCTTAGGCGTAGCCCTTCAAAAACTGGCTAAAAAACACGTCTCCTGCTAAATTAACTCAGAAACCACGATCGGGAATTTACGCGCCCGTTTGCCGGTGGCGGCGAAAACCGCGTTCGCCACTGCCGGACTTACGGATGGATAGCCGGTTTCACCCATTCCACCCGGATTGCCGCCAGACTGGAGAACGTAGGCTTCCACTTTTGGCATCGCGTCCGGCGTCATCCAGAGGTAGGAGTCCCAGCTTCCTTGCACGATTGTGCCCTTTTCGACCGTGATGGCCGCGCGAAGCGCGGTAGAAAGGCCATCGCAGCAGGCGCCTTGAAGTTGGGCCTCAACGCCTTTTGGGTTTATGGCAACGCCCACGTCAACTACTGCAACGACACGGTCGAGTTTGATTTCGTCGCCCTTTACCGTGAGTTCCACCACATGAGCGGCGGCCGAGCCATAGCCTGAAAAACAGGCAATACCCCGGCCAGAGCCTTTGGGCAACGGTGTTCCCCATCCGCTCTTTTCGGCCGCCGTCTCAAGCACCTTCAGTAGTTTAGGATCTTTAATCAGCTTCTTTCGGAATTCATACGGGTCCTGCCCCGCTGCGTGGGCAAGCTCATCGATAAAGCACTCGTTCGCCACAACAATTTGGCTGTGCTCAACCGAGCGCCAAGCACCGGTTCGGACGGGAGTTCTTGGCCCACCTCGAGACAAGGTAGCGCCTCCAATGTCGTACGGGATGTCCGCACCGCCGGTCCTTAGATCACCACCTCCCTCCGCTTGCACGGCTTGATGCTGCCAGCCTACCGGCATGCCATTTGCGTCAATTGCGCCATAAAAAGCGTGATGGCTTGCAGAGCGGTAGAAATCGTTCCGCGTATCGTCTTCTCGGGTGAAAAGAAGCTTGATGGGTGCCTTAGCAGCCTTCGAAACTTCCACCGCCTCGCTGATGTAATCGTTCGCTCCCCGTCTGCCAAAACCGCCCCCCAGCAGCATCACGTTGATCGTTACGCTTTCAGGCGAGATGCCAAGCTGACGGGCAACTCCATTGGGATCCGGCGATTGCGTTCCCGCCCACACTGTGCAACGGTCCTCTCTAACGTCCGCAACCGCATTCATCGGCTCCATCGTCGCATGGGCCAAATAGGGAAGGTCCAAACTTGCTTGAACCATCTTTGCTCCGTCCGGAAATGCAGGTTTGTCCGTTACAACCATCGCCACCATTTGATCCGTGATGGATTTACTGCTGAGGCCGGTATTGGGCCCTGGATCCCACGTAGCTTTCAAGGCCTCCCGGCCCTTGATCGCGGCCCAGGTGTTGGTGGCGATAACGGCAACACCGGAACTGACCTTCAGAGCGTCAACGACGCCATCGATCGCTTTGGCCTGCGTGGCGTCAAACGACTTGAGGCTTCCCCCTATGGTTGGGGAACGTGCGATCACCGCGTATTTCATGCCGTCGACTTTCACGTCGATCCCGTACATCGCCTTGCCCGTGACCACAGAGGGATTGTCGATCCGCGTGGTCGGCTTGCCAACGATCTTGAACTCGGACGGATCTTTGAGCTTCACTGAATGCTGCTCAGGGACGGCGATCGCCGAGGCGGAGGTCGTCAAATCCGCATAGGCAATCGTGCGTCCGCTCGGCGGATGGGTCACTTTTCCCGCTGAGGTCGTGCAGGTAGCAGGGTCAACACCCCAACTCTGCGCGGCCGCACCAACAAGCATCATGCGGGCTGCTGCTCCAACCTGTCGCATTTGAGTGAACGTTGATCGGGTGGTGGAACTTCCGCCGGTCCCCTGGCCTGCGACGGGAATGTCCGCTCCAGGAGCCTGTTTGACCTTGACCTTATGCCAGCCCGTATCCAACTCTTCGGCCACGAGCATGGCCATGGATGTGCGCACGCCCTGACCCATATCCGATTTAAAGATCGTGACGGTGACCATTCCATCCGGCTCTACCATCAGGTAGCCGTTGGGCACAAAAGCGGTGGCGGATTCGCTGGCCATTGCCTTTCTTGGACTGCATGCAGAAATAATCGAGAAGCTGCCAAGCGTTAGTCCCGCGCCCACGCCGCCAACGAGCTTCAAAAATGACCTGCGCGTCACCTCGCGTTCGGCGATCATTTCACACCTCTCTCGGCGGCCGCCTTTACCGCTTCCCGAATGCGCACGTAAGTTCCACAGCGGCAAATTTGCGCGGCATAGGCATCATTGATGTCCTCGTCGGTTGGGTGGGGCTTCTTGTCGAGGAGGGCCACTGCCGACATGATTTGCCCGCATTGGCAGTAGCCGCACTGGGGCACATCGTGCTCTATCCAAGCCCGCTGGACCGGGTGCGAGCCGTCCAGTGATAGACCTTCGATCGTGGTGACTTTGCTCTTGCCCACATCCGAAACCTTTATCTGGCAGCTACGCTGAGCCTCGCCATCCACCAGGACCGTGCAGGCTCCGCAGGCGCCGATTCCGCAGCCATATTTGGTACCAGTCAGGTCGAGCAGATCGCGAAGAGCCCAAAGAAGAGGCATATCGGGCAGCGCCTGGATGGTATGGTCAACCCCATTGACGTGGATTCTGTATTGCGCCATTTTCCTATTCTATTACCGATTTGGGTCTACGGACTCCCGGCAAAGAAAAAATCTGCTGCATAGTGAAAAATGCGTGGAATTAGGTTAAGCTAGACGCCAATGAAACCGGTCTTTGTTAAGAGTTTAGTGGCAGCAGGAGCGCTCTTGGCCGCCGTTGGTTGCGGTGGTGCAAATCTAGGCGGCAATACCAATTTGTTCTATGGCAGCTATGTTGGCGCCTACAGCACGTCCAGCGCAGCGGTGCCGAGCGGAACGGCATCTCCTTTCACGATCGACACCAGCGGAAATGTTTCAGGGGACATGACAGCATCGAACTCCGGTGTTATCACGGGAACCGTAGTTGGCGTTGCCACTGCGAATCAGGGATCTACCACAACCGGCACGTTTTCGGGAACGTTCACTCCCACAAACGGCACCGCCTACCAAGTCACCAACGCAACGCTTACCTGGGTGACGGTGAGTGCGGCAAGCGATTTGGACTTTGATTTCACCGCGAACGGAGTCACCTATTCTTTGATTCTCGTTCCTCAGCCGTCGAACAAGGCACGAAACCACAACGCGGTAACGCACTAGTATCTCGTCTTTGCATCCTCCGTTCCTTTCGGGGGCGGGGGATCGGGGCGGCATGGGGTGGCGTACTTCCAGGGCCAGCATCTTAGCTTCGCCGCTCCCCTAAGCGGACCTTTTCAAACAGCAACAACTCCGTGAAGCGCTGCGGATTCTTACTTGCCCGTCATCGCCGCCACTTGAAGCACGGTGTGAACTCGAATGTCACCCGATGAGGAACCGACCATGATGTCGAACGCGCCTGGTTCCACTACGCGGTGCATCTTGGGGTCCCAAAGGGAAAGCTCTTCAAATCCGAGTTTGAAACTTACTGTTTTTGTTTCTCCGGGCTGAAGCGAGACGGCTTGGAATCCTTCCAGCGCTTTCAGCGGCCTTAGCACGTTTGCCACCTGCTCGTGGATGTAGAGTTGGGGGACTTCAACGCCCGCCCTCTTACCCGTGTTCGTCACGTCGACGGACACTTCATAGGGGCCCGTGCCGGAAGTTCGCAGATTTGAATATCCGAACGATGTATAGCTGAGACCGTGGCCGAAAAGGGAACAGCGGCTTGCCCGTGCTGTTCACGTAATCGTAGCCTCTTCCAGACGCCTCAAAGTTGTAGTAGAGCGGCTCTTGCCCAACCGTCTTGGGGAAGGTCATCGGCAGTTTGCCGCTTGGGTTGGCGTCTCCAAAAAGCACGTTGGCGACCGCATCCGCGCCCTCTTGGCCGGGATACCATGCGTCGAGAATCGCGGGAACACTGTCGCCCCATTTCTCCATCGTGACCGGCGCGCCCGCGACGAGAACGACGACCACCGGCTTGCCGGATTCCACGGCGGACTGGATGACGGCCTCCTGATTGCCGGGAAGGTTCAAATATGCCCTGTCCTGTCCCTCACCTTCCCGGATTCCGGCGAAGACAATGGCCACGTCGGCGTTGGAAGCCGTCTGGGTGACCTGTTTCAGGAAGCTATCGGTGACGCCCTGAAGCTGCCAGCCCACGCGGGCGGAAGCCTGTCCCGAATTTCTGGTAGTAATCGACTTGGATGGGCGTCTTCTCTCCCTCCTGCAAATGAACTCTTCCCATGCAGGTTTCCGCAGGGTGATCGGACCAATCCTCCGCGACTACGGAGCCGTTGACGCTGATGCGAATGCCATCGTCCGCGGTTCCCGTTATGGCGTAGTCGCCCGTATGCGGCGCGATTATAAAGCCGGTCCAGCGAACCGAAAAATGCTCGCGGGGAAAGCCGGAGGCGGCGATTGGCTGTCCCAATTGAAGTCGACATCAGGGTCAGTCCTAGTCATGGCAGGCGAGCCCTCAAAGGTCTGGTTAGACCAGTACTCGGCTTTTAGGCCAGGCTGGCCCGTTGGGGTTTGTAACGCGCTGTTGGGGATCGACGGGAGAGCGGTGCTGTCTCCGAGGCTGCATCCCTGAAGGAAATCGATTTCGGTTCCGGTGACATGGTCCCTCAGCCCTTGGAGCAGGCTCTTTCGGTGCTCGCGGTTGCCATCGCCGGCATAGCCGCCGAGAGGCACTTCCTGGTTGGCGAGATCGCCAAAAACGGCGATGTGCTTGAGCGAGGTCGATAGGGGCAGGGTGTCGTGGTCGTTCTTGAGCAGAACCATGGCTCGTTCTGCGGCCTGGCGCGCCATGTCTGTGTGCTCAGGATTGGTCGCCTCGGCTGCTGCCTTTGCGGGATCGACCATGGGATCGTCGAAAAGGCCGATCTCAAACTTGACTCTCAAGACCCTTGATACCGCTTGATCAAGGGTTTTCTGCGTGACCAGCCCTTGCTTGACCGCGTCTTCCAAGGGTTTGCCGTAAAGGTACACGCCGGGGTGCTCCGCATCCATGCCCGCATTCAGCAGGAATGCCGCTGATTGGGCTTCCGTCTGGGACATGTTGAACCGGTCGAAGACGTTATTCGTAGCGCCCCAATCGCTTACCACGTAGCCTTGAAAACCCCATTGCTTCCTCAGCACATCGGTTAGGAGCCAGGGATCGCAGGCGCAGGGAACGTCGTTCACGGCGTTGTAGGAGCACATGACGCTGCGCGAGCCGCCTTCTTGAAAGCATGCTTTGAACGGCGGCATGTAAATGTCGAAAAGCGAACGCTCCGAAATCTGAACGGAGTTGCTGTCTCTGCCGCCGTCCCAGAGGTTGGCCACATAGTGCTTGGGGGTGGTGACCACCCCGGCTTTCTCCAGAGCGCTTACGAAGGCGACCGCGATTTTGCTTGTCAGCAGCGGATCCTCTCCGTAGCTTTCTTCCATCCGGCCCCAGCGTGCATCGCGATCCACGTTGATGACGGGCGACAGAACTTGGCGAACACCCTGGGCGCGGTCCTCGTCGGCGATATCTTCCGCGACTTTGTGGATGAGGGTCGGGTCCCACGTTGCGGCGAGGGCGATAGCCTGCGGGAAGCTGGTGTGGCCATGATCGATGAGGCCGTGGAGCGATTCCTCATAGGGCATGGGCGGAATGCCGAGCCTTGACTTCTTGGCCATCTCTTGCCAGGAGTTGAGTTCGCCCGCCAGTTTGGTCGGGTCCTCGCTTCTTAATGGGTAGAGCGGGATGAAGCCGAATCCCGTGGTGCTTAACGCGGGCCCGTAAACGGCGGGGTTTCCGTCGCTTCGCAACTTAGCAATTTTTTCCTCGGTTGTCATCCGCTTCAGCAGGTCCTGAACACGTTGTTCAACCGGGAGCTTCGGATTCTGGTACGGGGCCTGGGCGCCGGCAAAAACAGCGAGAGCTAAGAAGGGCAACACGGCAATGTGACGCATGGCAGCTAGGTTACCGGCTCGGGGACGTGCGCCTGGTGGGTTTTGGGGTTTTAGGTGTTGGGTTTCGGGAGGGCACAGGGTAAGGGCGGCTGGAGGGTGATTGGTTTTGGTTTTGGTTTTGGTTTTGGTTTTGGGTTTGGGTTCTGGGTTTGGGTTCTGGGTTTTGGGGGTATTTGGACCGGATCCAACAGCCCCAAAGATTAAGGGGTCGTTAAACTATAGTAGGGCGAAAGGCCTTTTGCCGTTGCCTGATGCCAATCTCTTGAAGTCCTAACCCCATGCGTCTTCACACGAATCTTGTAACGCTCGCCGCACTTGCCGCGAGTTTGACGATCGGCGGCTGTGTTCCGCATCACTTTCGTGGCGGATCCTCCCACGACAACGACGTGGCTACCTCCAACCCCTCCGACGTGTGCTCTTACCTTTCCACTGGCGAGATCGCGGATGCGGTGGGATACGGGGTGGACTCCAAGGACCAGACCACAACTGTGCTTGGCGATAACGATGCGCCGCTTTCGGACTGCGCCATCAGCGTGAGCGGGTCCGATTCCGGTCCGGGAGGGTTCAGCGGCGCCATCGCCGATTTCAGGCTCAGTTTCATGACGCGTCAAGACTACGACGAGGCGACCTCACCGGAGCCAAGGAGGGTTGACCCCACGCTGACAGTGACCCCGGTTCTTGAGCACATCCCCGGCATCGGGGACGACGCCATTTGGGTTGCCGAGAATAAGGACCAAGGCGCGGTCACCGCCCATGCCGATACGATTTTCGTGCGCAAGGGAGACGTCTGTTCAGCATCGACCCACCGTTCTCCAAGAAGGGGACGAGTCTGAAAGATGCGGCGATTGCACTGGCCAAGCTGGTTGCGTCCAGGCTTACGCCGGCGACGCGGCCAAAAGCCGCGCCCAGTGCGGACGAAGTTCCGACGAAGGAAGGGCCCGGCGGGACGCTACCCACCCCCAGGCAAGATAACGCGCCTGCTAACCAGGGCGCTGCGAGTGCGCCTTCGCAGACGGCGGACACGGGTTCGTCCTCTCCTGCCGATCCGCAGGGCACCGCGCCCCAGCAGGATTCAAACGGTTCCGCGAACCCCAATCCTTCTCCCGACTCTCAGCCGGGCGGACAGCAGCAGGGCGCGCCGCAGGACCAATCCACCTCGCAGTCCCAGCCCTTACAAGTCCCGACCTAGCAGCGAGCGGACTAGAAAAGGCAGCGACTAGGGAAACAACGCACGCATTTGGTAATTCGGAAAGAGCCGGGCTGGGGCCGTTATGGAGGATCGATACGTTCTGTTCTTGAGCCGGACGGGTGCCTGCGGCCAAAGATCGCTTCGCCGCTTCAAGAGGAAAAAGGGGAGGCTTTGGTACGGGCAGGATTCTTTCGGAAGCACGCCTATAGGCCTGCCAGATGGCGGGGAAATCGCCGAAAGCTGAGGCCGCTTCTCCGTCGCCATTGAAAGAGCGCACCGGGGCTAAGGAGGTCAGGGCCAGAAATGCTGCTTCCGCCTCTTTCTTCGAGGTTGCGTTTCGCCCGGCCAGACTCTCGATACCTTCCCACGCCGGAATGTATTTTGGGTCGATTGCGACAGCCCTCTCGAAATCTTGTAGCGCGGCAGTGTCGTCTCCTTCGGCCTCCTCAAACTGTCCAGCATCATCAAAAACGCCAGGATTTCGAGCATGCGTTTGCTTCAGCTTCTCAAAGGTTTCGGCGAGGAAATCGCGGGCGCTGGGAAGATAGAAGAACTCTTCATTGTAAAACTGTTCTTGGCCCGGACCGTCGCTCGTTGGGGCGAGTTCGACGGATTTCTTAAATGCGGTTAGTGCGTCATTATGCTTTCCGATGCCATCTAGCGCTACCGCATAACGGACCGCAGAGACCCGATCAGCGGGAATTAGGGCCAGTGCCTGCTTGTAGCCTTGAGCCGCCGCGCTAAACATTCCCGCGTTTAGAAAGGCCTCTGCGTCAGCGGCTAGTTGAGCGCCGTGGTAGACCCGGAGCGCCGCCGTGGCTGCCGCTGGCTTGCCTTGGGACTTCAATATCTGGGACAGGACTTGGAAAGCAATCTGGCGAGTTCCAGTTTGAGTGCTTTGGTCGGTTGGGTCGAGGGCGATTGAGGCCCTCACGCATTTTTCTGCATCCTTAAGTTTCCCCAATCGCCGCAGGAGATCGCCTTTCCAAATCCATGGCCGCGTTTCAAACGGCTTTGCCTCGATAATGCGATCATAGAATTCAAGCGCGCCCGCTCCCTCCAACTCGTTTAGAAGCTTGTAGGCTTCGTCGGTAGGGTTGAAGAAGAGGAGATCATGGAGGGCCCGGATAGCGGCATCTTTGTTTCCAGTCGTGGCCAGCGCCCAGGCTGCGTAGAACCCGAGGGGCTGTTCCTGGAGGACGGTTCGATAGTTTTCGATGTACGCGTTGCCCACCACTCCGAACAAGTCCTCCGCGCCCCATTTTGGATATTCATGGAGAAGGGTTATGATCTGGTCCGGCTCGTTTTCCTTGTAGTAAATCGCACAAAGCTCGGTGCCAGTTCCGGGGTAGGCGTCGAGCAAACGCCCTTGCCCCTCGGCCGACATGTTCACGTTATGGGTATCCCCGGCGGCCTTGATAGCGGCCATTTGCGCTTCAGAGAGGCGGTTCTGGCCCATATAGCAATCGAACAAATCAAGCTGGCTGCCTCGAGTTCCGGCGCCCTTCGCTGCTTGGGCAACGAAATCGAGGGCTCCCCGGTCCTTTGTTGCCTCCGCAATCGATAGCAGTAGATACGCGCTGCCAGTTGGATTCAATCTGAGAGCCTCCTCGCACTCGGTAATGCCTCGCTTAGAATTAATCTGACCACAGTCGATCCGGGCCTTCCACTCCAAATAGGTCGCGCGCTTCTCCGGCGTTAGGTCAGTCGCAGCCAGCCAACTATCCAGGCGCTTGACCACCTCGTTTAGGCGACCCAAAGATAGGCCCAAGTCCTCGTACAAAAACCAAGCCGAGGCGATGCGCTTGCGATCGAGCAGTTGTGAAACCAGGGAGAACAGTTCCTGCTCTTCAGCTTTGGTTCGTGCCAACTTCCTGTTGAAGTAGGGAGAGGCATCCACCAAGACTTTTTCCGCCTGTTCCCATTGGCCATTTTTTGCGAGACCAAGTCCGTAGACCCAATCCGCGTTATTGACGTCTCCCTGATTCTTTAACCCGTTCGAACCAAATTGCTGGATCTCGGCCGACACAAGCGGGAAGTCCTGCATCCCGCGCACAATTGCCCACTGCGGAGATTTCAAGTTGGCCAAATCCGAGATGACGATAGAGCGGACCATGTTTTGAGTTTCTTTTCCGTTTATCCTGCCGAGGGAGGTTTTCATCCCTTCTAGCATCTCTCGGAGGACCCTCTTGCCTCGTTCAGGGCCAAACAGACGAACCACATCCGGGCATCCTGTATTTGAGAACGCCCAGGGTTCCCCGTAAGACATCCGAACATAGATCTTCTCCAGCAGGTCGGAATCACGCGCGCGAAGGGCGATGGGAGTTTTGGCGGCGGAGATCGGTTCTTCGGGAGAATCGATATCTTCTTTGTGCGGATCCGCGTTCGGATTTCTCTTGCTTTCCAGGTAGCGAAGAACGTCCGCATCTTTACCGAGAAGATCGTCGAAAAGCGCTTCGACAGTTCGGGTCGCATCTGTTTGAGGAAGGGCAGCCAGCTTGTGGCGAATCAGCGGCCACGCGTTGGGGGCGGGCAACGTCGACATCATGATTTCCGGCCACTCGTGCGGACGGTTGGCCCCTTGAGCCACGACTTCCGGTGTTTCGACCGCTGCCTCCCAGTGCTTCAGCAACAAGAGCCACTTGTCGGCTGCTCGCTCTGAAGGCAGACCTAACACGATTGGGCGCAACTCCTTTGACTCGCTCTCCGGAAGCCCCAACGGGTCAATCTTTTCGGTTGTCTTTGCTTGATTCTCGACACGCTTTAGAACCTCGTCCGCACCTAGCAATGGTTGCTGCGGCCGGGCAGCCGGAGACGGGCAAAGAACAGCTAATAGCAGCGCGTAGGTGAACATCACTCGTAGGGAAATCGCGTAGGGTGAAAGAGGCTAATGATTTCCTGAATATCGCGCGAGCGCTGGAAGAGCTCACCAACGGGCTCGCCCGGTCCCTTGGGTTGGTACCTCATCGTTCCCCTTGAGCGGTCTGTTTCTTCCACTACGTGAAGGGGGAAAAATGGAACGGGAGCGGGCGTCCGACTTGCTAGCTCCCACGCCGCCACCGCCGGATATGCAGGCCGAAGATCACCGATATCCTCCAAATAAATGGTCCCCCCGGCACCAAAGAAGTCGTCGGGGTGAAAAGTGAAGAGCCTAAACTCGATCTTTTGGGCTTGGTCGGGATCTAGAATCCCTCCTCGGGCGAGTTCATCCAAGGATTCCCAAGCGCCCACGTGGTTCGGATCAAGGCTTACAACGTGTAGAAGATCGGCTGATTCTGCGGCCGAGAAGCCCAAATTTGAGTTGATCATTGCGCGTGCATAGTAGGCCTCTGCGTCTTTCGGATTGTTCTTTACAATCTCGTCCAACAGCCCCAGGCTGCTCGTCGCCAGATCATCCTCTTTACACATATTGTAAAGCACTTCAGGTCCCCTGGAGCTTTCTCCCATGCTGGCTGGGAGGTATAGGAAAGCGTCTTCGCGATGTTCACGGGCTTCATCTGTTTGTCCTAGCGACTCCAGGCAATCCGCAAGATCTGACTGTGAAACTGTGTCTTGGGGCCAATAGGCCACTGCAAACCTGTACTCTTGGGCGGCGAGCGCGTTCAAGTTGAGCGCCTTGAGCCGCGACCCCTTGAGTCCGAGCTGGACGGCTAACAGTTGATTGGCGTACTTTGCCGAACCAGTTTTATCCCCCTCTTGCTTGAGGATTTGGCTCATCAGATCATAAAGCTTGGCACGGTATTCGTATCCTGCCACCGGGTCGATAGTCGTCGCCTCTTGGACGCACGCTTTGGCTTCCTCGTCTTTTCCAATTTTGAACAGCAGATCCGCTTTCCAGAGAACAGGGTTAGGCACAAACTGATGGGATTTAATGAGTTGATCATAGATGGGCAAACAAGATGAGTCTCCTATTTCATTGAGCAGTTCATAGCAGCGATAGCCGCGGCAGTTTCGCATGAGCCAATTGCTCAGTGTCTTAATAGCCAGTTCCTTTTGCCCCGTTTTGCTGAATGCCCAGGCCGCGTAGAAAGCGAACGGTTGGTTCCAATCCTCTACATGTTCCCGAAAATCCTGGATGTTGCCGCCTTCAAGACTTGACAAGTCCCTAGCAGGCCAGTCCGGATACTTTTTAAAGATCTCAAGGATGTCTTCTGGGCGATTTGCCTGAAAATAAACCGCGCATAGCGTCTGTAACGCACTTAACGCCCAACCAATATTGGTGCCATGAATTTCAATTGACGGAGCGCGAGTCTCTCAACCTCATTTAGTTCCCCACGCAAGAACAACGCCTGGTAGGGGGCGCTCCCAGGGCTCACATCATCGCTATCCTTGAGTTGTCGAGCTATTCCCTTATTGATCAGCTCTTGATTGCGTGTTGCGAGTGCGATGTCGAAGAAAAGATTTGTCGGATCTTGGTCGTTGGGACCAAAATGGAGCTTTTGAATTTGGTCATCGTCCTCGGAAAGTTGCTTCTCCGTGCCTACTCTGGTGTCCAGATCAAAAAGGATCGCGTAAAGCCTGAGTCTTTCCGCGTCGGTCTTCGCTTGGCCGATATGCGAAATCAGGGTTTCTCTTGCCTCCTTCTCGTGGAACGCGGCGATGGCGGCGTTTACGTAGGCTCTCCATAAATCCGCCTTGGGAAGATGTTTCTGAAGGTCCAAAATGAATTGGTCGATGGGTCTTTGCGCCGTCCAGCCGTATAGGGGCAGCTTGGGAGAGATTTGGGCGTCCGTCAAGAATTTGGCCGCGTCATCAAGCTTTCCTTGCTGCGCGAGGCCCAGAAAATACAACTCCTGAGCGGTACTGTCCTCACCTTGGGCTCTTATATAGTCAGGTTCAGACTTCGCAAGGCTTGCTTCTCCGTAATGCTCCACCAGCTTCTCAACCAACTGACCGTCGCTCCAAGAATCGACCAAATCCCAGGGTGCTTTTGGAAGTTCGCTCAGGTGCCTTAGGGCAACCTCTTTGGCGAACCTCACATTTGCCTGGTTTCGAAAGCCAAGCGGACCGTTCAGGTTCTCAAGGATGGCCAGCATCACCTGCTCCGCTTGGTCTCTGGGCAGCAAGTCCAGAATATTCGGCATGTCACTGCCTGCTCGGGACTCGTTTGCAGCTTCCTCGAAGATCTTCGGGTCGGACAACTTCCCTAAGCGCCGCAACGCAGCGAAACGAATAGCGGTTGTGTCGGTCCCCCAAGGGGACGCTGTATTGCGTGTCTGCGGCTTTCCCTCGTATTCCTTGCAATACTTGAGCAAATCTTCGTCCTTGCCTTGAAGGCGCGCCAGAAGCATCTGAAGCACGGTTCGGTATAGCGAAGGGGGCTGTTGCGCCACTTGAGCCTCCAGCTCGGGCCATACTTTAGGCCTTGGCAGAACCTCCATCATGGTGTCTAACGATCCTGGCGGGCCCATGCCTCCGAATCCACCCATGCCTCCGTTATAGCTGCGATGGGGAATCGTGAGTCCTTCATCGAGAAGAGCGAGCCATTGTTTTGCCGCTTCATGGGGTGGCATTTCCGCACTGCTGTCGGCGTAGGATTTCAAGTCCTTGGCGAACAAGCTTTCCGCCTCCTCGATCTTCATCTCAGGATCGTTTTCGTTGATCAGCTTTATAGCCGCGCGAGCGCCTAGGAGTGGCTGATGGTTGCTCTGGGCGAACAAAATCTGGCTTGCAAACGAGCCGAAAACCGTCGCAGTTAAACCAATTTTGCAAACCTTCATTGCCTCACGCACCCGCTTAAACTTAGGCTATCACATTTCGGCTGTACGTACTTGCCAACCACTACAATGTGCGACGCTTTGGGACGGCTCTGGGTTACCGGATGACTGGCTGCGGTCCCGGCGCTTTTAGCCCCAGCAGAATGTGGCAGGATGCCAGAGAAAACGTCCTGCCACTAGTCTGGCTGCCGCTGAATCTCGCTTCCAAATAGGGGATGACCAGGGTGCTATACGGCGTACCGGAAGAACACTACCTACGGGAAACGGCCTTGCAGCTCATTGAGCGTGGCAAGACTTGCCCCGGGTCCAAAGTGGAGCGGTGAGATTGGAATGGGATCCGCGCTTCTAGTTCCTGTTTCCATGGATGCTTTTGATGCGGGAAGGGGATAAAGCGGGGCTTGAGGAACCGGAAGGATCTGGTCACATGCGCGCTTGTAGGCCTTGTAGAGCGTGGCGAAGTTGTCGAGGGGTATTTCGGCTGAGCCGGCCGCATTGGAGTCCATTGGATCGATCCGAAGCAGGTTCATGGTCGCCTCTTCAGCTTCCCTGCTCGCGCGCCCTTCGGCCTGTATTCCTTTCCAGGCTCGAACAATTATTTAGGCGAAAGTATCCCCGCGCCGACTCGGCCGATAGTATGCAACATTCGCTCCGGGCTGGGCCCCGAACCGCGAGGGCCCGGTCCCCGGTAAATTAGCTTTGAACAATGAGGTTTGCCTGAACTTATGGAAGAAGCGGTTATTCTGTCTGGCGCTCGCACCCCTATGGGATCTTTTATGGGGTCGCTTTCCTCTCTCACCGGGCCGCAACTGGGCGCGGCTGCCATTAAGGAAGCCGTTCGGCGAGCCGGCATTCAGCCGGATGAAGTTGACGAGGTTTACATGGGCTCGGTGCTTACCGCCGGGGTTGGCCAGGCGCCTGCGCGGCAGGCTGCGATTTACGCCGGGCTGCCGAACAGCGTTCCCTGCACCACCGTCAACAAGGTTTGCGGCTCCGGCATGAAGACGGTCATGATTGGAGCGGCGGCTATTCGGCTCGGCGATGCGGAGATCATCGTGGCAGGGGGCATGGAATCCATGTCCAATGCGCCTTACGCACTCGACAAAGCAAGAAGTGGCTACCGGATGGGCAACGGCGTCTTGATCGACACCATGATCCACGATGGCCTGTGGGACCCCTACAGCAACGTTCACATGGGCACTTGCGGAGACAGAACCGCCGCCGAATTCAATTTCACGAGAGAGCAGGTCGACGCGTTTGCTGCCGAAAGCTACCGCCGGGCGCTTCATGCCCAAGAGGAGTGCCTCTTCAGCGCGGAGATTGTGCCGGTTACCATTCCGCAAAAGAAAGGCGACGCCATTGTGGTCAGCCTGGACGAGGAGCCGGCAAAAGGTGACTCGTCCAAACTGCCCTCCCTTAGACCCGCGTTTGGGAAAGACGGCGTGACCACGGCGGGCAATGCAAGTACGATCAACGACGGTGGCGCGGCCCTTGTCTTGAGCAGCAAAACCGCGGCCGAGAAGCGTGGAATAAAGCCGCTTGGAAGAATCGTCGATTACGCCAACCACGCACAGGCGCCGGAGTGGTTCACCACCGCGCCCGCGTTTGCAATCGAAAAGCTCCTCGCAAAGCATTCGCTCGAAGTGGGAGATATTGAACTTTTTGAAGTCAGTGAAGCGTTCTCAGTCGTCGCTATGGTTGTGGCGCAGAAGGCGGGCATTCCGCTCGACAAGATGAACGTCAACGGCGGTGCAGTTGCTTTGGGCCATCCAATCGGAATGTCCGGCACGCGCCTTGTACTCACAGCTCTGAACGAGTTGCGGAGGCGAAACGGCAAATATGCATTAGCAACCCCATGTATTGGCGGCGGCGAAGCCACCGCGATACTTATCGAAGCAATCTATTAGTAATACAACCCGCATATTTACCATCAATAGCGAACAATGATCCCGGGAATGGGATCAGTAGTGGTAGTTACCGGCAGAAATGCCGAACTGTTGAGCAGTAGGAAGCGTTGAAAGACAACGGTCCAAGGAGTGGATCGGATCGGGTTCGCCATGCGGAAAATCCGGTTTTCGATAGACTGCTCTGCGGTGAGTGATCGGGTGCAAGGATGCGCTTGATCGAAGACTGGAGGATGTGTAGTTTTGAAAATTTTGTTGCTGTCGGCGGAGGTTTCACCCTTTGCAAAAGTGGGTGGTCTCGCGGACGTAGCCGGCTCTTTGCCAAAAGCCCTTCGTTCCCTTGGCCACGATGTTCGAGTTTTAATGCCGTGCTACGGCATGATCGAGAAAGATCCTCAGTGGGAACTTGAAACCACTCTCAGCCGGTTCGAGGTTCGGCTAAGCTCCGAATTCCATAAGGCAGCTTACTTGAAGCACCTGGACCATATGGGCGTGCCCTTCTATTTTGTGGGAACCGACGAGTGGTTTCCCGAGAGCATCAGCAGCCAAACCGTTTACCTTCCCGGCAGCGACCAGCATCTCTTTTTTGGAAAGGCGGCCTTACGCGCCTGCCAGGAGATGGGCTGGATACCGGACGTCGTCCATTGCAACGACTGGCACACGGGGTTCGCACCGGTTTTCATGCGTGAAACCGGAAGCAGTACCTGGGACCGCTCGGCGACCGTTTACACGATCCATAACCTCGCCTATCAAGGCGAGTTCGACGAGGATATCCTCCGACGCGTCGATCTACCGATGGCCCTTTTCAATCTCCACCAGCTCGAGACTTACGGCCGGGTCAACTTCCTAAAAGCCGGCTGCGTTTATGCAGACCAGGTCACGACGGTGAGCCCAACCTATGCGCTGAGATCCAGACTCCCGAATACGGATGCCGGCTCGAAGGCCTCATGCAACATCTGGCGGAGACCGAATGCCTGAGCGGCATTCTGAACGGCATCGACACCGACGAGTTCAATCCGGAAGCCGATCCTGCGATTCCCTGCCACTACTCCGCTTCCGATCCTTCCGGGAAAGAAGCCTGCAAGTCGGGCCTGCTGAAGGAGATCGCGATGCCACAGATCCAAGGCGCGGCGCTGATGGGTGTAGTAAGCCGCTTGAGCAGCCAAAAGGGAATGGACCTTTTGATTGACACAGTGGATGAGCTGTTCGAACTGAACGTGCAGCTCGTGGTGCAGGGCCTTGGCGACCCCTGGCTCGCCGGCGAGTATCGCCGGCTGCAAGAGCGATATCCCAAACAGTTCCGGTTCTTGGAGAAGTTCGACGCGGGCCTCGCCCAGCGCGTTTACGCGGGCAGCGACATTTTCTTGATGCCCAGCTCCTTTGAGCCTTGCGGCTTGGGGCAGCTTATCGCCATGCGATACGGCACGATTCCGCTCGTGCGCCGAACCGGCGGTTTGGCGGATACGGTGTTCGACGACCAGAACGGGTTCGTTTTTGAGAAGCGGTCCGGCGAGGAGTTCCTGGCAACCTGCAAGAGGGCGGTGACCACTTACGGTGACGGTCCCAAATGGCGAAAGCTAGTGACGGCGGCCATGAGCGCGGACTACTCGTGGGAGCGCTCCGCGAAGGCATATTCCGCGCTTTATGAGCACGCGGTGGACCAGCGCCGCCACACCGGCGCCTCCGCCTTGGCAGAAAAGCGCACTGGGTGACGAGTTACGGGTGACGGGTGACGAGATCGGAAGTTCGGGGAATTCCGAGGCTCGGGTTAAAGATATGAACTCGGCAGGCGCAGAGATAGGCGTAGTCCTCATGTTTCGGTTCCGACTCTGACGAAGTGAAAAGAATATTTCCTCTTCCGAACACGTCACACGTCACCTGTTACCCGCCACCCGGTCAAAAAAATGCTAGATTCACCCTATGAGACGAAGCCTCGTTCTTCTTTCCTTGTTGCCTGCCCTCGCTTTTGGCCAACCGACTTTCACGCATCCGGACCGCATCCGGTTCGACGGCCATTGCTTCACCATCGATGGCAAGGACACCTTCATCTTCAGCGGCGCGTTCCATTATTTCCGGTGTCCCAAAGCGCTTTGGCCGGAGCGGTTTGAGAAGATCAAGGAGGCTGGTTTCAACGCGATCGAGACCTACGTTCCGTGGAACTGGAGCGAGCAGCAAAAACCGAACGGGCTGAACGACACGTCCCACATCCACTTGCAGGATCTGGATGACTTCCTGACCATGGCGGAAGACAAGTATGGGCTTTACACCATCGTGAGGCCGGGGCCCTACATCTGCTCCGAATGGGCGACGGGCGGGTATCCGAACTGGCTGGCTGCTTACAAGCCCAAGGGGTTCAAGGGGGAGTGGTTCCGGGGGGACAATCCGGTTTTTGAGAGTTGGTCCAAGCGGTGGTTCGATGCGGTTTCCAAGGTGGTGGACAAGCATCAGCTAACCCACAAGCCAGTAGGCAGCCACGGCGTGATTCTTTGGCAGGTGGAGAACGAATACGACGGCGCCGAGCAGAGCGACCAATCCAAGCGGAACTATATCAAGTTCCTGATCAACGCTTCCAAGGGCGACGGCATCGACGTGCCGATTTTCACTTGCTGGACTACGGCGGTGCGCGATCCCAAGGGCGACCCGATCCTTTGTCAGGCGTTCGATAATCCCAACGAATATCCGCGCTGGTCTTTGCAGGACGTGAAGGACGGCCTGGACGCTCAACACGAGGCGCAGCCTTGGTCTCCCAAGATGATTACCGAGTTTCAGGGCGGGTGGTTCGGCCAGGTTGGCGGCGAAGCGGCAGAAGAACAGCATGGCATCGATGCCCGGCAAGAAAATGCTTTAACTCTTTACGCGATTGCCAATGGGCTTACAGCCTTGAACTACTACATGCTTTTTGGCGGGACGAACTTCGGGGACTGGGCCGGCCAGAGTATCACCACCAGCTACGACTATAACGCGCCGATCCGCGAATGGGGCGGAGTGGGAGACAAATACCGGGTGGTAAAAACCATCGGCCACATGCTTCAGCAGTACGGCGTGGACCTGGCCAGGGCGGATCAAATTCCCAACCCCTTTGATTCGGACAATCCGAAGGTCGAGGTCATCACCCGAAAGGGGGCCGAGGCGAGCTATGTTTTTGTTCGGAATACGGATCTCGAAAACTCGGTTAGCGGTACGCTCGGGGCGGCCATCCCTTACGGCCTAGGCGCTGCGGGAATGGACGTCTATCGATACACGAGTGATCCCAAGGCGGGCGAATGGATCGCGACGGCCAAGCCTCCGTCGACGATTTCTGGGCCGATGGGGGTCAACCCGATCATGGTTTCGAAGGCCGAAGCAACGGAGTTGACTCCGACCGACTGGCGCAACGCGCCGTCCGATCCTTCAACGCTCGGTCTGGGCATTTGGGATTCCCGGTTTATTGCCTACAAAGTTGCTTCGCCCTCGCCCAGTGGCTGGGTTTGGATGAAGGCGTCAGATGGTTTTCAGGGAGGCGATTCCTTTGACGGCGGCTCCCTGTACCCCGCTAACAGCATGAATGCGAGTTGGATTTACCTGAACCCCGGCTGGCCCAATGGCGGGCGCGGGATGGAGGAGCCTCACGGGCTCACCGCCGTTCAGGTCTTTGGCGAGAAGCCGAACTCCTTCCTGGTGGAAGGCTGGAAGACCAAGACTTTAACCGATCCCAACGACCGGACTCTTGTGGCCGGCGGCATGGATACCTCGGGCTGGTCTGAGCCTCCCAAATACAATGATTTCCCCGAGCACACCGCCATTGTTTACCGCGCCACAGTGACACTCCCGGAGGGGAGCACCAACGGATATTCGCTTAGCGCGAACGGCGTGGACGACGAGGGCTACTACTATGTGAACGGGCAGGCGGTTGGCTCTACCGAGACTTGGAACGAGCCGTTCAAGGCAGATGTAGGGAAGCTGCTTCACCCTGGCGCAAACGAGATCGCCATCGTGGTCCACAACGATGGCGGGCCCGGCGGGCTGATCGGCGCGGTTCGCATCGAACCGCCCCTGCCGAAGGGCACGGCGGTGGATGTGCACTGGACGGACCAGTTTTCGGAAGGTCAGTATTCAGAGTATTCGCTGGACTCCCATGTGGGGGTTCTTCCTGTTTTTGCCCATCCTAAGATCGAGGGAGTGCCTCCCGAGACCGGCAAGCTGGTCCGGAGCCGGATCCACTTGCCCTCCCTACCCAAAGCAATGATTGGGCTTGGGAGGTCACGCTGGATGCGGGCGGGAACGGCTTTCTCACCCTGAACGGGCAGCCTCTTGGCCGGTATTGGGAAGTTGGCCCTCAACGCGCCTATTTCCTACCAAGCTCGATGCTAAAGGACGATAACGTGTTAGAGTACACGGCGAAGCCGGGCAAACTTGGCGATCGCATCAAAGCGGCGCAGTTAATAAGGGTAGGGATGGTGGATTAGCGTGAGGAAGGCCGGGCAGTAGGTGGCGCCTAGGACTAGGAATGGAAAAAGCGGGACGGGAGGCCAGTTAGGAAAACCGGGCTCTAAGGAACCCCGGGGTGTTTTGTCAGCTTGTCCACGACCGGGCCGAACTGCTTGTCCAGTTCGCCTTGAGAGTGCTTTTTCAGTTCAGCCTTCCACCATTGTTTATAAGTTTCACGGCGAAACCTAGCGGAAACCACCCGGTCGATATCCGTGTAACCGCCCGCCGACTCAAGGTAGGACTTGACTTTCTGCAAGGTGAAGACGCCCTTCTTGTTGACGTTGGCGGCGAGGAAATACTGAAGCGCGCCGTCGTTTATGAAGATAGGCACATCTTTGATTTTGGGGCTTTCGATGTCGGCGTAGAAATAGTCGCCGGACGCAAACCCCGTGCACTTGCCGGTCACCGTGTAAGTTTTCAAGATCGTTTCCTTGTGCCCGGGAACGCCTTGAGCAAGCGTGATTCCCGATAAGGCGGTAACAACGACAAGCACGGCAAGAATATTGAATTTGATACGCATCGGTGGATCGTACCCCGCTGTTGCGCGAAGCGCTTTGGAGTGCGGGCTATTCCCTTCGTTGTACACTTCGCGCGTGGACCCGGTCGCTACTCAGAAGCTGAAAGATGAATGTTTGTCGCTTGGCTTCACTACGGTTGGCATTTGCGAGGCCATCCCAGCGCCTCATTACGACTCTTACCTGCGATGGTTGGATGAGGGAATGCACGCCGGTATGGGCTATCTTGCTCGTCAGGTTCCTCTTCGCGCTTCTCCTCAAGAACTGTTACCGGAGGCACTAACTGTGGTTGCCGTCACGTTGAATTACAACCAACCCCTTCCGCACAAGCCGGGTGAGCCAAAGATTGCCCGCTATGCGTTGGGGCGTGATTATCATAAGGTCCTTCGCGGAAAGTTATATAAATTGGCCAGGTGGATTTCGCTTGAGTATCCGGAGTCGACTAGCCGGGCCTGTGTGGATTCCGCGCCCATTTTCGAGCGGGAGTACGCGCAACTGGCTGGGATCGGTTGGTTTGGAAAGAACACTTGCTTGATTGATTCCAAGCGGGGGAGCTGGTTCTTTATTGGGCTTCTTTTGACCTCGGTCCCGTTTGCTCCAGATGCGCCCGCGGTGGGCGGGTGCGGGACCTGCCGGAAGTGCATCGACGCTTGCCCAACCGGCGCGATTGTTTTTCGGGGGGGGCGGTGGCAAGTGGACTCGCGGCTTTGCATCAGCTATTTGACTATCGAACATCGTGGATCGATCCCGGCGGAACTGGAGCAGGGGATTGGGGATTGGACCTTTGGGTGCGACGTGTGCCAAGAGGTCTGCCCGTTCAACGAGCCGCGCGAATCCCAACCTCTAAGGGCATCACCAACCACCGAACCGGATTTTTTGAAGGTGCGAACCTGGCCTGGCTTGAAGGAGTTGGCGCAGATTTCTGCTGAGGATTGGGAAAAACTGACTCCCGGCTCGCCGGTGAGGCGAGCCGGGTTGGAAGGCCTTAGGCGTAACGCGGCAATTTAACGAAAGAAACTCGGAAGCGATGGCCCCTTTAGGATTTCTTTCGGCGATTGATGTACCAACCTATTCCTAAAATGGGTAGCCAGATTGGCGAGTAGACGAAGAGGACGATAATGCCTCTTCCGAGGAAGTGCATTGCAGCGGTCAGACCGTCGGATGCGCTCTTGAAGGTGTCTTCGGCCCATCGGTCCTCCGCAGGCTTCGGCTTGGGGGTTGGCTTCGGGTTGGTCGTTGGCTTTTGGTCGAACGTGATGTTCAGGGTCGAAAGCGCCGACTGGTCCTTTAGCGCGTTTTCTTGCGATTTGAGGCTGTCCAGATCCTGGCGCACCTGGCTGAGTCGGTCCTTGATCTCAAGGATCTGGCCGATGGACCTTGCGCCGGGAGCATGGTCACGTAGTCGTCTTCTTCCGCGCCAAGCTCTTTGACTCGGGCGTCGGTGTCGGCAACTTGTGCGGTCACGTCCTGGCCGGTCACGTTGTTGCTTGTGACCTTTCCAAGGGATTCGACCCGCTGGAGCACCATGCCAAAGAACTGGGCAGGCACGCGAAGCGTGATCGCCGCGGTTGGGATTTGCTGGGTTGAGTAGCTGAGGCTGCTGTTCTCGGCAAATCCGCCTA
Organism: uncultured archaeon; assembly: GCA_963829965.1. GTDB lineage: Bacteria > Armatimonadota > Fimbriimonadia > Fimbriimonadales > Fimbriimonadaceae > DASXZH01. The sequence goes on along the minus strand of CAWHLK010000013.1, from coordinate 18,989 downwards.
CGCTTGAAGCGATTTGCAACGCCTGGTTCTGAGCGATGGCCACGTCAGGGACTTCTTCCTCGACATCACCGTTCTGAATGATCTTGCGATTGCTTGGGGGCGGCAGGAGGAATATTTCCGGCTGCTGGACTCTTCGCTAGCGGAACGGGCTCGGACTCAGGCGCCGGGGCGGGTGCTTCGGGGGCCACTGTACCCAAATCGGTCGCGCTGGAAGGCGTTTCCCGTTGCTGCTTTAGGGGTGACAGTGACCGGGCTAGCCCCATGGGCCGAATTGGCTCCGAAGTAGGCCGATGACGGAGGACTCTTAGCCATCGCTGTTGCATGGGCAGGGACGCGCCCGGCAACACTGCTCTTCTCAAGGTCTACCTTGGCACTTTCCGGCGGGGCAAACGAGTCAGGGGCCTTCATTGCCAAATTGCCCATGTGAGCCGCATTCTTCGCTGCGTACTTCGTCTGAGAAAAGACGGGGAATACAACGGCAGCAAAGACGATGACCGCCAGCACCCCTGCCGAATAGCCCAACCAAAGCGGGAACCGCCTTTTCGGCTTTCGCACGGCGCTCAGCACCTTGTCTGCTCCCAGCACTTCCGGCTCAACCGCTTCTTCGCAAATGTCGTCGCTCAATAGTTTCATGAACTGAACCTCCTGTTGAAGAGCGGCATCTGCCTCAACCGCGAGCCGAACCTCTTCGGCGCGCTCGGGGCTGCAATTCCCCGTCCACGTACGCTTTAAGATCTTCTCGAACGCTCATGCCGATAACTCCTCGCTCGGAAGAAGCCTTTGTCTCAAGGCCAGGAAAGCATGGTGCAGTCTGCTCTTGATCGTGCCGGAGGGCACCTTCAGAACTGCTCCGATCTCGTCATAAGTGAGGCCTTCGATCTCGTGCATCACGACCGCTTCCCGCTGCTCCACGGACAGGCTTTTCAGCGCCCGTTGCAGTTCGTGGCGGTCAATGGTCCGGCGCTCCACGTCTTCGGTGGACCGGTCGGGCCAGACTTCGTCAAAGCTGATCTCCATTCGATTCTTCCGCGCCAAGTTGCGACATTGGTTGTGCGCCACGCCAAGCAGGAATGTGAGAAGGGTTGAACTGCCATCGAACCGGGCGAGGGCTCTCTGCGCGGCCAGAAATGTTTCCTGGGCCGCGTCTTGCCCTAACTCGGGTCCGAGGCGCCTTGCACAGAACCGATACACCGATGCGTAATGCTCGGCGACGATCTGTGCGAAGGCTTCCCTATCTCCACGCGATGCTCGCGTTATTTGCGCTTCCATCCGTCTCTTCTGAGAGTGTATGTTGTCTGAACGCGAAAGCGTTCAGACAATGTGAACTGTGAACGGTGAACAGCAAGGTTCGGCTTCGCGCGTAAGGAGGGCTTCACCCGTAAGGGGGTAAACGGGCCAGGCCCGGGAGGGCGAGAGTTGTTTGGCCAGTTCCAAAAATCCGAAGACTATAACCAGGTGTTCCGATTGTTCTGTTCGATCTGCTTGCGGGTTCTCCGGACGATGACATCAAAGTTCTCAAGACGCGCAGGAACCAGGGCGTTGGCTTTCGCAAATTTCTGTCGCCCCGTTGGGGCTGGAGAGGGTGGCACCTTGCGCCCGACTGTGCTCCTATTTCATGCCCGGTTGCGACGCCACCCCATCTTCGCTATGGGAAATCGGCCCGTTGGGCCGGGGGGCCAGATCTGGGTTGGTTGCTGAGTAAATCGGCAAGAGTTATCGGACTTGTCAACGGAGTCTGACCTTTATGACGTGTCCTATCCCGGACCGGGGCTACCCTTTGCCATCTACCCTCCCTCCGCCCCTCTTCACTGGGGGTTTTGGTAAGACCGCCATGAAAACACACGCGCACATGAGGCCTACGCAGAATCCGGAGGCCACATCGCTAGGCCAGTGGACGCCTCGGTAGATGCGGCTAAAGCCTACCAACGCACCCCAAACCAGGGCTGCCCAGCCCCATTTTGAATTCGGTGTATTCCTGGTCATGAAGAAGATGACCCAGGCGAGGCCAAATGCGCCTGCGGTGTGGCCGCTGGCGAAGCTCCAGGCGTGGACGTCTTCTTGGGGCAGCGCCCACGGTTCGTTGCTTGGTCGGTCGCGGGGGACCGCGTGCTTAATTGCGGTATCGACGATGCCGGTGAAAGCCCAGGAATAGAGTAGGAGCGGGGCTTTGCCCATGCGTCCGGACAGGAGGGCTATTATGTCGTATTTGGGTAAGGGTGTTGGGTGTTGGGTGTTGGGTGTTGGGTGTTGGGCTTCAGGAGATGGTAAAGGGTTGAAGTTGGCTGTTTGGGTGGACTCTTGAGTTAGACCTGGCTGACTTGTCTGACCTGTGCGGGCTCCGCCCAGAAACGCCTTCCATGGGAAACAGAAGAGAATAATGATCACCTGGACCCAGCCTAGGCCGCTGGAGGAGATGACGAAGAAAACGGGGTCCAGCCATGCCGAGTGCCACTCCACATTGACCTTGCGCATGACGCTCAGGTCCAGGTTCCAGAGCCAGTCGTTCAAGCCTTACACCTTGCCGGAAATGCCCATTGCGCGGAACTTGTCGTATCGGGCCCGTTTTCGTTCTTCCCCGGTCATGGGCATCTGTTCGGCCAGGCGACGCGAAATGGCCTCTTTCACGATGGTTCCCGCTTCAAGGGGATCGCGATGAGCGCCTCCTCTTGGCTCCGGCAGCACTTCGTCGATAAGGCCCAGTTCCGCGGCGGACGCGGCGGTGAGTCGCAGGGCGGCGGCTGCTTGGGGGGCTTTGTCGGGCGAGCGCCAGAGAATGGCGGCGCAGCCTTCAGGCGGGATCACTGAATACACCGCGTGCTCCTGCATGATGACGGCGTTGGAAGTCGCAATGCCGATGGCGCCGCCGCTTCCGCCTTCGCCGATGACAATGGAGATCGTCGGAACCGTGAGTTCGAACATCTTCAGCATGGAGGCGGCGATGGCTTCCGAGATGCCGCGCGATTCGCTTTCAACGCCGGGATCGGCAGCCGGGGTATCGATGAAGGTTATTACGGGCAGTTCGAACCTCTCCGCCATATCGAACAAGCGAATTGCCTTTCGGTATCCCTCTGGTTTGGCCATGCCGAAGTTCCGGTATTGGCGCTCCTGGATGTTTCTTCCCTTTTGGTGCCCGAGGACCATGCATGCGGTGCCGTCAAAAACCGCGGGGCCGCCGACGATCGCATCGTCGGCGCCAAACCGCCGGTCCCCTTCCAGCTCGACGAAGTCGCTGAAGATCATGCCTATGTAGTCCAGCGTATAAGGCCGCTTGTCCGCGCGCGCCACCAGCACCTTTTCCCAAGGGCCGAGGCGGCTGTACATGACATTGATGTAGTTGTCGCGCCTTGCTTCATACTCGGCAATGCTCTTCCCAAGCTCTTCTTTCTTGGCAAGGTCCTTCTCGTTCGCCCAGATATTCTTGAGCTTTTGGATGCCCTCCTCAAGCTCGATGAGCGGCTTTTCCCACTCGCGCCACGATTTGGCCGCCATTAGCTTTGCCTCCGGAGGGTGAATACTTTCACGAGCGAACTGAGGGTGGAGCGCACCTCCCGCCTGTGCACGACTCTGTCAATCATCCCGTGTTCGTAAAGATATTCGGAGGTTTGAAAGCCATCCGGCACCTTCGAGACCTGGGCCTGTTTGCTGACTCTTGCGCCTGCGAAACCCACGAGCGCTTTCGGTTCGGCTAGAATGATGTCCGCGACACTGGCGTAGCTGGCGAGGACTCCGGCCATCGTTGGGTCAGTGAAAACACAGATGAACGGGGCGCCCGCGTCACGGCATCTTTCGCAAGCGGCCGTCGTTTTCGCCATCTGCATCAGTGAAAGGAGGCCCTCCTGCATGCGCGCGCCGCCGGAGGCGGCGAAAACGATTGCGGGGATACCGCTATGGGCCGCTCTTTCCAGGGTTCGACAAATCTTCTCACCTGCAACAGAGCCCATCGACCCGCCCATGAAGTTGAAATCCGCCACGGCGGCGCTGACCGGCTTGCCGTCGAGCCGTGCAAAGCCGCTGACCACCCCATCCGACATGCCGGTCTTTGCGACCGCAGATTCCAGTTTTTCGGCGTACTCCGGAAAATGGAGTGGATTCGCCGATCTCAACTCCAAGTCCTTTTCTTCAAAGGAGCCTTGATCGAAAGTGATATCGATACGCTTGGGGGCGCTTAGGCGATGATGAAATCCGCAATGTGGACATACGAAGAGGCTCTGCTCGAACTCGACCCGGAATAGGGTTTTTTTGCAGTTAGAACACTGGATGAATGCGTCCACGGACCAATGAGGATACCTTGGGGGAGCTTCTCCCCGTGAACGGTGAACTGTGAACCGTGAACTGCCGGACGGATGTGGTCTCACAGTCCACCAGTGTCAGATAGAGACTAACGGTTGAGTTGGACGACTTCCACTTCACCGTTCACATTTCACAGTTAACAGTTCACGCTCGGCCCTCAAGGCCGCGCCGGAGGTAATCTCTCGCCGTGCTGGTGAGCAAAGAAGACCGCCCGGCGACGCAGGCCTTGCCGGGTTGGCCCGTGTTCGCCGAGGATGAAGTTTCCGCGGTTGAGCGGGTCCTCCGTTCGGGAAAAGTCAACTACTGGACCGGCGATAAGGGGGTTGCCTTTGAGGCCGAATACGCCAAGAAATTTGGGCTAAAGCACGCGGTTGCGTTGGCGAATGGGTCTTTGGCTTTAGAGTCTTGTTTCCAGGCGCTTGGGCTGCAGCCTGGTGACGAGGTTATTGTTACTCCTCGGACTTTTCTTGCTTCCACCAGCTGCGCGATTATCCGCGGGCTTGTGCCCGTTTTTGTGGACGTTGACCGCGATTCGGGAAATATTACAGCGGAGACAATTGACGCGGCTGTAACTTCGAGGACGAGGGCGATTGTGCCGGTCCATATCGGCGGTTGGCCGTGCGAGATGGGGCCGATTATGGACCTCGCCAACTCTCGCGGGTTGTACGTGGTTGAGGACTGTGCGCAAAGCCATGGCGCTACCGTTGACGGCCGATATGCAGGAACCTACGGGCAGATCAACTCTTGGTCTTTTTGCCAGGACAAGATCATTACCACGGGCGGCGAGGGCGGGATGATTACGACCGATGACTCCGAGCTTTGGAGTCGCGCGTGGTCCTATAAGGACCATGGCAAGAGCTACGATGCCGTTTTCTTGCGACAACACGCGCCGGGTTTCCGGTGGGTGCACGAATCGTTTGGGACGAACTGGCGGCTTACCGAGTCGCAATCCGCGATTGGTTTGATCCAGCTTGGAAAACTGGATTCTTGGATTGCTCGCCGGCGGCAGAGTGCTTCGATTCTGCGGGACCGTCTGTCCTCTCTTTCCGGTTTGCGGGTGCCTTGGCCACGCGAGGGTATTTCTGCGGTTTTCTACCGGTTTTATGCTTTTCTGGAGCCTGGTGTTTTGCGAGATGGAGTTTCGCGCGAGCAGTTGATTTCGGAAGTGAACGCTTTGGGCGCGCCTTTGTTTAGCGGGAGCTGCAGTGAGATTTACCTTGAGGCAGCCTTTGAGGGCACCGGGTTTCGGCCTCATTCCCGGCTGCCGGTTGCGAAAGAGTTGGGGGAGATGTCGCTCGCGTTTTTAACGCATCCAACTTTGGAGGATGAGGACATCCACCGCGTGGCGGATGTGTTTGAAAAGGCGTTTAAGGCGAATAAGCGATAGGTGCTGGCGAAATCGCCTGCGCCTATCGATTTTTCTATCTGAATGCTACTCTTAGCTCAGAGCCGCTTTGATTGCGCTGGCGACTCTTTCCTGAACCGATTTCTCGATCTTCGGCCAGATGGGCAGGCTGAGCACCTCGGTGCTGCACAGATCACTGTTTGGCAGGCTCGCGGGGGCAAGGTCTTTGTAGACCGGGAGTTTATCCACCGAAACCGGATAGTACACGAAGGTTGCGATGCCGTCCGCTTCCAGCTTCTTTTGGACTTCATCCCGCTTGCCGCCCTGGATGCGGATGGTGTACTGGTGGAACACGTGGGTGCAGTTCTCGGCCACGGCCGGAGTGATCACGCCGGGGATGTTGGCGAGGAGTTCGTTGTAGATCGAGGCGGCGTTTCGACGGCCGGCGTTCCACTCTTCGATGTGCTGAAGCTTGATTCTTAAGATTGCGGCTTGGATTTCGTCCAGTCTCGAGTTGTAGCCTACGACCTCGTTGTAATACTTCTTGGCGGCGCCGTGGACGCGCAGCATGCGGGCCTTGGCAGCGAGTTCGTCGTCGTTGGTGGTCAATAGGCCACCGTCACCGAAGGCGCCGAGGTTCTTGGACGGGAAGAAGGAAAAGGCTCCTGCGTGGCCGATGGTGCCTGCTTTTCGTCCTCTATAGTCGGCTCCAAAGGCCTGGGCTACGTCCTCGAGCACTTTCAAGTTGTGTTTTGAGGCTAGCTCCATGATGGGGTCCATGTCGCAGCACTGGCCGTAGAGCTGGACGGGGATGATGGCCTTGGTTTTGGGGGTGATCGCCTTGGCGACCGCTTCCACATCCAGGTTGAAGGTGACGGGGTCGATGTCGACAAAGACCGGAGTTGCATCAAAGTGGCTGATCGCTTCTGCGGTGGCAAAAAAGGTGAACGGTGTGGTGATGACCTCGTCGCCGGGCCTTAGGCCAAAGGCGTGGCAGCCAATGACGAGCGCGTCGGTGCCGGAGTTCATGGTGATCGCGTGCTTGACCCCGAAATACTCCGCCAGCTCCTTTTCGAACGCCTTGACGTTCGGGCCTTGGATGAAGGCGCCGCTGCGCAGCACACCCTCAATGGCTTCCATCAGCTCACTCCAAATCGATTGAATCTCTGGCTGCGTATCCAGCAAGGGGACTTTTACGGGTTCTGCAATCATTTTTTCCTCTGAATTATTGTATTCGAATCACGTTGCCGTCAGCCGTCTTCCGATATTGGTGGCCCATGCTGTCGGTGACCGTGTCGGCTTCGCTGAAATCGAGAATGTCGCCATAGGCACTCATAAAACCTATTGGCTTTGCGGGCACGCCCGCAACCATGGTATACGGCGGCACATCTTTGGTGACGACCGCGCCGGCGGCTACAAAGCCGCACTCGTGGATGGTGGTTCCACAGACAATGGTGGCGTTCGCGCCGATGCTGGCGCCTCGCTTGACGAGTGTCGCCACATAATGCGAGCTTGTCGCCCTAGGGAACTCGCTGCGAGGAGTGAGAACGTTCGTGAAAACCATGCTCGGCCCGCAGAACACGAAGTCCTCGAGGGTCACGCCCTCGTAAACGGAAACGTTGTTCTGGATCTTAACCCCGTTGCCGATGGTCACGTTGTTGGCGATGACGACGTTCTGGCCGATGCGGCAGTTCTCGCCAATAACCACTTTGGGCATGACGTGGGAGAAATGCCAAATCTGGGTCTTATCTCCAATCTGCGCGCCCTCGTCAACGTAAGCGCTTTCGTGGACAAAATAGTCGCTCACGCCGGGACGAGGCTCCTGCTTGCTAGTTCCATGACTTTCAAAACTTCTACGCCGCTCTCGCCGTCCGAGTTGGGCTTTTGCCCGGTCTTGCAGCACTCCACGAAGTGCTCCAACTCGTTGCGAAGGGGTTCGCCCGAGCCTTCATAAACGACCTCAGAGCCGCCGTCCACATTTGCAAGCTTGGAGTCGATGCTCTTCTTATGGAGAGTCACTTTCTTTTCTATTTCATCGAAAACGAGCATGCCTTGTGAGCCTATTACTGTTAGCCTCCGCCGAAGTTCTGGCCAGAGCCAGGAACTGTGCAGGTGGGCGTATTGACCGTTGTCCAGCTTCATGTGGAGGTAGAAATCGTCTTCGATGTTCTTCTGCAGAACCGCTTGGCCGCTGAAGGAGACCTCGGTGGGCTTGGCGTCGGTCAGATAGAGGAGGGCAGCCACATCATGAACGCCGAGGCTCCAGAGAACATTTTCCGCGGCTCGTGCTCTTCCCAGGTTGAGACGCTCTTGGTGAAAGCTTCTCGCTTCGCCGATCATGCCTTCGGCGATCGATTCCTTGATGAACTTGATGGCAGGCTGATAGAGCAGCAAATGGCCCACCATGAGGGTGACGCCCTTAGCCTTGGCCAAATCCACTAGTTCTTGTCCCTCTTTCGAGGCGAGGGTCAAAGGCTTCTCAACAAAAACGTGCTTCCCTGCTTCGATGAACTTCTTGGCGAGGTCGTAATGGGTTACGGCGGGGCTGGCAATGGTGACCGCGTCGGCGTCGCTTTCGAGAAGTTCTCCGATTTCGCCGTGAACGGGAACGGTTGTGTATTCCTGGCTTAAGACTTGGGCTTGAGCGGGGTTGGTTTCAAGAACGGAATGCAAGCAACCCATCGCATTGAGGGTTTTGACGATGTTCTTGCCCCAGTTGCCTGCACCGACCGCAGCGACCTTCATAAAAGGGTGACCTTCCCGCGCCCCTCGACCTTTTTGGTAGCGTTGCGCGTATCCAGAACCGCTTTGCTCTTGCTTACGACAAGGTCGTAGTCCACATCGCTGTGATCGGTGAGGATGATGGTTAGGTCGGCATCGGCTAGCGCCTTTTCGTCGAGCCTGATGCTGTCCAACTCGATTCCGTGAATTCGCAGTGAAGGCACGTAGGGATCGTGATAGCTCACATCCGCGCCGCCTTCAATGAGCTTCTCGATGATTTCGATGGCGGGAGACTCGCGGTCGTCGTCGATGTCCTTCTTATAGGATGCGCCCAAGGCGAGAACCTTGGAAGCCGACAAAGCCAGGCGGTGCTTATTGAGAACGCGGATCGTTTTCTCAAGCACGAACTCTGGCATCTTGCGGTTGATTTCACCAGCGAGAGCAATGAAATGGGTGTTGAAGTTGACTTCCTTCGCCTTCCACTCAAGATAGTGGGGGTCGAGCGGGATGCAGTGGCCGCCGACGCCGGGGCCCGGATAAAAGGGCATGATCCCGAACGGTTTGGTGAAGGCCGCGTCCAGCACTTCCCAAACGTTCAGGTTCAATCTGTCGCAAAGGAGGGTGAGCTCGTTGACAAGGGCGATATTCACGGCACGGAACGTGTTCTCAAAGACCTTGGTGAGCTCCGCCGCCTTGGCGCTGCTGACGGGAACCGTGTTCAGAATCGTTTGCGAATAGAACAGGTGGGCGACTTCCAAAGATTTGGGACCAACTCCGCCCACCACTTTGTGGGTGTTCTTGGTTGTGTAGCGCTTGTTTCCTGGGTCCACGCGCTCCGGCGAGTGGCTGAGGAAGAAGTCTTCTTCCACTCTTAGGCCGGATTTCTCCAGAATCGGGAGCATAACCTCTTCGGTTGTTCCCGGATAGGTCGTGGACTCTAAACTTACCAACTGCCCCTTGCGCAGGTGAGGGGCTATGCCTTCGGTTACGTTGATGATGTAACTCAGATCGGGGGTCAAGTTCTTCGTGAGGGGCGTGGGAACGGCAATGACAACCACGTCCATCTTGGCTACGGAAGAAAAATCGGTTTCCGCGCTGATCAAGCCTTTGGCAACGCACTCCTTGAGTTCGTCGTCATGGACGTCCTTGATGAAGTTCTCGCCTTTGTTGACCTTGGCGCATCGCGCCGGATTCTGGTCGATGCCAAGGACAGTGAATCCCACCTTGGCCTTTTCGACTGCGAGAGGAAGGCCGACATAGCCCAGGCCGACCACGCCTACGAGCGCGGTCTTTGCACGGATCTTTTCGGCGAGCGAATTTGTGACGTCGAGTTGAGAGCTTTCCACCATAAAATGGCTCCGCTTCGGCATGTTGGCGGTTTCACGGAACATGGCGAAATCAGCCGCACGAATGAGCTAGCTCATTGTACCCGTGAGCCTTTACCCCTGCCGATACCCCACGCGGAGGCCCAGAGTTTGGGTCATATTTAACACAATTGGGTCAGATTGTCACTGAGATGTGCTTACCTTCCTCGAGTTGTGGCCGTTGATAGCTTCCTCCAATGTGCTCACCAGCCGCTTAGAAAGAAGATCGAAATCGTGATTCTCCCGCACATAGTGAAATCCGTTGGCGCCCATTTCGGTTAGGCAATCCCTGGACTCATTGCTTAGCTTGGTCACGCCTTTTGCGAGCTGCACCGGGTCGTCCGGCGGGATCGTGAGGCCCGCGTGGGCTTCCTCGACGGGATTGGTGGGCGCGGTGCGTTCCACCACAATCGGGCGGCCAACCGCCATGTAGTCCCACATCTTGTTCGGGCTGAGTCCCCAGCGGTGGACGGGAGAGGTTCTTAGCTGCATCAAACCTACATGAGCCTTTGCCACCAACCCGTCGAATTTGAGACTTAGGCACCGGGTCCTCAAATCGCACATTCTTGATGCCCTCTTTCTCCACTCTGCCAATCAGCCTGCTCTTTTCAGAGCCTTGGCCGATAAGGCAAAACTGCACGCTGGGTGCAAGCTTGGCTGCGTCCAGCAACACATCCAGGCCGTTGGCCGGTCCGTGGCTTCCGGCGTAAAGCGCTGTGAACGGACCATCGGGGATCGGGGGCATTTGCTCGGGCACGTAATCCAAGTCGATACCGTTCGGAATCCACACAACCTTGCCATCGCCGCCCCTTGCCTCGATGTATTCACCCGATTCCTTCAGCAGGGTGATGATCTTGGTCGCTTTTTTGTAAAGGTGCTTTTCGAGGCCCGAAAGAACTCGCACCACCGGCCCGTTACGGGGATATCCGGCCAGGTCCACCAAGCTCTCGGGCCAAAGATCCCTCACTTCAAACACGAAGGGCACGCGGAACCGCTTTGCCATTTGGCTTGCTGCAAGAACGGCAAATAGATGGGCATTGGACCCAATGATCACGTCCGGTCTGAAGAGCTTCTTGGGAGCCTGCGCCTTGACGCCCCTGTAGAACTCCAGCATGTTCTTAACACGGCCCCCTGAGTTGCCGTTATAGGGGCTCGCGTGAATCCAAAGAAACGGAACCCCCGCCAACTCCTCGACTTTGGAAGGATCGATAGAGCCCGGGAATCTCTCTTGAGCTCCAAAGTGGCTGAAGCTGGAGGCGATGATGGCGGGCTCATGCCCCATTGCCCTAAGTCGGCGGGCAAACGAAAAATGGCGAGTTCCGCCGGGATCGGAGTCGGGAACGGCATAGTGGTTGACAATCCAGATCTTCATCTGCGAGACCCGATAAGTTGAGCGGGGTTCCCTATGACCGCCGTCTGTGGATCCACGTCCCGAATGACGACGGCACCCGCTCCAACAATGGACCAGGCCCCCACGGATACGCCTGGGATTACGACAGCGCCAGCGCCGATAAACGCTCCTTCGCCCACTCGCACGCTCCCGGCAAGATGAGCGCCCGGTGCAATGTGGCTAAAATCGCCAATCTCACAGTCATGATCAACCGAACATGAAGTGTTCAAGATTGCATGCCTTCCCACGAATGTATCCGGCTGAACCACAACCCCAGCAAAGATGGCCGCGCCAGACCCGATTTCCTTGCAGGTTCCAACAACCGCAGATGGGTGGATCGCTTGGGTCCATTCGAACTGAAATTCAGCAGCCAGCCGCTGCCTGACTTGGTTACTGCCGATCGCGATGATGGCCTCGTTCCCTTTGCCGCTATGGTCCGCCACCACGCCGACAACCTCGACTCCCAAAACCTCACTGCCTATTTTGGACGGGTCCTCGTCCAAAACACCCGCAATCTCGGTTCCAATTGCCCTGAGGGTCGATACAACGACCTTGGCATGCCCTCCCGCTCCAATAACGTACACGGCCAAGCCTTATCCCTCGTCCCGCTTCGGCGTGCCCATGAACTCCACGGCGGTCACCGAACCTTCGGCAGAAATGCCCTTGCGATTAAAAACAGCAGCAACCGTCATGAATGCGATTTTAAGATCCAGCCGGCAGCTGCGGTGATCGACATACCAAACGTCATACTCGAACTTCTGCTCCCAGGAAATGGCGTTGCGGCCGTTCACCTGCGCCCACCCGGTAATGCCAGGCCTGACCTCATGACGGCGAGCCTGTTCCGGGGAATACCGGTCCAGGTATTGAACCAGGAGCGGCCGTGGGCCAACAAGGCTCATTTCCCCTTTCAGAACGTTTATCAACTCGGGCAGTTCGTCCAAGCTGGTCGATCGCAAGCGCTTGCCAAAGGGCGTCATGCGCTGATCGTCCGGCAAAGGGTTGCCCTTGGAATCCTTGGCGTCGCGCATGGTCCGAAACTTCAGCATCGTGAATAGGCGCCCCCCTTTGCCGGGCCTCGCTTGCCGAAACAAAACCGGACTGCCAAGTTTGAGTCTTACCAGAATGGCGAGGACAATAAGAATAGGGCTCAGTAAAAGCAGCGCTATCGATGCAATTAACCGGTCAAAAAACGCCTTGATAATGTCGCCCATTCCAATGGCCCCAAAATGGGTCACTCATATTACCTGGGGTGGTTTTTAGTGAGAGGCTAGAAGGGGGTGAAGTGTTGAGTATTGGGTGTCTCACTGTGTCGGGAAGCCGGCGCCGGCCTTTTCTACCGCGCGCTCCGCGACGACCTTCTTAAGATAGTCGCTTTCGCGAAGCTCCTTGATCGGGTTTTCGGGCACTCCCATTTCAGCTCTTACCTCTTTCAAAAGCGGCCTAACGTCCGATTCAAAAGCGTCCACAAGCACTCGATGGGCGCCTAGGACATCACCTTCTTCTTGAGCGATTCTCAGCGCATCTTGATCCACAAGATGGGCCTTCGCAAGCGCGACTTGGCAGTTCAGAACGCTGTGCAGCATGGCTTCCAGCTTGGGTTCTATATTGTGGCTCTGATCGATCATGTAGGCCACGTTCTTGCTTAAATCTCCGGCCGAAACCAGTTCGGCATAAATAACGAAAAGCTCCCAGGGATTGGAGCTCCCTACGATCAGGTCGTCATCGGCGTAGTTCCTGGCATTGAAATGGAAGCCGCCCAACCGTCCCTCCGCCAAGAGTTGAGCGACCACATAGGCGATGTTGGTGCCTTGCGCATGGTGACCCGTATCCACCAATACTTCTGCCTTGGGACCAAGATGCAGGCAAAGGGCGAACGACGTGCCCCAGTCGGCAATATCAGTGTGATAGAAAGCAGGTTCAAAAAACTTGTATTCGACCAGCATTCTTGAGTTGCCCGGAAGGTGGCCATAAATCTCTTTCAGGCACTCGATAAGATATTCCCGACGGCGGCGGATCGAATCTTGACCCGCATAGTTGGTGCCATCGCCGAGCCAAACCGAAAGGATATCGCTGCCGGTTTCGCGGATGATCCCGCAGCATTCGACCATGTGGTCAACCGCCTTTTGGCGGACGTCGGCCCGTGGGTTGCAAAGGCTGCCCAACTTGTAGTCTTGCTCTTGAAACACGTTGGGGTTGATCGCCCCTATTTTGATGCCCTTGTCCTCTGAGAATTGCCGAAGGGCCTTCCAGTCGTCAACCTTATCCCATGGGATGTGGAGCGCTATCGACGGGGCAATGCCGCATAGCTTGTGAATGTAGGCGGCGTCCTCGATCTTCTCATGAACGGTGCGCGCCGCGCCCGGCGCGGTAAAAACTCCGAAACGCGTCCCGCTGTTCCCATATCCCCATGAGGGGGTTTCGATATGCTGCGCTTTGAGAGCGGCTTTGATCTCGTTCTTATCCACGATCAGGTTCTACCCGAAGACTCTCATTTCAAACGACTCGCGGACTAGCTCTCTGCCCGCAACGAGGTTCTCCAACTCGCCGGTTGCCATCATTTGCACGATGAGATTTCCGATCGCGGTCGCTTCCACAGGACCGGCAACGACGGGAATCCCGCATGCCTCCGCCGTCAGCTGATTCAGAAGGTGGTTTTGGCTTCCGCCTCCAACCACATGTATCCGGGAGATGGTGCGGCCGGTTAGGTACCTGAGCTGATCAAGAACAATCGCGTATTTTCGGGCGAGGCTCTCAAGCACGACTCTTATGATTTGCCCGGGTGATTCCAGAGGTTGGAATCCGCCCGCCGCCAACAGCCAATTCACTCGATCGGGCATGTCCGTTCCGGGGGCGAGGAGGATGTCTTCGTCCGGATCAAAGAGCGCGCCTTGCGTGTTCACGCCTTGGGCTAACTCATTCAGCTCCGCATAACTAAACGACTTCCCCTGAGATTCCCACGATCGCTTGCATTCCTGCACTATCCACAGGCCCATCACGTTCTTGCCAAAACGAATGGTGTTTGCAACTCCTCCTTCGTTGGTAAATCCGGCTTTACAGGCTTCTTCGCTGATGTTCGGCTGAGGAATTTCTACGCCCATGATGGACCACGTGCCCGAGCTGATCCACGCGCAGTTTTCGTCAACCATTGGAACTGCGACAACCGCGGATCCGGTGTCGTGGCAAGCAGGAGCGATCACTTGGATGTGCGATCCCGGTACGGTCCCGAGGACCGTTGTGGGTGGCACAACATCGGGCAGGAGCGCGGAGCATGAATTTTCAGGTCGAGCTTGTTGAGCAGGGGCTTTGCCCACCGGCCGGCAACCGGGTTAAAAAACTGAGTTGTGGTTGCGTTTGTGTATTCACAGACAGTTCTTCCCGGCGGTGTTTCCGTTAGAACATAGTTCAGGTAGTCGGGGACGGTAAGAAAGCGAAAGGCGCTCGCCAAGGCAGGATCATGCCGTTTCGCCATTGCGTAAAGCTGATAGAGGGTGTTGAACCGCAGGAACTGGATACCGGTGGCGGCATAGATTTGCGACCTCGGAACGATCCCGAAAACCTCCTCCATGATGTTCTCGGTTTGCGAGTCCCGGTAGTGGTAAGGCGGCTGAATGACTCGGCCATCGATATCAAGAAGCGTGAAATCGATCGCCCAAGTGTCGATCCCAACCGAGCCAACGCCCTCAGAATCGCCGCACCTGACCGAGTTCCAGAGGTCGTCTACGATCTGCCGGTCGTTCCACCGGAGGGTTTCGCCTATGTGGATCGGCCTATTGGCAAAGCGATTGACTTCTCGAACGGTAAGACGTCCGTCCAGCAATTCGCCGACAACGGCGCGGCCGGATTCAGCCCCAATATCGATCGCGAGATGCTTCATGGCTCGACTTTGAGTCCCACAAGTTCGCGCAGTTTATCCACTTCCTTCTTGCCAAGCAAGCGACAAGCGCCTGGCGGCAAGTTTTTCAAAATCAGCGGTCCGATCCGTATCCGCCTAAGAGAAATAACCGGATGCCCAACTGCCTCGCACATGAGGCGAACCTGGCGTTTTCGGCCTTCGTGAATCGTGATCGAGATGACGGAGGTGTTCTGCTTTTGCCCTCCATGCAGCACCTTTACCCTTGCGGGGGCGGTTTTGCCGCCTTCCTCGATATAAACGCCTTCTCGCAGCTTCGTCAGTGCTTTCTCGTCCGGCGTCCCCGTAACAACCGCGTTGTATTCCTTTTCCACGCCAAAACGTGGATGGGTCAGTTTTTGAGCTAGGAAACCGTCGTTTGTGAAAAGCAGCAGGCCTTCCGATTCCATATCAAGGCGGCCAACCGGTTTAACCACCGCATCCATTTTCGGCAGCAGTTTTTTTACGGTTGGGCGACCTTGCGGATCGCTTAGCGTTGTGAGGTAGCCCACGGGCTTGTTCATGATCAGCGTGCAAATTTTGGAAAACCCAACCGGGTTGCCATCAACGCGAACTTCATCTTCAGGGCCAACTTTGACACCCATTTCAACGACAATTTGCCGTTGACTTGCACCCGCGCCTGGCGGATGAGTTCTTCGGCTGCGCGGCGGCTGCACAGGCCGGACGCGGCAATGCGTTTATGGAGTCTTTCGCCAGGTCCGGATTCGGCGGGCCCAGATTTGCGGGATGTAGAACTTCTTGCCATAGGTAAAGCGGGTGAATCGCCGCCTTAGTATGTACGCTCCGTAGCCAATGAAGCCCAGGACAAGGAAAATGCCCACGTGTCCAGAGGTTGTCGCCATCGCTGCGACAGCCTTTGGCATGGGTTCGCTTGCCACCAGGGGCACCTTCTCAGTCTCATCCGTCGGGATCGGAAAGGGTGATCGTTCCAACTTCTTGCCCCTTCAGAATGGGCGCCTTGAGCCCCGGCACCTGCTGGAATGCCATGGAGGCCTGGCAGGGATGCTCTTTTTCGAAAACATGATAGACGTCTTCGGAAACCGTTGCTGCGACCCGAGTTCTGGTTCCACCTGCCACCGCAAAATCGGCGAGAGGATCGCCCGCCTTCGCCACGATCTCGCGGTCGTGGTTTTGAAAAGCCCAGTCGAGCATGGCCGCATTGTCTTTTTCCAGTCCGTGCCGTGAAGCATGACGGTAATGATTCGATATCCGTTGCGCGTCGCGCTTCCCACATAGCATTGCCCCGCTTCCCGGGTCCAGCCGGTTTTGATGCCGTCCGCGGTTGGGTCCATGCTCAAATATTTGTTCTTGCTGACAAGGGTTCGGTCCTGCTGATTGATGCTTCGCAAGATGACGTGCTTGCGAATGCCAACCACTGCGCGGAACTCCTGATATTGCATGGCCGTGCGGGCGACAAGCGCAAGATCGTGAGCGGAAATGGTGTGCTTGTCGTCGTTCAAGCCGTTGGGGTTGTCGAAGTGAGTGTTGGTGCAGCCTATCTGGACGGCCCTCTGGTTCATTAGCTGGCAAAACGCGGGAACGGAGCCGCTGATGTGATCGGCAACCGCAACGCAGGCGTCGTTCGCACTTCTCAGGAGCAGCGCATACAGCATCTCGCCGGCTGTAACCTGCTCGCCAGGAACCAAGTGCAAGCTTGCGCCTTCGACCTTGTCCACGCCGGGTGGCGCGGTGATCACCTCGTCCGGGCGGCAGTGCTCGATGAGGAGCAGCGCAGTCATGATCTTGGTGGTGCTGGCAGGAAACCGCGCGGTTTCCATATCCTTGCCCCACAAGACCTTGCCGGACTGAGCGTCCAAAATGATAGCGCTATCGGCGGTTACCGGCGGGGGAGGCGATGCCAACCCGATTGCAGTGCAGAAAAGGGCAATGGCTCCCGTCAGGGCCTTTCGTGTACTCACAAGCATGATGTTCGTTCGGTGCCCGGCATAACACCAAGCTCTAGTGTGGACGGTTTGAAACAACCGTTTTGAACGTGATTTTCCGCTTTTTTCCAATGCTGCAGCAATGTTGCCACACTCCCCTGACCATCCCCGCAAAAATGCGGATCAGCTCAATCCTCCCTCTTGTACCTCGAAAACGGGTAGTCCTGTCGATAGCGGAGGCAGTTGAGAAAGGTCGTTTAGGTCGAATTTTGGTTAAGAAATTGTCGGGTGGTTCCGTAGAGAAAGGGCCTTCCGGCGGTCTGCTTTCCGCCAGCCTCCATCACCAGCCTTCGTTCCAGGAGAAGCCGAACTCCATAATCGCTTTGAACGCCACGAATCTCATCGATTTCGGCCTGGGTGATCGGCTGTTTGTAGGCGATGATCGCGAGCACCTCCATGAGGCTTCTCGTGAGGCGTTGCTTTTGAGGCTTTAAGAACCTGGCGATTGAATCCGCGAACTCAGGCTTCGTGCTCAGTTGATAGCCGCCCGCGATCTTGACCAACTGGATGGGCCCCTTCTGAAGCAACCGGGCTTCCAGTATTTCCAATGCCTGCTCAACTTGGCCCTCGGTGAGTTCCAGGGCAACGGCCATCGCCTGAGCGGTCGCAGGTGCATCGGCGGCAAATAGCAGGGCTTCGAGGGTGTCGACTATTTCCATGTTTGGAGGTGAACGGTGAACGGTGGGGCGCCTCTTACTAATGGGAGGATGCGACATTTTCACTTATTTGCAGCGAAACGTCTTACGGGCGAAGCCCAAGTTTACTGTGCGAAGCGCCATCTTTACAGTTTACAGTTCACTACTCACCGTTCAAGCTGCGCGGCAAAAGGCCACGTCTTCTCCGGCGATTTTTACTCTTGCCTGGCCGAGGCGAATGAGTTCCAGCAGCGAGAGGAACCAGTAAACCGCTTCTTCCCTTGTGAAGGGGGCGACCACGAGATCTTCAAGGGTCAGCCAATCCTTTTGCAAGGCCTTTAGAACCACCTTCATTTGCTCGGCGATGGACCGTTTGGGCTTGCCGAGCGGCGTTATCGCGTTCGGCTCGGCTTTGGTCAGCAGCTTTTCGAAAGCTCGCGCGAGGTCGAGGATGGTGACGTTGCCAATTTCAAAGGGGATCTCGTAGGCAGTTTGGCCCGTCTCCGGCGGGCGGAAGTACATCCGCTCGCGGTCCTCCTCCCATATTCGCAAGGCAAAGATGGCCTGCTCGTTTCTTGGACGGTCGGAGAAATGAGTTCAATTGGCTCGTCCGACTCCGGCTCAGGAGCAGCAACGGGCAAAAGAGCCCATGCCTTTCGCTCCAACAAATAAGACAACGCAACGAGAGCCGCAGCCGCTTGATCCAAGTCCTGAAGCGAGGCTTGCAACAGGTAGGTGAAGTACGCCTCGCAAATCGGAAGCAGGGGAACGTCCAAGATATCGATCTTGCGTTTGCGCACGCAGCCAAAGAGCGTTGCCAGGGAGCCGTTGAACCTCGGCGATTCGACAAGAATCGGTGTGGGGACGACAACCCCAAGCGCGGTCACCACGTCATCCGCCTTCAGCGAATTATGGGAGGGTTGCCTGCGAGCAAGAACGGTGACTTCGTTTCCAAGCGCCATGAACAATCGAAAGACGAGCGGAATCTGATTACCGATTCCGGGCCTTTTGGACAATTTGCGACAGGTTCAAGTCGCGTAGCGTGAACTATACCGGATAGTGTTCACTTGACGGGTATTTGTGGAAAAACAGTTGGTTGTTTTACGAGGCGATCGTCAAGGTTGCGGCCTTGCTTTCACCCTCGAAGGTGGCTGTAACTGTCGCGGTGCCGGTGGCCACCTTGGTTCCGATGGTGAATGTGGCCGAAGTGGCGCCCGGTGGGACGGTCACCGTTTTGGGAACGGTTGTGTCCACGCTGCTTGAGGACAGGGCAATTACGTCTCCCGCTTTGCCCGCCGGGCTGCTAAGGGTACTGTACCGGTGACATTCGAGCCGCCCACTGCATTGGTGGGAGCATTCAAGGCAGCCACGCGCGCGGCTCGGATCGTCAG
>CAWHLK010000012.1:0-15050 GCA_963829965.1 uncultured archaeon | reverse complement strand
GCATCCGTCAAAACGGCCGGGCCGTGACCAGCTTGCAAGTCGTCGGGCCTGACCATCCGTTCTTCGGCCTTTCAGGCAGTGATAATATCATCGCCTTTACGACGAAGCGTTACTCGTCCCGACCCCTTGTGGTCAAGGGGCCTGGCGCAGGACCGGACGTTACCGCTGCCGGCGTCTTTGCCGATATTATCCGGGTGATCCAGTAGTGTCGATTCGGTACGCGCTTATGCGCCAGCCACCGTGGCCAACGTGGCCTGCGGGTTCGACATTTTAGGTTTTGCGCTGGAAAAACCGGGGGACAAGGTTTCTGCCCGTTTCGTTGAGGTTTCCGGCGTATCCATAGAGAGAATATCATCCAAATTCGGAGACTTGCCGCTTGACACCGGTGAAGAATACCGCCAGTGTTGCCGCCCAGGCCCTCGTTGATTGTTATGCTCCAGGACGAGGAATTGCGCTAACCGTTGAGAAAAACATGCCCATTGGCAGCGGATTGGGGTCCAGCGCAGCGAGTTCTGCGGCCGCATGCTTCGCCGTCCACCAACTTTTGGAAGAACCATGCTCCAAAGCCGAACTGGTGCGGTTTGCAATGCTGGGCGAAAAAGTCGCCTGTGGAACCGCCCACGCGGATAACGTGGCCCCGTCGCTACTAGGGGGATTTACACTTATAAGGAGCTATGACCCGCTAGACTTACACGCAGTGCCCTATCCGGCAATGCTGAGGGCGGCGGTAATTCATCCTCACATCGAGGTCCGTACGGAAGACGCGCGCTTGGTGCTTCGCAAGAATATCCTGCTCAGTCAGGCAATCGCCCAGTTTGGCAACGTGGCCGGTCTCGTGCTCGGCCTTTGCCAAAACGATTTGGAACTGATAGGCCGGTCCTTGCAGGACGTCATCATCGAACCCGAGCGCTCGGTGCTTATTCCAGGGTTTGCCGACGCCAAACGGGCCGCGCTGGACGCGGGAGCGCTCGGCTGCAGTCTTAGCGGATCCGGACCTTCCATGTTCACGCTTTGCGAGTCCGAGGAAAGAGCCGGAGAAGTTTTGGTTGCGATGGCGAACGTCTTCCTCGGCATCGGAATTGAGACTACCTGTTCTTCAATTCCGCGATCAATCCGCACGGCGCGGTGGTGATCGATTAGTGCGATATGCCTCAACCCGCGGCAGTTCGACCTCGGTGTCCTTTCGGGAAGCCGTCCTTCGCAGCCTTGCTCCGGACGGGGGGCTTTATGTCCCAGAAGTCTTTCCCAAGCCGATTGAGACGCCTGGGAAATCCCT
Source organism: uncultured archaeon (assembly GCA_963829965.1). Taxonomy (GTDB): domain Bacteria; phylum Armatimonadota; class Fimbriimonadia; order Fimbriimonadales; family Fimbriimonadaceae; genus DASXZH01. The sequence goes on along the minus strand of CAWHLK010000012.1, from coordinate 13,774 downwards.
GCAAGAAATCGCCTGCCAAGTATTGGCGCCTTTTGTGGGGCCGGACCTTGCCAGCCAAGACTTAAGTGAGATCATCCAAAGCGCATTCAGCTTCGATGCTCCGCTTGTTCGGCTGAGCAGTAGCCTTTACATTCTTGAACTATTCCACGGCCCAACCGCAGCATTCAAGGATTTCGGCGTTCGGTTCATGGCACGCGCCATTCAAAAACTGAAACCAGAGAAGGAAAGGTTGACCGTCCTCACCGCAACCTCGGGCGACACAGGCGGCGCGGTCGCGGCGGCATTCCACGCGGTGCCCGGCGTGCGCGCAGTGATTCTCTACCCGAAAGGGAAGGTGAGCCCGCTTCAAGAGGTTCAAATCGCGGGTTTTGGGGACAACGTGGCGGCTCTGGAAATAGAGGGGAATTTTGACGATTGCCAACGCATCGTGAAAGCCATCTTTGCCGAGGAGGAATCTGGAAGATCAGAACTTATATCCGCCAACTCGATCAACCTAGCCCGCCTTTTGCCCCAGATGAGCTACTACTTCTGGGCGGCATCCCAGCTTCCGCCCGACAGCCCCTCCCCAACCTTTAGCGTCCCCTCCGGTAATTTTGGAAACCTAACTGCGGGCCTTTACGCGAAGCACCTGGGCCTCAGCGCCGGCTTCTTGGCGGTTAGCAACGCCAATGACGTGATTCCCAGGTTCATGCGAGAAGGGAAGTATCAGCCGGGGGCCTTTGTGGAAACGCTGACCAACGCTATGGACATCGCCGACCCCAGCAACTTTGTGCGCATTGAGCATCTGTATCGGCACGACTTGTCCAAAATGAGGGAAGACATCCGCTCCGTTTCACTAACCGACGAACAAACAATGGCCGCCATGCGTGAACTCTATGAGCGTTATAGCTACATCGCCGATCCGCACACGGCCATCGCTTATGGAGGCCTAACCGATCCCGGCTTAGGCGTCAACATCGTGGTAGCCACGGCGCATCCGCAAAAGTTCGAGGAGACTGTCGGAAAAGTCACTAAGCAGATCCCTGGACATCCCACTTTAGATATCGGGGGCAAAAACTTGCATAAAATAACTCTTCCATCTGACGGGGCAGCAGTTAAGACTTTTATTTCCAAATGGCAATGCTGAACCAAAAGCGGCTATAGTAGCCGAATGCAGTACCTCGTTATTGGCAGCGATGGAAAGGAATATGGGCCAGCCGAGGTCGAAACTCTGAACCAGTGGGTCACGGAAGGAAGACTGCATCCGCAGAGTTCCTTAAAGGACGCTTCCACCGGCGCGGCGCTAACAGCGAACCAGGTTCCGGGCCTGTTCCCGCAAAATGCGCCACCAGTCGGCCCTCCAGCCCAGTCTGCTCCCAACTACGCACCTCCCACCGCAGCTCCAAGCCAGCCCAATTTGGTCTCAGCCGCCATCTCCGTACTTGCGCCAACAACAGGCAGTGCAACAACCCGGCAGGGCAGCAAATATCTACTTTTGGAATTCTATTGCCCGGTCGGGCTTGGCTCTTGTGTTTTTCTTTGCTTTGGGAGGATTCGGCGTAATCTTTGGGGCATACGCCGTGTACTACGGCTTCCGTGCCATGCAGCATGACCACAAGCACGGGAAGCTCGCCTTTGGATTCTCAGTAGTCGCGATGCTGGTTCTTATCGGCGGTTGGGTGGTCAGACTCCAACACGGCGGCTATTGATTACGGCTTTTTTGGATCAGGAGTCTGAGAGGAACCGTCCATCAGCTTTTTCAGAGATCCCTGCGAATCTTTAGTAAGCTCCTTTGTTGCAGCTTCTCGCTGTGTCTGCGCATCCAAATTGTTGTGGATGATGTGCGGAGTGAGGAGCACCATCAGCTCGGTTTGGTTATAGCTCTTGTTGCTCTGCTGAAACAGATAGCCAAGAATCGGGATGTCGCCCAAGATAGGGAACTTGTTGACGGTAGTGGTCACGCTTCGCTGAATGATGCCACCCAAGATAATGGTTTGGCCGTCTTGCACGGTCACTGTCGTTCCCGCTTCACGGTGGTCCACCAAGGGGGCGTTGTAGGACGTATAGCTCTCCACATCGTCTGCCGACTGGTCCACGTCCATCGTAACCTGGTTGTTGGAACTGATTCTGGGCGTAACCTTTAGGGTCACGCCGACAGGGAGGAAGTCGTAAGTCGAGATAAGCGCCGTTCCAACGCCGGTGGCTTCTTGACCAGTTATGTAAGGCACTTTCTGCCCAACGTCGATCGTCGCTTGGACGTTGTTCGAAGTCGATATTCGAGGCGTGTCCAGAATCTTGAACCTGGAATCGGTTTGAAGCATGTTCAAGAACATCGAGTAATCAGATCCGGTTAACGTGTAAGTAAAGCCCTGCAACGGCGTGGCGGAATTTGAACTTGCCAGTCCGAAGTTTGTGCCGCCCTGCGACATCCCCTTCATACCATTGAATTCGATGCCCAGTTTGGTCGTGTTATCCAGTGTGGCTTCGACGATAATGGTCTCGATGAGAACCTGATCGGCAACCTTGTCGAGCTTGGCAACAATATCTCTGACAATCGGCATGTTGCTTGGCAACGTAACAAACACCAGACTGTTGGTGTTCGGGTCCGCGACCACATTAACTTTGCCGGTTAGGTCCTTTACGTTGACAAACTCGCCGTCCTCGTTGATGTCGGTTGGGATTTTGTTTGGGCCTACGTCTCCACCGCCACCATTGAAGAAGTAATACTCGTTGAAGTTGTTCCCGTTGGCGCCTCTGGGCTGAGTAAAGACCGAGGTCAGAAGTGTTGCAACGTCGGTAGCCTTCGCATTCTTGAGAGGAACATAGAAGAGGGTATCGACATATTTCGCGGGCTTATCAAGCTCGTTGATGACCTCCTTGACAAGCTTCATATTATCGTCTGTGGTCGTCACAATGACCGTGTTTGTGCCTTTGATCTCGGTTACTGTTTGGCCGTTGAGCTTGGTCTTTTGGTTTCCGCCGCCGCCACCGTAGAAGAAGAATGGGTAGCCATCGTTTTGGTCTTGGGAGGACTTGCTTCCGCCCCGTCCCGTGGGAGCGTTGGCGTTAAGCACTTCGTTAAGCGCGTCCACAACCTCGCTTGCCTGCACCGAGTGGATGTGAAACATCTGGGTGACCAATGCAGTATCCGCAACCGTATCCAGATCTTTAATGAGCGCGGCGACCTGTTCTTGGTCCTTAGGAGCCGCAGTCACAACGACGGCATTCGTGTAATCGTCATAAGTTGCCCGTAATGTTTTTGGTGGCTGCTGCTGTTGTTGCTGCTGCTGCTGCATCCGCATCATCATCAGTTGCTGTGGGTTCCCTCCGCTTTGCATTACCTGTTGCATGAGTTCTTGCAGGCTTTGTGGTGTGAAAACCTCGTTCACGATGCGCGCGACCTCTTTGGCGTTGGCGTTCTTGAGCTTGTAAGTTTTGAGAACCGGCTTATCGTTTTGGGGGGCGGGAGCCGCAGCTACCACTGGCTGTGGAGGTGGAGCAGGAGGTACCGGCTTAGCGACTACCAGCATGGTATCGTGCTTCTGAATTTCGTAGCCGTAGAGCCCTAGAGCCGTATTGAGAATGTTAAAGGCTTCGTCAAGGCCCACCGCCTTGGCGCTTTCGAGCGTAATGGACGATTTGAACGACGGGTCTTTCAGAATCGTGATCCCGGACGCCTTCATAAAAATCGAAAGCACCTTGTCCGCGTTTGAGTCCGTGAAGTCCAGGCTCAGTTTCTTGTTTGGAAGCTTGAACTCCTCCCAGGGCTTTTTCGGAGGTTTGGGCGGCTTTGGCGGCTTCGTCTTTTTTCCTTTCCCGTTTTTGGTTGCGGCGGGCTTGCCATTGGTTTGCGCGCTTTTGGTGGTGGTTTGATTGGTTTTCTGTTTGTCGTCAGTTTTTGTTGTTGCTGCCTGACCGGCTCCGCCCGTCGTGGGAGAGCCCTGGGCCGAAGGAGTGCCGGTAACGGCAGGCTGGGGAGTCGGGCTTGCCGAACCGGGAGTTTGGACGGGCGATCCTTGGGCGGGCGCCGATGTATCAGACTCCTGCCGACGCGGTAGCGCGCTGCTCACTAACAGTAGAAAAATAAAAACCGAAAACAAAGATTTGAGTTTGTAGTTCATGATAAGTCGCGTCTAACCGCCTTCCATTTCAACCATGGGCATCCCGCCGCCCATCATCATTGGCGGACCACCGTTAACCGGCCCCCTAAGGCCCCCGAGATTTGGCCGCATCGGTTGGAAACCGGGGCCGCCCTGTGGGGAAGCCTCCGGTTGGGGAGCTTCAGGGCCCGACTTCGGGTTCGGGCTGTATCGAAGCACCGTCTCCTGGATTCCGTCCGGGCCAACCAAGGCAATGCTGCCCGGCGTAATTTGAACAACCCTGGATTTCTTCCAAGTCTCGCCCTCCTTTACAAAGCCGGATTGGTGGTTTGACCCATTCTCCAGCAGGGCATACTTTTTCCCATCGATCTCTGCGATGCCTGTATAGGTCCAGTTCGGGTCGCCTTCAGCCACGGAGGCTGGCAACTTGTTATCCCCGTCATCGGCCTTGGGGGCGTTGCTGTCATCGATGAGCGCAGGCATGAAAATGTCCCTCGTAGCGACTTTGAGCTTGGCAAATGGAGGCGCTTTGAGCGCATCGATATCCAACTCACCGTTTGATTTACTCGCAGGCGTTTTCCTTTCCGGAGAGTGTGACGTGGCGACAATATTTGTGGAGCCGGACGTGAAATACCACCCCAGAACGCAGGCGACGACAAGCACATAAAGCAGATAGCGAATGTTTGTGCTCATCCATCCACCTTCTGCATAAAGCCTGCAAGGGAGATGCTGGCTGTGATCCGGTCGGAATGATTATCCGAAGAAGGAATTGGAGGACGTTCACCGCCAGTTTGGAATCCGGCCCCTCCAGCGTCTTCAAGAGCGTCATTACGTCAACAAAGCGCCCTTCCACAACGGAACTGAACGTTTCCTCTTTCAGGAGCCCAACACCTAGGAGCTTTTCGGTCCGGAACTCGGTTAGCTGCAAGTGGTTCTTCTGGGTTAGCGCGGTCATTTTGTCAAGCGCGCTTGAAGCAAGCTCTTCCGGTGGCAGGTCCCATGTGCGTGGGTTGAGCGACTTCATCGTTCTTGCCGTCGCATCCCGCACCCGAGTGATCGCATCGGCCATTCGATCCACGTCTGTCCGCTGGTGCATTGCCTTAGACGGTCCCTTTCCCGGCCAGTAGAATCCCACGAACACTGCAGCGAAAATTACGACGATAGAAACCGCAAGCAGAACGTTCCAGCCGACATCGGCTCGGTTACGGCCGTTCATATTTTGGTCTCCTTGTCAGGAAGCGGCAGAAGCCCCATTGCGTACCCTGAAACAACAAACTGCACAACGGGCACCTTGCCGTAAACGGATTTGGAGGCGGAAACCAGTTTGACTGCTCTGAATCGAGGGTTGATTGCCAAGAGCTGCACATAGTTCGCCACGTCCTTGCCGTTGGTCGCCGTTCCCCGGATCAGAATGGGACGGCCGCGTTGCAACGTAGCACCGGTAAACCAAGAGTTTTTGGAAGCCTTGGCACTCAACACGGTGATGACGTCCGAGTAAGTCTGCGACGGTTTGAAAGCCATATCCAGAATGTCCCGCGATTCCAGGGCCTTTTCGTTGCGGGCGTCTTCTGTTGCTTTCGCGGACTTTGCTTTGTCGAGAGCCTTCTGCGCCTGTATCGACTCAGCCTTTGACGTCCCCGTCGAATAGAAGCGGGCATAGTAAGCGTAAGCGCCAGCGGCCACAGCAGCGGTAGCAGCAATCACCGCGCGAGCTGTAACCCAGATGTTCCGCCGCAAAACCCGAGCGGCGGATTCTTCGGTCAGTTCGAAGGTGAAAAGGTCCCGCTCGATGGTTTTGAGGTCACTCAGAAATTCCAGCGGATCCCTTTCATCAACGTACTCCGAATTCAGGTTGGAGGACCCATAAGAAAGCGTGGGGCCAGGCGTCGTTTCGGCGATGCTGAAAGTGCGAGCAACCTGTTGATCGATGCCGGCTTGGTTTTCGGGGAGAGGAACGGTTCTGCTGTATTGAAGCTCGCCTTTGTCAATGATATCGACGCTGAGGAGGTCGTCGTTTGTCCTCACCACGGCACAAGTGGCAAGCGAGCGTTTGCGCGCGGCTAGCCAGGAGGTAAAAGCGATCGGCAACACGGCCCTTAATTGCAATCCGGCGGCGGTAGACTCGTCGCGAATGGCGCGAAGCGAATGAGCCCGCATCGCGCCAACGATTGCCAGCCGACCCTTTTCGCCGACCTTCGAACCGAGGCGGAAACCAATGACACAGTCCTTGACATCAAGCGGCATGTGCGGACCGAGATTGATGGCCAGAATCGGCGCCAGCTCTTGCTGGGCCACGTTTGGTACGAACATCGCGCGGATGAATGCGCTTCTTTGGCTGACGGCCACTACCGCACGTCTTCCATTTGCACCTGCAACCATGCAAGCTGAGATGCTTGCGCCTAAAACTGAAGTACCGGTGGAGGGGTCGTAGATCCGCACCTGCGAAGGAGACCACTCGATAAGTAGGGGAGGGTGTTCGACGTTAGAGGTGGACAATCGCAACCTCCCACAATTCCCTCGCCCAGCCTCCCGTGGCTATTGGCGTTATAGCATCCTTTCCTTTCACACCCATACAACCTCTGCGCGACGCCGCGCTTCGACCCCTTACAACTCTTCTGTCTGGCAAACGCGCAAGACCTCTTCCGGAGTGGTCAAGCCGGCAAGTACTGCACGGCGCCCATCTTCCAAGAGCGTCCTCATTCCCATGTGCTCAACTGCGTGAGCCTTGATGTCTCCCGCAGAGGACCTGTCAATGGTTAGCTGGCGAATCTTCTCATCCACTACAAGCAGTTCAAAAAGTCCGCGACGTCCTCGGTAACCGGTTCCTCCACACTTCTCGCATCCCGTTCCCCTTTTGATTCGAGCCCCCTTGAGATCGGCTTCGTTGAACTTCAGGGAGGTAAACATCGAGTTTGAAAGCTCATCCGGCTTGGAGCAAAACGAGCAGTTTCTTCGCAAAAGCCTCTGCGCAACGATTCCGATGATGGAACTGGCCGCCAAATATGGCTCGACGCCCATGTCGAGCAGTCTCGTGATGGCGCCGGCTGAGTCGTTCGTGTGAAGCGTGCTGAAAACGACGTGGCCGGTAAGAGCTGCGTGAATGGCGATTTCCGCCGTTTCCTCATCGCGAATTTCGCCGACCATTAAAATGTCCGGGTCTTGACGAACGATACTTCTCAATCCCTTCGCAAACGTCAGGCCGATGTTCGGCTGAACCTGGATCTGTCCAATCCCAAAATTTGATATTCCACCGGATCTTCAATGGTAAGGATATTGGTGGTTGGAGAAATCAACTCTTGAAGCGCCGCGTAAAGCGACGTCGATTTTCCGCTGCCGGTTGGGCCGGTGGAGAGGATCATGCCGTGCGGCTGTCTTATGAGACCCCGAAAGGTCTCCAACATATCGTCCGCCATTCCAAGCTCCGGGAGGCCGAGAATGGCGTTGGACTTGTCGAGAATTCGCATGACCGCGCGCTCGCCGTATATGGTCGGGACAATAGCGACCCGCACATCAATTTGTCTGCCCGAAATCTGGATCTTGATGCGGCCGTCTTGCGGCAATCGCCGTTCGGCGATGTTCATGCCGCCGAGGATTTTAAGCCGGGATACAATGGCCGCGTGCATTCGCTTTGGCGGGCGCACCATTTCCTGCATAATGCCATCCACGCGGTAACGAACTCTGAGTTCGCGCTCATAGGGCTCCACATGGATGTCGCTCGCGCCGTCCCGGACTGCTTGAGAGAAAATCAGATTGACCATCTGGACGACCGCAGTTGCCCCCGCCATCTGCTGAAGGTCGGCAAGATCGGCATTGTCGTCGATTTCGAACTGTGCTTCCTCGCTCGGCATGCCGGAGAGGATGTTGGCGATGAAGCGCTCCTCGATCGTTTCTCTTAGAAGGACGGCATCTGCAAGCACGGGTTTCACCGGTTGATCGAGCATCACGCCGAGATTGTCGATCGCGGCAAGGGAAGTCTCTGAACTGATTGCCGCAACAAGGGTTTTGCCTTCCAGATAAAGCGGGAGAACCTGGTGCTTAAGTGCGAACTCCCCGGGTGCGAGCTTGATGGCCTCCGGGTCCGGCTTAACAATTTCCAAGTCGACGAAAGGCAGTGGCGCAAGTCCGCTGCTATCGCCCTCTTGTTGAATCGGAATTTCAAGTTCAGTGCCCATAGAGCCCGTTAAGTCTTACACGGCCAAGCCTACAAATGGTTTCGCTACTGTTGCAGTTTTGCTGAAGAACCTTCAGGCAACCTTTGGGTTACCTTGAAAACTCCTTAGAATGCTGACTCCTGGGCCTTTCGGCGGCGCAGCAGATACACCATTTCAAAAGCCTCGCCCTCACTCGATACTGGGAACGTTTCGAAAGTTCGTTTAGTTCGGAGTTGAGATGCGAGTTTTTTCACAGTTTGACTAACTGATCGACACATAGCGAAAGGGGCGACTCTACAGTCGCCCCTTTCATTTCTTCTGAAATGCGCCTACTTGCTGCTGCCGCCGAATCCGATCATCGGCGTCGTCTTCTTCTCATCCGGTACTGCGATATCGACCTTGAGTGCTGCAAGAGCGGATTCAAGGCGATGATCGTTCAGGCCGTCAAATCCTAAGATCGAAGCGGCAATCTTGCCGTCCGGGCCAATAACGTAAGTGGTTGGAATGCCCGTAACGTTATAGAGTTGCTTCGCGATGCTCGTATCGCCTCGACCGGCAGGGTCATAGGCGAAGTGGAACGTGTACTGCTTATTTGCAGGAACCCACTGATCGTAGGCTCCCTTGTCGTCGAACACGTTCAGGGCGAGCACATAGACATTCTTGTCCTTGACCAGTTGATGCACCTTTTCGACGTGGGGGAGAGAAGCTTTGCATGGTCCGCACCAAGTCGCCCAGAAATCCAATACGACGATTTTGCCTCGCAGGTCGGAAAGGCGAACCGATCCACCATCATAGGCGGGAACCTCAAAATCCGGCGCCATCGTTCCGGCGGCAAGGAGCTCGAGCTGCCTATCCGATGGACTTGGAGCCGGTGGAGTAACGGCCTTTGCGGTGGCCTCAAGGGTGAGCCTGGAACCATCCGGAGTCAGCTTCGCTTCGTAGTTCATGCCTCCTAACGGGAACGTTCCGCGGGCATCAAGTTGATTGCCATCCAGAACCAGCCAAACCGGCTTGGTGGACTTGCCATTGAACTTGTAAGACTCATTGAAGACAGCGGTGTTGTTGTTCTCGATCACTTTAACCGAGTAATCCTGACCGTCGAGTTTAATTTTCCCGGTCCGTACTCCGGCCCGATAATAGAAAACGCTCGTGCGGCCCGCCCCAAAGTAGAAGTTGAGTCCGTAGTTGGCAAAGTTCGTCTCCTTCGTCTTCGTGCCATAGGAGACTCTAAAAACGTAGGTGCCGGAATATTCGGCCACACCGTCAAAGACTTTCTTTGAGGGCCAGGTCCCGTCGCCGCTGCTCGTCAGATCGCCGTTACCTTTAAGATCGATATAAATCTTTGGGTCGCCATCGGGGACCTGGTCAAGAGCCAACGCATGAACCGACTTTGGGCCATTGCCGAGCGTAAACGTTCCGTAAATTGGAACTCCCAAATACTTGGGCTCTTTGGTTACGCAAGATGGTTTCTTGTCGGTAAGGGATACGCCGTCCGGCATGTACATCATTCCCGCGGCCTTGGTGCCTGCGAAATCTAGCATGGTTGGGTCCATGTGCAGGTCAGTCGTCGCCTTCGGCATCTGGGCGAAAGATGCAGCAGCGCACATAGCAAATATGCCGGCACCAGCGGCCCTACTGAGATTGTTTCTTTTGATCATTGTGGGTGAGCTCCCTGTCTCTTAAATGCGTGAAACCTATCCCGGGCAACACCGCGCGGGCGTAGTGACGCTATCTACGGGTTATTCTACTGATTGGGCGTCAATCAAACGTCAAAGCCTTCAGAGTTCCGTAATTGGGTCACAATCGTTCCACCGATGGAAACCGATGTCGCCATCATTGGCGGTGGTCCTGCAGGCTCAACCGCGGGATGCCTACTCAAGAAGTACAACCCGGGGCTTCGCGTCACGATTCTGGAGCGAGATAGATTTCCGCGCGATCACGTTGGTGAGAGCCAACTGCCTTCGATCTCGGCGATCCTGGCGGAAATGGGCTGCTGGGCCGAGGTTGAAGCAGCGAACTTTCCAATCAAGGTTGGCGCGACTTATCGATGGGGGCGCACAAAGGAACTTTGGGATTTTGACTTCCTATCGGGCGCGCCTTTTGAAGGCCATGCCCGTCCTGGGCGCTACGAGGGCCAAAGACTCCTCACCGCGTTCCAGGTTGATCGCGCGGTTTATGACAACATCCTCCTCCGTCACGCTTCCAAGATGGGTTGCGACGTGCATGAACAGACGAGGGTCTCAGCGATTAACTTCGAGGATGATCGCGTTGTCTCTCTCGATCTTCAGAATGGCGAATCCGTGCGGGCCAGGCACTATATGGACGCGTCGGGCGCAAGCGCAATATTGCGCAGGGCGCTGGGAGTCGAATGTGAGTATCCAACGAACCTCCGGAATATCGCGATTTGGGATTATTGGCAGAACGCCGAATGGGCAGTTAAGATCGGCGTCGGTGGCACACGAATTCAAGTGATGTCACTGGACTACGGCTGGCTGTGGTTTATCCCACTCAGCCCGACGAGGACGAGTTTGGGACTGGTCATCCCCGCCGATTACCCGAAGAAGAGCGGAAAGCCGCCGGAGCAACTTTACGCAGAGGCGGTGAGACAGGAGCCAATCATCCAGGCACTTCTAGCTAATGCCGTCCCCGAAGGCAAGCTGCAAGCAACCAGGGACTGGTCATTTCTTGCCGAGAAGCAAGCCGGCGAAAACTGGTTCCTTATCGGCGAATCGGGTGGGTTTGCTGATCCGATTCTCTCGGCTGGCCTCACGTTGACACAGCATGGCGCCCGAGAAGCCGCTTACACGATCCTCGAGTTGGATCGAGGCAAGCTAGACGGCGATTGGCTAAAAAGTGAGTTCTCAAATCGTCAAACGCAGCGCATTCGGACTCATATCCGGTTCGCCGATTACTGGTACACAGCCAACGCACAATTCAAAGACTTACAGGCGTTCACGTCCGAGTTGGCAGCCGGCGCCGGATTGGACCTTTCGCCGGACAAGGCATGGGCTTGGCTGGCACAGGGTGGTTTCATCAGCGATGAAGCGGTGGCGGGAACGGGCGGGTTTTCCCTTCTTTTTCTGAAGGGGTCAAAAGACTATCTTGCGGACTTTGATTACGAGTCTCCTCTGGAGTTGAACAACGATTTTCGATTGAACCTGGCCGGCGCGACTTGGAAGGACAGGGCTTGGTACAGGAACGGCGGCGTGGTTCAAGATCCCTGCTATGTTCGAGATGGGAAGGTTTTACCCGTCACGGAGGTCTTTGAATATATCATCCACGTGCTCCAACAGCGGAACAAGCTGCCCGACATAATGTCCTTGCTGAAAGCGGAAGGTGAGAGAGCGGCGGGCAACGCCCGTTTACAAGGTCTGATCCAGCAGTTTCCTGAAGCCCTTGAAGCGATGATTATTGATGGCTGGGTTACGGCAACTTATGACGAGTCCCTCCCAAGATTCAGGGTCCGGCAAAAGGGCGGGTTTTGCGGTTGGAACACAGACAACGCTCGGAGATAGAGGCCCTGATTGCCTAACTTAGTCCATGAGCTAACTGTATTATATAATAAACGATAGCTTGTGAAAGTTGTCTTGCACAAAACGTGGCCATCGCGTTTTTTGGCATGCAATTTCCTTTGACGCATATTTGACGCAGCCGTCTTATAATGCCGCTACTATCTACTCAATGTAATTTTGAGGATTTAAAACTTTATAGCTTTGGAGTCAGAGTCCGGCACAGGGTCGAGTCGGAGGAAAGCTCACGGAGAAAATATGATGAATAATTCGAAATCGAAGAAGGCACTCGCCAGATCGGGCTTTACTCTTATTGAGCTTCTTGTAGTGATCGCGATTATTGCGATCCTTGCCGCGATCCTATTCCCAGTTTTCGCCCAAGCCAAGCTTGCGGCCAAGAAGACGGTTGGGCTATCCGACTGCAAGCAGATTGCTCTCGCCGACCTCATGTACGAGAACGATTATGACGATTTTGTGGTCCCTGGCTGGACTCCGGCTGACCCCGGTTCAATCGAGCTTCCTTACGAGAACAATCCGGGCCAGCCTTCGTACATCAACACGTACGACCACCTGCTTATGCCTTACATCAAGAGCCAGGGTCTTTGGGTTGATCCAGGCGGAGCATCGCTTCCGATATCGGCCACCATACCGGCTTATAAGAACATCGCGATGAACGATGATGTGGCGATCGATCTTAGTGGCTTTGCTTATTTCCCGAACACTCCGGTGAACGGAAGCTCGGAGCAAGCGCCGTCCAACCTTATTTTGCAAGGCAACGGCACCGCCCAACCTTATAACCAATCGAGCAACTTCTCCGGAATTATGGACAGCGCGGTCAGCGCCTGCTATGCCTGGGAAGACGAGGCCGCGGGAACGCCGATCAGCACCTACGATGAGCCCTATCGACTCTATAACGAGACCGCTAACTACTCCATGGCCGATGGGCACGCAAAAGCTCTGCACCCATCGCAGACGCTGTTCCCGAATGTCTTGTGGTTCAAGGAAAATCCTCTGGCTTCGGACATGGCATCGAATCCCCAGGGCGCGGGTTGGTTCTTCCCAGCACCAGCCGGTCCCGTTTCGCCGACCATGCCGTGCACAACGTTCCAGTATTGGGACGGCGACGGCGGCTTCTAAGGGACAAACGAGTATTCGTTTCGGAATTGGGGAAGGGTCGCGGGTTAGCCGTGCCCTTCCCCGGAATTTTGTATAGAATGATGAAGTTGAACGTTAGGAACCTGTCATTAGTTGTCGTAATTCTCTCAACCTTACTTCTGCTGGGCTGCGGCTCGCAATCGGGTGTGCCAAGTGCAGCGGAGACTCAAGCCTATAACAAACAGAGAGGCGTAGATCCAGAGAAAGCGAAAAATTCTTAGATGAGTTCGCCGCAGTCCCTGCAGCGCAAAGAAAAGATTTTGCCAACGCCCATCCGGATGACATGCGGAACCTTGGCATGGTTCAGGATCCCGCCATTCGACAACGGTTCCAAGATCTTACGAGGGGCCTGAAATGACGCTGTCGCGAGGACGCTGGGCGACAGTGCCGGCGGCAGCAGCTTTAACAGCCGCCCTGTGTGCCCAAGACAGCGGTAAGGATTTCAAGGCATTCGTTTCTACGGTGGAACCGAAGGAGGCCATCGCCATAGAGCATAAAGATTCCGGTTTCTTCGAAAAGCTCTACTCTCCCGATTTTAAGTCGAAAGATGAACATGGCGTTACCAACGGCAAGAAGGTGGCGATCTATCTGCTGCGGTACCACTTCAACACGCTTCAAAACCTTAGATTTCAGGCCAAAGTTCTGTCCGTTGCAGTTTCCGGAAAAGTCGGGATGGTGACTTTGAAAACAACTCTAAAGGCGGATACCGCAGGTCGGCAGGGCGCCAAGGGCGCACCCATGGAACTTACCCGCATCGAAAAACGTGTCTTTGTCAAGCAGGGCAATCAGTGGCTCATGAGCTTGGATCAAGACATTAAGAAACCTTTGCTGCTAACGCCCGCTCAGCCTTCAGCGCCAATGGCGTTGGCGCCGGCAAAAA
>CAWHLK010000011.1:0-64534 GCA_963829965.1 uncultured archaeon | reverse complement strand
CGGTTTATCGGCTTGGAAGACGCGTTCGACGCGCTGGAGGCGGGTTGCGAATACGGACCGTGCAAGCCAATTGGGATCCAACGGATCCTGGAGCAGTGGAGTCTCGCGCCCAGTGAAGTGCTCTATGTCGGCGACTCCATTCATGACGTCACTGCGGCCAGAGAGGTGGGCATGCCCATTGCATCGGTTGCTTGGGCCGAGCCTGAAACCTACGAATCCCTTAAGGCAACGACTCCGGACTACCTTTTCGCCACCGTTCAAGAGTTCTCCTCCTGGATTTTGAGCGTAACGGCCCACGATGGTTAAGGTCGCAATCCTCGTTGGCGGAAAAACCAGGGGATCGAATATGGAGGCGATCGCCCTTGCCTGCGCCAATGGAAGCGTGCCCGCTAAAGTCACCATCGTCATTGCACCACACGCTGAATCTCCGGCGATGGACACCGCAACGCGCTTAAAGCTCCCAACGGCTGCTCTTTCTTCCAAGGAGGAGGACTATGAGAACAAACTAGTTCACGCGTTAAGGGAAGCGGACGCCGACTACGTATGCCTCTGCGGGTACCTCTCCCTTTTGCCCGAACTCGTGCTTAGGCTCTTTCCCAACCGCGTTCTCAATATCCACCCGGCGCTGCTACCCAAGTTCGGCGGTAAGGGGATGTACGGCATACGAGTCCACCAAGCGGTGGTTGCGGCAAGAGAAGTGGAAAGCGGTTGCACGGTACATCTGGTCACCAATCAATACGATGAAGGTGAGGTGCTGCTGCAGAAAACATGTCCGGTCTTGCCGGAAGACACCCCCGAAACCCTTGCCACTCGCGTCCTTTTTCTAGAGCATGCCGCCTATCCCGAGGCGCTCAAAAAGTTGATCCTTCGGAATGGAACCTAAAGACCGGCAAAGCCCCCTTTTTCTGGCCCTCGGCCTCCCGCTTATGCGCGCCTTTGCCTGGGTCCTTATGACACTCTTGGGACCGTTGCGGCGCTCTGGCGCGAATCGAGTCCCGAAGAAAGGCGGCGTGCTGATCCTCGCCAACCATCTGGCCGATATCGACCCGATTGTCGTCCAACTCGCCTCCAAGCGTCCGATCTATTTCATGGCCAAAAGCGAGCTTTTTGAAATGAAAGGCGTTCGGTATATCCTGAAGTTGTGCCGAGCCTTTCCGGTCAAGCGGGGCGAACCGGACCGCAACTCTCTCAAACATGCGATCAGCCTGCTCCGGGAGGGCCAAGCAGTTTGCGTATATCCGGAGGGAGAACTGAGCGAAACCGGCAAACTACTGCCTCTGAAGCCAGGCGTTGCGCTTATTATTCGACAGGCGGAGGCATGTGTCATATGCCTTGGCATCACCGGCAGCGGCCGGGTGATGCCCTACGGAACGATCATTCCCCGACCTGCTTTTCACACCATAAGAGCCCAATGGGGTGAGCCAAGGGCTTTCACGAAGGAAGATAGCGCGGAAACGATTCTAGAATGGGCGACACAGGAACTGCTCAAATGCACCGGCAGATCAGCTGCAGAGATCAGTCCGCGAACCGGGTAGCGGCGATTCTACTGTTCTTGGTTCGCAGCCGGCTGGACAGTGCTGTCGGGGAAGGCGTTCATCTTCTCCGTCGATGCGGGCTCGCTGCCCTTATCCTTGGAATACCAGCCCTGAACGGGCTCCCACTGGCGAGTCGAATAATCGCCGAAGGTGATTCCCATGAGGATCAGCCAGACAAATCCGGCAACGCCAAAAAGCTTAGCGAGCTTGGAGCTATAGGCAAGGCCCATAAATATCCGGACTACGAGCGTAGCTTTAATCAGCGCTATTCCCAGATTGGCGGCATTATTGCCCAGTGGCGTAAGGTCGATGTTGGCGCTAACAATGGTCAGCGTCATGAGCACAACCAATGCGAGGAAAGTGCCGAACAGGGTCGAGATCGGCGTTATATGGTGGCCGTGGTCTTTGTGTTCGCTCATTTGGGCATCAAATAAAACAGCGGGAAGAGGAAGATCCAGACGATATCCACGAAGTGCCAATACAAGCCAACCAGTTCAGTGGGAATGTAGTCCCTAACGGAAGGGTAGTTCTTGTGAGTCATGAACATGAGGATTGCGATGACGATGATTCCGGCAAGCACGTGTACGCCGTGGAGACCGGTCATACCGAAATACAGGCTAAAAAAGAGTTGCATGTGAGCGGGTGAACCCGGTCCCGTCCAATGGAACTGCGGCCCCATCACATGGTGCAGTTCAAATTTTTCCCTCCACTCAAAGTAGAGCTTGATAAACAGGAACGCGAAAGCGCACAGCATGGTGAACGCAAGGCACGCCTGTTGGAGCTTCACCTTCTTTTGCTGGGCAAAATGCACGGCCAAGGCCATGGAAAAGCTGGAGGTCAGCAGAATTGTCGTATTCGCCGCGCCCCACATCACGTTAAGCGTTCTATGCGCTTCGTAGAAGTCCGCTTGATACTTCCAGCGGTACAACGTGTACGCCATGAACAGGGCGCCGAAGAACATGATCTCCTGCACAACGAAGCACCACATGCCAACTACGTAGCTGTCGGTCTGTTGGTCGTAATCCTCGAACTGGTGGTAGACCCTTTCGTCTTTGTGCGTGTGGGCAACGGATGCCATTAGAGTTTCTCCACCTCAGTCTCGGTTTCGTGCGGCGCCTCAATTTCATGCTCGTCGAGGTGGCCCTCGTGAGCTTCCATCTCACCGTAATCGTATGCCTCCCAAGTTACTACCGGCGGCGAATCGAAGTTCACCGTTGGCGGCGGGGACTGGGTTGTCCACTCAAGGCCGACCGCATGCCAAGGGTTGCGGCCCGCCGGCTCGCCGTATTTCAACGACCAAGTTAGATACAAGGCGGGCATGAGCAGGCCCACACCGAGAACAGATGCGCCTGCCGTTGACAGAATATGATAGGGCTGGAACTCAGATGCAGCAAAGTAGTAATCGTGCCACCTACGCGGCATGCCAAGGAAGCCGACAATGAACTGCGGCATAAAGGTTACGATGAACCCAACGAACGTGATGAGGGCCGCCATTTTGCCCCAGAATTCCGGATACATTCGCCCAAACATCTTCGGCCACCAGAAGTGGATGCCGGCAAGGAACGCGGTGAGGCTTCCACCAACCATGACGAAGTGGAAGTGCGCGACAACAAAATAGGTGCCGGTAAGATGCACGTCGGTGCCGATACACGCGAGATACAGGCCGGTCAGACCGCCAATCACGAACAGACCCAAGAAGCCTAGCGCATAGATCATTGGCGTGGCCAAATGCACCTGCCCCTTGTACATGGTCGCGGTCCAGTTGAAGACTTTGATTGCCGAGGGTACGGCAACAAGGAACGACACAAGTGAGAACACGATCCCCTGATACATGGATTGGCTGGAGACAAACATGTGATGTCCCCAGACGATGAACCCGAGGGCTGCGATCGCAAGGCTCGAATAGGCAACGAAGTGGTAGCCAAACACTCTCTTTCGGGAAAAGGCAGCCATGATTTCGCTGATCACGCCCATGCCTGGCAAAACCATGATGTACACGGCAGGATGGGAATAGAACCAGAACATGTGCTGGAAGAGCACGGGGTCGCCGCCCAGTTCGGGGCTGAAGACGCCGATGCTGAAGACCCGCTCGAACACCACCAAAAGCAGCGTAATCGCGACAACCGGCGTGCCGAGGATCATGATCAGGCTCGTCGCATACATGGACCACACGAACAATGGCAGCCGGTCCCAGGTCATGCCGGGGGCTCGCATCTTGTGAACCGTAACAATGAAGTTAAGCCCGGTAAGGATCGAAGAGAACCCGGCAAGGAACGCCGCGGATATGGCCAGCGTAACCTGGGTTTTACTGTAGAGGCTGCTAAAGGGTGTATAGAAGGTCCAGCCGGTGTCGACGCCGCCCATGAACAGGGCGAGGAGGAGCAGGATGCCCGCTATCACGTACAAATACCAACTAAGAAGATTCAGCCTTGGAAAGGCCAAGTCCCTTGCGCCGACCATGATCGGCATTAGGAAGTTGCCAAGCGTGGCCGGAATGGACGGCACCAGGAAGAAGAAGACCATCACGATGCCGTGAGCCGAGAACATCTTGTTGTAGGTCTCGTTCTCAAGCATCACCCCTGTCGGTGAAACCAGCTCCAACCTCACAATGCCGGCAGCAATCGCTCCGATCAGGAAGAAGAAGCTGACCGAGATCAAATAAAGAATCGCGATGCGCTTGTGGTCGCCGGTTAGCAGCCAAGAAGCGATGGATGACCCGTTGGTGAGGTAGTTTTTGCGCTCGCCGATATGGGCGGTGTCTTCAGCGCCGATTGCCTTTACGCTCATCTCGTCCCTCCACTTGGAACCGCACCAGTCGACAATGAAGTGCTGTCCCTACCAATAGGCGCACTTGGTGTTCGGCTGTGAGTCTGCGCCGTTACCGGATTGCCCACCGGCGGTGGGCTAGTTGCGCCCGCCGGCGGCGCCGATCCCGAAGCCTCGCTTGGCGTCGCGCTATTCGAGAGCGACTTCACGTATTCCACCAGGCTTCTCAACTGATCCTCCGTTAGCCCAGGCTCGGTCTGGGTCACTCGCTTGTATTCGGGCATCGTGTTTGTGTATCCGGCAACGATCTTGTCGTAGGGGTTCACGATAGCGTTCCTGACATAGCCGTCGTCAACCAGCAACGGCCCTTTGTCCGTATTCGCGGTCTTATTGTATATCCCATAAAGCGATGGAGCTCGCTCACTATCCTGCTCCTTGTGGCAGTTGTCGCAACTGAGCTGCTTGAAAAGACCTTCTCCCTGCTGAACTAGCGTCGGGTGGTCAAACTTTGGATTGGATCCGCCATTTTCCAGCCACGTCTGATAGTCCTTGGGAGGCATCACATACACGTATCCTCCCATCTCAGAGTGACCGGATCCGCAGTGCATGGCGCAGAACAGATAGTATTTCCCCGGCTTCGTCGGTTCGAACCACTCGTAGGTATATCGGCCGGGCACAACCATAAACTGGGTTCTGAACTGGGGAATATAGAAGGCGTGGATCACGTCCTGCGAAATCATTGTGAGTTTGACGGGAACTCCGGCAGGTACATGAAGTTCGTTCATCTCGCGAACCCCGTTCGGATGTTCGATGTGCCACATCCACTGCTTTCCGATCACAAAGATCTCGATCGCGTTTTTCGGCGGTCTGCGCATATGAACGAATAGGACCGCGCCCCAGGCAAAGATCACAAGGCCAAGAATGAGCGGCGGAACAGACCAGGCGATTTCAATGAACAGATTCTCGTTTAGCGGCCGAGACCGATCGGCCTTGGAGCCTGCGCGGTATTTGACTGCCAGAAACAGCACCACCGCCATCACGCCGACCGTGAAGAAAATGGTCAATGCGCTGATCACATAAAACAACGCGTCTACTTGAGGCGCGAAGCTAGAAGCCTGTTGTGGTGCTACTTTTAACGGGAACATGTTGCGCGTCAGGGCAAGCTACAAACTGGGCCTGAAGAAATCCTCCTTTTCGGGTAATTCGCCTGGGTTGCGACGGGTTGCGTGACATCAAAAAGATCGAAGTGAACAGGATAATCAGGGTTGAAAATCCGCCGATTCGAATGGCCCAGAAAACTACTGCCCGGGTCTTGTTGTGATCGGGGTCGTATTTGATGCAGCCCATCAGAACAGGCTCGTTCGGCGACCCCACTTTACCTTGCGAGGCATCTACGGTCGAATCGCTCACCAAGCTGGCCACATACTCGGTGCCGTAATAGTATCTCGAAAGAACACCTTTCGGCGTAGCCACGAAAAGCCCGGTCGGATTCACAAGTTGGTTCTTCGAAGCGCTGTAATAATATTTGTAGCCGATGGCGGAGGCGACTTCCTCGACTTCGGATTGTTCGCCAGTTAAGAAATGCCAACCGTTCGCCGTATCTGGACGACCGTAAACCCCAAGCAAGTCTTTCTTTTTGCCCTGCGCAACGAACGAGGTTTCTCTCGGATCGATGCTGATCGCGACCACGTCAAAGTCCTTCCCCACCGTTTTGCCTTTGATGTCGGCAAAGGTTTCGCCGGCGTTTTCAAATTGGGTTGCGCAAGCTCCGTCGCAGGTGAAACTTCCCAAGAGCAGCACTACTGGACGCTTCCCGAAATAGTCACCCAAATGCACGTTCTTGCCGTTCTCATCAACCAAACTGGCATTCAACGGAAGCTGGCTTCCCAATCGCTGGGTGAGACCGAACTTGCCCTTGAGGTCCACCCCTTGGGCGTTCTTTAGCGAGTAGCCAAACACGGTGCAGAGGCCAAAGAAAAGGAATATTGCAACAGCAACGAGCGGCACAGAGTACCGGGAGACGAAGGATTTCACCCGTTGCCTCCTGCCGCAGGCGGGCTTGCGAGCTTGCTGCTAGGCGTTGTTCCCGCATTAAATCCGTGAGGCTTAAAGGTTTTGCCCGCCCAGATTTTGACCTTCTTGTCCGAGCCTGGCATCTTCAATCCCTGGCTTGTAACTGTAGGATCGCCCGAACCTGGCTTCGTAGCCTCACCCTGGTTCGTTGTCATGCTGGCCACTGTCCCGGACGGGCTTTGCGTAGTTACCGGATTTAAATCATTGCCTGCGGGTGTTCCAGCGACTTGCGCCTCGCCTTTCGGCCCCAGTGCGGCCGCCTTGTCAATCGCGTCCTCAATCGGAATCCTCAATATCCCCTTCGTCTTGTCCACATAAGTGGTGTTCTCCAGAAGATAAGCCTCTTTCGATCGCAAATTCCAGATGTCCGTATGCGCGGTGACGTCGTTCTGCAGCAAGGGGTAGGGCTGCGGAGGAAGCCGGGTCGGCGCCAAATCGGAAGGGTTCGGATTGTTCTGGTGGAACGCGATAAATCCTATAAGAACAACCGCTCCAACCGCGGCGGTAAAAATAAAGTAGGCAACAACTCCCTTGAGTATCCCGGGAATCCCAAGATCGCTCTGTTCGTAGCCTTTGCTGGTATCGGGGGGCCCGTGATGGCCATGCTCATGCTCAGGCATGTTCCACCTCCATTAGCCTGGTGTCGTACTTTGGCACAAGCGGGGCTTTGGTCAGGTTATAAAGGAACGCCCAGGCCCAGATTCCGCCGATTCCAAAGAACGCCGCGTAGTCCGTCCAGTGGCCAAGCGAACCGCCAAATCCCTCGTTCGGCCTCAAATCCGGGAAAACCAGCCAGTAGACAGTCAGAATCCTCACAATACCGATCGTGATTGCTACCCAGATCATATTTCGCACGACGCGCTTCGTTCTTGGGGCGATCAAGGCGAGGAAGGGGACGAAGAACTGGAATAAGATCACAAGATTGCTGAGAACGTTCCACTCAAGGCCCTTGCCGCTTCCAATGGGCCCTCCGCTGCGGTGCATGTAGTACGGCACCTCTAACGGCAGGTTGCCCTGCCATGTGATGAGGAACTGCGAAAGCGTCGTATAGGCCCACAGCATTGTGAGAGCGAGAAACACGTTGCCAAGGTCTTTCGTGAGTTTGGGAGTCACGATTGCCCTGTAAGGCGGCTTGTCGATGTTCAGCAGAATGATCAACACCGCCATGGACATCGCTGAGAGCCCCGCGCCGATCGCGAAGATGATGCCGTAGATAGTCGAGAAGTAGAACGGGTTGAGGGACATCACCCAGTCGGTGGAGATCATCGTGACAGTGATGAAAAACATGACCAGTCCGACAGCGCCCCAACTGGCGCGAAGGTCCCATTCCTTTTTGTCCAAGGATTCATCCTGACGGCGGGAAGATCGCTTCAGAATCCCGGCCCAAATCACCCAGAGCAGACCAGCGACGAGGGTTCGAATCCAAAACCCCGGACCGTTCAAGTAAAAAACCTTCGACCGCAAAACCGGGTCCGCCTGCATATACGCGGCGTCCATCCACTTGTAAAGCACGTTCATCCCGATGCCGGGAGCGGCAATTGGGATAAAAAGGACCAACAGCAAAAGCCACATGGAAGGGCCTGCCGCCGCCTCCATGATTCGAACCACGGCAACCCCCCAGCTTGCCTTAAGAGCTCCCTGGAGAATCAGAATTCCTAGGCAGCCGATGGAAAGCGAGGCCCAAAAGATAAAGCCGTATAAGTAGCCGTACAGTGGCTGGCTATGATCCGGCGCGGCGAAATAGCCGACGGCCCAAAGGATCATGCCGACAATTCCTATGAAGCCGGCGCTCCATTGCCGTTTCCCCAGACTTTCCAAACTCGTCGCTTCTTCGTTCATTCTAGTTAGCGTCCCACGCCTATGTCAGCCGGATCGGGCTTGATGTTTCCACGCTCTTGCGGCGTTAAATCGGATTCTTTCACGTTCTGGCTTAGCTGCAGCGCGCGGATGTAAGAAACGATCGCCCAGCGGTCCGGGACCTCGACTCTCGCCGCATAGCTGAACATCACGCCGTAGCCGTTAGTCATCACGTCGAAGAAGTGCCCTACCGGCATTTTGCGCAACCGGTCGGTATGGTACGTGGCCGGCTGCCTTCGAATCGCCAAGCCGCGCTGGGCGATCATGCCGTTGCCGTCTCCCAATTGGCCGTGGCACGGCGTGCAGTAAATCGTGAACCGCTGCTTCCCTCGCTCAATGAAGTCCCGATAGGTGTCTATCTTGATCCCTTCTTTGTTGAGATCGGCCTTCGCCTGATCGAAAGGGATCTCAGTCACGTACTTCTTATCGACGCGGCCGGTGTTGTAGCCGATATCGTCGTTCGCCTGGCCTCGTGCAACCGTTCCAAAAACCACCGGACGGGAAGTCGCGTGATCCACGAAGCCACCAAAGTCGCTGTAGGTTTGAGGCCGCAGGTGCGGCTGAACCCAGAGGTCTGTATGGCAACCGGCCGCGAACAATGCCAGGCCTGAAACGCCGAGCCAAACTGCTGGTTTGCGCAGATTTACCATTCAGGCTCCTCCTGCATAACCACGCTCACTTTGACCGCACCGGTGTCTTCCAACAATGCGCGGACATCCTCTTCGATAAACTTTGGATCGGCCGCTTCTACGGCAAGGAAAAACGCATCCTGCGAAGCCCGCTCGAAGTTCGGCGTGTCGAAAATCGCGTGGTGCGGTTCCGGCAGCTTGTTCAGGCCAAGCATGCCGAATACGGCGGTCAATGCAGCAAGCAAGACAGTGCATTCGAATGTGACGGGAATGAATGCGGGCCAGCTAAAGAGCGGTCGGCCCCCAACGTTATGAGGATAAGCGGAAGCGCAAATCCACCAAAGAAGGCCAAAGCCGGCGGCGCAACCTGAGAGCCCGCCGAAGAATATCATGTATTGCAGTCGCGGATCCTCAAACCCAAGCGCCTCCGCCAGTCCATGCACCGGAAACGGCGCATAGGCATCGATTTCGCGGTAGCCGGCATCGTAAACCTTATTGGTTGCACGGAGCAATGTGTCCGAAGTTTCATACTCGGCAACGATCCCATACACGGTCCGGCCCTGGGTCTCAGTGTGCATGACCATCCTCCCCGGCGCCTGCCTTTATCGCTTCTTTGTGCTTCACGTGCTCCCTCAAGCCATCAAGCAGTTCCCTAACCTCGAAAATCGAAATCATCGGCAAGAACCGAATGAAGAGGAACATCATAAAGAAGAAAAAGCCGAGCGTTCCCAAATACATGCTCACGTCCACGTAGGTAGGAACGTACATTCTCCAAGAAGATGGGTCGAAGTCTCGGCTCAAGCTGACCGGAATAATAATAAACCGCTCCAGCCACATGCCGATGCTCACAACGATGGTCGCGGCGAAAACGGTTGGGATGTTCCGGCGGGCCTGCTTCCACCAGAGAATCTGGGGGCCAAGGCCGTTACAGAAAATCAGCGACCAGTAATAGAACGAGTAAGGCCCAAAGAAGCGGTTCCGCGCATTCGCGATTTCAAATTGGTCTCCGCTGTAATATGCGTAAAACACCTCGCAGCAGTAGCCGAAGAAAACAATGATGCCGGTGGCCAACATGATCTTGCACATCCACTCGATGTGATTCATCGTGATCACGTCTTTCAGGTTGTACCAACGCCTTATTGGTAAGGCGAAGAACAGCACCATCGCAAAGCCCGCATAGACCGCGCCAGCAACGAAGTATGGCGGGAAAATCGTCGTGTGCCAGCCGGGAATGATGCCCACCGAGAAGTCGAAGGACACGATGCTGTGCACGGAAAGCACAAGCGGCGTTGATAGTCCGGCAAGAATCAGGTATGCGATATCAAATCGCTTCCAATGCCTGGCCGAGTTCCGCCAACCCATGCAGATCATGCCGTAAACCTTCGTCGCCCACGGGATCTTGCTCCTATCACGCAGGGTCGCGATGTCCGGGATAAGGCCGATGCCCCAATATAACAGCGAAACTGTGAAGTAAGTAGAAACTGCGAACACATCCCAAATCAGCGGGCTTCTGGGCTGGGGCCACATCGTGAGCCAGTTGGGATAGGGCATCAGCCAATAGGACACCCACGGACGGCCGGTATGAAGAAGCGGGTACATACCTGCGCACATAACCGCAAAAATCGTCATCGCTTCCGCGAAACGGTTGATGCTTGTACGCCACTTTTGACGCATGAGGAGCAGAATGGCGGAAATCAACGTTCCTGCGTGGCCGATACCGATCCACCAGACGAAGTTGATAATGTCCATTCCCCAACCAGCGGGAATGTTGTTGCCCCAAACGCCGATGCCTTGATACAGCAGCCAACCAACCGCAAGCAACAAAACGTTGACAAAAAGGAAGGCAGTAAGGGCAAGCAGATACCACTGCTTGCCATGTCGCTCCCAATAGAGGGATGGCCCCGCAATAGTGTCGTTAACCGTTTCCAACGTCTGGTGGCCTGTTACCAGAACGTCTTCTTCCGGGCCGAGAATCTTCGCCATTAAGCGGGCATCTCCTTATTGACGTTGCGCACCTTCACCAGGTAGGTGGTGCGCGGTCGAGTGTTCAAATCATCAAGCAGGCTGTAGTTCCGCTTCTTGCTCTTCAGTTTGGTGACCGCAGCGTTGGGATCAGTCAAATCGCCGAAAGTGATCGCTTTGGAGGGGCAGGCCTGAGCGCATGCCGGAATCACTTCGCCATCGGCAATTCTTCGATTCTCTTTCTTTGCGGTGATGCGCGCCGAGTTGATACGCTGGACGCAGTAGGTGCACTTTTCCATCACACCTCGGCTTCTAACCGAAACATCCGGATTGTTGATCAAGTTGAGAAGGGTGATGTCCCGGTCGCCCTGGAATTGCTGCTGCCGGAACTGATAGTTATAAAAGTTGAATCGCCGCACTTTGTAAGGACAGTTATTGGAACAGTAACGGGTACCCACGCAGCGGTTGTAAACCATCTGGTTCAGGCCTTCGTGACTGTGGATGGTCGCCGCCACCGGGCAAACCGGTTCGCAAGGGGCGTCCTCGCAGTGCATGCACGGAACCGGCATGCAAACGACCTTCACATTGTTGGGGTTCATCGCCCCTTGATCCCAATCGGCGTTGATCGATTCCACTTCCGCGATGGGCTCGTGGAAATCCCGCTCTTTGCCACTGTCTTCAACCCGGAAGAACCGGTCGACCCGGATCCAGTGCATTATACGGCCGCGCTGGACCTGGTCCTTGCCGACGTTCGGGATATTGTTTTCTGCCTGGCAGGCGATCTCGCAAGCACCGCAACCCGTGCAGGTATTGAGGTCGATCGTCATCCCCCACTGCGGCAAGTCGGGATATTGCCGCGCCCATTCCGCCGTTAGGTTATAAAGACTTGGCGGTTCCTCTTCCTTGTTGTGCTCAGGAGCATAGCGGGTCTCCTCAGGAGCAAGGGACGCGTCTTGCTGGTAATCGTCCAGCGTTCCCTCGCGAACGATGTCCCGCGATTCCATGCTGTGATGGGTTTGACTGCTCGCCAGACCAAAGGTGCTCTTGGTGGCCTGGATTTCTACCTTCGCAAAGGCGAGCTCACGCGTAGTGCGCAAGACATTGAAATCGAAACCCGCTCCATTGCCAACTTTGCCCGCTTTTTGCCGGCCGTGGCCAATATGCAGCGTTACGGTATCGTCGGGCAATCCTGGCATGACATATACGGGCGCCGTGACTTTTCCCGCGTCGGAGCTAAGCTCCACCATGTCCTGGTATTCAACTTGAAGCCGGCTCGCCAGTTTGGGCCCCATGATAACCGCGTTGTCCCAGGACAGCTTGGACATCGGCTTGGGAAGCTCCTGCAACCAACCGTTGTTGGCGTATCGCCCATCCCATATCGTTGGGTCAGGTGCGAAAACCGCTTCGATCCCAGTCGACGGCGGCGTACCGCCGCCTGCTTGCAGAGTCAAAGCAGGCGTCACCGGCTTGGAGGCCGTGCCTGCAACCAGTCCATTATTGAGCGAATCCCGCCAGCCCTTTTCCTTCAGCGATGGGAGCCACGTGGCGCGAACCATCTCATACCCGGACCAAGGCTTACCGATCAGATCGGCAACCAACTCACCTGCAGACCGCGAGTCAAACAGCGGAGAAATCAGCGGCTGAACGATGCTCGCAGTGCCATCGGCCGACCTTATGTCGCCCCAGGCCTCAAGGAAGTGCGATTCGGGAAGAACCCACTGGGAAAGACCACTTGTTTCATCCTCGTAAAACCCCAGCCGGGCACTGAAGGCGCCTTTCGTGCCGGAAACCTTGGCCAGCGCATCGCCAAACTTGATGTCGGCAGGCGCGTAATAAACGGGATTGCCACCAAGGATGAGCAGGGTCTTCACTGTGCCCGCATTCATTTCCGCGGTGAGCGTCGCCAGCTGTTCCACCAGCGGCTCTCCATCCGGCTCTACCGATTGCGTGTAAGAAACGGTCTCTCCGACATTCCCGAGAGCCCGGTTGATCGCATGGACGAGCGCGTGCACGGCCGGCGACTGCCGCTCGCCGGTGACCACCACGCTCGCCCCCTTATTCGCGTTGAGGTCTTTGACCATCCCGTCGACCCAGTTCCCCGGAAGAGTGGCAGGAAGCGAACCCGCTCCAACGGCAAGGCCAAGAGCCTGCGCGATGTATCGCGCGACCCCTTCAATCTCGCTTGCCTTTACTGCCGCCCGGTGGTCGGCAAAACCGCCGGTATTGCCGAAGACACTTTCGATCGCGTATAACCGGTTCATCGGCAGATCCGGGTCGCGATTCGCCATGAAGTCCTGAATATGGCGAACGTGGAATGGGTTGCAATCGAGAATGTCGCCATCCAGCGAAAGCATCACCTTGGCTTTCTTGAGATCGTAATGAGTGTCAACAACTTGACCAAAGGCCAGCTTGCTGCCTGCGCGTTCGTTGTCTCGGTTGACCGGCTGATACTGATACCACTTAGCGCCGGGATAAGCTTTGATCAAGGCCTGAATCGAGCTGATCAAAGTCGGCGAGGTTACCGTCTCGGTCAGAATCCGAAGTCCCGCCCCCCCTCTGGCTTTTTCCTCATCCAGCGCAATTCGGGCCGCTTCCAAGAACGTGTCCCAAGTGGCAACAAGACCCCGGCCATCCAACATCTGAAGTGGTTGGTCCAACCTGTCCGGATCGTAAAACTGGAGAATTTCCGCTTGGGCAAAAACATCCGACTTCCCTAAGCTCGCGGGGTGACGGTCGTTGCCGTCAATCTTGGTCGGACGTCCCTCATTGCTCGTGACTAGAATCGGAAAGGCGTAGCCGCCGAACGGCATTGCGGAGGCGTAAGAAAGCGTTTGGCCAGGCAGTCGCTCTTCCGGCGCCTTCACGTAGGGAACGATCCGCTCTTCCGGCAAAGACCGGCATCCGGCGAGCCCGGCAAGGGCCATCGAAGCTCCCATCAGCTTAAGGAACGCGCGACGATCAACGTCAAAAAGCGACGCCCGGTTCGGAAACTCGTCGTCGATCCAGGAGCGAAACTCCTTGGTATCGGCAAGCTCCTCGATGCCGCGCCAATACCGCTTACCACCAACGGTGGAAAGCTTCTTGCGCATATCCTCGATCCCTGCCTGCTTTTCCCTCTCTTCCATTCCCTTACACAACCTAGCGGTGACAAATCCAGCAGTCAGTCAGTTCTGCTTTCTTAACCCCATACCGCGTGATCAACTTTTCGCCCTCGTTCACTTCATCGCCTGATCCCACATATTGGTCGCCGTTCAACAGGGCCTGCTGACGCGGCGTGAGAGGCAAGCCCTGCTCCAACTTATAGAAGGGCAACATAGCCTCGTCCTGAGGCGAAAGATCTTTATACTTGGGATCCGGGTCTCTGTAAAGGTATTTCTCCGGTTCCCGATGGCAGTCCAAACACCATGCCATGGCAAAGGCCTGGCCCTTCCAAGTGAGGGTCATCTGCTGTACAGGGCCGTGGCATTGGTCGCAAGTCAGCCCCCGAGCGATGTGGATGCTGTGATTGAAATATACGAACTCAGGAACCTTGTTGACCTTCGTCCAACCGTACATACCGCGGCCGGTCTCTACGTTGTCTCCGTTGTTCCACTGAATCGGCGTGTTGGTTTCATAGCTGCGCCGTACCGGCTCCAAAAGCGGGCTGTTCGTCCATATCTGGGAATGGCAGGACATGCAGGTCTCTGTCGGAGGAATGCTCGCGAGCGCCGTTCGCTCGACGGAAACGTGACAATAGCGGCAGTCGATGCCAAGTTCGTAGGCGTGGTGCCGGTGGCTGAAAGGAACCGGCTGGTTAACGGGAATCTCCGCCTTTGTGTTTGCGGGGGAACGCGTGATAGTGCTTCCTGCGTAGAACGCCACCCAGGGCAAAATGCCCAAACTTAACACACTCGCCCGCGCCAGGTTGTTCGAACTCGGTTTAAATAGCTGACCCATCAGCGTTCCATGCCCTTGGATAAGCCGGAACGCATGCGCCTCTTCCAAAGGGATAAACCCCCGAGAAGATTTCGTCGCTTCCGCCCAGCCCCACTCCTAAATTCCGTGCTGCCCCTCTGCAGCCGGACCACTCGCTTCGTGGGTCCTTCGACCCATATCCAAGACCCAAAGAGGGTACCCGCTTGAGGGGCCTTTTTGTCAAAGCGAAAGCGGCCCCATGCGGGGAAATTGTCGAAATTTTGATGCGCCAGTACGATTGCCCTTCTTGCACTGGAATCAGATTGCAACGGATCGATCAAGCGATCCACACCCGGTCGATCGCGAACGCGAGAAATAACAGGGCCAGGTACAACATCGAATACTTATAGAGCGAAACCGCATTCGGACGTTCCATGTGAAAATAGAGCTTCAGACAGCGGGCCAACAACACAAAGTTGAGGAACAGCGCCGTAAGGACGTAGGGGTAGCCGATGCCCGAGATCGCGGGAAGCAGCGAAATAGCCGCGGTGAGAACGCCGTAAAACAGGATTTGAATCACGGTCACCCGCTCGCCATGAACCACGGGAAGCATCGGAACTCCCGCCTTGGCATAGTCATCCTTGATCATGAGAGCCAAAGCCCAAAAGTGCACAGGAGTCCAGACGAAGATGAGCGCGAAAAGGAACCATGCAAAGACTGAGAGGTGGTTGGTCACCGACGCCCAGCCAACCAAGGGAGGGAATGCCCCCGCAGCGCCGCCAATGACGATGTTGTGCCAGGTGCGCCTCTTCAGCATCAGCGTGTAAACCACCACGTAGAAAGCAAGCCCCGCCAGCGCGAGCATCGCGGTCAGCAGATTAGCCGCGCCCCAAAGCAGGGCAAACGAACAGGCCTCAAGGCCAAATCCGAAAATCAAGGCATTCTTCGAAGAAATGTATTGGGTGACGGTTGGACGTCTGGAAGTCCTCTTCATGGTGCCGTCGATGTCGCGATCGATCACCATATTGATCGTGTTTGCCGCACCCGCGGACATATACCCGCCAACCGCAACGGCAACAAACAGCCAGAAGCCCGGCCATCCCTTGGCCGCGGCGAACATCGCCGTTAGAGTAGTGAAAAGGAGAAGGCTAATAACGCGCGGCTTCGTCAGCGAGACGTATTCCTTTAAGGTCGTCACGAGCGTTCGGGGGGCCAGTTGAGCAGTTTCCTCTGGTTTGTCGACGACCTCGACCTTTTGAACGCCTTCTTCCAGAGCAGCCGCCGTGAGGAGGATCATGGTGACCCATAGGACATCCGCCACGAACAGGTGCACGATCTGCATCCAGATCGGCGCGTTCATCAAGAGGTTGATGAGCCCGATCAGAAGCTGCGAAAAGAAAATGAACGTCACTTGCTTGGCGTAACGCTTGACCTTTTCGGTAGGCCTGAGATGAGCAAGCAAACCTCCGATAAGGACGGTGTAGATGCCAACGGAAACCGCGATGAGTGGGTGCCCCGGACGCAGTCGGAGCAAGAAGTTGGCGGTCGGCGAGAAGTCTTGCTTCATTGCGTCCGCGAGGTTCTTCGCATGATAAAGCGTGTCACCCAGGGCGGCGATCGCGCCGCTGATCCCGAGCACAACCACACCGCCAAGGCCAACCACCAGAGCCCACATCACGGGCCCCTGCCCTTTTAGGCTCGTTGGCTTGATTCCCGAAGCCCAAGCCGCAGTGAGAGTCAAGGTGCTAAGCAAGATAAAGGTGCTCACCAGATGGGCGCACATCACGATCGCGCGGTTTACCGAAGCATCCCAACCTACCAAATGCTGCTTGACGAGCAAGGCGCCTACCAACGCTTCAACGACGATAAAAAGCGTGGACCAGAGCGAAGCTTTTCGAATGTTCGAGCCCTTTGGAAATGTTCGGAATGCCCATATCACCTGAATAATGATCAGGGGTGTGATAAAGAAGACCGATGTGCGATGGACGAACTCGATGACCGTCTTTGCCTGTGAGAAGATCGGTATGACGCTACTGCCGCCACAGGTGGGCCAGTTGTTGCCGCAACCATCGCCCGAGAAACTCGCCCTTACAAAGGCGCCCCAAAGGATAACGCCGAGCGTATAGAAGAGGAAGCCCCAGGAGAATTTGGCGAACTTAGTGCGGTCCATTCGGGAATGGAGTAGATTCTACTCTCTTCTTGAGACGAAGCACTCTGTTAAAATGCCCCGGCGTGGCTTGTGAGCACCACATTATCCTGATCGCCAGCTAGGGGCGCATTGTCCATCTTTCCGGCAAGCGAGGGCGCCAGATGAAAGTGCATGTCCCAAATCCGGACACGCTTGAAGACACCGCCTATGTGAAATGAAGCAATGGCGGAAGGACTATCCAAGCTGTGCCTCGCCGCCATTGAAAAGTACTGCCGAGCGAGAAATCTACTCGTCCGCGAATGGATCGTATTCGTCGGCACTGGGAACGCTTGCAACCACAGCCCCGGCATGAGAGGGACCGGCTGCGCTCATCGCGCCCGCTCCCGCACCGCCGCCACCACCGACGTCGTCACGGGGGCGGTCAAGTCCCTGTACGGATTCTGCGACAACTTCCACCACTTCCCGGTTTGTGCCATCGCTCGCCGTGTATTTGCGTGACGTCAGACGGCCGTCAACGGCAACGAGCCTGCCCTTGGTTAGGTAGTTCGACACGTATTCGGCCGTCTTATCCCAGCAGGACACCCTGAAGAAATCGGCGTCCGACGAGCCATCAGCCGGCTTGGACCGCTTCTGAACGGCAATGCTGAAATCGCAAACGTTCTTTCCCGACACCGTAGTCTTGAGTTCAGGGTCGCGAGTTAAGCGACCGACGAGAACAACTCGATTGATCATGGCTAAATCACCCTACTCCTCAACCAAAAATATGCGATGCCGAAGGATATCGTCGTTAATGCGCATCAACCGGTTCAGTTCCTGCGGCACCGTGGGCCCCGCTTCAAAATCGAACTGAACGTAGTTCCCCTCGCGGAACCCGCTAATTTCATAGGCAAGCTTGCGCTTTTCCCATTTTCCGGCCTTGGCGACCGTTCCCCCGTGGTCCTCGATAACTCCCTTGAATCTATCGGCGATCTTCTGGACGTCCGGATCGTTTATCTCCGGCTTGACAATGGCTATGGCCTCATATTTTCGCATTCGTGTTTTACTGGTCCTCCCTATGGACTTTTCGGCTCCGAAACAGAGCAGAGAGGAATACAAGATACCTCAGCTTTCGCAAGAATGCAAGGGACTAGTAGAAAAATATCTACAGGTTATGAGTTTCGGGCAAGCCCGGTGAACAGTGAAACGTAAACCCTAAGCTGTCAGACCGATCAGCTAGTATCGTCCCGCAATCTATTCCGGTAAGGACACGCTTTTCCTTCGGGCTCCGATCCGGCTGTTTACAGCTCACAGTTCACAGTCGAACCCATCACACCTCACCTGTCACCGCAATGCACCGGTATAATTTGAATCTGAGGTGTCCCGAGGTATGAGTTTAGTAGGCGGCGGGCAGGCGCGAAAAACCTGGCGAGAAAAAGTGGGGTTGGCAGAAATGCTGAAAGGCGGCGTCATCATGGACGTCACCACGCCCGATCAGGCCAAGATTGCCGAGGATGCCGGCGCAGTTGCCGTCATGGCTCTTGAGCGAGTGCCGGCTGACATCCGGCGCGACGGCGGCGTTGCCCGAATGAGCGACCCGGAGATGATCATCGGGATTAAAGAGAAGGTTTCTATTCCCGTTATGGCCAAGTGCCGCATTGGGCACTTCGTGGAAGCCGAAATCCTGGAGGCCCTTGAGGTGGACTTCGTGGATGAAAGCGAAGTTCTCACGCCGGCCGACGAGGAGAACCATGTAGACAAGCACGCCTTCACGGTTCCGTTCGTCTGTGGCGCGCGCAACCTGGGCGAGGCGCTCAGACGCTGCGCTGAAGGCGCGGCCATGATCCGGACCAAGGGTGAGGCCGGCACTGGCGACGTCGTGGAGGCCGTTCGCCACATGCGGACGATCATGAGCGAGATTCGCAAAGTCCATTCTGCGAGAGAAGATGAGCTTTACGTGATCGCCAAGGAGATCCAGGCGCCGCTGGACATGATTCGTCAGGTGAAGGAACTCGGCAGGCTTCCGGTTCCCAATTTCTCAGCAGGCGGTATCGCAACTCCCGCAGACGCCGCGTTGATGATGAAGCTTGGCGCAGAAACGGTTTTCGTAGGCTCCGGCATATTCAAATCGGGCGATCCCGCCCGGCGGGCGCGCGCGATTGTGGAGTCCGTCCTTTATTACAAGGAGCCGGCGAAACTGGCTGAAATCAGCCGCAACCTGGGCGAGCCCATGGTCGGCATCAACGTGAGTTCTCTGCCGGAGGGCGAACTGCTTGCCGTCCGGGGTTGGTAGTTCACCTCGGCCTCAAGCTTCTCACAATCCCGATAAAATCCCTCACGTCCCTTCCCCTCGCGTTAACCGGGCAATCTCCGGTTAGCTGCGCGGTTACTAGCGCGCCGTTTTTGAACAGCACGCGCCCGATCAGATACAGGCTGCCCGGGCTCTTCATATACGGCAGATCGAGCGCGAACCCATAAGAGTCCTGCGTGGAAATCACCGTGTAGTTGGTGGGATATTTCTTTCGCGAAGGCTCAAACTGGGTCGCCAGACTCTTCTTCGTTTCTCCCGCTGCCTTCCGCGCCGCGAGGGTCAAATGTTCCCTATACGGCCCTCTAATAGAGTGGAAGTCCATGTGGCCGGGAGAAAAGGATCTTGGCCGGCCCTTTGGATCCGCCCACGCAGCGGGAAGTTCGTATGAGAACGGCAAGGCGCCAGGATCTGCGCTAACGAAGATCTCGATCGGCTTGCCATTGGAAACCAGTTGCAAACAGGTTGCCAACAGCAAAACCGAAACGTTCATGCCCGCCGAGCTTACTTAATGCATTCTAAAAGGTCAAAGCCGTAATACTGCCGATCGACACAGTTGTACCATTGGGCTCGGTTAGTGTTCCAACTCCCGCTGCCGTCCAGGTTAGAGTCCAAGTTCCATACGTATCCGAGTCGGTATCGCTGCCACTGCCATCTGGATTCGCAGTGAGGGTGCCAGGTAACGCTCCGGCCGTGAAGTTGGTCGTCTCAGTGTTTCCCTGCGGCGTGAAGTTAGTAAACGTCACGGTAGTGGAATTGATTTGAGTCGAGAGAGTCGAGACGGACAACACGGTGTTGGTGAAAGTTCCCGTCATGTTGATGGTGACGCCGTTCACGACAAGGGCAATGGAGACTTGCCCATCCACGCCGCTCGAGGTGACGGATACGTTTGAAACGATGGCCTTGCCCGTGGAGATGAGATTTCCACTTGTGATGTCGAATACTGCCGTATAGGAGCCGTTCGCGCCCTGGGTGATGGAGACGTTGCCGGCATTGTTCGTCGTTCCATTGGTGGACATGTAAGCGATGTGGCCTGTTTGGGTAGCAACGACTTCAATATAGTAGCCATAGCCTAAATAGGTATAGGTGTTTGCCTGCGGCTTCATAAAGAGCAGGCCGGTTCTCTTAGACAGCGTTTTGCTTCCATTGCTGCCTATGAGCAGGTTAAAGGTTTGGTAGGAACCAATGTAGGCTTGCGCCGCCTCTTCGGCAGCAACGCGCCCGGGGGCATTGGTGGGATAAGTGGTATTGGTCGTAGTGTTGCTCCCACTTCCTCCGCAACCGGAAATCATAAGTGCGGCAAGTATAGGAAGCGAATAAGCGAGGAATCTCTTTGGCATTGGTTTAAATCTCCGTTCAATTGGATCGTGCTCTCGGCAACCGCACCTAATTTACAGTAATTCACAGTAGATTCGCCGGGTGCCCCACCCCTAAGACGCTTAATCAGCGCTTTCGGTCCATACGCATCTCTACTGGCCCGCACGCGGCGGCATGGAAAGCTTCGAAATTGAACTCAAGCGTGATGCATTTTGCCAATTTAATTTTATGCCTTGACAAGGGGGGGTTCAACTGGTACAATGCCTGAGCGTCACGGGTAACCGTGAAGCGGCTTTGGCGGGTTTCCGCCTTAGGAGAGATCCTATTGCTGTAGCGTAATGGAGCAAATTTGGGACGGGTGCGGCCTACTCCGCTCAAGGTTAGGGGTCACATCTCGAAGCGGTAACGCCAGAGAAACCGTCCAAGCTACGCTCCGCTCACTGCAACAACATCTATCGTTCGGGTTTCTCGCGACAGACTCACCTGTTCTGCGCACGGTTCATTGGAGGTCCTGTTGATTGGCAAACTTTTGGATATGGTTTAGCTTCGCGTCACTTTGTGCCGCACTTTCCAGCCCTGGCGCGCTTCTGAAGCGCCGGAAACGCTCGCTTCGGTCTGCGCCGACTCCGGTCGCCAAACCCCCAGTGGTTTCGACGGAGAACGGATGGACTTTGATTCACTGCGAAGACGCTGAATCTTTTAAAGATTGGCTCGGCGTTGACGAGACCTTCCCTTTCCACGATGGCGAAGAGCCTTCTCTGGGCTCTCATTTGCTCATTGAGCTTTATGGATGCGACGAGGATTCTTTGAAGGCGGAAGACACGGTCGCGGTCGCCATGCGCGAAGCGGCGGTGCGCAGCCGAGCCACCGTCGTCGCTCAAAGCTTCCACGAATTCCAGCCTTATGGGGTGTCCGGAGCCGTGATCATCCAAGAATCGCATTACACGATTCACACCTGGCCCGAACACGGCTACGCAGCGGTGGACCTTTTCTACTGCGGCGGCACTGTCAAGGTCCACGAAGCGGTGGAGGTGCTAAGGCAGCGTTTCATGCCCCAGCGAATCAAGTTCTTAGTGGTTCGCCGAGGCCTTCAGTGCGAAGTTAAGCGCTAGACAGCCTACTGCCCAACCGTCGTAAGGGAGTGAGTCCCGCCGACGCTGCACGTCGGGTCCACGGAAACCGCATTGATCGTGTAAGTTCCCTGCGAGGGACACAGCGGCCAGTGGTTGATGTACGTCGGCACCAGTTCGCTCTGGGTTGGAACGGCAGAATTCGTCAGCCGCTGATCCATCGCATATTCCTGTTTTGCGGCAGAAATCTCTTCGAGGTTGGAAATGCACGCGTTTGCGCGACTGGTATCGCGTGCGGTCATGAAATTAGGGATCGCGATAGCCAACAGGATGCCGATAATCAGCACCACGATCATAATTTCGATCAAGGTAAAAGCGCGTTTCTTACGCCAAGTCATATTTAACTCCTAAGCCCTTCAGTAGCGGCGGCCGGGTAGACGGCAACTCCATTGATCTCGTTCCATTGGCGGGTGTTCAGGTCTTATCGATAATTGCCGGTTCTGAACTTAACACCGAGTAATCTCGATTCATGTTGACCAAAACCGGACTGGATGTTCTTATTCAACAAGACTTCAAGCAATTAGAGGGCCAAAACGTTGCCGTCGTATGCAACCAAGCATCGATCGCGGCGGATTGCCGGCACATTTTGGAGCACCTTCAAAAGGCCGCCAACGTGAAGATCCGTTGCGCCTTTGGCCCTCAGCATGGCCTTTGGGGCCACACGCAGGACAATATGATCGAGTGGGAAGGAGGTCACGACCCCCGCTTCCCCTTTCCCATCCACTCCCTTTACGGCGAAAGTCGCGAACCCACTGACAAACAACTTGAAGGTGTCGATCTCCTCATGGTCGATTTACAAGAAGTGGGTTCACGGTACTACACGTTCATTTGGACCATGGCGTTATGCCTCAAGGCTTGCGAGCGCTTGGGCATTCCCGTTTTGGTGTTGGATCGCCCAAATCCGCTTGGCGGAATCCAAGTTGAGGGCCCGGTTGGAGAAGAGGAGTTCGCCAGCTTCGTTGGGCTCTATCCCCTGCCACTTCGGCACGGTATGACAATGGGCGAGATTGCCCGCCATCTCAAGAGCCGTTATTTTCCTTCGGTTCAACTTGAGATTGCAGAATTAGAAGGCTGGCGGCGAGATATGTATTTCGCCGATACCGGGCTCCCGTGGGCAATGCCATCTCCCAATATGCCGACGCCGGACACCGCGATCGTCTATCCAGGGGGCTGTTTGTTGGAGGCTACCAATATCTCGGAGGGGCGCGGCACCACGCGGCCGTTTGAGCTCTTTGGCGCGCCGTTTATCGACGGGTTCTGCTTGAGCAAACGTCTAAACGCGCTTGACATTGGAGGCGTTTACTTCCGGCCGGTTCAGTTTCAGCCCACCTTTCATAAGTTCGCAGGCGAGATCTGCGAGGGAGCGTTCGTTCATGTGCTCGACCGCGACAAGTTCAAACCTTTCTTAACCTACATCGCGGTTTTCCAGGAAATCGTCCGGCTGTATGGTGAGTCCTTCGTCTGGAATGAACCGCCCTACGAATATGAATATGTAAAGTTGCCAATTGACATACTTGCGGGGAACAACTGGATCAGATCCGGCGTCGAAAACCTCACACCATTAAATAGCATTGGAGAACGGGCGAAATCGGAGGCATCGGTTTTTGAGAAGGACCGTGTACCTTGGCTTATCTATTCGAGATGAGTTTTCCACTGGCCTTCAGATTTCTTGCGCCTGGCGCGACAATTTGGTAAGCATTTTGGCTTAGCCAAATCGAACTAGCAATTATTTAACTGGCTCCTAACAATTCTTCTGATAAGATAGAGAGGTCGCGACACTTATTTGCGACAGCCCTGTCCCACTATGGGTCTCGGCCTAGCAAGGTGGCTTGGTGCGGGAGGGGCGTGTTCGGGAGGATTCAAACATTGAAACGAGCATTTACTCTTATTGAACTCTTAGTTGTGATCGCCATTATCGCGATTCTCGCAGCGATCCTATTCCCCGTTTTCGCGCAGGCCAAGCTGGCTGCGAAGAAGGCGGTTTCCATTTCGAATCAGAAGCAACTCGGCCTGGCCATGCTGATGTATGCGAACGACTACGACGACCTTTACGCACGTCAAGATGGCTGCACATTGAACGACTCGGAAGTCGCCAAGTTCAACGGACTGCCAGCCGGCACAAACCCGACGCCTTACTGCAACGGCAATGGCCCTGCAAATGATGGTGTCGGCGGCTATGCGTTCCGCGACAATGCGTATAACTGGTCCAAGTGGATCATGCCCTACATCAAGAGCCCCCAACTCGTTTATCACCCCGTCATCGTTCCTAATACGACCGACGGTGAAGTTGACGGCGGCTACGCCCTCAACACTTCAATCACGGGTCAGATGAACACCTGGGATAATTTGCCCGTAACTGCGCACCATTACCAGTATCAGTATCGCGCGTCTTGGCTCGGCGGTTCGACGACATCCGTGCCGTCACCTTCAGAAGCGTGGCTCATCATGGAACAGATCCAGTACTCGGTTGTTGGGGCCTACGACTACAACTCGAATGCAAGCGGCACTTCAGAAACCGTCTATCCGCTATCAGTCAAAGAGCACTGGGAGGGATACTTCTACCAGGATACGACGAATCATACCGACCCGCTCCACGAGTGCTACGCTGCTGGGAACACCTATGACCCACAGGCAGCTCCGTTCAGCGAGTCCGTCCCGATCAGCTATTGCGACGGCCATACCAAGGCTCTGCAGGTGGGTGCGTTCCTTGCACAAACGCCAACCGCGGCCCAGTATCTAGGCTTTGGTTATAGCCATTACATCTGCGGGATCCATGATTCCTACTACAGCTCCGGCGCGCCGAATACGAGCCTGAACTACCCATTCTGGGGACTCGGTTCGTAATATGAAAAGAAACGCGCTCTTATTGATTGGGCTTACGGTGATCTCACTGTTTCTTACTGGCTGCAGTGGGGGATTAAGCACCGCTCAACAGAACGCTAAGGAGAAAGCCATGGACGGGGGAAGAAAGCCTAGAGGACAAGGCGGTGGTGGCGCTTCAAGTGCGGGCGGCACACAGGCTGCAAGCCCTCCAGCAACCAGCCCTGGCTAAGGATCAAAAATGACGGGGGACTGCTTAGTGCAGTTCCCCGTTTATTTTGCTTACTACTCAGGTAATTCTAACAGGGCTCTAAACTCGCCGAGCCAAGGCTCATAGTTTCTCCAGCGTTCCGTCGACGTTCGATAGACCGGTTGTCGAACTTGCCAGACGCTCGGTGTCACCACCGAACGGTCGTTGGACTCCGGGTGGAGCATGGCATCATCCCAGCGAAGCTCGCAGAATTCGGCCATTCTGCGGGTATTCGCCTCTGGGTCTTCTACGAGGTCCTCGTATCGGATCTCCAGCAAACGGTCAGAAGGAATGATGCGCCGCCAATGTTCCATGAGGCTCAAATACTCCTTGTATGCTGCCACGATGCTGGCTTTATCATGTGCGTAATCGATTCTCGCCCGGTTGGGAGTGGCCCAAATCGAGATCGCGGTATCGACAGGATGCCTCCTCATGTGGATGATCTTCGCATTGGGAAAAGCGGCATGAATATGGCCCAGGCTCAAGTAGTTTGCAGGCATCTTGTCCGTCACATGCTTAGCATTTCCCCCGATTTTGCGCAGCAATTCGAGATACTCACGGCCAATGACTCGCAGCTTCTCAAAGTCCACCTGGCCCCGGTCATTCAAAGACTCAAAGCCGCGATGGATCCAAAAGTCCTGCTCACCGGCGGCCGCCACATCGGAATGGCTAGACAGAATCTGCTCTGCCAGCGTTGTGCCGGAGCGCATCATCCCCACCACAACAATTGGTAGGTCGGACTTCAAACCCAGGGATCTGGCCGCCTCAAAGAATGACTTCGAGTAACGCACCCTTTTGAGCTCTGTCGAGGTATGAGCGTCCTCGATTGAATAGGGCCTGTCGCCCAGCTTAATTGTGCGGGTCAGGCGGTTAGCGGCATCGTAGTTGCTCATCGCCTTCTCGAAGTCTTTTAAACCCTCATAGCCCCGTCCCAAGCCATAATGGAGGCTTGCCAACTCCGTTGTCGGGAGCTTGTTCGCCACAACCAGGGATTCCATGACGTTTAGCAGCGGCCGATCTTCTTCGCTAACCCTCTTGTTAAAAATGAGGCCAAAATAGGCGTAACCTTGATTCGGCTCAAGGTCGATGGACTTTAAGAATGCCTCATTTGATTCTTCGATCTGCCCTGCGGTTTGAAGGATGGAGGCCAGCCTTGCTTGCGAGTTGGAATCAGTGGCATCAATGCTTAATGCGATGTCAATATGTGCCCGAGCCCGCTCTACTTGGCCAGCGTGCATCAGAGCCGTTGAGAGCCACCTGTGTGCATCGACAGAACGCGGATCAATCTGAATGGCGGCCAAACACTCATCGATAGCCCCACGCACTCCATTTAAATTCAGCATCACCTTGGCGAGAGCAAGATGATATTCCAAGGCGCCTGGTTGCAGGACGACGGCAGCTTTCAAGGGAGTGATTGCCTCATTTTCACGGCCGAGCGCGGCCAAGCAGTTCCCGAGGTTGTATAAAGAGACCGCGTTATCAGGACGCAGGTCGGCGGCCTTCGCGAAGGCCACAACTGCTTGTTCGAGATTGCCCGCCTCCATTTCGCAGAAGCCGAGATTGTTCTGGGCATGCGCGCTCTGCGGTTGAAGAGTCGCAGACGAACGTGCGCGCTCTACTGCTTCGGAGAGTCTGCCGAGCCTACGGTAAACGATCGACAGCCAGAACAAGGCTTCGAAGGAACCAGAATTGGTGGTCAAAACTTCTTCCAACGTGTGGGCAGATTCTTCGTTCTTGCCTGCCTTTGCCAGGATAATTGCGAGAAACTGGCGAGCTTCCCAATCTTCGGTGTCTTCGTTAGCAATCCGGCGAAATAACTGCTCGCTTTCTCGGATATTTCCCGAAGCATGCGCCTGATGTGCTGCGGCCCAAAGTGGACCTCTCTCTCTTTGATTTGGGGACGGCGTCAAATGGTGCCTCTGGAAACCGTTGCAGAAATAAGATACCGTGCGAGCCAGGCCTGAAGGGTGCAGCTTCTTGCGCGGTATCTTGAAGTTGAATGCTAAATCGAGACCAGATGATCGACGCTATTGAGCGCGCCCAGGAGGCCGGTCAACCCGATGACGCGTTTGCCATGTGCGGCGAACTGCTGCGAAGCAACCCGTCAGATATTCGCGCAAAAGCCGTGCAGGGAATTGTGCTTGCGAAGAAAGGTCGTTTTTCGGAAGCGATTCCTCTTCTTGATGCAGCGCTTCGGCAAGATTCCACGGCGGTAGATGCCTTGATCTGGCTTTCCGTAAGCTTTCGTAATGAAGGATCACTGAAGGCGGCGGCGGGGGTGGCCCTGAGGGCTAACCAGGTAAGGCCACATGATGCCCGGGTGCTTAACAATCTGGGACTTTGCCAGAAGGAAATGCTCCTGTTGCCGGAAGGAACGCAGTCCTTCCGTCGAGCCACTGAACTGTCACCAGAATGGGCAGAAGCGTGGCAAAACCTCGGCGCCATTTACTATATGCAGGGTCTTCACGACCAAGCGGCAAACTCCTACGAGGTGGCTGTTCGCCTTGAACCGGAAAATGCATGGGCGCTTGTTGGGCTTTCACGGACGATGCTCGCTCAAGCGAGGTTCGAAGAAGCCTTCCGTGCGGCTGAAAAGGCGGTGGATCTGCAGCCCGATTTGGCCGCGGCAAGGATACTTCTTGCCCAGCAGTTGATTCAGGCCAGCCGCGCCGAGGAAGCATGCCGTCATGCTGAAGCGGCCGTGGAATTGGCGCCGAAAGATTCCCTTGCTTACGCCGTGCTCGGCTCTGCGTCGCAGAGCCTGGGACTCCTCGATAAGGCGTCCGCCTCTTATCTAAAGTCCATCGAGTTGGAGCCCAAGCAAGGGTCCTCTTATCACGGGTTGATCTTCAGCCGCAAAGTTACGGAGGCTGACCGAATGCTCATTCCCACGATGGAAACTCTGACACGCGACCCGAGCCTGCCGCAAACCGACATTCGAGGTATCCATTATGCGTTGGGGAAGGCTTACGAGGGGTTCAAGGAATACAAGAAGGCAATGCTCAACTACGACGAGGCCAACCGCATTGCACGCTTTATCAAGTTCAGAAATGAGCCTTTCGATAGGAACAGGTACGTTGCGGGCCGCGATCGCGTCAGGCAGTTCTTCACTCCCGCGCGTTTCGAACAGCTCCAGGGCTTTGGGCTGGATAGCGATCTTCCCATCCTGATCGTGGGAATGATGCGTTCCGGAACCACTTTAATGGAGCAGATTCTTTCTCGTCATCCCCAAATTGGTGCGGCAGGCGAACAGCTTTTCTGGACAGCGAGGGGAGCTGCTACCTACGATGAGAGTACCGAAACGTTGGATAAAGATAAGGTTCAAGAGCTTGCGAGAGAGTATTTGACCCTCTTACAAAGTATCGCCCCCGGATTTCCAAGAGTGACGGACAAACTCCCCGCAAACGTCTTCTCTTTAGGATTTGTTCGCGTCGCCCTCCCAAACGCCCGGATCATCCATATGAATCGAAATGCCGCGGATGTGTGCTTTTCCAACTATGTGACGCCAAACGAAGGCCGAGCCGATTTCCTCCACAGCAAGGCAAACATCGCGTTCGCCTACGAAAGCCAGCAGGAACTAGTCGAGTATTGGCGCCAAGTTTTGCCCGCTGATCGCCTCATGGACGTTGTCTATGAGGAGCTCGTTGAAGATCAAGAGAAGGTTACAAGATCGGTTCTTGAATTCCTGGGATTGGAATGGAGCGATCTCTGTCTAAGCCCTGAAGACAACGCACGGGCCGTGGCTACCCCCAGCGTTTGGCAGGTAAGACAGCCGGTCTACAAGACCTCCGTTGAGCGCTGGAAGAACTTCGAACAGTGGGTTCCTGAATTTGCCCGGCTCGTCCAGTCCGACGGTTCGGGATAAGCAACTCCCCCGTTCAGCGTTCGGTCTCCGGCAAGAGCCTGCGAAACTCTCCTAGCCAGGGCTCATACCTTCTCCATCGCTCGACCGAGCCCTTGTAAACCGGCTGGCGGACCTGCCACCGGCTTGGAGTGCTGACATCCCTTGGGTTGGACTCCGGATGCAAACAGGACTCGTCCCATTCCAACCCGCAGAATGAAATGACGCGACTCAAAACGGGTTCCGGACATGAAACTAGCTCCTCGTAGTTCAACTCTAAAAACCGGTCAGCAGGCAATACTCGCCGCCAGTGATCCATGGCGCGCAGATAGCCCTGATATCCCTCCACCAAATCAGCCTTCGTGTTGCCGAAAGGCATCGGCGAGATGCTGTGCGCGTTCATATAAAGGGACAGGCACGTGTCAACGGCGTGGCGTCGGCAATGGATCAACTTCGCGTTCGGGAAGAGCACTGAAAGCAAACCGAGCGACGTGTAGTTGGTTGGCATCTTGTCAATGACCCTCGCCTTTCCCGGCGCCTCTTGGGCGAGGAGTTCCAGATACTGCTCTGCCGTGCGACGAACTTGGTCTTGAGACCCCAGGGCTTCAAAAGTGGAACGGCCCTGGTCTACCCAGAATGGCAGTTCTCCGGCAGAGCCAATGGCTGGATGGTTGGTGAGCATTTGCTCCAGAAGGGTCGTTCCCGAACGCGGTACCCCAACAACGAAGATGGGCCAGTCACTCTCGAGTCCGATCTCGCCATGCTCTTCAATGAACTCCTCAGTAAACGTCCTCAGGGTGAAGTCGATGCCTGCGGCTTCGGCTCGAGCATCGAACCGCGTGCCGGCAGAGATCTGGCGAACGGTTAACTCGGTGGCCCGATCAAAGCACCCCATTGCCTCCTCGTACCGGCCAAGATCATCAAGAGCCTTGCCGAGGGCGTATTCCAGCAAGCGCCTATCCTGTTCGTGAAGGTCGCTGTTCCCGAGCTGGTCCTTAATGCGAACTGCCAGCGACTCGTCTTCACTGGAAATCTTGCTGCCAAGAGCAAGGCCCAAATACGGG
Source organism: uncultured archaeon (assembly GCA_963829965.1). GTDB lineage: Bacteria > Armatimonadota > Fimbriimonadia > Fimbriimonadales > Fimbriimonadaceae > DASXZH01. Next base: position 34,963 of record CAWHLK010000011.1, on the reverse strand, counting down.
AGCCCTATTTGCGGCGCCAGGTCGATCGATCTCTCAAAGTGGACGGCTGCCTCTTCGAAGCGTCCCGCCTCTTGCAAAGCTTGGCCCAGCGAGGAATGGCACATCGGATCCGAGTCGTTGATTGCAACCGCGATTCTGAATGCATCCTCTGCTTCCTGCGGACGCCGCCCGCAGAGCAGTGCCCTCCCCAAGCCAACCCACGCGTCATAAGATTTCGGGTTTATTTCACATGAGGTTTGGAATGCATCGACCGCTTCGGTAAACCTCCCGGCTTCAAAATAACATGTTCCCAGCATGCCATGCGCGAGCGCACGACTAGGGGATCTTTCGATGAAACGCTCGCACACCTCGATCGCTTCCGACAAGTTTCCAGAGGCCCGAACGATTCCGGCTAGACCAATGCTTGCCTCCAAGAAATCCGGCGCGACGGCTACCGCTTCACGTAGGGTTGCTATGGCCTCCGTTGTTTTCCCTTCTAGTCCCCTAAGGGTCCCGAGCATAAATAGGCCTTGCGGGTTGCGCGGCTCAGCCTCCAGCGCACCGTGGCAAAGCATAATCGCATCCGCGATTTTGCCCTGGCGGTAGGCATTATCGGCCGCCCTCAATATCTGATCGGTTGAGAAACTCTGTGCCACGTTTTAGCTAGGACTCATTATATTTGCAGTGCGCACCTTCCGAACGGATGCAGCCGGATAAGCCCGAAGGACGTGCTCGTTACGCATTTGCAGACCAGAAACAAAATCCGGATCATGTCCCATGGAAAGTCGAGCACGGCTCGATCCGGTGACTGTAGTTGACCGCGGCTCACACGACCGTCGCCATAAAGCGAGATATTTATAGTTGCAGGGCCCGAAGGACCTTTTTCAACTATAATTCCATCGTGAAGCTGGTCATGTGCATTGTTCACAACCGGGACAAGGGAAAAATCACCGATGACCTTGTGAACAACGGCTTCAAGTTCACGATCATCGGCTCGACCGGCGGCTTCCTGCGGGAAGGAAACACCACCATCCTTATAGGCGCGGATGAGTCTCAGCTAGAAGCCCTTCTTGAGATCGTGAACCGTAATAGCCAGGCCCGGGAGCAGCTTGTAAATGTTCCCCCCTATGAATCGGTCGGCCCCAGCACTTTTATGCCGACGCCGGTAAAAGTGCCGGTGGGTGGGGCGGTAGTTTTTATTCTCAATGTCGAACGATTTGAAAGATTCTGATCGGAGCCTTTTGGGCCGGCTGCTCGACCCTTGCATTGGCGTCCATGCGGTGTTGTTTTACGGCGCAGAGGCCGCGCCCATTCTCGATACGGCCGAAAGTTTGGCCAAGGGCTGGCTCTGCCTAACTCCAACACCGGAAGGCGCTTGCGGGGAGTGTCGGTCGTGCAACGCTTTTGTGCGCGGCAACCAGGTGGACTACAAGAAGATCGTGCCAAAGGGCGCGAGCGCCATTATCAAGATCTCGGCGATTTCTCCGCGTCAAGCGGAGCCGGGCGACGATGCGGAGCCCTCGCTCCAGGAGTTTTTCAGAACCGCTCCATTGTTCGGCAATCGCAAGGTTGCCCTCATTGTGGATGCGGACCGGATGAACAGTTCGGCCGCCAACTCGCTGCTCAAAATGCTGGAGGAGCCCCACCCTTACGCCAAGATCATTCTAACCACCACCGCGCTTGGAGAGATTCTGCCAACCGTGCTTTCCCGGTGCGTGAACGTGCCGGTTCCGATGGAAAATGAGCCTGCGGAGCAGTCGCCGGCCACTCAGTTTGCCCGGCAAATTGCTGTTGAGGTTGGGAGTGCAGGCCCCGAATTTGCGCTGGCCTTCGGCGAGAGGCTTCGCCAGGCGGGCGAGATGTTTCAGTCCGAGCGAAACGTCGGAGTTCGGAATGCCAACGCACTGGCGCTGCTGGCATTGTCCGCCGGCCTTCTATCTCAATATCCAACCAGGCCCGAGTGGGCTCAGGCCGCCATCGAGGCTCACCGCCGCGTTCTTGGAAACGCGAACTCGACCCTAGTTTTCGATTCCCTATTTGCTCGCTTTGCTTTAGCTCCAAAATAGAGACTAAATGGAGCCAGGCGTGGAAACAGGGGATCAGTCGACTGCCAGAGCGGCCACCCTCCACCAATTCGCCCTCGACACCACTATTAGAAGGCTTACCGCCGACCACTCTCCCGGAAGCATCGAGCGCGTGGTGGCAAAGCTCCACAAAACCGTGCCGGACGAGGCGGCGGGCCCGTGTCCGCAATGCGTAGAAGGGCATTTCCCTCTCGGTCTCGTTTGCGAGCTGATCCCACTGCAGCGGGTTCTTGAGGAAATGACGGACGAAGCGACGGTCGAACTTGCCAGGGCTTGCAGGGAATACTCTTCGGGGCGCTCGGCAGTTAAAGCCTGTCCCTTCCAGACAGGCGCCGGCTGTCTTTTTGGCGAGAACAAGCCATTCCAATGCAGGCGAGATCCCCAAAACCATGAGACGCTCACTGCCGTAGAGCTCGGCCTTGCCACCGGCCTCTGCGCGATCGGACTGGACCACCACCGGGTGGATTTCGCCCAAGCAATCCCCCTCATGCTGAAAGACCCGGGCTGGGTAGAGGATTACGCGATGGGCGGCCACGTTTTTTGGGAAGCGGGCCGCTTTCCTGCCTACCGCGATCTCATTGCTGAGGGCGCGCGCATCCTCACTGGAACTCGCGAGCCTAGCGGCGCGCCTGCGGACTCGCATGATACGCTGATGGCCCTGGAGCGTATGCGGGAGATCCCTCTCGGGGTGGCGTTGGCGCCGCTTCAAAGAGACACTACTCTCCACCGGATTGCCCGCCTGAGGCTTCCCTACGCCTCCTCGTCCGAAGCCGAGATCGATCAACATCGGACCAGATATGTAAAGGAACTTCGGGAACTGGCGAGTTCTCGCCTCGATCCCATGGAGGCGTTCGATGCTCTCCGCATGTTCGACACCTTTGCGCTTGCCTACCAAGGCCGGGAGGTGGCCAGCATCCTCACCGAAATCGGCGACACCCTCGTGGGGCCTATCGTCAAGCGAGCGCTGCCCGATCTCGCCCAGCCGGTCACACCCAGAAGGCGAGAGGGCAAATACCGCGTTGGCTATCTCAGCCCCAATATGAGATTTCACAACGGCAGCTATTGGAGCCTTGGCTGGATCAAAAACCACGCGGAGGATATCGAAGCCTTCGTTATCGGCACGGGCCCGATCAATGACTATGGATTTGAGGACTTCCGGGACGCGGCCGATCACGCCTATTACCTTCCCGGCGACGTCACCGAAACCGCTCGCTTTATTAAGAGCCTAAACTTGGACGTACTCATCTTTACCGACATCGGCATGAGCGCGGGCAGTTATTTTTATTCGGGGATGCGCCTCGCGCCCGTGCAGGCATCAGCTTGGGGCCACCCGGTCACCAGCGGCCTTTCCACGGTGGATTACTATCTGTCCTCGAATCTCATGGAACCGATAAACGGGGAAGACCATTACCGCGAAAAGCTCGTCCGCCTCCCCGGTTCGGGCTTGTATCTGTATCCCCGAGAACACTCAGGCGTGGCTAAATCGAGGGCAGATTTCGACTTGCCCGAAGGCTTTCTGGCCGTGATGCCCCACGCGCCCAACAAGCTTGTGCCGAGGGAAGACTCCTTTTTTGCCAAGTTGTCCGAATCGTTGGAAAACCCCATTGTGTTCATCAACAGCATGTTCCCGGCCGCGAACCCAGTGATCCGGGCTCGGCTGGAGAAGGCTGGAGTCCGGCAACAGTGGCTGGCTCGCCTCTCGGGACCGGATTTTCGGCGAGTGATCGAATTGGCGGACCTAGTGCTGGACATCCCCGCTTGGAACGGCGGCAACGTGACGGTGGAGACCATCGGCGTAGGAAAGCCCATTGTTACGATGCCGGGCGAGTTCATGCGGGGCCGCCACGGCCTAGCCTTCTTGAAGCAAGCGAGTCTGGAGTCCCTGATCGCAAAGGACGAGGACGACTATATTCGGATTGCCGGCGACCGCCATTTGCAGGCGTCCGCCATGGCGAACGCCGACTTGACGGGTCCGTGCGAGGACATGGAGGCGGTTCGTGGGCTAGACGCCTGGATTCGGCAGGTGGTTGACGAGTGTTGAGATTGGGTGTTTGGTGTTGGGTATTGGGTGTTAAGTTGCATGCCCTAGGCGGACAGGATTTCCTCTGGTCAGGAGAGATCGTGTGAACGGCGTAAATCAGTCATAGTGAAAGCATGAGCCTTCACGCAAGCGTCATTTCCATCGAAGGGGACTGTCCGGAGATGGTGCCGGAGCTTTTTGAGAAGCTTGGCTACGCGCTCGGGGGCCCTCCGCAAATCGAGTCCCGCCGAACGGTGGGACGTGCTTTAGAAGCCGAAACCGGGGATCGGGACACGGTGATCAAGGCAGTCTACGTTTCCAACGGCTGGACCCACATCCTTGATCCCGAACTGGTTCTGAGTTCCCTTGGAGCGAAAGAGTGGCTGCGCCTGTCTGGGGAGCTTTATTCGAGGGTGGTTTGCTGGATTTGCGAAGGCACTTCCGGCAGCTACGGCTTTAGCTTGTACGATGGCGGCGCGCTTCTGCGTGACGTTATGGCTGTCGACGGAATTGTCGAAGAGAAGGGGGCTCCCCGCCCGGAGGAGGAAGGGGTTGACTGGGAAGAGGCATTTGAGGACGACGTAATGAACGTGGTCGCCAACCTCGGCGCGCAATACCACGGGCTGGCCGAAGAAGTCCCCTACTACGTCTTCGTGTTGCGTTTCGAGGGGTAGCCTTGCACGAAGCGCGCAAGTGCACGCTACCCAGTTTGCCGGGAGGCTAAACGTTTTGCGATAGCCCCTTTACCCTTCAAGCTCTACAACCAACTAGCTAATTTCTCAGAATGCGTGCTGTAAAATACCAATTGGAACTCATAGGACGGGTGCATCGGTATGCATAAACGAAACAAGATGTTGAGCGCGCTATTTAAATCAAAAGCAGCGGACACCGAGCGATCGCCGGAGATGTTCCAGGAGTTGCTCGACCGGTCCCACAAGCAGGCGTTCAACCTTGCTTTACGCCTTACCGGCAACCACACGGAAGCGCAGGACCTGGTTCAGGAAACTTACATCCGAGCGTATCGGTTCTTTCACCGTTACGACACTTCCCTTCCTTTTACCAACTGGCTGTACCGAATCATGAGCAACGCTCATATCGATTCGGTGCGGAGAAAGGGGCGCCTGAAGACGACCAGCCTGGATCAGCCCGCCACCGGAGCCGCCTCCATGGATGTTCCCGATGCCCAGTCCTCGCCGGACAAATATCTGCTGGAACAAATGATGGGCGAGCAGGTTCAAACAGCTTTGATGACAATGACGCCAGACTTTCGAACGGCGGTTTTGCTCGCCGATGTGGAAGGAATGCCTTACGAGGAAATCGCTGAAGTCATGAAGACCTCCGTGGGCACCGTCCGCTCTCGAATTCATAGAGGAAGAAAGCAGCTGAGGTCTACCCTGCTCAAAACCTGCCCCGAAGCAATGAAGGGGGTGTTCGAATGAGCTGCAAGTCGATTCAACTCAGACTTTCCGCTTACTTGGACGGCGAGCTCGCCGGATTCGAGATGTTAGATATCCGGAACCACCTTAACTCTTGCCCGGCTTGCAGCAGCCAAGCGGACGAGCTTAGGATGGTCAAGAGATTGCTTGGCAATCTGCCCGAGTCGGAACCGGACGATCAGTTTTTGCCCCGGCTAAACGCGGCTGTGTTTTCCGCCCCGAAGAAGCCTTCCTATCGGCCGCTCTCGCTGGCTCTTGTATCTTGCATCGCCTTTGCCACCGCGTTAGTGCTTACGCTGGCCGGATATCGCCCGCAGCCAAACCATGTGGCAGTAAAGCCGGCGGTCTCCAAACAGGATGACACCGCCTTCGACGTGTCACGCGATCAGGCATACCAATCCGGCGGCGACGGCTTCAATGGCGGCTCATTCATTATCACCGCTTCGTCTCCTTCCAATGGCTCACGTTAAAAAAGCTCTTCTCGTCCTGGCCCTCGCTAGCGCCGGAGCCGCCTTCGCGCAAACCGGTGGCCAAGCCATCAAGTGCTGGCAGCTCCTTGGCAGAGCGATGGATAACCAGCGCAAGGTCACTTGCAAAGGCCTGATCCTTTGTCCCGACCCGATGAACCCCGAGTCCCTGCTTAGCGTCTGGAGCGAGCAGGTGGGCGGCGGCCAATTGAAAATGACGGTCCTGAACCCGCTGAGTTCGCAGGGAATCACCTCGCTGGACAACGGGCATGACTGGATCACTTATACGCCCGATCAGAACCGACTTATGATAGAGGCTTCGCCCCGCGAGGAAGAAACCGAACGCACGGAGAAAGCACGGATCCGCTTGGCGGAAACGAACTACGCGCTATCACTTGTTCCGGATATAGAGGTGGCCGGACGGAAGTGTCGCGAGCTCAAGGCAGTTGCCAAGCATCCCGATATGCCGGTGAGGCTGTACGCCATCGACAAGCAAAAGGACTACCTGCTCCGCATGCTGACGGTCAGCCCAGGGGATCGGAGGATTCTGCTGGATACCAAGTCCATCGATTTCCCTCATTCTATTCCGGACGATGACTTTGAGCTTGAGCCCCATAGCGACGCGCACATGGTGACCTACGCGGCGCCGGTCACCATCACGATCAACAAAGAGACCAAACAAGTGATGGGATTCAGACCGGCAGTGCCCTCTTCCTTGCCCTTCGGATTTGTGGTGGAGGCACCCCAGGTGGTGCAGAGCAGAAATGGCAAGTTTCTCGCAGTTCGGATAACGGACGGATTGGCGAATGCGACCGTTTACGAATGGTCTGACCAAAAGGACCAGAAGAAGAACCAGCCCCGAGCCAGAGTGGTTTCCGAATCGGAATACAAGAGCGCGAATGGCGTTCGAATGCGAGTTAAGAGCGATCTCCCCCCTCAAGTTGAGAGGGGGCTACTGGACTGTTTTATTCAGGAAGCGCTAAAGCGAGTTGAGTCATGCCTAGTCCCACAACAGGACTCGGAAACTCTGGACCTGGATAAGACGTTGAATTGCCCAGAGGAAACCAATCGAGAGGATGCCGCACAGCGGAGTTCTGCGGGAGATCTATCCGAGATCTACGCGATCGTTTTGATCGACGTCGAAGAATAGAGATCCGAGGAGTAAATACCCTGTTGCGTCTGAGCATTCAAAGCGTTTAAATCAACATCAGAAAGGAAAAGAGAGCAAGGAACTATGAATTTAAAGAATGGTAGATCCCAATATTGGGTCCTGGCCTTAGGTGTGGTCATGGGCGGCCTGGCTGTCGCCTCGCTGCCCCACCTGGTGACCTCAGCACAGGCCCAACAACAGCAAGTTGAAGCCCGCCCTATCAGCGGAATTTCGACCGAGAATATGGCCGCGCTGAGGGCCTTAGACAACTCGTTTGCGAGTCTGGCGCAATATATCGAGCCCTCCGTTGTGAAGGTGGAATCCACGGATAACAGCGGTACCGATATGATGGGTCGCCGAATGGGTGAAGAGAAAGGCGTCGGCACCGGCGTTATCTATCGCCCGGACGGATGGATCCTCACCAACGACCACGTTGTGGCAGGATTCAGCAAGGTCGTCGTCGATCTTTCGGACGGCCGACAGCTTCCGGCGAAAATCATCCACGAGGCCAACTCGAACGACTTGGCTGTCATCAAGGTAGACGCGGACAATCTGCCCGCCGCCCAGTTCGGCGATAGCGCCAAGGTTCGCCCCGGCGAGATCTCCATGGCGGTCGGTGAGCCGTTCGACATGGACAATACGGTCACCGTCGGACACATCAGCGCCCTCGGCCGCATCCAGACGATTCCGGATCGCCGTGCCGGCCCCATGGGTGAGAGGATGTATTCCGACCTCATTCAAACGGACACCCCCATCAACATGGGTAACTCCGGAGGCCCGCTGATCAACGTGGATGGCCAAGTCATCGGCATCAACTCCGCAATCTTCAGCGAAACTGGCAGCAACGTCGGAATCGGCTTTGCGATTCCAAGCAACCAGGCCAGAATGATTGCCAACGAACTGATCGAAAAAGGTTCCGTGACAATCGCTTACCTGGGTCTGAGTCCGGTAGATGTACCCCAGTATCTGCAGAAGGAAAAGGGTATCGATGGCGGCGCCGTGGTTGCAACGGCACCCGCACAGGATGAACCCGCCGGCGAGGCAGGCATCATGAAGGACGACATCATTCTCAAGGTCGGCTCCTTTAGTGTCCGCAATCAGCAAGATGTTCGCGACGCCATGTTCCACTACGATCCAGGCAGCAGCGTGCAGATTGAAGTTCTGAGAGGCAATCAGCACAAGACGTTCACCGTCAAGCTGGGCAACAAGTCGGACTTCGACGCCAAGCACGCCAAGCAAATGCAGCAACAGCAGCAAAGCGAAGGCGAAGGCCAGGGAAACAACATGGATCCGTTCGGCAATCTGCCCCCAGAGATTCGGCGACAGTTCGGCCAGCAGCTCCCGGGCGGAGACGGCGACACACAGCAGCCTCACCAGCAGCCCCAGCAGCCCCACACGGGCAAGGCCAAGCTAGGCGTGCACATTGACAGCCTTAACGACACCACCCGTGGGGATTTCCACATCCCTGCGGGGGTGGACGGTGCGGTTGTCACGTCTGTCCAGCCGGGGTCGGTTGCGGAAAGGATCGGCTTATCCGCAGGTTGCGTTATCCAACAGATCGGCGCGGCCAAGATCCACTCGGCTCAGGACGTCACCGACGCGATGAAGGACGTGAACTGGGGCGATAGCAAAATGCTGAACTTTGTCAAGTACGACAATGGCAGCGTCATCCGCTCATCCTCCACCGTAACGTTCAAGTAAATAGAGCTTGAACTCAAAGAAAAAGCCCCGTCAATGACGGGGCTTTCTTATTTATGAACCTTTCGTTTCTAATTATTTCCCTCTTTGGCAGAGGGAGCAAAGACCCGAAACTTCGAGTTTGATGCCGGTCGGCAAGAACGAAGCGTTTTGCGCTTGCCAATGAGTGGCATCGATCGTTTCGGCCGGAACATTGACTTCGGTCACCGATCCGCATTTTTTGCATACAAAATGCGCGGAATCCTGTGAGTGGGCGTCATCCATTCTGCAGGGGAAGTAGCCATCGACAATGCCGATGTGGTGAATCAAGCCAACTTCCTCAAGGGTTCCCAAGATTCGATAAACGCTGACTACGTCGATCTTGCCACCAGAGTTGATAATCTTCTCGTGGATCGCGTAAGCGCTAAGGGCCTTGTTGGAATCAGCAAGAGCGCGAACAACCTGAACTCGCGGCATCGTAATGCGAAAGCCGCTGGATCTAAGCTGTCGAAGGGAAAGGTCTTCAAAAGATCTCGCCTGCTCAGGGTCGATCTTGGGCCATGGCGACGGGGTGTCCCGGTTCATCTTCTCTCTCATTGCCATAATATGTATAACGTAGTTCAATCCATTTTGTGAAGTAACCTTAAAGGACTCTCAGACAAATTGCCACAGATTTGCCATACGACCAACAAAAAACGCCTATCCTCCAATAAAGTGGAAAAATTTGAGGTTCATTTGAACTAGGTTTGTGATATTCTGGAAATCGATTAGAAGTTCGATTGAGGTGAGGAGGAAAAATCCTCACTCATTAGGAGGGTTTGTTTCTATGCAGTTTTATAACCTTAAGACTCGTTCCCACGTGGAAGTGCCGGAAAGCGACGTGCGCAAAAAGAAAATGCTGCGCAAGACGAAGTCTGGCGAGCAGGTTCGATATGCGTTGACGGCGACTTATCAGGGCAGTCAGCTCTATAAGTTCGTCAACGAGGCGACCTACAAAGCAAGTTCCGCTCAGGAAGCGTAAGGGTTTAACAGAAACTCGTCTAACGGGTCTGGGATTATTCCCAGGCCCGTTTTGTTGACTGAACCCTTTAAGGGCCTCCGCGTCTTATCGACCATGTCTCTCCTAAATGACAGAGAAAAGATCGCGCACCTTTTGAGGAGGTTTGCGCTTGGAGCGAGCGAAGCAGAACTCGACTACTACGAGAAGCTTGGACTGGCCGGGACGATAGACAGCCTTCTAAACTACGAACAAACCGATGAAGGCTTTGATGTCCCGATAACAAAGTTTCAGCAAGGGGCCAAAATGCGGGTTTCCATGCGAGGCCTTCAATCCTGGTGGGTGTTACGCCTGTTGGCCACGCGCCGGCCCCTCCAGGAGAAGATGACGCTCTTTTGGCACAATCATTTCGCGACAAGCGCGGCGAAAGTGAACCAACCAGTTTTGATGTACCAGCAGAATTGCCTCTTGCGAGAGCAAGCTACCGGCAAATTCCAAGATCTGCTCATGGACGTGAGTAAGGACCCAGCCATGCTTCTGTGGCTGGACAACCAATATAACGTAGCGGGCAAAGCCAATGAGAACTTTGCCCGCGAAGTGATGGAGCTTTTTACGCTCGGCATTGGACATTACACAGAGAAAGACATCCAAGAATCCGCCCGAGCTTTCACGGGCTGGGCATTCAGGCGGACCAAGACGGATGAGGACGACTTTGGCAACGGCGCTAGAACCGCCGTGTTCTTTTTCAAGAGCCGGCAGCATGACAACGGCGAGAAGAATTTCCTTGGGAGTGCGGGCAACTTTAACGGCGATGACATTATCGGCCTCCTTTGCGGTAACCCACAAACCGCCCGTTTCATAACCAAAAAGCTTTGGACTTGGTTTGCCTATTCCGACCCGGAACCACAGTTGGTGGACCGGTTCGCCACCGACTGGTACCAAAACGGCCTTGACATCAAATATCTTCTTCGAAAGGTTATGCAGTCGGACGAGTTCTATTCGGCCAAGTCTTACCGGCGTGTTTTCAAAAATCCAGTGGATTTCGTGATTGCGCCTATGCGGCAGCTTGGCATCGGCGCCCAACTGGTTGCCGCCGTGAAGACGGCGGACGAAGTGAGCGGTGCGGCGCTGGGAGTCATTTCCAACGCAGTAGAAGCGATCAACGAGATGGGTATGCCTCTGTTCTTCCCTCCCGATGTGGCGGGCTGGGACATTGGAAAGGCGTGGATCACTTCGGCCACGATGGTCGAGCGAACCTCGTTCGGGCCGGCTATGTTCGGCGATGCGGCGTTAGCCCATCACGGGAAGATCAACTACGACACCTACCCGCTGTTTGCCGGCAACGTCCAGTTGGACGCAGTTGTCGGACGGCTGATTTCCCTGCTGGATGCCGATTTGCCGGAAAACAAGGTGCGGGCGCTGAATCACTGCGCGATGGAGATTTCCCAAGGCGCCCTAACCCAGCAAAACTCGAACCATGTTGCGGGTCAGGTCAGCCGTCTGATCTTTGGCTGTCCGGAATACCAATTCTGCCGAGTTAAGACTGGCTGTACTAATCAAACATACTTGCGGCGAACTCTTTCGGCTTGAAATCCTTTAGATCCTCCATCTTCTCGCCGACGCCCACAAGCTTCACCGGAATCTTGAACTTATCGTAGAGCCCAAGCATGGCGCCGCCTTTGGCGGTGCCGTCGATCTTGGTCAAAACAAACCCAGTGACTCCGGCGAATTTGGTGAACTCTTCCGCTTGGCGGACGGCGTTTTGGCCGGTGTTGGCATCCAGAACGAGCAGGATCTCGTCCGGTTTACGGCCGAGGGCCTTTTCGGCGACTTTGGAGACCTTTTGGAGCTCCAGCATGAGGTTGCCCTTGCTGTGCTGGCGTCCGGCGGTATCGGCAAGCACGAAGTCTATTTTTCGCGCTTTGGCCGCGTTGATGGCGTCGAATATCACCGATGCGGAATCTGAGCCGGGTTGGCTCTTCACGATATCGGAGCCTGCTCTTTTGGCCCAGACCTCCAACTGCTCAATCGCGGCGGCGCGGAAAGTGTCTCCTGCTGCCATGATCGCTGAGAAACCCTTGCGCTTCAAGAGCGCGGCGACCTTGGCTATGGTTGTCGTTTTCCCAACACCGTTTACGCCGACGAAAATGAAGACGGTGGGCTCGACATCGGAAATTATCAGGCCGGGAGCGTCTTTCTGAGTCATTCGCTCCGCGATTGCTGCCTTCAGGCGCTCCTTCATCGCGGGAACCTCGGTGATCTTCTCGTCCCTTACCGCTTTCCGTAAATCTGCCAAAATCTCGGTCGCGATCAGAACGCTTGTGTCGGCCTGAAGCAAAGCCTCTTCAAGTTCATCATAAAGCTGATCGTCAATGACGCCCCTACCGAGGAGCCTATCGACTTGTTGCATCAAGCGCTTGAACATTCGATCTTAGAGTATGGCTTGTGCGGCCTCCTCCCAGCGGCGCCATTTGCTTGAGGCGCGCACGCGCGCGGCAAGACGGACGGGGAGGTTGGGGGTCAGGAAATCTGTGTGGGTCTGCAACCGCATGCGTTCCGTGCGCCTCAAAGGTTCTTCTTTGCGCAGAATGATTCGGCGTCTGAGTTCATCCAATAAGAGGTTGCGCCAGATCGCCTGGCTTGGGTACAGCTTCGCGACCTTGACTTTGAGGCACTGCTCTTCGGGTGTCAAGCGCAAGATCTCTTGCCCCTCCGGGTCTGCGAACCGATTCATCCTTGGTTTGCGGCTCAAATAGGTGTGATAGAAGGGGATCTCCAGCACCGGCCCCGAAAAGGCCTTGTTGACGAGCAGATTGGTGGCATCGTGATCGAGATGCCCTTGTTCGAAGGCGCCGCACGCAATTCGGTCCGGTTCTATATTGTTGACCATGACACGAAAGCTTTCCAGGAGGTGGGGCATTTCGTCGCAGATAAGGCCATCGCCTCCGTTGTGGAAATAGAGTCTCTGCTCAGGAATGCCCAGGATTCCCGCCACATGCAGGGCCTCGGCTCTTCTTACAGGAGTGGAATGGGTCCAACTGATGAAGACCTCGCTGCCGGAGGCGGCGAGGCGACGTATGGTGGCGCAAATGGATATCTCATCATCCGGGTGGGTCATGCAGAATAGCCAGCGGGAACTGGTTGTCAAAGTCAAAAACCTTCATTCCTGTGCAAGGCGATTCAAGATGGATGTGGTTGCACCGCCCCGCCAGCAGCGGCAAGATCACGACTTCGCCACCATAACCTCGGACCGTGGCCGCCTCCGGCAAGTCTCCTTCCTTATAGTCGCCGCCTTTGACATGTACTTCCGGTTTAAGCGTGTTGATCAGGCGCTCCGGCGTTCGGTCGTCAAAGGAGAGGACACCGTCCACGCAGCGCAATTCGCTCAAGACGGCTGCGCGGTCTTCCAAGGTGTTCACCGGGCGGTTTGGGCCTTTGCCGAGCGCCCGAACACCTTGGTCCGTATTGAGAGCCACGATCAGGAGGTCGCCCAAGGCCCGCGCCTTCCGGAGGTAGTCCACGTGGCCGGCGTGAAGGATATCGAACACGCCATTCGTAAAGACGAGCTTCCTGCCTTTCCGCAACGCTTGGGCCGCGTCCAAAGTTAAGATGGCCGTGGTAAGACCTCCTCCAGTCTCTCTTCAACGGTTTCAGGAGTGATGTTTTTGAGCGAACCAGGGTCGTAGAGACAGTTCTCGATCTGTCCATACGGGCAGGACCGGCGTGGATTGGTGATGGAGTAGAGCCCAACACACGGCACCCCAAGGGCGGCGGCGATATGAGTGCTACCGGTGTCGCCGCCAAGGTGCGCTTGGGCAAGGCTCAGAAGCGCCATCAACTCGCCGACGGTTGTTGTTCCGGTCCATGCCAGAGGGGGGTTAGGTGTTGGGTGTTGGGTGTTAGGTGTTAGGTTTTGGGTGTTAGGTGTTAGGTTTTGGGTGTTAGGTGTTGGGTTTTGGGTGTTAGGTTTTGGGTGTTTGGTGTTAGGTTTTGGGTTTTGCGTGTCTGGGTTTTGCGTGTTTGGGTTTTTGGTGTTTGGATTGGAGGCGCTGATTACTTCTTCTGCGGTCGCCTTGTCCGCGTCGGTTGCACCGCCTATGAGAATGGTGGCGATGCCGTGGTTTGCGAGCCAGTTTGCCACCTCTCCAAAGAACGCGGAAGGCCAGCGTTTGGATTCCCATCCTGCGCCAGGGTTCATCACCACGAACCTCTCCACGGACTCCGCTTTTAGCCGTTCTTTGACGTTCGCCAGGTCTGTTGCCGAAGGAGACAGACCAAAATCAGCACGATCGGTTTCGGCTCCGTACGCGCGCACCACGTCCACATATTGGTCCACGATATGGAACGACGAGGGATCGGGAAGCACGCGGCGGGAGAACAAGGCGCTTCCTTCGCGCTGCCAATGGTAACCTAGCTTGACTTTCGATTTGGCGAGATGGACCGGCCACGCGCTCTTGAACAAGCCCTGGAGGTCAAATGCGGCGTCAAAGGGCTCCTTGAGTTCGGGCCAGTCTGCTTTATTAATGGACTTTTTCGCCTCGATCACTTCATCGATCGCCCAACAGCCACGTACAAGATCCGCAAAAGGCTTGGCGACCACCCACGAAATGGAAGCGTCCGGGTATGCGTGTTTCAATGCGACCACAGTGGGCAACGTACACACCACGTCCCCCAGCGACGACAACCGGCTAATTAAGAAACGCATTCCGCTGACGGGCAAGCAACGCTTCCGTCGATTCCACGATTTGGGAGGGGGTAACCCGATCCATGCCGCGTCCGGCGTCTAGAATGACCGCATTGTTGGTATATGGGCGAAACTCCTCTTTGTCAGTGTAGCCAAAAACCGAGACCACAGGAACGCCGTAGGCTGCGGCCATATGGCCGGTGCCGGTGTCGGCGGCAATGTGGATACGGCTGCGAGCCACAACCGACATTGTCTGGCCCAAGTCCAGCCGGCCAATCCAGTCGTGGACCTGTGGCTGGGTCTTGATCCTGTCTTCCGGCCCACCCAAGAAGGCGACGTCATAGCCCTGGGCACGGAGTTCCTGCGCAACGTGCAGCCAGCACTCAACCGCATAGCATTTCTTTGGATGCCCGGCGCTGATTGAGATACTCACCAACTTGTGGCTCATATGCTCTTCCACGTCGGCAGGAAGGGGACACGCTTTTGGCATGATGGGACTGGCATCGCCAGGAAAATCCCCGAGGGTGCGCAGGGCAAAGAGGTTTCGCTCCACCGTATGGCGAGGCATATTCTGTAGGCTTGCGGCAACCGGATTGAGCATCCAGGCCGCGACATCCCGAGCCCTCAGCGCTACACGCTTTTTAGGCTGGGCGATCCGAAGGCAAAGCGCAGTCTTGGAATGCCCCTGAAGGTCCAATCCGTAATCGAAGTTCAGGCGCCTCAACTGAGCAAAATGCCGGTACTGCTCGAGCCAAGACACTTTCCCCGCTTTCCACTGCTGGCGCGGAACATCGTAGCGAAGATCGACGAGGTTATCGGTATCCACAACGGGCGCGCATCGGGAATCGATGGCCCAACAAATGAATGCGTTTGGGTGGGTGCGACGAACGGCGGAAGCGGCGGCCGCAGCCATCACGCAATCGCCGATCGCCGAGAATTTCACCATTAAAAAGCGCGGCGACATCATACTAACCCCTTCCTGCGCGCCATTTTCCAGCGATCATGCATCCAGAGATATTGGTCGGGATAATCCCGGACCGTTGCCTCCAAAGTCGCGTTGAACCACGTCATGATCCCCTCCGGCGTGTACTCATTTATATTATCTCCCTTAATATGGTCTGAAACGCGTAAACAATATTTGCCCGGCCCAGTTCGGTAGCAGAACACGATGTAAATCGAAGCCTTGGCCCTTTGAGCTAGGACGCCCGGCCCCAAAACCGTGCCGCAAGGTTTTCCGAAAAAAGGAATGAATGCTTCGTCAGAGTTTTGGTCAGGAAGGATGGCGATTGGCAATCGCTTTTTGAGACTGGTGAGGATCTGGCGTGCGGCACTGCCTCTGGAGATGATCTCCAATCCGGCAGCCCGGCGCATGTCGATGACCATCTCGTTGAGGCCGCCGTCATCGGCATCGCGCACCACTACCGAGAGCGGATAGCCCTTCAAAGCCAGATAGTTGGCGATCCTCTCCCAGTTTCCAAAATGCCCAGTCAAAAGGATCACGCCTTCGTCGCGCGGAAGCACTTTGTAAACGTCGTCGAAACCCTCGAGTTCCATGTTCTCGAGCACGTCTTCTTTTGTCCTGGAGTCCGTGCGTGCAAAGTCGCAGGCGATTCGCCCGAAGTGCTCGAAGACGCCCTTGGCGATCGTTCTTCGCTCTTCCGGGGTTTTGTCCGGGAACGCCATTTCGAGGTTTGACAGCGTTCTCTTGCGCCGGCTTCGGAAGAAAAAATAGACCAAGCGCCCAAGGCGCTCGCCAAACTTCTCGGCTTTCACCGTGCTCTTGCGGGACAGCCAGCGCTTAATTCGGCGCGCCGCAAGAGCACCCGCGCGGCCCTCAAGCTCTTTCCGAGACCACTTCATTCAGTTTGTGCCGAATCCATTCAACAAACTCCGTGCGGGGTTCAACGACAACCGCATGCCGGGCGACCAAAATATTGCGGCCTCCTAAATCGTTCCTTTCCCGAAGCTTGACCCAATCCTTTAAAGTTACGATTACGGGCTCGTTTGGCGGGAGTTCACCAAAGAGGTTACCATCCGTCAGCGGCGAATGGTCGGGCAGGAGGGTTATGCGCTTCAGTTCGATGCCGTTTCGCCTCAGTGTTTCCAGAAAGGCCTGAGGAGAACCTAACGCACAAAGGATGTTGGCAGCCTTCGGGACTGCCGCTTTTTCCAATTCGGGCGCAGAGAGCAGGTCGAATGACTGGGCGGCTATTACGAAGTCACCGGGGATCCTAAGCTGTCCTCTTCCGCTCGGCGACCACGGCTCTCGGTACGGCCCCGCAGGCAGGCATTTATGATTCTTGCCTACGGGATCGAGCACGATGGACAGGTCTTTCGCGAGGGGCAGGTGCTGCAGCCCGTCATCCATTAACAGAACCGCGTTCGGGAAATGCTCATGGCATAGGCTGGCGGCAACCACTCTGCCCCGCCCTACGATAAGAGGCACGTCTCTGAGCAGTTGGCGTAAGAGGGCCGCTTCGTCACCCCAACGAGCCGCTGAAAGCTCGCCATCCGGCGCCAGAGACGCCTTTTCGGATGCAGGGCTGCCGTAGCCGCTGCAGCCAATGACCACTTCTTTGCCTAGCTCCTGAAGCGTTTGGCAAAGAAAGACGTCAAAGGAGTCTTGCCCGTTCCGCCCACGCTCAGGTTTCCCACGCAAAGAATGGGACTGTGCGGGTGGGCGGCCTTTTTGATACCGGCGCGGTAAAGGCTGCGGTAAGTTCGCCAGCCCAGGCTGTACACCCACGAAGCCGGCGTCAGGAAGGTGCGGATCGCGGCCGGACCGAAGCCATCGCCATACCAGACCTCGGTCCAATGCATGTTTGGATTATGAATCGGGAAGTAGAATTGCGCCATGCCATCGGCCGCATTTGCCACTCTCGGGTGCAAAGTCAACCAATACGAGACGCAAAAGATCCTCGAAAGCTTTGAGGAAGCGGGGTTCTCGGTGGTGCCTTTTGACGCGCCGGCCGATGTTTATGTGATCAACTCCTGCAGTGTAACGTCTATTGCGGAGAGCAAGAGCCGCTATACGATCCGGAAGGCCACTCGAAACAACCCGGCGGCCAAGGTGGTGGTCACCGGCTGCGCCGCCCAAATGGCTCTCAACAAAAGAGAGGCTCTGCCAGGCGCGGATGTGGTGGTCCCGAATCCACTCAAGCTCGAGGCCTTGGACCATCTGTTCAGGGCTTTCCCGGAGTTTGCCACCTTGGTGTCAGAAGATAGGGCGCCTCTGGAGCGTCCGAAACCGAGGACCAGGGCAACTCTGAAAATCCAAGACGGCTGCAACGTCCTGTGCAGCTACTGTTCGATTCCCTATACAAGGCCGGTGATGACATCTCGCCCGTGTGAGCATGTTTTGGCGGAGGCTCGAAAAATGGTTGAACTTGGCTACAAGGAGGTGGTGCTTACGGGTGTTCTCATTGGTGCATACGGGCCTGAGACGGGCAGCGGAGGACCGGATTTTGAAACGCTGGTTGAGCGCTTGGCTTGCGAATCGGGGATCGAGCGAATCAGGATCAGCAGCATTGAAATGAGGCAGGTGACCTCCCGATTGATCGGCATGCTGGAACGCGGGCTTGTCGCCCCCCACCTGCACATCCCTTTGCAAAGCGGCGACACGGGCGTGCTGCAGGACATGAACCGCCCCTATACGCAGCAGAACTTCCTGGATTTGTGCGCGCTTCTGTACAGGAGCGTGCCGGATCTTTCGATTACAACGGATATCATGGTCGGCTTCCCAACCGAGACTTCCGAACGGTTTGCAAGTACGCTGCACGTTTGCGCGGAGGCGCGCTTTTTGAAGGCTCACGTCTTCCGGTTCAGTCCCCGTTTTGGGACGCCGGCCGATGCATGGGGCGATACTATCGATCCGCAGGAAAAAGTGCGGCGCAGCTTGGCGGTAGCTGAGATTTCGGACCAAACCGGCCGGGAGCATGCAAAGTCCTTTGTTGGACGAACGATGCGGGTCCTTACCGAGGGCAAAGTCAGCAAGGAAGGATTGCTGGAGGGCCTGACCGACAACTACCTGCAGGTTCAGTTTGCGGGGCCTCTTTCGCTTCAGAGACAAACCTGCTTTGTCCGGGTTACCGAGGCCGGACCGCACGGGCTATTGGGTGAGCTTTCGGCGAATCCGGAAAGAAGTTGAGGGACAGCGTCGCATCCGGATTATAAGTGCCTCAAAAACCGTTTAGTTTTTAGCTGGTATAAGGGATCGGACCCCGACCCTCAGCCCTGTCTCAGCCCTGGAGCAGTGCGCTCGCGGTCCCCCCTCTCGAACTCCCTCTAGGATGGAGATATGCCCTGGAAATTATTAAATCGGGTCGCTTCAGCGTCCGTCGGTGGCTATCTCTCCGTAGAGACTGGTCTCTACCAGCTAAGCCATCGGATAGACTAGGTTGGGAGCAGCCCGATGCCAACCATATTCACGAAGATTATCAATCGCGAGATCCCGGGCGATATTGTTTATGAAGACGACCACGTGGTCGCCTTCCGCGACCTGAGCCCGCAGGCCCCGGTTCACATTCTGATCGTCACTCGGGAGGAAACGACCGGGCTTTCCGGATTGCCGGACGCCGGCGACCATCAGTACATCCTGAACGCGGCCAAGAAGATCGCCGAGCAAGAGCACCTGAGCAGCGGATACCGGCTGGTGATCAACGATGGCGTGGACGGCGGGCAAACGGTTTCTCATTTGCATGCACATCTTCTGGGCGGGCGGCAGATGAATTGGCCTCCGGGCTAAACGGGTGACGGGTGACGCGCCCGGAATCATTGGATCTGATAACCACCGAGCCCATTGAAAGCGCAGAATCTTGAGTGTCGAACTCGTATTCATCGAACTCCAAGGCTGCGAAGCTTTTGCGATGGCTCCGTGCGTTTTACCCTTTACCCTCGCCATTCAGAGCCTGATCCAAGTCTTCAATCAAGTCGTCGGGGTCCTCGATGCCTATGCTCACGCGGATGAGGGTTGGCGGGATTCCTCTTGCGAGGCGCTCGGCCTCGGTTAGGCCGTAGTGGGACATTTTCGTGGGATAGGCCAGCAAGGACTCGATGCCGCCCAGACTGGCTGCCATTTTGAAGATGTGGCACTTCTTACCAAAGGTCATCGCCTCATGAGGCGTGCCCGCGATCTCAAAGGACAGCATTGCGCCGAAAGCCTTCATCTGCGACTTGGCCAGTTCGTGGCCTGGGTGGGATGGAAGCCCGGGATAGTTGACCTTTGCCACTCTTTTGTGACCGGCCAGGAACGTGGCGACCTTGGCCGCGTTTTCGCAGTGCATCATCATTCGGGGATAAAGGGACTTCACGCCCCGGCAAACCAGCCATGCGTCAAACGGCCCGGGCACGCCACCGATAGTGACGCACGCGGAAAAGAGGAGGTGATGGAGGACCTCGTCGCTCGTGGCGATGATTCCGCCCACCACGTCGCTATGGCCGCCCATGTATTTGGTCGTCGAGTGGCAGACGACATCGACTCCGTAGGAGAGGGGCTTTTGGAGAATGGGGGTTGCAAACGTGTTGTCAAAGACGGTCTTCAGGCCAAACCGCTTCGCCTCGGCCACTATCGCGGCAATATCGGTGATCTGCAAGGTTGGGTTTGTGGGGCTCTCAAACACGAGCAGCGTGGTGTTCGGTTTCACCAATTCGGCAATGGTCTCCGGGCGTGTAGAGTCGAAGAAGGTGACTTCCAGGCCGTGGCGGGGCATAAAACTCTTGGAAAGGCCGTAGGTGCCTCCGTAAATGCCTTCGGCGACAAGAACATGGTCGCCGCTGACCGCGATTTCCATCGCGGCCGCGATGGAGGCCATGCCGCTTCCGAAAGCGGTGGCGAATTTTGCGCCTTCCAGAGCTGCAACCGTGGTCTCCAACTCTGCACGGTTGGGGTTGCCGGCGCGCGAATAGATGTAGTCTGCCGGCTCCTGTTCGAAGCTCTGCCACTCGTAAGTGGAACTTAGGTAAATCGGGGTCATAACCGGCCCCGTCGCGGCGTGTTTGTCGGCGGCATGAATGGCCAGCGTGGCTTCGCGCATCCTTACACGATACCTGCCGGTCTGCAGCTTAAGTCTTGAGCTTGCTCGTATAGGGCGCTTTGAAATCGCTGTCCGTGAGGCTCTGGCGGAACTTGTAGGAACAAGTCCACGTGATCTTCCAAGTCTTGGTACCGGCCTGGTTCGTGTACACGGAGCGGATCGTTTTGGGGAGCCACTTGTACGCGTCGATGACCACTTCGATATCGCTCTTTCCGTACATGGCGGCGGCGGCAGCGCTTCGGGTTACCTTGAATCGATAATCCTTGTAATGATAAGTGTGATCGGCGCCGGTTTTGGGGTCCCTTGCCACGAGGGGGATATCTCGGAAATCGACTTCCATTTGGTATCCTTCATCGCCACTCAGCCACTGGCTCACCGTATCGGGCCAACTGAACTTGGAATGCGTGATTGGTTCATAGACCATTTGGGTAAAGTCGCGCTCCCAAATTCGGGGCAGGCGCCGAGTCAGGGGTGTAAGGCTTTGTGGGCGCGGAAACGGGCTGCTTATCTCGCCACTCGGGACCGTATTGGACGACCTTGATCTTGCCGTTGGACACTTCCTGACAGGCGAGCGGCGCGTCCCCTATCGTAATGAAGGGAATCCGAAACTCGCTGTAGTTTTTGATCTTGAGGTCCTGATTGAAGGAGCCGTTGCCTTCCGGCGATTGGTAGGCGACTTGCACCTGGCCCGTCGTGTCTTGGAGCGCCGCCAACTTCTTTTCCATCAAGCTTGCGATCGCCTTGGCGGCTTCGGCGTCGGGCATTTTGGTGAAGTGGACCCAATCTTTGGTTCCTACCGGAGGAATCGCAAAGGCTTGCTCCTGCGCCTCCTGCATACCCTTCACCTGGTTCCGGATATCCGCGGGCAGGTTCTGCAACGGGATCGTGGCCTCGCCTTTTGTTTTGCCTTTGCCTGGCACAACCGTGCTTCCCGGGGAGGCTTGGTTCGTGGGCGTTGTTGGAGTGGGCTCGGTCGTGGTTGGCGCGGTTGCGGTTGGCGCCGATTTTGAGGGAGCCGTTGGCTGGGTGGAAGGGGCGCTTGGATCGTAGCTGCCCGAGCCGGTTGTCGATGAGCTATCGTTGGATGAACTTCCCGGTTGGTTTGAGGCAATGCTCGAGTTCTGCCGGCAACCAACTGCCAACAGGGCGGGAACCAAGAATAGAAGGGAAAACCTTTTCATTTAGTGAGTGGTCAGGGCGTCGGGCTCGACCGCGCCCCATAGACTGAGATCCAGTTCCGGGAACGGGGCATCTTTTTTGACGGCATTCAGCGAAGAATTCGTTTTCCTCTTCGGTCAAAATGCCTCCGCCATGAACCCGGTCGGCCATTTCGGCGAGGCGGTTAAATCGGTCCACGTGGTCCTGGAAGCGAACTTCGGCGTAGTCTCTGGCTGAGTAGGTTGAGATGAGGAAATTGCCAGTCAGAAGATTCGGCAAGCAGCATCTCCCTGGCGCATTGCTCGACGATAGGCTGCGCGGGGCCGGGCACGTGGGTTTGGCACATTTTACGGAGCTTTCTCTCTATTGGATAAAGCTTCTCCCAGGTCCAGTAGTTCCCGTCGTTGATCCATACGTAGTGGTAGCCGCCTTCGCCCCAAGATCCTTCCGGAAGCGCGATCACACCTCTTGGCGGTTCGGATTCGACGAGATCGGCGCCGGAGACGCTTTCGACGTCCGGATCGTTGCCGAGGCGCAAGCCAACTTCATAGAGGAACTCGGGACCTTCCCACCACCAGTGGCCGAACAGTTCGGTGTCGTACATCGCCACGATGGTCCCCGGCCGTTCGCTTTGGCCCCGGTAGTTGCTCAGGGTGCCTTTGAGGGTCTGTACGAGGTCGTCCGCGTGTCCGCCGAGCCGTTCGAAGGCCTGCCACGGGTCGAACATCGACTTTTTGCCGAGGTCCTTCTTGTCGTCGCTGATCCGCCAATAGCGCAGGCGGCCCGGGTAAAGCTGTTTGTGGAATTCCAGATAGTAGGGGTCTCCGGGGTAGCCGTGCTCGCCCGACCAGACCTTGAGCGTGGTCTCCGGGTCTCGCGCCATGCAGGATAGGCCGTTTGTCAGCGCGTAGTGCTCGTATTCGCTTCGAAACTCTTCCGGAGGGTTAAAGAACTTGCTGCTGCGGGCGAACAGCTCGGCAAGCTGCGGAAAATTGGCGGCATAGGTGCCAAGGGGCTGGCCACCGCGGATCATGTGCGAATCCACGAAGAAGTATTCGAGGCCGTTCTCTTCCAAGAACTCTTCGATGCCCTTTCTTGGCCATGCGACTTCGCTATGGCCCACAGGCGCCTTCCAGCTATAGGCGGGGCGGTAAGCGCATTCGGGAAGCCAGATGCCCTTGGGGTCCCGGTCAAAGTAGCGCTTGTACGACTCCACACCCAGCTTCACCTGGGCGCTTACCGATTCGTCCGTTCCCAGCAGAGGTAAGTAGCCGTGGGTGGCGGCACAGGTGATGACCTCGATGCTGCCCTGATCTTGGAAGTACTTCCATGCGCCAACGATATCGCGGTCCCAGCGATGCTTGAACTGGGTGAGCGCCTGGGTGTAATACCGCTGCCACATGGCGGCAAGACCCCGCATCATGAGTTCGGAATCGTCGCGAAAGCGCTTCTGATCCTCAACCGCCCAATCGATCTTGTTTTGGCAATAGCCTTCGAAATTCGGATTTGAAGGCCTCGTCCCGCAACTGCTCGGCTAGAATCGGCGTCATATTGACGGTCCAGCGAGGTTTGATCCCCTTTTCGAGAAGCCGGTCCAACGAGTTTAGGAGCGGGAGGTAGCACTCGGCGGCTGACTCGTTAATCCAATCAGTTCCGTGCGGCGACTTGCCATGCGAAAGAACGTATGGCATGTGCGAGTGAAGACAAAGTAGAAATCTGCCGACAGGCATTCAACTACATTGTGACACGCGCACGTGCACTACGGGGTTAACGTTATCGTAACACTCTGGCTCACGCCCTGATAGGTGGCAGTAACGACCGCCGTTGTTTTGGCGGAAACCACTGTGGTTTGGATTCCAAACATCGTGCTTTTGATCGTTCCAGGAACGATCACGCTTGCCGGAACGATCACCGCGGGGTTATTCGATTTCAGGGTTACCACAGCGCCGCTCAACGGCGCAGTGCCAGTCAGGGTTACGGTGCCGTCTGTGTTGATTCCGCTTTCCACCGTGCTCGGGGAGGCGGTTATCGACGCGAGCGCGGCCGGCTGCACCACAAAGCTGCCATACAGTTTTCCTCCCGTGCCGGTTGCGGTTATCGTCACCGTGCATGCGGCCGCTAGCGGCGTAGAGGCAACTGTGAAGGTCTGGCTCGAGGCCCCCGCTATCACCGTTATGCTCGACGGCGGCTGGACGATAGACGGGATGTTGCTCTGAAGGGTGAAGGTCGCTCCCCCTGCCTGCGCAGGGCCCTGCAACTTCAACGTTCCCGTATCGGAGACGCCCGAAGGGACGGTTGGCGAGCTGAAAGTCAGCGACGCGGGAACCGCGGCGGGGGTGACGGTAACGGTAACACTCTGAGAAACGCCCTTGTAGGAGGCAGTGATCTTCACGGCGGTCGGCTTGCTGGTCGCGCCTGAAATCGCGGTGAATGTTGCCGAACTTTCGCCAGCCGGAATGGTGACGGTTGCGGGAACCTTCAGCAGATAGCCCACGCTGGAGCTCAAGGTCACGACAGCCCCGGTTCCCGGAGGCGCCACGCCATTGAGTTCGGCTTGCAAACTGACGCTGCTCTCATCTTGCAGCAAGTTCTTTGGCGCCAGCACAGCCTGAAGGACTGCGGGGACGACAGTGAAGGAGCCGTAGACTTTACCGAAGCTTGTGCTTGCGGTGATGGTCACCGGCGTGCTTGCGGCAACCCCATTGGTGGTGAAGTTGAAATCAACTTTGTTCGCTCCGCCGGGAACAAGCACGGATTTCGGCACCGGCGCCACTCCAGGATTATTGCTGGACAATGCGACGACCAAGCCGGCGGTGGGGGCGTCACCTTCCATATTCACGATCGCCGACTCCTGAGTCCCGCAAACGACATTGGGCGACGTGAGAATCAACGTTTTCACTGCGGCGGGCGACACGCTGAGTGTTCCCGTGACCGTAATGCCGTTGCAGGTTGCGGTGATCGTGGCGGTCGTCTGTGACGTCACCGAAGTCGTGACAGCGTTGAAAGGAATGCTCGTTTTTCCGGGAGCCAATGTTAAAGCAGTGGGAATAGTGACGACCGGGCTGCTGCATTTCAGCGTGACATTTCCCGCAAGCAGGGCCGTATCGTAGAAGTTGACCGAACCGGCGGCGGTGCTTCCGCCTGCGATTGAGTTTGGAGTACACGAAACGGAGGCGAGCGAATACTGAGTGACGCCGTTCACATGGATGACGGACTTTTGAGACGGAATTCCGTTCGCCACGACTTCGATGCTCGAGGGGCCGCTGTCCAGGGTTGAAGGAACGGTAACTTGGGTGGAAACGGGCAAACTGCCGGTAGCCACCGCCATCGTGCTGTGGTGCCCGGTTCGGCAATAAACCACGTTGCCGGTTGCGAGGTTTGTGATTCGGACGATGGGATAGTTCGTAGCGTTCTGGAAGTCGTCTCCGTAAGCGGATCCTCCGGTGAGCCCGTTAAATTGGGTGCCGGTAATGGGGAATGTCTGGCCGATGCTCACGGTTCCGGGAACGGACGTAATCGTCGGTCGCCAGGCATCGAGCGGCGCGCCGCTGGGAGTGTAGATTTCGATGTCGTTGCTGAAATCGGTGAACAGCATCTGCCCGGAAGGCAGGATCAGCATGTTGCCGTAGTAGGAGCCGTCCTGGGGCGTGTTGGGAGTTCCGGCAACCGCAGTAAGGTTGGTCCCGTCCCAGGTAAAGAACTGTGCGCCGGGGGCGCCGTAGCCAGGGCTTGCGAAAAGCATGATGAGCCCGTTGGGGAGCACGCATCCGGGTGCGTCGGCCATATCGTAAGGACCGGCGGGGTTCGCGTTAGGATCGTTGGGAAATGGAGGGGCCGCAATCCATGAGCCCAGGCCGGTGAGAGTGGTAGGCGGGGTGTAGATCGCGTTGTTGCCGTTTCCACCTGCGGCGTAAACGGTGCCGTTGTATCCAAGAAGCTGGGGACCGAGTTCCTCGTCGGTGGTATCGATAATGTTCTGAGGCATCTCGCCCGCTTGAATCCAAGACTGCTGGCTGGGGAGGAATCTGAGGGAATTCTGTGGATCCCAAACGCTAACCGCGAAGACGGAGCCGTCCGGCAAAAGGGTCCATCCCTGCTCGTTGTTGTAGTTGATGGCCCCAGTCGGGTTCGTGATAATCGACCAAGAGAGGGTGGATTCGTCGAAAAGCGCGTCTTCGTAACCCGTTCCATCGGCAAGCATAAAGGTCCCGTCAGCAAGAACAATGCTCTCCGAGTCGCCAATGCCGGTCCATTCGCTGGGGCTCTTTGGGTCATTTGGAGGGTTCACCGGGGTCCAGGAATTGGCGATCGGGTCGTAAATCGCGCCCAGGCTCGTCCATACGGGGTTCTGCGTCTCGTTGTACTCGCCGCCCATGATGATCAGTTTGCCGTCCGGCAGCACGGCCGATGCAAAGTATTGGGGGCCATAACCGGTCGGGAGGGACGCGATCTGGGTCCAGGTGCCGTTGACATAGTTGCCTTTGGAATCCGGCGTCAGCTTCCACCAGTCCGTAGCGTCCGCATCGTGAATGAGCACGGTTCCATCGAGCATCAGAATGGGAGCACTCGTGCCGAACGTCTGTGAAAAGGGGTTGGGAACCGAGGTCCAAGTTTGGGCCGAAGCGATGCCGGTGAGCCCAATTGCCACAAGAAGGGATAAAAAGAGGGAGCGCATATTTTTCATGCTGAAGATCATGTTGATACCGGGGTTTTGCGCGACCGAACCGGAATATGCACCCTTTCAGACGCTAGGGGAAAGTCTTAGATCTTATCGATCTTCGAGCCCGCATCAATCCTCGGTAGCGTTCGCCTAAGAGATTGTAACACGGTTTAGGTTCGGTTGAACAGGCAAGTTCGATATTCTTTGGTTCCGAGGCTAACGGATTTTACAGCATGGGCTATTTGAGAAGGACCGAGACTTTTTTGCTTCGATAGTAGGGCAAGGAGCGAAAGTGCTGCTGCGGTTGCCAATCGCCCCGAGACTTCCGGAGGAAGTTAGGTGCCTGTGTCGATCACTTGCTGGATGCGCGGAGCAAAGCCACCAATTGCAACTCCTGCTTCAACTGAGGCGAGGGTTATCTCCTTTAGAATTTCTTCGCTGAGGTCCGCGCTGAGCACATGGATGTGATCTAAAGATGGATTCTCCAAAAGGTTGTTGGCGGCATCCCGAAGTTCCTCCAACTCCGACTTCGTAAGAATCAGCATAACGCCGTTGAATGTGCAATCCAATTTCGTATTATAAATCCGCATCAGTCAGGTCCCTTCCCATCGGTCCCGAAGAATCGCCTTTGAATCCACTTCCCGTTGACTTTTCATCTACGTGCACATGAGCGAAAGGATGCGGATAAAAAATATTGAAGTGGAGTTGGACCCTTCGCGTATTGTCGGCGCAAAACGTGTTTTCCCCTTATTCAGGAGAGCCGCCGTAGATTGAATGGCTCACTTTTCTTAGGGTGTCAGGTCAGAATCATGTGTCCAAGTCTAATACTTGCTGCATTCGCGGGGGAAAATCCCCCAACGCAAGTCCCGCCTCAAGAGACGTGAGAACAATTTCCTTCTGGTTCTCCTGGCTAAAATCTTCGCATAGCACGTGGGCATGCCCTATACTTGGGTCGACCAAAAGGCTCTTTGCAAAGTCCCTAACTTGCTCCATTTCCCATATTGTCAAGATGAGGGTGACGCTATCAAGGGTGCGGTCCAGATCTTCGCTGTATATTCGCATCACCTGAAACCTACCGCATCGGTGCCGGCGAAATTAAGGTTGAATAGAAAGCGACGAGCTCGACAACTTCAATGAACAAGCTTTTATAGTGCGGAAGCCATTGCGGCCAGGAAGCTGCACTAGCGCTGACTACGGGACAGTCACTCCGTAATCGATGAACTCTGCGTTTGTAAAGCCCCGTGCAATGATGTATTCGCGAACTGGCTCCAGCACTTGCCTCCGGCCCCCGTTATACATGTATGCCATATTGCCTTGCAAGTCAGGTCTTCTTACCCGGAGACCCATTCAGGCGAGCGATGATAGTTCAGCCCCTCGAAAAAGAGGTCGCTGGGCTCGTCCAGACTGATTCTCTCCACGCCCTTTACAAGGTAGTGTCTAGTATGACATTCGTCACATCTGAAGGTCTCAACGAGCGATGAAAGCGTTGGATCACCGGGGATATTGAATGGGAAGCACAGCTCGGCCAATTCTGGCCCGTTGTATTTTTTTGCCGTCTGGGGCCGTTTATCAGGATCAGACCAAAAGGATTCGCCCGAGTACATTTCAATTTCCTTGACTGCAATCCCTTTAAAGCGCTCGGCAAGCTCCTCGGCTACCGCCCTTCGTGCGATAAGCAGTTTGCTGGCTGAGTGGAAGTCTGCCACGATACCGCCAAGATATTCGATCCTTGAGGGAAATTTCCGCTCGTATCTTTCTGTCCCACACACGGGGCAAGTGCTAAGTAACCGCATCTCATCATGCGCTACGAATTTGCCAAACTCGAGAGTGAGCGGAGTGGTGAGCCGAAACGTTCGCTGCCCAGGTTCAACATCACATTGATCAGTGATCATGTGTTCCAAAAGTTGCGATCGTTCATCCATGGGACACGGCCCTCCTTGATCTCCGTCATTAGCTCCTCCCGCAAATTCCTAAGCATGTCCACCGTGCTTCTTTTGGTTACGCCCGTTAGGTCATTTCTTTCGTCCGGCTTCATGAACCGTTGAAACACGTAGCTGTTGTAATGCCCCTCCACGGACTCCGCCTGAGGCAAGGGATCCCTTACCTGAATGCTACCGCCGATGGGTAGGCCTTTCAACTTCAATGGCACAGCTCGTGATCTCGTCTATCTCTTCGTCAGGATGGTCGAAAGGCTCGGTTGGCCGGAGTCGTATCCCAAGAAGGATCTTTATTGGGTTCTTCCATGGGAGCGGGGTCCGGCTAAAAGCGGCGAAGGAATCGCCGCCCATGATGATCAGTTTGCCGTCCGGCAGCACGGCCGATGCAAAGTATTGGGGGCCATAACCGGTCGGGAGGGACGCGATCTGGGTCCAAGTGCCGCTGACATAGTTGCCTTTGGAATCCGGCGTCAGCTTCCACCAATCGGTAGCGTCCGCATCGTGAATTAGGACGGTGCCATCGAGCATCAGAATGGGAGCACGGACTGCTATGCTGTTTGACAGCTGATTGGTGACCGGAGTCCAAGTTTGGGCCAAGGCGAGGGCAGAGAGGCCAACGGCCGCAAAGAGGGAAAGAACGAGAGATCGCATATTTTTCATGCTGAAAATCATGTTGGTACCGGAGTTTTGCGCGACGGAACCGGGATTAGCATCTCTAAGATGCTATGGGAAAGTCTGAGATCTTGTCGATCCCAGAGCCCGCGTCAATCCTCGGTAGCGTTCGCCTAAGAGATCGTAACACGGTTTAGCTTCGCTTGAATAGGCAAGATGGATATTCTTTGGTCCCCTGACTTCACGTTCGAGAAATCCCATGGGGACGCCTGTACTCCGAGGCGGCGTCTTGATCAGCAATTTGATGCTTTGCTCTACTCCTCATGCTCAGGAAGCCAGCCGGACTCGATTCTATGAATGAGCATCGTGTCGTTTATGATTTGACGAATTGGAAACCGTTTCTGATCAGATCGGAGCCTACCGACCCGTCGCTCGATTTTGCCATCCCAAAGCCACCAGTTATCACCGACCCTCCTGGTGTCTTGGGCCGGTATTCCGCTTTTGAACACCGGAAACCTTTGATCGGGCGAAGGCATGGAGGCGTTCCCGACTCGCTCAAAAATGCCACGTGATAGAGCCGCGTCTGCAGGAAAGAATGTAACGAACCTCGTTTCGTACATGGCCAAATCTTCGAGATCAAACGGACGTGATGGAAAGAAACCATCGATCACACGGATCAGTTGGCCCCAACTTGGAATTCTATGTGTAATCTGGGCGTAGGCAAGACCGAGCCGCGTCTTTATTTCAAAGATATCTCCTATCCTGCTACGCATAAGGCTGTTACGTCTTAGAAGCCCGGGAAACCGGGTCTTTTCAACAATCGGTTGCCGCGAAGAAATTGCGTCCGAGTATATCGGATTTGAAGGGCTCTGCCGGTTAAGCTGTTTGGCTCCTCGGGGCGAGCATGCCGAGCAGGTGACCCCTCATACGCGGCTGTCATGCACGCCTCACCAGCCTCGTCTAAGAATACGCGTGCTCATTGAGCCTCTGCGTGTCCATGTCGATTACCCGTTCGGTGCGTGGGTCAAAGCCGCCGATAACGTGGCTCGATTTCCGCAAGATATTTCCGCGATCCGATGGGAGCGGGGCCCGGCTAAAAGCGGCGAAGGAAATCGCCGCACTTCCACAGCGCTTCGCGCATTCCTTTCCGCCCCGTTGCTGCGTTCGGGCATAATTTATTGTTCGGGATCATGTGGGGCGTTATTTGCGTTGATTTGAATCGTTCGGCATGCACCGGTTGCCAACAATAATTCTATGCCCAATCAGACCGCTTCCAGGCCGATCCCTTCCGCGTTGAGAGAACTGGAGGGCGAGGCGGTTTATGTGATTCGGGAGACCGCGGCCCAGTTCGAGCGGCCGGCCCTGCTTTTTTCGGGTGGGAAGGACTCCATTACGCTTGTGCATTTGGCGAAGCGGGCTTTTGCTCCCGCGCCGATTCCCTTTCCCCTGCTGCACATCGATACCGGGCACAACTTTCCTGAGACCCTCCTGTTTCGGGACAACTTGGTTAAGGAGGTTGGGGCGAACCTTATTGTTCGGTTTGTGCAGGACTCCATTGATGCGGGGCTGGTTACGGAGGAAACGGGGCCGAACCGGAGCCGAAACGCCCTACAGACGGTAACCCTGCTGGACGCGATCAAGGAATTGAAGCTGGACGCTTGTATTGGCGGGGCTCGTCGGGATGGGGAAGAGGCGGGGCGAAGGAGCGGTTTTTCTCCACCGGAATGCCCGCGGGCTTTGGGACCCCAAGAATCAGCGGCCCGAACTTTGGAACATCTATAACGGGCGCAAGAACAAGGGCGAGCAGTTCCGGGTTTTCCCACTTAGCAACTGGACGGAGCTGGACGTTTGGGAGTACATCCGGGCGCGGGAGATCCCGATTCCCAGCCTTTATTTCAGCCACTCCCGACCGGTGGTGATGCGGGATGGGGCGATTCTTGCGCATACGGAGTTTTTGGGATTTATCGAAGGCGAAACGCCTTCCGTCCGCCAGGTTCGGTTTAGGACGATTGGGGACGCTACTTGCACGGGGGCGACGCTTTCCAAGGCGGAGACTTTGGATGAGGTGATTGCTGAAATTGCCGCTTCCCGGACGAGCGAGCGCAGCACGCGGGCGGACGACCAGCGGTCCGAGAACGCGATGGAAGACCGTAAGACCAAGGGGTACTTCTAATGGAAGACCTTCGCATGGTTCGCATTTCCACCGCGGGCAGTGTGGACGACGGCAAGAGCACGCTTATTGGACGGCTGTTGTATGACACCAAATCCATTTTTGAGGACCAGTACGAGGCGCTCGAGCGAATCTCGCTTCACCGAGGCGAAGCCGAGGTCAACTTGGCCTTGCTTACCGACGGGTTGAGAGCGGAACGCGAACAGGGCATCACGATCGATGTGGCGTATCGCTTTTTTGCCACGCCCAAATGCCGGTTTATCATTGCGGACACGCCGGGGCACCAGCAATACACGCGCAACATGATCACGGGCGCTTCCACCGCCGATGTAGCGATCGTGCTGATCGACGCGGTGAACGGGATGACGGATCAATCCAAGCGGCACAGCTTTATCGCTTCCCTGCTTCGGATCCCCAACTTGATTCTGCTGGTGAACAAGATGGACCTTGTTGACTACAGCGAAGCGCGGTTTCGGGAGATCGAGAAGGAGTTTCAGGACTATGCGGCCAAGCTCTCGCTTGGCCGGGTGACGTTTATTCCCGCCTCCGCCCTGGTTGGGGATAACGTGGTGAGCGGGAGCGCCAACATGCCTTGGTACGGGGGGCGCCGCTGCTGGAGATGCTGGAGCAGATCGCGGAGGTCGGCCGGCAGACGCCGCCCGACCTTCGGCTGCCGATCCAGTATGTGATCCGGCCGGACCAATCTTTCCGCGGCTTTTCAGGGCAGATAGCCTCAGGCAGTTTGCGGGTGGGGGATGACCTTCAGGTTCTGCCTTCGCGGCAGCTGGTCACGGTTCGACAGCTTTACGATTTGGAAGGCGAGGTTACGGAGGCCTCGCAGGGCGACAACGTGGTGCTCACTTTGGACCACGAGGTGGACATCAGCCGGGCGAGATGCTGGTTCGCCCGCGCAACGTTCCCAGCGTTACGGAGACGTTCGAGGCGCATCTTTGCTGGATGTCCGGCGATTGTTCGGTCATGGGCAAGAGCTACATTCTGCGGCACACCACCCGCGAAGTCTCCGCAACGATCGACGAGGTGGTTTACCGGTTCGATGTGGAGTCGCTGCACCGGGTGAACGCTTTGCATCTGGATTTGAACGACATCGGGCGCGTGATCATCACCACGGGGCGGCCGATCTTCGTCCGATACTTTCGAGCACAATCGCAATACGGGCTCATTTGTTTTGATCGACCCGGTTTCCAATAATGTGGGTTGCGGCGGGGATGGTCTTGCGGACAGCGCCGCAGGTGGGCGCGACTTATCAACGACGGGAGAGCGGGGTGGTTCTGGATGACCGGGCTTTCGGGCGCGGGCAAATCCACGATCGCGGACGCGGTTGTGGAGGAGCTGCGGTTACAGGGAGTTCAAGCGGCGCGCCTGGATGGAGACGATTTGCGGCTCGGTTTGAACAGCGACCTCGGTTTCAGCCCCGAAAGCCGGAGGAGAACCTGCGCCGGGCGGCCCACGTGGCCAAGCTGTTTGCCGGGCTTGGCAACGTTACGGTTTGCTCGTTTATCACTCCCTCCAATGCGGACCGCCGCCTACGTTCGCAATTCTGGGTTCTCAGTGTATCGAGGTATACGTGAAGACCAGCGCCTCGCCGAATGCGAGAACCGGGACCCCAAAGGCCTCTACAAGAAGGCGCGGCGGGGCGAGATCAAGCAGTTTACGGGGATCACCTCCGTTTTTGAAGAACCTGAGAACCCGGATGTGGTGATTGAGACGGAAGCGCACACGGTCGAGGAGTGCGCCCGGCAGTTGGTGAGAGAGATCTATGAGAAGCGGCAGGGGGCGGTGAACCGTGAACCGTGTTAAGTGTGAACTGTGAACTGTGAACTGGTAAACGGGTATGCGGGTATGCGGGTAGGCAGCTTCCGGACACAAGCTAGAGAGGATTCGCGCCACTACAGCTTCAAAAATGGGCATGAGAACCACGATTTAAGCCGCAAATCCTGTTTCCGCGGATCATGAACACTTCGGCTGCGCTCCCTTCGGCAAGCTCCAGGGTCTTCGACGGGATCTTCGGCTAAGTGCACGCCACCATTGTGCTTTGGCGGGCACTTCCTAAGCCCCTTTTCCGTATTGGGCTACTCTTCTGTGGCTTCGGTCTCGGCAACCGTCGGCACTTCTACCGATTCGGTTCCCTCTGCTTCACCGGCCTCCATATCTTCAACCTTTGCAGGCATCGTGACGCTGAACAGCTGGGTGTCGTGGTTGCTGATGAGTTCCACGCCTTCGGGCAGCGTAATGTGGGCGGCGGTGATCGACTCGTGCATCGCCAATCCGGAAATGTCGACTTCGATGGTATCGGGAATGTCTGAAACCTTGCCCTTGACCTTCACATGGTCGGTGGGGTGCATCGAGCACGGCCTCGCCTGAGGTGACGATGTCCGGCATTCCGACGGCAACCACGGGAACATCCACGCGAATCGTGTCGTCCTTGTTCACCTGGAGCATGCTCACATGGGTCAGGGAACGACTGATCGTATCGCGATCGATCGATTTTACGATTGCGCTGATGGGGGTTTTTGTCCCTTCGACCAGCACATGGATCATTCCTGCGCCGTGGGCTTTGGCGAGGGCTCTTTTGAGACCGTTGACGGCCGCTTGGATTAAAACGGTCTTACCGCCTTTACGAACTAAGGCCATCGGCACTTGCCCGGCATGACGCAACGCCTTGGGCTTGGCTTCTTCGGCTCTTTCTTTAACATTCAAAACGCTCATAATAACGCTCTCCATTGTGACATGAGGAGAAGGGAAATTCCTCCGATGACTAGAATGCGATGTCCGACGTCGATCCAAGACTCACTGAAAGATGCCTTCAGGCGCAGCCGGACGTGGTTTCCGCCCGAGCCTGGATTGAAGACGACCGGCTCATAGCGCTGGTTACGGTATTGGAGGGCACCGGTATCTCGCGCAGGCAACTACAGCGTGCCTGCCGATTGGAGTTGGGGCCTCGTCTCACGCCGGTGGCCTTCGATATAGTCCAAGCCAGACGGGCGGCGGCTTAGTCTGCCGGTTCTTCTTCTTCGGCCGAATCGGCCACTTCGTCAAGCTCTTCGGGGTCGAGTTCGATCTTTGCGGTTGCAGGAATGGTCGGGTCCAGGTTTACGAACGCGATGTTCTTTAGCTGCCGGTTCGGACAGTTGTTGCATGCGAATTGGACTTCGATCGACGCCATCCAATCCGGCACTTTTTCCATCGGCTTTCCACAACTGCTGCAAACTACCATTTACTCTTGCTCCTTTTCGGCGACCGTCTCGTTGTAATGCTGCACGGTCTGCCGGTGGCTTAACCAACCGTTGACCAACATGATGACCGCCCCGCAGAAATAAAGTAGGGCAAGGCCATTCTCTCGCTTTTGGCCGGGATCGCGGATCGCTCGATCTCCCCCTAGAAACGGCAGGCCAATAATGCTGAGGATGAAAAGAATGCCGCCGATCCAAAAATAGGTGTTTTTGAACCACACGGGCTGGCTAGACTTCTTCTCACGCACACCTTAGTGTACCTTTTTGGGTTTTGGGGGGGTTGGTGGGGTGAGTGTTGGGTGTTGAGGGGAAAGGTTTTGGGTTTTGGGTTTTGGGTTTTAGGTTGTTACAGGTTGGCGGGGGAGGGTTGAGTGTTGGGTGCCAGGGTTGAGGGGTATTGGCGGGTTGGTTTAGACCCGGAGATCGATGATCTGGCCTTTGCCTTCCATCTCGCGTGTGAGCTCTTCGGCCTGCTCCTGCTGGCCGTCCAGGGACTTCCGAAGCATGAGCAATTGAAGGTTCATGCGCTTGGCTTCGATGCTGCTTGTTTGCGTAAGCGGCTGTGCGGAGTCGGCGGGGCCTGTGCTCAGAGATGTTCATTCCCAGTATTGTTATCGGGTTTTTTATTGGGGTTTTAGGAGGGGTGTTG
>CAWHLK010000010.1:0-26938 GCA_963829965.1 uncultured archaeon | reverse complement strand
TAGCTTGAGGCACGGGCTGGAAACCGCGCACGGACGCGGAATCCACAGCCTGCCCCCGGAAGAGACGACCCCTCTGGAATCATCTCTCGTTTCGAGACTTGATCCGGGCAATCTTATAGCAGCATTTCAAGTGATAACCCGAAGATTGATTCGAGAGGTGGGTCTCGTCGACCAGGAGTTGGCCAATAAGTTAGGCTCTCCTCTATTCGCCCTTGCCGGCCTGGACACGGATTGAAGCAAGATGGCTAAGCAAAGTGCCGGGATTCTTGCCTTTCGCCGTTCCGATGCGATTCAACTTTCCGAGCCCGCGACTCGCCAACCGTCACCAATCACCCAACTTGAGGTTTTCCTCGTCCACCCTGGAGGTCCAATTTGGGCAGCCAAGGACGAAGGCGCATGGTCCATTCCCAAGGGTGAATTCACCGACGAAGACCCGCTGGCCGCCGCCAACAGAGAGTTCTTGGAGGAAACAGGCTTTGTACTCGATGGTGAAGTTTTCCCTCTTCAACCGTGCACGCTGAAGAGCGGCAAGGTCGTCTACGCCTGGGCAACCGAGGCCGATTTTGACGCAGCGATGTTAAAGAGCAACTCCTTTGAAATGGAGTGGCCGCCGCGTTCCGGTAAGGTGCAGCAGTTTCCCGAGGTCGACAGAGGGGCTTGGTTTACGATCCCGGAAGCGCTCAAAAAGATCAACCCGAGGCAGGCCGCCTTCTTCCACGATCTCGTCGCGCAGCTTGAGAAAAGTTAGAATAAGGGAATCTACGCGGTCTTTAGTGCTTCGGATCCGGGCTTAACGTTGGTATACGCGTCAACCTGGCGCTCAATGAGCTCAATTGCGAGAGCGACTTCTTCCGGAGCCAACCCAACTTCTTCTTCAACTTCCAACGCCAGGTCTTCCTCTATGGTCCAGGGTTCAGACGACAATCCGAAGGCAGTTGCAAGGTGATTGGCGTAGTGCACGCAACAAAGTGCGGGAAACTCTTCAACGCATCCCCAAGGTTCGCGCCAGTGCCAGCACACAGACTGGAAAATGGAGGGCAAGCCCCAAGCTTCCATTGCCGCGCCACCCAGTTCGTTCATTGGGTGCTTGTAAATTCTCTCAAAAGCCCAGTCGTAGGATGTTTGGCCCCGCACTGCCGTTAGGTTGATGCGCTGAAATACTTCCGGTGAGACTTGATACAGCAGGGGCAAAGCAATATCGTGTAGCAAGGTGGCGGCAAACAGCTCGTCAGCTGACCAATGGGACTCGAACTCGCTCTTTTGTTGACGCCTTGCAAACAGGTAACGGGCAAGAAACGCGGTAGCCAGCGAGTGGTGGGCGATCCGATTGGGATCCGGACCTCCATCGCCTATGGAATGCGTCATGGAATCCATGATTAGGGAAACCGCCAAGTTCTTCACGCTTCGCTGCCCCAGTTTTAGAATCGCCATACGAATGGTCGAGACCTCGTTGTCGGTCCAGCCGGCACGCCCCGTGTTTGCAATGCGCAAAATCCTCGCAGCCAGGGCCGGGTCGCTTGAGATTATCTTTTCCAAGTCGAGAGCTGACGCCACTCCGGAGTCGACCGCTTCCGTGAGCCTCAACGCAATGCCAGGCAGCTCAGGAAGAGCTCTTACACGGCGAAACAACAGTAATACTCGGTCAAAATCGGAGCTAGAAATCAAGAGGTCCCCCAGAAACACGCGGCCACTTTCAGAATCGTCTTAGTCAAGGCAACCTTTGTTGTGTGCTCGATCATAGCTCTCGTCAATCCAAAGCTCTTTTCAGACCTTTCCTCCGAATTGCATCCGCCAAGATTGCTTTGTAGGCGGAGGGATATGAAGATGTCCGTCGAATTCTTTCGGCATGGTCCCTTCCCCCCTTTAGCTGCCTACGCGCGATACATTCAAGCCTGCGCAATTCTTCGCAGTATTCGAACCGTATTCCATTCAGTTTTGAGCCAGGTGTTTCCAAATGCAGGTGGCATCGATTCTCCGGCGTCATGAAGCAGACCGCACCGTCGTAACAAAACCTGGGTGAAAGCAAGTGGCTATTTTAGAAGAAGTCGTTGTAGGCACATACGAAAACCGGATTGATGCCGAACTGGCCGTTCGCTCCCTGCTGCAATCGGGAATCAATCAGGAACATATTTCCATGATAGGCAAAAGCACGGAAATCCAGGATGCGATCATGGGGCAATGGTCATTGCCAGAGGAAGAAGGCGACGTCATGCGGGCGGAAGGCGAGCGAGCCGGATTGATGAATGGCGGCATTTGGGGGCTGTTAGGAGGACTGAGCATTTTTCTGGTTCCTGGATTAGGAGAAATCGCTATTCTTGGCCCGTTGGCTGGTTTGCTCATTGGCGGCGCAATTGGTGTTTTTGTCGGCTGGGTCGCAGGAGGCTCGACTGCTGAAGAAATATCGACCAGGTACAGGCAAAAGCTCGCTGCTGGGCACTTTCTACTTATGGTGACCGGTCCGACCGAGCAGATGGAAGCCACGATCGACATCCTGTCATCGGCCAACGCGTCTGAAGTCGAGCGCCTACCCAAGCATCTAAAGAGAGCCACTTCGTCCCACAAAGCGAGCCTGTTTTGACCAATCACGCCGGCACCTGTCAAGCAGCGAAATTCCCTTAAGAGCTGTCGCGCGCCATTCTGTTACGGCGTCTTAGAATAGTGAACGCAACATCAATGATCTTGCGTCGGAGCAGCTATGAGAACAGTTATCCTTGTTTGCTTGGCCAGCATGGTTATGGCTGGTTGCGCCGGCCTCGTCGCCCCCTTCGTCAATAACCGCTATGCAGGAACGTACAGTGGGACTTTTACGACAAGCGATGGCCGAGCAGGGCCTGCTTCGATTACGTTAACGAACATTGGCAACGTTTTTGGAACCCTCACGGATACGAAAACTGGAGTTCAAGGGAGCATTAACGGTTCGGTTGGTACGAACCTGGTCTTTAACGGGACGGTGAGCTTTGCCAGCGTCTCCCACAATGTCTCGGGGACATTCACTTCCAAAGGGAATGAGATCCAGGGCGTGCTGACGGGGACTGGATACTCGATAACGCTGGATGTTAACAAGTGATCGAGAGGGCACTCTTTATTGCGATCTCTAGCTCATCGGGACACCCAAAACCGACCGACCTATCCATAGCTCCCAACGCTACCCCGCAGTGCGGCGTGGCAACGACGGGCAGCCCATTGGCAATCGCCTTCAAAACCGCGCGCGGACGTTCTTCGACCAGCGCAGGCTGCACGAGGACTCCCGCCCCATCGAGCCAATCTTCATTTGCGGACATTCGCCTGATCCTGACTCCGTTCCAAAAGTCGATCCCTTCCAATTCCGAGCCCAGAAGCACCACGTTCAGGTCCAAGCGCCTCGCAACTTCACGCAGTTCGTAGGCGCCCTTACGAGCTGCCGACGGCCCCGGAAAAACAACCGTCTTCCCTGCCTGCCAGGAGGATGCTTCGGGATGCTTCCAAGGAATCAACTTTGCCCTTTCTCCAAATAGAGCGGCGATTTCAACATTGGGAGTGACAACCTCATTTGCCGCCTCAAACGCCTCCCACTCCCATTGGACGATCTCATTGGGAGCCCTAAATTCGCTCAGCGTTCGTCGTTCCGGCCATTTTGCTGCTGCTTCGTCGAGCCTGGCATGGAGCAGCCTCAGCGGCAAGCGGTTGGCCAATATCGTGAACGTGCGTCCGCCAAGATGGCCACCGCGCCAAAGAAACGGCAAGAAGTTTTGACTGACGCAGGCGCCAACCGTGTCCGCGTCCATCGCAGGGACGAGGCGCCGCGTAATTGCCTCAGCGGATTTGAGTTGAGCCGATAAGCGAGCGGCGCCATAAGTTGCCAGCCTCCGAGAAGCGAAGGCACGGCGCAAGAGTTCCCAGCGCGCCTCTTGAACCTTGGCGAACCCCTCCGTGGGCCAGGCATAGCGCTCATTGCTGAACCGGCGGCCATCGATCGGGATCAGGAGGAAGTCACCGTCCGCGCGGGACTCTTGGACAAAGTCGCCGAACTCGGGCCAAAGATCGTCCAGAACGTACGCAGTTCTCCCGGAACAAGGGGTCGTGGCGGCGACGGCCCGCGGATGGCGAAAACAGCCAACCTCTCCGCAAGTCGTGCAGCTATGTCTTTGCACGTCGAGAATGCTGCGGTCGAACTTCGTCAAGGCAATGGATCCGCCCGATACCCTCTTGGCACTTTCTCCATGAATTCGAACGGAAAGCTCACTGGAGGTGAGTTCCGCAACTATCTGAAAGGCGCTTTCTGACTTGAATCTCAAATCGATGTAGTTCCAGGCAACAGTGGCGTCTCTTCCCAGCTCTGCAGCAGACCCTGGGATGATGATGGTGTGCGGATGCCTTTCTACGATCTCCAGTCCGGACTTTTCCGCTGCATCGTACAGAGCATTTGAAAGTTGGCAGAGACCGCCCCCAATTTCGGGATAAATACATCCCTCGCGAAGTTGCCGTCCGAGAACGTACCCACGGCGCTTTGTTGCCCGTTTCACATTACGCCAGAAACTGAAGGTTTTCCCGGGGAGAACCAGCACTCCGTTGAGCTTATGGCAGGCGATTCGCAGATTATGGACCTTCCCGCGCTGCAAGGCGATTTCCGTTTCGGCGCCCTCGCTCCATAGTGGACTGCGGCTTTCTCCTAAGAGAACCGGCAATCGAGTGTCAACGCGTGGCAACACAGCCAAATCCGACCGAAGGTCCTTAACAGCGCGGGCCGCCTTGAGGATTGAAGATTTCAACCAAAAGACGGCCGCAGATTTACGATTCGGTAGATCCGTCGCCATGATTCGTAACTGGAATTCAGCCCAAGGTTACGATTCAATTAGACGCGCGGTTGCCGGTATACCGGCGGCTATTTATTTCGACGCTTTTCGAACTTCGTCCTTCGCCTTGCCAAAGTTCTCTTGAACTTTGCCGGCAACCTGCTTGCTCGCGCCTTCGATTTGGTTTTTCTTGGACCCAGTCATATTGCCAACTGCGCCCTGAACTCTGCCTTCCACTTGCTTTGCCTTTCCTTTGATGCGATCTTTATCCATAGTGCTTCTTTCCACTCCCGGAAAGAGGCAAGTGTTCCGCGAAGGCCTAAAGTTAGGGTGGATTTGCATCGGTTCTCAGCGAGCCTCGCCATAAGAGATGTCGGCGTAATAGAAAACCTGTTTGGTATCCATCCGGTCACGATAAGGGCCGATATAAAGCTCTAAACGTTGGTTCGGCTGGCGATCCGTTTTGCTGCCCGTTTTGTAACCCAAATCCTGGGCGGTAGAGGACGGGTCATAGCCTACGCTTCCCTTCCAATGCACTTCCTCGTCGCCATTGACCCAAGCGACAACTTCACCATCTCCATTGAAGCTAGGCTTCACTC
This sequence comes from uncultured archaeon, assembly GCA_963829965.1. Classification (GTDB taxonomy): domain Bacteria; phylum Armatimonadota; class Fimbriimonadia; order Fimbriimonadales; family Fimbriimonadaceae; genus DASXZH01. The sequence continues at coordinate 21,567 of CAWHLK010000010.1, read as the reverse complement.
CAACTTCAAACTTGTACCATTTTCCACGCTCCATACTGTCCAGCCCTTTAGGTCTAAGCTGAATCACGTGCGCGTTTGGATTCCCACCCGTTTGATTGTTGCGAACGGCAAACTCAAACCGAGGCACATCGGAGGCGCCTTGACCACGAACAAGCTGAAGGGACAAAGGCGGGCCGAAGGGAGCGCCTTGCCACCATTGGGCCAAAACGTAGTCCCGCCCTGTGGTCGGGACCTGAAAATCGTCACCTAGCTTTATTGCGAATTTCAGATAAGTCATTCGACCGTCGAACGTAGGGGCATTTGCATTGCTGGCCTTGATGACCGTGTAGTTGATCTTGTCCCGGCCATTGTCCGGTCCCGGTCCGCTGGTTGGATCAAGTTCGATCCTTAGGGCCTTGCCCACTTCGGAATCGTCCACAACGGCGGGTGGGGTTGGCGGGCCGCCTTTCTTAACACACTCGAAATGTTTGCCGCCAACGGTCAACTTCCAATCTTGCGGGTCAACATCCCCGGATGATCGCAAATCGATCCTAACATGCTCCTTTTGCGCATAGGCGAAAGCGGCAGCAACGACTAGAACAGACAGACAACTGAGACCCGCAATAATCCTCATAACCTATCTTGACGCCCACTTTACGAGGATCGTTTTACAAAGTGTGAACATTTGCGCTGCATCCTTGCGTAATAGTTTGCGACATTAAGAATTAAAAAACCCCAGCGTTGGAACGCTGGGGTCAATGATTTTCAGCCTATCTGCTTTAGCGAACTGTCTCAATGTGAGAGGCAGCTGTCCAAGAAGCAGTCTCGACCGTCATATACACATCCTTGTCACCGTACGACGGACCATCATAGAGGTGCGTCGCAACGATGCCGCGGATGCTCAAGCCGCCGAGGCTCAACGTGCCGATGGCATTTCCGTTGACATCATAGTAGGTCACCGAACCACTCCTCTTATCGAGGGTTGAACCAGCTTCCGTCAACCATGCGTTGAAGCTGTTGACGTCCGTTCCTGTGGGAACCGTAATAACCAAGTCCGAGACGTCCTTTGAAAAACCAAAGGATGCGTTCGAATACTCCTGGTCCGTGATCGTAATGCTCCGCACCACTTTCACGCCGGTTGTTGTGGTCCCGCTAACGGATACGTTTGCATATCCTGTGGACCAACCGAGACCGGCCGAAGGAGTGATCGACGACAGCACGCCTGACGAAGACGCCGGCGCGGTGGTCAGCGTATCGATCGAGGCAGCGAGATAAGTCGAACCTGCTGCTCCGGCGGTTAGCGTCGGAAATGACAGGCTATCGAAATATCCACCCGTGTAGGAAAGGACGTTGCCCGTTCCCTTCGTGGTGTCGAACGCGGCCACTTGCCCGCTCGTAGTGTAGTTCGGCGTGGACAAATGTGCGGCAATCCAGTCATAAACGGCCGGAGAGTCGCTTGCGTAGATGTTCACGTTGAACTCGTGCGTGATCGGGTTCCCAGTGTTGAACCGGCTTTGAAAGCCGTTCGACGAGGGTACCGAAGCTATTTGGTCGATGGTCTGGCCACCATTGGCATAGCCTACGCCTTGCCAGCCAGATCCAAGATTGATTCCATATGTTTCAGTGTCAGCGCAAGCCAAACCGGCAACGCCGCACAAGACAACACCAAGTGCCAAAGATTTTAATAATCGCATTTTCATTTCCAACCACCCGTTCATCTACCCAGGCGAGACCTCAGCATCGGGACCACGACCGGTAATCAGAGAAGTGAAGCACAGACGGTCCGAGGTTTCTCCCCCACAAGAACCGAAAGTCTGCCACTTTCACTCTGAAACAAATTAGACCCCAAAATCCCGCAGAATGTTTCAAAACTCTCTTGCGGAAGGTTAAGACTAGCAATTGTCGGAACTTTTTACCCCCTTCAAGAGCCTCGCTGGGGTTGCGTTTCGAGAATGCGTTTTGCAGAATTACGAAAACAGCCGGCCCGGATCGAAATCCAGACCGGCCATTCCACAACCGTTACTTGATTTTTCTTAATCTTGTAACTGGGCTGTTTTCGAGGGTTACGGAGACGAGGCCGAACGCGTCCGAACTTCCGGTTGGAACGAACACCCGAAGGTCGTCGTAGCCACCCAACTGGCCCGTAAACTGCGCGTTCTTGATGGTGAAAACTGCCGTGCGCCAGCGATTCGTGTTCTTCATCGTCACGTAGGGCGATGAGTAGGCAACGTTATTTGGCTGTCGATAGTCTAGCCGCCACTTATCATTTCCGGAATCGAAGTAATCGACCCTGACCGTGTAGCTGGCAGCAGTTTGAGGAGCGAACGACCGGTCCACTTCATAGTAGATAGCGTCGCTGCCTGGCTCGCATAAAACGGCAGGCTGTCCACCGACGACTTCGTTGTAGTTCACCCCAAGGCTGCCCCAACTGTTTTGCCACAGGCCGTTATCGTTATTATTCGGGATTCCAGGGATCTCATAGACCGTCTCAGCACCCGAATAACTCACTGGAGTGAAGTCGTGCGCAGTCTTAGCCCAAGAATTTCGTCATTGTCAAATACCCGTTGGCGCCAAGCTTGCCGTAGTTGTCGTAAGTGAAACCATCGGGCGCAACACCTGAGCCATCCGGCTCAATCTGCGTCGATTCGGTCCACTCGTTGAAGCTTGTCACGGCGACCATCGGCATGTCGTTACCCAGGTCCAGTGCGCTGAACCAGGTTTGATTGTAGGTGGCGCCCGCATTTCGAGGAACAACTCCCGTCCACCCTTTGCTCCGATAGGCATTGAAACCCGGATAGCAAGTGGGCAGATACCATGCGTTGGCAGGAAGGCTTTGAGCGAGTTCCCGCTCGTTGAAGGGCGAGTAAGTGCCATAACCGAACATTCCGTTGAAATGTCCCACCGTAACCCAGGCTGGGTCATAGTCGTCGTGAATCAACACGGCGGCGCCGTATTTCTGGTGAATGTTGTCGATGACGGCAGTCCACTCTGAAGGGTTGCCCCCTGCGGTCGATGACGTGCTGTAGATGAGAAAAACGCTCTTTGGATTCGAGTTGTTAAGAAAGGGGGTAGGCCTTTCACTCGTGTACCATGCGGGGTAGGCGCTGTACTTCTTCAATAGGTAGGCCACGTCGTTCGCAACAGTTGCGGGCGTGCGGCCGTCATACGCATCGATCATGATCGGCATCTTGATGTTGTAGGTCTCTGCCGCTTCGAGCAGGTTAGGCACGATAGCGTCTATTCGCTGGCCCTCTTGATTGTTCGTACCCCACCAGGACAAGATCAGATTATCCAAACCGGCCTGATTGGCCCAGTTCATGTGATCGTTAATTGTCTGGAGGTTCCGGCTATCATACTCGCCCAGGCTGGGAACCATATCGAGCAAACATGCCCACTGATTCTGCACATACCATGCGTAATAGAATGCGGAAACCTCCGGCTGGTGGCCGGTAGACGTGTAAGAGGGTGCGACAAACGGTTGTTGCGGCGCGGTTGTGACGGACGCCTCTTGGCAAAAGGCAGCCATGCACACTCCCGTAATTAATATTGAAATGCTCGCTCTGTAGAGCTTCATTCCTCCTCCTCCTTCCGGTCGGCGACCGAATAGGTGTCCACTACACCCACTGCCTACGTGCCGTGTGGGAGGGTGTAAAAGGACAGTAATTGAGCGAGAGCGAGCCGGAACCCGGTCTTTCAACAGGGGTTTGGAATAGCCGTAACACGCCTATTTACGGGCAAAATGGACCAAGTTGAAAAAATGTTGGAACAAATATTGCGCTATAGCTATCTAACCCGCAAGAAACCAGTAGGAGGGACACACACTCCCACTGTAAAATTAAAACTCAGTTTTGGCCCGAAACTTGCGTTAAAATAGAGTTATCGAGTCACTGAGTTAAGTTGCTCAGTGCTGAGTGTCGCGGCGTTGCGGTCATTGCGTGGTTTACGGTTTCTGCCGGAGAGGAGGAATGAATGCAACTAAACGAGAAATTGGATGTAACCGCTTCCGTGAGAAATGCAGCTGTTAACTTAGTCGAACCCGACTATAAGCGGTCCTTAAGGCCAAGTCTAGCCAACTCCTTAAGCAATGGCGATTTAAAGCTAAGTGTGGTTATTCCCCTTCTAAACGAAGAGGAAAGCATTGATTTGCTTTACGATCGGCTCAAGACGGTCCTTGCCGAGGTTGCGCCCAACCATGAGTTCATCTTCGTAGACGATGGCAGCACGGACGGTTCGCGAGCGAAGCTAATCTCGCTTCACGAAACGGACCAAAACGTAAACCTCATCCTATTCCGCCGGAACTTTGGAAAAGCTGCCGCCCTATCGGCGGGATTCAAACGAACCAGCGGAGACGTCGTCGCCATGATGGATGCAGACCTTCAGGACAAACCCGAGGAGCTTCCGCGATTGATCAAGAAATTGGACGAAGGCTACGATCTCGTCACCGGTTGGAAAAAGCGTCGGCATGACCCGGTTGGCAAAACCTTGCCGTCCAAGCTATTCAATGGCGTCGTCGGCCGCTACTATCACCTCAAAATCCACGATTTCAACTGCGGTTTCAAATTGATGAAGGGCAAGGTTGCGAGGGATCTGACGCTATACGGCGATTTCCATCGGTTCATTCCGGTTTTCGCGTCTGAAATGGGGTACTCGGTTGCCGAGTGCGCCGTCGAGCATGCTCCTCGTGAGTTCGGGAAGTCCAAGTACGGGATGAAACGGCTGATCACCGGTTTTCTCGATTTCGCGACCACCATCCTAGTCACCCGATTCCTTAAGAAGCCGTTCCAGTTCTTCGGCCCGTTCGGCGGACTCCTGCTCGGCAGCAGCCTCTTTATGGGAGCTTGGCTCGCGATTCTCGAACTGCTGGGACGCGGCGGCGATCTCCGGGCACTTTGGACCACCTGCGTTGTTCTCCTCATTGGCGGAGCGCAGGTCATGTGCTTGGGGTTGATAGGTGAACTGATCGTCCGGGTTGGCTATCTCAATGCGCGGCCTGACGAGGCAGTCAACGGACATGTAATGTGGTCCGGTAAGGACCAAGACTCTCAGAAGGATCTGGCGTTCGGGGAACTGTTCTAGGTGACACCGGCGGTAGATCCGCAGGCAGACACGAAACCTCGCAGGGCGACTCGTGTGTGCATCATTGCCTCCACCTACCCTAGGTCGGAGTCCGACGTCGCCGTCCCTTGGCTGCGGCAGGAGGTCGATCTCCTTGCAGAGCGAGGATATGACGTTACCGTGTTTGCCCCTTCCCACAGGGGACTGCGCGACCACAAGGTCGACGGAATCCCCGTAAGAAGATTCCGCTATTTCCTTGCCTCCAAGGAAGACTTAACCCACGACAGCGGTGCCCCCTCAAAGGTTCACAAACTTGGTTACCTGGCAATAGCCGGGCTTTACGTGTTGCGAGGGACGCTTGCCTTCACCAAGTTTCAAAAGAAGGAAAGATTTGACATCGTCCATATCCATTGGCCGCTGCCTCACGCCAACTTCGTGCGCTTGCTCAGGGCGCCAATAGACCCAAGGTGGTTCTTAACTTCCATGGGGCCGAGCTTGCGCTGGCTCGCAAATCCGGCACGTATCGTAAGAACTTGGCCGCTTGCGTAAAGTCAGCGGACGCGATTATCGCCAATTCCTCCCACACCGCCAATGAAGTTAAAAGGCTCTGCGGAGAGCGCAGCATCGAAATCAAAGGTTACGGTTGCCCGGTTGAAAGCGTGTCTACGCCTGCGACGCGTCCTGAGAAACCGACGATTCTCTACGTCGGCCGCCTCATTGAGCGTAAAGGGATCCGCTATCTGATTGAGGCTTTTTCGCTTCTTCAAAAAGAGGTGGACGCAAACCTCTTGCTAGTAGGAAAGGGAGTGCTCCGGGATGAACTTCAAGAGCAAATTGACAACGCGGGCCTCGCCGATTCGGTAAAGTTGCTTATTGACGTGGGAAATGAGGATCTTGCAAAATTGTATCTGTCCTCAACCGTCTTCGTGCTTCCGGCAATCGTCGATTCCAAGGGGGACACGGAGGGTCTGGGGGTCGTTTTGATCGAAGCGATGACTTTTGGGCTCCCAGTCGTCGCCTCCAACGTTGGCGGCATTCCGGACGTCGTCATCAATGAGGAAACGGGGCTGCTCGTCCCGGAGAAGGATCCCAAGGCTTTAGCTTACGCGCTCAAAAGGGTCATCGAGGACTCGCAATTAGCGGATAAGTTCACATTTAATGCGCAAAAACACATCGAATCGTGCTTTTCGTGGCCTGCGGTCATAGAAAAACTTGATATCCTTTATGGGAGATTAAGCAGTCCGACTGGGATGCAATTACGTGGGGAATCAGCTCTTCAAGCGAGCAGTGTTGTAAACAAATGAAAATATCGATGAATCAACTGAAACTCTCGGCCGGCATAATTGCCGTCCTTCTGGCCGTCGTGCTTTTCACGGGCTTCGATAAACCAAGGGAAAAATCAACTAACCAATTTAGCGTGGATACGATCCAGGCGAAGATCGGGGCCACAGACGAAAATGTCATGTCCCCAGGTTCGATTGTTCCTGCCAATACGGTTCAGGTCTCAATTCCCCCTGCCCCGCCCAACGAAACTTTCTCCGGCGTCGTTCGCGACGTTTTCGTAAACGTTGGCGACCACGTTTCCAAGGGCCAACTCTTGGCCGTCATGGACGCGACCGAAGAAAACACGGTGACGAGCGAATTGAGCGCAAAGACGCTTGAAGCCGAGCGCCAGTACGATCTCGTCAAGACGCTTTATCGCCCCGAGCAGATTGAGGTTCAACGCCTGCAAGTGATCACAGACGAGAAGAACACGAACGAGGCAAAAGCGCACCTGCAACTGCTCCTCGATGGCAATCGTCCCGAACTTATCAACCTTGCGAAGGCCGGGCTTGACGAGCAGAAAACGATCCTCGAACAGCTTAAGAACGACAACGTCCGCGCCCATGCCCTTTTTGAGAAGGACTTGATTTCCAAATCCGCTCTTGAGCAAAACGACGAAGCGGTTGCCGCGCAAGAAGATAAGGTTGTGGAGGCCGCCGCACAACTCAAGATTGACGAACTCGGTTCGCGCCCTGAAGACATCGCAGCCGCCAGGGACTCTGTTGAGATGTATGCAAGCACGAGAGACAAGGATAAGGAGACCCTCAAGGTCATGCTTCTTGGTTCGCGTCCGGAGGCCATCGAGGCAGCAAAACAGGCAGTGGAAGCGGCCAAAGCTGCGGAGAACCTCCAGCACCAGGTCGTTACCCACCAATACATCAAAGCACCACGGTCCGGTGTGATCATCGAGCGCAATGTAAACCCGGGCGAAGCCGCCGGCCCGGCGTTGATCGCCAGATCTGACAGCATGCAGCCTCTCGCAAACAACACCGAGGGATTGTTCGAAATCGCCGACGACAGCTCGGTGGAGTTCATGGCCAATGTAGACCAACTGTTCTATCAGAGCGTCTATCCGGGCCAGGAAGCAACTCTCACGATCGAGGCTTTGCCTGGAAGAACTTTCAAGGCCAAAATCCTTCGAATTCAGCCGCTGGTGAGTTCGTTGGAGCGCAACACGCCCGGCGAATCCAACCCTTCGACGCCGCTTACCTTCACGGTTTGGGCCGAAGTCAACAACGTTGGACATCAACTCGTGCCGGGACAAACCGGAATCATCGCCGCCTCCAAAAAGACGAGCGGGCTTGTGGTGCCGCAATCAGCCGTGAGCGCCTTTACACTCGGCCAGGGCGGGGTTTACGTCGTGAAAGACGGCGTTGCCCATTTGCGCTCCGTAAGGTATGAAGGCAACTCGGATGGCTATGTGCACGTGCTCAGCGGTCTGAATGACGGCGAGGAAGTTGTTGTTTCCGACTCAACGCAGTTGCGCGATGGCTCGCATGTGATTGCGCGCACTGCTCCGGCATCGGACTTCTCGCCTCGGGCAGCGGGGCTTTAACATGTTTCTTTCCCTTGGACTCTTCCCACTCCTGCAGGTCGGCATGCAAGCGGCCGGCAACACACCGGTCACGCTCGATACGGCGATTCATGAGGCGCTTAATCGACCGGTGTTCGTCAAGAGTCAGAAGGCTGTCCTGGATGAGTTGGTCGCCAAAACAGAGCTGGACAAAACACTGGAAAGTCCGGTTTTTAACGTGTCGGCTCACTATAACTTTGGAGCGAACGCGGAACTGGGTCTGTCTGACGTTTCTTTCGAGCGCGATCGACTCTCATTCAGCGCCAACTACTACATCTATGATGATGGAAAGCGCAAAGACAATGTAAAGGCCGCGGAAGCCGCTGCGAAGGCCCAAAATGAGACCAACAGCGCCGAAAAGCGGACTCTTATTGCCGACGTTACAACAGTTTTCTTCGATGGGCTTTCCGCGGAAACATTGCTGGAAGTAGCCAACAGCGAGCTAACCTACGCGAATGCTCACTTAACAGACGTTGAAGAACGGCTGAAGCTCGGAGATGCCACCAAGGGCGAGGAAGATACTGCTCAAAGCGCAGTGGAACTGGCCAAGTCGGATGTTGAGACTTTCAAGGGAGCCTTGGAGAGCAGTGAGATCCGACTCGCCAACATTATGGGCAGAGATCCGAAGAAAGATCGGCCCTATCCAACTGCAGCGAGCTTTAGCTCGTCGGAGAATGAAGATTTGGACGAGTGGCTGACCAAGGCTGAGGCTAGCAGTCCCGTCCTTCGATCGATTCGCGATCAAGTTGATTCCGCGAGATTCTCGATGTCCGCCGTGAAGGCTGGCTATAGCCCAACGCTTCAAGCCCTGTCCGGAGCCGGTTACGTCGGATATCAGGACCCATTTGTTGGAGCCCACTCCTTCACTCGGCCCTACGTGTTCTTGGAACTTCGCGCCGTTCTGCCGCTCTTTGATCGAGCTTCTTATAAGGAGTCGGTTCGGGCCCAGCAAGACACCATCGACAGCAAGCAGCTGGACTATGAAAAAGAGTTGGATCAACTCCGAACGCAGATTGTAGAGGCTTATTCGAACTTAACTGCGGTTAGAGCCGCAATAAGGAGCGGTGAGGCAGCACTCGTAGCCTCCACGGAGGCATTTCGTCTCGCAAAAGAGCGCTACGCGCAAGGAGTAGGCACCCAAAACGAAGTGCTCAATGCCCTGGCAAACCTGTCTATCGCGAATCAAAAGCTAGCAGCCGCCAAGCTTAGAATGGACGGCATCGTTCTTAACGTCCAAAGATTGACGGGAGAAGGCCAAGCTCAATAAATGGATGTCGAACCGACGCCCGAAACTAAAGGAAGCCGCCAATCCAACTGGGGCACCTCGGTCCTCTGCCTCCTTTGCGGACTAGGCTTTATTGCCTCGTCGTTAATGGGGTGGTGGCGGTTTCTGGATATGCCACTGCCGGCCTCAACAGTTGCCGCGCGGATAATATGCTTCGTCGTCGGAGTCTTGGTCATCCTTGGTTCTCTGCTTCGCCGGCCGGGCACCATCGTTAAGTGGGCAGTCCCTATCGGTCTGGCGTTGCCCTTCTTGATGCTTTTGAACATCGGAGTCTACGAGCCGACGCAGGCAATGCACGCGGTGAAGCAATCGGAAGAGCTCGACCGGCTCGTCGCCATGATCACCCGCGTCGATCTCGAGCCGACGCTGCCTTGGATCAACGGACGGGACCTGCGCTCGCGCACGGTCATCCGCAACGACTTCACACTCGTTGACGAGTTGGAAAACGAGGCGTTTTTTGCTCAAGCGGGGTTTTTCTTTTGCTTGTTCTTCGCCGCTATTTTGGGCGTAGTCGTGATCGGCCGACGGAAAGACCTTCTCTACGGTAGACCGCCCCGCCTATGGTTCTTGGCACTCCTTTGCATCGCCTCCGGTTGCGTTTACGGCATTCCGCTTGGCATTGGACACCTCTATTGGCACTTGGGTCGAGCTGCCGCCGCGGATGGAGACTACAAGAAGTCGCTCGATCTGTTTGCAAAAGCCATCCAGTGGGATAAGCGCCTCGATTACGACTACGCGTTTCACTTTGATTTGGGAAGGATCTATGGCCGGGCGGGAATGGTTGACCAGCCTGACTATTGGGCCAGCTTGGCGGACATCTACGAAGCCACCGGCGGCCATGATAATGCGGAGGTGGACAGCGGCTACAACATCTACCTCCTGAAGATCCCCGATCCGAATTGCAACCCGGCGATGGCGCCCAGAATGGCCAACGCATTTCTCCGCGAAGGAAGTATCCGGTTTTCCGACAACAACGATCTTGAAGCGATAGACGCCTGGCGCAAGGCGATCCGTACCGATCCCACCAATCTAGAGGTCCGGTGGGCTCTCGCTACCGCTTACACGGCGCAGGGCGACTATCGGGACGCCAGGGACGAGTGGCTCGAAATTATCAAGGAAAACGAAAGCGCGGGTCTTCTGCGCAGCAAGTTCGTCGTAACTCTCACCTATCGGAAGACCATTACGGCCCGAGCATGGAGTTCGCTAGCCTGGTGCTACTACAACCTCGGCGATACCGATAACGCCGCGGCAAGCAAATTCAACGCAACCGAAGCCAGCAGTTCCTACCTGTCAATGGCGGACGATTGATCACAGACATGAAAGAAGAGCCGAAACAATATTCCAAGAAATACGCATTCGTGGCGTTTTTGGCCCTCCTCATCGCCTCCATGTGCGGCGGTTTCTTTTGGTGGCAGTCCAACCAAAATCCTCAGCTTGACTACTATCACTACCCATGGACCGCGAATTTGGATAAAGGCGCCATTCAGCGGAGAAACGGCGTGCTTCAGAAAGGAACTTCTGGTCACGGATACCCCGAAGAACGCTTATATCGCCCTTGCGGTCGATAACTTCTATGAGCTCAAGATCAACGGCATCCGTCTTCACCGGCCTTTTTATCTGGCGAATAAGTTTGCAACGTGGGAACAGGAACAGAGCATCTACACTCAGATCGGCTACTCCCGAGAAGGCCAGTACGCGCGAATTTACGACATCAAGCCATATCTGCTCCCTGGCCGAAACGTGCTCACCGTCAAGGTTCAATCGGACGAAGACACGCCTGAACTGCTTATTCAGGGTGAAATCGATGGCGCGATGCGCACGCCAATTCAAACAGATTCAACTTGGAAGTGCTTTCCCTATGGCGCAAAGATGGGTGAGCTGTCCTGGGAAAACCCCTATTTCACCGATGCCTCCTGGCCGAATTCGGTTGACACGAGCGTGAGAGGAAATGTCCTTACCGATGGCCTGATCGATCCATTTATCAAGGACCCACGAGGCTTCTATATAGCCCCTGCCCAGCAGACTCAAGCGGCAACCGTTTTCAAGCAAACGATTAACGTCCCAAGCGATACCCAGACGACCTGGCTCCGCTTAAGCAGCGCCAGTGACTATGACATCGCAATCAACGGCCGCTTGGTGTACGGCACATCGATGCTGCTCCGCTACAAAAACGGGCTCGTCAGTGAACGTGGTGACGTAGATGCACTAACGCGCGTTGAGAACGCCGCAGATGTGGGCGCCGCCTATCCAACCGCGAAGTTTAAGAGGTTTGTAGACAGCCTTATCCTCCGCAACGCTTTTCACACCGGCGACAACGTGCTCACGATCACGGTCCACCCGGCCCCGATTCTCGAGTTCCAGACCAAAGAGAGCGTGTGGCTCGATGGAGAGATCAACTGCGGCGACAAGACGATTCCCATAGCCACTGACAGCACATGGCTCGCGCGAACCGAGACTTCCGGCAGCTTCGGGCCGTGTGTGATTGACTCCATACCAACAGAGAGCACGCTGTCCCAATCGATCGATCGCTTTGGACTGAAAGTGGATGAAGGTATCCCCGGGTTCCAAAAGCTCGCCCTTGACACGGGAATCGCATTCCTTCTGTTCTTGGCTTTTGGTATTGTCAGCTTGATCGTTCCCCGGCATCGGGACAGTGCCCGGATTTCTTTTCTGGCACGGTTTCCCGTGCTCGCGCCTGCCTTCGTTTTAATCCTCGGCCGAGGATTGGAGTACATCTTCGCGTATTCGGAGCAAAACTCATTCTTCGAATCGCCTGCTTACGCCCAACAGGTTCTGTGGGTTACGCTGGGCGTTGCAATAGTAGCGATGCTGCTCCCATTGCTTGGCTGGCTGCCAAAGGCTTTTCAGGATAGATCTGCCCCCAACCCTTCCCTGCGCAAAGTTGGGACGGCCATCGCGGTGGCGGTGCTGGTTTGCCTTCTCGTCGTTTCCGCAGCGTTTTGCTATCACGGAATCGGACGACAGGGCTTCTTGGCCGACGAATATGTTTCCATGATCGCGGGCAAGAGCATTTTGCAGCACGGAGTTCCTGTGTTTCAGAACACAGGAATCATTTACACGCGCAGTTCGCTCTTTCATTATCTGCTTGCGTTCTTCATGATCATCGGAGGCGCGGCCAACAAGGACATTCTCGTTTCGCTGCCCATCCTTTGGCACTTGGCAACTATCGTTCTGATTTTTGTATGGGCTAGGCAGTTGAAGGGGAATTGGGCTGCCATGCTTGCGGCCGCTCTCGTGGCGCTTTGCCCGCTCCTGATTTATTTTGCGAGGGAAATTCGGTTTTACTCGCAGTTCACGTTCTTCACCACACTTGTCTTCTATCTGCTGTGGCGTTCCCTTCAAGAACCTGAGAAGGATTGGTACAAGACTGGCGCAATGCTCGCATTTTCGGCCGCCTACCTGAGCCAACAATTTGCGCTTGGCTATCTTCCCGCCGTACTCATCGTGGTTGCGCTCTCCGGCAACCTCCGGCGTTGGTTCCGGGGCCTTCCCCTCGCATCGGGACTGCTTGCGATCGGGGTGATGGGGCTGGATGCACTTGCCTATTTCAAGTACTGCCAAACGGCGCTGCCTTATATCGACTCGGAGTCGGTTTCACCCATCGCGCTTCACCCGGACGTCCCCGAAGTGCTGCCTTCGATGTTACTCTCCGGCTACGAGCGAAACCTCTTTGCCGCGGGCGGCGCCTACCTGTTCGGCGCGATTTGGGTTGTGCTCGGTTGGATCAGTTCCGCGTCCGTACGCGCAAGGGCTTTTTCGGGGAGATGGACCTGGTGGTCTTACCTCTTCCTCGTGACCGGGCTTTCCATCATCGTTTCAGACCTCATCGTTTCTCGTCCCACGCCCCGGTATATTGTTCACCTTCTTCCGATGGTGCTACTCACGGTAGCTTGCGGCATTGCCTACGTTGTTGAGATCCTTCCAGAGGTGATCGATAAACTTGCCGGACGCTATGCTGCCGGCTTTATGCGAGTCGCGGGATTTGTAGGATGCGGAGTCATTCTTTTCGCCGCCTATCGGCCGGTCAGAACCTGGAATACAGGCGAGCGCAACTCGATCCGAGACCTTACCGCATGCGCGGACTTCCTCAAGACCCGCATTCAGAAGGGCGACAAGGTCGCTTTCTTCACGCCAGAGGCCGCGCTCTACGAGCTTGGCCGGTGCGACTACATGTGGCGGCCCAAGAAGGGTTCTATTTTTAAGTACATCGGCTCGGACGGCCTTCAGCGTGAGAGAAACTCAGGAGCAGTTGTCATTGATAACGCAGATAAGCTTCGTGATGTACTGGCGCATAGCAATCGCCTTTGGCTGGTTGTTCAAACCCAGAACCTGGCAGAACCTGGCAAGGATACGAATGGCTTCTTGACCCAGTTTGTATTGGATAATTTCAAAGTAGCGTATGAACCTGTTAGCATGCAGGTTTTGGAATGGGACCGCTCAGATGGCCATTTCCGTGATTCTGTCCACAATACGGGTTATGACAGAGCCGGCTATTGATGTTGTAAGGATTTCAACAGGTTAGCGCCGAACAAGCTATCCGTTCTTGAAGTCAAATATAGGGTGATTCACACGGGTGTGTCTCTTCCTTAGCGAGTGCAGTTGCTCCCTCGCGGTATAGGCAGGAGAATTAGAGGATGAGAACAGCAGTTATTGGAACAGGTTATGTCGGACTCGTCACCGGCGTCGTGCTCGCGGAGCTCGGAAACGAAGTTATATGCGTAGATAACGACCCCGAAAAGGTCGAAAAGCTCAAGCAGGGCATTCCCCCCATTTACGAACCCGGAGTAGAAGACCTCTTGAAGAGGGTTCTCGCGGAGGGGCGATTCCAGGTTTCGACTTCCGTTGTGGAAGCCACCCGGCAATCGGAGATCATCTTTATTGCGGTGGGAACGCCTCCCGGCGAAGACGGCGCCCCGGATCTATCACAGGTTCGAGCCGTTGCCAAAGAGATTGGCAAAGGCATCAACAATAAGAAGGTGATCGTGAACAAGTCGACGGTACCCGTCGGCACGGGAGCTCTCGTCGAGCAGATCCTTCTCGCCAGTGGGGCTTCTCCTGAACTCTTTGACGTGGTGAGCAATCCGGAATTCCTGCGGGAAGGCTCGGCCATTCGCGACACGTTGGAGCCCGACCGTGTTATCATCGGCGCCTCAAACCGGGAAGCCGCCACAAAGCTGGTTGAGCTTTATTCGCCTCTGGAACGCCCGATGATCATTACCGATCTGCACTCCGCGGAGTTGATCAAATACGCCAGCAACTCGTTCCTCGCGATGAAGATCTCCTTCATCAATGCGATTAGCCAACTCTGCGAGTTAGTAGGGGCAAACGTCGGCGCAGTATCCAAAGGCATGGGCGCCGATTCTCGGATCAACAGTCAGTTCCTTCAGGCGGGGCTCGGTTGGGGCGGTTCCTGCTTCCCGAAGGACGTCACTGGCCTCTTGGTCTCATCGAAACAGTTCGGCTACGATTTTCCCCTGTTAGAAGCGGTCATCGATATCAACGAGTCCCAAACCGCGAACTTCCTAAAGCGACTGGAAGACAGGCTATGTGGGTTCCAAGGCAAGAAGATCGCCCTTCTTGGCCTCGCTTTCAAGCCGAACACGGACGACATTCGGGACGCGAAGTCCATTGAAGTAATCAAGGCAATTACCGCGAAGGGTGGATCAATACGAGCTTATGATCCCGTGGCGATGCCGAATATGAAGGCTCTCTTCCCGCCCGGCGAGAACCTCGAATACGTAGACCAGCTGTACGATGTGGCTGAGGGAGCGGACGCGCTTCTGATCGTTACCGAGTGGAACGAGTTTAGGCAAATCGAACTTTCGCGATTAAAACAATCGATGAGGGGCGACGTACTTTTCGACGGCCGCCGGATTTACACCCGCGCCCTTGTAGAACGAGCAGGATTCGAATATCACGTGATCGGGGAAAGCCCTCGAAATGTCAATTCCGGACTCTTCGTCTAGGTTCCTATAAATCGACAACTCGGGCACGTTCTGCCGCATACACTCCAGGATAAATTGGGCGGCTGTCCGCCGGTCGACGGTTGTAAAGCTGTATCGCAGCCCAGCGACGTAGTCCGTCGATTTTTTCGGCCAGCCTATGGATTGATTAGGGTCATCCAAGCCTTTATTGCGGTCCGCAAGTTCGCATAAAATCATAGGGTGCATGCGAGCAGATTGGAACGTGAGCTTGAAGTCCGCACCGACGAGCGAGCGCGGCCGCGCTTCCTCACGCCAGTAATAGCGTTCTGGGGCGGCCTCTGTTTTGTGCCCTTCTTCTATTGGAGCACTCTCTCTGGCGGCTACCTTTCGGACGACTTCTGGTGGATGTCCGATCTGAGAACCAAAGGGCCGTTTAGCGTCTGGACCTCCAACAGCCCGTTCTTCCGTCCCGTCGCGTCCTACGAAATGTGGCTCTTTGACCGCGTTGCGGGCGGCCATCCCTGGCTTTTGCGGGCAGTTAACTTGATGCTCATGATTTTGTCTGCAATCCTGGTCCGTGGTATAGCGCTTTGTCTTGCCAAGAAATCGAAAAACGACCAAGCATGGATCGGCGCTGTTTCCGGGCTCGTTTTTGCCTATTTCTCTTCCCACTCCGAACCGGTGTGCTGGATAAGCTGCATTTGCGATACCAACTGCCTGTTCTGGGGTCTCGGTGGCGTTTACACCGCCTTCCTTCTTGTTAATCAGCAGGTCCCGTTCTCTAGAGCCGGCCTTGCGCTAGTCGCGCTCCTCTGCTTCATTTTGTCCATGGCGAGCAAGGAAACAGGTGTGATTTTTCCGCTCGTCGCCACCCTGCTATTGCCTTTCGTTATTGAAGCGTCCATGAGAGTGAAGAAGAGCGCCATGGCGTGGATGTCCGCCGCCTGCCTGCTGTTTCTTGGCGGCTATCTTTGGCTTCACTACCTTTTCGGCATTGGGTGGGGCCACCGCGAGCAGTTTACGGTGCCGCGCCCGATTATCGAAAGCAACATCAGCATCGATCTCCCAAACACTCTGCTGCCGTTTGGAAAGTGGCTCTCCGCCTATAACAACCACTGGCTGGACGGACCCCTTAACCTTCTTGGACTCGCCTTCGCGTTACTCATCCTATGGCGTTCCGGGCCTGCCAAAGAGTCCCGGCTCAACGCACTGAAGAAGCTGAGGGATTTCTGCTCAAAGTTCAAAAATGAACTCATTCTGGCGTGGATCACAGGAATCTATGCGCTGGATCTCCTCAACTTACCCGACAGCCTGACACCTATTTTCAATGTGAATCTCGGCCTGATTGTTCTAGCCCTGGTTGCCCTGATTCGATACCGTTTGTATCGAAATGTCTGGGTACGGACGGCGCTCTTCGGCGTGGGTCTCTGGTATCTCTGGTCGAACGAAGTATCCATCCTGTATCATGATTTCAGGCTCTATGGAACCTGGGACGTTGCTCCGGGAAAGTTCTCGATCCTGATGCTGCTCGCCTACGTTTATCTTCACCGCCCCTCGACCTGGAATTTCGACGAGGTAGAGAAAACCTGGACTCGCACGGCTTTCGTATCGCTAGTCTGCGCCGGTCTTCTTCTCGCGCCCGCCATCACTGTTCCTTTCACCTTTTTGGATGGCCGCGGCCAGCGTTTTGCCTACGAAGCCTCCGCCTTCAGCGCCATCGCCTGGTCGTTTGGTTTGGTCGTTGTCTTCTCCAAACATCGCAACTTCCTGCGGATCGCGACGGCCGGTTTCTTGGCCATGCTGGCGGCGGGTTTGGCTCTTAATAACCGGGAGTGGGCGTACGCGGGCAGGATCAGCTCCACGATGGCGAGCCATCTTAGCAACCTCGTACAATATAAGCCGAGACGCATCTACATGCTGAGCGAGGTCGCCTTCGTAAGTGGCGCCGAGGCCCTCAACAACGGCGACCAGAATCTCGTGGATATCTACTGCCCAGGTTCGTCCACGGAAATACGCTCCGCCTGCAAGCAATGGGGATTCTTGCCGGGAGACCACCTGACCTTCAAGGAGAACCCTCCGTTCGTATTCACTCCCACTGTCCGCGAAAAAGATACCACCCACTTCGACAGCGATCATCTAGTCGCTTCGAGGCCGGGTGAAAACCGGACGTCACCCGGCACCTTCTTCAATCTGACCACATCGATGACGGTAACCGTGGAAGGCTACGAGCGAGGAGATATCATCGCCTATCTCGATGGAGACGATTTCAAGATCATCCGCTGGGATCGTTAGTCAACTTTGGGAAACTCAACTGAGCGAAGAATCGGCGGGGCTTCTGCGTCCCCTTTGGCTTTCCCGGAAACTCCCAACACCTCCCCTTCACCATCCACGGGTAACATTGGGTCCCCACCAAAATGCCACGGCCCCTCGTCTTCAGTAACGGCTCGTTCTTTATCGGCATCGATTCCCGGTATGCGATCCGCGACCTCTTTTACCCCCAAGTTGGGCGCTGGAACCACCTCAGCGGCCATCCGATCCGCTTCGGAATTTGGGCGGACGGCGAATTTGCATGGGTGCATGACGACGGTTGGTCCTATGACCTTAAGTACAGCCCGTGCAGCTTGACCGGCGAGTCCGTTCTCGTCCACCACGGCCTCAAAATCGAGATTTCCATCACGGAGTCCATCAGCCACCGCGAAAACTGGTTCGTCCGCCAGATGCAGATCAAAAACCTGAGTTCCAAAGATCGCGAACTGCGCATCTTCTTCAGCCACGATCTGAGGATCATGGAGAGCGATATCGGCGATACCGCCTTTTATCACCCAGGAATGGATGGTGTAGTCCACTATAAGGGCCCGTGCTACTTCCTGTTTGGCGGAAAGTCCGAGCAAGGCGGCATCCACCAATATGCGACCGGCCTCAAAGGCTTCAAAGATTTTGAGGGGACGTGGCGAGATGCGGAAGACGGCAACCTCAGCATGAATTCCATCGCCCAGGGCTCGGTGGATTCAACCATCAGCTTTAGCCTAAAAATGCCGGGCCAGACCCAGGCCGCACTGGATTATTGGATCCTCGCGTCGGACGATCTGGAGAAGCTCGAAAAATCGTTCAAGGAGTTCCGGTCTGCCGGCTGCGCAAAGTGCGTTTCTATAACCCGTGATCACTGGTACGCCTGGCTGAGCACCGTTCGGGTCAACGCGGCCGGCCTTCCCGAAAGCGTCCAGGCCCAGTGCGAACAAAGCCTACTCATCGCGCGCACCCACATCGATAACGGCGGCGCGATCATCGCGGCAACCGATTCGGAAATCATGGAAACCAACCGGGCCAACTACTGCTACATGTGGCCGCGGGACGGCGCCCTCATCTCCGCGGTGCTCGATGCTGCCGGACAGCACCACCTTCCAAGAGCATTTTTCGAGTTCTGCAACCGCATCCTGCCAAGCAATCCCCCCGTTCTAAGGCAGAAATACACAGCGGATGGAAAACTAGGCGCCACCTGGCACCCATGGGTAGTGGATGGAAAGCCCAATATCCCGTTCCAGGAAGACGAGACCGCGCTCATGATCCTTGCCATGTGGGAACATCACCAAGCCTATAACGATCCGGAAGCGCTTCGCAAGCACTTCGACCGCTTCGTGAAGCCTGCGGCAACCTTTCTCGCCGGGTACCGGGACGAAGCCACCGGCCTGCCCAAACCCAGCTACGATCTGTGGGAAGAGCGTTTTGGCATCCATGCCCACACGACGGCGACGGTCATTGCGGGCTTGGAAGCAGCCGCGAAAATAGCGCTGGATCTGGAAGAAGACCCGAACGAGTATTACGCGGCAGCCGGCCAAATGCGAACCGGCCTTCAGCGTCTGGTAGACCCCCACACCGGCGTCTTTCTCCGCCGTCTGGTTGTGGACGGCAGGAAACTAAGGCCCGATTGGATCGTGGATTCCGCAACTCTCCATATCGGCCTGTTAGGCATCCTGCCGCCTAGCGACCCAAGGGTCAAGGCAACTGCGAGACGCGTGGAGGAACGCCTTTGGATTCCCAACCAGGGCGGCCTCGCCCGCTACGAGGGCGACTACTATTTCCGCCGGCATGAGGACCTTCCTGGCAACCCCTGGATCATTTGCACCTGCTGGCTCGCCCAGCATTACATCATGGCCGCCACCTCGCCCAAAGATTTACAGAAGCCGCTTGAGATGATCCAATGGGTCTGCAACCAAGCCTTCCCAAGCGGCGTTCTCCCGGAGCAGGTGGACGCGGTCACCGGCGAGCACCTCAGCGTAAGCCCGCTCACCTGGTCCCACGCCGAACTTGTAAAGACCTGCTTCGACTACGTAGCGAAATTTGTGGAACTAGACCGGATAGCGGAAGGCGTTGCCGAGGTAGCCCGGTGACTTTTGCTTTCCAGTTGCCATCACATTGACATGGCCTCCAGAACGAACCTACATTCCAAAAGGCAAACAGAATTGTACGAAGCGCCAGCCAGCGTAAGTATCATTGAGAAATGAACGTTAAAGATCTCCCGATCGCCGACACCGAAGTTGGACGTCAATTCGCCGAAGACGGCTACTATCTCGCGAAAAGCGTTTTCTCGCCTCCAGAAATCAAGGAGCTGGAATCGGACTTTGACCATATCGTCGACCAGATCCTCGCCAGCGGCGAAGAGGTGAACGCCCGCTGGACCGGGCCGGAAATGGAGCGGGTGGCGAACCAGCGCATGGTCGTGCTCCACACGCACAATGTGCAGCAATATTCTGCCGCCTGGGCGCGGGCATTATTCCAAGACAAGTTTATTAGGACCGCAACCGACATCCTGGGCCCTGACGTCGTCCTCCACCACTCCAAGTTGTTTCAAAAGCCAAGCGAAACCGGCGCGCCGTTTCCCATGCATCAAGACTGGTCCTACTTCCCCACCATCACCGATTCCATGATGGCAGGCATCATCCACGTTTCCAAGGCAACGGACGAGATGGGCTGCCTGCGCGTATATCCCGGCTCGCACCGGCTCGGCCGCATGGAGCACAGCTCGGGCCAGGAGGAGTCCGAGATGCTCGCCAAGTACCCTCTTGAGAACGCGACCATCGTGGAAGCAGAACCGGGGAACGTGCTGTTCTTTCACTACTTCACGATCCACGGCTCCATGCCCAACCGCTCCTCGGAAATCCGCAAAACCGTGCTCGTCCAAATGCATTCGGGCAAAGATCACGTCGAGTTCGGGAATCTCCATCCGGACGAGAAGCTCACTCTGAGCGGATGGAACTACTTCGCCAGCAGGGAACGGGCAAATAGGCTGAAGTAGAGGGGAAAAGGCGTGAACTGTGAACGATGAACTGTGAGCTGTGAGCGGTAAACGGGTCGCAGGTTGGCCATAATCGAATAGGTCCCATGAGAACGCCGCGCTGGCTCCTGATTCCTCTTGCCCTCGTCGTTCTCGGATGTGACCAGCCATCCGTCTCAACCGCGGCCGACCAGGCCTCAACAACAACTACTGCTCCCACGAGCGCCCCTCCTAAAGAGATTCCTGCCAACTCGCCTGTGCCGGTTGCCTTGAAAACTGCGGCCTACGACTACTATGGCCTGGACAACCGCCAGCCGTTGCCTATGAAGGAAACCGATGGCGAAGTCGTCAATCGGGAACCGCTGTGACCACGATAGTGAGCGTGGCCAAGGACAAGGCGGTTTTCAATGAGTCTTGGACGGACGACCTGGCCCAGCATGGCGATACCGAAGTGGAAGCGACCAACGACGGATTTTCGCAACTTCGATATATGGCCAAACGTTGCCGAAACCGCAGTTGGATCTCCCCGCCAACCCGCAACCGGGAAACTCATGGACCTTTCAAGCAAGCGTTCAAGGGCCGAACGGAGAGGATATCGAGGAGCAAGGTTCCGATAAAGTCGTGGGCATTGAGAAACTGCAGATAGGCAAGAAGACGTACGACGCTTTGCGCGTTGAAGAACAGGGCACTTCAAGCGTCAACCAAAAGGAATACAAGGACACGGCCACTCGCTGGTATGTTAAAGGACTGGGAGCAGTAAATTTTGAAACGAACGGCGTTTCCGGCTCTGAAACCGTTCACCAGGTGATCGTCGCCGATTTGAATTAAAGTAAAATGCTCTTAACTTCAGTTGTATTGGGAATCGCGTTTCAGCAGGCCAGCGGCATCGTGGGAGACTACTTCCCCTTGGTTCCAGGAGATAAGTGGGTTTATTCGCGAGTGAAAGACGGCTCGCCTGGCGAAGTTACTTACACCGCGCAACCGCAGGTGAAGCTGGCCAAAGGCGATGGCAACGCCGCTTGTGGTAGACGACGGGGGCAATAACACCACCCTCTATTACATGGCGGATGCCGACACGGTGTGGCTTCTTGGATTCGACAAAGACAACCTATACACGAAGCCACACATCGTGCTC
>CAWHLK010000009.1:0-20811 GCA_963829965.1 uncultured archaeon | reverse complement strand
ACGCATTGCTCAAGCAAAGTTTTATTTGGGAGGTGAAAGCGTAAGGAATCATAGGGCCCCCGCCGAGCCAAAAGGGGGTGGATGCGGGGGCTTTGAGCGCGGGTTTCGATTTAATTCTTCGAACCGACTGGAACCTTGTTCACGCCGATCGTGCGCCGGCTTTCAAGGGCCTTGTCGGCCACTTCGGAAGAAGGTTGGCCAGAGTCGACTGGCGGGTGGCTTGTTTTACAGCCACACGAATCGTCTTGGCTTCTGGAACGAGTTTCGGTATGGCAACTGTGATGAAGCCATGATCGAAGGACGCCTCGATACCTTGAGTGTTCAACTGCTCAGGTAGGCGGATTGCCCGGCTGAACTTGCTAACACGACTCCAATCTCCAAATTTGATATTCTGCCCTTCTGCCCACGGATGAGCGATCTCGCCGCTAATGGTGAGAACGCTATCCTGAACGTGATCTCAAGGTCTTCCGGTTTGACGCCGGGAACGGCGGCGCGGATGAAGTAAGAGTTGTCCTCCTCCCAAATATCAACGGGAAGATTGAAGACAGGGTCTTCTGTGCGGGTGAAATTGCCCTCGGACCAAGAGGTATTGACCATCCGGTCCATGAAGTCGATCATTTGCTGCAACTCACCTACAGGACTGAGAAATGCGCGATACATTTAGCTCACCTGAATTTTATAGTTTTGTTTTGTTGCTGCCTAAATCGGCACCACTGAATTATAGGAACAGTGGGTCAAAGTTTTTAGGTTCCCTTGACGCTGAGATTTTTACAAAATAATTTGGGAAAGTTACGACCGGGTAACCCTTAAGATCAATGCTTTGACAACAAGAACTTGTCAGTAGACCGCCGATACGTTGACTTTCCGGATCGGTAAAATCGCGCCATGGACCGTGTCGATATCCAGGCTTACTGTAGGCGCATAGGCTTTGACGGTGAGCTGGTCCCAACCTGGCCACCTCACAGAAAATGGTACTTCTGGAATTCGGGATCGAGATTCCCGAAGGCGCAACCCTCCCCAAGCCTGTTACCGTGTAACCTGCATCAGAGTTGCGCTTCCTGATCGGCTTACCAAGTGCCTCAATCCGACAGGGGCTGCAGACCACGCTTAGAGCAAAACAGAAGAAGGCCCGATCAACTGTCTGATGGCGTGTGTTAGGCACGGTCACGTCTCTGGTTGAACCCACTGGCTCCGCCAGGCCGGCGCTTCAAACGGATCCGCAAAGTATTGGGTTTCGTGCACGACCTTGCCGTCTCGAAACTCCATGATGCTTACCGTGTAAGCCAGCTGCCCTTGGTAGTCGATGGTGTACTCCGTGACCCATAGATCGCCACGTCCAACCATTCGCCTGATATTGAAGCCGGAGGCTTCCCCGGATGATGGCTCGCAAAGCCGAAATCGCGCGCCCCAGATTGCTCGCCTGACTGCGGATAGTCGCAGATAGCGTCGTCATCGTAAATATCGTGCTCCGCGTTTAAGTCGCCGGCCGCCGAAGCCTGCCAATGCGCATCCAGAGTCTTTCGTATTTGGTCCTCTTGCATCGCTTCTCCCGAACCACAATCCCTGCAAATTTCAAAACAAAGAAGCCAAAAGCGGCGACTCCCAAAAACATACCCTCGCCTTGCCGCAGCGCGGGGCAGCCACCTCAAGATTGCCGAATTCAGCCGCGTCTTTCGCCCCGGCCGCCCCGGGGCAGATCGTGAAACGGACGCACTTCAACCGGCGCCCTGCAGGCGATCGCCGCCTTGAGGCCCCACTCCAACGCCTCGTCCAGGCTGGCGGCCTCCAAGACCCAAAAACCGCCAATGTGCTCCTTGGTCTCGAGATACGGTCCATCGGTGATGAGCACTTCGCCATCGGGTTGCGCCCGCAACGATCTCGCAGTGCCTGGCGGTTGCAGGCCGCCTACGTAAACTCGGATGCCGGCGGCCACCATTTCATCGTTCAACACGTCGATATCGAGCTCCATGGCTTCGTCCTCTACCGCGGCCGCATTGTAATCGTCCGGGTGGTGAATAGCAACCAAATAATTCATAGCTTCTCCTTTACTGTTCGGGTGGGCCGATTGCCCGTCCTTTCACTATCTAGTCGTACCGGCGGGCCGGAATTCGACAGGTCGTCCGAGAAATCTTTTCGCCGCTGCTGGGTTGAAACCCGCGCAGCTACCTTCCAGTGGAGGAACTAGGGCCATAATTACCGGACGTGGACGGCAATAAGCAAGCATGGTAGAAGCCGGTCCCAGATTCGTTGTAACCAAGCGCAAAATCTCAGAACGCGAGCCAAAGGGCTGCGAAAGCAAACTCGAGGTCTGAGGCCCGCCCGGGGCGATCGGCCAAGGCAAATCGGCGGCTGCCTGGGCTGTCTGATCCCTACAGGCGGAATAATTTACTATCTCATTCGAAACGAGCCGTACCCCGGCTCCACAACCGCGATGTTGTTAATCGTGATCCGGCCCTTGGTTTTTCGGGCTTGCTCGATAGCGCGCAAAAGGACAAGATGAAACTTCGTTCCCTCGAAAGCGCCATCGAAAACGGGACAGCCACCGAGCTTCTTAGACTGTTTGCGCAGGGCGATCCTTAAACCAAATGTTCCAATCTTTTACTCACGAAAGATCTCTCCCCAGAACTGAAGAACTGGCCATTTCTTGGTTGAACTATTCCCTCGCCCGGTCGAAATGGTGCGCAAGCTAGGTCTCGGTAAAATGATGGGCCTTCAGGTGGGTTTTTCGCAAGAACTGCAGAGGCGCCAAAAACCTTAGGTGGAGCAAAAATGGATTTCAAGGGTGCATCCCTATTGAACACATTGGCAGGCATGATGATCACGTTCGCGGGGTTCTCGGCGCTCCTGCTCGTGGTCAGATCGGCCGCCGGCGCAAAGTTGTCCTTGCTTGACAGGTTCCTCGCGAAAACCGTCATGACACACGTATTCGTATTGACCGGGGCAGCGCTGCTGCCGGCGCTATTCGCGCTTTGCGAAGTTCCGGAAATGTGGTTTTGGCGAGCCTCTGGCGTCCTTTTCGCCCTCCCGATGCTATATCTTCAGGTCACCTACCCGAGCCGGCGGCGCAAACTGATCGGCGAAGGACCGCCACTCCCAATCTTTGCCGTCTTTGTCGTATTCGGCGCAACCGTGACGCTGCTGATGCTTTGCTATCTACTTACCGGCATCCGATACGCCGCCGCAGCCTACATCACAGCCCTGACGATTGACTTCTTTACCGTCGCATTCGCCTTCCTCGTAGCGCTCGATGTCATTCTCCAACAAACAATGGAAGTGCCCGAGCAGCAGTCCCCGCAATAGACACTAAAGGGCTTTCCCGTAAAGCACAAGCAGCCGAGCCCACGCTTTTTCTGCCTTCGGCTCGTTATAAACCGAAGAATCGGGTGGACACCAACCGTGAGCCGTGTCTTCGTAAACCTCGACTTCGGCCGGCAGGTGCGCTTTTTCGAACGTTTCCTTCAGAGCTACCTTGTCGTTTGGAGAGCGGGCATCGTCGTTCGCCGCTATCGCAACTAGGAACTGGGCTTTGCTTCGAGCCGCCTCGAGGTGTGGGCTGTTGGGTTGATCGGTGACTAACCCGCCCCCGTGGAAAGTGGCCACCGCCCCCACGCGGTCAGAAACAGCAGCCGCGGTGCGAAATGCCATTGGCCCACCCATGCAATAACCTTGCGTGCCGATCCGTCGATTCTCGGCTACCGATGGCTGAGCATCCAGCCAGGCAATAAAAGCCTTCGCATCAGTCATCTCGGTCGTCTCGTTAAGACTCTGCGCAAGGGGCATCAAGCTCTTTATGGGCGTTGCGGTACCAGACTCGGCTGTAGGAGCCTTGCGGATTCGATAGAACGGATTAACCACGAGAACCGCATAGCCGGATTCGGCCAGGCGTTTGCCCATCTGGCGGAAAGCCGGCCTGAGCCCAAAGATGTCGGGCCAAATGAGTACGCCCGGAGCACTGCCGTTGGACGGGTGAACGAAATAGCAGTCTGCTGTACCCTCCGGGGTGGTGATGTTCACCTCCGACTCGGTTACGGGTTTTGCGTTCGGGACTCCGGGAAGCAGCATTGCCACGCCTGCCCCCACCATCATGCCGAACTGCCTCCGCGTCACGAGTCCGCGCCGCTCGAACTCCTGCCGATCTCTTTCGAAACTCTCCTCTTCGCACATAATCGAAACTCCTCGGAAAAACAGTACCCCGCCTCCTGGGCAGCGGAGTGTTGCTTTTATCTTTTTAGTACGAGCAATCCGGCGTCTCAAACGCAGATTGAGGATCTGTTGGCGACGATCCATTGCATGCGCGCAAATCAGCGACTTCAGTGAAGTTGAAATTCCGACGATATAAAGGTTGGCCAGGGATTGACAAATAAAGTTGTCAATAGATAGAATCGTTACTTGCTGGACCTTGAAGTCATTCACGATCCCGCCGCGGCAACGGTCGCGCTGGAGCCGATAAGGAGCCGATTGCTGGCGGAGCTAACTCAGCCCGCCTCGGCAGCATCAGTGGCCGCAAAGGTCGGGCTCACCCGCCAAAAAGCGAATTACCACCTCAATGCCTTACAATCGCATCGGCTCATCAAGGAAGCCGGCCAGAAGAAATGGGGCGGCCTAACCGAGCGCCTTTTCGTCGCCAGTGCCGCCTCCTATGTCATCGCCCCGGCCGCGATGGGCTCGGCCTCAGCCGATCCCGCCCGAACTGCAGATCGGCTTTCCGCGAGCTATCTGATCGCTTTGGCGGCACGTGTAGTTCAGGAAGTTAGTGATCTCGTGCGCAGGGCGCGCGAGGCGGACAAGCACCTTCCTACTCTTTCCATCGACACCGAGATCCGGTTCCGGTCCGCCGCAGAGCGCGCTGCGTTCACCTCCGAAATTAACCCGCGCGGTTACCGCATTAGCCTCGCACTACCACGATGAGTCGTCCCCGGGCGGGCGGTCGCATCGGCTAATCGTCGTCGCCCATCCCAATCCATCCCCAAATACCGTCAAGGAGCAGTCATGAGCGTCAAAGAAGGAGAGAACGGACAACGTTTCGTTCAAGTAGAAATCGAAGTCCCGGGTTCGCCGGAAGAAGTTTGGCAGGCCATCGCCACCGGTCCCGGCATTTCGTCGTGGTTCGTGCCCACCGAAGTGGAGGAACGCGCCGGCGGAATGTTCAAGGCCAACTTTGGAATGGGCATGGAATCCGAATCAACGATCGCCAAATGGGACCCGCCACGCAGTTTCACGAAAGACGGCGACGGCATGGATCCCGAAGCGCCACCGGTGGCCACCGAATGGATCGTGGAAGCGAAGGCCGGAGGCATGTGCGTGGTCCGCGTCGTCCACAGTTGGTTCGCCAGCACGGATGAGTGGGATGGACAATGGGAAGCCGTGGAGCAAGGCTGGATCGCTTTCTTCAATATTCTCCGGCTCAAGCTAGAACACTTTCCCGGCCAGCCAAGCGCAGCGTTCGATGCGGCCGGAATGAGCAATGGAAGCGAATCGGAGGCATGGTCAGCTCTCACCACACCGCTCAGGCTATCGGAAGCAAAGGAAGGCCAAGGGGTTAGCGCGGGAACAGACAGCCCCGCGTTGGCAGGCAGTGTCGAACTCGTGGATAACGGCGCGGAGAAGCAAGTCATGCTCTTAACTACCGAACCGGGGACCGGAGTCTGCCACCTCACGGCTATGCCAATGGGTGAGCAGGTCTATCTCTCGATCCGGTTCTATCTCTTTGGCAGCAACGCCGCAACCGCGGCCGCCAAAGCAGGGCCGGAGTGGACCGACTGGTTTGGAGTAAGGTTTCCGATGGGGGGCTAGCCCCCCATCAGAAGAGGACTAGTCATCCGCCGCATTAGGGCAGCAAAAAGCCTTACTCGCCATCCCCGAACGATCGAAACAGCAGACCCGCTTCTTCCCTTTCGATAGCATGTCGATCATTTTCTTTATATGGAGTAAGCGGGTTTCCGCCCGCTTGCACTGACCCATCCAAGTTATCCAGTCGCGCCGCGCAATCGGCGTGGTGTCGTTCCAGACCGCCAGCGCAGCAGGCGCCGAAGCAAGCGCCTCTCGCAAATCCTCCGGCACTTCAGGTTCGGGCTCAACCTTTGCCGGCGCAATCTCCAGCTCAACCAAATCTCCGGGTGCAACGCCCGCCCCATCACTCCATGCAGGTTCCACTTTGAGCCAATGGCCACCGTGGCTGTCCGGCTCCAGAGTGGCTGCAAAAGGAAATCCGTTCATGGTCCCTTCCACGGAAACCATGTTCCTGGAAGGCAGTTCGTTGCTGGCCTCTTGGGGTAGGCGGAGGAACGTCCAATTGCCTCCCTCCACCGGGCGGCAGAGTTTCGCCCTGAATTTTGTGGGTAATGCGGTTTTAGCCATCGCTATAAAACTATTCTACAAAATCCCATTGCCGAATGTTCGATACCTGCCATGGTAGAGATCGACGATCCGGCCCTCATGACCGGTCGAGGCTTCGCGTGAAACTAACTTCAACCTAGACTTTGATCACGACCTCGACGCTGTATCCATCCGGATCGAGAATATCGGCTGCGTAATACATCCGGTCGTACTCGGCTCGGACTCGAGGAGAAATGTCGTCGGTCGCACCCGCCTCTAACGCTGCTTTGTAGAAGGCGTCAACTGCCTCGCGACTATCGGCAACAAGGGCGAAATGGACGGCGGCAGCAAGGGGCTCGCCTGACTTGAGCCAAAAAAACGCGCGCAGTTATCGAGACGCGTGAACCCATTCGGGCTGTGGATTCGCTCGTCGTCAAGACCAAACCCCACCGGTATGGTGTAGGCATTGAGTTCCTGAAGGAACATAGATGTGCGCTTCAAGCCGGTCAAGGACATGCCCTGGCTCCGGCCCCATCAATGGGCCCGGCAGATAAGCATTGTTGTGGGTTCACATTTCCGGCCCCGTCACCCGTCACACGTCATTCGTCACCCATTACCCATAGGTTGGACTCTGCGGCCACCCGTCCGGCGAGTCCTCGAAATCCTCTTGCCGTCCATAAGGCGTGATGTCGAGCAAGGGAAACGGAGCCATGAGGGGCTCGAGCCCCCGGCCGTAGGCCGAATAGGTATGGAAAACGTCATCGCCAACACGGAAGAACACGCTGATGCCCGGCCACTCTGAAGACTTCTCGATCGCCCCTATAGCGGCGGTAAGCTCCTCGCCGGTCTTATAGTTGTATTCCACGGGGCCGCGCGAAGGGTCGAGCGTCACCTTGAAATCGTAGTTGAAGTCCGAACCGTTGGAGGAATACCACTTATTCGACCAGCCCATTTCGCGTTGATAGGCAAGAAGCTTTTCAATAGGCGCGCGTGAAATGGTGACCATGCTCGTGTCCGCTTTAGCCAGCGAAGAGAGGTCGCCGTAGGCGTTTGTGTGCCATGTGCAGCTCCGGCAGCCCCGATCCCAGGACGGGTCAAACATGAAATGGTGCACGATCAACTGGCGCTTCCCCTCAAAAAGGTCCAGGAGGCTTTTTTCGCCATCGGGACCGGTAAACCTATAAGCCTTTTCGACTTTGACCATGGGCAGCCGGCGGCGCAGGGCGTTCACTCGGTCATAGGCCTTGGTGAGGGCTTTCTCTTCATCCAAGAGCTTCAGGCGCTGGACAAGCCATTCGTCGTTGCTAGCCACCGGGGGGTGTGCGACTTCGTCAAGTGTGTTGCTCATAAAGCGATTCTATCAAAATTCGATGAAGGCGGATACCGATATTTGGGATTCTGGTTAGTTCCAGCTTCGATCGCCGTAGCAAGTCTGAATGTAGTCCATCTGCGCCGCATGGTCGTTTGTATGCCAAGCCGGAACCCCAAGCATGAAAACCATCGGAGCCTGTCCAAGATCGAAAGGCAGCGGAACCATATCGGAGAGCTTGTCCTCCGGGAGCTGGTCTAGCCAATCCAAGAAGGCCTGAGCGTTCTTATCAAGCAGGGCAAGGGCGTCCTCGCGCCTGACAAACCTAGCCTCAAGCGCAAGAAACTCGGCATCCGCCTCTTCCATAGTCGGAGTGGCAAAACGAGTCCCCATCATCGCGGTATGAATGTTGTGAATCGAGGTCGCCGCATGGACAACCTCCGCCAAAATGCAACGGGCAGTAGGGGCTGGCGACCAAAGCAGGCGGTCGTCTGGCGTCCTTTCCAGGATTCTCTTCATCCGGTCAACGGACATCTGGAACACTTGCTTGGCTTCGGGGATTGTCATGTTTGAGCCGTTAAACTACCTAAAAACCACATGGTTCTAGTAGACCAGATTTGCTCCGAAATCCGGAAGGCGACTAGCGTTTACGTACATCGTCCAAATGTCCAACCGTTCGGCCCCCATCTCCCAAAATTTGCGACACGCTTCGAAATAATCCAGGACTACCTGCTTCTCGCCCGCCAGCAATAAATCCCGAGCCAAACTCATATTCGGGCCAAACGAGCTCATGGTTGGCGAACCGCAGCTTTGTCCAGCCCGGATTAAATGCTGCTTGGCCTCTTCAACGTTCCCTTCTTGCAAGGCAAGGCGGCCCAAGACAATCTGTATATCGTGGGCAGCTCCGTTGTAGTGGTAGTTACGCTTAAACCTCGGCAATATCTGCTGCAGTTCTGTAATGTGTCCCAGGGCCCCTTTGAAATCGCCAGCCTCAAATCGGCTTTTTGCAGCTGCGCCCAGTTCATAGAACCGGCTCTTGGGCGAATCAGCTTCGGCTAGCTTTTGCTCCGGAGTTCTGCGATCAACGATACATTGTTTTTCGGGCAGAGGGCCGTGCAGGCTAAATGTGAGGTGTCGGAGCCTGTCGGAGGATCCGTCCCGGGCCCCTTCCTCAATCCACTTTTGAAGAAAGGTCCTAACCTGTTCGAGTGTCTCGGTGATGCTTCCATCACAGAAAACATGGTCCGGCAAGCCTGGGGCATCTTCAGCTTCGTCGACCCCGAAGAAATTAATTAGGTATCCAACTTTCAAGGCGCCTCCGCCAATTCTGCCTCAGCGAATTGTCTTGGCATAACTGATTGCAAATTAAACCACGAAGGCAGCGGAGACAATCCAGCGAGTGGAGGGCTATGCGAAGGCAACAACTCCCAAGCCTAATGTAAAGTCCTCTAGTGCTAGCACTCGAGCAAAATCGTTGCGGCCCCTGTGCCAGAAATATGCAGTGATCGGCTTGTGGCTGTTGGGCCCTGCCCTCGACGCTCAACGAGATTGACAAGCCGCTTCTTTAACTTTGGGCCCAGCTTCACAACCATAATGGGAAGAGATGCTCGCCGTTCCCTCCCTTCTCGCCCTCACTCTCGCACCCTCCATTTTCCCGATTCCGACGAGCTTTCACCCGGAAGCTGGAGTCTGCCCCGGGCCGTTCCGACTGGAGCTTGACCAAACCCTGCCCAAATCGGACAAAGACCGTCTCACAAAGGCCGCCAGCATCGCCCTAAACTTGAACGGAACGTCAAAAGCCAAGCTGGAAATTGACCCAAGCATCGAAGGCGCCGAAGCGTACAAGCTCGACGTCACGCCCAAGGAAATCGATATTGAAGCATCGAACGCAAAGGGGCTCTACTGGGGGCTGCAAACACTTCGTCAAATGAAAACCGCTGAGGGCGTCCCCTGCGCCGAGATCCAAGATGGGCCCAAGTTCGCTTGGCGCGGAGCGATGCTGGACGTCGGCCGCCACTTCCTTAAGCCGGACTTCGTGAAGCATTTCCTTGACGTTATGTCGCTCTACAAGTTCAACGTGCTCCACTGGCACCTGACTGAAGACCAGGGCTGGCGGATTGAAATCAAATCCCACCCCGAGCTCACAAAAATCGGCGCATGGCGGACCGAGCCAGACGGCAGCCGGTACGGCGGGTTCTATACGCAAGACGAAATCAAGGACATCGTCGCCTATGCGGCCGCACGCAACATCATGATCGTGCCCGAAATCGAAATGCCCGGGCACTGCTCATCGGCGATCGCTTCCGACCCGATTCTTGGCAGCACCGGCAAACAAATCGCGGTGCCCACTACCTGGGGCGTGTTTCAGGACGTGTACTGTCCCGGCCGCGAATCCACTTTCAAGTTCCTGGACGACGTGCTATCGGAAGTCGCCCAACTGTTTCCCTCGCCCTATGTCCACATCGGGGGAGACGAGGTGCCTGTGACTCAGTGGCAGGCAAGCCCGGAGTGTCAGGCAAGGATCAAGTCGGAGAACCTGAAGGATGTCTATGGATTGGAACCGTATTTCATCCGCCGAATCCAGAAGATGCTTTCAGCCAAGGGAAAACAGATCGTCGGCTGGGATGAGATCATGAAAGGCGGCCTCGCGAAGGGCGCTGTTGTCGAAATTTGGAACGGCCAATCTCTAGCAGAAACCGCGCTGGATCAAGGCAGCCAGGTGGTCCTTGCGCCCGGCTCAAACTGCTACCTAAACACGCCTCCGAACGACCTCACAATGGAGAAGGTCTACAGCTACGATCCCCAAAGCGAAATCACAAAGCCGGGCGGCATACTGGGAATCGAAGCCCCCCTCTGGTCCGAGGGCATCACTTCCGACAACTGCATGGCCATGTTCCTCCCGCGCGGTCTCGCCATTAGCGAGATCGCGTGGTCCAATCCTCCCAAGGATTTTCAGTCCTTCCAAGACCGCGTTCACCGGCATCTTTCGTTCATGAAAGACAG
This sequence comes from uncultured archaeon, assembly GCA_963829965.1. Lineage (GTDB taxonomy): Bacteria > Armatimonadota > Fimbriimonadia > Fimbriimonadales > Fimbriimonadaceae > DASXZH01. The sequence continues at coordinate 10,184 of CAWHLK010000009.1, read as the reverse complement.
CGGAATCGACTACGGCCCCGAAGGTCAAGCCATCTTCACCTACACCGTCCGAAGCGACACCTCAAAAGGAGATTGCGTGCTCAACGGCAAACTAGGCATGCCGGACATGGAACTGAGATATACAACCGATGGCACCATCCCCAACGCCCAATCCGCTTCCTCCACCGGCGTCATCGAATGGCAGGTAGGGCAAACCCTCTCGGTCGCCCCGTTCCATAACGGAAAGCCGGTCCAGTCACCCATGGTCTTCCCCACCAAGCGTCACCTGGCTTACGGCAAGAAAGTCGAGTTCCTGACCCAGCCTTCCAAGCGGTATTTAGGCGCAGGACCGAAAGGGCTCGTCGATGGGCTCTTGGCTTCTTCGGACTTGCACGACGGTGTTTGGGAAGGATGGGATGGCAACGATCTCGTTGCTACCGTCGACCTTGGCCAACCGACCGAAATTAAGGAGATCGGCCTACACTGCTTACAGCAAACCGGCTCCTGGATTCTAATGCCCAAAGTCGTTCGCTATGAGGTTTCGGATAACGGCGTCACTTGGCGCTTCTTTGGCGAGGTTCCAAGCATGGTTAGAGACACAAACCTTGCCCCAACACTCGCCTGGTTTACGGCCCAAGGGGCGGGTATGGCTCGCTATGTAAAGGTGACTGCGGTGAACTATGGAGTGCTGCCGGAATGGCACCTGGGAGCCGGCGGCAAGACCTTCATCTTTGCGGATGAGTTGAGAGTGCGTTAAGATCGAACACGCCAGCACCATTTTAGGCATCCTTTGGCTCCTCTTCTGGGTTTATTGGTTAGCCTCGGCGTTTCAAGCCAAGCGGTCCGTTTGGGTTAGAGGCAGCCTGGGACCCCAGATCATTTACCGGCTCGCAATCATTGCAGCCGTCGTGGTAGTTCTAAAAAGTGCCGAGCCTACGCCAGTTCTTTATGCACGGCCACCCCTTCGCTCAGTCACCCGCCGTACAAATCACTGGACTGCTCATTTGTGCCATGGGCTTCGCCTTCGCGGTATGGGCGCGCGTTCATCTGGGAAGAAACTGGGGCATGCCTATGACGATGCGGGAAAACCCGGAACTCGTGACAACCGGCCCTTACCGCCTCGTCCGGCATCCCATCTACAGCGGGTTTATCCTCGCTTTCATCGGGAGCTACCTCGTCACCAGCCAATCTTGGATGCTTCTGCTCGTCATTTGCGTGCCCTACTTCATCTATAGCGCGGTAATGGAAGAGCGGCTAATGGATGGCCAGTTTCCCGACCAATACGCCGATTACAAGAAACGAACGAAGATGCTGATCCCATTTCTATTCTGAGGCAGTCGGTACGCCCCTCCCAAACCCCAAACCTTATTCCAAAGGTAGTCTTCTTCACGTGAGCAAGAGCATTAGCCGCCGTTCCGTTTTGGTAGGAGGCACCGCGCTTGCGCTGGGATTGCCAACACTTGCCAACCTCTCAAAAGCCGCAATCTCCACAAAGAGCGATAACCTGACCCTCCGATACGACGACGCAGCAAAAGAATGGACGGAGGCGTTGCCTATCGGCAACGGATTCATTGGCGCAATGGTATTCGGTGGCGCGCCCCAAGAACGGATCCAACTTAACGAGCACACCCTATGGGCAGGCGGTCCGCACGATTACTCGAATCCCAACGGGCTGAAGATCCTGCCCGAAGTCCGGCGTCTCATTTTCGAAGAGAAATTCACGGAAGCCATCGATCTCATGAGCAAGGACTTCATGAGCATTCCGCTTAATCAGCTCGAGTATCAAACGGCCGGCGACCTTACAATCAACTTCCCCGGACACGAAAGCCCTTCCGATTACCGCCGAGAACTAGACCTCGCAACCGCCATCCACCGCACTTCCTACATGGTAAACGGAACCCAATTCCACCGCGAGACCTTTGTCAGCAATCCGGACCGGGTGCTTGTCCTCAGAATCACCGGCAATCAGCCCGGTCAAATCAACCTCGTGGCAAGTCTCTCCAGCCCTCAGAAAAGCGCGGTTTCCGCCGATAACGGACTCGCCACCTTAACCGGAATCAGCGGCGAATCGCAAGGAATCCCAGGCCAGGTAAAGTTTGCCGTCCTGGCCAAAGTGATCGCAGAAGGCGGTTCGGTTAGAGCCGAGAACTCAAGAGTGAGCGTCCAGGGTGCCGATTTCGTCACCCTCTTCGTATCCATCGCCACTAGCTATCGAAACTACAAAGAGGTCTCCGCGGACAGCCTGCATCTCGCGAACGGGCACCTCGAAAGCGCCCTCAGCAAAAGCTACGAAGAACTCAGAGAGAGCCACATCGAAGATCACGGCACGCTGTTCAACCGCGTTCACCTCGATCTCGGCGAAGCCAAGACGGGCCTAACTACTGACAAGCGCATCCACCAATTCTCCGATGGCCAAGATAAAGGCCTTGCCGCACTCTATTTTCAATATGGACGCTATCTGATGATCGCCTCCTCCCGGCCAGGGGGCCAAGCCGCGACCCTCCAGGGCATTTGGAATGACAGCCTCACCCCGCCCTGGGGATCGAAATACACCGTCAATATCAACACGGAAATGAACTATTGGCCGGTGGAAACGTGCGCCCTTTCCGAATGCCATGAACCCCTGTTTCAAATGCTTTCGGAAGTCGCCGAAACGGGCAGCGAAACGGCGAAAGTGCAATACGGCGCCAAGGGCTGGGTTCTGCACCACAACACGGATGGCTGGCGAGGAACCGCCCCCATCGATGGAGCGAGTTGGGGAGTTTGGCCGACCGGTGGCGCGTGGCTTTCCACGCACCTCTGGCAGCACTATCTGTTTACAGGCGACAAAAAAGCCCTGGCCAAACATTATCCGCTCATCAAAGGATCGTCCCAGTTCTTCCTTGACACGCTCGTCACCTACCCAGGAACAAGCTGGCTCGTAACCTGCCCATCCACTTCACCGGAAAACTCCCACCATCCCAACGCGGGCACCTGCGCGGGCCCTACCATGGATATGCAGATACTACGAGATCTCTTCGAAGCCTGCGCGAATGCATCCGAGGCCTTGGGCATTGACCCTGACCTCCGCCAACAGGTTCGGGAAACTCGTGCAAGGCTAGCGCCAATGCAAATTGGCCATCTGGGCCAGTTGCAGGAATGGCTGCAGGATTGGGACGCAGACGCTCCCGAGATCCACCACCGGCACGTCTCCCACATGTACGGAGTGTTCCCGAGCCAACAGATCGATCCAGTTCGAACTCCGGAACTGGCCGGAGCCGCCCGAAAATCCCTTGCCATGCGGGGCGATGCGGGCACCGGCTGGAGCCTGGCTTGGAAGATCAACATCTGGGCAAGACTGCTGGACGGCGACCACGCGTTCAGGCTGATCCAAATGGCCCTACGACCGGAAGGCGATGGAGGCGGAGGCGTTTACCCCAACCTCTTCGACGCTCACCCACCCTTTCGAAATTGACGGCAACTTCGGCTTTACCTCCGGCGTGGCAGAGATGCTCTTACAGAGCAACTTGGAAGCTATCCATCTACTTCCCGCACTGCCTAGCGACTGGCCATCTGGCCAAGTATCGGGCCTCCGAGCCCGAGGCGGTCACGAAATATCCATCGAATGGAAGGACAGTCGCTTGGTGAAAGCATCAGTGAAAATGGGCTGGAAGAATCAGGTGAAAGTCCAGTACGGCGACCGCGTCTGGGCAGCAAAGGGAGAGCCTGGGTCTCTAGTCAATTGTTTGAACATTGACTGATATGTCAATCACCACGCGTACGGATCGTCGCCCCGACACCAGAGATAGGAGATGAGCTGCCCCACGTGGTAAAACTCGTGCTCGGCGATGTTCAAAAAGTGCTCTGCTCTAGGCATCGAAGGGAGCCATAACGTTCCGAACCAAGCGCCGCCCGAAGGAATTTCCTCGGACAGTTCCTCGTCGGAAAGCGAGTCCAGATAATCGAGCGTGGTCTGGCGAACTTCGACCAGACGCCCGAGTAAGTTCTCTAAGCTGTGCTGGTCGCCAATGACCGCATCAACCTCGGCGTCGGACGGTTGTCGTCCTTCTTTCAGCCGAGGCACCAACGGCACTTCAACCGAGATAATCTCGACCAGTTGACCTGCAGCCGTTCTCATCCCTTCAGCTGGAGCCCAATCCATGAGTTCCGGCGTAAGTCGTCTCAAGGCTGAGTTCAACCATTCGCGAGCGTTGCTCAATCGAGCTTTGACGATGTCCCGTTGGGTGAGACGGTGAGTGCTTGTGCTGCTTAGGCTCATGTTTCTGTCGGCGTTGACTCTCGGAAACGCTGTCAGCTAAGATACCTGGCAAAGACCTGCTGCGCCGCCTTTGCGTTGATCTTTAACCGGCCCTTAGCAACTACCAAGCGATCGTGAAAATGCTTAAGGATCACGGGTCGAAACCCGCGCCAAGCCCTTTCTGGATGTTTTTGTCCATAGTTGCGGAGACCGCCGCTACTTCTGACGCTACAAAGCTACAGTGGGGGCTAGCCAGCCCGTTATCTGGACAATGTCCAGATAATTCGGTATAGTGGAAGCCATGCGTGACGAAGTCATGCGACTCCTCCAACAGGCCCATTTGCGCTCGACTGCGCAGCGCATGGCCGTCTTGGAGGTCGTCGAGCACGAAGGCAAGCATAAGGATGCTGAGCACATCGTTGCCGCTGCTCGCCGCCGTCTCGGCTCCCTTTCTCGCCAGGCGGTTTATGACAACCTCAACGCGCTCGTCGCGGCTGGAATCATCCGCCGAATTGAGCCTGCCGGACGCCCTGCCCTATATGAAACGCGAGTGGGAGACAACCATCACCATCTCATCTGCCGGAAGTGCCAAGCTACTGTCGACATCGACTGTGCCGTCGGCTCCGCACCGTGCCTCGAACCATCTCAAGACCACGGCTTTCTCATAGACGAAGCCGAGGTCGTCTATTGGGGCATTTGCCCCTCCTGTCAGCTAAGTCTAGAGCCCAACAAGAAGTAAAACCATGTCAACTGAAACCCTTTGCCCTATTTCCGGAGAGTCCCCAACCCCTGTTACCAGCCACGGTACATCAAACACCGATTGGTGGCCACACCAACTGCGCGTAGATCTTCTGAATCAGCACTCTTCCAAGTCCGATCCACTCGGCAAAGCGTTCCATTACCGAGAAGAATTCAGCATGCTGGACTACGAGGCCCTGAAAAACGATCTGCGCAAGCTGATGACCGATTCTCAAGACTGGTGGCCGGCAGATTTTGGCCACTATGGCCCGCAGTTCATTCGGATGGCATGGCACAGCGCAGGAACCTATCGAATCGGGGATGGGCGAGGCGGCGCGGGTCGCGGGCAACAGCGTTTTGCTCCCCTCAACAGCTGGCCCGACAACGTGAACATCGACAAGTCTCGCCGCCTTCTCTGGCCGATCAAGCAGAAATATGGTCAGAAGATCTCATGGGCTGACCTGCTGATTCTCACCGGCAACGTTGCACTGGAAACCATGGGTTTCAGAACATTTGGCTTTGCGGGCGGCCGCGAAGACACCTGGGAGCCGGATCAAGACGTGTATTGGGGTCGTGAGACCACATGGCTTGGAAGCACCCGGTACTCCGGGGAACGCGACTTGGAGAATCCCCTCGCCGCGGTTCAAATGGGGCTGATTTACGTGAATCCGGAAGGACCGGACGGCAACCCTGACCCTCTCGCATCCGCCAAGGATATTCGCGAGACCTTCGCAAGAATGGCGATGGACGACGAGGAAACCGTCGCGCTCATCGCAGGCGGCCACACTTTTGGCAAGACCCACGGCGCCGGTCCGGTTGAAAACGTGGGCTGCGATCCCGAAAAGGCCGACCTGGAAGAGCAGGGTCTCGGCTGGATGTGCGGGTTTCGGACCGGCTACGCCGGCGATGCCATCACCAGTGGCTTGGAAGTGACGTGGACGACCACCCCAGCCCAATGGAGCAACAACTTTTTTGAGAACCTCTTTAAGTTCGAATGGGAGCTGACCAAGAGCCCGGCCGGCGCATCTCAATGGGAGGCCAAGAACGCCGAGCCTATCATTCCCGACGCCCACGACCCCACGAAGAAGCGCAGGCCAACGATGCTGACGACCGACCTTGCGCTGCGCTTCGACCCAACGTACGAAAAGATCTCACGCCGTTTCCTGGAGAACCCACAGGCGTTCGCAGAGGCTTTCGCCCGAGCATGGTTCAAGCTGACTCACCGCGATCTTGGACCGAAAGCCCGCTACCTCGGGCCGGAAGTGCCGAGAGAGGAGTTGATCTGGCAAGACCCGGTTCCCGCAAATGACCACCCACTGATTGACGAAGCAGACGCAGACGCACTTAAGGCAATAATTCAAAGCTCGGACCTCTCAGTGTCCGAACTGGTAGGGACCGCATGGGCGGCCTGCTCGACATTCCGCGGGTCGGACAAGCGCGGCGGCGCCAACGGCGCGCGCATTCGGCTCGCCCCCCAGAAAGATTGGGAAGTCAACCAGCCTCAGCAGCTCGCCAAAGTTTTAAAGGTGCTGGAAGGCATCCAATCGGAGTTCAACGCGTCGGCGGCGGGCGGCAAGAGAGTGTCTCTCGCCGACCTGATCGTGCTTGCCGGGAACGCCGGCGTTGAAGAGGCCGCGAAGGCAGCCGGGCATGCGGTGACCATCCCATTCACTCCCGGACGAACGGACGCATCTCAGGATCAAACTGACGTCGCTTCGTTCGCAGTTCTCGAACCCGTCGCCGACGGTTTCCGCAATTATCAAAAGGCCAGCTATGCGGTACCGGCCGAGGTGCTGCTGATCGACAAGGCTCAACTGCTCACTCTGACCGCACCGGAATTGACCGTCTTGATTGGAGGACTCCGCGCTATCAACATCAATCTGAACGGCTCCAATAACGGCGTCTTCACCCACCGTCCCGGCGCTCTGACCAACGACTTCTTCGTGAACCTGCTGGACATGCGCACAAAATGGAAAGCCGTTACGGACTCCAAGGACGTGTTTGAGGGCCAAGACCGAAAGAGCGGCGAGCTAAGGTGGATCGGCAGCCGGGTAGACCTCGTCTTCGGGTCGAATTCGATCCTTCGAGCCCTGGCCGAGGTCTATGCGAGCGAGGATGCAAGCGAGAAGTTCGTGCAGGACTTCGCCAATGCCTGGACCAAAATTACCAAATTTGGACCGTTTCGACCTGACCACTTGACGCCGTTCCGGGGCAGAGTCGTCCCCAATCCGCTCTGCCCCTTAGTCCTCAACAGCCAGAAACCAAGTTGCAAGGAAATAGCTCCAGAAATGATACGGACATGTCTATCCTTCTGCTATACTTGGCGCAAGAGCAATCATGGAAAATGTGACTCCTCCTCCGAGTGAGAGCAGGACGCCTTCCGCCCCGCTCCATGTGGCGCCGCCCATTGCCGGCCAACCGGCAGACTTACCCCCCATCGTCCGAAATCCCTTTGCTAAAGCATCGGCCCCTGCAGGACCGCCTCCAGTTCCGCCGTCCGCGGTTCCGCCGGTTCAGGGTTCACCCGCCGGGCCTCCTCCAATCCCTCCGAGTCTCGGTTACCGACGGTCCGGCAGCGCCAGATCCTCTTGCGCCGCCCCGCCCTGTTTCGACTGCAGCCCAGTATCGGCCGCTCATCATCGCCGCGTGCATCGTCGGCGTTGGGCTGTTTGTCCTAATCCTAGGAGCAGCCATGCATGGAGGTTCCAGCGGCTCGCCAGGTTCATTCAACCCGGCGTCCAACGGGTATGCGTCGTCCACCCCGGGAAGTGAAGGACTGGGCGGATCCTATATGCCTGCAACGCCCGGTTATGTGCCTCCAAGCTCGAGTGACGATAATCCGCTGATCAACTCCTGGGGCGACCGTGAAAGGGCCCAGGATCAAAGCAACCAAAACTTCGACGACTACATCAATGGAGTCCAGCGCTATAACGGCTCGAACGGCGAGGAGCAGCTGCCTTCTGGCTACAACCAAGCTTGGGAAGGAGACCAGGGAACACGCGTTCTGTCCAACGACCCAAGTCTTAACCCCAATGTAGGCAGCGACTCAGAGAGTTTCACACCCATGGAGCCTTCCGATTCGTCAAGTTCGTCAAGTTCTTCGAGTTCTGACGGCGATTAACTCGGATAAAAGAATCACGGAAGCTGGGCTTCGAAATCATGTTTTCCGGAGCCAACTTCCGTGGAAGAACCGTGGTCCCCAGGCAAAACAACCGTCGCTGTGCAGTTGGAAGGGATAACGATAGTGAGCTTGAACCGTTCCCCTTCCTTCCGCCAGTTCGACTCGATCTCCCCATACGGAGAAGAGTGACTCGCCTTAACCCACGTAAGATTCCCAACGGGCTGCGGGCGAATAATAACGTGCTTAAACCCCGGCGAATCGGGATCGAGTCCGATCCCGCCTAGCCATTGGATGAACCAGTTACTGACGTCGCCAAACATGATGTGGTTGAGCGAAGACGCTCCTTTCCAATCCTCCCACAGGGTAGTGGCGCCTTGTTCCATCCAATAGCCCCACCCAGGCATCTCCTTTCGGTCCACGAGCTTATAAGCCAGATCGGTTCGTCCTCCCTCGGACAAAACGCGCAAGACGTTCTTCGCGCCGATAATCCCCGTATCGATATGCCCTTGGCGCTCCACATCGGCAACAAGCGCCTTGAAGGTCAGTTCTTTTCGAACCTCGGGCACAAGCCCGAAGTAAAGAGAGGTTGATAAAGCGGTTTGACTGCCGTTCGCGTACACGCCTTTCGAGGAATCGAAATAGGTGTCATTGTAGGCTTTTTTGGTGTCCTCAGCTATCTGAGTGTATCTGGCAGCATCGTCCGGATGATCCAGCAAGCGCGCAAAGTTAGCCAAGATCGAAGCGTCCAGATACAGAAATGCGGTGGACGTCACCTGGCTCGGCGTTGTGGTGGACCAGGGCACCCAATCCCCTAAGCTGTCGTAGGGAATGACTCCGTCCTTGGTCTCCGACGCAAGCCCGTCCACATACGCTTTGAGATGACCGTAGTGCTTCTCGATCATCGTTCGATCGCCCGTGTATCGATAGAGATCGTTTACGATGATCGGATAGGCGCTGTCCCAAGCCGGGTGAGGATCCGAAGCTCCCCAGCCCCAGGTGGGCACAATAATGCTTGTCCGGCCGTTGTCGTGCTGTTCGTCGGCAAGGTCGTTCAACCATTTCTCGTAAAGGCTCGCCGAATCGAAATTCATAAGGCCAGCTTCCGCAGCGAGATGGGCGTCCCCCGTCCATCCGTTCTTTTCCCGCTGGGGACAGTCCGTAAAGATGCTCTGGGCGTTGCTCAAGTAGGAATATCGAGTCGCGTGCTGGATCTTGTTGAGCAGCTCGTTCGAACACTCGAACGAGCCCGCGGGCTTCAAATCAGTGTGAGCAAAGCGGCTCCGGAAGTTATCTAGGGTCGGGGTGCCGGGGAACCCGGTTACCTCCATGTATCGAAACCCGCTGTAGGAGAAGATCTGCTCCCACGTTCTCCGAGCCCTTTCCGCTGCAAATATAGGTATCGGTTTGAAACGGCTGGGGCGGTGTGGTCTTTGCCATGAATGTGTCGATCTCCCCACGCTCGATCATTCCGTCCTTGCCTACTCGCTCGCTGTATCGCATACGAATGCTCGAGCCCGCGGGTCCTGAGACCTTGATTTGGGCATGACCCGAGATGTTCTGCCCAAAATCTACAATGTAAACTCCCGGTTTGGGCTCAAGTATCGCAACTGGTTTAATTGACTCGCTCACCACGATTGGAGGGCATGAAAGCGCTGCAAGCTGCCCTTTTGGTGGGTCCTGAACAACTGCAGGAGACCATTGCGAATCGTCGTAACCAACCGAGTCCCAGCCAGTCAACTCCTTCCTCGCGTCGTAGGTCTCTCCGGTATAGATCCCGTCCGTTAGGATCGGCCCGGTGGATGTTTTCCAGTTCGCATCGCTGATCACTTGATCGGCTTCGCCGTTTTGATATTCGATCGCAAGCACGATGCGGGCGCGCGGACGCCCTCTCCATGCTGCTTTCTCAAAATGCCAGGTTGCCACGTCGTGAACGTCGTACCAGCCAGTTCCAAGCACCGCTCCCAAGCAGTTCCTCCCCGGCTTGAGAGCGCGAGTCACGTCGTACCCAACATAGAGAACCCGCTTGTCAAAGTTTGTATAACCGGGATCGCGCTCGACTTTCTGCCCGCCACTTTGTGCAACCAGGCGTCCATTCACATGAAGTTCCTA
>CAWHLK010000008.1:0-10769 GCA_963829965.1 uncultured archaeon | reverse complement strand
GCAGCGCGGCAGCGATTCCATAGAGCACGCCCTTGATATTCACATCGATCATCCGATCCCAGTCGTCGATTTTTAGCCGCTCGATCGGGGAGTTCGGCATCAGCCCCGCATTGTTAAGCATCACGTCAATCCGGCCGTAGGTCTTAACTGCCAGATCAACAAGCGCCTGGACCTGATTGCGATCTGTCACGTCTGTGGCCAAAGCAATCGCTTTTCCCCGTTGCCACTAAGCTCGGCGGCCAAGGCCTGAATCCGTTCCAAACGCCTAGCCCCCAAAACAACGATCGCCCCTTCCGCAGATAGCCGCCGCGCGGCAGCCTCGCCAAGCCCGCTGCTCGCGCCGGTGATAACAACGACTTTCCCCTCAATGTTCTCGCTCATTTAGCCTCCCTTGAACCTACTTCTCGATGGAACAAAGCTCCAAGCTGGCTCTACTTCCAATCTGTAGGTGTTCTTGCCATGTGGTTGATTCTACGCTGACCATCCGGGCGATCTATTAACGAAATTCCAGAAATCTTGTAAGATTCTGCAAACCTTGCTTTAACGATTGAGTAGAACCGAACGGGCCGGTTAAGCTGACAAGCTGGCCGCCCAACACCCAAAACCCAAAACCATGAACGACCGCCAACAACAACGAGACCAAACGAACCGCGAAGAACTCGTCGAGCATCTAGCCAGAGCCATTCAAACCGATGGCGTCCTAGAACTCGAATCCGGTATCCGCTTGGCCCGCGCAAGTGAGCCAACCGAACGTGTCTACGGAGTCTCAAAACCCTCGCTCTGCGTCATCGCCCAGGGCGCCAAGGAGATTTATTTAGGCGAAAACTCCTACCGATACGACGACGAACACTACATGATCGCCACCGTCGAACTCCCCATCACCGGCCGGGTGTCGGAAGCAAGCCATAACAAGCCATACCTCGCCCTCAGACTCGATCTCGACCCCGCGCTCGTCAGTTCGGTCATGGTCGAGTCCGGCATCCCCCAACCCAACAGCCAAAGCGAGGCCCGCGCTGTATTCTTCAGCCCCCTGATTCAGCCCTGCTGGATTCCATCGTAAGGCTTGCCGGCTTGCTGCAATCGCCGGAACAAGCCAAGGTCCTAATGCCGCTAATTAAGAGAGAAATCGTCTTCCGGCTTCTAGTGGGCGAGCAAGGCGATCGCCTGCGCCACCTGCCCACGCTTTGTGGCCACTCACACCGCATCGCTCAAGCGGTCGAGAAGCTGAGAAAAAGCTTCGACCAGCCAGTCAGCATCGATGGCCTAGCTAAAGACCTGGGCATGAGTTCCTCCGGCTTCCACCACCACTTCAAGACAGTGATGGACATGAGCCCCCTCCAGTTTCAAAAGGTAATAAGGCTCCAAGAGGCGCGCCAACTCATGCTTGGCGGAAGCCTGGACGCCGCCAGCGCTGGTTACAGGGTTGGCTACGACGACCCATCCCACTTCAGCCGGGATTACAAACGCCACTTCGGAAACTCCCCCCTTCGAGATGTGGAAAGGCTGAGGTCGATGGTAACTGCTGACTAGCCGTCTGAAACCGAGGGAGGTCTCGTCGTCGTGACTGCCTTGAGGTCGACGATCCACTCGTTAGCCTGTAGTAGCGCGAACTTCTAGCTTAAAACTCCGCGAAGCGGAGCAAAAGAGCTTCCTGAGTAGATCCTCAACTGGGTTTGCGACGGTCTCTTCAGTTTCCGATCCCGGTACCACGCTGAAAACTTGGCTGTGGGGGGAGGCAACCGGCGTATACTTTCGGCCCATCACTCACGTGGCGGCACTAGTGGCAGCGAGAGCCACGCCAGTCCAATATCTCGCCCCATGTGGCTCTTGCTATCGCCGCCTGGGGCATCGTAGAAAATCGCCAGCCGGTTTTTCACCTTAACAACCGAGGGCAACCCGATACATTTATTGCTCCATGGGCAATTCCTGCCATCCAGCACAACGGCCTTATTGGCGGGATTCCACTTTTGCAGATCCTTCGTCCAATAAACCCAAATCGCGTCCGTGTATTCGAACCCCTCAGCCCAATATGGTTGGTAAACAGGAACCATGTTCCATTCGCTGGTTCCCTATAGAAGAAGTGTTTTCGACCTGTTCCGCCGCTGGCACGATCGGGTGAGGGTCGAGCTTCCACGCGGCGTCCAGGTTAAGAGTTCGCGCGATGCCGATTGTCCGGTGAGTTCCGTGGCCGTCCTCGGAGGCGGCGTAAGGACATGTCGTATTCCTTTCCGGATTGTCGATCTGGCCTGGGCTGGCTGTGACACTGTAGTAGGTGTTCGATTTGCAGCGAAACGGAATCGCGTTCGGCTGCTTTACCCATGGGCCGCTTGGCCATTTGCCTAGAGCCATGAGCGTTTGGTAGGGAAAGGCGGGAAATGAGGTCCGGCGCTGGGGAGGTATGGGGAGTGCCGAGATAGAACATGCGCCATTTCTTACGCATCGAAGTAGGTCGTTCCGTAGGAGGCGGAAGCGGAGTCGGGTTCGCCTGCCTTTCCGAAATCCAGCACCGGACCTTTTTTTTCCCAATGAATGAGGTCCTGGCTGGTGGCCAAACAGGACAGCCATCCCTTTGGGCGCGCCGTCGTAGTGCAAATAGAAGGTTTTGCCGCTCTTGAAAACCCAGACATCTCGCGCACCAAGCTTGTCGCAGCCTGCCGGGCCGTTTCCATGCTTCATAACCACGCCTTGGTCACGTGCTTCCATTCGGAAGTGCGCGGATGGGCGTCCGTCAGGATAGGATTCGCGGGCCGAGCTTTGGGCGGAGGTGAGGAAAAGGAGCGGGATGAGCACAGCCTAAGTATGCTTCCTCGCCGCGCACGCGCCACTTCATTGTCACGCCCAGGCTCGTGATCTCGCCCTTCGACATTGCGTTTTCGCAAAATCCAAACTGGCGTGATAATTCGGAGGGGAAACCGTGAGAATCGTTTCAGCAAATGAAATTGATCTCAGTCTCAACGTTGCTCCTATCAGTGGTTCCATTCATATCCATGGCCCAGATCCAATACGACAGTCGCGTTGCCTTCGACAACAGCCTCTCCGGCGGGGCTTACTACTATAGCCACGCGAGCGCCCAAGCCCCCAGCGAACTTGACCAGGCAGATGGAAAGATCCCCGTTGACAACCAGCATTTTCTGACCCCGCCCAATGCTTTGCGCCTGAAGTGGAGATCAGAGGTTGGCGGCTTTTGGCAGGCGGAAATCAACGTGCGAGGTCGTTACGATAGAAAGACCTACACTGGGGACACTGTTTCGTTTTGGTGCTATTCGGAACAGCCGCTGTCAGCCGACGAATCGCCCTTGATCAGACTTGGCGATACCGGCGGGCATGGAACTCCGGAGATCCATTTGATGGGTTCGCACAAATCACTGGAGGCCGGGAAATGGACTCGGATCAGGCTTCCCTTCAGCTCATTTGTCGGCATCATGAATTCAACCGGACCCCAATCCTTCGACGGGTCGAAGCTCAAGACAATCACTATTCTGCAGAATCTGGACGACGGGAAACCTCACGCCTTGTATATCGACGAGATAACTGTCGACGATGGGCAAAACGGCGCGGCCGCGCCGCCGCCTGCGCCCACCGGCCTCAAAGCCAAGGGCTACGACCGGCATGTCGACCTAACCTGGACGCCCCTTAAAGACAACCGCCTGCAGTTCTACAAGATCTACCGGGCAGATTCCAGCGGAGCTTTCGTTCCGATCTCTACTCAACGCAACGATCGGATGCGCTACGAGGATTTCCTTGGCGCCAGCGGCGTATCCGCGCGATACAGAATCGCGGCCGTCAATTCCGACTATGTTGAATCCCCGCTGTCCGAAGAGGCCACGGCCAAGACTAGGGAAATGAGCGACGACGAGTTGCTTTCCATGGTCCAAGAGGGATGCTTCCGGTATTACTGGGAGAACGCCCACCCCAACGCGGGAATGGCAATTGAAATAACTCCTGGAGATAAGAACTTGATCGCTCTGGGGTCTTCCGGATTCGGAATTATGGCCATCGTTGTTGGCGTGGAACGAGGATTCATCACCCGTGAGGAAGGGGCGGCGCGCCTCCAAAGGATCACGAGATTCCTGAGTAAGGCGGACCGCTTCCACGGCGTGTGGCCACATTTTCTCGATGGCCGCACGGGCAAAGTCATCACTTATTTCGGCCAATATGACGACGGCGGAGATCTGGTCGAGACCGCTTTTCTCCTGCAAGGGCTGTTGGTTGCCCGTCAGTATTTCAACCACGACAATCCGGTTGAGAAGGAAGTTGTGAGCACGATCAGCAATCTCTGGAAAGGAGTTGAATGGGATTGGTATAGAGGCGGTCCTGACCCTAACTTTCTCTATTGGCATTGGTCTCCCGACTGGGGCTTTTACATCCACCACCCGCTGATTGGATGGAACGAGACGATGATCATTTACCTTCTTGCAATCGCCTCGCCAACTCATCCCGTCCCTCCGAGCATGTACTATTCGGGCTGGGCGAGTCAGTCCGATCTTGCCGTTCGCTATCGGCATGGTTGGGGACACACCACCCAAGGCGATCACTACGCGAACGGGAACACGTACTTCGGCCACAAGCTGGACGTTGGGGTTGGAAATGGCGGCGAACTCTTTTTCACCCACTTTTCGTTCATGGGTTTTGATCCACGGGATAAACACGACAAGTACACCAACTACTTCCAAAACAACCGCGCCATCGCATTGATCAGCCACGATTACTCCGTTCAGAATCCGCTGAACCGAAAGGGCTATGGCGACGATTGTTGGGGGCGCTCGGCCGGGGTTTACTCCGCCGGCGGCCGTCCTTTGCCGAAGGACGATAACGGAACCATCACTTGCTCGGCCGCCTTATCCTCATTTCCCTACACTCCGTCCGAATCGATGAAAGCTCTAAAGCACTTCTATCGAGACCTTGGCGCCAAAACATGGGGCGAATACGGATTTCACGACGGGTTCAACGAAACCGAAGACTGGAATGAGAACATCTACATGGCCTTAAACCAAGCGCCAATCGTTGTGATGATCGAGAACTACCGCTCAGGCCTGATCTGGAAATACTTTATGTCAAATCCCGAGATTCAGCCTGCACTTGACGCGATCGGTTTCAAGAAGGACTGACAGTCTTTATGACAACCCAATGGTTCTTGCCCAGGAGCCTGGTTCTTTCAAACCCTTGGCGCTCGAAGATAGACAGCGTTGCATTGTAGATAAAGCCGGGCGCAGTTCTTCTTCCGGCAATTTCTTGCGGGTAGCTCTCCACTACGCCTCCACCAAGTCGAGCGATTTCAGCCAACGCACCGGCAAGCGCAACGGAGGCAACTCCCTTGCCGCGGTAATCTTTGTCCACAAAGAAGCAAGTGATCCTCCAATCAGGCGGCTTCTCCAACCCCTCCTCATATTGGCGTTTATGCTTGATGCGGGGAAGCTCATCCGCCGGACCGAACTGGCACCAGCCGACCGCGTTCTCGCCATCGTAAACCAAAGCCGCGTGAGCCCGGCCTTCCCGGACGCGGCACTCCTTCGCCGCCCGATTGCCGGCGACGCTGTCCGTGAACTTCTCGTGGAATCCCAGGCACCAACAACCGCCCCAAACCCCGTTGTGCTTCTCAACAAGTCGGGCAAAATCCGGCCAAGTGGCTCCCTCCAAGGCCTTCGTCGTAAAACTGGGCATAGCGAGAGAAGATTACTCAAAGGAACATAGGAAAGCCAGTTTGGTAAGGCCGCTCGGTGCCAACAGTCTCCTTGCTAGGCCAGACAATCCAGAGTTCTTGGTAGGGTATTGCCCACTATCGAGTTGCGCACTTGCCTGGAAAGAGGGCAATCCGATCATATCGCTTTCATAAACGGGAACGCCGGGGCAAAAGAGAGGCAACCAACTCTTTTGATGGCCTGAACCCGTCGCATACTTTCGCAATGAGCGTTATAGACGAAAGAGGCCAAGTTAGGAAAGCTCGGAGCTTAAGGATTCAAACAAACGTGTGGCGTGGGGTCTTGGGGGCCATTATGCTCGCCACCGTTGTCTATACACTGGTCACGTTGAACCGCTCTGCGAGGGCGCTTACCACTGCCGGGGACCAGCAAGACCAGTTCGTGGCGGCTTTGCAAACGAGCCTCAACAAGGACACCCTTCCCGAGTTGCAGAGCGCGGGTGCCGAAACCATAAGTGAGGCGCAGCCACAATTGCGGGCATCGTTCGATAAATTGGGACCCCGGATTCCCGAGGTGACCGCTGTCGCAAAGGGGGAGTTTCAATCGCTGGAGAAGGACCTCCCTGCAAAGAGTGAAGCCATCCTGAATCAATCGTTCGAAACGGTACTGACCGAAAAGGAAGGCTCCATTCGAAAAATGTATCCCGAGCTCACTGATGAACAGGTGAAAAACCTGGTCGAAAACCTGACCGAGGAAGGTCGCACGGAGGCGACCGAAGCGAACCAGGAGCTGTTTGCCGCTCATGAGGAAAGGCTGAAAGGCATCATGAACAACCTAGAGCTCATCAAGGATCAGGAAGCAAAGAATGTCAAAGGCGTCGAGCCGAGCTGGGACATGGCGATCCTGCTGCTCGACATTCTGCGCGAAGACATCAAGAACCAGGCGCCCGTCGCCACAGGCCCAAACAACAGCGATAAGGCTAGTCCGCTAAAACCAGCCCCAGGAGCGAAAGTGTAATGGCTACCAATAATCCCATACCGAACGGTCGAATCGTAGCGGACCAAACAGAAGGCCCGGTTGAGCCGCCCAAGCCCAGGTCGCGGAAACGCAAGACGACATCAAAGGCCCCTGACAAAGCTTCATTGGCCACAACGCCCACAGGCGCGACTACGCCGCCGGTAACGAAGCTCAAGAGAACTCCGCCGCTAGCCGCGCCGTTAATATTTCCCGCCGCGGATGAGCCTCGAGTCGTAGTCCCGGTCCCAACCCAAACCCTCTCCGAGCAGCCGGCAACGACTGCCGAATTTTCGCTCGCCGACCAGTTCGTGCAGTCGGAGATATTGCGGTGCAGGCGCAACCTGCGCCTTACCCAGATCGGGGGCACAACCCTTGCCGCGTTCACAGTTTATTCGCTCCTGTTTATCACAAACGGATTCGCGACCGCGCTCCAACCGAACGAAGCCGCCGCGATTGCCCAAGGAATGATTCAGGCCCGTGTGTCAGACGGCATTCCGAAGTTTCAAAGCTATATCAAGGAGCAGTTGCCCATCATGGTGGCGAGAGTGCCCGACTACGCAAAGCAGCAAATTCCCATTTACCGCCGGAAGATCGAGAACCAGCTGGAAAAGGAAATTGACGTTTACGCCAAGCAAACCGCCCCCCAACTGGATCAGCGGGTGGACGCCTTTCTCAACGACAACAAAGAGGCCGTGAGGGCCATGATTGTGAGTGGGGGAGATCCCCAATCTTCCGCCGCGCTGGGCCAGAACATGAAACAAATGTTCTTCGACTACTTGAGCAGCACGTCGGTTGGCGGGGAAACATTGCAATCCAAGATCGATCAAACGCTGACCGACCTGACCACGATCAGCCTGAGAGTCAAACGGCTGGCGGACAACAAGAATCTCACCGACAACGAAAAGAAAGCCCGCCGAGCCGTCGCAATTCTCCTGAGGAGCGTTGACGACAACCCGAATCTCCAGCAAGCCGCCAAGGCGTTTCAAAACATCGACACCACGCCGATGACTGGCGCGCTTCAGTGGAAAAACCAGGACGAGGCCGTATTCACCGCCCCCGGGAAACCGCCCGTGATCTTTGTGCGAAAGAACGGCGCCCTTCCCTCGGGGCCGCCCCTACCGGCTAAGTCTTTGGTGGGTATTACCCTCCCTGCCAAACCTCTGAAGACGAAGTAACATGACTCCATGGCCCGAATCGTTAACTCTCGTTGCGTTTTGGCAGTGCAGAACCTGGAGATTTCCACCCGTTATTACGTAGATGTCCTCGGTTTCACCAAGGACCCCATAGACGCGCCGGGCTGGAGCTTTCTCACCCGAGACTGCTTCCGGGTCATGCTCGGCGAGTGCAAAGAGGATAGGGCCGCGAGCGAACTCAACAACCACTCCTATTTCGCCTACTGGAACATCGAAGGGGTGGACGATCTCTATGCCGAGTTCCAAGCCAAAGGCGCCCTCCTTACGTCCAAGCCAAGCGACAAGCCGTGGGGGCTCAGGGAGTTCACCCTCAAAACCCCGGACGGGCATCGCATCACTTGCGGGGAGGAAATCTAAAGCTGGCTCACCAGGTCTCAGTGCGCCATTGACCCCAAACGTTGGGTTCTTCCCACTCCTCGGGCGGCTCTTGCCCATTGAGTCGAAGGGCGAGGAAAATCAGCCCGATATGCCAGCCGTCATGCCAAACCATGTGCTGAAGGAAAAGAACCGGAGTATCGTAAACCACGTTTTCTCCCGCCATCGGACCACCCTTCTCAATGCCCCGGCTCACCGCTTCCCGAACCGCCATCCCGCTCGCCTTCAGACAGGCCTTGATGGCATTCAAGTCCGACAATGGCGTGCCTTGGTCATCCGCGGAAGCGCTGATCAAGCCCGCCGCCTGCTCGGGCGCGACTTGCGAGAGGAAGTACCTCCGCACTCCATGCATATGGGCAAGGTGGCGATCTATTCCCCATCCGTCATCAGAAGGTTTGGCGCCGCGGTTCTCGTCGTCGATGAGAGAGGCAACTGCTTCAACGATGTAGCACTGTCGATCCCAGGAGTCTAGCAAGGCCTGCGTGGTGTCCATACCACATTATAGTGCAAAGTTGTCTACGTGTGCAAGTTTTGATTTTTAGTATTGAGCGGGATCTTAACACTTGGTACCCAACACTTACCGCTTTCTCAGCTAAAACCCAACCGCACAGCCATCTTTCCGGTGGTCGGAACCTGCTTCGTAAAACCCATCTCTTCGCCGGATAAGTTGCGCCCCGCCGAATGCTTGGTTGGCATAGCCGGGGGTGACCACGACCTGATGCCCCAATGCTTTCAAGCCGTCCACGATCGCAGAATCCATTGCGGCTTCAACCTGAAGCGATCCGTCCTCCCCTACTTGCCATCGCGGCGCATCGCTCGCCGCCTGTGAGGACTGTCCATGCAAAAGTACACGAACTGCCATTTGCACGTGCCCCTGCGGCTGCATGGGGCCGCCCATTACGCCAAAGCTCATTTCCGGAAGCCTGTCGCGTAAGGCAAAGGAGGGAATAATCGTGTGAAGCGGCCGTTTCCGGGGGCCGACCGAGTTCACGTGACCTGGCTGAGCCCTAAAGCAGCAGCCTCTATTCTGAAGACTGATCCCCGTTCCCGGAACCACGATTCCGGACCCGAAACCCATGTAGTTCGATTGGATATAGGAGGCCATCATTCCCGATTCGTCGGCCGAGGTTAGGTACACGGTTCCTCCCTTAGGTGGCACTCCATAGGAGAAAGTTCCCGCCGAGCGCGGATTGATCAACGCGGCGCGCTCGCTCAGATACTCTTCCGATAAGAGCCTTTCTGTGGTCACTGCCATAAAGCCCGGATCACCGACATGGTAGTGCAGATCGGCGAAAGCAACTTTCATAGCCTCCACTTGAAGGTGAATACTCTCGACCCCGTCGAGCTCCATCCGGGCGAAATCGCCAAAGAAGTTCAGGATACCCAGAGCCATAAGCGCGGAAACGCCTTGCCCGTTCGGCGGGATCTCATGAATCTCGTTGCCATTGAAACCGCCCGAAATCGTGCCACACCAGTCGGCTTGGTGATACTCCAAATCGCTCCTCGTCATCGCACCCCCGTGCTCTTTGGAACAGCGAATGATCTTGTCGGCGAGATCGCCCCGGTAAAACGCCTCGCCCTTCGTGTCCGCGATTTGCTCAAGGGTCTCCGCCATGGCCAAACACCGAAACACCTCGCCTGCCACAGGCGCCTTCCCGCCCGGCAAAAAAGCCTCCGCAAAGCCAGTACTCGAACCAAAAACCGTCGGCGCGCGAGCCCAACTTTGAGCGATGATCGGGGTGACTGGAAACCCGCTCCTTGCGTATTCTATCGCCGGCTCAAAGAGCTTTGCAAAGTCCAGTTTCCCAAAGCGAGCGGAAAGCTCTACCCAGGCGGAGACTGCGCCCGGTACTGTCACCGAGTCCCATCCACGGTCCGGCATTTGTTCTAGATGGGCGAACCGCTCCGCCGTCCATCCCGCGGGAGAACGCCCCGAAGCGTTGAGCCCGTGAAGTTCATGGCCGTCCCAAAGAATGGCGAACGCGTCGCTGCCGATGCCGTTGGAAGTCGGCTCAACCACCGTCAGAGCAATCGCCGCCGCCAGGGCCGCGTCCACCGCGTTGCCTCCTCGCGACAGCATTTTCATCCCCGACTGGGCGGCGAGCGGCTGCGACGTCGCGACGACGTTCTTCGCAAGCAGCGGCCGTCGAAAAGTAGGATATTCCTTGTCCATGTGGCAGTTTAGAACTTGAATTGGGTCGACTCAACAACTTGGCTCGCCCGAGTTATTACGGCAAGCCGCAAAAACCATACCTCCTCGCGCCTTCGGGGCTGCGTGGTTGAAGCGAACAGGTAACCTCGCGAAAAGGTGACCCCAGACAGATGAAGAATTCTCCATAGCCGCAGCGGCCGTTGCAACCGCCGTCCTCGCCATCGCGCTTGCGCCCGCAAGCCAGACTCAGGAGACGAAGATCTACCCCGATACGGCCCAGGCCAAAGCTGAGGTAAAGGACGCCATCGCAAAGGCGACCCACACCCATAAGCGCGTCATCCTGGACTTTGGCGGAAATTGGTGCGGCGACTGCAAAGCTCTCGCGAGCATCTT
>CAWHLK010000007.1:0-42333 GCA_963829965.1 uncultured archaeon | reverse complement strand
TTGACTTCAACGCCGTCCGATGTCTCTATTCCATCGTCGGTAACGGTTCCAGCAGGAGCCGCACAGTCTGCCTTCACGGTAACGGCGATCCCAGTCAATACCACCACCACCAGAGCATCAACGCGAATGTCGGACATGGGCCGTTCTCTTAATCTGAAGTTCAGCGTCAGGCGAGCGTTCTAGCCAGCATTGCAAGTCTCGGAACCCAAACCTGCGGCAACCCCGTTTCCTTCCTCGTATCTCTGAACGCCCCCGCGGGACCAAGCGGATTCACTGTGTCGCTCTCAGACAACAATCCCGCCGTCAACGTGTCAGCCGGCACGGAAACGATTGCGGCAGGCCGATCGTCATACACCTTCTCGCTACCCACCAACCCGGTCGCAGCCAGCGTTACGGTGACGGTCAAGGCAACTAGCGGATCGACCACCGTAACCTGCACCGTTGGAGTGAGGCCCGCCGTGCTGAAGAACATCACGATGAGTTCAAACAGCGGAGTAGGCAGCGTACGCTCCAACTGGCACAGTAAATATGAATGGCACCGTGGCATCGACTACTACCGTGCACTTGAGTTCGAGCGACCCCTCAATTACTGTGCCCGCCTCGGTCTTCGTTCCTGCGTCCGCTTCTACGGTTACGTTCCCTGTCACCAGTTCGCCCGTGAGTGTTCTGACGACAGTTACCATAACGGCGACATGTGGAAGTGTCACGACGCATCGGGTTGTGACGGTGAAGCCCTAGGCACCAAGTGTTAAAACCGGCCTAGGCCGGAAAGCTCCGTTATTGTGCCAGCGCAAACAGCGGGCGGTCCAGACAAGGCCGATTCGGATTCGGCCAGAGCGCCTATCGGCGGGTTGGCCCAGCCTTCCCAAATGGGACCTTTGCCCGAACCACTCCTTTCGTAGTACTCAGCGGCTGAACGAGCGCCTCGCGCCCCTGCGTCACTCGGGCATCAAACACTTTCACAGGCTCGGCAGCATTGTAAACGATTCCTCGTTCTTCTCTTGCTTTCCCTCCTTGGGTGCGTTGTTCTCGCTTTTACAATGCCGATGATCGCCGGTACCGGCGGCGGAAGTCTTGGCCGGCTACTGATCACCATGCAGCAAAGCATTCGGCAATTCCTCGAAATCCTTGCGAGCGGCCTTGCATTTGTGGCTGTGAGCGCGCTGCTATTTTGGCCAGTTGAGGAGTTACTAGAGGGCGAGAAAGCGACGAGACCCAAACTGAAAGACCTGGCCTATCTATGGCTCTACCGATGGTAGGATTGTGGTTAGGCGCGGGGATCGTCTTTGAACTTGCCTTTCTCTTGAGGCGGCTCATGCCGAACTCCTTCGGCCTAATTTTTAAGCACCAGCCGTTTTCGCTACGGCGACCGTGGCTCTGGTTCTCGCCGAGGTCTGGGTCTACGTCTTCCACCGCCTCGCCCACAAGTCGGCTTTCCTTTGGAAGTTCCACAAGGTCCACCACAGCATAGAAGAGATGACCTGGAGCGCTAGCTCCAGACAGCACCCTGTAGACTTCTTGCTCATCATCGTCGGCGCCAACCTGCCCGCCATGGTACTTGGTATCGATTTGAGATCGATCGCTTTATTCATCATCTTGGAAAGGCTGTACACGGTGATGCTTCACTCCAATTTGAGGCTTGATTGGGGCTGGTTCTCAAAGGTTGTGGCCAGTCCAAATCTGCACAAGCTTCACCACAATCCAACGTGCCGCGGCAAGAACTACGCCGGCGTCTGAGCTTACTCGACCTTCTGGGCAATACCTATCAATCTCCTGCACTGCCCGTTGCGAACATTCAACCTACTTTAGACACGAAAGGGACTGCTGAGATCCCTGAAGGACGATCCCTATTCCCCAGCAGGCCCAAAGGGGCGAGCACCCCTTAGCCCAGGTTGAGCGCGGTTGCCGCAGGCAACAAGCGTAACCTTGGGTAGCGCACAATCAATAGCAAGAGCGCTGAAAGCGCGGCAAGATCTCCTCAATGCAGTAAAACAGTAACATGTCACGTCTGACGGTGGAGCAGGTCCTTGCCCTCGCGCCCGACCCCGGTT
Organism: uncultured archaeon; assembly: GCA_963829965.1. Taxonomy (GTDB): domain Bacteria; phylum Armatimonadota; class Fimbriimonadia; order Fimbriimonadales; family Fimbriimonadaceae; genus DASXZH01. Next base: position 40,282 of record CAWHLK010000007.1, on the reverse strand, counting down.
CCGTCGCCGCAGGACGCCAAAATGCAGCCGAAAACAAGTGGATTACCTCAGCTTGCAACGATGCAGCCGTCTGGGGCGAGGCTAAAGGCAGCGGATCGCGCCCCTATCAAACCGCGGTTGACCTGGGAGAACTGGCCTAGAAGTCCAGTTGTCCCAGCCGGAAGTTCCCCTGCAAACATGCCCTGGGTTTGCTCCTCCGGTATGCGGCCCATGCCATTCACGAAGCAGAACCGCCCCAATGGGTATCCGATTGGATAAGCAAACGGTCCGCGCCAAAGCCGCAGCGCGACCCGGCCAAACCGCGCGACGAGGTCTCCGCCGCCAAACGAAGCGATAAGCGGTGGTCCAATGTCCTCGCCGGTTGCGACGAGTGCGAGGCGTTCCTTCGCGATGCCGTTTCCCAAGGACTCGTAACGATGCACTCGGCAAGAAGCTGGGATCAAATGGCCGCCCGCATGGTCGATGCTCACGCGCCGGGCATTGCCCGGCGCCTGAAGAAAATCGGGGCATGTGTCGGCGTTGGGCAGGACTGGGGCATGAGAGCCGCGGGCGAAATGGGTCGCATAACGCTGGCCATCGAGGCGGCGCGAAACCTCGAAAACCTGGATCCGGATCTCCAGCAGGATGCAAAAACCGCCATCGGCATACCCGTTAGGGAAGAGGAACTGCCGATGGACGAGATGCTGGTAGACGTCTGGCTCGTCCTCGGTGAAGTTATTGAGGAGGAAGAGCGCTTGACCACCTATCGCTCCTGGATGATCGGGCTTGGCACCGGCCGCTGGGCGATGCATCTTTCCTTTGCCGTCGGCGGCCAGCCGCCGGCTCGCCGATTCCTTTCCGGCCACAGCTTTGCGGCAATTGCCCGCTTCTATCCCTCCGCATGGCCCCATCGAGCCGCTTTCTTTGAGGTCGCGCCTTGTGGGGGCGGCCGCCCTCAGGGCGCCACATGGACGGAAGCTTGCGAGCGCCTTTGCACAGCCCTATCTAAAAACCCTTGGATCGAGAGCATTCCCGTTTTGCTGTCCGGGGCCTGGCTGGCCCGGGATGACGGAAACTGGTATGCCGTGGATCAAGAGGGAGCAAGCTGTCCCATCGTCGATCGCCAGAATGGACGATGGCGAGTATTGGCACTTTCCGGCGGATCCCCTTGCGATCTCTTCGGCGAGTGGACAGGCGATGAGTTTTGGCTGCTGGCCGCTTTTGGGGCCTGGGGGTACACCGCCCTTTGAATAAATTGCAGGAACTGGCGAGCGGCATCCAGGTTGGTGCGAAGCGCGCGCCGATAAAACTGGAGCTTGTTCCCACGGCATACCAAAATTCGGAAGAAACAAAGCTGCTGGTGGAATTTGCGACGGTCGAATTGATGCGCCGGGCCGGAGCGTTACCAAGGCAAGGGCTCATGCCTGTGGAATTCGCACCAACGGATGAGGTGGTGGCGAACTCGGCCGCACCGCTGCTGGAACAGGCGCTTGCGGAGGAGCTTAACGCCGTGCTGGAGTGGGTAAGTGCGGCTTCGGAAAAGGGGCTCAAAGCCCCGTACAGCGTTCTGCCCAGCTTTCTAAGCGCCCCGAAGAACATTCTGCGAAAACTCATCCCGGTCCTCGGGGCAAGAGGCAATTGGCTTGCGGAGCTCATGGGGGTCGAACTTGAAGACAGCGAGCGGTCCTTCAGGGACATAGCAGAAAAGGACGCCGAAGACTATCGCACTTGGCTTGCATCCCAATTGGACGATTTCGAGTGGCAGCAAAGGGCGGAGGCGCTTTCCTGCCTAACCTTCAAATTCCGATCCGAAGATATTGGGTTGCTAGAAAGGGGGCTGGCCGACAAGCGCAAAGAGGTCCGCGAGGTGGCCTACGGTCTCCTGGCCCAAATCCCTGATTCCAAGCAAGCACAGGAAATAAACCAGCTGGCTAAAGAGGCGTTAACCGTTAGCAAGACGATTCTGCGAAGGGAGCTGATCGTCAAACCTATTGAGCCTTCCTCTCTTCCCAAAGAGCTCCCGCAGATAGGAAAGCGAAGCCAACTTGGCCCGATGGAAACTGCGCTCTTGGAAGTCCTGCGGTTCACACCGCCCCAGTTTTGGATCACCCAAAGCGGCCTTTCTCCGCAGGACATCTTGGCCCTCGCGGAGAGGACGATCCATAAGAACGCACTCTTTTTCGGCTGGCTAGAAGCCTCCCTTCGGTTTGACGACCAGCGCTGGATCGACGCGATCTTCCTGAGTGGCGAGTTCGATCAGATATTGATCGGCCACGAGTTGTGGCCCGGAGCCATCCGCAGAGCCTCCGAGACTCTCGTCGAGGAGGTTGTCGTCAAGTCGCTGGTACGAGGCTCCTTTAAGCAAGTCTTGCAGTTTGTGGCGCTTCACCGGCAGCGAGTTCTGCCGTTGGAAGCCTCCCAAATCATCATTAAGAACATTCACGGACTGAGCACCTATGAAGTGCCCTGGAAAGAGCTCGCCTACACCCTAGACACCCGCGTCCTCCCCTTTCCAAACCTTCGCTCCGACATCGACCCGAGCTTCATCAAACCGTGGGAGAAGCTTAGACACATCATTGAACTCCGCAGCAAACTGCTGCAAACCCTAAAAACATGAACGAAACCATCCTTCGCGAACACGCCGAGCAGGCCTTCAAGGCCGAACTCGAAGAACTTGCCCGAGTCGACGACCGACAAAAGCCGCCCAACTGGAACCTATCGCCTTGGGCGGTGCTCCACTACATCTTGGGCGGGAGATTGCCCAACGGGTTCGAGATTGTGCCCAAGTACATCGGCAGGCGGTCTTTAATCGAAGTTGCGGTGGCGACTCTCGCCACCGACCGGGCGTTGCTGCTCCTTGGCGTGCCGGGTACCGCCAAGACCTGGCTCTCGGAGCATCTTTCCGCTGCCATCTCAGGCAATTCCAGCCTGCTCGTTCAAGGAACCGCCGGCACCGGCGAGGAGGCGCTCCGCTACGGCTGGAACTATGCCAGGCTTCTGGCCGAAGGACCCTCCCAAAAGGCGATGGTCCCCTCGCCGGTCATGGTCGCCATGCAGACGGGGAAACTGGCGAGAATCGAGGAGTTGACGCGTATGCCTTCGGAAGTTCAAGATGCGCTTATCACGATTCTCTCTGAGAAGGTTCTGCCTATTCCTGAGCTCTCCGACGAGGTCCAAGCAAGAAAAGGCTTCAACGTAATCGCAACCGCCAATGACCGTGACCGAGGCGTCAACGATCTATCCTCAGCGTTGCTCAGGCGTTTCAACACCGTAGTTCTCCCCTTGTCGGAGTCGCTCGAAGAAGAATCCGAGATCGTCCGCCAGCGCTCCGAGTCCATGGGAAGGGCTCTGGAACTGCCCGCCGAAGCGCCGGCCCTCCAGGACATCCAGAAACTCGTGACGATCTTCCGAGAGCTTCGCGAAGGCATGACCCTCGATCGCCGAACCAAGCTGAAAGTTCCGAGCGGAACTCTAAGCACCGCTGAGGCCATCTCCGTTCTCAACAACGGCCTTGCGATGGCCGCCTACTTCGGCGACGGCAAAGTGCGAGCCACCGACCTCGCCAACGGAATCATGAGCGCGGTGGTCAAGGATGGCAACCAGGACGGCATCGCGTGGAAGGAGTATTTGGAAACCGTCGTAAAAGAGCGAGACGGGTGGAAAGAGCTCTATAAAGCCTGCAGGGAGATCTTGTAATCGGCGTTGTTAAGCTGTTTGGTATCCGGCATCACGGTCCGGGCTCATCTCGAAGTCTGCTCGTCGGGCTGAACGAGTTTCGCCCCGACATCGTGCTGATCGAAGGACCGCGGGAGGCCGAGTCGGTTCTCCAGTTTCTCACCGATCCGGAGTTAAAGCCTCCTGTTGCCATTCTCCTGTACGATCTCGAGCGACCCAAGCATGCAAGCTATTATCCGCTTGCCGATTTCTCGCCCGAGTTACAAGCAGTTCGCTGGGCTGCCAAGAACGGTGTTTCGGTGCGTTGCATTGACTTACCGGCCGAGACACGGTTGAGAATCCAGGTCTCATTCGACCGCTATTCGGATGCGCTGCAAACGGTGGCCGAGGCCGCCGGCTTTGAGGACATCGAGGACTGGTGGGAGCATCTCGTCGAACAGCGAATGGAGGCGGCGACTATGTTCGAGGCGGTGGAAACGCTGATGGCCGAGCTGCGTGCTGCGGACTCAACGATCGAAATCCCGGAACAGGAGGACGATGACGAGGACGAGCCGGACGAAAGGCCAAAGGTTGCCGCATCAGTCTTGGAGGAACTACGCGAGTGCCACATGCGAAGCTGTATTCAAGAGGCGGTTTCAGAGTTTGAGAAGGTCGCGGTAGTTTGCGGCGCATGGCATGTGCCCGCGTTGCGGGACCTCAGCATAGAGTCCACCTCGATCAAAGACCTCCCCAAGTGCAAAGTAGGGACAACGGTCGTTCCCTGGACCTACGAATTACTCACCACTTCCTCGGGCTATGGGGCGGGCGCCCGCTCCCCCGCGTTCTACGAGCTAATCTGGAAAACCAACCCCAAGGAAGTCACCCGCCGGTGGCTCCTGTCAGTCGCAAGACTCATGCGAACCGAGGACCTGGACGCCTCCCCCGCCAGCGTCATCGAGGCAGTCCGCCTTACCGATGCCTTGGCCGCCATTCGCGAACGCCCCCGGCCGGGACTTCGCGAGCTGAGCGACGCTGCGAACGCGGTCCTTGTAAGGGACGATTCGATTTGGGCGCTTATCGGCAAACGCCTTATTGTTGGCGAACGGCTCGGATCGGTGCCGGATCACGTTCCCGTGGTTCCTCTCCAAGATGACCTCCGAAAGCAGCAAAAGAAGCTCCGGTTAGCGGTCGAAGACAGCGAAAAACTGCTCGAGCTCGACCTAAGGGGAGACATGGACCTCGAGCGCAGCCATCTCCTCTATCGCCTGCAAATCCTGGATATCCCATGGGGGCAAAAGCAGGTCGTGGGCAAAAAACTTGGCACTTTCCACGAGCATTGGAATCTCCGCTGGACGCCCGGGCTTGCGATTCCGGTCATCCAGGCGAGCGTTTGGGGCAACACTGTGGCCGATGCCTCCTCCGCGAGAGCGATCGATAGATCGCGCATGTCCAATACTCTGGCGGACGTTTCCAAACTCTTGGATCTCACCATTCTTGCCGACTTACGGCAGGCGATTGAGCCGGTTTTGGCCAAAGTAAAGAACATGTCGGCAACGGTTGCGGACGTCGCCGATCTCGGCGACGCTCTGCCCCCCTTGGCCGCGATGGCGCGCTATGGATCGGTGCGCCGCATTGACACAACCCACTTGGATCCTGTCCTCGACGCCGTCTTCACGAGGTATTGCATCGCTGTGCCCGGCGGCTGTCGCTCACTCGATGACGATGCGGCTCGGGCCATGGCGAAGCGTCTGACTCAAACTGCCTCGGTGGTCAGACTCATGGAAAGCGAGGAGAAGCTCCAAATTGTGGCTGGACGCGCTGCGCCAGATCGCAGAAGGCGCGGGCGTTCACCCTCTGCTTTGGGGCAAGGCAGAAAGGCTTCGATTCGATTTTGGGGTGGTCTCCGCGAGTTCGCTCGGCGACAGGCTGCGATTCGAGGCTTCCGCTGCCTCAAGCGCGGTTCACACCGCGGCCTTTGTCGAGGGCCTGCTGGAAGGTCCCGGCATTGTGCTCATCCATCAAGAAGAACTGTGGGCGGCGCTGGATGATTGGGTATCGAACCTCAACGAGGAAGCCTTTGACGAAGTGCTGCCGCTCATTCGCCGAACCTTCGCCCTCTTTGAAAGGCACGAGAGACGCCAACTCGGCGAGCGGGTCGCGCAGGCCAAGCCAACCCAAACCAAAGGGGTAGTCGATGTTGACATCGAACGGGCCCAGCGTGTGTTGCCCGTGATCCGCCAGATCCTGGGGGTTGGGGAATGAGCGAAACGAGACTCAAGAGATGGAGGCAGATTCTCGGCGGCGGCGATTGCGACGGCACCGGCTGTCCGCTTTCCGGCATCGATTTGGACCGCGACCGTGCCCTTGAAGCGCTATACGACAATGAGCGCAAAGGCAGCCTTGGCCCGTCCTCTCCCAACGTGGCTCGCTGGCTCGGAGACATCCGCTCTTATTTCCCGCAGTCGGTTGTTCAAGTCATGCAGCGAGACGCAATCGATCGCCTTGGCCTCAATCAAATGCTGCTGGAGCCGGAGAGTCTCCAGGCGGTCGAGCCGGACGTCAATCTCGTCGCAACCTTGCTCTCTTTGAGCCGCGTCATGCCCGCCAAAACCCGGGACACCGCGAGATTGGTCGTTCGGAAAGTTGTGGACGACCTCGAAAAAAGGCTAAGCTCTCCGCTTCGCCAAGCCGTAAACGGCAGCATTTCGCGGTCGATCCGTAACCGCCGGCCAAAGCTCCGAGAGATTGACTGGGACCGCACGATCCGCGCCAATCTTCGGAATTACCAACCTGAATATCGAACGATCATTGCGGAGACTTTGATCGGCCACGGCCGAAAAGGCTCCTCCCTGAAGGACGTGATCCTCTGCCTCGACCAAAGCGGTTCGATGGCAGCCAGCATCGTCTACGCGGGCGTTTTTGGTGCAACGCTTGCCTCGATTAGGGCTCTGCGAACCCAGGTGATTGCGTTTGACACTTCGGTCGTCGACCTCACCGCGACAATGTCGGATCCCGTCGAAATGCTCTTCAGCGTTCAACTGGGGGGTGGTACCGATATCGAGCAAGCGCTGCGCTACGCGCAGGGGCTGGTGCGTAGACCTTCAGATACGATCATGATTCTCATCAGCGATCTCTTGGAGGGCGGCGATAATGACAAGTTTCTGAAGAGAGCAGCCTCGATCAAAGGGCAGGGCGTAAACCTCATATGCCTCTTGGCGCTTAGCGATCAAGGCGCGCCGGCCTATGATCACGCCAACGCCGCAGCTTTTGCCATGTGGGACATCCCGTGCTTTGCCTGCACTCCCGAGCACTTTCCGGATCTGATGGCCAGGGCCATCCGCGGCCAGAGCATCCAGCCACCACCCGCCTAAGCGAGTCGGCCAGGCTCCTTACACGCTTTAGAAGAACCCCAGAACAGGCTGAATCGGAACATTCTCACATTTGCCGTCCATGATATAATCTCCCATTCCATCCCGCGCCGTTAGGTGCGTGGTCCACCAAACACTCCCAATGAACCGATTCTTCACCCTTCTTTTCGCCGCCGCAACACTCTGCCTTCCAGGTTTATCAAGAGCCCAGGCATATCCTCCCACTTGGTCCGCCAGCGCTACCTACGCCGCGGGGGACCTTGTTCAATACGGAGGAAACTGGTATCGATCCGTAAAGGCTCTGGCGGCGCACGGGCCCTATCCAGCGTCCGGGTTCGGAAGTTGGGAGCTCAACTACGTCCGTTCAAACACCACTTTGGTGATCGGTATGGACCAGCCGTTTACCAGCTTCCAGGACGCTTGGGCGTTTGCGCTGGAGGCCCGCATTGCAGATGGAGCGTACTTGCATCTCGATATTTCCTCCGCCCATGGCACCCTTTATGACACTTTTGGTGGTCCTTTCTCGCTCGATCACGCGTTTGGGGCAAAAATCTCCATCATAGGTGATAATTCAGCCGACATTTTTCTTGGCGGAAGCAGTGGTTTCGCAGGAAACGGGTTCACGATCGACTCGGGCCACAATCTGAGCTTGATCTCCAATGTATCCGTTCTCGGATCAGGAGCAAAAAACACCGGTGTTGGAATCTCCGCCAATGGAAATGCTTCCCTCCACTGCACGGGAGTCGCGATTTATTCCTTTATGACCGGAGCACAAGCCACCCAAGGCGCCAGCTTTGGCTTCGACGCCAACAGTGTTATCGGCAGTTCCACCAAATATGCGGTCTACGCCTCACAGAACGCGAATATGACATTTCCCGCCGGGGCATCTTTCGCCAACAACGAAGGCAGTGCCGAAATCTATGCCAGTACAGGCGCGAATGTCGTGGCTGCGGGCACCATATTGAGCGGATCCCCGCAGGTGGGGGCGGACGCCGAAAATGGAGGCTCCATCGACATTACCGGCTGTATGCTTGACAACTTCCATACGGCCGTATTAGCCCGCAACCACAGCTATGTGAACGCGACGAACGTGAGTTTGGGCAATGACAGCCTTGACTTCCAGGTCGCAGGGAACGGCGTCATCAACGCGACCGGCGTCACCGGCGCCACAACCTCGATCGACACCGGCACCGGTTCTTACATTTATTAGTGGCTCTTATTAGTCGGGTGTCAGCAGACCCGCCACTCCAAGATAGTAATCCGTTGCGACTTTCGGGTTTTGCGTCTGAACCGCTATCTGGCCGCTTGTATTGATGTGCGTCGCAGCGACAATCGTGATCCCAAGGCTGGGATCGATTAGTTGGTTCAAATCGATAAACCCGGTCAACTTGGACCAGTAAAATCCATACTGATGAAAGCCGCCGTCAGGGGAATAGTTTCCAACCGCCTGTCCGCTCGAGTTCAGCCCGGTGACGGAGCCGGCAAATCCCAGGTCGGTGGTGGTGCCCCCATCCGCCGAGATGTAACCGGCGTGGCCGTTGGCCAGAGTGCCCAACCACTCTCCTTTCGCGCCTCCTGAGTAATAACTTGCCAATGTGATGGATGTGGCGATCTTCGTCCAATCGAACTCGCTGATGGTCCCGTCCGCCCATTTCCAGCGAATCGCTTTAGTGCTGTCCTGCGAGGCGAGGGACCCGTAAGCCGTGTTCGTCAACCGGTCGAAGGTGAAAAGTTCGTTGGTTGTACCGGGCCCTCCGCTTTCCCCTATGTCGGACCATTTGCCTCCGCTAAACATGTATGAGCCGAAAGATTCCTCAGTGCCCAGTTGATTGAGTTGTCCCTCCACAACGAATTTCCCATCGTTGGTCATACCAAACGCCACTATCGAATCGCAGCCTGGGGGAAGGCCGGGTTTCTCCGGGAAACCACTGCCTATCAGGAATGGTACCGCGTAGTCTTCGCCGCCATTGTTCAGCGTAATTTCTCCCGCAACGGCCCCTCCGTCAGTGACGCTCAATGCGCTTGCGGACAAAGTCGAACCAAAAGAACCGAGATCTGTGAGCCCCCCCGTCTTCGTCCACAAAAACGCATGGCCTACGCCTCCCGGACTCTCCTCGGCACCTCCAACGAGCTCTCCCGCATTGTTCAAGTCGTTTGCTATAGAATCTGTGCCCGGCGCCAATAGGCCAACAAGATTAACCGTGTAAGAGGGCAAAGCAATGTGCGAAATGGGGACTAAATATCCGGGATCGCCGGAGGGGCCGTCGATGTAAACAAACGAATTGACAATTGGCAGAGTTGGATAGGCAATGCTCTTCCCTAAGACCGTGACCGGGCTGGCCGTGGTCGTAAATGCGAAGCCGGTTGCTGTGTCCCCAGGAGCCAGCGCCTTCGAAGCCGTCCACAGAATCGAATAACCATCCGAAGCCCCATGGTGGCCATACTCCGCCCGCCATCCGGCGGGAGACTCCACCGCAGACGGCTCTAAGGGCAAGAGGTTCTTTTCAGCCTCACCGTCACTGGCAAACCAGAAGGTCCCAATCGGCTGAGTGCCCGTATTCACCAGGGATAAACTGTACGTAAAGGTGGACCCGGTTCCCGTCCACGTAAGCTTGGCAGTGGCCTGCGCCGTTGGCAAAACTTCGATGGAGGCAGTTTTGGTTACTTCAGCGTTCCGAACGGTGAGGCTCACAGGCGTTTCCAACTTCACGGGGTGTCCGGTCAGGTCTAACGAGACCGAGTAGGCTTGCGCAGCTACCTTTACACTTGCGGGCGCGCTCAAAGCTGCGCTATTGCTGCCGACCGCTAAAACAAGGCCGCTTGGCCCAGCTTTGCCGTCGAGAAATGCGTATTCCAACTTGGGTTGCCAACCAGCATAGACGGTTGGTGACAGGCTCAAACTGTACAATATTGCCGGATTAATCTTCAGGGTGCTTGTCTTTGTCACGCCGCCCCCAGATGCTGAAATCGTGGCGGTAACGGCAGCATCCACCCCAAGGGTTGACACTTCAAAAGTTACCGCTGTGTCCGTTGCGCTAACTTCGACGGAGGCCGGAACAGTGGCATCCTTACTGTTGCTTGCCAGCGTCACTTTTGTTCCGCCGGTAGGAGCTGCCTCGTTTAGCCGAACGGTAGCGGCCACGGAGTTCCCGCCATAAAGGATTGATGCGCCCAAGGTGAGACTGGAAACGGTCGGCGTGGCAGTTGCGAAGGCAGCGCCGGCCAATACGCCCAAAAGGATAATCGCAAATTTACACATCATTTTCTTCCGAGCCCGCGAAGCGAAATGCCCATGGCATGCTTGGCCTGATGAAAGTTGAAACCGGGGCAAGCAAGCTTCAACCCGCATTTCGATCTGATTTACAGTATGCACATGAGCCGTTAAATAACGTGAATTTGCGAAAGCCGAACACAATAGGGGGCTGCGCATAACAGAGCGCGGCCAGGGCCGCGCATTCCAAAATGGAGGAGATGGACATCCAGCTTCCGGATTGGGAGAACCCTTCTTGTTTCCAGCGTAACCGCCTTCGCGGTCGCAGCACGTTTGCGCTGAAAGCCGCCCAAACCTTGAATCTGAATGGGAGTTGGCGTTTTCATCTTGTGGAAATGCCGGCGAGGGTCCCACAGGAGTTCTGGAAGGAAGACTTCGACCCTTTAGACTGGGGCGAAATCGAGGTTCCCGGACATTGGCAGATGCAAGGGCACGGCCATCCCCATTACACAAACGTCGACTATCCCTTTCCCCTCGACCCGCCCCGGGTGCCCACTGAAAACCCCACCGGCTGTTACCGAACCGAGTTCGACTTGCCGGGCGACTATTTAGACAGGACGCTCCTATTGAGGTTTGAAGGCGTGGACTCCGCCGCCATTGTTTGGCTCAACGGCCAAGAGGTTGGCTATACACAGGGGAGCCGGTTGCCCGCCGAGTTCGACGTGACCCCCTTGGCTCGTCCCGGGAGAAACCTCCTTGCTGTTCAGGTTATGCAGTGGTCCGACGGGAGCTACCTTGAAGATCAGGACATGTGGTGGCTTAGCGGAATCTTCCGGGACGTCACCCTGGAAGCGAGACCGAAGCCGCGCTTGGTGGATATCTACGCCCATTCCAACGTCAAAGGGATGACGGGTGACGCGGTGCTGACAGTCGAAGTGGAATGCGATGGCGAGGGAGAAGTGGCAGCCACATTGTATGGGCAAGCGGGACAAGACCTTGGCCATTCTCAGACGCCGGTTCAATCCGGAAAAGCCCTGCTCGAAATTCCGGTTCAGAATCCTGCCCGTTGGACGGCGGAAAGCCCAGCCATTTACCGCTTGGAAGTAAGCCTCAAATCGGGAACCGAAACTATAGAAGCCGCTTCGGTCGCAATAGGCTTCAAATCGATTGAAATCGTGGACGCCTGCTTCCTCGTCAACGGCCGGCATGTGAAACTGAAGGGTGTCAACCGGCACGAGTTCGATCCCGACCACGGCCGAACCCTTTCCCGCGAGACCATGCTGCAAGACGTGCTGTTGATGAAGCGCCACAACATCAACGCGGTTCGCACCTCCCACTACCCGCCGCATCCCCACTTCCTCGACCTTTGCGACGAATATGGACTTTACGTCATTGACGAGTGCGATTTAGAAACCCACGGATTTTGGCGCGAGCCAGACAAGGATCCTCTTCGTGTCCCGGTCTGGAGAGACGCGGTTGTGGAGCGCATGGAGCAGATGGTTCGAAGGGATCGCAACCACCCCAGCATCATCATGTGGTCGCTGGGGAACGAGTGCTTGCTAGGTCAAAACCACTTTGCGATGCGGGAAAGGGCCCTCGAACTCACCCCCAATATTCCCATTCACTATGAGCGGGACCCTCACTGTGAGGTGACCGACATTTTCAGCCGCATGTACTCCACCCATGATTTTTGTGAAACCATTTCCCGAAGAGAGGAAACCTCTGAAGGTGGCGAAGAGGACACCAGGCGCATGCGGTCCAAGCCGTTTCTGCTCTGCGAATATGCCCACGCCATGGGCTGCGGCCCAGGCGGCATCGCCGACCATTGGGAGATATTCTACGGTTCGGATCGCCATATGGGCGCGTTCGTTTGGGAGTGGATCGACCACGGAATCCGCGTCAAATTACCAAGCGGCGAGGACGCGTTCTACTATGGCGGCGATTTCGGCGACGAGCCTCATGATGGCAACTTTGTCATCGACGGCCTGCTGTTTCCCGACCGAACTCCGTCTCCCGCCCTTCTCGAGTTGAAGAAGGTGCTGGAACCGGTCCAAATCGAGTTCACAGGCGACGGGACCGAAGTCAAAATAACCAACCGCTACGGCTTCGCCGGGCTGGAGAACGTGGCATTCTCGTGGACCCGAAACTCAAGAGATGGCATCGTCGCCCAGGGCTCCCTGCCTGCACTAGGGATAGCCCCGCGCCAAACGGATGAAACCAAACTTCCCAATGAGGCACTGCCTGGCGAAGGCGAATGGCTGACGGTTGAAGCAAAACTCAGGACGGACACGCCTTGGGCGGAAGCAGGGCACCTGCTTTCCTGGGGTCAATTCGTGAAGAAGGCTGCAAGAACTCCCAAGCTTCAAAAACCTGGCGGAATCCAAGCTGAAGGAAGGTTCCTTAAATCCGGCGATTGGCAAATCGACACCACAACCGGCATCCTAACCGGCCCTGGAATCTTGGAAGGCCCGCGTCTCCAACTTTGGCGCGCCACTACCGACAACGATCGAGGCGGGGAAAGGGAGTCCGAGCGGTGGAAACAAGCAAGACTGGACAAACTGCTGGTGCGTTTCGACGGCTTGAGCCTTGAGGAGACGTCAGAGCATTCAAAGGTTAGAGTGGCAAGCAGACTCGCTCCCGCGATTTACGCGCATGGCATTCGCGTAATGACCACCTATTCGTTTCTTGAAGATGGCTCGGTACGCATCGAGGTGGAAGGCGAGTTTGAGGGCAAATGGCCAGAGACGATCCCGCGACTAGGTGTGCGGCTCCTGGTAGATAAGGGCCTCGACTCGGCCAGATGGCAGGGCCTTGGCCCCGGCGAATCCTATCCGGACAGCAAGGCGGGAGCCCAATACGGGCTCTGGCAAGCAAGCCTAAAGGAACTGGAAACGCCCTACATCTATCCCCAAGAAAACGGTCATCGGTCTTGCTGCGAATGGATTTCGCTGAACTCGGATAACGCGGCCCTAAGAATAGAGGCGCTGCAAGGAATAGGCTTCAGCCTTCAAAAAAACACTCCGGAAGAGCTGGAAATAGCCAAACATCGGCACGTGTTAGCTCCCAGAAACGACCTCGTTCTCATCCTAGACCATGCCCAGCACGGACTAGGAAGCGCAAGTTGCGGCCCAGGAGTGCTGTCTAAATACCAGCTTCACCCAGGGCCGTTCGATTTCGAGTTTCTGTTAAGGCCCGGCGGATAAACTGTCATCCATTGTGCCCAAGCTCGAGTCTGGGCGGATATTCCCTCACTCAACGATCCAACACCCGCCATCTACTTAGGAGTCAACACCGCTGCCACTCCCAGGAAGCAATCGGTTGCAACCTTCGGATTTTGCGTCTGTTGCCCATGGTGTTCGGCTGTTTTGCGTTCGGGACGAACTTGTGGTAATCGAGAACCATACCGTCGCCGGTCAGTCACAGGTTCACGCCCGGCGCACGGGCCAAAAACTTGCCCGGCGCATCCCACTGGCCTTTGTTTTCAACGAAGGATATCGAAGCGCTTGAAAGGGCTTTGGACTGGGTTGCCGTTAGGACGGAAGCTCCGGATTTCGGACCCGATGCAACGGCAGAGGCGGAAATAATGATTGCCAAAGAAAGGGACAGTTCCCTCCCTAATCTCAGATTTCGAATATTGAGTTACCTGGAGGCAGGCGGACAAGGGGCAACGATAGACGCTGGCTGCGCCCTCGCACATGGAGCCACAGATATATTAGAGGCGGCGATTGAACCCAAAGCCCGGCAATTGATCCCAGGTCGACCGCAATCTCGCGGGACAGTTCTTTGGGGTTAGCCTGCTGTCCAAAGGGCAAATGTTTCGCGGCGGCTGCAAACCGTGACCCCATCAAGCAGCCGGCAGAGCGGCGGTAGCCTCGTCTTACCGCTGCGAATGCATCAACACAGACCAGATGTGCGTCATCCTGTTATCGCTAGAAGAGCACGATGAATGAATGGCGAGACTCTCCGATTCCGACCGAGGGAGATTATTGATTGCAGCTTGACTCATTAAGGGTTGCGGGGGTGCTTTTCGTGGACATCGTCCGGTATTCCACCCACACGACCAAGTGGCAGATGGAAGCAATGGCGCGGCTGCACGAGACCGCGTCCGAGTCGAAAACCTTCGTCAAAGCCCGCGATGCCGGCGAGGCCATCGCCGTCTCATCCGGTGACGGGTTCATTCTTGGGTTCCTGACCGCCCCGGGATGGGCGGCGCAATGCGCCGTAGAGATGAAGGAGTTGGTCGCGGCGAAGACTGAACTTGAGATCACCATGGCGATCAATGTCGGCGCCGTGGGCTATGTGGAGAAGGATGTGACCGGTTCGCCCAACATCGCCGGTGAGGGCGTAAATGTTGCAGCCAGGGCTCTTGCCTTCGCAGGCGCGGGCGACATCGTGATCACGGAGCAAGCCTACGATTTCCTTAAGCAGGACGAGTCGTGGGCGGCGCGGATCGAATTCTACAACGAGGTAACCGCCAAGCATGGCCTGCCACTCAAGCTGTACCGGTTCAAGACAGAACAACGGGCCATGGAGGAGGGCACTCCACTAGCAAAGGCCGATCGATTGCTCGCGACCGCGCGGAAGCGCGGCAAGGGACACCTCGCGAGCCGCGAAGTTGTCGCTGAACGGCTGAATGACCTGCGCCGGGCATGGGTCTTCGCGCCGGTTCTCGTGGCCGGCATCACTCTTATCGAACTTGGCGTGGAAAAAACGTCCGTCGGCGATCACCTGAGATCTTGGGCTTATGAGGAACTCCAAACATGGGTCAGTCCGCCACCTAAAGACCTTCCGGTAACCGTAGTGGACATTTCCGGCATCCCGAAAGTGGAAGGGGCCGTGCCCGCCTCTGACGGCGAGAAGTGGACGGACCGCGCCAAGCTCAAGCCGTTGCTACTGGCGATCATGAAGCAGAGGCCCAAGGCAGTAGCAGTGGACGTCGATTTTGGCCAGGACATCGCCCCTGATGGCTCATCGCTTGGGTTCAACCCACAAGATATCGACGTGTTTCACGATCAGCACACGTCCCTGGACCCGTCTACGCCATTCTTCCCTTACTGCGAAGCGCTAACCGAAACCTACAAGGTTCCGCTCTATCTGGCGGTTGGCAGGGGACTCTCGCTAGGTAAAGATGAATGGCTTGGCGATGCTCGCTACGCTCCGATGGCGGTTCATCCTCTGGGCTCGAAAGAGGGGGGTGGCGAGTTCGGAATCGGCGAAATCTCAATTCCGGGGACGACGGACAAGATCGACAGCATGGCTTCGAAATTGGCGGGAAGCTACTGGGGTGTTCACGAGTCGGCCCAACCAAGCCCCTTGGGACCCGTGCGCCTCTACACGGTCGAAGACGAAAATGGCGTGCAGGTTCCCAAATTCTATTTGAACTTCGGGGTGATCGACCGCCTCGATCGCGGGGGGGAAAACCTGGTTCGCGTCCAGTCTCCCGATGATCTCGCCGGTCATGACAAAGTTATCAGCGGGCACATGGTGATCGTTGGCGATGCGTCTAAAACGCGAGATCTCGTTCAGCTTCCGAACCATCCGGACACGCCTGGCGTTTTTTACCAGGCGGCCGCGACGGATACTCTGGCAAGCCAGCCGTTCTACACGTTCAAACCGTGGTTCCGGCTGGGCCTCAACATGCTTTGTGCGTTTTTGGTCCTTGGCGTAATGCTCGCCATAAGGCGTGTTTACATCACTGAAAAGGACGAGGTGTCGCAGGGCAAATTGGGGACGCTGGTTTCAGTTGGCGCTGCCCTTGTCACGATTACCGCTGGCATTGCACTGGTGCGGTTTGAAAATATCCTGTGGGTCGATTTCCTCATCGTGGCAACTGTATTGGGTTACTATAAGAAAATAGAGGTAACGGCGCGTTCGCTTCTTTTCGGAGCGGTTACGGCCTTCCGGAAAATGTGGCGTCGTCTGGCCCTATAGGAGGACGCCCATGAAAACGCAAGTTAAATCTTTCTTGGTCTCGTGCTCGGTATTCGCCGCTCATGCCGCGGTGGCACAGAGCACAAATCACGCCGTAGCCATGATCGTTGGGTTTTCCGGCAAGGTCGAATGGATGAGGCCGGATGCGAAGTTCAAAGTGCGCGAACTTCGGGCAAAGGATAAGAACACGGTGCTCGTGGCGGGCGATCGCTTCAGGGTCGAGGACGCAAACAGCTCCGCTTCGATCCGCTACTTGCATTCCAAGGATGTCACTACCTTTGGATACAGCAGTGGCTGGCAAACGGTGAAGAGGGTCCCAACTTCCGAACAACTCGCGGTTCAGGAACAGCTCGGCAGGCTAGGGCACGCAGCCGCCTCCCGAAGCCCGAGCGCGGACCTGATTACGCCGCTGGAATTCGACACGGTACCGGTGGAAGGTTTCGAAGTAAGGCGCGCCAATGCGAAAGCTGCGGAGGGGGCTAGTTATCGGTTCCTGGACGACGACGACAAGCTTTTGTGTTCTGTAGATCTTGCGGCCTCCCAGCTGAGGGCTGCGCCAGATTCACTGATAAAGGCCATGAGGGGCGCCCAATCCGATGAGGACCGAGTCGAACTCACCGTGGTCAAAGGCGACAGTCGATTCAAGTTCGTTCTCCTGAAATCTTCCGAAGAAGCGGAAATGAGGGAAGCGGTTGCGGAGCTGCCGGCCGAACTCGAACCCGTGGAGAGGGCTTTGGAGATGGCGAGAATTTGCAACTCGTACGGATGCAGATCTCTGGCAAGGGACGCGCTCGTGCTGGCGGCACATTGCCCAAACGCACCCAAGGAAGTGCAAGATGAGGCGGTCGCCTGGTGTGAAGCGACCGGGGACGAGGACGACGAAGCACAGATCAAGCTCCTGCCATTACGGCGTTGAGAATCTACTGCAAAGGGCAAATCAGGCGCTTAGGTTGCCGCGATCATAAGCCGAATCGGGCAACCGAATGCCCCGAACGCTGCCAGCGAGAGCATCGAATCGTTTAAGAGCTCTTCCTACGCTCCTTTTTGGATGCGGGCGCACTACTTCCAAGCGAACGCTGACCTCTGCATCCTTTGGAAGCTGTAGAGGCTGATCGGGAATTATGACACTGCCGTCGTAGTGTCTTTTGAAGTTTATCGCCGGTCGAGCCATAAGTTCATTTTACTACACAGGAAATTCATGGCAAGCTTCCAGCCTCTTACAGCCAACTAAGGACTTTGACTGACGCCGGTCTCCGTTTCTCCGATTCTTACCACGCCGGGCCTAGTTCCAGTTGCCAAACAGCAGAAACGGCGCCCAGAAGTAGGGATGGGCAAACGGTTTCGCCGGGTCGGATTCGTAGGGAACATACGCGGCCCCCTTTGCTTTTGAGGGCCCGCCTCGGTTTCGGTCCGCCACTTCCCCGGTAATCTCACCGTGCAGCAGCGCAAGCTGGGCCTGCCTCAAAGCTTCCGCCTTGCCCTGGTCCCGGTGGGCCATCCAATATTTGTAGAACTGCTTCATCAGAAGCGGTGTGCTCTCGTCCGACACTGGCCAGAGCGACGCGACCACCGCGCTCGCCCCGTCCTTCAAAGTCAAGGACACAAAGCTGCTGAACTGGCTGCCTGCGGAAACAGTATCGCCAAAGCTCTCAGCAGTGTCGCAAGCGGATAAACAAACAAGATCCAAATGGCCAAGCCTGCCGTGGCCGCCGGCGGCGGTGAAATCTTTCAGGCTCAAGAGGTTGCCGTCGCCAAGAAGCAAATGGCTCGCGTTGAAGTCTTTGCCCAAGTTGAAGTGAGTAGCGATGTGCAGGAGAGAGAACTGCTCTCCCTTCATGGCAGTGGTCAGGCTCGCTTCGCTGAAGTTCTGGTTCTCGAAGGCGCGCCCGGGAACCGCGCCGGTAAAGCCCGGTTCGGAGTCGTCCTTCACCACACCCTTCAGCTCTTTGTCCGCGCCGGGAAGGGGAGCGAACAGGTTGCCTTTTCCCTCAGTGGCGGCGAATCCCGCGGCTTCAAGGTTCTTAGTCGCACCGAGGGCAACCCGGTCCAGGTTTAGCGGATCGAACATCGTGTAGTCGCCCCGTTCGATCAGATACTGTTTGCCGTCCCAAAGCGCGCCGATGGGCACGTACCTCAAAGTCCCATCCAGGCACCAAACAACCCGGGTAAGCCCCGCCTCTTGGAGCTGGTTAATGAGCTTCTCAAAGACGAGGCTGTAAAGCTTTTGCCCCTCCGGCCTGGGATCGGCGTTCGGATTCATCAGCCGCGTCCGAAAGTCGGAGATCATCTTGTTGAGATCGTCGGAACGAACTGGGACGCTGAGATGGGACCTTCCCGCATAGGTGACAATCAGGAAGTTGAGCTCATCGGTGGAGGCAATGGCATAGACGGCGCCGATCTTCTCCCCGCTCTCGCGGTGCATTCGGGCAAGGAGGGAGGGCAGCTCGTCGCCCGTCTGTCTCACTCGCTCTTCTGCCTCTTTGCCAATGGAATCGCTTAGGGCGGACGCTTGTTTCCCAACCTCGTCAAAATAGGCGTCGGCCGCCTTATCTAGGATCTCCTTCTGCGCATCGAGCTCTTTGAGCTTCGCATCCGTCTTGGCAAGCTCCGCCTTTTGGCTTTCTGTCAAAGACGAACTGGATCTCAGCTCCGAGTCCTTCTGCGTAAGGTCGAACTCTTCGGAATAAGTCTTCAGCACCCTGTCTTGGAGGGCCTGATACTCCTTCCACCAACCTGATTCAGCGCCGACGGACTCGACGCGGCCATCAACTCCGCCTGCGAAGGCGGCGTCCCGCGCAACGAACTCGAAGTTCTCCGAATCCTTGAGAAGGTTCATCACCTTCTCGGCCTCACCAAGCCGGCCTTGCTTGATGAGCAAATCGGCTAGGTGACGGTATCCGATTTCGACACGGTTCGCATAGGAGTCCTGAAGATCTTTTGCGAGACCTCGAAACTCTCTCCGCAAGTCCTGGTAAGTGTTTACGCTTTGCTTTGCGAACACGATCGCTAGAGCCAGATGTTTTTCGAATTTCAGCACGCCGGCTATGTCCTGCATAGTCCAGGCAGAGGTTTGCCTAGCTCCCACAGCTTGGCTAATCGAAAGCGATTGATTGTAGTACTCCAGCGCCTTCTCGTTCTGGCCCAGGGCGCTGTAGCAGTTCCCGATGTACTGCAATGCGTACACGGTTTGTCGCCTGGCGCCAATCTCCGTTTCCATTTTCAAGGCCAAGTTCAACTCTTCGAGGGCTGCCGGATACTGTCTAAGACTGAACTGAGTTTCTCCGATATGTTGGTGCGTTAACGCTTCCGCGAATCTATCGCTGTTTTCTCGGCAGATGGCCAATGACTGATGGTAGTAATCCAGCGCCTTCGCGAGCTGGCCATGATGGGCGTAGTAGATCCCGATATTCGTCAGAGCAGAAGTTGGGGGGTGACCTATTTCCTTTCCGATGGAAACTGCCTGATTGTAGTATTCTAGTGCCTTCTCGTGTTGGCCGAGGTTATCGTAGTCACTCCCGAGATTGTTCAAGATCCCGGCACTGGTAGATTTATCTCCCAGCTCTTTAGCCATAGAGAGCGCTTGGGTGTTAACGTCCAACGCCGTGTCGAACTGGCTGAGATAGAAGTATGCACGGCCAAGATTTCTTAACGCCAAGAGTTCCAAGTTTCGGTCGTTCAGTTTCCGGGCGATCGAAAGGCCCTCATTGTCATTTTTCAGAGCCTCAGTGGGCCTGCCAAGATCCAGGCAGCTATTGCCAAGCTCTAGGTACGCTTGGCCCATACCAGATCCGTTTCCATCCGCACTATATTCCTTGATTGCGGATTCGAACCACGAAACTGACTCGCCTAATGGAACGGCCCTGGCCAGAGCGTCAAACGACTCTGCTTGCCCCTCTACATCGTTTGCTGCCTTTGCCGCATCGATCGCTTTCTTGAGCGCTTTGATTTTTTGTGCGGAGTCTTTGACCTTTGCAGCGTCGTCCAGCATCTTCTGGACCGTCGGACTCGGCTTAGGACCCTCATTCGGAGCGGTTTGAGCAGACAGAATCGGGAGCAAAACGACTGCTCCAATAAGAAGGGTTGCGATTCTTCGCATAATCCATCATACACCTCGGCAGGTGGATGTCAAGGACTTGTGGCCTGCCTAGCCCGATAAGAAGGCGGTCCCAACATCTAGCCTCATTAGGACGGCCATCGTTCAGGCTGCGAATGGATCTCGCTGAACTCGGATAACGCGGCCCTAGGAATAGAGGCGCCGCAAGGAATAGGCTTCAGCCTGCAAAGACATACGCCGGAAGAGCCGGAAATAGCCAAACACCGGCACGGATTGATTCCTAGAGAAGACCTCGTTCTCATTCTCGACCACGCCCAACACGGCCTTGGAAGCGCAAGTTGCGGCCCAGGAGTGCTGTCTAAATACCAGCTTCACCCAGGGCCGTTCGATTTCGAGTTTCTGCTTAGGTCAGGGAGCTAACGTTCCCGCCAACCCTTCTCAAGTTCGTGTCTAGGAACGGGCTGATGGGATTCGGGTTAAGTTAGCTCGTATAAATGAACCCAGTGTTTCCCTCGTTTAAAACGTTGGTGTAAGTCGCGCCGTCGATCTTGACTGAGCCACCATCTTGAACCTCGAAATCGTCCTGAGAACTCGTGTTTATCGTTGCCCCCGTGGCGTAAACCCGCGCGTAATTCGCGTAGCAGCCGATTTTATAGTTACTTATCGTGGCTGAGTCGATGTCCACGTACGAGCCTGTATAACTGTGAACGCCGTAATTGGACACACTTGGGGAAAGGGAGTTTATTATGCTGGCATACTCAGCGAAAACCGTTGAGTTGCCGGCGGCTTCGATCCCGGCTCCGGTTCCAAACGCGGATTTACCCAACGTCAGCTCAATGTTGTTTGCGTTGATCGTAGAATTGGTGTAGGCTTGGAGCCCGTTCAGACAACCTGTGGCGACGATTCCGCCCGCAAGCGATACATAAGACGAATTCGTGGCCTGAACCACTGAGCCGAAGTTTTCAATGGTGCACGGTCCCACATACAAAAGACTCCCCTGATTTGCGCTGATTGCGGTGTCAGAAGCGTTGCTGGTGGTCATATTGAGGTTCCCCAAGTCTGCCAAAACATGGCCCGAATCGATAGTAAAGCCTGTGGAACCAGAGAATGTCAGAGTCGTGTTGGCGGCATTGTCCGCGAAGATGGAAATGAGGGCTCCGAAGCTATGGTCCAGCGAGAACGATGTTGGGAATGTCTCCGCAAATTTTGCTTTCGAAGTTACGATTTCAAGGTGAAGATATGCTGCATCAGCAATCCTGGCGTTTCGCGCAAATTGCCAGGCATAGACTAGGTTGGCAAAGGCCTGCCCCGATCCAATCGTTAGCGTGGTGTTCGAGCGGACGAAGTTAAGCTCCCATTTTCCATAGGCTGCAGCGGGGTAGGGCTCTCCCGCGCTAAGCGCAGTCATCGCGCGGTACCAGTTCCCGCCATATTGAACGATATCGCCCGCCGCATAAGTGGCGCTGGAAGTCCAGGCCGGTGGAAAAGACTGCGCGCCCGAAACAGATGCTGCTATCAGGCATATGAAGAGTAAGACAACTTTGAAAGAGCGAATAAGCATAGCCTCCCTAAACCAGCCCACATGTCGTTTGGATTTGGTCATTATATTCGAAGCTCTAAAGTTCACTTTAGTTCCTGCTATCTGTCACCGCCTTAAATTGAGCCCTGTCCCACTGTTGCGGGTGAACGTCACCAACGACTTAAGCCCTTTCTATCTGGAATGGCCATTCTTACCGTCTGGTGCGACTTAGCCTGACGGCGATATTCAGTTCGGTGTGGCAATCCAGCCTTGCATGCCTCCTGGCACCAGCACGTTGTAGTACACGTTGCCGTTCAGATCGATCGTCGCGTTGTAGACCGGGTCTGCATAGGCCCCCGAAGTTACGAGATTGCTAAAGTTGTAAGGGTAGTCAAGGCCGCCGGTCCAAAGCATCAGAGGATTGCCGGTGCTTTCCTGGTACCCAAGCGTGTTGTTGACATCGTCGATGCCCAGCATGTTGAGAGTTTGAAAATATTGGGCGCCCAAAAAATATTGGATGTTGCCATATGCATCCCAGACGATGCCGTACCAAGTGCGATAGCCGGAATAGTAGCCATATCCGATGACAAGGTCCGAGTCGTTGATACCGGCGACGCTGGTTTCGTTGCCAAAAATATTTGCAGGCGCGCCTGGCTTGTAGGTAAAGCCGGACGTTATCGACCGTCCTTGCCGGTTAACACCCGTGAAAGTCCCGATCACCCAATCGTCATCGGTCACGATGGGGCCCGACACGATTTGAACGTTGGTGTAATCGCCGTTAAAGGTGATGGTCTTGACTGCGCCGTCCGCGTCCACCCTTTCCGGCAGGGCGCCTAGATTGGTTAACGCAATGCCGCCTATTTGGTCGATGTCGTCAAAGGAAGTCGGCGTAAAACCCGGGCCAGGGAGATTCACGTCGGTCAGTTGATGTAGTTCGTGGTTGTAGAGGTAGTTTGTGGTCGGGCCGTTCGCAGAAGTCTGCAGTTGGGCAATGGTCAGCCCCTTGTCGTTCACAAGAATGAACTTGCCCGGCCAGTACCGAGCGTTCGTGTTTGGCCCATAAGGCCCCGCTGAGCCGTTTAGATCCTGCGGCGTAACCGAAAGTGTGGGCCCGTGGAGGAAATA
Source organism: uncultured archaeon (assembly GCA_963829965.1). Lineage (GTDB taxonomy): Bacteria > Armatimonadota > Fimbriimonadia > Fimbriimonadales > Fimbriimonadaceae > DASXZH01. The sequence goes on along the minus strand of CAWHLK010000007.1, from coordinate 17,441 downwards.
GTGGGGCCTCTTCTCAATATCTACTTCCTGGGTGATATAAAAGGTGCCATGCGGGCTCACGGCAATCAGGCCGTTTCCAGCAGAGAAGCCGCTTCGGACGGGAATGGGCTGAACGGTGAATGTGGGTTGGGCCGCCGCGATCGAAACCGCGAAAAGCGAGAAAAGGGGCGCCGATAGACGTCGCACAGAAGTGAGAGTTATTGTAACCACGTTGCAGCAACCTCCATTTGTAGTGTATCCCTTTGAAATACCGTTAGCTGTTAAATGTAGAAGAAGAACACAAATAGGATGGCCTCATTAGGAATGGCCGATTCGAACCTAAATCCGAATCGGCCCATGGTTGGCTGGCTGCGGACGTTCATCCGCGCGATGAAGGCCGCTGATGAGATCAAAAGTGATCCACGTCGATGATCGCTTTAGCAAAGTCCGCGGGAGCCTCCTGCGGCAGGTTGTGTCCGATACCGCCCGTCACGACCCGATGCTCATACTTGCCGGTGAAAAGCTTGGCATAGGCGCTGCTTGGCGCATGTGGTGCGCCGTTGGCATCGCCTTCCATAGTAATTGCCGGCACGGTGACGGGCGGAGAAGAGGCTAGCCGTCTCTCCAATGCCTCGTACTGGGGCTCGCCCTTCGCAAGACCGAGCCGAAAACGATAGTTGTGGATCGTGATGCTCACGTGATCCGAATTCTCGAAAGCCGCTGCCGAGCGCTCATAAGTCGCGTCATCGAAATTCCATCTGGGCGAAGCAAGTTTCCAAATAAGCTTGTCGAAGTCATGATGGTACTTTGCGTAGCCGATTTCACCTCTCTCAGTCGCGAAATAAAACTGGTACCACCACTGGAATTCAGCATCTGGCGGTAGGGGAGCCTTGTTGGATTCGGGGTGCGTGAGCAGATAACCGCTCACCGAGACGATGCCCTTGCAGCGCTCCGGCCAGAGGATGGCCATGATGTCGGCTGTGCGCGCGCCCCAGTCGAAGCCGCCGATGATCGCCTTCTTGATCTTGAGGGCATCCATGAGAGCGATTGTATCGACGGCGACCGCGGTCGGCTGGCCGTCCCGGACCGTCTTGGCCGAAAGGAAAGTGGTCGTGCCATAGCCACGCAAATACGGGACAATAACGTGATAGCCTGACGAGGCAAGCATGGGAGCCACATCGGCATAGCTGAAAATATCATAGGGCCAACCGTGGAGCAGTATCACGGCTGGGCCGTCGGTGGGGCCCACTTCAACGTACCCAACGTTCAGAACGCCCGCATTGATCTGCTTGACCGGTCCGAACGACTGATGCCGAAGCAAGCCTGCTGATCCGACGTTGCTCTCGATCTTCGGTTGCGCAAACAGCCTCTCGTTATCCTGGGGCGCTGAAAAGGCTTGGCCGGCCAGAAGCCAGCTCAAAGAGACTGCGCCGGCCAGTTTCATTAGGCAGCTTCGGAAGAACTCGATTGATACGGTTGGATTCATTTGTCTCTCCTCATCCAATGGCCCGCGGGCCATATCGGATGAAGAAATTATAAGCGCGGCAGCGTGCTTATGCGAGCCGAATCTACTTTTCCCGGTCAAACGATCTGAGGGCAGCCCGGACTTTTCAATGATCGAGAGGATCAGTCGTCTAAGATAATGTAGGACCAAATATTCGAATCCTTCCTAAAACTCCGTGAACTTAGGCGGGCAAGAATATTCCTGGCATGGTTTTGGGGCTGAACTATGGCTGGCACACTGGAAACAAGAACCCTGTTCGTCTCGGACGTCGTGGGAAGCACCCAGATGTGGGAGCAGGACCCCGCAGCCATGCGGGTAGCGCTGGCTCGCCACGACGAGCTTATGCGTGCCGCCATAATGAGAGCTCAGGGCGAAGTATTCAAAACGGCGGGTGATGCCTTCTTCGCCACCTTCCCGACGACCGCACTCGCCGTCGAAGCGGCGCTCGATGCGCAGCTTTCCATTTTGGCTGAGCCCTGGCCAGCCAGCACTCCAATTTCCGTCCGCATGGCGGTCCATATCGGAGTGGTGGAATCGAGAGAAGGGGATTTCTTCGGCCCCGCAATGAATCGGATCGCCCGCCTGCTAAGTTCAGGGCACGGAAGTCAAACGTTGCTGACCCAGGCCGCGCATGAGTTGGTCCGGGATTCCCTTCCGGACGACGCGTCCCTGGACGAACTCGGCGACTACCGGCTTCGCGATCTCGCTCGGCCTGAGCGCGTTTATCAACTCGATCATCCAGGTCTGCCGACCGACTTTCCGATCCTCAAGACGCTAGACACGCTTCCCAACAACCTGCCGCTGCAGCTCAGCAGTTTTGTAGGACGCGAAACGGAGATTGCTGAAGTCGAGGATCTGTTGTCAGAGTTCAGACTCGTATCCATCCTTGGTCCGGGCGGAGCGGGCAAGACCCGCATTTCCTTGCAGATCGCCGCCGCCGTCCTGGACCGTTTTCAGGACGGAGTTTGGCTCGTAACCCTTGACTCCACCTCGGACCCTGCAGCCGTCACGAGAGTCGTTGCCGAGGCAGTTGGAGTCCGCGAACAGCCGGGGAGAACGTTGCTGTCCTCGCTTCAATCCGCCTTACGCGAAAAGAATTTATTGATCTTGCTCGACAACTGTGAGCATCTGGTGGAGGCATGTGCGGACTTGGTGGATGACCTCCTCCACGGCTGCCCATCGATTCGAGTCCTTTGCACTAGCCGCGAACCGCTTAACATCGCGGGCGAGCGCAAGTTCAGGCTGCCCTCTTTGGGTGTTCCGGATGCGCGGCGCCTTTTATACCGTCGAGGCACTGGAGCAATATGAGGCCGTTCGCCTATTTATCGATCGGGCCGTATCAGTTGAGCCCGGCTTCCAAGTCAACAACGAGAACGCTCCGGCCGTGGCCAACATTTGCGCAAAACTCGACGGCATCCCCCTTGCGATCGAACTCGCGGTCGCTCGTTTGCGATCTCTGTCGGTTTCGCAGATCGATTCTCGGCTTGCCGATCGATTTCGGCTGCTGTCGGTAGGAAAGCGAACCGCGCTTCCTCGGCAACAAACGCTCCAGGCGACCATCGACTGGTCCCACGATTTGCTGTCCGAGCAGGAGCGCATCTTGTTTAGGCGGCTCTCCGTTTTTGCCGGCGGATGGATGATCGAGGAGGCGGAGCGATTGGCGGGCTACGGAGATCTATCGCCTGACGAGGTGCTCGACGCACTCGACCTTCTGGTGGACAAGTCGCTTGTAACAAAGCGCCTGTTCGGCGACCACACTCGTTTCGGTTTTCTGGAGACGATTCGCGAATACTCCTCCCAGCGGCTGGAGGACAGCGGAGAAGCGGAAGAGCTTCGCGACCGGCAGATGAAACTTTTTGCCGAACTCGCCCATCAGCATGGGCCGAACCTGAGAAACGTCAGGGAAGGATGGACCCTCGAGCGTTTCTCGATCGAACATGACAACTTTCGAGCCGCATTGGCGAGGGCATTCCAAACTCATCTTGACGGCTCCACTGCGCTTCAACTGGTGGGAGATTTGGGGACCTTCTGGTACGCGCAGGGTTATGCGGCCGAAGGATTAAGGTGGGCGCTGAAAGCGATGGCTTTGCCTTCCGCCCAGTCCTCGACCGAGCGCCCCCGTGTCTTGAGGACCGCAGCAACTCTCGGGTTTCAGAGTCGGGAAATCGCGGTCGCGATGTCGTCGGCGATGGAACTATTGGAGAGCGGCGGAGACAAAGATCGTGCTTACGGCTGCAACACCGTCGGGCTGCTTTATGGGCAAGTCCTTCATCAGCCCGAGAGAGCAGCCGAGTACTACCAGCGTGGGCTCGCGTACGACGATGCGGCGCCGTCACCGGGATATCGAGTTGCTGTCCTTACGAACTGGGCTAAAGGCGAAAGGAGGAGGGGAGATTTTAGGCACGCCAAAGAATTAACTTTGAACGCACTGGAAGTAGCGCGCAGCTCGAAAAACCGCCGCGAGCTCGGCATCGCGTTGCTGCTGCTCGGTATCTTTGCCGTCGATGCGAACGAGTTTGAGAGCGCCGTCTCGCTTCTGGAACAGACTCTGGCGGAGGGAAACGACGTCGGAGACCTGGTTGCTCGCATGGACACCCTGCAGTGGTTGGCAACCGCGCAGGTCGCGCTTGACAACGTAGACACAGCGGAGCGGCTCTTGGACGAAGCGAAGGCCCTGCTCCCAATAGACCGGATCAGCCCGGTGGCAGCCATCGAACGCCAGACACTGGATGGACTCATTTGGCTGGCCAAAGCTGAGCTTCGGGCCGCGCTCCGGGCCCTGATTAAAGCGGCTCGGAGAGCTCACGAATCCCACGAGCCGGTGTTTATGAGCGCTGCCTGTATCTACGCGACCATACCCATGGCGGAACTGGGCATGGCAGCCGGGGCCGCCAACCTAATTCGGCTTGGCGGTAGAACTGCGGCGAAAGACGGGCTCTGCTCCCACACCATATTGGCAGGCTTGGCTCGACCGCGCCGTGGTGAAGGTCAGCGCCGTGACAGGCCACGAGCTGCTGGAGATCAGCGCCGACGAGGCCCGGGTCGCGTTCGCAGACGTGACCCGGGACCGTGCCGACCTCGACCGAGCGAGCGATATCTTAGCGACGGCTTTGCCGTCAATCTCCTAACGGCTCGATCCGATCCACTGCCTTGAGGTTCGAAAGTTCCTTAAGTGCCGCCGCATCGCACGTTCCAAACAGGATCCGAAGCCGTCCGTTTTTCGCGTCGATTTTCATCCCTGCTTTCGCCACTGCCTTGAGCACGTCGTCGCTGTAGGCGTTGAGCCAGATCTGGATCTCCACCTTGCCTTTCGCGTCCTTTAGCTTCTTATCGATCTTCGATTCAGGTGTAACGGTAGGCTGCAATCCCAATGTGGCGTCACTTGTTCCCCTCGTCTTTAAGTGAGTTGAGCCGTTCGTAGAAAGCTGATTAAACGAGTTCAAGCCTGGCACCGGTGCCGGAGCCGACGTGAAGAAGCCCGGCGCAGCGCCGGCATAAACGTTTCCTCTGCCGCCGAAACCGCCGCCAAACCCTCGTCCACCAGCGCTGCCCAGTCCGGGAATCGGTGCGCGCTGGCCTTGGCCGCCGCCCATCTCGTAGCTCAGGCCGTCCGCCATTTCCACCGGCACATGAACCGTGCGCTGTTTTCCGTCGATGTTGATCACCGTCGGTTCAACTGCTACAAAGGAAGTGAACTCGGACATCACGCTGTACTTTAGCGAAACGTCCACGATCTTGTCGTGAAGATCGGACTGTCGGGTGGGCGCTTCCGGTTGGAAAGCGGCCAGGTAATTCTCCGAGCTCAAATCATCGATCTTCTGGCGCGCCCAGAGAGAGGGCAGGGCTCCCGCCTCGCGGTTCTGGGTGAAATCCAGGTTGATCTGTTTGCTCCAGTAGCTGTCGCCCAGTTGGCCCGAGAGTGTCACCGTGCCGTGGCCCGTGCCCTTATAGCGGCCGTAAAGAACCACCGGCTTGTCGAAGACGTCAGGGATCTCCTTAGGCAGAACATCCGACACCGCAACTCCATCAAATGTCGCTTGTAGGTTGGTAAGGATCGGCGTTTGCGTCCGCTTGATGAACCGCTCAACCGCCGCGTCCGCCTTGTCCGCAAGCGTCACCATCTCCGAGTTCCCTTTCCCGACCTGGCTCATCGCGTTGATGATGAACCGGTTGACGCTGTTGCCCACCCCAAACGTGAACACCCGCGCGCCTTTGCCTTCATGCTTTTGGATCGCGTCGAGAACCTCGTTTTCGTTGCCGATAAGGCCATCGGTTTCAATCACTACAAGCCGAACGCGGCGCGGATCGGCCGGCGGATCGAGAGCCGCCAGCAAACCGCCGTGAATGTCGGTTCCTCCGTCCGCAACCATGGCATCGATAAACTGGTTCGCCTCCGCCAGAGTGGCATCCGTCTTATGCTGTGGCGAAGACCACAAAGGCGTGACTTGCGTGTTGAACTTGAGCACGTTGAAGGTGTCGTCCGGACGAAGGGTGTCGATAAGCTTATGATCGAGTTCCTTTCCCTTCGCGAGCGGAAATCCCTGCTGGCTGCCGCTCGTATCAAGCACAAAAATGACCTCGCGTGGCACGATCTGGTCCGACGCGGAGTTTCGGGCGGAGTTGTCACGAGGGTGAAAAACCCACCTTGCCCGTCCGGATCGGACTGGGTGATGAACGCGCTCTCCACACCACGTCCTGCGGTGCGGTATTTCAAAATGAAATCCCGGTTCGGCACTTCCGCCTCGTCAGCGAGTTTCACGAAGTCATTGCCTGCTGAAACTTGGCGAACGCTGACCTTATGCAGAACGGATTTAACGTCATAAATCGGCGCCCCGCGTCAACGTCCACGCTAAGGTCAATCTTCGCGCCGGTCGTGGTCCCTTTGGGGGTGATCGGCGGGTTTACCTTGTCCGCATCCGGCGTGCGCCCGAGGTATCGCGGTGCAACCGTCATTGGGAAGCTGATCGAACTGCCCGTTTTCGTACTTCATCAGCTCGGCATAGCTGATCTGGATGCGCACGGTGGCCCGGGCATGATGTTAGCCACGCTCTGGGTGAAAATGTTGGGCCGCTCCTGGTCTAGCAGCCCGGCGGCCTGCCCCTGCGCTTGGCCGCTTCGTAGATCTGTCTCGCCTCATCCCGGCGCTTGATAATTCCCCTCGATAACACGGTCTCCAACCTGCATCCGCATCCGGTCGACCGCGGCCGAGTCGGACAGTGGGAAAGGTGTAAACCGCCTCAATGGCTCCTTGGTCGGGTTCTTAAAGGTCTGGACAAGGTTACCCGAACCCCAAAGCCGGTTATCGCGGCATCCACCTTCGTCCCCTCAAGAGGGCATAACCGGCCGCTTCGCCGGACGGCCTGACAATCGTCAGGCTTCCCGGTCCCTGTTCCTGGGCCATCTGGGTCGTCGACCCAACGGCTAAAGCAACTATCAAGGATGCAAGCAATCTGTGCCCCCTATTACCCCTTTCTATGATTTGGAAGGCCGAACGCCGAAATCGTTACAGCCGTTTCCACCCGCTATGTTAGTGTCGCGCGGGTTAGAACTCGTTGAGAGAATTGTTAGGGTTGACTGAGAAAACTGTTTCTCAATCCTCGAAGCGCGTGTCAAACATCTCGGGCATTCTAAACCGTTCCGTCATTTTCTCTTTGTAAGCGCTAGCGGCTTCCTTGCCGGCAGCCCGTAATTGCTGGGCAATTCGTCTATCTCCTCGATGATAGGCGCGATCTCAACTTGCTTTAACAGCCCCAGCTCGGTTGCAATCAAAAGATCGCTCTGCAACCGCCTTGAATGAGTCAGCATCAAGTTCAACTGAATTGGTGGGCGAGCCCCGCCGTCGACTTCAGTCTTTGAGGTTGCGGAACCGGCCAGCTGAAGCGCCTCCTTAAAGATCGCCGTCGCTACCTCTGTTTCGCCGGCCTGTTTGAGCAAGACTGCAAGGGCGTGGCACTTGACTGCAACTGCTTTTGCTTTGCTCCATCTTTCGTATTCAAGAAATTTCGGCATGACCAATGGTACCGTCTCAGATCGAGCGATCTTGCCATTTCCGAAGCCTCCGGCGGTTTGGCTCCAGCGAGTTTATTTGGCAGCTATCGTAGCACTTAGTGTGGTATAAGAGTAGTGTGGAGTTAGCAAAGGCTCCTTGAGAATTCTGGTTACCAGGCGGTTCGTGCGGTTCGCGCGCCAAAACAGAATCGAAGGAACTTCGCTGATCGATGCGGTAAACCGGGCTCAACTCGGGTCCATTGACGCGGACCTCGGCGGGGGCGTCGTCAAGCAGCGGGTAGCCCGGCAAGGAGGCGGCCGCTCCGGCGGGTTTCGCGTCATCCTGTTGTTCCGGCGGGACGACCGGGCGATCTTCGTGTTCGGATTTGCCAAGAACGATCGAGAAATTGGCCCGGATGAGCTTGTCGCTTTCAAGGCACTGGCCGCGGAACCGCCGAATTACGATTCGAACCAAGTCGAGACAGCTATCGAACGCGGGGTTCTGTCGAAAATTTTAAATGGAAACGAGACAATGAGAAAGACATATAAAACCAAGGCATTGCAAGCTGTTCACGAGACTGCAGCGGATCTGTCAGAGGCAGGGCTACTCGAGAAAAAGACGATGCGCAAGTTCGACGAGCTTTGCCTCTACGCCGGTGCCAGAACTGACCCCCGACGACATTAGGGCAATTCGCGAGAAAGAGCAACTGAGTCAGGCAGTGTTCGCCCGTTATCTTAACGTGAGCCTTAGCTTGGTCAGCCAGTGGGAACGTGGAGAGAAGCACCCTTCGGGCGCTTCGCTAAAACTACTTGTCCTAGTTCAGCAAAAAGGACTCCAAGCGATAGCCTGAAATAAGTATCGCAGGCGCGTGTTTGGTTGACCGCCAGCGCACTGCTCGGGCCACTGAGCCCCAAAAACTACCGTTCGCGTTCCGGTCCCATAACTTTCTAGATAAGATTCAAACTTTCGAGCCGTTATGCCTTGAGAAAGGACAGCGACCTACCTCACGAAGTAGGGATGGAGCCAAGTTCACCAATGATTGGCAACGCTGATTGGGTCGAATCCTCCATTTACAACTTCGCAACCGAAAGCTCTCGCCCGACATCCTTTCGCCCGCCGGCCAAATGCTTGGCGGTGACCTGATCTCCGTTCACCGACACCTGGAACAGGCCGAAGTCGTCATGCTCAAAACCGAAACTGACCCCGTCGTCTTGATACAGCAAGCAACTCCAGGGCCCCTCGCCGTAGCATCTTAAAACGCAAGGCGAAGAAGTTGAAATGGGCCCCGGACCAGAAGTCGGCAAAGCCGAACCGCCCCGAACAAAGATCGGCATATCGGACAACCCGGGAGAAACCGTAACCACGGAGTTAGAGCCCGCGTACGCGCCCGACTTATATTCAAACCACTTGCCGGCCGGCAGCCGCACCTTGCGGCTGTGCTCGCCCGTAAACATGGGGGCGACCAATAAGGAGTCGCCCAGCATGTATTGGTCGGTTTCCAGTCCGCCGTCGACCAGCGACATCGGTCTAACCACCGGGATGCCGTCCCTCGCGTACTCGGAAAAGGCCGTATACAGATAGGGCACCAGGGACTCTCTAAGCAGCATCGCGTCCCGGATTTCACCCTCCACTTCCGGAAAGCTCCAAGGCTTTTTTCCGCTCGACCATGCGTTCAACTGGGCGATGGGCGATAGACAAGTGGACTGCATCCTGCGCACCCACTCCTCGCCGCTGTCCGCGTCCCGGATCTCGGCACACCATATGGTGCCGGCCAATGCGCTGTTCGTCAAAGCCGTCACGTACTGCCGGTGGTCGTACGTGTCGCTATAAATCGCGAAAGGAAATCGGGTTGCCGCGCCGTTGGAGCCCCGTACCAGGCCAAACGTGCGCTTGCCGCTTTCGCGAAACATGTCGTCGATCACCTTTTGCCACAAGACTCCGTAGATCTGGCGCATTTGAACCCCACCTGGTCCGGAAGGGAAGGTGGCGTGATCCGGCCAAAGCCATTCGTCAAAACCATCCACCTCGTCGATCTTGTATCCGCTCACACCAATGGAGAGGTGCTTCTCCCGGTGAAAATCCCGCTCGATCCTGGCCGCCTGGGGAGAATAGATATCTGGTACTGCCCCGAGCCAAACCGTGTGGGATCCAAAATGTGGATCAAGCCTCTTGTAGAGATCGGAGCCTGGCGCCACATAGGGGTTTTCCCAGAGGTTCACATGGATCGAGCGCTTGGACATTTCACCCAAAAACCCGGCCGGATCGGGGAATCTCCCCGAATCCCATTCCATAGTTCCAGGGTAGGAACGCGACTCCCAGCCGGGCTCCAAACCAATTACGTCTAGCGGGAATCCCCTCTTCTTAAACTCATCGGCCTCGGCAATAACCTCCGACGCGTCCGCCATAGAGCGAGTGCGATGCCAAAACCCAAGCGCCCATCTCGGCGGCATCGAGCCGCCGCCGCAAAACAGAACGTAGCGCCTCAACGCGTCCATCGAAGTGGGCCCCGAGAAAACGTAGGTTTCCAAACCTGCGCCTTCGATGCTCGCTTCCAACCATCCGCTGTCCGGCTGGGCGTCCCATTTGGGATCGGTGTTGCGGCTCCGAAAGTGGGGAATATTCGGATTGTCCAACCGGTTCCAACCCCCACATAAATGTCAATCGGCCGCGATGTGTTGAAGAAAACCGCATAACCCGAGCTGCTCACATAAAGCGGAGTCGGAACATGCAGCCGGTCATGGCCTGACGCGTAATGGTCAACTCGAAGGTGGTAGACACCGCCCCGGCGGTCGATCCCATTCATCTGAAGCCCGAGACCGAAGATCTTCTCGCCAGGTTTCAGGGGAATCCGTATGACCGAAGCGTCCCTTGTCTTTTGCTCCTGGATACTCCCTAAATCAAAGGGCAATTCGGCCTTGGGAAGCGAAGCAATCCGGTCCGCCTTGGGAACCGCGCCCGCGGCCTTGGTCAAAGTGGGCTCGTCGTGCCCCCCAACCTGAAACCGCCAAACTCCCGGCAACACCTCTTGCTGATTCGGCGGAGAAATAATCATCGCAAGGGACAAAGCACAACGGCGGTCAACGTAGTCCGATCTTACCATCCGCCATCGAGCAACTCCGTCAAAATCGGCTGGATCAAGATTCGCGTCAAAAAGCGGAGAGTTTCTGTCGAAATACTTCGTATCCATCCGTTGTCCCTAATGGTCGCCAACACTCAAAATGCCAAATTTCACTAGCGCACTTCTTCTCGGTCTACTCTTCCGACATCTCCCGAGCTGTAATTTCTACGGAAATGTCTTGGGGCTGGAAGAAACCTACCGGTTTCCGTACGACGGCGGCGAGCCGCTGCACGTGGAGTTCCGCGTAGGCCCAATGACCATCGCGGTTAGCTCGCCTGCCGGCCTCGCCTCCCACGGCATGCCGCCTCCAACGCCGGGGCATCCGTTTGAGATCGGGTTAAAGGCAGACGACGTGGATTCCCTAATCCAAGAGCTGCGCAAACAGGGCGTCACCATTCTCCGAGAACCCTTTGACAGCCCCGCAGGTAACCGCACGGCTTACTTTGCCGATCCGGACGGCAACTGGATCTCGGTCTATCACAAGCTGCCCAAAGGACCCTTGGCCAATGAAAAAGCCAAATAGCAAAAGCCGACAGAGCCTAGCGCCCGGACATCGCAAGTTCCGGAAGTTCAAGGTCGAACGACGTCGTTCCGCTCTGATAGTTGCCTGCTCCCTTCTTCCAAGATAGGCAGACCTTTTTCAACCACCAAAATAGCGTTCGAAAACTCAAGAATCTCGACTCTGGCTTTCTGGACCTGTTCCGCGATTTCAGCAAAGAGTTGAAGGAATGTCTCCGCTCCCTCGACGTGAGCGGCCTCGACTCGACCAATCATGTGGGCACGGGCAAGGCAGCGTACGCTTTCGTCCAGACCCTTCATCAAGTATCGGAGTTTGCTGACCGGCTCTCTCAAACGCGGCAGCACTTCGCGAAGGCATCCGCTGGTGATTGCAAAATAACTTGAAAGATCATGCAGATCTTTAAAGTGCTGGTCTTCCTCCTCGCAGCCCCGGTCGACCAGTTCATTGAGGAACACGATGGACATCTCCGCCTGGAGCTTAGAGGCGCAGATTTGAAAGGAGATTTCTCGCAACCCTCCAATGAGCAGATGGATCCCCTCCGTCATCTTGATGGTCGATTCGGTGGTTTGATTGGAAATCTCGGACAGGTTCTCGGCGACAACCCCCAGCCCCATTCCATGGTTGTCCATCTTTTGGCAGGCGATAAGAGAGTTGAACGCGAGAAGGCGGATCTTGGAAGACAGTTCCGAGAGGGTATCGGCCCTCGCTTCGAGCTTTCCGATAAGCTCCAGGAACGAATCGACTCGGCCGAACATCGATTCGAGCGTACTGTCCAGCTCGTGGCCGCGCCGGAGCGCAACGCCCAGTTCGCCGCCGCCCTCGACTCGGACTGTGCTTCCCGATACGATTTGCTTGGCCCGGCTATCAAATTCGGTGGCTAGGGCGCACCTCATGAAATCATCGTAGGTTTCAAAGCCCAGGGATTGAAGTGCCGCCATCATGACCTCGCCCGACTTCTCCATGCCGAGGTTTCGCATCTTCGGCTCGGTATAGCCGGCCTCAACCTTGAGCATTTCCGCGTAGAGTTGGCGGACGATCTCGAAAATAGGGCTAGAAGGTTTGAAGCGGACTGAGAGATAGCCGCCATCTATAGGCATGACCAGCGCAAAAACCCAATAATAAGCGCCGGTTTTCGCCATGTTCTTTACATAGGCGCCAATGGGCTTGCCCGCCTCAATCGTATCCCAAAGCAGCTTGAACACCACTCGGGGCATATCCGGGTGGCGGATGATGTTGTGAGGCTTTCCAATCAGCTCCTCAAGCGAACCGAACGCTGCGACGCGGCGAAAAACGTCGTTGCCGCTTCGGATCACTCCCGCGCCATCGGTGGTTGAGAAAAACAGTTCATGGATTTGGAAGGCCCGTTCTTCCTGCAAAGGGGCAACATTGTGGCGCGCCATCAAATATATTGTTGGGTGCTAGGTCGCCTTTACGAAGGTAGAACATGCGGCCTTTCCAACTAATTTGCCCTTTCATACCAACTTTGGGCATCGGGCCTCCCAGAATGCGCTCAAGTCGAAATCCGCAGGAAAGACCGTTCGGCACATCCGCCTGTTCTAAACACCAAGCACCCCTCCCGGAGGCGCTACGGCGCAACGTTCAACCCCTCATACCGAACCTTCCATCGCCCGTTGTTCGGAAATCCAGGAGCGTGGGATTTCGAGCTCCATCCCAACCGGCAGCCATAAACGCAGCCGCATAAAGCAGCCCGCCGTTAGATGGGAAATAGGGGAACGGCCCCCCGGAGGCAAGGCCGCGGACGTCGAACTGAAAGCCGGGCTTGTCCGTTAGCAAGAAATCGATCGCCCGATCCGGCTCCCCAAGGCGGGCCGCGCACATCGCCAACATCGGATAGTCCCAGCCCCAGGTGCGGTCGAAGTTCCAAGTCGAAGCCACTTTGTCGAGCGTCCGGCGCATTGTTTCTTTGTCCACGCCATCGCCTGGCAAGATCCCGAACACCGAAGTGAGAGCTGGATGCTCGAAGTTCCACTTCGTCCACATGTCTTCAACGCCCTCGTGCAGAACGTAAACGCCCTCTTGAACCGGCAACGGCGCAAGGCCGTTCAAGACCCTCGACCATTCCGGTTTCGCCTGCAACCCAAGCCGTCTGACGCCACTCGATTGCGGTTCGAAGGCCGAAGCGCCAGTAGGCAAGCTCGTAGGTTGGGTTTTGGGTCGTGAGCGGGTCCGTGTTCTCAGAGGCCAGGAACACCGGCGGGCCGAGAACATAGCGGTGAGTCGCCTCATCGTGGAAAGCGTAGGATGCCATGAAGTCCGCTGTGGCTTCCACTACCGGTTTCCACTTTTCCAAAGTGGCGCGAGTGGGGTGGGCCCGGTAATCGAGATCGGCGAAGAAGATGGGGTGGGGCTGCTGCCAAATCAGCCAGGAGTGGATGGTAAACGGCCATTCTACGAAGTTGGGGCCGATGCATTTGGGCCACCGCGCCCCCGCGTAGCCCTCGCGGGACGCAGTTTGGGTCGCCTCTTTCATCAGCTTGGAATAAATGCCGAGGCTCCGGTTCAATTCGGGCCAGCGGTTCCAGAGGGCCCAATGGGCAGCGTGCCACCAGTACATCTCCATGTGGAACCGCCCGAACCAGCCGTTGTTCACCAAGCCGCTTTCCTGAGGCGGCAACGAGCCGGCCTCGTTGACCGCCATGAGATACTGCGACAGCACGATGCGGCGCTCCAACTCCATCCATCGCGGATCTTTGCTGCCGGAAAGATCAATCGCTCCCCCGCTCTTCCAGTAGGCAGGCCAGCTCACGCGGCAGTCGTCAAAGGTGGCCGCTGAGGTTGGCAGGTTTACAGGAATGGGCTTGGGGGAGAACGTGCATGTAAAGGCCAGCGCGGTTGACTTCTTCGTTGGCTGGAGCCGGTATCGGCGCTCGTCGGCAATCGGATCGATAACCAGATTCTCGCCTTCTGCGGCGCTCGCCGTAAGAGGCTTTCCGTAGACGGTGTATTGCACCCTGAGCTGCTTGACCACCCCATGGGCGGGGTCTTTGCCGAGGGTATTTCCCGCGCGAAGTGTGAGCCTGCCATTTCGGACCGCTTTCTTCGCGATATCGGTGACGTCCAACCACTTGTCGCCTGCCCCATATTCGGCCCGAATAATTTCCATCGCAGGGCCCGCCCGTTGCGGGCGGCTGCAACATCGCGTCACCCTGCCAAGTAAGGCTGATATGATAGGAGTCTTCACCCAAAGGGCGAACAAAATCGGCCCGGTGCTTTTGAGCTGCAGGAGCTTTTACCAGAAGCACTCGATTGCTCCAGTCGCCCACATAGTTGTCGAACTGGTTCGTGCTGTCGCCAGGGCAATCAAGGAAAACCGCCAAACGCCCCTCTTGAACCAGGGGCGACTCCACGCGAACCGCGATTTGGTCGATCGAGGGATGGCAGGCGGTCACCACGGTTACCGGCACGCCTTCGAGTTCAAAATGGCTTGTGACAAGCCCGTTCCACAGATCCATTTCTTGCCGTGGGCGCCGAATATCAGCCTGAGCCGCCGGCGAACCATCCTTCTTCTTAAGCAAGAATCCCAATCGCCCTAGGTTGATGCGGTGCGGGTTTCCCGCCAGCCAAGCCGAAAGCTCCGGATGGTTTGGGTCCGCCAGTGGATAGCGAACCGGTCTGCCGTGGGTCTCCACCACGTCTCCGTGAAAGTTCTCAACCTTCTCACCCGCCGGTAAAGGCGAACTGTGCCACCCCCAATGAGACATTGTATTGAAAGGCGCAAAAGTCTGGAGCCCCGTAATATCCATGCCAAACGCGAACTCGCCGTTACCGACCTGAACAGGATGCTCCCCGTCAAACGAGGTCAAGACAAAGTTATGGCGTGTTACCAGGGCGTGGCGGTCGATAAGTCCATTTTGGCTGCCGGAGCCAATGGCGAAACTGGAGAAAGAAAGAAGCAGGACTGCCGCTTGGAGTGACTTGAATACATTAATGGCCATTGAAGGAGAGCGCTCGCTCGAAGAAATACCAGGTTACTCTGGCGGGAACTGTTCGGATTCAACTCAAGCACTAAGCGGCAGTTGGCCATTTCACGTTTGTTCACAGTCAAGGATTACAATATCTATATGACCTTTGGAGCAAACACCGGGCAATTGGAATTGAACTCGTCGATCGGGTTGGCCTTTTCGACGCGTCGGGGCTCGAGTGCAAATTTGCTACGAGCAAGTGTCTCTTGCTTTTGGCGATGCTCACTATGGAGCCTGGGGCTTGCTCTCGCCAAGAACTTGCCAAAGCGATGTGGCCCGAGGGCTCTGCCAAGTCGGCTCGATCCAACCTGCGGGCCACCGTCATGAGGATCAGGAAGGCGATTCCTTTCGAGGTGCTCGAGACCACCGCCGATTCGGTTCGCCTGCGACCGGGCGCAGTGCATGTCGAGTCGATAAGCGCGCGAGACGACTTTATGCCCGGCTACTACGGGGAATGGGTTGAGCAGATGCGGCGCACGCTGACGGAAGAAGATCCCCAGCCTGAACCGGCTGCACGGCCCCACCCACTCATCTCGGCCACCGAATGGCTTCTTGCCCAGAACCCCCAAGAGGCCCTTGTTTTCATGACTCAAATGGAGCATCACCTGCTGACCCTGCCGCCCGGGCAGGCACTGGCTCTGTATTCGCAGGTTCTTGAAGCGGTTCCTGCATAATCCGTGCTTCGCGAAAAGGTGGAAACTGCAAGGATATGCGTCTCTTCGATGGTGGGAGGCGGTAAGTTTTCCGTTCCCCTTGCAGTGTCGAAGTTCAATGGGGCTGTCGCCGCGAACGACTCTTACAAAGCAGTGAGATTGGCTCGCGCAATTTATGGGCGCCTTGTCTCAAGGCAGGTTAGAGGTTGCCCTTATGTATGCGAGGCTTCACGTCAGGTTTGCAGAACAAGAGAAACTCGGCGAAGTTCGGGCAATAACCCTGCTGGCCAACGTGGAAAGGCATTGCGGCTTGTACGAACACGCCATAAAAAGAACTGAATCGGCGATAAGGAAGACGGACGATGTGGGGGATGAATCGGGCCACTGGGCGGCAACTCTTTGCTCTGTTTTCGATTTGGCTCGGCAAGGGAAATTGCACGTGCCGAATCCTCACTGGAACAGGCCACCTCGTTCTACCGCTTGTCCGGCAACAGTATATTGGCCCGTGGCTACAGCTTGCCCAGGCCTCGATAGACATTCGAGTGGGCGTCCTTAAGCGACCCCGGGATCTGCTACTAGCCATCTTGCCCAACCTGGGAGACGGCGTGGACTACCGTGTCCGCGCAGGAGCCGAAGAGCTTTTGTTACGTGTCTCCGTGGATTTGGGCGATTGGAACGAGGCGACCCAGGCATGGGGCCGTCACAAGCGGGTTCTGGAACGGCATCAGCATGTACGCTCGGTTTACGAAAGGGATTTGCACCGAGAACCCCGCAGACAGCTTCGCGACCGAATCGGCGTCGCTGCGCTACGCAACGCGTATCTGTCTCGGGCTGTGGCGTAAGTCTGTCACGGTTTGTCACGGCAGGTTCCTTACAATCCTGTCATGAAGCGATTTCTTTTCTCTTTTTAGCTGTCATGAGTGCGGCAGTGCTCTCCGCGGCCCGATATTCGGTTTCACCATTGGCGCCACCGGCATCCTTTCAGAGGAAATTGACGGTTCAGGGACTGACCGCAACCAGCAGCCAAGGGATTTACGCCATTGGGTATGCGGCGGACGTCAATGGGCTAACCCATTACCTGCTCTACGGTCCGAACTTTGCGAACCCTCCCCAAGACCTTAGCCTCGGAGCGGGACCCTATCCGCTCGCGAGCACGCCTTGGAATGGAATCTTTTCCTCGGTGAACGACAAAGGCCATACGGTGGCCTACGTTCCCTTCGACGATCTAACCGCAGAAAATGTGTATCTCTACGACCACGAGAGTCATTCGCTAACCCAAGTTCCTCTTCCGAACCACCTCTCCGCGAACACCCTTTTCTCTCCAATCCCGGTGGAGGCGTGAACGCACTCACCATAAACAACGGAGACCGGATCGCGGGGGACATCGCTTTGGGAGGCGACTTGAACGGAAATCACCCCATTCTCACCCCCTTCCGGTGGACGGCGGAAACGAATTTCATGGACGCGCCCTTTGACCACACGACGGACAATATCACGATGCATGCCCTTTCGAACAGCGACTTCATGGTTGGAGTGAGCAACGCGAACTTCATTTTCGCCGGTTCGGTTTACTGCTATTTGAGTGCCGGTCAAACGGTGACATTTTCCGACACTTCGGGAGGTTTTCCCGACGGTCTCGATCCTTTCGATGTCAACGACTTCGAATACGTTTGTGGCTGCGCCTATGGATTCGAT
>CAWHLK010000006.1:0-12400 GCA_963829965.1 uncultured archaeon | reverse complement strand
TTATGTCCTGTTACTGGTTTCAGTACGTATTGCTGTCACTCGCGAAAAGTGGATCGACGATGAGCAGTTCATCACCTTTTGGGCTCTGTGCCAAATAACGCCAGGCATCAACCTGCTCGCTTTTGCGATCCTGATCGGCCGCAGAACCAACGGATTCGCCGGCGCCCTCGTGGCACTTGCCGGGTTATTGCTGCCGAGCGCGTTCCTCACCATCGCGATGACCGCTGCCTATCACGCGGTACAAGGCTCCCCGATTACCCAACGAGCCATCGGCGGACTCATTCCTGCTTCCATCGGTCTGGGATTTGTCACTGCTTACGGCATGGGAAGACCGCTACTAAAATCGGGAATATCTAAAGGCTGGGGAATGGGCTTGGTCTCAATTCTTCTTATCCTGGCCAGCGGCGCGGTGATGATCAGCAAAGCTGCGCCACCTGTAATTGCGGTTCTGGCAGGGGCAGGCGCAGTTCTGGCCATTGCAAATCTCATTTACGACAAGCGGGCTGGGGCCAAAGCGTGAACCCTTTCGGACTCTTCTTTCTCACGTTTAAGGCTTCCCTGTTCTCTACGGGCGGCTTTGGCAACATCCCGAGCCTGCACAGGGATCTTACGGGACTGCGCCTCGCCACCGACAAAACGTTTGCGGAGGCCATCGCCGTCGGCCAAGTGTCCCCAGGCCCGAACGGTCTGTGGGTAATAAGCCTCGGATATTTGGTAGGCGGTTTGGCAGGCGCGATCGCAACGCTCGTCGCCATCACGATTCCGCCGCTTTTTGTCTTGCTGATAAGGCTCGCCTATCGAAAGATCCGTCACCATCCCCTGGTTGAGGGTTTTATGCACGGGCTGAGCCTGGCCGTAGTTGGGATCTTCGTGGTTGTGATGGCCAAGCTCCTGCTTTCCACCGGTTTGGACGCCAAAACCGTAACCGTGCTGGTCGTGAGTACGACGCTGGGGTTTTGGGGACGCGTTCCGGTGGTTGCCGTCCTTGCGATTGGCGCCTTGATCGGCTTCCTATGAAGTCGTTATCCCAGGACCAACCCTTAGGGCCTTTACCAGTGCATCGGTTGTGGTTCAAATTCATGACTTGCCGCGCCTGTGGCCCCGCGGTACTATGCGCGTCAGGTGTGCCTTTGTAAGGCAGCAGATCAGCATACCATCAACTCTCTGAGGTGAAATGATGGGCAAAAGGTTGTTCGGGTATGCATTTGCGGCAACGGTTCTTAGTTCGATTCTTCTCGGTTGTGGCGGCACAATTCAAAACCCGACTTCAAGTTTGATGAGCAGCCAGGGCGGAGCGGTTGGAACCGGAACCGGCACAGGAACGGGCACCGGAACCGGCACAGGAACCGGGACAGGGACTGGAACTGGAACAGGCACAGGAACTGGAACGGGATCCGGCTCAGGGGGTGGCGCCGGCCAATACCTGCAAAAGCTTTAGGAGCTAGCCATCTGGCGTGGCGTCCCGCAAGATGCAGGTGACCATTAGCCCATTGGGGGATTCAATCGCAGAGAGCGCGGCAGCCACTGAAAACTCAGACCCGTCTTTGCGGATGGCGGGCGTTGCAAGATGCTCCCCCATTTTGCGTTTCTCAGGGTTGGAAATGTACTCGGCACGATGAGAATCGTGAACCTGCCAGAAGCGTTGCGGAATCAGCTTGGAAACCCGTTCGCCCAACAACTCGTTGCGAGTGTAGCCAAAAAGAGCGAGGGCGCTTTCGTTAACGAACTCGATGGTGCCTCTTTCATTGACAACAAGCATGGCGTCCGGCGCGTTCTCAATCACCTGCATCGCCATATTGATGGAGTTTTCATCCACGTTCTCAAAGTCGAGCGCTTTCATTTCAGCGATGAGGCGGGCGTTCTCCGCCTGTAGTTTGCCGACGACATCCCTGCTCTCTTCTTGGAGGGCTCTGGCCACCAACTCAGTCCGGCTGTAGGGGCCAAGCTTAATTTCGAACCCGGCCCCAATAGGTGCCGACCGTTGCTTCGCTGATTTCCAACTGGTGAGCGATCGCCGTATCCGTGAAACCACGCATCGCCAATCTCAACACTTGTTCTTCGCGTTCGGATAACGCCGGATGCTTCCTTTCAACTTCTTCCATCAATCCACTCTCAATCTTACTCGCTCCGGGCTTGCAACGACGTTCATTTGCATGACATGGAAGAGACGACTTGCACGGCAGCGGGGTCCCGGCTAATCTATAAATGCAACCGGCATGCTAAACCGGTAGAAAGGAACCGACAAAATGATCAGCCAATGGGCGCCAGGTCGATTAAGGAACTTTCAGCACTTCAACAAGCAAATGGAACAAATGCTCGGAGGGTCGAAAGGGAAGACCACTAACTTCCTTCCCCCGTGCGACGTGGTGGAAACCGATGAAGAGTATTTCATCATCGTGGATCTGCCAGGATTAAATCTCGAAGACTTGGAGGTGCATTATTCCCTTGGGGAGTTAGTTCTTGAAGGAATTCGACGCTCAGACCCTGACATGGCCGATTCCCAATACCGGCGATGCGAACGGGAATTCGGATGCTTTGAAAGGACGTTTACAGTCAGTAAACCCGTTGATGAGCATCAGATAAAGTGCCGATACACGGGAGGCATTCTCACCGTGACCGCGCCTAAACTCTCGCTCGCGTCCCTCGGACTCAGCACGCCACTTCCGCAGAACGAACCTCCCTCTCGGTCCAGGACACTCCCATGGCGGACTCGGGTTCGAAAGCATGTCTGGTTGCATTGAGGCTCTGATGAACTGGACGCCCGCTCGAAGTGCGGCGAGGTATGCAAATCTCCTCTTGGAGGCTTACCGGCATGAGCCAGTGTTCGAATTCGATTTGCTTTCCCACGATTTTGAACAGATCAAGCTGTGCCTTGAGGTTGCGGGCTACAGCGTTCATCGTGGCAACGGATCCAGAACGCATGTCACTGCGTTTTCGAACTGAAACGGACTCATGTCCATCTTTCCCGGCCACCCATCACGCATCGTTAACTTTGCATTAGGTTGGCCATTGAAGGACGATCAGGCCTGAACTTCCTTCCTCACACTTCCCGAATCAACCCCTTCGGCGGCAACCCTGCACACGACCATGACGTCGTCCGTTGCCGACGTCGCCGTTAAGGCTATATCAAGAGCAACCGTGCTGCCGTCCTTGCAAACTGCCTGGATGAGAGGGTGATAGCCCATTTCCCGTTTGCGGATGCTATTGAGAAAGCCCAACCGATAGCTCTCGTGAATATTTTTGAGTTCATCTGGAACCAATATCTCCATGGATGCCCCGATCAGTTCACGCATTGTGTAACCAAACAGCATCACCGACTGGTTATTGACTCGAAGGATCTTGCCGGTCCGGCCCTCGATGACCAAGATGGCCTCGGGGGCAGTTTCCATGAGGGCGGCCAAGCGAGCTTCGCTCGCCCAAAGTTCGGATTCCAGCCTGCGTCTTTCCACCCGGTGATAGGCGTCGCGCAACTCGACGTCTTCGGCAGTCTCGGACTCTTCCGTCTCGAACTCAGACCGGATTCGTTCCCAAACGGTGTTGAGCTGCGCAGGTTCTAGACCCAGCCGGTGACAGGTTTCTCGTTCCGTGTAGCCCGAAACCAGGGCTAACAAAAGTTTACGCTCCCGCTCAGAAAGTTTGTAGCTCATGGCCCTTCGCTAGGCCCTCCCGGTCGAAGCCCTCCCCTTGGCACTTGTCCCGATGAGAGAATACGCGGTGGCCTTCATCAGAAACCATGCATTCAGCAATAATTGCTCAGTTTTGTCATAGTTTTCATGTCCAGGAAACACCTGACAAGATATAAGTACCGTAGATATCACTGTAGGGTATTCCCCTGACTTGGAAACGGCGACTTGTTCTTACGGCGCCGATAGGCGACACTTAACTCAGTGATCAAGGGTAGTTCAGTTGAGAATGTCTTTGCGTCTTCGGCCGAAAAGGGGAACGCATGGATTAGGGACCTCGCGTGCGTCGGCGACTTCGATTCCCAGCATCAGGCCTACCAGGTCTTCCGTGCAGTGGCGCATGCTTTAAGAGAGCAACTGCCCATCGAGGCTTCCGCCCATCTGGCGGCTCAATTTCCGCTCGTCCTTAAGGGTGTCTATTACGAAGGATGGAGACCCGATGCGCTGCATGTTCACGCAGGTACTCTGCCAGAGTTCTACAAAGTTGTTGCGTCCGGCTACGCAGGCAAGCCCCTGGATCCGAAGCGAATGTCGCAGGCGTTTTTTGGCGCTCTAGCCCTCAACATCAGCGAGGGCGAAATGAACAAGATCAAGAGTTATTTGAATCATAAGTTGCGGCCAATGTTGCCCTCAACCCCGGCAAACCTAGCGGAGGCATGGTAATGAAAAAGTCGTACAAAACAGTTTCGGCCGAAGAGGCCCTTAGTTCAGTCAAATCGGGTGATAGGATCTATCTCCACGGCATGGCCGCAGTGCCCCAGGAGTTGGTCCGTGGACTTGTCGCACATGCCCACCGGCTGCGGGGCGTGGAAATCGTCCAGCTCCACACGGAAGGCCCGGCCCCTTACGCGCTGCCGGAACACGCCGATTCATTTAGAGTCAAGGCTCTCTTCGTGGGCGCGAATGTCCGCGACGCAATTCGGGACGGCCGAGCCGATTACATTCCAGTTTTCTTGAGCGAGATCCCCAAGCTCGTTCAAACCACACTTCCAGTCGACGTCGCCTTAGTCTCGGTTTCACCGCCTGACAAACACGGTTTTTGCTCTTTGGGCACGTCGATTGAGGGCACCAAAGCTGCCGTCCTTAAAGCCCACACCGTAATCGCGCAAATCAACAGCCATATGCCCCGGACTCACGGCGACGGATTAATCCACATCGACGACATCGAGTACCTGGTGCCTTTCGACGCCCCGTTGCCCGAGAGCCTTCAGCGCACTCCGACGGATGTTGAACTCAAGATAGGTTTGCACTGCGCGGAGCTTGTCGAAGATGGCGCGACCTTGCAAATGGGCATCGGCGCCATTCCGGACGCGGTTCTGCTCGCCCTGAAGGACCATAAGGATCTTGGCGTACACACCGAGATGTTCTCCGACGGCCTCATTGACCTCGTGGAAGCCGGCGTCGTGAACGGTAAATGCAAAGCGGTTTATCCGGGCAAGATCGTCGCGACCTTCCTCGTGGGCACGCGAAAAACTTTCGATTTTGCGGACGACAACCCGGTAGTCGCGATGCTCGACGGAGGTTATGTGAACGACACCCACATCATCCGGAAAAACCCCAAGGTCACAGCTATCAACAGCGCAATCGAAATTGACATTACCGGTCAGGTTTGCGCGGACTCTATCGGAACGCGAATTTATTCGGGAATCGGTGGCCAAATGGATTTCATGCGCGGCGCTTCCCTCTCCGAAGGCGGAAAACCAATCATCGCTCTCCCTTCGATTACGAAGCGCGGAGAGTCGCGCATCGTGCCTTGGCTCAAGCAGGGCGCGGGGGTCGTGACCACTCGCGGGCACGTTCAATACGTGGTGACCGAGTATGGAGTGGCCTATCTTTACGGGAAGGGTTTGAGAGATAGAGCGAAGGCGCTGATCGAGATTGCCCATCCCGATCACCGTGAGTATCTGGAGCGACTGGCCGCGGAGAGGTTTGGATCCGAGGCCGGTTTAGCCCAGCTTCAGCCGGTATAGGACCAAGCTGGTTTGACGAAGAAAGAAGCGAGCCGGTTAAAACGGCTCGCTTCTCTTTTCGTGCGGCTGACACTAGCTGTGCTTTACTCGCTGGCAAAGGGTGCCGACCGGCATGACCGCGAGCTCATTCCTCACATGAAGGTTCCGATGCGGTTTGATCATCTTCTGCAGGATTGAGCCCACCGTTTCGTCCCCCTGGGAGAAAATGGCAATGTCGTCCAGGGAGATCACCCCGATCAGAACCCCATCGTCGTCGTGAACGAGAAGCCTTCGAACTTGCTGGGTCGCCATCGCGTTGGCCACTTCTCCAAGATTGGCGGTTTGGGGTACCCATTTAAGCTCGGTGGTCATGATGTCCGCCACCGTAGCTTGCAAGAGATTACGCAAATGCCAGCTCCTAAGGGCGATATCTCGGTCCGTTAGAACCCCAACCGTTTTGCCCGAAGAAACGACAGGCAGAAAGCCAATGTCATAGAGACTCATCATATCCGCTGCCTCTTTAATTGTCGCCTGGGGCAAAATGGTGCGAACAACGCGAGAAGCCACGTTTCCAGATTCAACCATGGCTCTATGATGGGCTCAAACGGAACGACAAGCAAGACAACACAATCGTGTCCTGCTAAGAAATGACATTAAAACCTTCGACTTGCGCCAAGCTCAAATTCAGAGCCATATTGTGAAGTATGAAAGCGACAGTAGGTATTGATGCTGAACTGCGCTACGAATCGGCTCTGACCTTACTCGGAAGATTGCAGTTTCCGGACATCCATTTGGACCTCCTGCACGTTTTCCGCCCCCTAAGCGCGGCAGTGACAGCCGAGATTTCTGGTCCGGAACCAGGCGGCTATGTACCCGCTGAAGCCCTTGAGCATATGGAGGAAGCTAACCGCGCTCGAGGCGAGGCTATCCTTGAACAGGCGCTTCAAAAAGCAAAGAAGCTCGATCCCCATCCGATCGGCACGCTCATGCTCGGGTTTCCCACCCAACAACTCATGAACCGCGCCGAAGAAACCAACTCGGATCTGGTTTGCGTCACTGCGCATCGGCATGGGGCATTCGAATGTTTTGTCCTCGGCAGCGTCTGCCGGGCTTTGGTGATCGGCGCAAAGCAGAGCATCCTCATCGCCAAAGGCAACCCTGAGGAAAGCGGCAAAGTTAACGTTGTGGTCACCACCGACCACTCAGCCTATTCGAACCGGTGCATGGATCGGCTTTGCCGCATGGCCCCGGCTGGGCTTGGCGAAGTCACGGTCCTATCCGTGATCGAACCCGACATGTTTATACCCATCTCCCCCGAGGCCGCAAAAGTCATGGTCGAGGAGGAGCAAAAGCACTGGGACGACGTGAAAAGAAAAACGGAGGATCTGCGCCGGCGCTTCGAATCACTCGGCGCCAAAACTCATGCAAAGGTGCTCTTGGATGACCCGAGAACCCAAATCGCGGAAACCATGCACGAAACCAGAGCTGACCTCCTGATTATGGGCGCGCAAGGGCACGGTTTCCTGGAAAGGATCGCTGCGGGCAGTGTTTCGCTCCAGCAAGTAGTTGCCGAAAACTATCCGGTGCTAGTTATACGAACATGAAAAAGACCTCGATTTCAAAGCAGATCGTTACCGTCACGCTTAATCCATCTTTGGACACAGTGCTCTTTATTGACGGCCTGCACTTAGGTGAGTCCAACAACGTGCAAAGAGTGGAACGCGATGCCGGCGGCAAGGGGATCAATCTCTCCCGTGTGGTTTCCAAGCTCGGTGGGGACACTGTTGCCACCGGCTTTTTGGCAGGCGGCATCGGGGCCCATATTCTTAAAGTGCTCGACTCCGAGCATGTGCCAAACGACTTTGTCAATGTGAAGGGCGAATCTCGCGAATCGATCCTCATTAAATCCGGCGATGGCCCTCCAACGGAGCTCAATCAGGCCGGCCCTTTCATCAAGCCGGGTGACGTAAATGCGCTCTTTGAAAAGCTGCACATGCTTTTGCCATACGCGGGATGGGTCACAATCGGTGGCTCGGTACCACCCGGTCTGGAACAAGATATCTATGTGTCGATTATTCTGTTGGCTCGACGATATGGCTGCCACATTCTTGTCGATGCTGAAGCGGAAGAACTGGCGCGGGCTCTGGGAGCCTTGCCGATCTTATTAAGCCAAACCTCCGGGAAGCAGAGCGGCTCCTTGGCAAGAAACTGGACTGTCCGGAGCAAAAAATCGACGCAGCGATAGAAATCCGCGATGAGCTTAAGAAACACGGCGGGCACTTGCGCAAACATTACAATCCGACCGTTATTCTCTCAGATGGACAGCAAGGCGCGGTTATGGCGTGTGATGAGGGTCTGTTTGTGGGCGAATCACCGGAAGTAAACATTCGCAGCACGATCGGCAGTGGAGATTCCATGCTGGGCGCCTTTCTCTGGGCCCAGATACTCGGCCGGTCGAAGTCCGAATGCTTCCAATGGGGCCTTGCCGCGGGCGCGGCGACGGCGACCACGAACGGGTCTGAAATCTGTTCTCGCTCAATGATTCTGCAGTTGTTGGACGCAGCGCATGTGTGGCCGATTGAAAGGCGCAGGGCAGTACTAGCTTAGGCAGATACGGCTACGAGGCGAGATTGCTGAGCGATGCCGTCGGTGCGTCTGAGCTGCATTTTCGCTGCAAAGGGGCAACTTTGAAACAAGGATTTCTTTACCCGCTGTGTCCTGCGGGAGAACAGCGCTATCTCCAGTTTGCGATAGCCTCGTCAGCGTGATATCCGGAAACTCCCAACCTACAACCAAGCACCGCGCAAGGGACATCGCGCCGACTAAGGTCTGAGTATGAATAACGAGTGCTTCTCTGCAACGGTTTCGTGCAGCGATAAGCTGCCGGTGGTCATCCGATCCAGAAACCCGTGGTTCGGGGCGGCGAGAATCAGGAGATCGGCATCGTTGTCAGCCATCACTTCGTTGATCGCCTGGCGAACCGGCTTATCGATCACCGCGACCGACGTTTCCATGCTAAGCGTGCGGAACCTCTTTGCTATTGCCGAGTTCAACTCAAGGGCCTTATCCCGGTTGAACGTCAAAGTCGCCTTCTCCGAGGCGGGCAGATCGTAAGCAGCCCAGAGGATCTCGTAGTCATGCGGCGCAATCGCCGTCATCACAACCATCTTTTGAATCCCCATGGGATTCATCTTAATAAGAGTCTCAACCGCGCGGTCGCAATAGTCGGTGTGTTCAGTGGCAAAAACAGCGGTAAGCGGCTTGTCCCTAGGCACCACGTCTCTGGCGATCAAAACGCTTTGACGAGCGCTGATCGTTAGCGCGCGGCATACGCTTCCAAAAACCGCGCAACGAAGCGGGCCATATTTTGACGACGAGGCGGCCACAATGTCCACCTCCATTTGAGTTGCCGCCGCCATCAGAGCGGACCCAGGATGGCCATGCAAAATCATGTGGGTGGAATGGATTCCCTGCTGGTACAAAATGCTTCGAGCTTCGTCCAACATGTCATGAGCGTCTTCTTCTTCGATTTGAGCCAGAGTCGCGGCCGCGGATTTTTCACCGCCGTCTCCGAAGTCGCCGGATCGGAAATGAGGCGAGTGACTGCTGGTTGGTTGCTCAGCAGCGTAGGCTAAAGTTGCCCGGCAATCGGCAAATCCGAGCCTGCCGAACAAGTCTAGGATGGGGGTTCCGTTGACCGCCCGATCCAGTCCAATTAACGCATTCATGAGGTTTCTCCCTGATGGACTTCCTAACTCCATCTCGGCCTGTAACTAATGCATTAAACATAGCCCACGAACGTCGAATGCGCTAGTCGCCTTTTTCGTGTAGTGCATTCGCCTGACACGAAAGTCACTGCCTCAGATCACTTGAAAAGGACGGCACAATAGTTTGTCAATGTTCGCGTTTCCCAAACGCTGGTAAATTCAGCTAGAGGGTACGAACATTCTCATGAGACCACCGTTGTGTTGTCATAAGAGGCGAAGAATTTAGTGCTTTTCTCCTTCACCTCATGAATGGCGGCCAGAATGGGCCGATCCGTGGAAACACGAATCGGCCCGTCCTCTTTAATGGGTGTGCCGCAGAACGGGCCGTGTGAATCTACGGGTCGCC
Source organism: uncultured archaeon (assembly GCA_963829965.1). Classification (GTDB taxonomy): domain Bacteria; phylum Armatimonadota; class Fimbriimonadia; order Fimbriimonadales; family Fimbriimonadaceae; genus DASXZH01. The sequence goes on along the minus strand of CAWHLK010000006.1, from coordinate 2,655 downwards.
AGCGACTCTCGCTAACGCAAGACTTTCGCGTTCGCCAGCTCTTGAAGCAACCGATCCGTTTCCTCAATGGAGATGCACTCGTCGGTGATGCTCTGTCCGAAAATTAAGGGAGTCCCAGGCACGAAGTCCTGCCTGCCCTCCACCAAGTTGCTTTCGATCATCGCTCCGAGAATGTTCTGCGACCCGGCGGAGAGTTGCTCGCTTATGTCACGGAGAACGGCAGCCTGGTTTCGGAAGTTCTTGTTGCTGTTCCCGTGGCTGCAATCCACCATCACGCGATCCGGCAGATCACGTTTGCGTAAGGCCAAAGCTGCTTTCTCCACACTTGCAGCGTCGTAATTCGGCCCCGTGCGGCTGCCGCCACGCAGAATTACATGGCAGTCCGCATTGCCGGTGGTCTGAAAAATAGCGCTCACCGCTTGCTTGGTAACGCCAGGAAACCAATGGCGCGAACCGGCCGCTTCTACCGCATCCACGGCGGGGCCTAAGTTTCCTTCCGTTGTGTTCTTAAAACCCACCGGCATGGAGAGCCCTGAAGCAAGCTCCCGATGGACCTGACTCTCGGTTGTCCGCGCGCCGATGGCAACCCAGCTGGTGAGGTCGGAAATGTGCTGTGGTATCTGAAGGTCCAGAAACTCCGATCCCGTCGGTAACGCTATGTCGTTAATTCCCAACAACAGCTTTCGGGCCAGCCGCAGGCCCTTGTTGACCTGAAAGCTCTCGTCCAGATCGGGATCGTTGATGAGCCCCTTCCACCCTACGCTCGTCCTTGGCTTCTCAAAATAGGCCCGCATGATGACGAGCACCGAGTCCGAGACCTTTTCTGAAAGAGTTTTAAGCCGCTCGGCATATTGCAATGCGGCATCGGGATCATGGATCGAACAAGGGCCGACGATAGCGAGGAGGCGCTTGTCGCGACCGTGGATGATGTCCGCCACGGAGTTCCTGGTGTTGAACACCAGGTCCGCAATCGGCTCGGTAATCGGATGCTCCTCGAGCAGGATGGCCGGCGACACAAGAGGCCGAATCTGCACGATCCTCAGGTCGTCGGTCTGAATACGCATCGGAATCGTGAGAGTACCCGTCATGTCCTTAGAACGGGGAGGACAGGCCAAGGAATCCGGTAGAGGCTACAGGTCTATTCGAACGCACGAACGGCCAATGCAGAACTTGAGACAAGGCGTTTCGTCTAGTCCTTCTTTTCGCAGGGCAGGCATTGACTCATGACAGATATAAACGGGCGGAAGTTTTGGGTTTGGCGAGGGCGAAACGCCAAAGCGTCGACGAGCGAGCTTAGGGCGTCGTACGCCAAGATGAAATCAGCCGGGATTACCGGCGTTTTTTTGGGCGACGGACTGGACGACCGCACCTTCGACATCATCAAGGAATTAGGGCTGGAACTCCATTCCTGGATGTGGACCACGAACCGGGGCGACCAATGGATCCGCGACAACCATCCGGATTGGTATCAGGTTAGCCGCACGGGCAAGTCCTGCTTTGACCATCCACCCTACGTGGACTATTACCGCTGGGTCTCGCCGGCAATCCCGGGCGTCCAGAATTATTTGGAAGACCAGGTCGCGACCCTTGCCGCTCATAAGGGCGTGGATGGTGTCCATTTGGACTATGTGAGATATCCGGACATCATCCTGCCCGATGCCCTGTGGGCCAAATACGATGTTGAGCAGACTCACGAAATGCCTGAATACGACTTCTGCTACAGCGAGCACACGCGTAAGGCGTTCAAGGAATTTTGCGGCCGTGACCCGTTGGAAATCAAAGATCCTGCCCACGATCAGCAGTGGCTACATTTCCGTTACGATTCTGTAACCAACCTTGTCAAGAAGCTGGCAGCAGTCGCCCACGACCACAAAAAGCAGATTTCGGCGGCGGTATTTCCTACTCCTGCCATGGCGCGCAAGATTTGCCGCCAGGATTGGGACAAGTGGCCACTGGATGTTGTGTGCCCTATGACCTACCACGGCTTTTATCGAAAACCGGTCGAGTGGCTTGGAGAAGCCACGTTGGAAAATGTCCAGGCCGTCAAGTTTCCTGTTTACTCCGGGTTGCACATGCCAGATATGGAAGACCTGGATGACTTCCGAAGGGGTATAACTCTTTGTCTTGACAACGGCGCCTCAGGCGTTTCGCTGTTTGGCGGCGTAAGCGATGAGCACTGGGATGTGTTCGCTGAAGCCGTCGGAAGCCATTCAGTTACGGTTTAATCTTTGAACTCTAGGGGCAGTTGCACGTCAATTCAGTGAACTCGTTTCCAAGCTCGCTAGGTGCAAATTAACAACGCAAAAAGGCTCGCGCTCTTCCTAATCTCGTTCATTACGCTGGTTGGAGGCGTCCTGTTCAGTCAGGCCGCTCCTGGAAGCCAAGCTAAGCCGGGATTCAAAGACGTTGCCCAGCCGGTCCTCAATAAGTATTGCGTTAGCTGCCATTCCGGCCCCTCACCAACTGCCGGCGTCGATTTCACCAAATTCACGACCGATGCGTCAGTTCGCCAATCTCCGGACGTCTGGACGCAGGCGGCCCGATACCTTGCCTCCAACCATATGCCGCCCGCAGGCAGCCCCCAGCCTGCCCCTGACACGCGTAAGAAGTTAGTGGCATGGATCCAGGCCACATTGTCGAGCGATTGCGGACTAA
>CAWHLK010000005.1:0-58739 GCA_963829965.1 uncultured archaeon | reverse complement strand
AATAGCTCTACCAACCTCATCACCTTTTTTTCGCCAATATTGAACCTCTTAGCAAGAGCAGCAAGAGATGCGGGTACATCCGGCCCTTCAACCGCCCGCGCCATGGATATTGTATCTGCATATGAATTTGCAGAGATACCCAAGCTCCATTGTAGTATTGCGGCGTCAAAGTGAGCGTTGTGGCATATGACAATGGAGCCATTCCAATCCTGTGCAGACAAATATTTCTTAATAGATTCCAAGTCCCCGGAGAACCATCTCGCAGGGTTCTGATCCACTTTAAGTCCGACTCCAATGATCTCAAATCTTCGATCATTGATGTATTGTTCTGTAGTAAGCTTGGTGAGGCTGTAATCTTTATCATAAAATGTCTCGAAATCTAGAGTGATTATGGACATTGTGCTTCTCAATCAAATTCCTACCACGTGGTAGGAATTTAGTTAATCCTTCGTTTCCTCATCAAGCAAGCGGCGCACCTTGTTGAACACGGTCTTTGCCGCCCCAATCGGCTTGCGTCCGAAAGGAAAGGCCGGCGTCGTGGAAAGCAGGCGTCCAGTCGAAACAAGCTTCGGCGCAAGCTCCTGGATGACCAGGCCACGTAACGTCCTAACGAAAGAAGTGATCGTCACGTGTTGGCGTCGAAGACGTTTTCGGTTACGAGTTCGGCGGTTTCATCGACCTCTACCATCACGATCACGGATACATTCTTCGTCTACTCGCAGAAGGCGACCGTGGTGTTAACGCCTGCTCCACTGTCCGGCCTAATCATAACTACCAATCCGGTGATTGGAGGACAAGCCACAACGGCCACCATTACTTTGTCGGGAAAAGCGGGAGCGGGGGGAGATGTGATCAAGCTGTTGTCGAGCAATGCGATCGCGACGGTTCCTACGACGGTAACCGTCCTCGCCGGCCAGAGCAGCGCTACGTTTACCATCCATACGGTTGCCGTAACCGCCAGCAAGGTGGTTGCGATCAATGCCGTTTATGGAGCATCCACTGTTAGCAGAAACCTCACGATCTCGCCCTGATCTGGGGTCAATTTGCCACAGGCTTTGACAAAAAAAGTGGCTGTAACGGTGTTGTAACGCATGCCTTCCAACATGAAGGCATGAAGCTGTTATTGCGCGTCCTCGCCATTTCCTCGTGCGCTGTTGGCGTTGTGTTGGCCCTTGGCCAACCCCCGATTGCCCCTTCAAGGGCACAAACGGCCAAGGCGGTTTCCGCCAAGTCGTCGTCGTTTGTTGAGAACGCCGGCCAGTGGGATTCCCGGGTTCAGTTCTTGTCGAAATCCAAAGGGATGAACTTGTGGGTCACCGCCGAGGGACCCGTCTTTGATTTTCAGAAGTTTGTTTCAACCGGCGGCAGCCGCCGGCCGGGCAAGACTCCGCCCAAGGGCTACATCAAAGGCCATGTCGTGAAAATGACGTTCGTGAACGCGCAGCCCTCGGCTGTGACCGGACAAACCCAACAGAAGGGATCGAACAACTATTTCATCGGCAAAGACCCCTCCAAATGGGTCTCGGGCGCAAGGAGTTTTGAGCAAGTGACGGCGGAGCGGCCCTACGATGGGATCTCTATCCGATACTCCATCGATCAGGGAAACCCACGGTACGACGTCATCGTCGAGCCCGGCGCCGACCCTTCGCAGGTGGGCATCAAAATTGAGGGAGCCGATGATGCGAGAGTGCTCGAAAATGGCAATCTGGAACTCAAGACCTCTCTCGGCACGGTCGAAGAGCGCGGCTTGACCGCCTATCAAGACACGCCCCTCGGCCGAACCCAGGTGCCATGCAAGATGGTGATGGAAGGGAATACCGTCCACTTCGACACTGGGGGCTACGATCCGGCCAAAACTTTGGTGATCGATCCGCTGGTTGCATCGACTTTTCTTGGCGGGGACCAGTTTCAGAACATCTCCGGACTCGAAGTGGACTCATCAAACAACATTTACGTTGATGGGTACACGAGCTCGCCAGATTTTCCGACGAGCCCAGGCGCCTACCAAGCCCCTGGGTCGTTAAACGTGTTTGTGTCCAAGCTAGACCCCACGGAAACCTCCTTTGTCTATTCGGCGACCATTGGAGGGACGTTAGGCAGCTATGCCTATGCGCTTGCGATTGATGGTTTCCGGGAATGCCTTTCTCACCGGCGTGACGGGCGCGAACGACTATCCGACCACCGCCGGCGCTTACGACACTTTCTACAACGGCGGCGCGAACGGCACGACATTCGTGACCGAACTGAACCCAACTGGCTCCAGCCTTGTTTACTCTACTTATCTAGGAGGGACCGGCGGAGATATTGCCAACGGAATCGTTCTCGATTCTAACGACAATGCGGTGATCGTCGGACAAACCACTTCAACGGATTTCCCAGTCACTGCCTCGGCATACCAAGCCACCAACAACGCGGTTTCAAACCATGCCACAACCGGATTCGTCACTGAGCTCAATTCTTCCGGATCGGCATTGGTCTATAGCACCTACCTGGGTGGTAGCGGCAATCTTGACAATCTCGGAGATGCGGTGGAAGCCGTCGCCTTGGACGGCTCGAACAACCCGGTGGTGTGTGGACAAACCGCGTCCGCCGATTTTCCTGTTACCACCGGATGCTATCAGAAAACCAACAATGAAGTAACACGCGGGCAAAGCACCGGGTTTGTCACAAAGCTGAACTCGACTGGGTCGGCGCAGATCTACAGCACTTTTCTTGGCGGATCCGGGGTCTCAGGCACCTTCTATGGTGACAGCCCTTACACGTTGGGTCTTGATTCCGCAGGCAATGTCACCGTGGTCGGTTCAACCTCCTCACAAGATTTTCCGGTTACTGCCGGCGTCTATCTGACTGCAAACCCGGAAGCGGCCGTCACGGGAGTCGCCGCGTTTATCACGCGGTTGAACCCAGCCGCTACTGCGTTGGTTTTTTCCACATACCTTGGAGGGACGAAGAACACCACGCTGGCATCATCAGCCACTCTGGACCCTCTGGGCGATGTGATCCTCGTCGGTGAGACCTACGATTCCGACTTTCCAACAACTGCCGGCGCCTTCGATACCGTGAATCAGGCTGCCCCGGACAATAACGCCACAGGTTTCGTGTCGGAGATTAGCTCCGATGGGACGAAGTTGGTTTACGGCTCATTTCTAGGAGGGAATCCTGGCCTGGACGGCCTCGATGGAGTGTGGTCCCGTCCAACTGAACGGCGCCGGCTACGTGGTCGTTGGCGGCGAGACTTACTCGCCCAACTTCCCAACCACCTCCAACGCTTTGGAGACCGTTATTCCCTATCAGGAAGTGGGTTTCGTGACCACCTTGAACATTTCGCCATTTGCCAGCTTCACGATTTCGCCAAACCCGGTCTTAGCGGACGTGGGGACAACGGCTACGATCACCTTGGCAAGCAGCGTAACTGCAGACACGTATATCAACATCTCAACGCCAAGCTCCGCCGTCACGATTCCTTCCCAAATTACGATCCCCACCGGAACTGCTAGCAAGAGTTTTACGATCAGCAACTCCGGTGTCATTTCAACGACGCAGGCGCCGATCACGGCAACCCTTGGTTCGGCTTCCCAGACGGTGTTATTGACCATCGTTCCGGCGGCTTTGGCCAGCGTTCAAATCGGCCCGTCCTCGGTGGTTGGAGGAGCAACCGTAACCGGCACCATTCAGGCGAACATCTCGGCATATCAGGGCAATTTAACCGTCCAAGTCGGTTCGAACTCTTCTGCCGCGTTTCCTCAGCCCTACGTTCACATCACCCACGGGACGAAAGCGATAACGTTCCCCATTCAAACCGTCGGTGTAGATTCACCAACTCCGGTGACGATAACGGCATCTTATGACGCCCAAAGCGTCCAGGGAACTTTCACCGTGAATCCGCCTACAGTTTCGAGCGTGAGTGTAGCTCCCGGTTCGGTTACCGGCGGATCAAGCTCCACCGGGACTGTTAACCTGTCTGGGCAGGCTGGCCCTTCGGGGGCGGTCGTGTCCCTTTCGTCCACCACTTCTGAAGCGGCCATTCCCCCGACGGTGACCGTGCTGGCAGGCAACAATTCCGCCACGTTCACTGTGAATACGACGGCGGTTTCCTCCAGCTCCGTGGCCACCTTGAGCGCCTCCTTCAATGGCTCGAAGGAAACAACGGCTCTCACTCTAACTCCGGCGGTACTGTCCGGTCTGAGTGTGGCTGAGGCCCTGGTCCTCGGCGGCGCAAGCGCTAACGGAACGGTTCAGTTGGCTAGTCCGGCCGGCCCCAACGGGGATGTGGTGAAGCTAAACTCCAGCACGGCCGAGGCAACGGTTCCAAGCACGGTCAAAGTTCTCGCCGGCGCTACATCGGCTACATTTACTATTAACACTACCGCGGTTTCGTCTGATTCGGTGGCCACCTTCACCGCAACCTATGGGCTTTCCTCTACCAAGGCTCAACTCATCCTCTTGCCCGCGCCGCTTTCCAGCTTGAGCGTCAGTCCGACCTCATTGGTTGGAGGAACGAACGCATCGGTGACGGTGACGCTGGCGAACATCGCCGGACCTTACGGAAACGTCATCAAATTCGCCTCGAGCTCTGCGGAGGTGGCGATTCCGGCGACGAAGACCGTGCCCGCAGGCACGACCTCGTACACGTTCTCGGTTCCCACTTCAGCCGTATCGTCCACGTCCAACGTGACGATCACGGACACCTTTTGGGTGTATTCGCAGAAGGTTATGCTGACCCTAACGCCGGCCCCGATCTCCAGCCTGAGCTTTACGACGAATCCGGTTGTCGGAGGTCAAACCACAACCGCCATCGTGACTCTGGCCGGGCCGGCCGGGCCGAGCGGGGATGTGGTGAAGCTCTCCTCGAACAGCGCGTTTGCGACCGTTCCCGCGTCGGTAACCGTTCCCGCGGGCCAAACTTCGGTTCAGTTCACCGTGCACACCGTTGCTGTTTCGGCGTCGAAGACGGCCGGTATCACCGTAACTCTTGGGACGTCGACGACTTCAAACACCCTGACGATTTCGCCCTAATGGAGGCGAATGATCCAAGTGTTGATCTGTAACGCTTTTGTAACGGGAGCCATGCAAGATGAAAGGTATGAAGCTACGTTTGGTTTTACCGATCGCATTCTCCTGCGTTTTTGCTGCCGCCTTGGCGGTAGCAAAGCCTCCATTGGCCGCGAGAGCCAAAGCTGTTGCGGCTGGCGGTTCTTCGAATTTCATTGAGAACGCCGGCCAGTGGGATTCCCGCGTGCAGTTTCTCTCTCAGACCAACGGCTTGAACCTTTGGATTACATCGGAAGGACCCGTTTTTGAGTTCAACCGGTTCGTGCCCATTGGAATAGCAAACACTTCAGAGCCAATCACAAGCGTCGCAGACCCAGATTCGTTGGTCAAGCTTCCGGGTAGCTCCAAGGGGGCGAAACTTCCTGGCCTGCCCAAAGGGTACGTCAAGGGCCACGTGGTGAAGATGACCTTCGTGAACGCAAACCCGTCGGCCGTCACCGGACAAGGCGAACAGAAGAGCAAGTTCAACTATTTCCTAGGGAACGACAAAACAAAATGGGTCTCTAACGCGAGGAGCTACAAGCAGGTAACGGCTGAGAAACCTTACGACGGCATCTCCATCCGTTATACGATCGACCAAGGCAAACCGCGTTACGATGTCATCGTCAATCCGGGCGCGGACCCCTCCCAGGTGGGGATCAAAATCGAGGGTGCGGACGATGCCAGGATCCTCGAAAACGGCAATCTCGAGCTCAAAACCTCGCTCGGAACCGTCGAAGAGCGCGGCTTAACTGCTTACCAGGAAACCCCCAGCGGACGAACCCAAGTGCCTTGCAAGATGGTGATGGAAGGGAACACGGTTCACTTCGACACCGGCGGCTATGATCCTGCGAAAACGCTGGTAATTGACCCGCTTGTGGCATCAACATACTTGGGCGGCACGTCCGACCAACAGGCCGCTGCCGTTGCTCTCGATGCTTCTAACAACATTTATGTGGCAGGGTCTACGGATTCAATCAACTTTCCGGTAACGGTGGGCGCCTTTCAATCGGCACTGGTTGAGTCGTTAGCGTTTGTGTCCAAGTTGGATCCCACCGAGACAAGTCTCATTTACTCGGCTGTGTTTGGTGGCTCAAATTTGAATGCGGCAAACGCCATTGCGGTGGACGCCTCCGGAAATGCCTTTATTGGCGGAATAACCGCTTCCAGCGACTTTCCCGTAACAAACGGAGCTTTCCAGTCGCACTACACTGGCGGATCAAATAACGTGTGCTTTGCGGTAAAGCTGAGTGCTTCTGGAAGCCAATTGCTCTACTCCACCTACGTTGGCGGTTCCAAGGGAGACCTCATCTTTGGCATCGGCTTGGACCCATCGGGAAATGCAGTGATTGCCGGTACAACGGCCTCGAATGATTTCCCGGTCACAAATGGGGCATTTCAAACCACAAACAAGGTTTACACGGTTGGCCACGTTACGTTCACGGGCTTCGTCACCAAGATCAATTCAACCGGTACCGGTCTGGTCTACAGCACTTACCTTGGCGGCAGCGGTAACTCCCAGCATATCGGTGACGGAATATATAGTGTCGGAGTGGATGGCTCGGGAGACGCGGTCGTCTGCGGCGCTTCGGGTTCGCCAGATTTTCCAACAACCGCGGGGGCATATCAAACCGTGAACTCTGAGACGACTGATGGATATTTCACAGGCTTCATTTCTAAGTTGAATTCCTCGGGGACCCAACTCGTCTTCAGCACGTTTCTCGGTGGTTCGGGAAATGTCACCGCCGGCTTCGGCGAAAGTGCGCGATGTCTGGCCCTTGACTCCACGACAACATCACTGTTGCCGGTCCCGTGGGCTCGACCGACTTTCCCACCACCTCTGGCGCGTACCTCGCAACTGACCCTGATCCTACTGGTCAAACCTTGTTGTTTCGAAACTCAGCTCGAACGGAGCCGACTTGATTTCTTCGACTTATTTCACGGGGCGGGGATCACCACCATGGTTAGCGCAGTCGCGGTAGATGGTGCTGGAGACGCCATCTTGGTGGGTCAAACTGTTGGACAGAACATAGACACCGACTGCGGATGGGTACCTGGAAGCCGATCCTGAGACTCAGAAACCTGCGGCATTCGTGAACGAGGTAAGCGCCGACGGGACTCACCTTCTTTACGGATCCTATCTTGGCGGAACCGGCGGTCCGTACGGCGACCAGCCATACGGGATTGCGGTAAACGCTGCGGGTAACGCTGTCATTGTCGGATTCAGCGACATCGCCCGATTTCCCCACCACAGCGGGGGCCGTAGAAAGCGACTTTCCAGGTACGAGCGCTGCATTTGTGACAACTTTGGAGATATCGCCCTTCTCCAGCTTCAATGTTACGCCTAATCCGGTCGTGCTAGGCAACTTGTGTCAGGGCATCGTCAGCCTGGCAAGCGCCGCGATGTAGTCACCACAACGGTAACCCTTTCTTCTTCGAGCGTTTTCGTGACCGTGCCTCCCTCCGTGACGATCGCCCCAGGTGCCGTCTCGGCATCGTTCAACGTGATGATCAATGACGCCACAGGGCTGGTATACATCACTGCAACTCTCGGTTCGGCTTCCGAAACGGTTCCCCTCGACATCGTGGGCAGCGCACTGGCAGGGGTTACGGTTGCCCCAACTTCGGTCGTGGGTGGGGGTTCTACGACAGGCACGGTCCAGCTTTTTGCTGCCCGCAGCAAGGCAGCTTATCGGTCCAGTTGAGTTCTAGCTCCGCCGCAGCCAGGTGCCGTGTAACGGTGACTGTTCCTTTGAAACGCCATGTCCGCGACTTTTCCCATTTCCACCACAGGCGTCAATAGTTCGACGCCTGTGACTATAAGGGCTACCTATGCCCTCGTGAACCAAGAGGCCACCCTAACTGTTAATCCGCCCGCTATCTCGGGTGTAGTCGCGTCCCAAGCCTCGGTCGTTGGGGGCAGCCCAACCACGGGAACCGTGCAACTTTTCGGCCCAGCAGGCCCCCTAGGACAAGTCGTTTCACTGAAATCCAGTACGAGCGAAGCGGTGGTTCCTGCAACAGTCAAGGTGAGCGCCGGCGCCAGTTCGGCTCAGTTCCCAATAACGACGTCCGCCGTTTCCTCTAGCACCCAGGTGACGCTGACTGCTTCCTACCCCGGAGATCTCTAAGACTTCGACGCCTCTACCTGACTCCTGCCACGCTTTCCAAGCTAAGCGTAGCGGACGCGGTCGTTCTGGAGAGCAAGGATGACGATCGCGACAGTAGAGCTTGGAGGTCCCGCCGGCGTAAACGGGATGTGGTCAAGCTCACTTCAAGCACGATCCGGGCGATTGTTCCTGCTACGGTAAAGGTTCTAGGTGGCAAGACTTCTGTGTCGTTCACCGTAAACACCACGGTCGTGTCGTCCGACACGGTCGCCTACGTTACCGCAACCTACGGTCTTTCCTCTCTAACCACGCAACTCATCGTTTTGCCTGCCCCGCTTTCAAGCCTGACCGCAAATCCAACATCCGTTCAAGGCGGAACAACGCTTCGATTACCGGTAACCCTTGCTGGAGTGGCAGGACCGTATGGAAATGTGATCAAGTTTGCGACAAGTTCGGCGGAACTCCAACTTCCGGCGACTGAGACCATCCCCGCCGGCGAAAGTTCGCACACTTTTTCGGTGCCGACAACCCCGGTTTCTTCCACCTCGGTTGTCACGATTACCGACACATTCTGGGTCTACTCCCAAACCACAACGCTGACCCTGACACCGGCCACATTGCAAGACCTCACCTTTAACCCTTCTTCGGTAGTCGGCGGGCAACCTGCGGCTGGAACTGTGGTGTTGAACGGCGTAGCTGGGGCCAGTGGGGACGTCATAAAACTCTCGTCGAACAGCGCGGACGCGACGGTTCCTCCACTGTAACAGTTCCCGCAGGCCATACTTCAGCGCAGTTCACTGTTCACACACTTGCTGTAACTTCGAATCATACGGCCTCAATTACCGCAAACTTTGGCTCGTCGACCCTTTCCCACACGCTAACGATCACGCCCTGATAGGGCGAATTTATCCAGTTTTTGGTCTGTAACGCTGTTGTAACGGGATCCCTGCAAGATGAAAGGAATGAAGCTACGCTTGGAATTGCCGATCGCATTCTCCTGCGCTTTTGCCGCCGCCTTGGCGGTAGCACAAACGCCGCCATTGGCGGCGAGAGCCAACGTTGCAGCGGCCGGCGGTTCTTCGGCTTTTATTGAGAACGCGGGGCAGTGGGATTCCCGCGTACAGTTTCTTTCTCAAACCAACGGACTAAACCTATGGGTTACTGCTGAAGGGCCGGTCTTCGAGTTCAACCGATTTGTTCGCACTGGGGAAGCAAACGCTTCAGCCGAGGGCCTCGTGCCCAGCGTAAGGATGCGTGAGCGTAAGTTCCAACGGCCGCAAGGATACATCAAGGGCCACGTGGTGAAGATGACCTTCGTGAACGCAAGCCCGTCAGCCGTCACCGGACAAAGCGAACAAAAGAGCAAGTTCAACTATTTCATTGGAAACGACAAGACCCAGTGGGTCTCCAACGCGAGGAGTTACACCCAAGTAACCGCGGAAAAGCCCTATGACGGAATCTCCATTCGATATTCGATCGACCAAGGGACGCCCAGATATGATGTTATCGTCAAGCCCGGCGCGGACCCTTCGCGGGTGGGAAATAAAATCGAAGGCGCGGACGATGCAAGAGTCCTCGAAAACGGCAATCTAGAACTCAAAACCTCGCTCGGAATCGTGGAGGAGCGCGGACTAACTGCTTACCAGGACACGCCAAGTGGCCGAACGCAGGTCCCTTGCAAAATGGTGATGGAAGGGAACACCGTCCACTTCGACACCGGCGGTTATGACCCGCGTAAGACCCTGGTCATCGATCCGCTGGTAGCCTCCACCTACCTCGGCGGGAGCGATGAACAGCAAGCTAATGGTGTAGTCCTTGACGCTTCAAACAATATCTATATAACGGGCGGCGAAGATTCTCCCAACTTTCCAGTCACGCTGGGATCGTATCAATCTCGTTTTCAGGGCGTTGCCTTTGTTGCGAAGCTTGATCCAACCGAATCGAGCCTTATTTACTCCTCGGTTATTGGCGGATCGAAAGACACCGGCGGGCTCGCCATCGCCGTTGATGCTTCCGGGGATGCGTTTGCAACCGGAGCAACCCTATCGAGCAATTTCCCGTGACAAATGGGGCTTTCCAAACCCAGCCTCGCGGGTCTGATGCCACATGCTTTGTTTTCAAGTTGAACCCCTCGGGGAGCGGATTGATGTATTCCACTTACGTTGGAGGTTCTCTTGGCGACGAGCCCTCCGGCATTGGCGTGGACCTGGCAAATGACACGATCATCGCCGGCACCACAAGTTCAAATGACTTTCCCGTCACGGCAGGAGCGTTCCAAACGACGGATAGGCCCTACACGGCCAGCCAAACCACTATTACCGGTTTCGTCACGAAGCTGAACCCACCGGAACCGGGCTTGTATATAGCACCTACCTGGGTGGCAGCGGTAATTCGAAACACGTTGCCGAATTCCTTTATGGCTTGGCGGTTGACGGGTCGGGGAACGCAGTAGTGTGCGGGGATACCGCTTCTCCGAATTTTCCGACTACTGCGGGCGCCTATCAGACTCTTAATTCTGAAGAGACTGACGGTTATTCCACGTGTTTCATCACAAAGTTGAACGCATTGGGCACCGGCCTTGTTTTCAGCACTTTTCTTGGGGGTTCTGGCAATGTTTCCGCCGGTTTTGGAGAATTTGCAGCCGCTGTCGCCCTTGATCCCAGCGATAGCGTGACTGTGACGGGATCGGTGGCCTCAACCGACTTTCCGACCACAGCGGGCGCGTACCTGACTGCCGATCCTAATCCGCAGGCCTCATGTGAGTTCGTAACCAAACTGAATCCGAGCGGGACATCGCTAATTTTTTCAACTTATTTTGACGGCGGCGAAGTCAACGGGCTGGCACTGGATGCGTCTGGAGACCCGATCTTCGTTGGAGCCACCGGTAATTCAGGTTTCCCCACCACTTCGGACGCATTCCTTGCTGTTTACCCCGCCCCCTCTCAACAGGCGGCGACCGTGTCCGAAATCAGCGGCGACGGAACCAAGCTCCTTTACAGTTCCTTTCTTGGTGGAAACAACACGGGTGGCGACAATGCTTACGGCGACGCCGTTAATAGCGCCGGCAACCCCGTCATTGTTGGCGTCACGACATCTCAAAATTTTCCCGTAACGGCGGGAGCGCTCCAAGGCGCTCAGCCTGGGACCAGTGCGGCTTTTGTGACAACACTGCTGCTTTCGCCCTTCTCAAGCTTCACGATAACACCGGATTCGGTGGTTGGTGGCGGCACGTGCACAGGATCAATCACTTTGGCAAGCGCCGCAAGCACCAACACCCTCGTCGCGCTTTCCTCATCGAGCTTTGCAGTGACTGTCCCACCTTCGGTCGAGATTGCGGCTGGCGGAGTTTCCAATACTTTCAACGTGGGCACGTTGGATGTGACGGGCGAGGTGTACATAACTGCGACTTTGGGATCTGCTAGTCAAACGATAGGACTAAACTTGGTGGCGAGTGCTCTGGCTGGTGTCACTGCTAATCCGGGCTCGGTGGTTGGCGGGAATTCTGCAACGGGGCTCGGTGCAGCTTAACATCGCACCCCAACAAGGCACGTTGTCCGTTCAGTTGAGTTCGAACTCCAGCGCAGCGACGGTGCCCGCAACCGTGGCCGTTCCCCTGAATGCGACGTCCGCCACGTTCCCGATTGCTACGTCCGGCGTGAACAGTTCGACCTCCGTGACGATAATCGCAACCTATTCCAGCATTAGCGAACACGCAACTTTAACTGTCAATCCGCCCACCATATCCAGCGTCAGCCCTTCGCCGGCTTCGGTTATTGGAGGGAGTGACTCTACGGGGACTGTTCAACTCTCCGGTCCCGCTGGGCCCTTGGGAGAGGTCGTTTCTCTGAAGTCCAGCACTAGCGCAGCGGTTGTACCTTCAACCGTGAAGGTTGCCGCAAATTCGACTTCGGCTCAGTTCCAAATAACCACGTCCGCCGTTTCTTCCAGCACGCAAGTGACGATCACGGCCTCCGATACCGGCGCCTCTCAAACGTCGGTGCTTACTGTAACCCCCGCCACACTGTCCAGATTCAACATGGCGGATGCCGTGCTTCTCGGTTCCACGAGCACGATCGGAACAGTAGAGATCGGGAGCCCTGCCGGTCCCAATGGAGACGTGATAAAGCTGTCGTCAAGCACGATCAGGGCGATTGTTCCCGCTTCGGTAACAATTCCTGCCGGGCAAACCTCTGTTTCGTTCACGGTAAACACAACGGTGGTGTCCTCCGACACGGTTGCTTTTTTCTCAGCAACCTTCGGTTTATCCTCCTTGGCTTCGCAGGTGATCGTTTTGCCTGCGCCTCTTTCCAGCCTTACCGTCAATCCGACATCGATCCTTGGTGGCACGAACGCGATGGTGACGGTGACGCTCGCGGGTGTTGCCGGTCCATACGGCAACATTATCAAGTTTGCCACGACTTCGCCGGAGGTCCATCTCCCGGCGACTGAGACAATTCCCTCGGGAATGAGTTCCTTCACGTTCTCGATTCCCACCTCGGCCGTCTCCTCCACCTCGCAGATAACGATAACCGACACTTTTTGGGTCTACTCCCAAACAACGACGCTCACGCTGACGCCGGCCCTAATCTCCGGGCTGACCTTTAGCGCGAATCCAGTTATTGGTGGTCAAACCACAACTGCCACAGTCCATCTTGCGACCGTCGCCGGTCCGACGGGAGATCTTATCAAGATTACGTCGAATCTCGGGGACGCGATTGTCCCCACAACCGTGACCGTGCCCGTCGGCCAAAACTCGGCTCAGTTCACCGTTCACACCGTTGCCGTTTCGGCTGCGCGTGTTGCCAAGATCACGGCCACGTTGGGAACTTCGACGCTAAGCCAAAACCTCACGATAACCCCCTGACCGTTTCTAGCCCAAAGCCATAACTTCAAACGAAAACCCATGCTTAACCTAACGACTTCACGCCATATCATCGACGTAGCCGCATTGTGCGTTGCGGTAGCTCTCGCTGCGCACTCGCAAGCGTCTCCGCCCAATACTATGTTGACTCACGATGGCGGCGCCACTGCTAAGGGAACTTCTATGTTCATCGAAAACGCGGGCCAATGGGATTCGCAGGCCCAGTTCTTATCGAGAACCAACGGGTTGAACCTCTGGATTACCCGGGAGGGGCCCGTATTTGAGTTCAACCGGTTCATCGCAACCGGACAGGCGAAGAGCCACACCAAGTTTCAGCGACCTGAGGGCTATGTAATGGGCCACGTGGTGAAGATGAGCTTCGTAAATGCCGCTCCCACGGCAGTTACCGGCGAGAGTGGGCAGAAGAGCAGGTTTAACTATTTCGTTGGCAACGACAAGACCAAATGGGTATCAAACGCGAAGAGTTTTTCGCAGGTGACTGCCGAAAGGCCCTATGACGGGATATCCGTCCGATATTCCATAGACCAAGGAGCGCCGCGCTACGACGTCATCGTAAAACCAGGTGCGGACCCTTCGCGGGTGGGAATCAAAATCGAAGGCGCGGATGATGCAAGAGTCCTCGAAAACGGCAATCTAGAACTCAAAACCTCGCTCGGAATCGTGGAGGAGCGGGGACTAACTGCTTACCAGGACACGCCCAACGGCCGAACCCAGGTCCCTTGCAAGATGGTGATGGAAGGGAACACCGTTCACTTTGACACCGGAAGTTACGATCCTGCCAAAACGCTCGTGATCGATCCGCTGGTGGCTTCCACCTATCTTGGAGGGAGTGGGGACCAAGCAGCGGACAGCGTCGCCGTAGATTCCTCTAACGACATCTACGTCGCGGGCTTTACCAATTCTTTCAACTTTCCAACCACCCTCGGATCATATGTGTCGACGTGGGGGTCTACGGCGGCTTATGTGTCCAAACTCGACCCCGCCGAAACGACGCTTATCTACTCATCCGTTATTGGCGGGTCGAAGGTTAATGACGCAGACGGTGTCGTAGTCGATGGTTATGGTTGCGCTTACATTACCGGAACAACCACCTCCACGGATTTCCCTGTAACCACGGGAGCCTTCCAAACCCAATACGTCCTTGGCTCCTCCGTCTCAGGCTTTGTGTCCAAGTTGAATCCCGCGGGAAGCGCACTGCTTTATAGCACCTTCTTGGGGGGTAGCGTTTACGATAGCCCCAATGGAATCGGTCTCGACAGTGCGGGCGAGGCGGTTATCGCCGGCGCCACCAGTTCGGACGATTTTCCCGTGACGACGGGCGCTTTCCAGACGACAAACAAATTGTTTACGCCTAGTCAACAAACGTATACAGGCTTCGTGTCGAAGCTTAACTCGACCGGAACTGGCCTAGTCTACAGCACCTACCTAGGTGGCAGCGGTAACTCGGCTCTCGTTGGCGACGTTCCCACTGGCGTAGCCGTTGATAGTTCCGGAGACGCCGTGATGTGCGGCGCAAGCGCTTCGCCGGACTTTCCAACAACTTCAGGCGCTTTCCAGACGATTAATTCTGAGGAGACCGACGGATTTAGCACCTGTTCCATCACGAAACTGAACGCATTAGGCACTCAACTTGTGTTCAGCACATTGCTTGGCGGTTCCGGAAATGTGACTGCTAATTACGGGGAGGTGGCGAATGCGGTAGCACTCGACTCCAACGATAATGTTACGGTTGTTGGGCTCACAGGTTCCACCGACTTTCCCACTACTTCCGGTGCGTTGATTCCGGCCAGTCCCGGCCCTGGCGGGGTGGTTCCGTTTGTTTCGAAGCTGAACGCGACTGGAACACGCCTGATCTCGTCGACCTATTTTGAAGGCCCCGACAACACTGTTAACGGCGTGACCGTTGACTCAGTTGGAGACGCCATCTTGGTTGGAGGAGTTGCGGGGAATTTCGCGTCCACATTGGGAGCTTTTCAATCCGCCAATCCGGAGTCATCCAAGGTAGCGGGATATGTTTCCGAAATCAGCTCCGACGGCACCAGCCTCCTTTATAGTTCCTATCTTGGCGGAGAAAACGGTACAGGTGATGAATGTTATGCCGTCGCCATCAACAATGCGGGAAATGTGGTTGTAGTGGGGGATGCCAGTTCTGCCGATTTCCCCACAACGGCAGGTGCGGTGGAGAGCACCTTGCCAAGTAGTGAAGCCCTGTTCGTTACGACTCTGGGGATTTCGCCATTTGCGAGCTTCTCCATCACCCCAAGTCCCGTTGTGATCGGCGCTCCCTGTCAGGGATCGATTACCTTGGCAAATGCGGCGGAGTCCTCCACGACAATTAACCTTTCATCGTCGAGCTCCTTCGTTACCGTGCCTTCCTCGGTGGTCATCGGCGCGGGGTCTGCCAGCTCTACGTTCGATGTTACGATCGGTGATGCTACTGGCGAATCTTACATCACTGCAACTCTTGGCACGATCTCCCAGACGGTAGGAGTGATTGCGGTAAGCAACGCATTGTCAGGAATTCAGGTGGCCCATACTACGGTGATCGGCGGAGTTGCATCAACGGGAACTGTCCAACTCGCCGTAACCGCTTCAGCCGGGGATCTTTACGTTCTGTTAACCTCAAACTCAGCGGCGGCAACTGTGCCAACCCATGTTCTCGTTCCCCATGGGGCAATGTCTGTGACCTTCCCGATCACCACATTTGGAGTGAACAACACGACTCCGGTTACTATTACGGCGATCTATGATTCCCAGAGCGTGAATACGGCCCTTGACGTTATTCCCGCCGTTGTGTCCTCGATGAGTGCAGCGCCGAGCTCGGTAGTTGGAGGTTCGGGCGCCACTGGTACGGTCCAGCTTGCTGGGACGGCAGGCCCGGCGGGGGACACCGTTGCGATAACCTCCAGCGATCCAAACGTAGGGGTTCCTGCCAGCGTAAACGTTCCCGCAGGAGCATCTTCTGTGCAATTCCCGATAACCAGTGAGGCGGTTTCCTCGCAGTCCGGTGTCACGCTTACCGCTTCGTTTAATAGTTCCTCTCAAACGTCGCAGCTCGTCCTGACCCCGGCCACCGTCACAAGCGTGAGCGTTTTCGATGCGTTGGTTCTGGGGACTAAAAGTGCAACGGGCACGGTTCAACTATCGGGCCCCGCTGGGCCGAGTGGAGATCTTGTCAAGCTGTCATCCAGCACAATCAGGGCAATCGTTCCCGCCACCGTTAAAGTCTCTGCCGGTCAAACATCCGCGACTTTTCCAATCAGCACAACCAGCGTCTCGTCTGACTCGGTTGCTACGATCACAGCCACGTTTGGCTATTCCACGCAGACAACCACGCTGACAGTTCTACCGGCTCCCCTATCTAGCCTGACCGCAAGTCCAACATCCGTTCAAGGCGGGAACAACGCTTCGATTACGGTAACCCTTGCTGGAGTGGCAGGACCGTATGGAAATGTGATCAAGTTTGCGACAAGTTCTGCGGAACTCCAACTTCCGGCGACTGAGACCATCCCCGCCGGCGAGAGTTCGCACACTTTCTCGGTGCCGACAACCCCGGTTTCTTCCACCTCGGTTGTCACGATTACCGACACATTCTGGGTCTACTCCCAAACCACAACGCTGACCCTGACACCGGCCACATTGCAAGACCTCACCTTTAACCCTTCTTCGGTAGTCGGCGGGCAACCTGCGGCTGGAACTGTGGTGTTGAACGGCGTAGCTGGGGCCAGTGGGGACGTCATAAAACTCTCGTCGAACAGCTCGAAAGTGACGGTTCCCCCAACCATTACCGTTCTCGCAAACCAGACGAATGCGCAGTTTACGATCCAAACACATGCCGTTACTGCGGACACGCAAGTTACCATCACCGCCACGATCGGAACCTCGTCATTTGCCCAGCCGATCCTGCTTAAGCCTTGAACGAATGCCCGTTCAAGATAATCCACACCCCTAGGAAACCTTTATGATGACCACCCCAACTCTTAAACATAGGCTCAAGTCCCTTCTCAATGTCTCTCGGCTGAGGCTCTTCCTGGCGGTGGCCTTGCCGCTTGCTGCCGCAACCGCCTGGTCCCAGCCCTCGACTCCTTCGGGCTGCTGGGCTTATGCGAACTCGAGCTACAACATGGTCTATTGGAACGCGGTGCCGGACGCAACATACGATGTCTATCGAGGAACCGCGCCCGGTCTCGAGAACGCCACGCCGGTGGCTACCGGCCAGACAGGCGCCCAGTATGAGGACACCCACGTTTCCGCCGGAGTGCATTACTACTACAAGGTCAGGGCATTTTACGGCACGCTCGATAGCGGGCTCTCAAGCGAGTGCAGCGCCGAACCCGGCCAGCCCCAGACCACCGCTCCGGTCGCCTATGGGACTTCGGGGGCAGACGAAGCCATCCTCTCCTACGCGCCGGTTGCCGGCGCAGCCTTCTACCGAATCTTTCGATCGACGTTCGGCGGCACGCCCCAGCTGATAGCGACTACCGCAAGTCTTGGTTACGAGGACGCCGGCCTAAGCGATGGCGTCCAATACTTCTACTATGTGGATTCCGGCTCGGTCAACTCGGAAGGAGGATCGAGCCTGACCTTTAGCGTGATCCCCGGCACTCAACCGCCTCTAACCACCACATTCATTTATGCAAGTCCGAGCGGCGGCTCCAACACCACAATTTCCTGGAATCCAGTACCCGGAGCATCCGGCTACGCCGTTTTCCGCAGCACAACCCACGACGGCGAGTCCCAGCCGCTTGCGGTGATCCAGAGCGGCCAAAGCTACACGGATTCCGGTCTTTTGCCCAGCACGCTTTACTATTACAAAGTGAAAACTCTTGATCAAAGCGGTGCGAGCGGCCTTGACACGATGGAGGCTTCCGTCATGCCGGGCGCTCACGAGTTGGCTGGGCCGCAGGTTGCAGCAACTTCGAGCGCAAGCTCGATCACCCTGAACTGGACGGCTGTTCCCGATGCGACGAGTTACGTTGTTTTCCGTTATGAGACCAGCGAGGGCGGAGATAGCATGCTTGCGATCAAGGGCATCAACGCGACTACCTACGCGGATACGAGCGTTGTTTCCGGCGTTAGCTATACGTACATCATCGGTGCGCTGGACACGGATGGTCTCGGCTTTTCATCAAACGCGGTTTTGGCCGTGCCCGGAGACCCTCCGCTTGCCGCGCCGACCGGCGTCTACGCAACGCCTGGCAACAGTGTGTACCTGAGCTGGAACCCCGCTCCCGGCGCGACCTCCTACAACGTGTATCGCTCCACAACGGGCACGCCGACTCTCTATGCCGCAGGCGTTCAGTCTCCTCTCGACGATACGCTCGTAACTTCGACGCAGCGCTATTACTATGAGGTCAAGGCCGTCTACGGCGGCACCGAAGGGATGCCGTCCTCCGTTGTTTCAGTGCTTCCCGGTTCAACGCCTTTGCCCGCGCCGGAAGTGGCGCCCATGGAAGTCTCCGGCCACACCACTCTCTACTGGGGCTTCGTGGCCGGCGCCGCTTCATACGATGTGTTGAGATCGGTCCAAGGCAGTAGCTACACCGCCGTCGCCACCGGCGTTGTGCCGGGCGCCGGCTCGGTTTACGCGGCTTATACCGATGCCGGCGCCGCCGCCGGTGTGGATTATCAATACGAAGTTGCCGCAGTGGACGCGAACGGCTTTGGAATGACGAGTCAAGTGGTTAAGGCCGCCGCCGACGGCAGCACGCCTCCTGCCACCACCGGCATCAGCGCAACCGTGGAGAGCAACGGGATATTCGTTCAATGGAACTCGGTTGGCTTGTTCGGCAGCTTTATTTACCGCTCCACCACCGCAGGCGGGGAGGGTTACGTGCCGATCGGCACCTCGGGAGGAACCAGCTTCCAAGATGAGACCGTGAGCTCGGGAACAACCTACTATTACAAGGTGCGAACCACAAACGGCGAAAACGTGAGCGCGTTTTCGGCAGAAGCAAGCGCCGAAGCCGGCGTTCTGCCCCTTGCCGCGCCCGTCCTCACCGGATATTCGGAAGCGGCGAGCGCCGAGATCTACTGGTCTCCCATCACGGGCGCTGCCAGCTACAACATCTACAGGGCGATAGGCCAAAACGGGAATTACACGCTGTATCAAAAAGGCGTGACCGCAACAGACTTTGTGGATACCAACGTGGTGACTGCGGATGTTTACTACTACGAGGTCCAAGCAGTGAGGCTGAGCGGAGCGGGAACCGTGAGCTCAGCAGTTAGCGTACGGCCCGATTCCACTTTCGCCGGAGTCAGTTCGGGGATCTACGCTCAGTCGAGCAACGGCGGGAGCAACCAAATCGTGTGGAATCTGGTACCGGGCGCCGTTAGCTACAACCTATTCCGAGGTACCGTCAGTGGTGAGCGCGGCCTCACCCCAATCGCAACCGGCCTGAACTCGCCTTACTACTATGATTCCTCAGCCGTGGCGGGGAAGTTGTATTACTACACCGTCGCTGCCGTCGTGCTGGACGGCCAGGGCGCGCAGTCCGCTCAAGCCTCCTGCCTTACCGGAGCAACGCCCGCATTAGCTCCAAACCTCGAGTTAGGCGTGGTGAGCAGCGGCCGAGTTTCTCTAGTTTGGAACTCGGGCGGCGCCGGTATCTACGACATCTTCCGCCAAGACCCATTCACCCAAGAGTGGGTGCTGCTGAAGATGAACATCGCAATCTCGGGGGAGACCCCCAGCTTCGAGGACACCACGGTGATCAACGGCCTCACCTACCATTACGAAGTGGCTTCGGTTTCAACGGACGGAATAAGCAACCTCAGCGAAGCGGTGAGTGCAACCCCTTAAGAGACCATTTATGTGCGCGAGCCTGCCTAAAGTAACTCGCTGAACTTGTCCCGGAAAATCGTCAGTGCGATGCGACCTCCATCCGGCTCGCCTTTGACCAGGGCCTCCGCGAAATGCTTCGCCTGGCTCGCGCTGATCTTCGGCGGCATCGGCGGCTCGAACGGATCCACGAGAACCTCCACAAGGCTTGGCCTGCCGGAACTGATCGCTCGCTGAAGGGCGGGCTTGATCTCTTCCGGGCGATCAACGAGAATTCCCACCCCGCCACAAGCTTCGGCGACCTTGGCGAAGTCGATGGGCTGCAGGTCGATTCCATATTCCGGATTGCCCAGGAACACTATCTGCTCCCACTTGATCTGCCCGAGCGCATTGTTCTTGATGACTACGACGACGATGGGCAGGTTGTACTTGACCGCAGTCGCGAACTCGCCCATCAGCATCGTGAATCCCCCGTCGCCCACGAAGGCGATGCTTTGGCGATCCGGATAGGCAATCTGGGCCGCAATCGCATAAGGCAATCCGGCGCCATGGTGGCCAGCGTCCCGGAGCAGCTGAATTTCTGGTTGCCCCGAAGGCAGAACTCCTGGGCGAACCAAGTTGTAAGCGTGCCCGTATCACAGGAAACGATCGCGTTCTCATCCGCCAGTTGGGAAAGCTCGTATGCCACGCGCTGCGGCTTGATCGGCGAATCGTTCTTCGCTCCGCGTTCGGCAATCAGCTCCTTCCACTTTTCCATCCCTTCCTGAGCCTTGCGCAGGAAGCCTCGATCCTCTTTGCGCTGAACAAACGGCAAGAGCTCTTGAAGGGTCCGCTTGGAGTCTCCCACCAGGCCAACCTCAACCGGATAACGAAGACCAATTCTGTCCGCCATGTCGTCGATTTGCACGCCTTTGGCGTTCTTGGGCTTCGGGAGGTATTCCATGTAGGGGAACGAAGAACCAACGATGAGCAGAGTGTCGCAGGACTCCATCACGTCCTGGGACGGGCCCGTTCCAAGCAGCCCGATTCCCCCCGTGGTGTAAGGGCTGTCGTCGGGAATAACGCCTTTACCAAGCAGGGCCTTGACGACAGGCGCGCCCAGCTTGTCCGCGAGTTCCGTGACTTCTTCCCGGGCATCCAAAGCGCCTTGACCAACGAGAATGGCGACTTTTCTTCCATCGTTCAGAACGCCTGCCGCTTGCTGCAGATCGGCGGCGGTGGGCACCAGCTTTCGCCGGCGCCATTCGGAAGTTTGGCCGCCTTTCACATAGTGCATGGAGTGCTTGCCCGTGACTTCCATTTCCTGATAGTCGACAGGAAAAGTCAAATGGCTGACCCCACGATTATTCAAAGCATGGCGGCATGCCTCGTGAGCGATCATCTCAACCTGGTTCGGATTGACCACCGCCTGGTTGTAAACGCTGACGTCCTCGTAGAGCAGGGTCATATTCACTTCTTGTTGATATCGGCTGCCAAGGAGGTCCGAATAGGTCTGGCCGGTAATGGCAATGACGGGCGCTTGGTCGCACTTCGCGTCATAAAGGCCGTTCAGAAGATGGATTCCACCGGGGCCGGAGGTGGCCAAACAGCAGCCGAGTTTGCCCGTGTACTTGGCGTAGGCGCAGGCCATAAAAGCAGCAGCTTCCTCATGCCGAACTTGAACAAATCGAATTTGATCCTGACGTGTGCGAAGGGCTTCCATAGGGCCGTTAATGCCGTCTCCGGGCAACCCGAACACAACCTTCACCCCCCAATCAATCAGCACTTCTACCAGCACATCCGATGCAGTTCGCTTAGCCATCTATCTCCCTTTGCTCGCCTAGAATAGTTTCGACGAGCTATTTTTCCTAACTCCGCCGGGCGTCGGGCCATTCCAAGAACCCCACTCGCCCGCCCGAATCATCTGCCGCTAATGATTGGCTAATGCGAGCCCTGCACACTGATCGCGAACTCATGAGAAGCAATCATTCAGGAACCTATCGCCGGCATCCGGCCAACCCAGGCAGAAAGACCGCAATACGAGCGGCGGCGATCCTCAGCCTGATCGTCAGCCTCTGGGTGGCGGGATGCGGCGGCGGAGGCGTAAGCACCGGCAGCACTCCTACCCAAGGGCTGCAGCTTATGCAGGCGTCCGGCAAGATCATTCTGCCCGCCGGGTTCAAAACTCCTCTGGCCGGCCTCACCGTGAACTCGGGACAGGACACTCAGCCCGTTAGCTCCACCGGGGCGTTTCAGCTTGCGGTGGCCGGGCCTGGTGAGACCTTGGTGACGCTCCAAGACGCTTCCGGAAGGGTGGTCCTCATGGGTCTTGCGGACGGAGGAAGCTCCGGATCGCCGGAATCAGGCGGCCACGGCGAAATAAGCGCGCAGAAAACCGCCGAATGTTTGCTATTCATGGGCTTGGACGGATTTCTTCTTGACCCCTCGCAGTGGTCGGCCCTCAGAGCCTATATCCGGCAAACCACTCAAGTGAAAGCGCTGTCCACGGTGATTGCGGCACGAGTCGGCGCAACTCCGACCGCGCTCTATGGCGGTGATTCTCAGTTGGCTTCAGCGGTCATGACGGCGGCGTCCGGAATCGTCTCAGGCCATCTGCCGCCCAAGTTCAAGCCTTCTCTCTTGGAGCAGCCGAAGAACCAGGTCTTCAAGGTTTCCGTGGTCAGCAAGCCCTCTTCCTCAGGCGGCACCAGCAATATCGTGGAAGTCCAGCCGGAGGGCGAGCAAGGCGGTTTGGAGGTCCTTCAGAGCCCGGCGGGTGACGGCATCCAGTTCGTCAATCATCTGCGTCGGCGCATGGCTGCGTTCGTGTACGAGACCTCTTACCAGACCCTCACTCAAAACAGCCCGACGAGCGTGCCCCCCGCTCCGATTCCCTCAACCTCTCAAGCAACCTGCAACTCATCGGAAAGGTCGATGGCTGGACGGTGGGCAACGAAGTGATGGAGATCCAGCCGAGCAACCACCTATCCGGCGTGTTTGGCTCACTCGTGGACCTTGCCTTTGGGAACGGAGCGTTCACCCCTTCGACTACGGGCCCGATCGTTTTGCCTCAAGACACCGCTCACGGTGCGATTCGGACCGACTATGCGGTCATTTGCATTGGCCCCTCGTGGGGCACCAAGAACGACCTCTCCAATTTTCCCGACGACCCCGATCTCGCCGGCCCCCTCGCGAAATATAAGGGCGATTGGTACAACACCCTTTACGCTCTCGACTTCGAGGAGTTTGTGGGAGACATTCTGATCCCGATGATTGCCAGCATCCCGCTGCCGGAGGACGCGAAACTCTTTGGCCTGGACGGGGGCGAAACCGCCGACGTCATCACCGTCCTCGCTGGACTGCCCGACCTGGCGGTCTCGATCCGGAACGGAGATTTTAAGAGCGCGATTGGCATCGTCATGAACTTCGCCGCGCAGAATGCGGTGGATGCGGGCACGGTTCAGGCCGCAGCGGTCAAAGAGATCTGGAAGATCGAGTTCTCCAGCGGATCCCTCGCGGCAAAGGTCAAGGACGCGATCGGTGAGACCGGAAAGGTCACCGAGGTTCTCGACGTGGCAAACTTCATTCTCCAGTTTGTCGACAGCACGGCCGTCATCTACAACAGCACCACTCAGCCGGTGGGCGCAGTCTGGACTGCCACGCTGGTCAACAAAACTGTGCGGATGAACCCGCAAAAGGCAACCAGCACCCAAACCGCGAGGCAAGTCGTGTTGACGACGACTCCGGGAACCGTGGGCGATCCCACTCGACCGTTCTTCTATCACTATTCGATTTCCGGTGAACTCGGCGGCGACATCGTGGACTCGGACCACCTTACGGGGAAGGACACAGAGTTCGATTCCACCGACAATCAGATTTCCTATTTCCCTGGAATCAACGCAACCGGGGGACAAACGGAAACCATCACCGTCGTCGCCTACACGAACGGAGGCACCGCCGCCAAACCCGCGCAAGGTCTTCCTATCGGAACCACTTCGTCAGTGGTGACCTTTGAGGAGGAAGGCCCCTGCGGAGCGTTTCCCGCTGCCGATCCGGCCAGCAACGTCGCGATCAATATCAGCCCCACCACGGTGAAACCGGGAGGCGACCTCACGATCAGCATTACCAACATCAGCAAGACCCGTATCGGCCTTGGGCCGATTGGCTTTAAGGTATTGCTTGGCGATGTTCCCGGCGGGATTCTGCCAACCAACACGACGGTAGACGGCGTCAGCCAAGGCGCAAACAATGCGGAGGCGGACATTCCTAACGACTTCAAAACCCACACAGTCGTGTTCACCCTAAACCCCGACCAGCAAGACGAGTGCCCCACCGACACCCTGGTCGCAAACGGGGGAGCAAAGGTTTACCACTTTGGGCCCTGGCTCCTCGTAACTGGCGCAGCGGGCTTCGCCGGCGTCACGACGCAAGCCCTTCCCGGCCAGTATCCGTTCGCGATTCACGGATAGGATCCCCTCAAATTGCATTGACAACCAATCGCTGCCCCGCCATTAGGTGCACCTCCGACTCGAACGGAATCGTCACCGATCCGTTCGCAAAATCGGGGCGGCAGGGAACAGTCTGCCCGTCCAACGTCACCCGCACCTTTGCGTCTTTCGACGGAAGCCTCAACTCGCGGAACGCAAGCGCGCCGTTGCGGCACTCGATCTCCGTCCTTCTACCCTTCGATGCAACAACGCCATATCCGGAGGGAAGAAACCAGGGCGCGACAAGCCCATCGATCTTTGCTCCGAAGGAGATCGACTTGTTTGGCGTATCGACTTTGAAGCCCGTGACCGCAAGCAATGTAGACCAACTTGACATCGCCCGGAAGTAGTGATCGCCGCATTCCACGTGATTCCAGCGCCTCCCTGATCGGGCATACCGGTCATAAACGGTTCTCAACACCGCGAGGCCCTCTTCCACCATGCCGAAATCGATCATCATCGCCGCGTTCGCGTATTCGATTCCCGTCCAGTTCGCGACTGCCTGGAGGTTCTGATGGGTCTTGAAATGCATCTTTCGGCCGGGAGGATAGGTTGCATTGAGAAGCCCGTGCTCGGAATCGAAGTTATGGTTGTGCACCGCCCGCAAAGCTCCGAGGATCTTGTCCAGGGGAACCGAGCGGCCGATTCCCATGATTCCCGTGTACCATTCGCCGCTGAGCTGATCGCTCATGCAGCACTCGTCTACCCCGGTGTCCGAAACCCACAGGTTGAAGTACTCGCCGTTCCAAAGCCGCCGGACAAACGATGCGGATGCCTTTTCCAGCAGCGCGCTCCAGTACTCCTCTTGCTGTTTTTCTCCAAGATCGTGGGCAAGCCGGACCGCCGATCTCAAAGCCCCGAGCCACAGACTGCAGATATAAGCGGGCGAACCCTCCAGATCCCATTGGTCGTACGTGTTGCGGCGGGTGTCGGTGTCGGGGATCCCGTCATGATCGGAGTCCAGCCGCTCCGTGCTGTTCATCGCCCGCACGACTTCAGGCCAGTTGTCTCGAGCGAACTGAAGGTCGCCGCTCCACAAGTAGTCGCGGCACACCATCATTACATATTGCGGATTCATGTCGACCCGGTCGAAGCCGTTGTCCACATGAAGAAGGTCGGGCGAGAAGAAGTGGGGGATACGGCCGTCCGCCCTCTGATAGGCCGCGCCCATCTTGATTTGGCCCTTCTGCAGTTCCGGGAAGAGGGCGATGATGGGGAACGAGCCCTGGTACGTGATGTCGGTCGTATGCAGACCGCAGCAACCAAGGCCCTCCCAGATCGCGAATCTCCCATCCCTGCACCACCAACTCGACTTGATCAGGGTCGTAAGCTGAGCCCCCCAAGCGAAGGCGACGGCGGGCTCAAGATTGGTGCAAAGCATCGTCTCCGCAAAGTTCACGACGCTTTGGCGCTGTTCCCGGTGATTCGCGACAATGAAGCGGTTCACCGCAAGCGCGTCGTCAAACCAATGCTCGTATTGATGCCCGAGCTTCGGGCCAAGGGCGCTGAAGTGGTTTGGGAAAAACCAGGAGAGCACGAAGCGAACCTCTCGCTCCTCACCCGGAGCCAGGTGGACCGTGGATTCCAACGCCACATCGCCCCAGGTTGAACCATTGCGCTCTTTCCCGGAGAATCCGTTCAGATGATCCTTCGCCTCCTGTAGGAACCGGTCGAGATTCGCTTCCTGGTCGAAAAAATGAGGCTCGATCAGGACGATCCGGGCCAAGAACTCGTGAAAGAACGCATCGGCCGCCAGTCGAGCGCGGATCGCCTCCTTTTCCGCGGTGGGCAGATCAGAGATATTAGAGTCCGACAGCCCCTTGAGAACGTCATCAAGGGCTTTCCGGCCCTCCAAAGAGGGCAGGCGGCCATCTCGGTAGTAGGCATGAAGATAGCAGTAGTGGGCTGAGCCAAATCCGTGCGATCCGCCCCATCCGCCGTTCCCGAGATACCAGCGGTAGGCGCCGGCGATGTGGCTGTGCTTTCCGCCCGTCACCGAAAGTGCCATGCTTCCCTGGGTCGACTTTCTTCCCGTGGTGGCTCCGGTAGTCATGGAGATCGTCGTCGTTTCACCCGCTTCGTGCACCTCGTTAGTCAAAGAGCGATCTTCCGCCCCCGAAGAGATCGGGTTGCGGAGCGCGCCCATAAGGGACACGTCGACCGAACTCGAACTGAGGTTCTTCACCTTGAATGCAATAGTGAAACCCGGCGTGCCGCTCGTGCGCGCATCGTGAGGAATGATGGGAGCAAAGGCAAGGCCGGTAATAAGGACAGGAAGCGTGGAATCGCTATATTCGAGCGTGGCGAAGGGAAATTTGCCGTCGAACTCGATGCCCTCGACCGGCTTGGCGTAGCTGACCGAGTACAGGTCGTTCTCATCTTCCCGGATTCCCAAACGGCGAAGCTGCGGCTTCTTGCCGGATTCGGAACAGCGCGCAAAGAACTGGAGCCCGTTCGTCCCCATATCGGGGGAAGGTCCCTGCTCTTGGCTGGGCTGTTCCGGCGACCAATCGCCCATATTGAAGATTAGCCAGTCGTCGAAGTAGCCGTCGGGACGGATCTCAACCGAGCCGGCTCCGAATTCCGCCCAAAGGAATGCCGCTGATGTTTGCGACCGAGGCTCGAAACGCCGTCCCGGCCGCGGGCTGCTTAACCTTCCCAGGGTTCGGATCGATCCTGCCAACGGACTCGGCGAGAAGTTCTCTAGCGCTTACCGATGCTCCGACAGTGGTAAGACAAGCCCCTTTGAGAAAGCTGCGACGGTCGATTCCTTTTGACATGGCGCCTTATTATATATCCACCCCCGATCGCCTCGGACTTGCCGCATTCCCAAAAAGTAAGATCCAACCCAACCTGGCTCTTCGACCCAACCCGGACTCCAACTCTGGAATCGCCATTGGGGAGAACGGCGGCCCGAGCCGTGGCTAAATCGCGGATGGGCTTTCGGAACTTATCCGCCAAATAAAGGTGGTCCCCCTTGCTGATGAGGAACTCCCCAGCCTCAATACTCCCCTTGTATTCAACAAGGAGTCCGTCCGGCAAGGAGATCGAGCAGCCGTCAGCGGGTGCCGAAAACCGGATGGAAAACAGAAGGGGCTGCACCCGAAACGGGTTCGCCAGATCGATCTGGGTTCCGCCCTCGTCTGAGGTTCCCGAGATCCGAATCTCCTTAATCGGCGTCAGCCTATAGGAGTGATTGCCGGTTCGCTCAAGGTGATACTTGTAGCCAAGATCCCTAAGCCGCGCTTTCATAGTTGAGCTAAAGACTCCGGACTCCCGGGCGTCTTCCCAAAGGCGGAACGCTCGAAAGATCGCCGCCTTTTCTCCGCTCTTTTCAACGGCGTCCTCACTGAGCCCCAACATGAATGTTGCATCCCAGCCAATCGCCTTTGCTTGGAGGTTTTCGGCGTCGTACAGCGTCCAGTCGCTGTGATAGTCCTGACCGCCAAGCGTCACCGGGAAGTAGCTGTTTCCGAACCCGTTGCGGATATCCTTGCCCTCGATTCCCCAGCGATTCAGGACCGGGTCGAACATGTTGTTCCCGCCCCCCACATCGCAGACGCTCATATACTCCCACCCACCGGCAAAGACGCAGGAGCCCATAACGCGTGGGACCAAGCCTCCCGTGAGCTTCCCGTAAGTATCGAAGAACCTTCGGTAGAAGCGGCGCACGCCGTAGTAGCCTTGGTTTTGGTAGAGGGTGCTCTCCAGTCCGTCAAAGTCGATGTAGCGCATGCCATTTTCGCTCATGACTTGGGCGTAGTAATCCGCATAAGCAAGCATCTGGCTCATGTCCGGACAAAAACCGTTATAGCAGTCCATTTGGAGCTTGGCGACTTCGTCGTTCGCTTTATGCGCCTGTGCGGTCGTCCCATCAAAACCGCGTTTGATGCCTCGTAAAGTGTAGGGCGCCGCGTCGCTGATACCGTCGTAGTGGATGAGTTCGGTTCCAATCCGGAGCGTGTTCGCGCCGTCTCTCATCGGCCAAGTTCCGTCCTCCGCCAGGAAGGACGGATCCGTCACCACGATTTCGGTGTCGGTTGGGGAGAGATCACCGGCAAGCTTCGTTCTAAGCACGGTTTGGAGGTGAGCGCTTGCGTTTGGAGTCACGTCGCTGCATCGGCCGGGTTGAAGGAAGAGGCACAGCGTGTGAAGGCCGTATTGGATTCCTTGGGCGTTGGTTTCGTGAGTGAATTGCCGGTAAGTGCTGCTCTTTCCGCCGGAGAATCGAACGCTTTCCTTTAGCCAATGGTCGTCGAAGTTCGCGTAGTGCTCCCCTTGCTCTTCGTCCTGAACGGCCTTCAACCCGAGCGCATCTGCGTATTCGATAAGCTTGTCGTGCCTGCCGTACCAGATCATGCCCGGCTTGAACGAGGTAGGGTCGCGGATCCACTTGCCCCCGACCATCGGGTGGGGCAGACCTTCGGCCAACTGGATGGCTTCGATGGTGGAAAGCCCTTCCTTGTCTGGGCACGCATAGAGAGCGACCGCGGAGCCGATGAAATCGGCGTCTACAGGATCGGTCACCTGGTGGCGTGGTCTCGAACCTTTGAAGCCGGGAAGCAGCGAGAAGAATACGGTGTAGGATTTTCGCCGGTCACGCGAGTGGTAGGTCAGCGTGGAACCGAAGGTTGGTTCCAAAGTCGCGGCGTTTCCAAAGGTCTGTTGGAAATATTCTTCGGGATGCGAATAGAAGGCGGTGTCACTGACCCCATCACCCCCGATATTGAACCGCTGGCCCTCTTTGTATTGGGAAGGTAAGGGATACTTCTTGGGATCGGGCGAATGGATAAAGTAACTCATGCCGTAGCATTCGCCATCCACAGGCGGCCCGGCGATCGTGTTGTCGTCAAGGCCGAGCATGCCGATCGCCCAATCGTCGTTTCGGACGACGCCGATGAGATCGCCGATGATCTTCGAAATCGTGGTGTGGATCGGGCCCCAAACCACATCGTCCACGGACTCGCGGTGGGTAAGCGAGACCAATTGGAATCGGAAGTAGGGCCCTTTGCTAATCGCCTTTACGAGTGCGACCGAACCTTGGCCATAGCGAAGCCGAATCTCATGATTCTTCGCGTCGTAAGCCGCAGACACGGGCGAGATCAACACGGTCCCAATATGCAGGCTCAACAGGGGCGATGGATGATTCGCGGGACTGTACTCCTGGCCCGATCGAATCGAGACCATCGATGTCACAAAGCCTTTGTCGCTGATTTTTATCCGGGCCTCCCGGGTTTGAAGCGTCGCGATCGGCGCGCTCACTGCGGTAGCCATGAGCGCGCTTGCCAAAAGAGTCCATGCTATTCGATTCATATCGTTACCCTCATTTCACCGTGCCGGCAGTCAGCCCCTTCTCGAACCGGCTCTGCATGAGCAGATAGAGAATGGTCACCGGCAGAGAAAGCACGATGACACCCGCGAAGATCACGTTCCAATTCTTGACGTACTTGTCGCTCAGGAACTTCCAGAGCTGCAAGAACGCCAGGTTGCCGCGTGACGCGCCCATCATCACGAACGCCTGCATAAAATCGTTCCAGATCCATAAGCCCCAGAACACGATGACGGTTGCGGTACAAGGTCTCACGACCGGGAAAATGACCTTCCAAAAAGCGCGGATCGGGCCACAGCCGTCAATCGTCGCCGCCTCCTCCAACTCCCGAGGCACGCCGGCAAGAAAAGCGCTGTAGATGAACACGCAAAGCGGAAGACCCCAAGAAACGTAATGGAGCCACAGCGCCACATAGGTGAACTGGATCCCGAGCCAACGAAACTCTTGAAGCAGCGGGATCATGATGACCTGAAACGGAATCACGAGCCCGGCGGTCAGTAGACCTCGCAGCAGCGGGCCGGTGGTGGTGGTTCGGCGAACGATCGAATAGGCGGTGGAGGGGGCTAGCAGAAGCAATCCGGCGATCACCGAGGCCGCCATGAGAAAGCTGTTCACCATGGGGCGGCCGATGTTCGCCTGATCAAATAGGTAGGAGTAGTTATCGAAGGTCGGGTGTTGCGGAACCGCAAGCGGCGAGCGAACGATTTCGGGGAGAGTCTTGAAAGAGTTCAAGAGAGCGAGCAAAGCCGGCGAGACGAAAATCACGCCCAAAGCAAGCATCACTCCCTCCAACAGCCCAAAGCGGCGCTTGTTCACCAAACCTCCTTGCGGGAAAGACGATGTTGGGCCAAAGCGACCAGCGCCAGAAAAATACAAACCGCCAGAGAGATGGAAGCCGCGTAACCTTGCCGGTTATTGAGAACCCCGAGCCAATAGATGTGATATCCGATGGTTGAAGTTCGGTAGCCGGGGCCGCCCTGCGTAGTCACCACGATTTGGCCGAACAGGTTTACGCCGAAGATTAACGAAAGAATGGCGCAGAGGTTCCTCGTTGGCCGGACGAGCGGCGCCTGGATCGACCAGAAGACGGTCCCCTCCCGTGCTCCGTCCAGTTCGGCCGCTTCGAATAGTTCGGGTGGAATGGATTGCAAAGCGGCCAAGTAAAGGGTCGTAAAGAAGCCGAGCGCGCTCCAAACGCAGAGCGCGAAAATGAAGAAGGACACGAGCTTGGGGTCGCCCATCCAATCTTGCGCGAGCCTGGACAAGCCCACATTCCTCAGAAGCACATTCACGGCTCCCGTCCGGTAATTCGCGAGGTATTGGAACAGCAATCCCGCAATGAGAATGCTGAGAAGATAGGGATAGAAAAAGAGCGCGCGAATGAGAGCCTTCATTCGGCGGATTCGGTCGAGGAGAACGGCAAGCACGAGGGCGCCAAAGG
This sequence comes from uncultured archaeon, assembly GCA_963829965.1. Classification (GTDB taxonomy): domain Bacteria; phylum Armatimonadota; class Fimbriimonadia; order Fimbriimonadales; family Fimbriimonadaceae; genus DASXZH01. The sequence continues at coordinate 27,699 of CAWHLK010000005.1, read as the reverse complement.
TGAAAGCAACAACCAAGCCAACGGTTTGTTCAAAGGTGAAGAGTGCGGAGGAAAGCAGACGCTGATCGTGAAGCATCTCCTTGAAGTTGTCCAGTCCAACAAAAGCCGGGCTCTTGTTCCAGCCGTTCCAGTTGGTGAAGGCGTAGCCGAAGCCCAGAATGGAGGGAACGACGAAGAACAAGGTGTAGATCAGGGCAGCAGGCCCCGTGAGGACCGCGGTTGCCAACGCAGAGTGCTGACGCCTCACGATCCTTGGTTTGCCTTTCTTGCCGAATCCCAGTCGTCATCCATCATCTGGAGCAGCTTGCCAATGTCCGTGTTTCCGCTCAGGATCTCCTGAACAACGCGGGACAGAGTGCCCGCGAAACTATCCGGCCATTGATCGTCGAGAGCGACAAGCTCTCCCTTGATGGATCCGTACTTCTTGAAGTTGTCGGCCATGGAGTCATAGAGGTGCTGGGCCGGCTTCCATTGGCTTTCCGGCCCCTTCACGTTGAGCTTGGAAGCCTGGGTGAACATTCCTTCCGCGTTGAGAAAGGCCTGATACACGTCCGGTTGGAAAAAGGCATCAAGCACGGCCTGGGACTTGGCTAGCTTGTCGCCCGTCGCCGTGGTCGTCACCGCCCAGCCGTTCGGGACGTTGGCGCAAAGAAATTTGGGTGGACCCCCACTCATGAAAGGGATCGGCCAGTATTCGATATCGAAATTGACCTTGTTCGATTCCACGTCGCCGCCAATCCAACATCCCATAAGCCACATGGCCGCTTTGCCCGTGTAAAAGTCCCTCTGCTCTTCGGCGTATCCGTCGCTTTCAGCGCCCTTTTGGGTGAAGCGGCCGAGGAAATCGATCGTGGCTTGCAAGGCCGCTCTGGCGTTCGCGTCGGTGGCGAACTTCACCTGGCCGGAGTCCCGCTTCTTGGTCCAGGAAGGGCTTGCGCCCTCGGGATAAAGCGAAGTTTGGAGCAGGTAGGCAAGCACTTGGGCGCCGGACCACTCCTTGCCCCCGAAAGCGATCGGCTGGATGTTCTTCGCTTTGATCCTGTCGAGATCGGAAACAAGCTCGGCCCAGTTTTGCGGCGGCTGACTTACGCCCGCCTGGGCACATAACCCCTTGTTCACCGCGATGCCCTGAAACTGAATGCCGGTTTGGCTGGTGTAAAACTTGCCCCTGTACGCGGCCGGCTTCTCGATCCCGTACTTGTCGTAGAAGCCGTCGGGCAAGGGCACAAGGTAGCCGCCATCAATGAGATAGGGGGCGACGCTGCTCCATATTTGAACGACCTCAGGCAGATCGTCGGAAGCGATTTTGGCTTTATAAGCCTCGGCCGCATCGCTGTTGCCGATGTCGATCACATCCATCTTCCAGCCGGGGTTTGCTTTTTCGAAAGCGGCTTTCCAGGCATCTACATGCTTCTGGAACCCAGCCCGGCCGCCGATGTTGCGAACCACATGGATCACCCTCTCCGCTTGAGCTGCTTCTCCGCTCTTATGCCCGCAGCCCGCAAGCGCGAGCAGAGCGATAACGACAATGTTAAGGGCAGTCTGACGCATCAGCCTAGTATAACGGTAAGCCCGAGAATTTCCTGTTGGCATGTAATATGGGAAACACCCCAACGAAGTTTGAAGTGACATAGGACTGCAACCGAGCCCAAACGCGGAGCGAAAGAACATAGCGAGATAAAGTGACGCGCGTCATAGCCGGGCATGAAATATGTCATCGCAGACCGTCGTTTAGGATCAGCCCTGGAAAGGAGCGCCGGCCAGTACCGTTGCGCTATCAACGGCGGACCAACCCTCCCCAGCCCCAAAGAAGGGCGCACGTGCCCACGAATTTCAAGAGCAGCCTGATAGACTGATGGTCGATCATGGAGAATGTCGAGAAGACGCGAACCCAATGAGGGCGGTAACAAGCACTCTCTTAAGCCGGTCGGCAGCCGCAGCGTTGTTAACTTGCCTTGCGGCGATGGCATACACTCAGGGCGGAAGCCGCGCCTTGGATGTAGGAAGCCGAGGGGCAATGATAGAATTTGACTCCAAGGGAGACGTCACGAACATCGCTCTCCGAGCCGACGGAGTGAATCTCGTCTCGCCTTCGGATCGCAGTCCCCTGTTGCAGCTGAAATGTGACGGAAAGCTGTTCCCCCCCAACAAAGCGACTTGGGATTCCACAAAGCGCGCGCTTACCCTGTCGTTTGAGCCAATCGCGGCCATCGCAACTGTTTTGATCGAACCGAAGCGGAACTACACCCGGTTGGAACTCCTCGCCCTCAAGTCTTCTAGCAGAATTTGATCTGGCGCTCTGGGGACCCTACTCGACGACGATCCATGAAACGGTGGGCGAAATCGTCGGCGTCGTCAGAAACTCAAGTGTTGCGGTAGGCATTCAGGCACTGAACCCAAAGACCCTCGGCGGCTTCCCAACCCAGGAGAGCGACATCCAGAACGAGTCCGACCACTACGACTTTGGAATCTACCCCGAGCTTCCGAACGAACTTCGAAAGGATCAGCATTATCGGGGCGACACGGCCCGGTACACCGAGTCCGGCTCCTCCCTGCAAGCCTACTGCCGGAACCGTGACGCGGATCGCACGATTGAAAACTGGGGCTACGATCGATACTTCGCGCCCGCATACCGGGACGGCGGAGTGGTTGGAAGCAAGATCGCACTGTTCGCTTGCCCGGCGCAAGACGCGTTGAAAACAATCGGCGAAATCGAGGTCTCGGAGGGGTTGCCTCATCCCACTTTGGCGGGAGTCTGGGCAAAACAGTCGAAGGCGGCCACGAGTTCGTACCTCATCGTCGACTTTGGCGAGAACACCATCGACCAGGCGATCGAAATGACCAAGAAAGCCGGTCTCCACTACCTCTATCACAGTTCGCCGTTCGAGACTTGGGGACATTTCAAGCTGAAACCGGACCTGTTCCCGCACGGATGGGACGGACTTCGGGAATGCGTCAGGAAGGCAAACCGAGAGGGTATCGGGGTTGGCTTCCACACTCTGTCGAACTTCATCACCCCAAACGACCCGTATGTCACCCCCAAGCCGGACCCGCGTCTCGCTCGTGTCGGCGACTCCAAAATCTCGAACGATTGCGACGACAAATCAACGGAGATCCAGATCGACGATCCGGACCTGTTCCGCAAGAAAACGCCCATGAGCACCGCCGTTGTCGGCGAGGAGCTGATCCAATACGACGGCGTATCGGAGGCCGCGCCATGGCGGCTTCTGAAGTGCAAGCGGGGCGCCTGGGGAACCGTCGCCGGTGGGCACCGGAAGGGCGAGACCATCGGAAAACTGATGGACCACGGCTACATGGTCTTTTTGCCCAACGCGAACCTGAGTCAAGAGGTTGCCAGAAACATCGCGAAGCTGTGCAACGAAGCCGGCACGGTTCAGATTTCCCTAGATGGCCTGGAAGGGAACTGGTCGACGGGTATGGGGCAATACGGCCGCACCCTCTTCACCGACGAATGGTATAAGTCGCTTGCGCCGGCACTGCGAGGGCAGATCAACGATGCCAGCAATCCAGGGCACTTTAACTGGCACATTGCGACGAGGATGAACTGGGGTGAGCCGTGGTACGCGGGTTTCCGCCAAAGCCAGACCCTTTACCGGTTCAAGAACCAACTGTTCTTCGAACGCAACCTCATGCCTCACATGCTGGGCTGGTTTGCCGTAGGCCCCCAAACGACGTTGGAAGACGTCGAGTGGATGCTCGCCCGTGCGGCAGGCTACAACGCGGGGTTTGCGCTCGTGACCGGACTTGCCAGCACCGCCCAACTGGAAGCCGACCCCAAGTCCGCCGATGCGCTCAAGAGCGTCGGCCCGATGGCCGCCATACTCGATGCGGTCAATCAGTGGGAAACCGCGCGCCTCGACGGCGCATTCAACGATTCGGTCCGAGAGCAGCTCAGAGACGACTCAAAAGAGTTCCGCCTGGTCCCCAACGGGCCGGGACACTGGACACTGTATACAGTTCGAGACGGGAAGCTAGAAGATCCCGTGCTCCTTAGGTAGGCCCAGAACTTCGCTCCCCATGCCGGAGGCATGAAACCCGGGTAGCCGGTGGTTGAGCGAAGCGACACCACCGGTAGGACGTTTTTTTCATCCGGCACCCCGGCGGCGGTGCAACAAATCCCGCGCAGAATGTCCAATGCGGTGGACGTAACCAGCCTCCATTTCACCCCACCTGTCCCTTGGCCTCAGAGCAAAAAACCTTGCGAGTCTTTGTAGCACCGCCTGCGGGGTGCGGGACGTGGGCGGAGCTGACCGGTGGTATCGCTCCACTCAACCACCGGCTACCCGGGCATGATCTCCGGGGTCGGGCTTCCTTCAACTCTCACATTGGCCGCTCACGTTTTGAAACAAACAGGTAGCTTTGTCTAGAGGGGGCCTGAACGACGCCTAGTTCATATGGTTGTTGGAATCGGGAAACCCTAACCACCCCCAAACCAGCCAAAATGGGTCCATGCTCTCTCTTATCCCACTCGCCCTCGGCGCGTGCCTTGCTTCCCAGGCCTCGCTCCCCCTTCCCACTCCCGAGCAGGCCGCATGGCAGGACTGCGAACTGGGCATGTTCCTCCACTTCGCACCGAACACCTGGCAGGACTTGGAAGGCGACGACCTTTCCACTCCGCTTGACAAGATCAATCCCGAGAAGCTGGACACCGACCAGTGGGCGCGAACCGCGAAATCGATGGGCGCCAAATACCTCGTCTTCGTGGCCAAGCATGTCGGCGGCTTTTGCTGGTGGCAAACTGCCACATCCGATTACAGCGTCAAAAACACGCCGTGGAGGGGTGGCAAGGGAGACGTCATGGCCGACGTCGCCAAATCGTGCAAGAAATACGGACTCAAACTCGGCGTCTATCTTTCGCCCGCCGATCACAGGCACGGCATCGATGTGGGTGGCCGCGCCAAGACCCAGGAGGAGCAGGAAGCCTACAAAAAGATGTTCCGCGAGCAGCTCACGGAGCTGCTAAGCCGCTACGGCCCAATTTTCGAAGTCTGGTTCGACGGGAGCCTCATCTTCGACGTCTCTGACATTCTGAAGCAGTACGCCCCCCATGCCATCGTCTTCCAAGGGCCGGAGGCTAACATCCGGTGGGTAGGAAACGAGGAGGGAATCGCGCCCTATCCGTGCTGGAACGGCGCCAAGTATGACCCCAAAACCTGGGGCACCCTGACCGCGGCCGATGGCACACCGGACGGTGACCGATGGCTGCCCAACGAGTGCGACTGTCGCATGCGCAACACCTGGTTCTGGAACACCAAAAACGCGTCGACTGTGAAATCGGTGGACAAGCTGATGGAGATGTACGAGGCAAGCGTGGGCCACGGCGGAGTAATGATCCTCAACAACACGCCCGACACCACCGGTCTTATTCCCGCAGCCGATGTGCAGCGCGCAAAGGAGTTCGGGCAGGAGATCCAGCGGCGCTACAGCGCGCCGATCGTTTACTCACAGGGAACGGGAGACGAGGTCGTCGCCCAGCCCTCCGCCCCCGTCATGGCCGACACGGTCGTGACGATGGAAGACATCACCAAGGGCGAAAGGATCCGGTCCTACGTGATCGAGGGCCTGGTAGACGGCAACTGGACCGAACTCGCAAGCGGAACCGCCATCGGCCACAAGAAGATCGACAAGTTCGATCCGACGAAGTTGGCGGCAGTTAGGATTCGAATCACGAAGTCCGAGGGCACGCCCCAGATCCGGCGGATTGCTCTCTTCCGAACCATGCCCAATTAGAAACCGGAGATCGCTTCAACATGTCGTTTTGCGCATCATGAGGTCAACGTAGAGGGTGGCCGTCCATCCGTAGTCGAACATCACCTGGTGGAAGACCGATTCTTCGGGCGCGCATTTCCCCTTCCTGCATAGCTGCTCGGGCGTGAGTTCGCATCGGTCGTCGTAATACTCAAACAGCGTTCCCGATCGCTCGTACCAGCGCTCGATTTCCCCGCATGTCTTCGCCCTTAGGAAGGCTGCTTCTGAAAGCAGGCCGTGCCGCTCGAATCCATAAGCAATAAGCCAGTTCAGGTTCACCCAGGTTGGTCCGCGCCACATGTCTTTTTGGTAGGCGGCGCAGCTTGCGGGGACCGACGGAACGGGAAACTGCGTTCCGAAGGACGCCGGATCGTGAATATGGCGGGCTAGCTCCCATACTTGATCCGCAGATGGCGCATCGGTGAGAAGCGGCAGAAAACCCACGCTTGCCAAAACATCCGTGCTCAGGTCCTTGTCCACGTAGAACCGATGCTCGTCTGACCAGAGTCGCGTATGGATCTGGCGGTTGAACAAGGCGTACCGTTCATGCCACATGGCCGAATCCTGTTTCAAACCCAGTTGGCCGGCGAAACCGGCCATGATTCGAAACTCTTGAGCGAGGTAGCTGTTGAAGTCCACCGCCTCAAGGTTCGTTCCGGAGTCGAATCGAGGGGAATTGTCCATGCCGCTTTCGTCGCAACGGCAGTTGACGTTGTCACCGGTGGCCCATACCGCAAGCCCCGAACCCGGCCGTGCTCGATGCGAAAGGTCCCAATCCAAATAAGCCTTCAGTTTCGGATAGAGCCCGGCGATCCAGTCATCGTCAGGCGTCATTTCATCAATCAACTTAACCCCAAACGCCAACAAGGGCGGCTGGGTGATCGTTTGGGAGAAATGGGAATCCGGATCGGTGCGGATCGGAACCATGCCGTCCGGGTGCTGCCCGTCGAAAACGGCCTCGATCAGGTCGCGTGCGAGCGCCAAATCCACATGCCTGAACCCAATTGCGTGAAAGACAGAGTCCCAGAGCCACATCCCCTGGTGCGGCCACCGGTCCGGCGTTGAAAACCGATGCCGGATCACACCTTCCGGTGAGTAAACCATCGTTTTCATCTGGGAGAGGCATTTTGCCAAGGTCCTGCGCGCCAAGAGGGAAAGGCCTGGAGGAATGCCTAGCCCCTGCAGCCACTTTTTGCGATCGGCGATCGCGGCATCGAGATCTGCCGCGATCAGCCCCGGGCTCGCTCGCCCCGGGGAGGCGATCAGGGTCTTGCCTCCATCCCTAAAAATGCAAAGCCGGGCGTCCGCTTCGCGAGCCTCGCAAGGGCCGTCGATCAGGAAGTGATGGGCGTCCAGGAACGCGCCTCGAACGACGGAGCCTCCGAGACTCAGCTCAAAAAAGTCGCCCGCGAGGAGCACTTTGTCCGGCACCTCCGATGAAAAATGAACGTGGCAAGCGCCCGGCGCTTTGAAGTCCAGCGCCGCTCCGGCAAACGCCGTCCTTGCCGTAAGGCCTTGATAAAAATCCGTCGGCCCGTCCAAGCCCGAAAACGCCAACAGCTGCCCCCCAGACCAGTGGTTAAGGACGTCTTCGCTCAGGATCATGGTCTTGAAGCGAGTCTACTGCCTGTTGAGGGAACTCCCTTCCCTCCGGGCCCTCGCGAGCCGCCGATTCCAAAGCTCCGGGTACCACGCCTAATTGAGGGGCCCTTCGTTAGGTCTGCGACCCTCCCGGTCCATTCTCGCGCCGCCTTCGGCGTGCGGGAGACGGGGAAGACCTGGAATTCCCACAATTCCTATTCCCCTGCGACCGCGGGTCGATTGTGCTGTATCATATTAGAGCGGGTAGCCACCCATGACTATGGTCAAACGTTTGTTTCATGGAGAGCTGCCACAGATCGAGATGAAATAGGAGCAAGTTGAACCAGAAAGTCAGCGCATTTGAAAAAAAATGCGTGAGTCCGCCGTTAGACAATTCATTCTTGCCAGCTTCTTTTTGTAATAGGATTTTTGAACAATCGCTTGACCGCTCCGAATTGGCGACGAGCTTGGCGATTGTCCTCCAGCAGCCCACCGGTTTATCCTCTCAATTCCGCTGCCGGATCTTTGCGCACGGCGTCCACCAGGAGCAAAGAAACTACGCCTACGTGGAGCGAATGCTCAAGGCCTTGCTCTGGACGCGAGGCGGCAACCGGGTTCTCATCGCGGGCTCGCCCGCCATCGCCAAAATGCTGAGCGAAGCGTATTCCCCCACCGGCCCGCGTTCCTTCGACTATCACTTTCTCGGCCAGAGAGTCTTTGGTGGCGAGCTGACGATCGAATCATGCGCTGCCGAAGACCTGCCGGAAACGTTCGAATCGAACTCCATGCTCGGCGGCAATAAGAATGGCTGCCGAATCGGTTTCGATCTGGGGGGGACCAGCCGAAAAGTCGTGGCGATGATCGATGGCGAAGTGGTGTTCACCGAGCGGGCCCCCTGGGATCCTTATTTTCAAAGCGACCCCGAATACCACCGGTGCGCGATCAAAGAATCGCTCGAAAGCGCGGCCGCCCATCTGCCCCGGGTGGACGGAATCGGCGGCTCCGCCGCCGGCGTCTACGTGAACAATGAAGTCCGGGCCGGGGCGATCTTTCGCGGGGTTTCCGATCAGGATTTCAATCGCTCCATCCGGAGCCTCTTCCTGGATATCCAAAGAGACTGGGGAGGGGTGCCGTTCAAGGTTGTGAACGACGGCGATGTCGCCGCTCTTGCCGGCTCCATGGGGCTCGGCGTCTGCTCCGTGCTCGGCATGTCGATGGGTACCAGCCAAGCGGGCGGCTATGTAACCGCCCAGGGCGGCATCACGGATTGGCTCAATGAACTCGCGTTCGTTCCCGTGGATTACCAGCCCCACGGCCATGTGGACGAGTGGTCGATGGATGCGGGCGTCGGCGCGCAATACTTCTCGCAACAGGCGGTGGCGCGGCTGGCCCCCGAAGCAGGAATTTGCCTGCCGACGGAAACCCCGATCCCCGAGGTGGTCGCCATCGTTCAGGACCTTCTCACAAAGGGAGACCGCCGGGCGAGAGCCATCTTCGAAACCATCGGGGTTTACCTCGGCTATGCGATTCCGCATTACGCCCGGTTTTATCCGCTGAGGCATGTATTGCTCATGGGAGGCGTAACCACCGGCGAGAGCGGCGAAATCGTCGTTTCGGAGGCGCGGCGAATCCTGGAAAACGAGTTTCCCGATCTCGACCCGTCCGTGAAGATCCATTTGCCGGAAGAGGAAAGTAAACGGTTTGGTCAGGCAATCGCGGCGGCGACGCTGCCGTTGTGAAATAAAAAATCTGCGCAAACGATTGTCTTTGAAAGCACGCCCAGGAGCCCGCTCGAAGCGGGGTAACACAGGTCTATGACAGTGAAGACTCCGGATCCCGTGCAGCAATTGGGCAGCGCGCGTCTGCTGTGCTCCCTCGTTCTCTTCTTGGCCCTTGGCATTTCCGTGGCCTTCGCTCAACAGCGGGATTTGAACACGGGCTGGACCGCTTATGAGAAGGGATTCAACTCCCGGCCAGGCGAGGGCAAGGCAGGGCAGGCCGCCATTTATTGCGAGAGCTCGAACGGCGAAGAGAGCCACGGCGCGTTGAACACGGTTTCCTTGAACCAAAAACAGGCCGCGCCGTTCGTGGTGAGCGCCTGGAGCCGGTCGGAGGACATTAGCGGCACGCCCGACGACGGCTACTCCCTCTACCTGGACATCAACTATATGGACGGCGCCCACCTTTGGGGCACGATCTCGCCCTTCCTCTGCGGAACCCACGGATGGCAGAAGCGGCAGATCCACATGACTCCCGCCAAGCCGGTCAAGGATGTCCTCGTTTACGTGCTGCTGCGGAGCCACACGGGCAAGGCGTGGTTCTCGGACGTGTCGATCTCCGCCCTCGACGGCCGCTCCACTTTCGACTTTCAGACCATTCGGCCGCCGAAGGACACCTCGGGCCACTGGTTCGTTCGGGATGTGGCCGCGAACTCCCCGGTCACGCCGGTCGGGCAAGCTGCCAAGCTCAGCCTTGGAGTTGAAGGCGAGAAGACCCAACGGCTCAAAGTGCGCGATCTAAGCGGCCAAGACCGAGCCTTGACTCTGTACTACTGCGAGCGCGTCAATGTGTCGGGCGGACGGTGGTGGAACTCGATCAGAAACGCGACCCCGATCTCCGACTCGGAGTACGGCACGCTCACAAGTTCCGCTTCCGGAGCAAACGGTCTGGCTTCGCTTTATCCGTTCGCGGCCATCACCACCCAATCGTCCGGCCGAATGCTGGCCGTCCCGCCTTCCATGGGGCCCCGCGTGGTGCGGTTCTTTTACAATGCCCCTTCCGAACTCTTCTGCGTGGCCTTCGATGTGGCCCTCACGAAGGCCAACAAGGCCAACCCGAGCGATGCGGACGCCGAAGTGCGGAGCCTGCCGATCGATCCGTAATTGGGGTTTTCGCGATGCGGCCAGACGGTACTACCTCGCCTTTCCCGATGCCTTCCGCTACCGCATGCCCAAGCAAGGGATTTGGATACCCTTCACCAGTCCGGGCACGGTTTCCCACCCGGAGGACTTTGGCATGGGAGCCCATGAAGGAGACAACTCGGTTGCGGACGATGCCCGCTTGGGAAATTCTCAGCTTTCGCTATACGGAACCGATGACCTGGTGGATGAACATGGACCCATCCATCCCAAGAACCTACGATGCCGCCATCGATCTTCTCACCAAAAGCCGGTCGAGCGGCGATGCCGCCGTCAAGAAGCAGGCCGAGGCGGTCTTCAGTTCCGGCGCCAAGGGCGCGGATGGCCGCTATAGCGTGTCCTTCCAAAACCAGCCGTGGGCCAATGGGGCGGTTTGGATCCTGAATCCCAGCCCGCTGCTCCCAAGAGAAGGCAAGGATGCGCTGCAGGCGGATGTGGTATTTGACCCTGCCGAGGCAAAGATCCGCTACAACGCAGCGCCGCTTTCGGGCGAGTATCTGGATTCGTTGGAAGCCCACGCGGACGTGCTGGACTATCGACCCAATAGCCTTGCCGCAAGCAGCCTGCCGCCATCGTTTGACGAAGAGTTTCGGCCCGTCATTCCCCAGGCCTTTTCCACCTATGAAATCGCCCGTTTCATGAGCGGCGAACTCCACGGGATGGGGAAACTGCTGATGGCGAATACCACGCCGCTCACCTATTGGGGCTATATGTCCCTGCTGGATTGCGCGGGAACGGAAGTCGATTGGCTGTCCGGCGGCTCATGGACCCCGGACGACGACGACTCGTTTTGTTACCGCCGAACGCTCTGCTACCATAAGCCCTACATGCTTCTGCAGAACACGGATTTCTCGAAGTTCGGCCCCGATAAGATAGCCCTCTACTTCAAGAAATGCATGTTCTACGGCGTCTATCCCTCTTTCTTTAGCGCCGATTCTTCCTCGCACCCTTACTGGGAAAACCCGTCACTCTATAACCGGGATCGCGCGCTCTTCAAGGCCACGATTCCCATGATCCGGGTGCTGGGCCAAGCCGGTTGGGAGCCCGTCACCAAGGCCCATACAAGCGACCCTGCCATCTTTATCGAGCGCTACGGAAGCAAGACCTGGACCTTGTTCAACGACTCCTCCACCGCCAAATCGTTCCACGTTTCGTTCGAAGGACGCTGGAACGAGGCGCGAGACCTTTCCACGGGCGCGACGTTGAAAGTTACGCAGGGCGGACTGGATTTGAGTTTGGATCCCGGCGATTGCCGGATCCTGCAAGCTGAGCGACAAATAGGAGTGCTCAGAAGTTGTCCAGTGACAGGAACCTGGCATCCGGGCGCGCGCAGGCCTCCAGCACCGAGTCCAATGGCCAGGCTTCGGTGAGCTCGCCGGCCATGCCGTCGCTCCCTTCCACCCAGTGACGGCCACTCAAAGCCTTGGTCGCCACCTTGTCGCAGAGCGGCGAAATTGGCACGCGAAATTCGATCTCCTTTAAGCCCTGGGCGCCCGCCCAGGCGATGACCCTCTCTAAAATGTCTTCTCCCTGCGGGGCTTGAGCGTAGCCGGACTCGAGCACCACCAACCTTCCATCCTCCTCTTTGGCCGCCAGGTAGGCGTCCGGCGTCTGGAAGAACAGGTTGTTGCGGAGATCGGGCGCAGTTTTCTTGGCCCAGTGAATTTCGCTTCGAATCTGCGTCAGCGGCGATGAGGCGTAGGCGGAATCATAGAGGCTCCGAAGCTGGGAAATGTCCGCGGGAGGCGTGTTCGGCGCGATCGGACTTGCTTGGGATGCGGGAGCGCCGAACAGCGTTTTCCGCTTCACGGCGCGCCATCCCAACGCATGGTAGAACGACTCGATACCGGTGTAGAGCAGGGAAAAGGAGCAGCCCATCTCCACCATTTCGCCACGCGACCGGGTGAGTAGGCTGCGGCTTGACCTCGCCCGCGGAACTCGGGCGAGGTGCTGACGTTGGCGATACATCCCACCCTTATCGAAGCGCCGTCGATCCATCGTAGTTTACGGGCATAGAGTTGCACGCAAGAAACAATCGAGCCTTCCGAGCGGATGAGCAAGGTCCGCCGGTCGGAAGGTTCGGTCGCCTCAAACGCGCCCACAAACACGGTTGGCGGCTGAGAAAACACATCGCACCAGAAACCAAGGAGTTCCGAGTCCAAAGTGTTTTGGATCTCGATGCTTGAAACGTTCAATTGCGGCCGCCCGTGGTCGCAATGCCTTGAATAAAGGTCTTCTGCGCAAAGAAGAACAGCAGCAGCATCGGGATCGTAAAGATCGTCGCACCCGCCATCAGAAGCGTCCACGCGCCTCCGTTCTTGGACATGAACTGCTGCAGGCCGTAGGCAAGCGTGTATTTGTTAGGATCGTTCAAATAAAGCAGCGGGCCGAAAAAGTCGTTCCACGTCCAGATGAACTGAAACAGGGCGCACGTGGCCAACGCGGGCTTCGAAAGAGGCAGCACTATCTTCCAAAAGATACTCCACTCACTTGTCCCATCGAGCCGGGCCGCTTCCGAGAGCTCGTCCGGCACCGTTCGGAAGAACTGGGTTAGAAGAAAAATGAAGAAGGGCGCGCCGGTAAACGCGGGCACGATGAGCGGAAGGAAGGTGTCGTACCAGCCCAGCGATTTGAACAGAGCGAACATCGGAATCATCGTGACCTGGGGCGGAATCGCCATCGTGGAGATCATGAAGGAACAGAAAGCCGCTCCAAATGAACGTATGCTTCGCAAAGCCGTAGGCCACCACTGCGCTGCTGAAAACCGCGCCGATCACCGACACCACGCAAAGGTAAACCGTGTTGCGCAGGTAGCCCAAATAGGGCACCGCATGCAGCGCGTCCGGATAGTTCTGCCATCTGACCGTGTGGGGAATGAGCCGAAGCAGGGAGGCCACTTGGGCGCCCTGGCCGTTCTTGGCGAAAACCTCATCGTTGGTCTTGAGGGAGGTCGAGACCATCCACAAGAGTGGAAGCAAGGCCGGAAGGCAAAGTAGGATGAGAGTGAGGGTAACGAGAACCCTGCTCGTCAAAGGCGTTTCGAGCGGGTTGGTTTTCCTAGCCATGGCCCAACCTTCGCTGGCGGGCCATTTCGGCATCGATCGAGCTTTGAAGTGAATTGACCGCCTCGGTGGGGTGAACGCGCCCCGGTTCAGCCCGTCGTCGGTCGACTGCAACTGGTCGCTGATGTAGGAGGCGATCGGACCCTGGGGTGGGATGGAGAGGTTCGGGCTCGACATCATGTCTAGGAACGCCTTGAACGCGGGATACTGCTTGAGGTAGGCCTGATATTCCGGCTGCTTGGCTACCGCCGGGCAGTAGGGAAGCCACGCCATGTCCGCCGTGTTGACCGCCCCCACTTGCGGCTTATCGAAACCGATCCAATACTTGATGAACTCCCACGCCCCTTTCGACTGCTTCGATCCTTTCGGAATGAGGAGAAGGTCGGCGTTCGTGTAGCTTGCGTTTTCTCGCCCTCCTGCCGGAGGCGGGATGGGGCCCACCGTATAGTTGAAGTGGGGGGCAAAGGTTGCCGTCTGCTTCACGCGCCACTGTCCGTCCAAGACCATGGAATAGTTGCCCGTCAACATGGGCGTGTCCACACCCACATCGGCCGGCTGGGCGGACAGAAACCGGGTGACGTTTTCAAAGCCGAGCCGCTTGTCCTGACCGTAAATGTAGGTCGCCGCATCGAGCTCGGATTTGCAGTTCATCTTCAGGTCGTATTCGTCGGGAAATGTCTGCCCAAAAGAAGGAGCAAGCTGCTCAAAGTTCTGAGGCAGGAAACCCACGCGCTTCAGGCTTCCGTCCGGATTCTTGCGTTCCAGTTGGTGGGCCAAAGCGGTCAGCTCCTCGAGCGTTTTCGGAAGGTGGTTCGCATCTCGGCCAACCTCCTTGAGATCGTCCAGCCGGTAATAGATGGCGTGGATGTCGACCCCGATCGTCATCGCCATGATCTTGTTTTTGTAAATCGCGTGGCGCTTGATAATCGGATAGGCTTCCGCTGAAATACTTGGCCTTTTCCGCCGGGGTCATCTCGTCCTCGACCGGTTCGATCAGCCCACGGTCGGACCAAACGTCGAGCACCGGCATCCATTGGCTCACGAGGTCGGGAGGGTCCCCTCCCGTCTCCGCCAGCAAAAATTTGGTCACCGCGTCGTCCGGCGGGATCGCAAGGGGGATGACCTCATAGGTGGTCTGGCTGGCGTTGAACCGGTTGACGATCCCTTCCACCACGTCGCGCCATTCCTTTTCGTTCCACATGTGCCAAAAGATGACCGGCGTCCGGCCATTATGCAGGGCGGTTTGGGATTTTTCCGGCCCCCACGCGATAAGGCTTGCGGCTGCAATCACCACAACCGCGTTCAGCCAGGGTTTAGCCACCGTAAAACACCCACTTTCCTCTTAATCGGAACAGAACTCCGGTCAATACCATAACGAGCACAAACAGGATCCAGCCCATGGCGCAAGCGTAGCCCATGTCGAAATACTTCCAAGACCTCTGGAACAGATACAGCGCATAAAACGTGGTGCTCCCCTCCGGTCCGCCCTGGGTCATGATGTAGGCCTGCGTGAAGTATTGGAAGGAGGCAATCACACCCATCACGAGGTTGAAGAAGATGACCGGCGTCAGCAGAGGCAGCGTGATGTGCCGCAGGCGGCTGTAGCCGCCCGCCCCATCGATGGCGGCCGCTTCATAGAGGTACTGAGGAATGTCCTTCAAGCCTGCCAGGTAGATGACCATGCTCCCGCCAACGCCCCAGACTGACATAAAGATAAGGCTCCAAGGGGCCCACGTTGTGTCCTGCAGCCATGCCGGGCCTCGCACTCCAACCGCGCCGAGCAGCCCGTTCACAAGGCCGATCTCCGGATTGAGCAGCCACGCAAAGACGACGGACGTGGCGACCACCGGCATCACCGAGGGCATGAAGAGAATCGTTCGGAACAACGCGACCCCCCTCGTCTTGACATTGAGAAGAAGCGCGAGGGCCACTCCAAGCACGATGCCGAGTGGAACCGAAATGAGCGCATATCGGACCGTCACCCAAAGCGACTTCCAGAACATGGGGTTGTCCGTCATCAACGAACGGTAGTTCGCTCCGCCGATCCACTTCGGGGGCGTGATGATGTCGTAATTCGTAAAGGAAAGCCAAATGCTGCTTAGCAAGGGGCCGAGAGAGAAAAGAAGGAAGCCGATGAGCCAGGGAGAGATGAACAGCAAGCCGGTTCCGTTCTTCTTCCAGAACTTGCGGAGGCGATTGGCTTTTGGATTTTGGGTGTTGGTCGATGGGGCAAGTGTGGCGGGCGAAGAATTCGACTGCATCTACGCCCTGCCTAAAATATGATCCATCGCGATTGAGGTGATCGCGCAGCGCGCCTCCGGATAGTGCCGGTACAGTGGGAGCATCTCGCCCACCACCGGTCCCTGATAGCCGATTTCGTCGATCGCCTTCATCACTTCCGGCCAGTTCACGTCGCCCTCGAGCAGGTCCACGAATCCTTCGATCGTGCCTACCGCCCGGCGAAAATCTTTGAAATGGATGCCCGCAACCCGCTTTCCAAGGATCCGCAGCCATTGTTCGGGATAGCCGTAGGGCAGGATGTTCGCCACGTCCACATAGGCGCCGATGTGAGGGCTGCTGAAAGAATCGATAAATCCGGCCATTTCGGTCGGACTGAGAAGGAACTTGTTCCACACGTTCTCAATGCCGAAAACGATGTTCGCCTCTTCCGCCGCCGGCAGAGCCGCGCAAAGGCCTTCGCGCGCTCTTTGCAGGACAAGCTCATAGGATTGGGTTTCGAAGGATGGCAGAAAGAAGACGTCGACCGCCCCTGGAATTGTCAAAAGGGTTCTGCAGCCCAGCCAACCCGTGATGTGCGCCATTTTCTGCAGCGCATCCAGCGCTTTTGCCCGGTCGCTCGATCCAGCGCTCGCAAGGCTGAATTCCCAGTAGATGCCCGAAGCAACGCTTGCGATCTTGATTCCGGCAGCTTGCGCCTGCTCAAGGATCTTCTTGCATTGGTCTTCGGTCGTTTCATAGCTCAGGACGCCGGAGGATCCGATACAAACCTCAACCGCATCGTAGCCGTGCACCTTTGCCGCGCGGAAGAACTCCGGGAGTGGCAGGTTCCTTCAAGCCCGCCCGGGTACGACCAATAGTTAATCGATTTGAGGATCAACTTCCTGCTTTGGGCGTCATCGCGTCCTTTGCCGGCGTGCCGCCGCCGGAGTGTCCAAGGTGGGGAGTTGCGCCTGCAGACTTATCGGCGGGCTTTCCGAGGCCCGAAAGCGGGTGAATGACTCCGCCACCGTCGCCGCTGCCGCAGCCAGCAAGTAAGACGGTGCAGCTGAGGATCAAGAGGGCCGCTAAAATCCTGCCGCAAAAAGAGGACCGGCGGCTTTTTCCCGGGCTCTTCGGATGAATGAATTTGGGTTTCCAGAGACGCTGCCTTTGCCCCCTTCTACGGGGGCTGGTGATGACATTATATAGCTGGATCTCTGCTGGAAAATCGAATTCCAGTAGAAAATTAACCACTTATTGGTTGAAACATTAGGTCAAAGGTTTGACCCGAAAAGTAAATTTTGAAACCTATTCCTAACGTCGATTCTGCTCCACGAAACTGACGCACTCGTCGAGCCGGCGTGACACGCGATAGGCGGCGTCGCCGCTGATCGTCATCCCCGTTTCCAGCCAAAACTCCAACTCGAGAATAAAGGGGCCGGCCCCGTCCGGAGTGCGGGAACGGATCTGGTCCGGTTCGAGTACCCCGTGCAGGCAGAGCACCCCGTTCCGGGGAGCCAACTCGCTTCCCGGCCCGCATCGCATTTGGGCGGGGAGCACCTGATTGCCCGAGATCCACACGCTTCGCCTGATCCAAACCCGGCAAGGGTGGCCATAAATAAGCCCGAAAAGAGGGGTGAGGGGAGGAGCGTTGATTTCAAGACGAACGGTCTGCCAACCTCCCGCAGGAGCGAACCGCGTTTCCGCGATCTTGCGCCCCCCGCCCTCCGTCCAGGAAAGCCCGAGTTTGCCGACCGGCAAACCCGGTTCCGCCATCGCGGACACCCACTTCTCGAACTCCCGGTGAAGACCCAAAACCTGTTGCCAAGAATCGTCCCCCCGTCGAACCCAATCGCCGCGCGATAGGAGTCGCGTACCAAAGCGGGAAAGCGCTCCAACTCTTCCTCCGGGACCTTGTTGTTGCGGAGCTTGGATTGAACGGAGGCGGTCGCCGCCTCCCATTGCTCCTCCGCCGGAACCCAGTCGGGTTCTGAAGCCACGATCTCGCTGAGTATCGAGCGAGGATCGGCAAGCATCTCGTCGTAGGGAACTATGCGGAGCTGGCCATGGCCGTGCGTATCCGCAAAAGACCCCAGCGTATAACGCAGCCAGGAACCGATCGCCATCTTCCCAAGGGAAGCCATGACGGGTAGGAATCGCCAAAGTCGAGCCGGGCCTCCGAGGCCATCGACTCCAACGGGTTGCGAACGCAGAGAACGTAGGTGGGCGTCAGCCCCAAGCCCGAGAAAACGTCGTTATAGAGAGGCAAAAGCAGGGAAGTGACCGGCTGTTTCATTCCCCAGCGCCCGCCCCCTTCATATTCCTCTATCAAGATCTTCTTCAGGTCGGCGCGGAAGTCCTCCGCCATCGGATGTTCCTTCCAGTTCGGGGGAAGTTGCCCGAACGAGGTCGGATGCATTTGAAATGCTTCGAGGCATCGCAAGTTCAAGGTGACGATCTTTCGATTTTCAAAATAGCCCTGCGGGTTGTTGGCGTCTCCCTCGTAAAGCCATTTCTCGTTTCCGAGGTTGAGTCCGAGATGGACGAGTGCGCCCGCGAGGGCGGAAGTGCCGCTTCGCTGCATGCCGATGATCACGATCGGCCGTGGATGGAGGCTCACGCGTGAACGCCTCTTCGCAACATTGCCTGGCGAGCCGTGCATTCGTAAAGGCGTTCCGCCGCCCTCGCCACCGAGTCGTCGACTAGAGGAAGGCCCGATTCAAGGAGGAATTCCATCTCCAACGAATAAGGCCCTGGGCGGGGCGGGGTGTTCAGCATAATTTGGCGAGCCTCGTAAGCACCGTCAAGACGAAACATTCCCTGCAACGGGGTCAGGCTGCTTCCGGGGCCCGCCCGCAACTGGGCATCGCTTTGCTCTCTTCCCGTCCGGAAAACGCACCGCCTGATCCATACCCGGCAGGGCTTGTTATACAGCACCCCGTGCAGTTCGGTTCGTGGAGGCGCGGGAATGCGGATCGAAATCGTCTGCCAGTCTCCCGCGGGCAGGAACGGCTCGACCGCGGACTTCGCCTCACCCTCCACTTTCCAAGCAAAGCCCATTTGGGTTCCCGAAAGTGCGGGAGGAGCCAGCATTTCCCTCCACGCCCGGAACTCGGCGACGAGAGCCGCACGAACCTCCGTGTCCTCCGCCCCGGACTCGCAGAAGCGAAACGTGTCTCCAACGAGGGCAGGGAACTCCGCAAGAGCGGAGGGCTCTCCAAAATGATGCCGATTCTCGGGGATAACGCTCGCTAGAGCATCCGCCCATTGAGATTCGGAAGGCTTCCATTTCCCTTGGTTTTCTACGATTCGCTTGAGAAACGGACCCGGTTCATGAAGGAACCTCGAGAACGGGACCACGGTCACCGGCGATTCGGCGGCCGCCTCAAACGCGCCGAGCGTGTAGTTCAGCCACATCCCCCCTGAGAGGTTTGCCATCTCGCGCCCGCCCGACGGATACTGGATTGCGAGTTCGGAAGCTTGCGCCTCCAACGGATGCCGAACGCAGACGACGAACTGCGGCTCAACCCCCATTTCGTTCAAAACGTTGGCATAAATGGGCCAAACGAGCCCGGCCAGGGGCTGCTTGAATCCCCAGACCGGGTAATCCTTGAACCGTGCTAGGATCTCCCGCAACTCACCGATGAGAATTTCGACTCTGTGGGTAGGAGGGCCATTGGGAAGGCAATTCCCGAAGCGATCGCGGATGCATTTGGAAGAAGGCCAGGCATCTCTGGTTAAAGGCGGCGATCGCCTTGTCCTCGAAGTAGCCGGTTGGGTTGTTCTCGTCAGCCGGAATAAACCTGTCTTCGTCGCCTAAAAAAACCCCAAGCCGGTGCAAAGCCCCGGCTGCCGCCGAAGTGCCACTGCGCGGCAGGCCAAGAATTACGATCGGTCGGCCACTAACTCCCATTTGGCACAAAATTGGAAGATTCGATAATCATTACTTTCCCTTAGAATTCTTGTTATTCGCTTAGTCAAACGATAGACCATCCTCCTATCGCTTTTAGCGTTCGACACTCTAATTGGTATGAATTTCAAGGTAAAAAAAATGGATACCCATGGTCCGACTCTGATTGATAATCCAAGTCCGTCCCGTTCTAGTGAGTCTACCCGCGACCTTACTTTTGCATTGGCAGGAGCAGGAAGTAGAGGACAAATGTTTGCTGAATGGGTGAAGGCAAACGTTTGCTCTGGTGCTGTGAAGGCGGTCGCCGAACCCGACCCCCATCGTAGGGCCCTAGTTGAGAGATGCATCAGATCCCCTCCGATCTGCAGTTCCCGTCTTGGCAGGTCATGTTGAGCCAGCCGAAGCTGGCGGACATCCTCCTCAACACAACCATGGACCGCGATCACGTGGAATCCGCGATCCAGGGCATGAAGGCCGGTTACCACATGCTCCTCGAGAAGCCGATGGCCACCACGCTCGCCGATTGCGCGGCGATCAACCGGGTTCGAAGAGAGACCAACCGAATTGTCAGCATCTGCCACAGTCTCCGCTACCACCCTGTTTACGCCGAAGTGCGCCGGATCATCCGCGCGGGTTTGATCGGGGATTTGGTCTGCCTCGATCAAATCGAGATGGTCGAACTGGTGCACCAGTCTCACTCGTTCGTCCGGGGAAACTGGGGGAACGAGGAAAGGTCCACCTTCATGCTACTCGCAAAGAGCTGTCACGATTTGGACATCATTGTCGATTTGGTCGACCGTCCCTGTTTAAAGGTCCACTCCTTCGGGTCGCTCTACTATTTCCACCAAAAGAATCAGCCGGTGGGTGCGCCGAGCCGTTGCGTGGAGGGTTGCCCGGTCGAGGATAGTTGCCCCTTCTACGCGGTCAAGCTGTACGGACAGCAGAGCGGGTGGGCGGGAACCGCCGGGTTCATGGGCCTTACTCCCGAGGAAGTGCGCGAGAAGCTTAAACAAGCCCCTACGGAAAGTGCGTATTCGAAACCGACAACGACGTGGTGGACCACCAGGTGGTTTCTATGGAGTTTGAGGGTGGCGTCAACGCGACGTTCACGATGACCGCGTTTACCCCCAGCGGGGAAGGCGCGTACGGGTCCATGGAACCAAGGGCTACATCGAGGCTTCCGTGGATAAAGGGACGGTCGACCTGTGGGAGTTCTGGCACAACAACAAGCACAGCCATATCACATTGCAGGAGGACGAAGGCGCCCACGGCGGGGCGGATTCAACCGTAATGCGCAGCCTGACGAGCGCGGTAGCCATGGACGATCCGACATCGGTGCTCACCGGCACTCACGAGTCTTTGCGCTCCCATGCCGTCGTCTTCGCCGCCGAGCGATCCCGCCGCAAAGGCCGGCTCGTGCCGGTCAGCGAAGTATTGGAAGAGGTAGGCGAGAAGTCTTGCTGAGCCTGCTTCCGCTGATCTTGCTGGCCTCGGCCGCACCGGTTCAAACGAACCAGGTGCCGCCGGGGCCGGGGCCCCTCGATAATCCCCTGAAGGGATTTGCCTCCTATTGCTTTCCCGACGCCCCCTTAAACTGCCCGGTTTCCATGGCCTACGAATACGGGAGCTTCAAGCAGCTCGAGCCGGAAGAAGGCCATTTCACGTTCGACGAGTGGGAAAAAAACACCTGGGATAAGCCTCCCGCCGCCGGTAAACGAATGGTTTTGCGTATTTTCCTGGACTACCCGCACGAGCCGGTCGGTGTTCCCCAATGGCTGATCGACAAAGGGGTCAAGATGACCCACTACGACGATTACGGTGGCGGGTATTCGCCGGACTACAACAACCCCAACCTCGTCAAAGCGGTCCTCGATTTCATCCAGGTGTTCGGCAAGCGGTACGATCACGACGACCGGGTTGCCTACATCGAAGTCGGCTTCCTCGGGTTCTGGGGAGAATGGCACACCTATCCAAGGGACGAACTCTTTGCCTCCCCGGAAGTGCAGACCCAAGTGGTCCAAGCCTTGCACCAAGCCTTCCCGGACAAGTATTTGATGGCGCGAAACGCGCAATACCAATCGTGCGATCTTCCCTGGCTTGGCTTCCACGACGACATGATCCCCGACGATACGTTGGGCAAGGAAAATTGGGAGTTCCTGCCTGCGATCGAGAAAGGCGGAGTCGGCCAAAACTGGCAGGTCGCCCCGCTCGGAGGAGAAATGGTCCCCGGCGCGGCCCGCCGGTATCTCGGCAAAGACTGGGCGCTGTTGCAGGATGCGGTGAAGAAAGTGCATTTCACCTGGATCGGCCCCTACTGCCCAGCCATGCTCCCGAACCCCACCGACGAAGAAAAGGACCATATCGAGACCCTGATTCGCATGCTCGGATATCAGTTCAAGTTGAACGAGGTCTCCCAGCCTGTAACGGTAAAGCCCGGCGTCCCGTTTCAGATCAAGATCACCGGCACGAACGAAGGCGTAGCCCCCCTGTACGCGAAATGGAAACCGACATTTGCGCTCTTGGACGAGAACGGAAACGTCGTTCAACAGGCGGCAACCGAAAGCGACCCCAGAACCTGGTCGCCAGGCGCATTTTCCTCCGAAGCGAACTTAACCGTTTCAAAGCCAGGCCGCTACCAACTGGGCTTCGGAATCGTCGACCCCGCGACCCAAAGAGCAGAAGTAAAGTTCGCAAACACCGCGCCCGTAGTTCAGGGGTTTACAGTTGTTGGGGTGGTGGATGTGAAGAAGGGGGGATAGCGGTTAGGTGTTGAGTGTTAGGTGTTGAGTGTTAGGTGTTGGGTATTAGGTTTTGGGTATTGGGATTAGGTGGTAGGGACTAAGACGGATTAGCAAATAGAAGATAGAAAACAGGAGGGGTGGACGGAGTCTCGCAATGCGCGATGAGCGAGGTTCGGTTTTAAGAGGTCAAACCCAAAACCCAAAACCCAAAACCCAAAACCCAAAGCCCAAAGCCCAAAACCTAATACCCAAAACCCAAAACCTAATACCCACCCCCCAATACCCAATACCCAAAACCCAAAAGAAATGAAATCCACAAGTGAAATCCAGTTGCTCGAAGGAGAAGTTTGGTGGGGTGGGGCCTGCCAGGACGGTTCCTGCATGCCCTTTGGCAGGGAAGCGTATTCCCGCGATCTTCGCACCGACCATGGCGGCAACCAGGCTTCGCCCCTCCTCCTCTCCAATCGGGGCCGCTACATCTGGTCGAACGAGGCCTTCGAGTTCTCCTTCGAAAAGCGCCGGCTGGTCGTGAACTCACGGGACGAGGTTCCCATTCAAGAAGGTTTCGATGGGCTGGCCGGCGCGTTTCAGGCGGCAAGCCGCCTCCACTTTCCGCCCCGTTGGGACGTTCCCGCGCCGGTCGCCTTCCTCGCACCTCAGTTCAACACCTGGATGGAAATGGGATACGAGCCCACCCAGGCGAAAGTGTTGGAGTACGCCCAGGCGATTCTCGATCACGGCATCCCTCCCGGGATTCTGATTCTCGACGAGGGCTGGAGCGAAGGTTACGGGGATTGGAGGTTTCACGCTGCGCGGTTTCCGGAACCGAAGCAAATGATGGATCAGCTTCGGGCCATGGGTTTCTCGGTGATGCTGTGGCTGGTCCCGTTCGTATCTCCCGACGGGGCGATATTTCGGGAGCTGGAAGGAAAAGGCTTCCTGCTGAAAGATCGGCACGAGAAAACCGTGGTTCGGCGCTGGTGGAACGGACTGAGCTCCGTCCTCGACATCACCCATCCCGGCGCCATTTCCTGGCTGTATGAAAAGCTCGACCGTCTCATCGACGACTACGGGGTGGCGGGTTTCAAGATGGATGCCGGCGATCCGGACGTGTTTCAGGAGTCCGACCGTCCCTATGAGCCGATCCAGCCTTCCGGTTTTACGGAAGCATGGGGCAAGGTCGGGGTCCACTACAAGCTCATCGAATATCGCGCCTTTTGGAAGATGGCGGGCGCTTCCGCGATCCAGCGATTGCGCGACAAACACCACCGCTGGGGGCGGGACGGGGTGGGCGATCTCATCCCCAACTCCCTGGCCCTCGGCCTCATGGGCCACTCCTTTGTGTGTCCGGACATGGTGGGCGGCGGCGACATCGGCACCTCTTTCCGAACCCATATTGACGGGGAGCTTTTCGTGCGAACCGCCCAGTGCTCGGCTCTCTTCCCGATGATCCAGTTTTCCATGGCGCCGTGGCGCGTGTTGGATGAGGAGCATTGGGGCTATTGCAAGGCGGCCATCGACCTGCGGCAGCGGCTTGCTCCCCAACTTTACGAACTCGCCCAGGAATCCGCCCTCGAAGGGCAGCCGATGATGCGGCATTTGGCGTACGCCTTTCCGAATTGCGGCTACGAAGAGGTTTTGGACCAGTTTATGCTCGGGGATAGGTTCCTTGTCGCGCCGATGCTGGAACCGGGCGCGGGCGCCCGAACAATCGCCTTCCCTCCCGGTCTATGGGTTGCCGAGAACGGAGAAACGGTGAAGGGGCCCGCGGTCCTCTCGGTTCAGGCGCCTATCTCGCGCTTGCCGTGGTATGAACGCATGGTCAGCGCGGCAACCGTGGAATCGGCATAATGCGTAGCAGATTGAAAGGGGAGATTGGGTGGTAACTCTTAAAGACATCGCGTCGAAATGTGGCGTGGACATCTCAACCGTTTCGAAAGTGATTCACGGGCGAGAGATCCGCGTGTCCAAGGAAACGCGGGCAAAGATCCTGGACGCGGCGGATGAGCTTCACTACCGACCGAATGCCACCGCCCGCAGCCTTCGCATGCGCCGCTCGGGCGCAATTGCCATGGCCGTCACCAACACGACGCGCTATGTGTATCCGGAGATCATCGAAGGCGCCCAAGAAAAGGCGGAAGAGCTCGGGGTCTGCCTTTTCGTCTATTGCTACTCGCCCCGCCGCCATGAAGCCGAATCGCTCATCGACCTTGCCCATGAGGGGCGATTCGACGGTGTGATGTTCCATGACGTCCCCGACGATCGATTTATTTCCGAACTGTTGGATGCTGAAGTTCCCTTCATTTCCCTCAACCGCTATGCGAGTGTGGGCAGGCGATTTGTTTCACTGGACGATGAGGCAGGCTTCCGGGCTCAAGCGAACTATCTGGCCGATCTCGGCCATCGCAAGATCGGCTTCGTAGGAGTAAGGCCCGATTCGGACATTCCCGGCGATGCAGGAATGCGTTCTGCCATGCGCTCGCAGAGAGAGGCATCCCCATCGCCCCCAGCCTTCTCTTCAGTTGCGACTTCGAGGGCCTGGATTTTGTGCGCGTGGCCACCGAAATCAGCTCAGGCAAGAGACGCCCCACCGCGGTCGCAACCGCGAGTTTGGTGACCGCTCTGCATTTGATCGCCGCCCTGAAGGGCCAAGGGGTGCTTATCCCCGACGATCTCAGCGTGATCGGCTATCACGACGCCCCAACCGCCGTCTGGTATCGGCCCTCACTCACCACGGTCCGAATGCCCTTTCGAAATTCAGGGCGCCCTCGCCGTCGAGAGACTTTGCGACCAATTGAGCGGCATTGAATGCCCCGGAGACGTGGTTAATATTGCCCCGGAAATTGTGGAAAGAGAATGCTGCAGGCCACCCCAAATTTGAGGAAAGGGCTTGAAAGTACTTTTGGTCCGGACAAGGTCAAACGTTTGACCAAGAAATCGACCGTTTTTAACCTAAAAAGGCATAATAATTGCCATCCAAATTTATCAAAAGTGCTATATAATCCCATCGAGTCACCATAAGACTCACTGACGAGGTATACGTATGGTTTCTAATAAAAAACGGTCTGGATTTACACTTATCGAGCTGCTGGTTGTGATCGCGATTATCGCGATTTTGGCTGCGATCCTCTTCCCGGTTTTTGCTCAGGCAAAGAAAGCCGCCAAGAATGCCGCCTCCATTTCTAACGTCAAGCAAATGGATCTGGCAATGATGATGTATGCGAACGACTACGACGACCAATGGCCGATGAGCTATGAGACAGGCCCGGCCGCCGACAACTACTACATCCCGCTCTCGCTGGCGGTACCGCCGGACGAGTCCTACCTCAATGGCAAGGGCGACAAGTGCTGGACCTGGTCTGGAAACGGCACGGCTGCGGACGATCCCGGCCAAAACTTATCTAGCGACGCATCCGTAACCGGCTGCTACTGGACCTGGGGCGAACTGGCCTATCCGTATCACAAAGCTCCAGCGATCGAGACCGATCCCACGAGCATCAACGCGAACGGCGACCCCGGTCTCGCGAACTACGCGGCGAACTTCGAGTTCACTTACGACTACCTTCAGCCGGGAAGCTGGGAAGTTTCTTCGGGCTACCAACTTCACCCTCTGAACGTGAAAACCACGTCTCTTCCCAACCCCGCCGGCCAAATCCTGCTCACGGAATCCGGCAACTGGATTGCGGATCTGGGCACCGCTCGTTACGTGAGCGGCTACAACTACGTTCCTTCCGTGTGCAATAACGGCATCGGCGCAGGCGTGCTCGGTGTCACCGGCGCGGCAGGAGGCACACCGCCCGATGTGGACTTCACCGGCAACACAAGCTGGGGCGTGGCGGATCAGAACCAGGTGATGTCGGACATCAAGGGCCGACACAGTGGGCCTTCCTTCAACATCGGATTTGCCGATGGCCACGAAAAGCTCATGCCGTCTGGAGCGGTGATGGGCGACGGTCCCAACTACTGGTGCCTGAATCCGAACCCACTCTGGAGCAAGACCGCTCCCCAGGAGCAGTACTACAACTGCGGAACGGGAACCTATAACGGCAACACCTACGTGATCTGGTAACCGGCGCGAGCGGTTAGCATTGACAACGACGAGACGGAGCACTTTCGAGTGCTCCGTCTTTTTTTTGACCGATATTTCGTTTAGAAGCTCTTGCACACCTCCGGCACTTGTCGAAGGGGAAGGGGCGCAACGTGCCGACGTATGAGTCCAGCATCCTGGACCGATCGGTCCCCAGCCCCAGGGGCGAGAAACCTTGCGAAGATAAACCACGGTGTGTCACAACCATGCATGAAAACGGGACACGCCAAAAGGATCAGCGCTTCCCCAGCCCCGAAGGGGCGACAGAACTTAGCGAAGGGCGAAGCCCTGGTACCTGGCACACCTTCCTCAGGTCGCCCTGTAAGGGCGAAATATGCACTCGTATGGCTTGAAGAGGGCGAAGCCTGCCGAAGTCCGTCGAAGACCCTGGACTTGTCGAAGGGCCGACGGAAGGGGCGCAATGTGCCAACGTATTTTGGAGGATTCCGTTAGGCAAGCTCCGGCATAAAATATTTGTTTCTCCCTCGCTTGGCACGCTTGCCCCGGAAGGGCCAAAGAGCTTAGCCGACAGTTGAGCCGCAGGCGACACTGCCGGTAGATGCGCCCCCCATTTTCCGGCACTTGTCGAAGGGGAAGGAGCGCAACGTGCCAACGGAATTTGGAGGATTCCGTGAGGCGCCGGGCATACCCATGTCCTTGAGGCTTTTGCGCGTGAGAAGAGGATCGACGGCGGCCTTGGTGTCGAACGTCCGCGCTTCGCAAGTGAAGGTCGGTCAACGTGGGCTGATCGCGAAGGCGCATGCCGGCATCGGCAAACCCTTGTCGCGCGCGGCGAGCAGGGTCGCGACCGTCAATCCGCCGCCGGCCGATTTCCCGCTGATTGCGATTTGCTCGGGCGAAAGGCCCGTGGCCAACAGCGCGCCATAGGCGGCGACGGCATCGTCGACTGCGGCGGGATAGGGATGTTCCGGCGCGAGCCGGTAATCGACGCTCACGACGCGCGCTTTTGTCCGCAGCGCAAATTCCGTCGTGAAGGCGCGCGAGCCGCCCGGAGTGCCCAGCACATAGCCGCCGCCATGCAGATGGAACAGCACGGGTGCCGCGGCCGCACGATCCGGCACGATCCATTCGACTTTGATCCCGCCCAGGTTGCCCGTTCTCGGCATGCACGCCGGCCGGCATCACGAAAGCCGCTTCGAATTGCGCCGATTGCTCGCGGCGAACCATGAACGGCGTGTCCGGCCCTCCGACAGATCGGCGAGGAAGCTTCGGACTTGCTCGATGGGCTTCATGCGCAGTCTTCCTTCCGACGGTTCGACGCTCGAGCGGAATTTCGGAATGAGTGCTCGGCCGTGAGCCGCATGCTGCGCAGCACGGCTTCGTGAGGAATACGGCCGAACTGCATCATGCACATCATGCGATCGGTGCCGATCTTCTCGTATTCGCGCAG
>CAWHLK010000004.1:0-49061 GCA_963829965.1 uncultured archaeon | reverse complement strand
CCCTCAACTCCGCGTTCGTCTCGAACGCGGCGCAGTGGGCCGTCATCTCGAACAATATCTCGAACGCCTCGACTACGGGTTACGCGCGCGAACTCGCCAACGTCATCACCAACTACTCCGGCGGCTCGACGGTCGTTTCGGTCACGAACGAAGCCGACGCCGGCGCTACAGGACCAGGTTACGAATTCGATGTCGCAGGCCGCCTACCAGAAGGCTTTGTCCGACGGCCTGACGACGCTGGCCAATACGGTGAGCGACAGCTCCTCGGCGACCTCGAGCTCCGGCGGGCGGAGTTCGACGGCATTCGCCCTCGGCGATGCTCACCAACCTGCAGAGCGCGCTCGAGACCTATGAGCGCCTCGCCAAGCAGCGCTTCGGCTGGGCAAGGCGTCGTGAGCGCCGCGCAGGACCTCGCCTCGTTCGTGAGGTAACCCCGGAACCCAGAGCCCAGTCTGGTTTTTCACACCAAGGGTCTTTGCATTCAGCGCGATGAGGAAGGACCGGTAGTTTGAGTCATTGATATCGGACGTTCCCACGTAGAGGGTGTCGTTGTTTAAACTCAATGCCAGGAGCACAATAGCTAGCGATTTCCTCGTTTGCACCACTCTCCAAGTTAACAAAGTTTGGACATCTGCGACACTTCCACGTAAGAACATTCGCCAGTTGAACCGATCCTTGCTATTCCGCTGACCAAATGGAAGGGATTCGGTGCCATGCACCTATAACCGAAATAGATGACTCCGGAAGAGTCACAGACTATTGGAGTGCAAATAAACAGGATTCCTGATAGCAGGTTTGCGTTTTTTTGGAAGACAGAGGTTCCGTAAAAGCGAAAGCCTATTTGTTGGTGAAGTCGAGGCATCCGCATCGTTGCGTTGCCAAACCGTGCCCGCGGCCCGGTACATAAAGCTTGTTTTGAGGTGATATTGCAGCTTGGCAAGCCGGTATCCAATCGTGCGGTGGCGTCCGTGTAGTCAGTTTGAAAGGTCCACTGGATTGTGTCCGATGAGGGGCTGAGGCCGTCTATCTCAAAAGTGTCATTCACCGTCGGCCAAAATGGTTGGGCCGGTTCTCACGGCAGTCACGACCGTTCCTCTGCGTGCGATCAATGGCGATGCATAGTGAGCGAATAACTCCCCAGCAGCGTATGCAGGTTGCAAGTCAACCGGCGTGGACCAAAGGATGCGCCTCATTGGTTGGAGGGGTTTACTCAAGAAGAAGGCTGAATGCTGCGCGTTTCGCCCGAAATTGGACCAATAAGGCTCCTGCGCCACAATGTGTGTCGCTGTTAACCCAAGCGCTGCCGTCAGTAGCCGTTGTGAGATCGTGCGAAGTAGCTTTACTTGGCTGCCTCGTAAAGATCTGCCCATGTCGATAGGGAGTATAGCGCCACGGTCTATGATTTTTAGAGAAAGATATTTCAGCTTTCATGAACGACTTTCTCGGTGCAAACCAAAACGGTCACTACAGCGACCGGGGCTTCGTGGCTTGCTAGCTCCAGCGGGGGTTTCAAAGTCTGCTATCAACTCAACCGATTAGAGTTTTAATGGAAGCCAATCGTGGGCTAGTTAGATTATTGCTATAGCCTGGGCAGTTAGGGTGAAGCAATTTTTTGAAGTGCGCTCAATATAATCCGCCATCTTGGTCCCAAGTGTTGTAGAGAATCGTTTGCATGTCCCATCGGGTTTCTTTATAATGGAAAGATGAAGCGAGGGATTTTGGTAGCCGGATGGATTGTGTCGGCCCTCATTGCGGCAATGGTGCTGGCCCCGTTGGCTGTGGCGGCGGAGGGACGAACTCCCTGCGATCCGCGAGTGGTTTGTCTGGACAGCCGAGGCCGAGTTCCGGCTCGAGCGGGCCTATCTACGAAGCGACCGGCAAGGTCACTCTCCCCACCGGCTCCAAGCTCGTTCTCACGAAACTGACCATTAACACCTGCATTGACACCGAGCCAATCGCTGCGAACGGCACATTCAAGGTTGGCGTGCTCGGCGATGGGCTGTCGAGCGCGTTCGTGGAAGACTCCTCAGGTGACGCAATCATGGCAGGTTACGTCGACCCTAGCAAGGACGGCTCTCCCTGGGCTGCAGGCAAGGGCACTGTCAACACTCCGACGACCGCCCTCTACCTACTCTTCTACTCATGCGGCGGATTTACGCTGCCTCCCGGGGACACGGTCGCCACACTCGCCAGTTTGGCGAAGCTAAGCCAAATTCCGACTCTTGCATCCGCAATTTCCGCGCGCATCGTGGCCAACCCGCTCGCGCTCGTCGACAAGGACAGTAACGTCGTCGCCGCGGTCGCCGCGGCCACCCAAGCCATCGAGAAAGCGGCGGGCGCGGGCCGGGCCGTGCCACCTGCTCAGCAAATCACGCAGACAATTACAGTGCGTGTGAAGAAGCCGTCAGTGCAGGGCGCCTTGGCCCTCGTCACACCCGGCCAGCAAGACGGCATCACGCCGATGATCACAAGCACCGACACTGGCGCGACGCTGTCCTTTCAAAACACCTATCGAAGGCGCTGCGCCGCGTTCGCTTACGAGACCGCGATCGAAACCCAGAGCGATACGTCGCCCCAAGCAATCACGCCCGTACCGATGGTAACCACGAAAACTGGCTTCTATCCCGCCGCATACACCACTCTCGGCGAACCCCAGCCAACGGTGCCCGCCTTCACCATAGCTCCCGCGAACGCTCTGCACGGAGTGGTCGGATCGGTGGTGGACTTGATCATGCACTACGGAGCGTTTACACCGGTCACGACGGATGGCATGAACCTGGTCGTCGACCCGACCCTGAAGGAGACGGACTTTACGATTGTGGTGCTGGGCCCTTCCGAGAATGCCGACAACTTCGATCAGACCGATCTGAAGCCGCTTTCCAAGTACATCCCCGACTGGCAGAACACGATCGGCGCGCTCACTCTAACCACAACCGCGCTCGATGTGCTCATCCCTCTGGCCTATAGCGTCCCCGGCGCCGAAAACTTCGGCCCCGAGTTCGGCCAATTCACGAGCCCGGTGTTGGGCGATGCGATGAACGCGGCCGCCTCGCTGCCGGATACCGTGGCATCTTACAAGTCGGGCGACGAAAAGGGCTTTGCCGACTCCTGCTACCAAAATCTTGCCGATAGCGGAAGCTGGCGCGACAACCTTGTGAAGAACTTCATGACTGAGTTTTACAAAGGCTACAGCGCGACGCCAACGCAGGCGCAGATCGAGAAGATCGATAGCTATTGCGAGGAAGGTGGCAAACTCTTGGCGGTTGCGGATTATGTTCTCTTGGCTGCCGATGTTACCGCGATCGTTTGGGCCGCCTATCACACCAACCCAGCGGACGTCTGGACCGCCAAGATCGACGTTGGCAAGTGCGGCGCCCCACCTGCCTTCGATCACCAGCCCGGCATACGCGCTGGAGATCAACAAGGTTAACTTTTATGGCGGCCAGACCGGAACCATCACGATCAAGGTGCCCGCCGGCATTCCGCAGATGACCTTTTTAGAGTTAGCCTTCCAATACGATGGCGACATCGGGATCATCCCGGTCACGAAGGTGACCTTGGACGGAACAGTCGAAAGCACGTCGGGCTTCCCCAACGAGCTGATCATCAAACTCGCCAAACCGGGGTCGGCCGAAACTCATACGGTGCAGTTCACCTTTGGCCAGCCCACGTTCGCTGGAAACCCGATCGATTATTGCGGCTCAAAGTCGAATGGGCCCCTGTTCGTGCTTGTTGGCTATGGGCCATATGACTTTTCGGCGCCAGGCGCATGGCAATATATCAACGTGCTCACGTCCAGCCCATAGCCGCACTGATTCCCGCCACATATTGGCGAGGACCGAGTCGGAACTTCGGATGGCGCTGGGAGGAATTGGGCCTCGCCGATTATAGGACGGGGTTGTCGTAGCAGCGGGTCCGACAAGCGGTAGGGCACCCTCGATCAGCTTCTTACGGTGCAGACGATTCAACTGTCGTTCGCGAATAATCGACTAAACTTTGGTCGGAAGTGGCAAGAGCTCGGCAATAGAGTTCTACAGCTATGCAAGATCTCATTGATTCCGCCAAAGGGGGCGTGGCGTTGGCGCCGGTTACGGTTATCGTGCCTACCCGGCTCGCAGGTCTACAGCTTCGGCGAAGTGTGGGCGAAGGCGTTGAAGAAGGGCCCGGCCTGCTCAACGTAAGTTTCCGCACTTTGGAAGAAGTGGCTGAGCTTATTGGCACACCTCTGTTGGCGGCGGAGGGTGAGACGCCGCTAGCGGAAATAGTCAAACTCAAGGCCGCGGAGCTGGCGCTTCGCGGCGAGCCGAAGCTGGCCAAGTTGGCCGGGCATGCGCCTTCCGTTCGGAAGATTGCGAAGCTGCTGACCGACATTCGGGACGCCGAAAGCAGCGAAAAACTGACCGGGCCGCTTGCCGTGGTCCAGGCGGAATTTCTACGGCTGATCGCTCCCTATTCGGACACCCGGGACATTTATGATGCGGCGACGCAGGCGGTTGAGGAAGGGAGTCCGGCTCTTGCGGAGCTGGGAGCTATTTTGTTTTGCGAGCCACTGCCGGGGATTTCGAGAGCGGCGCTTAGCTTTTGGGGCGTGCTGACAGGGATTTACGGAGGGGCTGAAGGGGATGGGGATGCTAACCCGGGCCTCCCGTTGGTCGACTTGGGCTATGACGTTTCGACCCGTTGGGCCGACGGAACCTCTCCTTCCATGCGTGGCGGAACTGTTACAACGGCTGAGGCCGAGGGGCGGAACTCGCCCGGCGCAATGAGGGAATATCAAGCGACGGTGAAGGCTCCCTTTGATGCCGAGTGCTGGATCCTGCCGGACGCCGAGCAGGAGTGCCGCATGGCGGCGCGGCGGATTCCTGGTTTTTGCGAAGCGGGGATTCCGCTGCACAAGATAGCCGTGCTGTTTCCCTCCTCCGATCTGTACGCCCGCCTTGCGGCCGAAACGCTCACCCGGGCGGGCATTCCTTGCAACTCGCGGCAGGACAACAAGCAACGCGAGTCCCCGGCGGGAAGGCTGCTTTCCGGGTTTTTCAAGTTCACCGAAAACGGGTTTCGCAGGGCGGATGCAATCGAATGGCTTTCTTCGGCCACATTGTTCCACGGGAACGATCCAATACCCGTGCATCGATGGGACCGGCTTTCGAAAAGGGCGCGGGTCACGAAGGGGCTTAGTAACTGGCGGTTGCGGATGCGGCAGACGATAGCCCAAGCGGACGAACCGCAAGACAACCCCGATTCCGCGAAGTCCGCGCAGAAGCGGGCGGAAGACGCGCGGCAAATGCTAGGGTTTTTGGAAGACGTCGAGAGGTTCGCAAACGAATTTCGGCGCCTTCGATCTTGGGAAGAGTTCAGAGGCTGGACGCGTCGACTGTTCAAGCTGTGGCTTCCCAGGTCGGTGCGGAGCACCATAGAGTTCGAACTCTTGGAAGGCTCCATTGCTGCCCTTCAGGAGTTGGGAAAGTTGGTCCCCGCGCCCGGGCCGGCGGACTTCAAGGACGCCATCGAGTTCTTGCTGGAAGAGCCCTTGGGCGCCCGGGCGCCGTTTGGGCATGGGGTGTTTGTCGGGACGCTTCAGGAAGCTTTCGGCCTGAAGTTCGAGGCGGCGATGATTTTAGGAATGACTTCGGCGAACTTGCCGCGGGCTTCCAGCCAAACCCTGCTATGGGCGGCCGAGGCCAAGGCCCTCGGGCTGAAGACGGTGGAGACGCTCATCAAGGAACAGCGACAGGTCTATGAAAAAGTCAGAGGCTCTTGCGCGCAAATCGCGTTTTCGTTCCCTAGGGCGGACCTTCGCAGCATGCGGGAAACGATTCCCTCGCATTGGTATCTGGAGGAGGCGGCCAAGCTTGTCGGCGCGGATTTCCTCGGTTACGACGAACTCGACAAGGACGAGCTGGTTCGCTACGATTCCTTCGAGGCGGCGCTAAGAAACGCGCCTCCTGCATCGCCGCAGGAGTTCCAACTGCTCGCGCTGGCGGGTGGCCACACGGCGGCGGCGGACGCCAACGCAGTTGCACGGTTAGAAACGGCCAAGGAGATGTTCCTTTCGCGGAAGGGGGACCGCGTTACCCCATGGGACGGCGCGGTGACTCTTGGAGAAGAGCCGAAGTTTTCGGCCACCGGGCTGGAATCGTTCGGCAAGTGCCCGTTCCAGTTCCTTCTCAAACACGTTATCAAGCTGAAGGAGGATGAGGAAGTCAGGGACATTTGGAGCCTCGACGCCCTAACCAGGGGGTCCGCGGTTCACCATGCGCTTTGTAAGTTCTTTGAAGATAGCCTTCCTATCGCACAGGGCCGCGTCTGGGGGCCGGAGGATCACCTGCGATTCCAAGCCACTTTGGACAAAGAACTGCAGAAGCTCGAACTCGAAGGCTATGTCCAGGCTTCGCCACTTTGGCGGTTTGAAAAGGCGAAGCTGAAGGAGAGCCTGCGCGTCTTCCTGGACCGAGATTCCAACACTCGGCAGGGCGAGCCGCGCTTCTTCGAGAAAGAGTTCGGGAGGGAGGACCGGCTCGAGTTCGAAATCGAAGGCACAAAGCTTTCGCTCAGCGGCTACATCGACCGGATCGATTTCGACCCGGCCAAGGGAATCGCAACGATCATCGATTATAAGACGGGGGGCTTGAGCCGCTACGCCGGCCAGCACAAGAGCCCGCTGCTTCATGGCCAGCTCTTTCAACTTCCCCTTTACGGCGAGGTCGTTCGGCGCGAGTGGCAGACAGTCGGGCTGGAGTCCGCGCCGACGGTTCGGTGCGAGTACCAGTTCATTGAACAGCCCAAGAACGCGGTTATCGAATTTGAGTTGGAGGGTATCGAGGGCGAGTTTCGCTCCAACCTGAAGACGCTCAAATCGCTCAGCGACGACGGGCTCTTTCCCCCCGTGCCGGGAGGCTTCCAAAACGGCGCCTCCAAGAACTGCAAGTACTGCGATTTCACCCGGGTTTGCGCCGCGAAGCGGGAAGAGTTTTGGCAGATGAAACGAACCGACGTTCGGCTCGCCGCCTATGTAACCATGGCCGAGGGCGCGCATGAGGAGGAACTCAATGGCCAGGACGCCTAGCGACGACGCTTCCCGCAACCGAATCGGCATCGACCTGGACTCCGCCCTGTTCGTGGAAGCGGGGGCGGGAACCGGCAAGACCACATGTCTCGTCACAAGGCTCATCAACCTGGTGACCCACCCGAACCCAGCTCTGCGGGTTGGGATCGACGAAATCGCCGCTATCACTTTTACCGAAAAAGCGGCCGCCGAACTGAAGGAGCGTATTCGAAGGAAGTTGGATTCCTTGCTGAAAGGTGAAGATGCGCAGGTTCGGTTGGCTCAAGACGCCATCGATGGTTTGGAGGGGGCGGCGATCGAAACCATCCACGCCTTCGCGGCCCGAATCCTCCGGATGACGGCCCTGGAAATGGGACTACCTCCCGCGTTCGAAGTTCGCGATGCGATCCAATCCGACGTGGGCTTCGACGAGTGGTGGGAGCAGACCCTTGAGGACCTGCTGCTGGCGCCTGAAAACGATCAGGTTTGGGACGACTTCTTTCACGCCGGTCTGAAGCTAAACCACGCGAAGCAGTTCGCGCAGAAACTCCAGGGGAACGGACACCGGCTGGGGGCGAAAATCCCATTCTCCGAACCCGACTATAACGGATTTGTGGAAAGGCTGCTGGCTTTGTCATGCAAGGAGTGCAGAAACCCAGCGGACCTGCTCTTCCAGCGGATTCAGACGCTTACCCCGTATATCGCCATGCTAGAAAACGCGGCGACCAGCCAAGAGAGGCACTCGGCCTTGGCGGCGATCGCCTTTCCAAACACGAATGCGGGCAAGCAGGCAAACTGGCCGGAGGAGCTCTCTTCGGTCAAGGAGGAAGTAAAAAGCCTGGAGAACCTGCGTGAAGAAGTCCTCCGCGACCTGGCCGCCAAGATTGTCGTTCCGATTTTGATTCGCATTCAGGAGACCGTCAAGAAATATCAAGAAGAGAGGCTCGACAAGGGTGAGCTTGAGTTTCAGGATCTGCTGGTGTTCGCGTCGGACGCGCTCGATAAGCCGGCGGCCCTGGAGCGCGTGCGCGAAGTGTACAAGCGGATATTGGTTGACGAGTTTCAAGACACCGATCCGCTGCAGCTTGAGATCGTGGAGAAGATCGCCGGCGGCGAGCCTCATCGGCTGTTCTTCGTGGGGGACCCCAGGCAGTCGATCTACCGATTCCGCGGCGCCGAC
Source organism: uncultured archaeon (assembly GCA_963829965.1). Taxonomy (GTDB): domain Bacteria; phylum Armatimonadota; class Fimbriimonadia; order Fimbriimonadales; family Fimbriimonadaceae; genus DASXZH01. The sequence goes on along the minus strand of CAWHLK010000004.1, from coordinate 40,836 downwards.
CTGGACGTTTACATGGGCAAGCGCCAAGCTCTGGGCGGCTCGGGATTTATCCCGCTTACCGACAACTTCCGTTTCCTCCGAACCGATCATCGAAATGGGTCAATGAGACCTTCAAGGGGGCCTTTGGCGAGGCGCTGGAGGACCTTGCGGACCTCGAATGGGGCAACGAGAAAACCGGTTCGCCGGTCCGGCTCTTAGGCGCTCCGCTGGACTGCAAAGCAGACGACGCCAGGACCACCGAGGCGCAGACATTGGCGGCGGCCCTGAACGAACTCCGCGCGGAGGGGCGCGACCTTTCGGATGTGGCCATCCTGTTCCCCAGCCGGGCCATCCTGTATTTCATCGAGCGCGAGTTCGAGAAACAGGGGATCCCGTACCGGGTGGAATCCAAATCGCTGCTGTTCGAAACCCAGGAGGCCCGCGACCTTTTCGCCGTCCTTCGGGCGGTTGAAGACCCGAGCGATTCGATCGCGATTGTTTCTGCGCTGCGGACCCCCGCTTTCTGCTGCTCCGACCAGGACATTTACGATCATTCCGCGCGGGGACTGAAGTTCAACTATTTGAGCAACGATGCTGCCCAGGGCGAATCGCCGGTGGCCCGTGCCCTTGCGTGCTTATCGGAGCTTCATGAGATTCGGCTGAACGGTCCAGTGGGGAGTCTGGCCGCGAGAATCGTGGCGGAGCAAATGCTCCTGGAAGCAGGGCTCGCCCAAGCAAGACCCCGAGATGCTTGGCAGCGCTACACGGTGCTGCTCGACCAGATCCGGGCGTTCGACGAATCAACCCACGGCACGCTGCGCCAGTTTCTCTCCTGGGCGGAGATCCAGACCGAGCGCCAGTTTAGCCTCAGCGAGCGGATCGTATCGGAAAGGGACGACAAGTCAGTCCGGCTGATGACGATTCACGCGGCGAAAGGGCTGGAGTTTCCGATCGTGTTCGTGGCTGGCCTGGGAGGCGGAGAATACTTTGAGTCAGGGCTCCGGGTGACTTGGGATGCTCAGGGAAACCTTTGCTTTAAGGTCAAGAACGGCGACCACTCGGTAGCGAACTGCGGGGCTCTTGATGCGTTTGCTCTAGAGCAAACGGCACGGAATCAGGAACGTGAACGAGTTCTCTATGTGGCCTGCACCCGCGCCAAAGAGCTGCTGGTAGTCAGCCAGTTCCGGCCCGCGGGGCATCCTAAGGAAATGATCGAAAACGGCGAGCAGTTCACCTGCCTGGCCCAAAGGATCGAGCAGCGTCTTTCGCCGGATGCCACGCATTACGAGCATTGGGATCCTACGGCGAAGGCTGGCGATTTCGAATCCGAGCCCTGGCCCGCGCCACCGTGCGCCTCCCTTTCGGAATGGGTCACCCAGCGCGAAGAACTGTTCAGCAAAGGCCGCCAAGTCAACATCGCGGCCACCGCCGTCGCCCATGTTTCTCTCGATGAATCGGAAGAGCCGGACTTTGAGTCCCGGGGCACCTCGCCATCCGAAGCGCGGCCCAGAGGCCGCGGGACCAACTTCGGCCTCGCCGTCCACTCCACGTTGCAGATATTGAACCACGGAGGGGATACACGGCTGGCCAAAGTGGCGCGCGCTCAAGCTGCGGCCGAGGGCGTTGGCCCGGATGGGGTGATCCGGGCGGTTGAGACGGCATTGGCGAGCGAGCCGGTACAAGTTGCCATTACGAAGGGAGCACTGAAGGAGGTTTTCGCTTCCGCAAAGATGGAGGGCGTTCTGCTGGAGGGGATCATCGATCTTCTTTATGAGGATTCGGACGGGCTTCACGTCATCGACTACAAGACCAACTCGGACGCCTCGCCAAGCGGCCGTGCCAAGGCGATGGAGGACTATCGGCTGCAAGGCGGGGCCTATGCGTTGATGCTGGAGGCGACGACGGGCCGGCGGGTTGCGGATTGCAAGTTCCTGTTCGTGATGGGTGGCGCCGAGGCCATCGAGACGATGGATGGAGCGGAGCTAGAAGATGCGAAGGAAGAGGTTAGGAAGAGGCTTCGCGCGAAGCGTGAGGAGAAGTTCGAGGATTGCGGCCAAATTAACATGGCCGCGGGCTGTTGATCTATAACTCGATAAGATTAGTCGCTGCCAACTGCTGCCGAGCTCACGACATCAAAACGCCGTTTATCAGGACACGCCCGAACGTGTCCCCTAGCGCCCTCTCATTACCTAGAGCGAGCAACTCATGCGCCCAACCTGAGGCAATATCCGCAGCTTGAAGAATGTCCACATCTTTCGAGGAAAACTCCTGGACAAGGGGCTGCACGAGGACCTCGCCTTGAAACTGAAGCTTCTCCCCCATTGCTTTGGCGATCGTCTCGGCGGCCTCATTTAACACTGCTACCGACCTTGGATGCTCCTCATCAAAACCTCGCTGGGTTGCCAGGAGTTCGCGTAGGACTAGCATGGCCCCGGGGCTGCGAAATTTGTCGATCCCGCTGCGGTTGGGCATCGAGGCCTCGGGGACGTCGAAGGTCGCATGAGCCCGTGCCGCAAAGATCTTGGCATCGCGAAGCTTGCCTCCAATTTGCTTCTTGATCTGATCCGGGGCGAACTTTTCAAAATCTACGTAGAGACTTAGGGGATAGAGGTTAAGAGCTTCCGAAAGTCTATTGGGCAGATAAGCGACGGGCGTATCCCTTACTAGGGCAGTCGCGCAGGCGTCCACCAGAGTTCTCCTGTCGTAGTCTGTGCCATATTCCGCGCCCTGCGCGTCTAGGAGCGCGCGGATATCGCTCTCCACATCCGATGGTCTAATGATGACGATGGTCGCAGTCTTCATCGAAATCAAAAGACGCCGCCAGAGCTGCGCCTTCGCTTGGACCTCTTCACGCCTCGCCTGGAAATCCTTCCACTTCAGTTCCTCCCTAGTGAGGAGCGTCCGGACGTCTCGCACCCAAGTAAGGCTGGCGTCGTCGGGCAACTGGGCAAGGATGTACGTGCTAAGATGTCCGTCCGGCATCGTCGTGGCGTCACCGTATGTGGACTTCCCAATCGGAATGACTAGTGCCATATGGAGCTATCCATCGAAACCCGAGCCGGGTTCGAACTTGAAATCCCGCCCGCTTTGAAGGATCAACACAAGACTAACGCCGCCTTCAGTCGATTGTGGCCGCTCATAACTGCCAAAGTGACCTGCTTCCCAAACTGACCCCTAAAATGAGGACGATTTCCCAAACAATACCCGCCCGCTAAGTTCTAAGTCAGTCAAAGTGGGGATTCATTTTGTCCCATCTGCGCAAATGGGTTTGGGTCACGCTCTTACCTGATGGGCCAAGTCAATAACGTTAGCACCGGCGAATCCAGGGAGGGCCGGTAGGCTTCCTCCCGGTACCGGAAATGGGGCTTGGCGTTCGGCGCCCAGCTTCTCGCCTCGACCATCGCGGAATAAAGCACGCCGATGTTTCGCGCGGCCTCCCGCGTTGGTCCATCGGGCACGGGGATTCCCGGAACTACCGAACTGATGGTGCATCGCGAGGACCGGCAGAAGTAGAGCACCCGTTCGTCGTCGCAGGCAAGTAAGAGGGCGTTGACGTTCTCCATCGCCACCATTCGGCGGGCGGAAACAATGGGACCGACGTTGAAGGTCTCCGCGATTTGGAGGGAGAGAGCGAGACTCAGCGGGGCTGCATCTCCGAACAGAACTTGAAGCATCGGCATGGGAACCAGGAGGGACGAAGCGAAGCCGTTGGCCTCGATTTCCCTGGGGTCGCGCTTGTAGTCGTTCAGGGTCTGGTCATTGTCATACCAGGTTTGGCCGTTGGCCTCGTGAAGAAGCCAGTGCCCAAGCTCGTGGGCAAGCGCAAAGCGCTTTTGCCCGACATAGGGAATGTCGGTTCGCACGCGGGCAAGGCCGTACTCCCCGCTGGTGACCAGCCAGGCATCCGCGCTGGCGATGGGGCCTTCGGTGGCGAGCAGATTCTCACCCCAGCAAACCGCCTCAAGGTCGATGTCTTCGGGCGCCGCGATTCCGTATCGGAGGAGGACCTCGGCCGCAGCAATTTCAGCTTTGGCGCTCATCTTCGCCAAGTTCGTTCGACTCGATGAGTTTCGCAAGCGCCATGAGGTCTTGGACGATTTGCGCTTCGTCAGGAGATGCGGTCTCGTAATAAGGCTGAGACTCCATAACTAGGTTTCGATAGGCGGGCAGGTTTTGAATCGCCAATCCAGTAGGAAGGGATTCGCGAAACTCTCGGATGGCGACCTGTAGTTTAGGCCCCTGCAGCCCTCCGCGAATCTCTGACAGGAGGCTCGAAATCCGGTCAAAGGCGGCTCGCGCCCGCTTACGTTTTTCGGCGCCTAATGCATCGGAAGCGACCCTTTGGAACCTGACGGCGAGCGCGTCGGTATCGAAACCCGCCGCTCTGAGCTTGGCATCCGTTTCGGCCGTGCCGGGCCGGGTCTCTTCTTGGAACCGAGAATTCAGTTCTTGCGCCAACTCTTCCTCCTTTCTCACCTTGATGCCTCCAGCGCCACATAACCCATATCTTCCACGCGTCTTCGAAGTCTCTTGCGGATGTTGACCGCTTCTTCCGGCGTGATTCCCAGCCATTCGGCCAGTTCGCCGGCGGCCCGGCACCCGGCCCACATGGCGTCCAGCATTTCCATGAGGTCGGCCTCCGGTTCCAAGCGCTCGCGGATGTCTTTATAGACGACGGCAATGTCGGGGCCCTCGGCCGTTTGGGCATCCAGACCCGTTTCGGGAAACGGGCGCTCGATCCGGTTCTTGCCGCCGAGCAGAAAATGGCTCGTTTTGCTATCCACCACGGACATCAGAAAACCGACGAGATCGTGCTTTTCGGGGTCCCAGTTTCGGTCGCCTGAGATGACGCTGACAATGGCGTCCTCCGCGATGTCCTCCGCCTTCTGGCGTCTCAGTTCATTCGAAGGAACATCACCGCTGATGATCGCCTTGCCCAATTTGCAATAGGCGTACCAGGTGAGTTTCTTGCCGATTTCAACCCAGTCCTGGCGGCCCAGTTCCTCGTGCACGGAGCGCCCACCCATTGCCGGATTATGGCCGAACCAGGACGGGAACCTGGCGCTAAATTGCCTTACACGTGCCAGCCTCCTTTTCCCAAGGGACCGCTGCCTGGGAACTACCCGTTGGTTCCGGAGAATTACGCACATCTTGTCTACCTATTGCCGCCCTGGCGCCACAGACGGCCATCCCCTCCACATTATTTTTCTTCTGATGGCCGTTTTAGGCCTTTGCCCGGCAAGGACTATTGGGGACCAAGGCCACATCGGTTCGGTCCCAGGAGGTCAGACACCAGCAGATGAAATCCATAGAAGTCGTAACCGAGCATCTCAAAAAGCACGATGTCTATTTCGGCACCGGTCCGAACCTGTTCCATTTCGGCTTCGAGATGGACAACTGCCTCGCAAACTGCCTGTTGCAGGTGGGCGAGGAATATGCGAGGCTGACCATCGACGGGATCAAGTGCTCCCAGGAGCGCCGCGAGGCGTTGGGCCATTTCGCGTTGGCCGCAAATCTGGAAATGGCGGGTGGCCATTTTGATCTTCACCCCGCCACCGGCCGGTTCACCTATGTGAACCACATTCTCTTTGGAGAGGGCGAGCTTGCGCCGGGAATGGTGGAGCAGATGATCGGGAAGGCGGTGTACGAATACGACCGGTTTTTCCCAGGAGCGATGAAGGTTCTCTACGCCGGCGAAGACCCATTTACAGCGGTGGGAGACTGCGTGAAAATGGTCACCGCCGGGGATGTCGAGGAAATCGAATGGATCCAGACCATGGAGCAGCTTATGGGGAGCGACCCGGAGGACGTGGACGCGGCCGACGCGAAACCCCAAGCCGAAGACCACAACGATTGAATAAAGGAGGAACAATGTTAAAGACTAAATCTCAGCACATCATTTTCATTCTCGACCGCAGCGGAAGCATGTCATCGAGGACGAGCGACGTTATCGGGGGTTTCAACACCTACGTCCAAGAAATGCGGCAGGAGGCGATAGCGGACGGGATGAGCACACTCGTTTCCCTGGTCACGTTCGCGGACAACCGTTCGATTGTCTTCGCTTCAAGACCGGTGGCCGAAGTCCAGCCCATCGGTGAGAGCGACTACAAGGCGGTCGGGAATACCGCCCTACTGGACGCGGTCTACTTCACGGTCTCCCAATACCGCGAAAATCTGGGACAAGGAGTCTTCGGCGGCCAGTCCGGCGAGGAAAAGCCGGCCGTCCTCGTGATCATCTTCACCGACGGCGCAGAAAACGCCTCCCGCCACGCGAGTTGGCAGGACGTGACCGGTCTGATCGCCGAATGCGAGGCACTGGGCAACTGGACGTTCACCTACGTAGGCGCCCACGCCAACGCCTGGAGCCAAGCGGGCCATCTGCGGATGAAATCGCAGAACGTGGTGGATGCGGAGCACCTATCGGTTCACGAGTCGACTAGGAAATTGATCGAAGGCAGCAAGCGCCACCGCGCAAGCTACCGGGACATGGGCAAGACCTCTACCGAGGATTTTTTCAAGGAAGATGACAAATAGTTCGAGAATGGCCTTGTACAGGCCCCAATGCAATATCCGCTTTACGAAGATTCTGCCCGCGCCGGCAAGAATACTTGCGCTAACAAGAACGAATCAGCTCTGGCGAAAGCCGGGAAGCATCTGCATCGCTCTATCCCCGAAACGATCCTCGGGAGCATCGTCAAGCAGCACGTAGACTTCCCACGAGTTTCCGTCTGGATCGGTGACCCAAATCTTGTCCTGCGTGGCGTAACAGCAGGTGACTTCTTCTTCAGCGAACGCGGTGAGCCCTGCGGCAATGACCCGTTCCTTCGCTGCTTCAACTTCAGCTTTGGAGCCGACGATTATTCCCAGATGATCCAGAGAACCCTTACCATCCGTCAGTCCCTCCGTTAAGGCCAACTTGAGGGGCGGGAAATCCAGGTCGAAGTTCGCGTATCCAGATCGAACCTTGTGAGGAGCCTCTCCGAAAAAGGCAGTGTAGAAACGCAGGGATGCCGCGAGGTCGCGAACAACCAGGGAAACGTGCATCTTCGACATTAGCCTAATCATACATTTCTGCATCCCTGATTTCACAAGTGACTCGCCTTATCGATGCGGCCAGAAACAGCCGGCGCCTGCCGCAGTAACGTTCACCAGGGATGAGGGCTACGGCGGAGACGAACTCGCAGCCCAGAACAAGCTCATCAAGTCAAAGAAGAAACGATTCAGGCCGATCCCCTGAACTGCGTCGCATGAAGCGTTTACTTTCATTGAGCGCTTCGTGGAAGAAGAAGCCCCAAACCACGCCAAGCATCGCCTGGAAAGCGCCCTGCAGGGCAGGAAGCCTTTCCGGAACTTTAAACCGATCACGGATTAACCGTGATTGTCACCGACTTACTCGAACTCCCGTAGGTCGCCGTCACCAAGATCTGCTTGGAGGCGCTCACCGCAAGCGTCTTGATCGTAAAGGTGACCGTCGTCTTCCCCGCTCCCACAAGAACTCCGGTTGGCACGATGACTGCGCTTCCTCCGGAAGACAGGACAATCGAATCCCCGGATGCCCCCGCGTTTCCTGAGAGCGTGATCGTCCCCGTTGTGCTCGTGCCTCCCACAAGAGTCGTCTTCAAGGCTGTGACACTCAAGATCGTTGCGGGATGCACGGTCAGGGTCGTCGTTTGGGATGAACCGCCGAGTAGGGCGGAAATCGTGACATTCACCGTCGCGCCTACAGCACTTGTCGATACCGAGAATTTGAGCCGAAGAACTTCCTGCCACCACTGTAACCGAAGGGGTTACGGAAACTGCGGAGTTGCCGGACTTGAGCGACACGACTTCCGGGCCGGTCGCCTGTACGGCGAGGGTCACCTTTCCCGTCGTGCCGGCTCCCCCATTCAACGAATTCTGGTTCAAGGTCAGGCTGGACACTGCGGGATTCACCGTTAGAGTGGTCAACTGAAAAGAGCCGCCGAAGGTTGCGGTGAGATTCACCGGGGTCGCGCTTGCCACCGCACTTGAGTTCACCTTGAATCCAACACTGGTTTGTCCGGCGGGCACCAAAACCGCACTCGGCAAAGTAACCGCCGAGTTGCCGGAGGCCAATTGCACTTCGTCGCCGGAGGCGCCCGCGGCGCTTGCGAGCACTACATTTCCGTACACCGTCGAGCCTCCAACCACAGTGTTTGAAGAGAGGCTGAACGCAGAAACTTCGGCAGGATTCAAAGTCAGGGTCGTTGCTTTTACCGAGCTTCCAAGTGCGGCGGAGATCGTGACATTGACAGTGCCGCTGACCGCCGAGGTACTAACGCTGAAGTTCCCGGTAGTCGCTCCGCTTTGAATGTTGACGGAGGAGGGGATCGAAACCGCCGTGTTCCCCCCAACAAGCGTCACAACATCGCCCGAGGGTCCCGCTGCTGCGCCTAACGTGACCGTGCCCATGGTGCCGGATCCGCCGGTAAGCGAGTTGCTGTTAAGCGTCACGCTCAATACGGGCGCTGGATTCACCGTGACAGTCGTCGTCGTTGTGAAGCCTCCCACGGTAGCGGTTATCGTCGCAGTCGTTGCCTGACTCACCGGAGAACTCGTGATCCAGCTGGTTGCCGAACTTTGACCGCTTGAAATTTGCAAACTGGCCGGCACCGTAACCGCGTTTGAGGTCGAACTGAAGGTTGCAGTCGTGTTGGAGACCACGTTCGCCGTGAGGTCCAGAGTCATAGTCGTACCTTGTCCACCCACCACGGTAGAGGGCGCAGCGGAAAATGAGGCAAAGAAGGGATTGACGGTCAGCGTCGCCTGAATCGATCCGCCATTCAGGCTTGCGGTGATCGTCACCACCGTCGAGGTCGTCACGTTGTTGGTGTTTACTGTGAACTGCCCCGAGTTCGATCCCTGATCGATGGTCAGTGACGTCGGAATGCTTGCGGCGGAGCCGCTGCTGAGGGCGAAGACCAGGGTGCTGGAACGACATTGCTGGTCAGTGTTAGGGTTGCATTGACGCTGGTTCCAGCGACCACGGAATTCGAACTTAAAGAAAGCGATTGAAAGAGCGAGGTCCCGATCGCAAACATGGCGGCGCTGTTCCCAATGTAAACCGTTCCATCCGCGCCGATTGCAGGATTACTCGTAATGCCCGCGCCCGTATTGTAATTCCAATTTCAGGACGCCCGATGACCCGTTAAAGGAATAGAGGCTGTCGTTGGATGAACCGGCATAAACGTTGCCGGCCGAGTCAACGGCAATGGACGATTCAATCGACCCGCCGACTGTCGTCGACCACTGCGCCGCACCGGTGGACTCGTTGTAGGCAAAAACGGTCCCGCTCCCATCCCCAACATAAACGGAGCCGTTGGCAACCGCAGGCGCCCCGTAAATTGCGTTGCCTGCTTCTTCTTGCCATGCTTTTACCCCCGTGGACATGGTTACCGCGATGACGTCACGCGAAAGGTCCGTGCAATAGATGAGTCCCACTGGGCCGATCGCAAGGCCGCCATTGCTCGCCGCCGGCGTTGAGTAACTCCGATTGACCGAGCCGGTGCTCTGGGTGAGCGCGTAGAGGTTTCCGCTCTCACTCAACACATAGATCGTTCCACCGGGGCCAACTACCGGCGCCGAGCTAAAGGTTTGGCCGGAGATCGTCTGGGTCCAGATCGAAGTTCCTGTCATTCCATTCACTGCAAGAACAAGACCGCCTCCTGAAGCCACGTAAACCGTGTCGGAGCTTCCCAGGGCGGGCGTGCCGTTGCCGCTAAGGCTGAGGTTTGAGGACCAGTTCTGACTTCCGGTAGAACTGTCAAGAGAATAAAGGGAGGCTCCGCTTTCGAAGAAAAGGGAGCCGTCCGGCCCCAGAACCGGGCTTCCAATCGCGCTGCTCGATTGCCATGACCAAAGCTGGTTTCCGGTGGTGCCATCCACCGCGTACAGGGTAGTATTGGCAGCAAAATAGACGGCATTATTGGGGCCAACCACCTCGGATGATCCCCACGCAATGGCGTCCGTGAGCTGCCACCGCTCCTCGCTGATCGCGCCTGACCCGAGACCGACGCCGGTGTCCTGTACGTTGCCGCCGGGACCTTGCCATGCAGGCAGTAGACCGTTGGGGCTGCCGATGCCTGTAACCATGTCGTAGCCCACTGCGCAACTTTCGCTCCCACTGGTTCCGCTTGTCACATCGCGATAGTAGAAGCCCATGAGGTTGTTGTAGATTCGGGCTTCCTCTTCCAAACTGCTCGTCGCGAAGTTATTGAGCTGATACTCGCGGCTGTTCGTAATCCCCGCTACTACTGGGCACGCCAAGCTTGTGCCGCCGACTTGACCCCATCCGGCTTGCGAGTAGGAATTATAAAAGCTCACGCCCGTATTTGGGTCGGCGACTGCCGAGCAGTCCGGGTCGCCTCGAGCACCCCCAAGGAGGCCTGACACAATGCTTTGGAAAGCCGGCACCGTCTCGTACGCACTCGGGCCGCCGCCACTTCCGGACCAACCGGTTTCACTCGAATATCCGGCGGTCGTCATATTGAGGGAGGTTCCGCCGACGGAGACGACATTTACCGATTCGGAGGGATATTCCTGAACAGATTGGTCACCCGAGGAAACAAAGAACACAACGCCACTCTGAACAAAAAACGAGTCAGTGCTACTTTCGCCTGAATATTCATCCTCGCCCCAACTATTGGAAACCTCTTTAACATTGGCTAAGGCTGCGGCTACTCGGACCGCGGAATACATGCTCCCGTTGTCAGGCCCGTTCGCTTCCACCAAGTAGATCTTGGCGTTGGGCGCCATTGCGTGGGTCCACTCGATATCCAGTGCTTCCTCCACATCCCATCCAGAATTGCCCGCTGCGGCCGGTTTCGAACCACCGGCGTACACAACCTGAAAAACCTGGTTTGTGCTGCTGGTCACGTCCGAAGAGGTTTCCTGCGGAAGACTGTAATTCAAGGCAAATTCATTGAAATCGCTGAGCGCGGTCGGATAGTCGTAGGCATCGACAATCGCAATTGCATATCCGCCTCCCGTCGCAGGAACGCCATAAGCCAGGCGTACATTTGCAGGCGTGAAAGGGGGCGAAACCGAGCTTGAACTCGGCCTTATCCCATTGCTTTTGGTGACCTTGACAAGAACGTTCGTGTGGACGTAGCCTGGAGGAGCAATACCGCTTGCCGGCTCTAGAATCGTGGGGTCTCCGCGATAGTTGTGCATGCTCTGGGCCGGTGCGCCTAGGGCTAGGGATAGAACTCCCGCCGCCAGCAAAAGCGCGGGCAGCGAGGAACGAAGCAACGATTTGGGAAAGATCATAGAGGGAATCCGGATAGGCAGCAGCGCCGCCTTCGGCCTACAGCTAGATTCTAACATCGATCGCCGATCAATGCGGCCCCATTTCACGGTAGATGACATTTTGCGGCCCGAATCTAACAGCGTAGATCCAACCAAATTCTCTGAGGACACCAGAATGCTCGATAGAGCGGCATCGCCAGAGTTGTTGTGGAGTCTCCTGAATCGTGGAGAACAATTTGCCTTCTCGGTGTTTCTTTCACGCCCCGTCGCTTGTAAACTCCGGATATGTTGCTGAGCGCCTTGACAATGATGTACACGCTGCCGGCCGCTGCCCAAGCGCCGACCTATGCTGCTGACCTGCAGTTTCTGCGCAAATACACTCCCGTAGTCGAGTTGAAACTTGGAAGTGAAAGGCTTGCGGTAGCCCCCGCTTGGCAGGGGAGGGTCATGACCAGCGCCATCGCTCCGGATCAGCCCGATTTCGGATGGATGAACAAGGCCTTTATTGCCGGCAAGAAACTGGTACCCCACATGAACGTGTTTGGCGGGGAGGACCGCTTCTGGTTGGGGCCGGAAGGTGGGCAGTATGGCCTCTTCTTCCCCAAAGGGGCCAATTCGATCTGGCCAACTGGCAGACTCCGCCGTTTATCGATACCGTTCCGTACCGAGTGTCTTCGAAGACGGCGTCCTCCGTCACCTTTCGGCAAAAGGCCACCGTGGCTAACGCATCCGGCACCCGCTTCCATGTGGACGTGACGAGAACGGTCCGGCTGCTGGGGCCAAGCCAGGCTGCGCGGGATCTCGGCATCAAGCTTGATCCAGGTCAAAAGTTCGTCGGCTATGAGTCAGAAAACACGTTGAAGAACGCCGGCTCGAAGGCGTGGACCGATAAGTCGGGGCTGCTTTCTATCTGGATTCTCGGCCAGTTCCATCACTCACCGACGACGACAGTGGCCATCCCCTATGTGCAAGGGCCCGAAGACCAGCTCGGAGTCGTGGTGAACGACACCTACTTCGGCAAAGTCCCCGCCGACCGCCTCGTCGTCACCGACAAGGCGATCTACTTCAAGACGGACGGCCAATACCGAAGCAAGATCGGCTTGAATCCGAAACGCGCTCACAACGTGCTGGGCAGCTGGGACCCCACAAGCGGCGCCCTGACGATCATCCAATTCACCAAGCCTGCGCATGTCACGAAGTATGTGAACTCCATGTGGGAGATCCAAAAGAACCCCTACGGAGGCGACGTCTTGAACAGCTACAACGACGGCCCGCCGTCGCCCGGTGCGAAGCCCCTCGGCCCCTTTTACGAGGTGGAATCAAGCTCGCCCGCCGCAGCCCTCGCGCCGGGTGATTCGATCACCCACTACCACCGGACATTCCACTTCTCGGGAAGCCGAGAAGCGTTGGACGCAATCTCCCAGCAGGTTCTAGGTGTCAGCCTGAAGGAGATCGAAGCCGCATTCCCCTAAGGCCCGAGGTCATGCGGGGCCGGTCGTTTAAGCATCGAGCCTCAGCATGATTTATGTATAATTTAGTGGATTTGAGCGAGGATCAAATTCAGCAAGCGGCGCCGCTTGCCCGGGCGTTTGTGACTTCCACAATTGGATAACCGCCCATTTCGGTGATTGCGATTGAAATACGCCGTGTTAATGACATCCTTCAATCGCAAGGATAAAACCCTGCGATGCCTTGAGTCGCTCTTTGGATACAAGGGGCCGGCCACCCTTGAGGTCTTTCTGCTTGACGACGCTTCAACCGACGGGACCTCGGAAGCAATCGCCCGGCAGTTTCCCCAGGTTCACCTGCTGCGCGGTGATGGCAATGCCTACTGGGGCGGGGGCACCCGGCTCGCCTGGTCTGCCGCCGAGCCTTCGAAGCCGGACGCGTTCTTACTCCTTAACGACGATGTGCAGTTGGATGCCGACGCCCTGGCAAGGCTGTTTGAATGGCACGAGCGGTTGGGGGACCGGACCTTATTGGGCTGCCCGATGCGGTCCGCGGCTACCGGCGCGTGTACCTACGGAGGAAAGCGCCGAACCGGGAGGCACCCCATGAATTTCGCATTGATTCAGCCGGATAAGGAAAAGCCCCTGGATGCGGATGTGCTCCACGCAAACCTGCTGCTGGTTCCCGGCACGATCCATGACGTAGTGGGCAACTTTCCGGACTATATGGTTCACCAGGGTGGGGATTTCGACTATACGTTGCGGGCGCGAAAGGCGGGATTCCGGGCCGTGATCCTTCCGGGCACGTTCGGCATTTGCGAAACCAACCCGACGAGGGCGAAGAAGCGGGGTTTCGCAGGGCTCCGCAAAGCTCTTAGCCCCAAGGAGTTACCGGCCCGATATACGATCCCCTTGTACCGTGAGCATTGCGGACCGTTTTGGATGTTCTGGTGGGTCATCCCTTACGCCAGGGCGTTCTTCGTTGGGTTCTAGCTTGGGCCCGTGGTTGCACAGACTCTAGCCGGGCTCTTCAAACTGCCTTGAGCTAGGCGGCTGACACACTATGGTAAAATTTGTCGGCCCACGCGGATAGGGCTTTCTCGCAGCAGGCGACCAAGGTAATATAGAGCTAGGCTTATGGGCACCTTCCAGCGGCAACTCCAACGCATAACAGGTCGGTTACTTAGGCTCGTAGACACCGTCTTTTCCGTCCCCTTTCAGTGTTGGTGGTGCTTTTCGCAGGGGATGAGGCGTCGAGCGGATTGGCAGCTGTACGGCCGCCCGATGTTCCGCCAGCTCCACGGGGGTGAGATTATCGGTAAAAGGTTCGTAGCCCGGAGCCGCAGCCGAGGGAATAGCATTGGGGTGTTCCAGCCTGTCATTCTCACGGTCGGAAAGGGCGGGCTCCTGGAAATTAGAACGACGTGGGAATGAGCGGCTGCAGCATTCTTGCACAGACACGCGTCACGATCGGCGACCGGGTGATGATTGGCAGCGGAGCATTGATATTTGATAATGACGCGCATGATTTAAATCCTGAGGCACGAACGGCCGGAAAGTCCAGGAGCGAGGGCACCGGTCATAATCGAATCCGACGCGTTTATTGGGGCACGCGCAATTATAACGAAAGGAGTGCGGATCTGGGGAAGGCCGCCGTTGTAGGAGCGGGTGCGGTTGTAACCAAGGATGTGCCGCCTTATAAGATCGTTGGGGGAAACCCTGCAAAGGTTATCGGTGAAGTACCTTCTCCGACACTAGCGGATGCAGAACCCTCTACCGAACTGTGTGACGCACTCAGAAATCTGGGCGATCGAGGTTGACACCGGAACGACAGGCTTCGTGGTAATGTATTTAGCCAGTTACTCATGGCGAGCTCGCTGGCTAGCAATGCACATATCTCTAAGCTGCCCCATCTTCCTCAGGGAGCTTCTGCATTCGGAAGACGTCCCAGAAACCTACGACAGCAGTGCGACCACGCCTCTCGTCACCGAGTTTCTGGATCGCGGGCATACGGTAGCTGTTTACACTTTTAGCCAGGTCGTTGACAAAGAGACCCTGTTTTTAAAAGCGACCGGCTGTCTGTTTTTGTCTTGCCACAACGCAAACGGGGTCGAGCGCATGATTTTTTCAAGCAGGAAATTAATCACCTAGCGAATGCCATTTCCCGCGAAAACCCTCCTTTTGTGCACGCACATTGGACGTATGAATTCCCGCTTGGTGCCGTAAGGCTGGCGTGCCAACTCTAACAACCATCCATGATAAACCTTGGGCCGTGCTCCGAACCTTTCGCAACGCTTATCGAGCAGTTAGACTACTCATGTCATATCAAGTCGCCTTCAAATGCAAGCACTACACAGCGGTGTCGATGGAGTCAGCAAGGCACTTCACTAGGTACGTGCGCCCAGGCACTCGCGTCGAAGTAATACCCAACTTCTTGACTGATTCGGTATTTGCTCATAGCGATCTTCGCGTGACGCCAGCGAACCAGGAATTCACCTTTGCGACAGTTCTACAGGGTTTTACACGAGGAAAGAATAGCCAATGCGTCTTGCGGGCTTTTCAGCACGTAAGAAAACAACACCCGCGGGCACGCTTAGTGATGATTGGCACAGACTATGAGGTTAACGGGCCTGCATATCAATGGGCTGGTAGTAACGGCCTGTTAGAAGGGGTCACGTTTTATGGGCCTTTGCCCAGAAGCGGACTTTTGAATTACATCGCGGAGAACGTAGATGCCGTGGTCCATCCCTCGCTTGACGAAGCCCTTTCGGTGACTACCATGGAAGCAATGGCGCTCCGCAAGCCCGTGGTAGCTGGAAGGCATACACCAGGAATGAAGTATCTTCTTGACGACGGTAACGTTGGAATGCTTGTAGACGTGCGAAAACCAAAGGATGTCACGCAGGCGATGTTCGACCGTAATTACAAATTCAGCGCTGTGCAGTACCCTTGCGGAGGCAGGGTATTTGCGAGCAAAGAGCAATTTTAGCGCGGGGGCAGTGGTGCCACGTTACGAAGAGCTCTACCGACAGCTATTTAACGTATCCTAGTAAAATCCTTTTACACTTTCCATGCCCAATAGCTCACCTTTGTGGCATCGAAAAAGGGGGATCCGGCCTTTGCCAGAACAAGTTGCCCGAATCCGCTGGGGTCATTAAGTAGAACTTGGACCGTTGGATCCCCGAGGGGTGAAACAGAGTTGTCGCTAGCTCCCACGACATCGTAGATAAGCAACTGTCCATTGTTCATCCGCTCTCCTATAGCCCCTCGGCTTAGTGAAGTCCAACTTACTTGCTTGACATTAAGACCAGCCAGCTTCAATTCGATCCATGGAGCGTAACCTGCGTAAAGCACTTCCTGAGGATGAAGCTCTAATGCTAAATCGTAGCTTCTTCGAAATGGACGCTGCCAGAGCGCGCTTTGCCTACTATTCGCTAATCGAGTTTGTGCAAGACTTGAACCAAGAAACACACTCCCAACGATCGTAACGGCTATAGGAAGCCAGCGCGCGTAGACAAGGCGAGAGCTCAGTGCCTTTTTGAGTAAGGAGGCGATTGCTGCGCCGAAAAACACGAAGATGACCGGAAGAATCGGAGTGAGATATCGAGTAAATCCCATACGCGAAAAGCCAATGGTCAGGATATAGATCAGGCTAAACAGAAGAACGGCTCGGTAACGCCAGAAGTCTTTGACTGCGGCCGCCACGAGGGCGACCATGCCAACGCATACGATGATGGCGCTTTCGTTTTGCCTTACTGCTTGCAAATATGTAGCCCACTGCATGGGTCCGGATGAGACGAGAATATTCGAGCGCGCGAGCGCGCCAAGATCATAAAGGAACTTGGCGGGAGTGATCACGCTGTACGGCGTCGTTAAGAGGCTCACTAAAAGAACAATCGCGATTCCTAGGTAGATCCGAGTCTTTGAGAAGAGGCGGAAGGCCAGTTCAGACTTCCAAATCAGTGCGGCAAGAGCAAAAATGAAGGCGCCGGACGCTACAAGTAGGGCTCGGATATGGTCAAAGAAGCCGACATAATCAGCGACGCTTCGCTGGTCTGCCACAGTATGGTGCGCAAAAGCGAACCGTATTGCCGCTGCAGTCGGAAACAGCAGGCCAGAAAGAAACAGCGCAATGGCAATCAGAGTCACAACGGATATTAGTGGCACTCTCCCGATTCTCGTGGCAAACGGCGCCGACCCAGGGTTACCCGTCTTGTTGAACTCCCACATCACTTCGCCAGCAACGTACACGAGAAAGAGGAGGCATGCGGTGTACTTACAACCAACCGCGAGGCCGATCGCACCCATCGACAACAGCCAGGCTCTAAGGCTCGGCTCAACAAAGTAACGGGTGAGCAAAAGAAGGGACGCCATAACTCCAACCGCCAAGAGAACGTCGGTACATAGATATGATCCGCTTTCTATAATGGTGGGGCTCATAATGATCAAGCCTGCAGAAAGGAGTCCAGCAAGTTGCGATTTGAAATTGTCGCGGCAAAATAAGTAGGCAAGATAGGCGGTGAGTCCAACGAAAGCCAGGTTGAGTTCCCTTCCCCAGAAGAGGATCTGAGTGAAAGAAAATGGCTTCGTCAGCGCGTAGGTGACGTAATAGTAAAGGGTTGGATATTCGAAAAACTGTGGATTAAGGCTGCCTGCGTGAAAGTGCGACAAGACCTCAAGGGAGGTTCGCTCATCCACGTTTGCCGAAACCGGCAAGTTATAGCGCGCATTCGCCAGGTAGATGATCGGCGTCAGCAGTAGCAGAAACGGAAGGAGCAGGCGGTCGAGCAGCCTTTTGTAGTGCGAATTGGCATTCGAGTTTGTTGTTTCCAACTAAGTGTGTGCCTCCAGGAGGCCCAAATCCACCTGAACCATCGCGCGGTTAGGCCCTCCGATAGTGCGCCACCGTCCGCTCGATGCCTTCCGAGAACGAGGTTCTCAAATGATAACCAAGCATGTCCTGCGCCAACTCGATTGACGCGCTCGAATGATCGATATCGCCCGCGCGGCGCGGCCCAAATTGTGGTGTTACCGAGCACCCCGCATGGTTCGCGATCGTGTCTACAAGTTCAATTAGAGATGTCTGAACTCCGGTACCAATATTGAAGGCCTTTCCAAAGGCTTTGGGAGGCGCGTCGAGCGCGAGCATGTTGGCAAAGACGACATTGTCCACATACAGGAAATCGCGCGACTGGCTTCCATCTCCATGAATGAGAGGTGTCCGTCCCGCCAAAATCGCTTCGGTGAAGATTGGGATAACGGCGGCGTAGGGCCCTTTCGGGATCTTGCCGTGGGCCGAACACATTGAAGTAGCGCAGAGAAACGGTTGGCAATCCGTAGAGCTCGTAAAACAGGCGCGCATAAGTTCTGCACCGAGTTTGGCAAGCGCATAGGGGCTCTTCGGATCCGGGGGCATCGTCTCGCGCTTCGGAAGCTCAGGCGAATCCCCGTAAACACTGGAGCTGCTCGCGAACACAAAACGCTTGACTCCGCAGTCGCGAGCCGCGGTCAGCGCGTTAAGGGTTCCCGTGCAAACCACTGCGTGGACGGACCTGGGGTCATCGATGCTTGCTTGCACGCTCGCGATGGCTGCCTCGTGCAACACATAATCCGCGCCCTGGGTAGCCGAGATGAGGGCCTCGAAGTCGCCAACGTCGCCTTCAATGACTTGAATCTGACCTCTAAAAGGGGCCAGGTTCTCGCGCGTGCCGCTGGAAAAATTGTCGAAGACGACGACGTCGTCGCCACGATTCAAAAGTTCATCGACCAGATGGCTGCCGATAAACCCGGCGCCGCCGGTCAAAAAGAACTCTTGCCATAGAACCTGAATGATACCTATTGCCATAAGAGGAATCGAAAGAACTTGCTCTTGAGGTCCCAAAAGAACCGGTTGCGGCATCGTGGTGCTACTCTTTAAGAAGCCCGACACATCGGGCATTGCGCTGTAACCATCCATACGCATGGAGTAATCTGTGCCGACAGGTTTGCGGCAGCTTTTCGGGAGCCTTGATTTATGAACCCAACTTCGAACCTGGAAACCGCGTCATCCATTCTTAACATAGATGATGTAGCCCCTCAATCAGAGCCAAGACGCTCTAACTACATCCCGGGGCTTGACGGAATTCGCGCAATAGCAGTATTACTAGTTTTCGCAGCGCACTCTAACCTAGGCGATATAATCCCCGGAGGATTCGGCGTCTGTATATTTTTCTTTCTAAGCGGATTCCTGATTTGCACCTTGCTTTTAAGGGAGTGGGCTGCTAGCGGAAAAATCGACTTAAAATCCTTTTATATCCGCCGGTGCCTTCGAATCTTGCCGCCAATGTACCTGGCGATTTTGTTCCTTATAGTAGTCGTGCTCCTTGGTCTAAGAACGATGCCGATTGCGCCGATGGCTATCGTTGCTAATGCATTCTTCTTCACAAATTATTATGGGATTTACCTCCAGACCCCCCATATGGGCCTCGGCGTTCTGTGGTCATTGGCGGTGGAGGAGCACTTCTACCTTATTTTCCCCTTGCTGCTTATTTTCATGCAGAAGCGTTGGTCGCCTTCGCGATCGACTTTGGCCATTCTGGCATTCTGTATTTTAGAGTTGATATGGCGCGTTTATCTACTGCGCTTCGGTAACGCATCCTTCAGTCGTACTTATAGCGCCTCGGATACTAGAATGGAGTCGATCGCCTGGGGCTGCCTGCTCGCATTTCTAATCGAAAGGGACGTGTTTCCGAAGGTTCTCCGTTTTCTTGAGACAAATGGCGCTTTCGCAGTTGGCATTGGAATGTTGCTGGCCACATTCGTTTTTCGCAGCTTCTTCTTTCGAGAATCTATCAGGTATACGCTTCAGGGAATCGCGTTTTTGCCGCTTTTCGCCAGTGTGGTCGCTAAAAGGAGCACGGGAGTATTTTCATTTTTGGAGTGGGGGCCCTTGCGATTCCTTGGACGTGTATCTTACAGCTTCTATTTGATCCACTACACCGTCCAAGGCTCCCTGTACGAACGATACCGACTGCCTTGGTTCCTTCTGATTCCAGTTGGATTCGCCCTGAGCCTCGCCTTGTCCGCGGCAATTTTATACGCAGTGGAGCGGCCAATTCTGGGATGGCGCGCTAGAAATGGATTTTGACCCCAGTCGATTTGCAGATTCTGTTTCCTCTACGCGTCTACCGTGACCGAAATGTTACCGGGAAATGTGATGTGCGTATTACGATTGAATACCTACCCTGCGGGCGAGAAGCGCCGCTGCCAGCATCGAAGATCGGTAAAAATGGGTGATGATAACGAAGTTCCCAAACCCCTGTTGCTCGCGAACGTCTCGTTCTTTAACCAAATACTGTTTACGATTCGGACCCAACTTCCAATGAAATGTTGGTGCGCCGCCCTCCCCCAGCCCCCATGCCAATAGCCGAACCGGGAAGAATCAGCCGAGTTACAGATAGGCTACTTGGCGAGCCTGGCAGTTTGCGCCGTAAATCGTCCAGTGGAGTCATTTGGCTTTCGGCGGGGAACGTCGTCAGAGGCCTAATTGGCATCCTGCTTTCGAGCAAACTTGCGCGAGTGCTTGGCCCAGGGCCCGTCGGAGGATTTGCTCTCATCGTGAACATCCTGGCCGTGGCAGCTCTGCTTGCCGATGCCGGCATAACCTCGGCGCTAATTCAGAGAAAACAATACACAGTTGAAGACGTTCGTTCAAGCCACACCTACACGATGGTCCAAAGCACGGCCGTAGCGATCCTGTTTGTGGCTGGCGCATTTCCAATCACGATTCTTCTCCGGCAACCCACACTCGTCCTGCCCTTAATAATGTGTGCCCTTTCGCTCCCAATCAACTCGCTGGGGAACACCTCGGGCGCGCTTCTTCAGCGCGACATGAGACACAGGCACAACCAGTGGTGCTACTTCGCCGCATTTCTGTTGGGACAGGGGGGTATCGCACTTCCTTTGGCACTGCACGGCTGGGGTATTTGGGCGCTTGTCTATGGGTACGCGGCTCAAGCTCTGATTAGTTCGGCATTTCAGTGGTCTCTCACTCGGCATTCCCTTCGGCCATGTTGGAAGAGAGACAGAGCAACCAACTTGTTCACCTGGAGCATCTTGTTTCAAAACACCGCCAACTGGTGCCTCAGCAATGTTGACCAACTTGTGGTAGCGAGAAATTCGGGTGCAATAATGCTTGGAGCTTATAACCGGGGACGCTGGATGATCGAGACGCCCCTGAACTTCGTCATCCCGTCAGTACAGAGCATCATGGTATCTGCGACTGCCCGTACGCAGCACGACATCCAAAAAGTAAGAGGAATTTTGCTGCGGGGCATCTTGCTCAGCGTCGCCATAACCTTCCCCGTGGCACTAATTGTTGCTTGCTTCTCAACCCGAATCGTCATGCTCCTGCTTGGTAAGGCGTTTCTCCCCGCCGCTCCGCTCCTTCCAGTCTTTGCGACCGAGAGAATGTTCATGGCTGTGCTCGCGCCGATTGGCCCTGTGCTAACTGGTTTTGGACGCCCTGAGTTCGAGGCAAAACTGTCGTGGGCAGTTGTTCCAGTAACTCTTGTTACGCTTCCTATCGCGGCAAGATACGGGCTGTTTTGGATCGCCGTAAACCTAGCGTTCATCACGTTCGTGAGAATGGCATCACATCTTCTGGTGGCTTGGCGGTTCTTTTGGGGGAAGCAGTACAATCATGTCCATGGTTCGCAAAAAATGTGAGCTAAGAACTTTATGGACATTGCACTCAGCTGTAGGGTCGATATCCGGGAAATCTTGCCTCCCGACCATACCGACTCGCCCAAGGGTCTGGGAGGAACTGCGACGACACCATTTGTGCTTGAGCTTCTACGACGCGGCCACAGCGTTTCGATCTTTACGCTCAGCGAGGATGTCGAGGACGAGGTCGTGCTAGAGAGAGACCGGCTGCGCGTAGTTATTGGCCCTGCACGGCGAACCGGACAGGGACGGGACCTCTTTAAACAGGAGGTCGGTTTCTTGTCGAAGGCTATATCAAAGATTAGTCCTCAGTTTGTACATGCGCATTGGACCTATGAGTTCGCACTCGGAGCCCTCTCCGCCGGAGTGCCGACCCTTACCACCATTCACGACCAGCCTTGGAGGATGCTTGCAAGCTTTCGAGACAAGCATCGGGCAGCACGCCTTGCAATGGCGTATAAGGTTGCGATGCGATGCAAGAATTACGTTGCGGTTTCAGATGAGGCCGCTCGCCACTTTGCTAAGTGGATGCGCCCTGGAGCTTCGATCGAAGTGATCCCTAATTTTTTGCCTGACTGGATATTTGAACTACCGATTAAGTTTCCCAGAACTAAGGGGGCGACTTTGTGCTTCGCATCGGTATTACAGGGTTGGACGCATCATAAGAATGGGATTTGTGCGATCAGGGCCTTCCATAACTTCCGGCAAATGCATCCCGAGTCTCGTTTAACGATGATTGGATGGGACTATGAAGAAGGTGGTCCCGCCAACCGATGGGCCGTAGAGAACGGCATGGGAGAGGGCATTTGTTTCCGCGGCGAGCTCGATAGGACGGAACTTCTGTCCTTGGTGAATGGGCAAGCGGACGTCTTGCTCCATCCTTCTTTAGAAGAATCGCTTTCGGTTACAGTTTTGGAAGGGATGGCGATGCGTAAGCCCGTGATCGCTGGTGAAAGGACGCCGGGGATGCGGTATTTGCTCGATGAGGGCAAAGCAGGCTTATTGGTTGACGTAAAAGATGCTAAGGAGGTGTCCGATGCGATGATAAGGCTTCAGAATGATTCAATACTGTTCCAAACTATTTCTGATGCTGAGTTCAAGCGTGCCCACGGAAAATTTCCGCGCCCACGCTGTTGTTCCCCGCTATGAAGAGCTGTATCGGCACCTCTTTGACGCCAAGTAGGAAGTGATGAGAGGTTTACGCATTTGGGACGCGTTGAGAAGGTCCGCGCTCGCGTTTAAGAATCCGCCCTCCGGTGGCCCCGTCATCCTGTGCTATCACCGAGTGGCAGAACTTGAAGCAGATCCCCAATTGCTGGCGGCCACCCCCGCTTAATTTCGAGCGACATTTGCAGATAATGAGAAGTGAATGTCAGCTAATGTCCCTGGGGGACCTATTTCAGGCGCTTAAGAACGATGAGGCACCTGCAAATGCGGTAGCGGTGACGTTTGATGACGGCTACTTCGACAACCTAGTGTACGCGAAGCCTCTTTTGGAAAAGTACGAGGTCCCTACTACAGTTTTCGTTTGCACGGGTTATCTAGAGTATCAACGTGAGTTCTGGTGGGACGAGGTGGAGCGCATTTTTCTCACCGCAGGGGACTTACCTGAGCGAATTCTAGTGCCTTGCAGCGGCTCGCAACCACGAATTACTCAACTGGGCGAACGCGGGCGATACGGTTCGCAAGACGCAGAGGCGCACCGAAAGTGGAACGTGCAAATGCAATCCAACCCTACTCGACGCCACGAAGCCTATCGCGCTTGCCACGGTATTTTGAAGGACTTGACGCCAAGGCTCCTGAATTTAGCCCTTGACTCCCTGAGAAAGCAAACAGGCCAGCCAACTGCGCCACGGCCTTCTCATCGGCCGATGCGTTGGGAGGAAGTGAAGGAGTTGGCAACGGACGGTCTGATCGAAATTGGCGGCCATACACGTTGGCACACACGATTGCCCAGCCTGTCTCCCTTAGACCAAGCAGAGGAAATCAGGTCCGGGCGCCAGGACCTGATCGAAAGAACTGAAATTGTTCCGCGAGCTTTTCCTACCCTTACGGCGCCAATCAACCGGATTCCGTCGCTGCGGTTCAATCCGCTGGGTTTACACTTGCATGTTGCTTGGAGGGCGGGTTGATGAACAGAAGAACCGAGTCTTTCGGATTCCCCGGATGCTTGCAAGGAACTGGGAAGGGGACCAATTTAGGAGGATATTGCGACTATCATGACAAGCGAAGCGCGAAGAGGCGAAATTTGGTAATATGAGGAGTCGGAGCGGCGTGGCTCAACCTGGCATCATGCCCATGGTTTTGAAGCGGTATTTTGTCCCAAAAAGAATCCGGCCCTTGGTGCGACTGGTCTTAGCGAATCCCGGTTCAATATTATCGCATTCCGGACGCGTCATGACATCCTGAAGGCCCCCCTTGCTCAGCATGAAGATAAACAGTACGAAATTTGAAATGCAAATCTGTCCGACCATAGGCGATCCCCGGCACCAAGAAAAAAATGGCACCCGATAATCCGAACAACCAAAATCGCTTGGACTTTGCGCAGTCAGAGCCCACCGTGCCTTCCGACGCTCCTGAACTACTGTCGGACTACCTCGATATCTTGTGGATTCACAAATGGAAATTCCGAGTAGTTCTATTCGTTTTTCTGGTTTTCGGCTTCGCCTATACTCTAACCCGGAAAAAAATCTATAGCGCCGATGCCCTCGTCGTAGTTACTGCCAAGCCAGAAGGCGGTGGAAGTTCGCTCACGGGCGTGAGTGACCCTCTATCGCGCTTAGAAGCGGTCACCCAGGTCCCATCTATCGAGACACAGGTCGCGATCATCGAGAGCGATGCGATCACTGACGAGGCTTTCGCTCAAATGCCCCTTAGCGACCGATACCGAGGCTTTGGCCGTCCAGACTCATCTAGCCCAGGCGATTCTTCCATTTTTACGGCTCCTCCAGCATGGGCCGTGCATGTTGAGCCGGGTAAGGACGACGAGATAATCACGATCTCAGCCAGTTCCTACGCGCCTGACGTTGCGGCCAAACTGGCGAACCTCGTTGCAACGACCTATCTCCAAGAGGACAGGAAGGTTGCAGGCGGCGCAACGCATCAAGCTGAAGAGTTCGTCAAAGCGCAACTCTCTTTAACGGAAAAACAGTTCAAGGAAGCCTCTGATGAACTCGCCAATTTCGAGAGCAGGAGCGGCTTTGTCAGTTCAGATAACCAAATCAAAGACCTAACAGACAGCATCGCGTCGACTCAGACCGCCCTCAATGCCTCGTCCGCAGATTTGGCAGAGGCTCGCCAAGACTTGGCCGTGGAATCGCGCAACATAGCGGCGACCAACTCAGCCGTTAATGGACGCGACGTAAACGGGCCAAATCCTGTGCGACAACAGGCCGAGCAGAATTTGAGCACACTGCAAGACCAGCTTGCTCAGGCAAGGCAAGAGTATGCAGAGGGTTCAAACACGGTTCACGCATTAAAGGAGAAAATCGCTGCCGAAGGTCGGTACGTGGACAGCTTGAAAGCCACGATCAATCTCAGCCTCGAAACACAGAGGAACCCGACCAAGGACTTCCTGTCCGAAAGAGTGGACGACGACGCGGCGAAGATTGCGGGTTTCCAAGGCAAACTGAATGCCGAAAATGCGGCGCTGCGAAAGAGCTTGGCAAGTTTGCGAGAAGCACCGAATCAAAAAAGGGATTCGCTTATACTTCAGCAGAAATTGACGGATTTGCAGGCAAGCTACACAAAGCTCTCGGGCACTTATCACGATCTGCTCGTGGACGAAAGCTCAGTTTTGCCATCCGGATATATTTTGGGACAGGCAGTGCCCCCTTTGCGTCCTGCTAGCCCAAAACATCTTTTCAATCTAATCTTGTTCTTTGCGCTCGGATGCGTATTCGGTGGAATCGCGGTGGGTGCAGCCCATAGCAAGGACGTTCGCGTTCATTCTCGGAGGTTTATTAGCGCCCTGGGGCTTACGGTGTTGGGTGATTTACCTCGATTCCAACCTTCGGCTATCCTGCCTGGTGCAGATATGACTGACCGGGCTAACAAGAACGGATTAGCAAACGAGTCAATCAAGATGTTACGCAATAATATCCTTCTCCCCGAGCGCAATGCCAACATTAAGGCTTTGTGCGTGACCGCGGCGGATCCAGGAACCGGGAGTTCATTCGTGGTCACGAGCTTGGCTACAGCCATTGGCCAAACTGGAAGGAGCGTCCTCGTCGTTGACGGAAACATAAAATCGCCCCAACTGCATACTTGGGCGGGAGTATCGAACGACAAGGGATTGAGTTCCTTGCTGGCTGGCGGCGCGAGCCTCAAGGATGTCGCTCAGGAAACGAAAGTAGCGAACGTCAGAGTCGTGCCCGCTGGCCCCGCTTCGGAAACAGTTTCTTATCTGTTCGGGACTCCGACTGCTAGATCGACGATCGAAGAGATGACGTCGGGGTATGACGTCGTCTTATTCGACACTCCCGCGGCAGGACAGTCCGCCGATGCCCAGCTCATTGCACAGTACTGCCACGGAGTCTTGCTAGTAACTGCGGTAAATAAAACTCTAAAGCCAGATCTGCTTCGAACCATCCGCAATTTTCGAATCATTGGGAGCAACCTGCTTGGAACCGTGATTAACCATCCAAGCTAAGTTTCTTGGTTTGGATTGTCCAAAATAGCGGCAATCCAAGTACGATTCATCCCGCTAGTTATCCAGGATCAATAGCCCGATCCATCATAGCGAGTAACAGCATTTTAAGCGCGAAAGGTACTAGTGTGGGGTTATATGCTTCGACGAAAAGACCTGGAAAGATCCTGCGAGTTTAACCTGTCCGCATCGGCACAGGAGATGGCTCGAGGGCAACGGATATTTCGCGTTCTAAGTCTGGTTCTTCCAAAGGAGCATCTTTTGCGGACCCTTCTTCTGAAAGCCCCAAAAGTAACCGGAGGCCCAGGCCAACAAAGAAGGCCTGCGGCTCATCGAAAACGTAGGGGAGCCAGTAGAAAAGGAGGCCTACTTGAATTATGGCCAGCACACGGCCCTCCAAGCCTTTATTCCATAGCTTGAAGATCAGTGTGAGCATGAAGCCAACAAAGCCAACGAGACCTATTAGACCACTACGGAGGATCAAGAGGACGTAAAGGTCGTGTGGCCCTACGTCAACATATGCGGGCGGTAACCCGGGAGTAAACAGCTTACGAAAGAAACCTTCGCCAGTGGGTTTCCCAACCACGTAATTGATGGGTGGGCCCATGAGAGACGGCGACAGGAGTTCTTGCCAGCTTTCCTCACGCCATTCCGCAGTCGAGTGACTGCCGGTGCTCGTCTCGACGCTTGTCGAGAGGTCCTTTACTAGGCTCGACCTGGGCGCCATTAAAACCAATGCAAGCAGAGCGATGAATCCAAGGGCGATAAAGCGCCGCCCCTTCTGTTTTATGGATAGCCCAAAAAGGGCCACTAGCAAAAGCATCGCCCCGAAGGATATCCATACGCTTCGATGCTGCATCAAAATAACAACAAACGGCAGCGAGGCGGCAGCGATCTTGCCCACAAGGCTGACCTTGGTCGTCGCTAATCGATACCATAGGTAGATCGCGGAACATGCCATGAAGATCGCATTCCCGGAGGCAACCGGGCGCTTGATCACACCTGGATCGGCCGACATGTGAAGCGCATATCGAGCCATTGCTGCGACCACCATAATAAATGCAATCCATTCCACTGCCACCCCGATCTTTTCGATTTGAGCCCTGGATGCACGAACCACAGAAAAGTAAATGATTGTTGCCAGAGGAAACACCCAGCTTCTGCTCTCGTTCAATACTATTCTGAGCGGGAACACCATCAAGCCCCTCACGAGTGACACCGTAACCATGATCGCAAATAGGGCGAAAAATACGCTCAAACCATGCGCTCCCTTCCATTGCCGCCAACTCGGCGGCCTGAGGAACAGTTGGCACAGCAGTGCGATTGAGATAACGTCCTCAATGTTCCAGTTGAAAGAGCCTGCGCTGATGGATGGAATCTGCGGGTAGAAAATCGTGATGATCGCGGTTGAGCCGATGAGGACGCTACCAAGAACAACGTTTGAAACTGCCCTTCCGACCACATATAGAACGCCCAAGCCTAGCAAGAGATAAACGAGGGAGTCAAGAGTCGTATTCATCGAGTACGCTTAGGGTTCGCAGGTCCCCAGGGGAGTCTACCAGCGACGTCGGAACTAAAAGAGAAGGCGGCACCTAGTCATAACTGATGATGGCTGATCAAGTTCCGTGTGGCCCGGTGTATAAGATTCGGCAAGATTATCATCCTTGGGAGTTGAATCGCTGATACTCAAATGGCCTGAGTTCCGAAACACGAGGGGCAGGCACTGGCTAATATCCGCCCTACGTTTTCATCCTCCTACAAGCCATAAGCCTCCATGAGCTTAACGTAAGCTTGCTCGGGAGAATGATCTGTCGAGGCAGTATATAGAGCTTGGTCCGACAGGGCTTCCCATTCAGAAGCTGACATTCGCATAGCTGCGGCTAGCGTTCTTGCCAATCCATCCGGGCAATCTTCGAAAACAAGGCCCGAACCGTTCTCGACAAAGAGAGGCAAGGAGCCTAAATCAGGCACGATGAGCGGTGTGCCAACTGACATTGCCTCCAAGGCGATCATAGGGTTCATCTCGAAGCACCTGCTCGATATAATGACCCACCGCGACTCGGAGGCCAAGCTCAAGACGTCTCCATGGGGAAGATGTCCAAGCCACTCGACTCCAGGCAAGCCGCCAAACCGCTCCAACAGGTCGGGCTTGAGGGGGCCGTCCCCCACAAGCAGGAGGGTCCACCCATCCGGCTTCACATCTTCCCATGCTTGGAGGAGACGATCCACACCCTTTTCAACGGAGAACCTCCCCGCGAATAAAATCTGATTTTTTCTTAAGCGCCCCAAGAGTTCCGGTTGAGCCGCATTCACGAAGTTGGGTTTGATCTTATGCTTGAATTCCGGAATGCCTTTCGCGGAAAAAATTCCAGATGCAAATTTAGAAAGCACGATAAAGGTGTCAACGGAATCCAAGCTACGTAGCATCAAATGCAGGGAAGACCCCAGAACGATGGCTGCCGAGCCTACCCTTGAGCCCCGATAGCACCCATGGCGTATTGCGTTGAGCTTCGATCCGGAAAGACAAAGGGTGCAAATATTGCCGTCACGCAGTAAGGTCGCTCCAGAGCAGGCCAGCCGGTAGTTGTGGAGCGTGACGACGACCCTACAACCACTACGCCGCAAATGAGGAAAAATCGTCGGGCTCAGTAGTGGAAAAAAATTGTGAACGTGCGCAACTTCCGGCTTAAACTCACTCAGAACATTGAGCAAGTCAGACTTGTAATTTGAACCCCAAATAGAGCTTCCGAACAACTGAGCTTTGCCCCACCCGCTCGACGTGTCGACGTCCCGGTTCCGAACAATGAACTGCTTAACCTCGTGTCCACGGCTTTTCAGCAGTTCGTATTCACTCTCAACGACAGTGTCTTCGCCACCTCGTATGAGGTACTCGTTGTGCACCTGCAGAATTTTTGCCATAGTTGATGGTGATCCGAATTTTTGAAAACCCACCTTGCAGAGCCAATCAGCTCATTAGATTTAGAAACTAACGGTGTTGTCCATTTACTACGTGGCGACTAGGGAATCGGAAGCGGAGACGTGCCATTTCCATATTGGCGAATCGAGCCAGCGTCCGCATAAACTCCATTTGGCCTACCCAAGCACCGCGACTTCGGTGCTTATAATTTATTCTCAAATATGCAGTTGATTTCTGGGGTAGACGTACCGATCCACCTTAAGGTTCTCCATAATCGTCCTGAAAAATCGCCCTAGATGGTAAATTGCATGTAACCTTATTCTGCTGCCCACCGCAGGGCAATTGGAATATCTTCCCGGCGTTGGGCCCTCGAAATTCATTTTTGGGACATTTGCTTTGAAGAGCTGCAATCTCCTCGGAACCTGGATTAGCGCTACTAGCTACGACGACGCCTGCGAGGTGATCGAAGGCTGGATCGCAGACGAACGAAGCAACTATGTCTGTTTGGCCAACGTTCACATGATGGTAGAGGCCCACGACAAGCCACAATACCAAAGCGTGTTAAACACAGCAGGACTGGTCACCCCCGATGGGATGCCCATTGTTTGGTATCTCAAAAGACATGGATTCCCGGCACAATCGAGGGTATGTGGCCATGAATTGATGCCAGCAATCCTCAGGACCGCGGCAAAAAAGGGCTGGAAGGTTGGGCTCTATGGGGGAGATCAGGAAACCCTTGACAAGCTCGTACCTATCTTAGGGGATGAGTATCCGGGCTTGGAACTTCCCTACGTGTATTCACCGCCGTTTCGCACATTAGATGCTGATGAGGTCCAAGCGATCCGCGACGATATCAACGCGAAAAACGTGGACGTTCTCTTTGTTGCCCTGGGCTGTCCCAAGCAAGAGATATGGATGAGCGAGCAACAACCCTTCCTTCGCTGCACGATGGTAGGCGTGGGCGCTGCCTTTCCATTTCTCGCGAAAACGGTGAAGAAAGCCCCAAAGGTATTGCAAAGGGCAGGCCTGGAATGGCTTTACCGCTTTGCTATGGAGCCAAAGCGCCTTTGGAAACGCTACATGACGACCAATCCTCGCTTTGTATTTCTGCTTCTTACTTCGAGATTGAGAAAGTCCCCAGCCTCAAAGCCATCTTAATTGCCAGATTTACGATCCCTGGCAAAACGCTTCTCACACCTAGTCCAGACGCCAAATGAAACATCCTGTAAAATACTCCGAGCCGATGTCTAAATCGCTATTGCTTAAGATTCTCCTCGCCACAATTCTGCTGGTTGCGGGGGCAGTTCTTACCTTTGCTCAAAACGTTGCACCAGCGCAGTCCGCTCAACCTAGGCAAGGAGCGTATATTTTGGGCTACGAGGACGACATTCTCGTTAACGTGCTGAACCATCCCGAGCTTTCGGGGGACTTTCTAGTGGCGAACGACGGCACGGTGGAGCTTCCGGGCGTTGGAACAATCAAGGCAGCTGGACTAACGCTTAGCCAAGTTGCTGAGGAATACAGGACCCGGCTCAAGGCTGACATGGCAGTAGGCTTGCTGAAGCCGGTCGTCACCGTTTCACTTAAGACTCCCCGGACAAATCGAATCTATGTGCTTGGTCAGGTGAAGGCAACGGGAGTTTACGACTTTAAGCCTGGATGGAGGATATCGGAAGCCTTGGCCGCGGCCGGCGGCTTGGAGTATGGTGGTGGTGTCGGAGCCAACAACGGAGCAGGAATGGTTGGAACAGAGACTCAGCTAGCCGACTACAATGTTACGGTGCAGCACGTTGGGGGTTCCAACGCCCAGACGGTTTCACTCGCGGACGCAGCGAACAACGTTCCCGGAAAGAATCTCCCCCTCCAACCCGGAGACACCATTTCGTTTCTTCGAATTCCTCTCCTGACCGTTTATGTCAGCGGTAATGTAGCTAGGCCGGGTATTTACCAAATTCGGTCCGATCAAAACACCCTTCTAAATGCGGTAGCGGTGGCGGGAGGAGTTACGCCCTTGGGATCTCTTCGAAATGTAAGCGTGCTAAGCACCTCCGGTCAGGCGCGCACGGTGGATGTTGCCCCAAGAAGAGGGTCTGCTGCTTCGCATACAGATGAAAAGGTCCAATCGGGCGATCTCATTACCGTGCTAGATGTTCAGAGGATCGCGGTGCTCGGTCTTGTGAAGTCTCCAGGGGTTTACCCTATGTCGGAGGCAAAAGAGTTTCGCCTTAGCGACGCTCTTGGCACTGCGGGGGGGTTTGACAGAAGGGCCCGACTAAGTCGCATCGCTATATTCCATTCCGAGCACGGTGTACCGAGCCGCAAGATCTACGACTTTATTGCCTACCTTGATAAAGCAAAAGCGGAAATGAACCCCGTATTGAATGATGGCGATATCGTTTTTGTTCCTGAGACCAACGCTCCCGACATCGCCTCTCTCCAAGCAATTGCCGGATTCTTGCTATCCGCCGCATATTTAGGCATTGCCTATAAATGAAATCGCGACATGCCTTAGTCGCAGCATCCAGAACGTGAACTTAGCGCATCAAAAGACAATCCTCCATTGGTTACGAGCCTTTCTAACTGTTTCGTGTTTGGGGCTAAGCATTTGGCCCTCTTTCGATCCTGCGATCGATGGGAGTTATGCGGGCATGGCGGTTAATGGGCTCGTCAATCATGGACTGGGCCCGTGGGCCAAACCAGTAGATGGCGGCCCGATCACTATCAGCAAGGGAGGTACTTATAGTGGCCTCAACGTATCCGGCACTATTAAGACACCCGCGATCACCATCAATACGTCGGAGCCAGTCTCGATACTGCGGTCGAAAATCCAGTTTTCTGGAGTTGGGGTCCAGTCGAATTGTCCGGGTTCCCGGATTACGATTTACGCCTGCCAGTTCAATGGAGAGAACCCCAACCTTGCAGGGGCCTTCACAGAAGGCGCCATTGATATCAGTGACAGCGGGCACCCAGGATATCTTGCGGTGACCCAGTGCACCATCGTGAACTCCGGCAAGGTGGCGGTGTATGTTGATGGAGCCCCACAAGGCGAAGCCATTACAATCGACCGCAATTGGTTCATCAACCTGCAGGGCTCACCTTCAGACGGCGTCGGGGGCTGGACGCGGCCGGGTGGGAAGACGGACGAACGCACGCCGTCCAGATCGCAGATGCCAACAAGATAACTTGCCGTGTCGAGTGGAACCTTGTCCAGAATGCGCCATTTAAATCCTCTTGCGACGACGTGTTCAGTTTCTACAACGCGAGCGGCACGGGCCCCTATAACCCCATTCTCTGCGAAAACAACTTTGTGGACGGATTGTACGCTGGCCTGCCGGCTTCCCAAAGCAACTCAGGCGCAGCTTTCACCACCGATGGAACAGGTACCGATGCGTCCACCGAATGCGCGTATATCATCTTTGAGAACAACACGGCGGTCAACGTTGGCGCCAAAGGCTTTCAGCTTCCAGTAGGCCACGATATCATCATGGAAAATTGTGAGACTTACGATCCAGGCTACACGCCCGACGCGACCCATACTCCGTGCTACGGAATCAACGTAGGGATCTGTGGTTTTAACGGCATGCAAGACCAGTCGCTGTATTACAACAATGTGATCGTTAACTGCTTCTCGTACCTTCTGCGACCGCCCCATACCTCTCAGAATCTCCAAAGTGTAAGCGAGTTGTGTTGTTTTTGGCTAGCGGCGCAACTCGGAATCGTTGGCCAGAACATCAATTACTGGCCAGCCAACGCAACGAGCGCGGCGAAGCTTTATGCTGGCTGGCAGTCCGCCTTGGCAAAGACCGGAGATCACGTTGGGACCGGTTAACTTCTAGTATTTGAACCGTTCGGCGGGTACTCCCTCTGTGGCAATAGATTGCCATGGGGCTGCGGAATGCATTTAGTGTCCTCGGAGCGGCGACGAGTATTGCCGCTCTAGCGGCGCCCATACCGCACACGCCGAGTTCCCACCGGATATCGAGTGCTTTCTCCTCTAGGTCCATAGGCCTTCGGGCCCCGAGCGGCCCAATGACAATCACCCAAGGGGGCATTTATAGCGGCTTGAACGTCACCGGGACGGTTTCAACCCCGGCGATCACTATCAAAACCAGCGAGCCAGTTACGATTGAGGACTCCGCAATTTTCTTTCCAGGCTGCGGGATTGAGTCGGATTACAATAACGCTCAAGTCACGGTCTCGCAGTGCTTCTTCTACGGCCAGAATCCAAATGTTGCCGGGGTATTTACGGGATCCGCCATTTGCTCGGGAACTCCAAACGGAACAGGTGGGTCCCTCACGGTTACCCAGTGTACGATCATGGATTCTGGGAGCGTTGCTATCTACGTGAACAGCGCTCCAGTCGGTGAGAATATCACCATCGACAACAACTGGATTATCGATCTTCAAGGCTCACCCTCGGACGGAAACGGCGGATGGAACACGGCTCTCTGGGAGGATGGTAGGACTACCCACGCGGTTCAGATTGCAAAAGCCAATCTGGTCACTTGCCAGGTTGAATGGAACTTAGTGCAAAACACACCTTTCGCCTCTTCGTGTGACGACGTCTTCAACTTCTATAATTCTAGTGGCACAGGTAGCGATAACCCGATCCTTTGCGAAGACAACTTTGTTGATGGACTGTATCCTGCCATACCTGGCTCACAAGCCGATGCAGGAGCGGCGTTCACAACGGATGGCGGGACCGTCGAAGCAACAGAGTGCGCTTATATAACGTTTAATAAGGACTACGCGGTCCACATCGGAACAAAAGGTTTTCAACTCCCCATGGGCCACGATATCCTCATGGAGAACTGCTACACCTACGATCCCGGCTACACAACGGACTCCAGCGCTACTCCGTGCTATGGCATTAATATTGGGATTTGTGGATTCAATGAGGCATCGAGCGCTAACTTTTACAACAACCAGATAAATAACTGCAGTTCCTATCTTCTGAGGCCGCCAGACTCGATCCAGAATTCCCGCAGAATCGGCATTTTTTGCCCCATTCTGGCTCTCCAATGATCCAGGTATTAGCTATTCAAATAACACTCAATGGTCCGCTAACTCAACAAGCCCGGCTGCGCTGTATTCGCAGTGGCAGACCTCCCTGGTCGACGCGGGTTTAACGGTTGGCGCCACGCCTGCGGTTTCCAGCCTCTCCATCGCCCAACCCAGTGTTATCGGTGGACAATCCGTGGCGGGCTCGATCTCCCTGTCGGGCATCGCAGCACCCGGAGGAGTCACCGTCTCACTGCAGAGCAGCAGCACGGATGCCCAGCTTCCGGCGACAGTGTCTATCCCCCAAAGCTCAAGCAGTGCAAACATCACGATCACAACGTCTCCGGTCTCCGCAACCGAGACGGTAACTCTCACTGCGACGTTGGGCAGTTCTTCGCAGACAACCAACTTAACAATCGCGCTTCCCTCCCTCACCAGCCTGTCGGTGTCTCCAACTTCCGTTGCGGGTGGTGGCACTTCTACCGGCACGGTTCAGCTCGCGGGACCGGCGGGGACATCAGGCGACGTCGTTTCCATCTCTTCCACCAACCCGGCAGCTACCGTTTCTGGCTCGGTTACGGTTTCCTCCGGCTCTACGTCTGCAACCTTCACGATACAAACATCCGCGGTTAGCGCCTCCACCACGGCAACCATAACAGCTTTGCTGGGGACTTCCACTCAGACCTCCACGCTGACCGTGACATTGCCCACGGTTGCGAGCCTTGCCGTCTCTCCCGGCTCGGTTGTGGGTGGCATCAACTCCGCGGGAACCATACAGTTATCAGGGCCGGCCGGGCCGCCGGGAGACACCGTCTACATTTCATCGGGCAACACTGCCATTACCGTTCCCGCCACGGTTAACGTTGCCGCCGGATCGACCTCCGCCTCCTTCACCGTGCAAACGTCGGCGGTTAGCGCGTCTACAGCCGCAACCATAACTGCGACACTTGGCAGCTCTTCCCAAACTGCAACCCTTACAGTATCGTTGCCGACGGTGACAAGTTTGAGCTTCTCTGCATCATCCGTGGTAGGAGGCAATAACGCGACCGGCACAGTGCAGCTTTCTGGACCGGCCGGGCCGTCGGAAGATACGGTCTCCATTTCTTCGGCCAACGCTGCCGTTACCGTTCTCTCCACGGTTACTGTTGCCGCCGGGTCGACCTCCGCCTCTTTCACCTTGCAAACGTCGGCGGTTAGTGCTCCCGCGACTGCAACCATAACTGCGACACTTGGCAGCTCTTCCCAAACTGCGACCCTTACCATCTCCTTGCCGACGGTGACCAGCCTGAACGTCTCCCCAACGTCCCTTGTTGGCGGAAACAGCTCAATGGGTACGGTGCAGTTATCAGGGCCCGCTGGGCCATCGGGAGATACTGTCTCGATCTCTTCGGGCAGCACTGCCGTTACTGTTCCCGCCACGGTTACCGTTTCCGCCGGTGCAACTGCGGCTTCATTCACGGTGCAAACCACGTCCGTGAGTGCCTCCACCAGCGCGACACTGACCGCTACCCTGGGGTCTTCCTCGCAAACGGCGGCGCTTACGATTTCCCTACCATCCGTAACGAGTCTGACCCTCTCACCAGCCTCCGTTGTAGGCGGAAACAGCTCTACGGCTACCGTACAGCTATCGGGACCTGCGGGACCGTCCGGCGACGTAGTGTCAATATCTTCAGGAAGTCCGGCAGCCACGGCGCCGGCTACGGTCACCGTTCCCGCAGGTGCAAGTTCAGCCACCTTCACTGTGCAAACCTCACCTGTGAACGGCTCCTCCTTGGCAATCCTGACCGCTTCGCTTGGAAGCTCATCTCAAACCTCGGCACTGGAAATCGGCTTGCCAAAGATTACGAGCTTGACCGTCTCGCCGGCTTTCGTTATGGCCGGTAACAGTTCGACCGGCACTATGCAACTTTCGGCGCCGGCGGGGCCGGCTGGGGACAACGTTTCCATCTCTTCGGGCAACTCGGCGGTCATCGTCCCGATCGTCCTCGTAGTACCCGCCGGCTCAACATTGGCCTCGTTTACCCTGCAAACGTCTCCGGTCAGCGCTTCTACCACTGCAACCATCACCGCGACCCTAGGAAGTTCATCCCAAACCGCAACCCTGACACTCTCCTTACCAACGGTATCAGGTTTGACAGTTTCCCCGTCGTCAGTTTCCGGTGGCCAAAGCGCTTACGGGACCGTCTTCCTGACCGGGAACGCTGGGCCGGCGGGGCTTGTCGTCAATCTTTCGGCAAACAGCTCCGCCGCAGGAGTGCCCGCTTCGATTACGGTCGCCCCCAACTCGAGCTCAGCGACATTCACAATCCAAACGACGAGTGTGAGCGAAAACACTCCGGTGACGGTGACCGCTGCCTTTAACGGTTCCAATCAAAGCGCCGTTTTGACGGTTGAGCCGGCGACCCTTTCGAGCCTCGTGGCTTCCACAACCACACTGATCGGCGGCCAGGAATCTGCAGTGACAGTGACTCTTACCGGGCCAGCCGGACCATCGGGCAATGTAGTCCAAATTCTTTCGGGGAACAACGCCCTTACCGCCCCTACTACGGTGACGGTACCCGCCCACTCAACCTCTGTCTCATTTACGGTCAGGTCCAATCCCGTAAGCAAACCCGTTTTCACGACGTTGACCGCCTCACTGAACGGAACCGCTAAGACAGCTACGTTGACAGTGACGCTTCCAGCTTTGCTCTATTTCAAACTTTCGCCCAACGTACTGTTGGGAGGTTCCGGCTGCTCCGGAACCATCGCCATCAACGGCTATGCGGGATCAGGCGGATACGTCGTAGATTTGTCATCGAATTGCGCCGACGTTGCATTGCCGTCAACTGTTCTGATCGAGGCTGGGAAGTGCTCCGCTACATTCACGGTTCAAACGAAGCCAGTGGTGGCGAACAGGGTAGCGACAGTTGAGGTTTCCGCCGGCGAGTACTCCAAAACGGCATCCCTAACAATTATTGCGCCGACCATTCTGAGCTTCACCATGCCAGAGATAGCGCCCCGGGGTGGTGGCAGCATTGTGGCAGTCTTGAAACTCAACGGTCCGGCCCCGGATTCGGGGCTCCCTGTCACCATCACATCGAGCAGCTCGGAGGTGCTTGTTCCCGCCGCTTGCACGATTGGTGCTGGGCAAACAACGATGTCGATTACGATTAGCACAAAAAAGGTGAATAAAGAAAGCTCGGCGACGCTGAGGGTTACTGCAGGCGTATCGTCTGTCAGCCGCACTCTCACGCTAACACCCTAATTATTCATTCTGGCCCCAGAGCCCTTGGCTCGTTAACCTGGGCCCCGAAATCGGCGATTGCACAAAAAAGAGTTCTTCGCGAAGGTTATACTTGAACGGATGAACCTGGCCATTCTAGTCCCTTGGCGCAACAAGTCAGGTGAGAAGAGCGCTTATAATCGGCAGGAGATTGGACTCGCAAAGGCGCTCATGGAGGCCGGGCACAAAGTTTGCGTTGTGAAGGCAGCGGGCAAGACGGAGACTTGGACCCACACTTGCTGTAACGGGGGAACCTTTCAGGAATATCGGCGCAGGACGCTGAGAATCCAATCGCATGGGATTTTTTCCGTCCGATTTTTAAGGTCGCTTGAATTGGATGGCATGATCGGGATGACTGATCTGCAACTCCTCGTCCCTCACATTTACCGATGGTGCAACAAAAATCACATAGCGTTCTGGCCCTACCTTGGCACAATGACGAGCAATAGTTCTAACCATGGCCCATTGAATGCCTGGCTCTCAGAGCGTAACCTCAGAGTCTGCCGAAAATGTCACTGCTTAGCCAAAACTCCCGATTTCCTGCAGTATTTGAAGCAGAACGGAGTCGAAAAGGTCGCGTTGATGCCGGTGGGATTGGACTTCGATAACCTCACGACGCCGACGGCCGCGAGCCGCGCGGAGGCCCGCGCCCACTTTGGCTACACCGACGCTGATAAAGTGGTGTGCTTTGTGGGAGCATTGGATGGATACAAGCGTCCGTTAGAGGCCCTCGAGGTTTTTGCCGAGATTCGCAATCGCCAACCGGCGGCCAAGCTGCTCGCGGTGGGAGACGGCCCTCTCCTTTCCCAGTTTGAAGCCAAAGTTCAAGAGCTTGGAATCCAGGATTCAATGACCCATGTGCGCCGCCTCGCCCAAGGTGATATGTGGCGCGTGTATTCGGCGAGCGACCTCTTCATCAACTTGAACGAGGGAGAGATTTTTGGCATGGTGATCATGGAGTCCCTTTTCTACGGCTTGCCGGTCGTTGCGGTAGAAGCCCCCGGCCCCTCCTTTTTCTCATAGAGAGCGAAGAGGATGGTCTCATCGTCGAGAGGAACAACCGGAATGCCTTCGTTGAGGCTGCCCTTCAGATCCTCCAAAGGGAACGGCGGGCAGATGGTTCGCCAAACCGGTTCTCATGGAAGGCGAGGCTGCAGGAACCGGGGTTGCCGTGGGAAAGGTGATGGTGTTTAGGTTTTGGGTTTTAGGTGTTGGGCTCTAGTTGTTGAAGGGTTAGCGGTTTTGTGCTTGCTAGGGGACGGCCGGGTTGTTTCTTCCGGCTTCGCCTCATTGTAATTAAAAAGTTCGCTTTCCCGGATTCGGCAAACGAGTCGCTCTCTATTTGAGTGTAGTTCGATGCCGTTCAGCCCCTACTCGATGGACTTTACCCTTTACGCTCTAAGGCAAGAAAACTGGGATTTCGGAGTGATCTGTTCGGGGATGCCGACGGTCGACCACGCCAACTCAAGGAGGGAGTCTCCTTCGAGTTGGAAGTAGTTCAACCTCACCGAATACTGCTGCCCTTTGTTCATGTAGAACGGAGCACTTGTTCCAAAAGTTGTCACCAGTTGTTGCCAGGGTTGCTGGTTCACTATTTATAACTCGTGCCATTGATCAAAGCTCCGCTCCATCCGTGGAGCTTAAATAGAACGTGTAGTAGCCCGACGCCGGGGCAAGAACAGTCCCGATAAAATTCGGCTGACCAGTAGCTGCCCGCAACCCCGTAGACCGGCGCGTTCCCATTCCAATTGAAGTTGATGTCCGGGGTGTCCTCGTGGGACGCTGGCGTTCCCGTCGCAACCGTGTTATTGTAGTAAATGCCCTCCAATCCGGTTCCTGCCCCAATATCCGCGTTGACCTGATAGTAGGCTTTACTGATTCCGCTGCCCTCATATCCGGCCGCCCATGCCCTTACCTGGAGGGTTGCGTTTGAAGTGATGGCAAAGGGTCCCTTATAGAGAGAGGAAGACTCCGTGGGCGCAGTGCCGTCCAGCGTGTAATACATCTTGGCGTTTGGCATTCCATCCGTAATGGTGATCGTCAGCGATGGCTGCTTGTAAATCCGCCGGCCGTGCGGATGTAGGGGCTTTGCGCAAACCTGGCGAGACCGAACACATCGACTTCGGCCATTGTGCCAACATAAACGAGGCCGCTCTACCCGAGAGGAACGGCGAACTTCACTGCCGTTCCCAGTTTACTGTCCTTCCCATTTTGGCTGTTATAGAGGGTTGCAAGGTTCGTGGCATTGTACGCCCATAGCTGGGCTGGGCCTGTGATCCCTGACCCCAGGTAACGAGTTGAATCGACTGCCCAGACGATTCCACCGTAGCGCCGTTTGAGGAAACCGTCGGCGTCGGTCCCGGATATCCAAAGATGTTGCTGCTGGTTTCCCGCGGACCCGAGCCGACAAGATTGCCGCCCGAAATCCCAAAGGCCGTGAGCGGATCGCTGGTGGGGCCATAGTAAATGGTTCCGTTATAGTAAGCAGGCCCACCCCAGACTCCGTTCATAGCGCCTCCGAGTTCGCCAACAATTTGGTCTTTGTCTGCGTTGAAGTGGCCGAGATCCGCGCGATTGATGAGATGCACAATCCCGTCTTTGCCAGTCTGAACGAGGAGCTTGGTGGTCGGATTATAGGCATCATTGGGGATGAGCACATCAGCGACCTGAGCCGAGGTCGCCGTCGTTGTCATCGAGCGTCTGCTGGTTCATCGGTGCGAAATAGTCGAGAACCGATAGGCTTGAGGACGACCGTAAAACCGAGTCGCCGTATGCGTCTGTTGCAGGGTTGAACGTGCCGTTCCCAGTGCCCAAAAAGATACTTGCGCCATCAGAAGCTAGGCCGGATCCGCCCTGCCAGATGGCTCCTCCCGCCACTGGATTGCCGGAGGGGTCGGTAAGAGAGTTCGGCGTGGTGTTGAACACGGAAACCTGTTTGAGGGTCGTGGCATTGTAAGTCATCACCCAGCCGTGGTAAGGGCCCATGTCTCCATGGGACCCCCAGGCGATCACGATCAAATTCGTGCTGCCGTTGCTGTAATAGAGCAAGCCGGGTCTGCTGTTCTGAATAAGCGAGTTGAACGGAACATGTCCGCCGTCACCGTCGTTTCCGTCGCCCACGCCGTTTACTGTCGCTGAAATCACAGTCGGACCACCGAGGTCTTCCGATCCGGTGGCGAGATCGAGCGCGTGAGAAGCCATTGGGACATAGTTGAATCCACCGCTGCCGTTGGCTTCCTTGGTTTTCGAAACAGTGTAAAGATCCAGTTCCGGTTCCCGTCAAGTGTATGACCGGCGTTCCCGTAATCCCAATTTCGGGCTGAATGTCCCCTACGCCTACATCATTGGTCGGGACCGATGGGCCGAGATTCTTCATCCAAAGCGGCGTGGAGTTCGTGCCGCTGGCGTCAAATGCGTATACGGAATTGTGTTCGTCGCCACATAAATCACGTTGTGGACGCCTTTGCCCGGGATCGGCACACCTGCGACGGAAAGCGGCTGCGCGTAAACGGCTCCATCCACCGGAAGTCGGTAGAGAAGGCCGAAAGTGTCCTCGCTTACGGTTGTCGGCGAGAGAGCGGTTTCGTTCGGGTTCAAGCCTGTTCTCAAA
>CAWHLK010000003.1:0-17939 GCA_963829965.1 uncultured archaeon | reverse complement strand
CGTGCCCTGCCGCATCTACTTCGACCGTTGGCGTATTGTATTGCTGAAGGCGCCGCCTTCCGGTCGTTGATGAACTGCTTTGCCATCTCCATTTCGCTCGGCCTCCAATACGGCGTTCCGCTCGAGGAGTTCGTCGAAGCGTTCGTGTTCACCCGCTTCGAGCCGAACGGCTCGGTGATGGGGCACGACAACATCAAGATGTCCACCTCGGTCATCGACTACATCTTCCGCGAGTTGGCCCTCAGCTACCTTGGTCGAACCGACCTGGTGCAGGTCAAACCCGAAGATCTCCGAAGCGACACCGTAGGCAAACCGGACCAAGTGCCGGACTTCTTCGACGAAGAAGACGGCGGCGAATTCGAAGGCGTCGCCCCGGGCATTTCAAGGGACGATTCGGAGAGCGCCGGCTTCCGAACGATTCCCGCCGCCTCTGCCGGCCTCCCGGATTTGCAGGCGCCGTTGCCCTTCGAGGGCAATTCCCGAGCCACCGGCTCGCCCACGTACATGCTGGAGCAAGAGCAAAGAAGGAAGCTAAAGCCAGTTGAAGCCGCTCTCAAACCGGAAGCAAAAACCACCCCCCGCGGCGGGGCCGCGGTAGCAATGGTAACTCTGGCTGAACAAATACGGCAAGCAAGGCTCAAAGGCTACGAAGGCGACCCCTGCATGTCCTGCGGAGCTTTCACGCTGGTTCGAAGAAACGGCGTCTGCTTGAAGTGCGATAGCTGCGG
This sequence comes from uncultured archaeon, assembly GCA_963829965.1. Lineage (GTDB taxonomy): Bacteria > Armatimonadota > Fimbriimonadia > Fimbriimonadales > Fimbriimonadaceae > DASXZH01. The sequence continues at coordinate 17,211 of CAWHLK010000003.1, read as the reverse complement.
CGAGACGAGTGGATGCAGCTAGGGAAGTGTTGAGTATTCGGTGTTGAGTGTTTAGAATCAGAGGGGCTTAGAGAATGTTAGGGGGCACGAGTACGCATACACCGATTGAGCAAACTGATCTGTTCAAGCAATATGAGGTTCTTTCGGACGAGATTTGGACCTATGTTTGAACTGGGCCACGTTTGCTCAAGGGACGGTTGGCAAGCAGCTTGTTAAGGCTATTGACAGTGTAGGAGCCAACCTGGCCGAGGGAGACGGACGATATAACAAGGCTGACGCCTTACACATCTTTGTTATTGCTCGCGGCTAGCCCGCGAAGCAGGATATTGGCTTAAACGTGCAAGAGCAAGAGCGCTCATGAATGAAACGCACTTCGACGATATTGCTCGCAAACTCGAGCAGGCGAACAAGAGGGACTCAACGGCCTGATCAACTATCGCAGGAATCAAACTCAGACGGTAAGGGAGGAGTCGACCGTGTATGACTCTTCAAAATGAACCACCAAGTTAAGCCTAGCCCTCCGGATCTTAACACTCAATACCCAACACTCAAACTATCCGGTCTTAACACCCAATACTTAACACTTTTCCCGAGCCTAAGCACTGTCTGAGACGTCCTCTCATTACTATGAGAAGAGCGTTTGCATGGATGCTAGTCGCGCTTTGGGCCTGCGTGGCGCTCGGCATCGGGGAGACCGGAAATTCGTTCGCCCCAACGACGTCGTCACCGTGAACTGCGCGGAGGAACCCGCGCTTAACAAGGATTACACGATAACCCGGGACGGGTTCATTATCATGCAATACGCTGGCGCGGTCCGCGTCGGCGGAATGACCGAGGGCGATGCTGCAACCAAGATCAGTCAAGCCCTTGTCAGCGAGAGGATCCTAAGCACCGCGACCGTAACGGTCCATGTGGATTCGTCCAAGCTGGGCGTCATCAGCTACATGGGCGCGGCGCAGAACAGCGGGACCATTCAGCCCAAGCCGGGCATGAGGCTTGCCGATATCGTCAAGCTCGCCAATCCTACACCCGATGCAAACATGCAGCATGTGCGCATTGTCACCTACGCGGGAAACGTGTTCGTGGTCAACATCGCCGCCTTCAACGGGACCAACAACGTGAACAACCCCGAGGTTCTAAGCGGAGATACGGTTTGCTTTGATTCCAACTCGTCAAGCGCACCGGTACAGCCCGCCCCAACCGGTCCCCCACCTATTCCCGCGCCGACTCCGGCTCCGATTCCCACGCCTGCGCCGACACCCATTCCCACTCCCGCACCGCCGGTCATCTATCAACCAACTCCGCCGGTGTACACGCCACAACCCCAGCAGCCGTTTCCCACCGGACGAACGGTCGTCGTCCAGGGCGCGGTGCAATCGCCGGGACCGGTTGCGTTTAGCGACGGCCTGACGCTTACGGGCGCTATCCAAGAGGCGGGAGGCCTGTACAAGGATTCGGATCTCGGAGGCGTCACTGTTCAACGCAAGATCGACGGTCAAACGCGGATCTTCCACGCCAATGTCGGAGACATCGAGAAAGGCATGGCAGGCGATATCGCTCTGCGGCCCAACGATTTCATCGATGTCCCGGGAAGGGGGCATGGCGGCGGAATCAGCAAGCCGGTCAAGATTGGAGCGTTGGTGATTCTCGCTCTGATAATATTCCACTAAAGAATGTGGGATAAGACAAAAGGAAAGCCAGAGCCCGTTCTGGCGCTGGATCGCGTGCCAGAACGGGAAAATGGCGAGCCACTTGTGGACCTTCGCCTGGTCGCGCCGCACTTAAAGCTGGTCCGTCCCCAGACCATTCCCTGGTGCAGGAAGCAAGTTGCCGAAATGGCCGCGGAAGCGGCCCTCAAACTGCCAAAGGGCTTCCAACTCGGAGTGACCGAAGGTTGGCGGCCGATGGACCGCCAATGGCGTATCTACGAGTTCTTCTGGAAATGCGCCAAAGAGGCATACCCTAACCGAAGCTACGCCTCGCTAAAACGCACCGTGAATCGCTTCGTAGCGCCGCCAAACCGCAAGCACCCGCCCGGTCACTGCACCGGCGCGGCCCTGGACGTGAACCTGCTGGATATGGAAGGCGAGCCGGTCAACGTCTCCGCTCCCTTCGACCGGTTCCAAGGCGCCCCCACTTACACTTATGGTTTAGATCCGGACGCCCACGAGCGCCGAATGATTTTGGTAGAGGCGATGCTCTCCGTCGGCTTCTCCAACTGCCGCGACGAGTGGTGGCACTACAGCTACGGAGACGCCGGCTGGGCCGTGCGCTTCGACAAGCCCTTTTGTTTCTACGGCCTCGTACACTTAGAGCCGGAGCATTTTGAAGAGCAGGAGCTACTCGCCCAACAAGCAATGAAAGACAGAGTTAATCCGTTCTTATAAGGTCCCACTCTCAACGGGGCGGCCGTGGAGGCATAACACCGCCGACCCAACGACTAGGAAATCAACGTGGGGTGGGACGCTAACGATGCGATCAGTTGTTCGAAGTCTTGATTCAGAGAGCAGCCTCTTGGCAGCGAGCAACTGCTCGAAAGGGTGTAGACGCTCTCGCGGGGTTCGTTCCACCCACCATCGCAAAGTCTTTTCTCTAAGCACGTCGAAATCGCCTATTTCGAATTGCATCATTCGGGATTCTGCCACATCCTTAATCCTACTTCCTTACGGCCTTTTCCGCTCTATCCGAGCCTCACTCTTGTCCGCCGCAGCCCGCAATTGCCCGGGCGCAAGTTTCACTCGCGCCCGTGTTTGATTGAATGAGCTTCCGAGCCGCCGCCCCCATTTTTTCCCGCAGCTCAGGGGACTCCAACAAATCCCGCAAAGCAGCAGCAAGCTCAGAGGAAGTGCGCACAACTCGAGTCGCCCCTGCTTCAGAAGCCAACTGGGCCACATCGCGAAAGTTATGCATGTAGGGCCCGTGGATCACAGGCTTTCCGTGGGCGAGAGGCTGAAGCAGGTTCTGGCCCCCAAGCTTGGCAAACCCCCCCCCAATGATCGCCACATCCGCCAAGCAGTAGACCTGTCCCAGTTCGCCGTAAGTGTCCAGAATCAAGTAGTTGCCCTTCTCGCTTTTGGAGCGCAAAGCCACGGATGCGCCCGCCGCAGAACCAAGAGAAGCCAAAGCAGGTACCCGCTCCAAATGGCGAGGGGCGTGGATCACGCAAACCTTGTCCAAGCCATACTCCCGCAGACCCTCGATAACGAACTTCTCTTCCGCCTCCCCTCTTGTCGAGCCGATCACTACCACAGGCAATCCGTCCGGAATCTGCAATTTGGCGCGCCACTCGACGGGATCGGCGTCCAGTCCGTCGACCGCCTGGTCGAACTTCACGTTCCCCATGATCGACACGTTATGGCCACCAAGGTAGGTGATCCGCTCCGCGTCAAGAGGAGTCTGCATAAGGCACTGGTCCACTTCGCTCATCAAATCCTTGTAGAAGAATCGAACCTTCGAGGCAAGCGGAAAGCTCTTGTCGCTGATGCGTCCATTGACCATCATCGTCGTAGCCCGGAACGCCTTGGCCGAGAAAACAAAGTTCCTCCACAGTTCGGTGTCAATTGTGACAACTACCGCCGGTTGAACCCGCTGCATCGCCACCATCATGAAACGGGTGACGTCGATAGGGAAGTAAACCAGGTGGTCGTAAAGGCCTTTGGCGCGGTCGATCGCCGTCTGATGCCCGCTGCTGGTTGTTACGCTCAGGACCAGTTCGTAATCCGGCAAGAGCGTCCTGAGCCATTTAAGAACCGGCAGCGTGGCCACAACCTCGCCAACAGAGACCGCGTGGATCCAAACTCGTTTACGGTCTTTTCGGAACTCAAAGGAATAGTTGCCGAACCGCTCGCCCCAAATCGGCTTTTCTTTGCGTTGCGCGGTTCTAAACAGCATCCAAGCGATCCAGAACGGGCTCAGGATCGTGAGGAAAAAGTTGTAAAGAAGAAACATCTATTCGCTTTGAAGCTTCTCTCCGGTGATCAGGGAATAGGCTTGGAGATACTTGTCGCGCGTCATCTCCACCACTTCCTCGGGGAGGGTAGGGCCTGGAGGCCGCTTGTCCCAATGGATCGACTCCAAATAGTCGCGAACAAACTGCTTATCGAAGCTTGGCTGAGGTCCGCCCGGGACATAGAGGCCCAGGTCCCAATAGCGGGAACTGTCGGGGGTGAGTGCTTCATCGATCCAGAGCAAGCCGTCCTCAGTTTCGCCGAATTCCGAACTTGGTGTCGGCGAGGATCAGTCCATGGGAAAAAGCATGCTCTGCCGCATCCCGATAGAGCGTCAAAGTCAAATCACGCGCCTTCTCCGCAATTTCTTTACCAACAAGGTTCACGGTTTCGTCCCAACTCAGATTTTGGTCGTGCCCTTCCACCGCTTTCGTCGCGGGCGTGAAAATAGGTTTTTCGAGCCAAGCGCTTTCTAAGAGGTCTTTCGGCAAATCCAAGTCATGAACATTGGGGCCTTGGGCCTTGTACTCCTTGTAAAGGCTGCCTGCGATGTAGCCGCGGGCCACGCACTCGATCGGAAGGGGTTTGGCCTTTTTCGCAAGGGTGCAACGGCCATGCAGCTCTGCAAAGTCTTGGCCCAGTTTGCTCGCGATGACCTCATCGTCGGTGGAAATCACGTGGTTCTGGCAGTCGGGCTTCAGACGATTGAACCAGAAGGCGCTCATTTTGTTGAGGATGCGGCCCTTGTCCGGAATACCGTTAGCCATGATGACGTCGAACGCGGAAATCCGGTCGGTGGTCACGATGAGAAGTTCATCGCCAAGATCGTAGATCTCCCGAACCTTCCCAGAACTGGCCGGGGGTGGAAGCCCCACCAAATGGGTCGTCAGGAGGGCACTCATACTCAGATTATATCGGAGCCGGCTCAAGTGTTGAGTATTAGGTCTCGAGTGTTAAGACCCCGGCCAAGGAAAGAGGCGTTTTGAACCCCGTGCAGAGGGTCAGCCTGTGTGGTCGAGAGGGCATTCGACTCCGAAGGCCCAACGGGCCGGGTTATCTTAGCGAAGGTCGAAGTGAAGCCGACGCAGTCGGCGTAACGGAGGCCTGGTAAACGCCAAAAACCCTAATCTGGCTGAAGGTAGCGTAACGGGTCCCTCGGACCCTTATCGCTACCTTCAGCCGGTCCGGCAACCGGCTAGCGATAGCGCCTTATTTAGCGCGAAAACGGATACTCAGCCTTACGGCGAGCCCGGATCAGCTCGTAATCCGAGATGCAGTGCTCAATCTCTTCCGAGTGCGTTTCCGCGTACTTGAGCGCGCTGGTCAAATCGCCCTCGGTCAAGCTTGGGAAAGCCGCCTTCAGCATATCCACGGAGCCGAGCTTGCGATACTCCAGCACCACTTCCCAAACGGGGATTCCGCCCTGGGAAAGGCATGCCGCCTTGCGCATCTCATCGTGAATAACCACGGTCTCGTAGTTTTTGGACCGCTGGCGGTACTCGAGCAGCCGTTCCTCGATCTCGCTCTCATTCAACGAAAGCAGTTTGCTGCCTTCGTCAACCGTGAGCATTTCTTGATCGATCGCGGCAATCGCCAATTCGTCAAAAAGCCCAGGATGACTGGACCATAAAGTGTTAAGTAGCCCTTCGACCTTTTCAGGTTCGCAGTTCGCCATCCGTTGCAGTTGGGCCAACTGCCATGTTTCTAATCTAGCCGACATCATCTCCCGTAACCTCGACCTGCGTTGGCCAGAGCGCGAACGACAGTGTCCGCCACTCTTCATTATGGCTCCTACTACGGAGTCCGTAGATTTTAGACGCGGAAATGAGCAGGATTTCACGTTTAATGATGCATTTTTATGCTTAGAAAGCGCAAAGGATTGCGGGCGAAAGGTTACGCGTGACGCGTGACGGGACAGAACGGACTCAGTCCGACAGCCCGCTCATAACAAGAACGCGGCCGGGTACGCCCACTCCAAACCAAGCTGCGCCCCGTCATTCGTCACTTGTCACACGGCACTCGAGCAAGAAACTCCTCGACCGCGGCGTTGTATTTTTCAGGCTGAAGCCAGCGCCCTTCCGAATGGCCGCACCGCTCAAACCAGACGGTCTCAACATCTACGCAAGCCGCCTCGTTTCGTTTGGCTTCTAAGACCGTGGCCAACGTGTCGCAATCGCCGTGAAGAATCAAAACCGGAGCTTTGACCTGAGCCAGAGCCTGAGCAACATCGGGCCGGAAGGGGTTGAAACCCGCAAGCGGAGCAGCAATGACGACCGAAGGCGATAAGATGAAGCTCAAACCACGCCCGCCCAGAAATCTCCACCAACCCGAGACTGCTTGATAGAGCCTGGAATAGGCGCTGTCCAAGACCAACGCGTCGGCCAGGGAAGAATCCTCGCCAAACGCGAACGCGCTTGCCGCCGAGCCCATGCTGCTGCCAACCAAAATCAGGCGGCATCCAGGCGCTCGGGATCGGGCAAATGCAACCGCTGCCGCCACGTCCAACCGCTCTGTCCAACCGAGCCCCGACTTTCGCCCCCCGCTTTTGCCGTGGGCGCGGAAATCGTAGAGCAGGGAAGAGCAGCCAAACTTGGCGAAATAAATCGCCAGCGGCGCCAACTCGCAGCGGTTCATTAGATAGCCATGCGACATCACAAAAACTGTCTTCGCATCGGGAACCCCAATCCACCAACCGCGGAGCCGGATACCGTCCGACGACAAAAATTCCACTTCCTCTTGCGGTAGCCCTAACGCCCCGGGTGAAAGATAAATAGGCGTCCGCACAGGGTGAAGACTGAACCAGGACACCCCAAATAAGATCAAAAGGTAGATTCCGGGGACCAAAAGTAGCCAAATCACCCGGATTTTTCACCTGTCAAGGCCTCAGAATGCGATAATCTCTGTCTAGACCCGTTCGAAGATATGTACGCGCTCAATTTTTACAACGACCTCTACGGAGACGTGCTCCGAAATTCCCGCAAGACGGTAACCATTCGCCTAGGCGACAAGTCCGATAAGTATAAGCAAGGAATGGTGGTGTGGGTGACTGTTGGCCCACGCTTCGGTCGCCGGCAGAAGCTTTATTCGGCAATTTTGGACCGGGTGGAAGTAAAGGCGGTGCATGAGCTCTCGCCGAGGGACATCGAGCGGGAAAATCCCGAATTCCGTGCGCACGACGATGTGATCGAAATGCTCTCCCGCATCTACGGTGATTTCATCACTCCGGAACACCGGGTGACGGTAATTTATTTCTCCCGGATCGACGAGTAGCTTGGTGAGCCTTCGCCCCTGAGCACGAGCGGCGGCCTTGGCAATTTCCGGTCATGTTCGCTGGCCTGGAAGTAATGGGCGCCTTGATGGGCCTCTGTTGCATGGGACCATGTGCGGTGATTGCAGCGGTTTACTTACTAACCACTGGTGGTGGAAGGGGAAAGTTGGATAGAAAGGTTCAAGAACCGGAAGAGAGTGGGCAGACAAGTCGGACACGTCCAACACGTCCGACAAGTAAGCCAGGTCCGACAAGTCCAAAGCCTCGCAATTGATCCTGCTTACAGTTCTAACCCTTGTATTAGTGGACAGTACAACCGAATATTGCAGATGGAATGCTTCTCGTCGCACTATTCGCATATATCGTAGCCGCAGCCATTGCCTACGTCTGGTGCGCCATCACGGCGAAGCCCATCCCATTCCCCGATTGGGTTTGGGAAAAAAACCTGGAAGAGCCCCAAGAGGATATTCGAAGAGCCGCCTAGTGCAAACGTAGCCCCGAACGGGCGATAACTCCATGGCCAGGGGGATTCAACCCTGGAGACCATGGCAAAAGCAATTCCGGCGCGCGGTCCTGGCCCTTGTCGAAGTCCCTGAACTTGTCGATGGGCCGTAGGGGAAGGTTCGCCAAAGCTCCGACCGCGTCTCGGCGGCGATGTTCGTAACCAAGAACCCCTATAAGCCCTTGCATCGTTCATAATCCGCCCTAGGCAGGATTTAAACAATGATGTTAGAGCGAAGGTATTCATTGGCGTTGGTGGCGATTGCCGCCGTGGCACTCGCAGGGTGCAACTCGGGAGGAGGCGGAGGCAGTTCGCAGGCAAGTAACGGCAGCGATGTCAAAGTCGTGTTTATCCCCAAGAACACCGGCAATCCATATTTCGATCAAGTAACCGCTGGCCTTAAAGACGCCGCGAAGACCGACCAAATCGACGTGGATGTCCAAGGGCCGGCCGAAGGCTCGGCCACTTCTCAGCTTCCGAACATCAAGGACGCGGCCCAGGCAGGCGCCCAGGCCATCGTCCTTTCCTCAAACAGCCCGGACGCCCTGAACGAGGAACTGGACAGCGCCCACGCCAAGGGCATTGCGATTATCACCGTAGACTCCGACCTCACGGGCAACGAAACCCATCGCGACGTCGGAATTCTGCCCGCCTCTCCCGACACGGTCGCCAAGGCCATGCTGGAGATGCTGGCCAAGGGCATGAACTATCAAGGCGATTTCGCAATTCTAAGCGCCGCGGCGGACATGCCCAATCAGAACGCCTGGATCGCCATCATCAAGGACGCCATGAAGGATCCCAAATACGCCAAAATGAAGCTAGTGGATGTAGTCTACGGAAACGATGAGCCCCAAAAATCCTCGACTAAATGGAGGCTCTTCAAACCAAGTACCCCACGCTAAAGGGTGTATTGTCTCCTACTACCGTTGGCCTTTCGGCTGCGGCGCAGGTGCTGGAGAACTCCGGAAACTACCCGGCGGTCCCAGTGCGAAGAACGGAGGGATCATTCTCACCGGTCTTGGAACGCCGAATCAAATGTCCAAGGAAGTTCAAAAGGGCGTCGTCGCCGAGTTCCTCTTGTGGGACCCCGCAGTAATGGGCAAAATCGCCGCCGATTTCGCTGATGAGATTGTCACGAAAAAACTTGAAGTGAAACCTGGCGTCACGTTAGATGTGCCTGACGTTGGAAAGGTAACGGTGGGCGATAAGAACGTCGTCTACGCCCGGGACCACCCCCTTGCCTTCGATAAAAACAACATCACCAAATATAACTTCTAAAATGCCTACCCAAACAATCGACCCTGCGATTTGTTCCCAACCATTGGAATACCGATGAAGCTCCGGCAGGCGGCGTGGAGGAGCTCGTTTACGCCTCCAACCTGCTCGGCTCGGACCAGCGCATAACCAACTTTGGCGGGGGTAACACGTCCTCCAAAATCATGATGCCGGATCCCCTGTCCGGTGAGCTTGTCGAGGTCTTGTGGGTCAAAGCCTCGGGCGGAAATACCGGCAGCGCTAAGCGCAACAACTTCGCATCCCTATATCAAGATAAGGTTCTTGGCCTGGAGAACCGGTTCCATGAGCAAGAAATGCATGAGGACGACATCGTCCCCCTATACCTACAGTGCATCTTCGATCTCAATCCCGCCGCCCCATCCATCGATACGCCTCTCCATGCTTTTGTGCCCTACAAGGCGGTCTCTCACATGCATTCGGATTCGGTGATCGCTATTGCCGCTGCCGACGATTGCGAGCGCCTGACCCAGGAAGCCTTTGGCGGGGAAATGGGCTATCTGCCTTGGAAGCGGCCGGGCTTTGAACTCGGCCTTATGCTTCGTGATCTTATCAAAAAGGAGCCTCACATCAAGGGCGCGATGATGCGCTCCCACGGTTTCATCTGCTGGGCAGACAACTGGAAGGAGATGTACGACCTAACCCTCGATTTCATCAATCGCGCTTCGGAATACATTGAAAGCAAAGCATCGGGCAAGCATCCGTTGGGGAAGTCGTTCTCAAGGCGGATACGAACGCCGAAGTAACCCTTCTCAAGCTGTTGCCCGAGTTGCGTGGAAGGGTGGCTTTTGAAGGCAAGCGACTCATCGCGAATGTGGACCGAAGCGAGCAGGTTCTGGACTTTCTTAGCCGCTCCAAAATGAGCGCGCTAACGTCGCTGGGCGCTTCATGCCCTGACCATTTCCTTCGCACCAAGATTCGGCCGCTGGTTCTGGACCCGAGGAAAGGGCATTGAAGGAATCGAACCCTCGCTCGCCGAGTTTCGAGAGCTTTACAACGCCTACTATGGCCGGTGCAAGCATCCGGATTCGCCCGCGATGCGCAACCCCAACCCCAGCGTGGTGCTGATCCCTGGCGTGGGCATGGTCAGCTTCGGTAAGAACGCGCAGGAGGCGAAAGTCACCGGCCAGTTCTACCGAAATGCAATCGCCGTGATGCACGGGGCTGAGACCCTGACCAAGTACGGAGCCCTTCTCGAACAAGAGGCGTTCAACATCGAATATTGGCTTCTCGAAGAAGCCAAGCTGAAACGCATGCCCGCGGAAAAAGAGCTCGCACGGCAGGTCGCGGTGATCACAGGCGCCGGCTCGGGCATCGGCCGTTCCACCGCAATCAAGATGGCGGCTCTCGGCGCTCACGTCGTGCTGCTGGACATTAACGAGGAGCACTTGGAAGCGGCCCGCGAAGCGACCCAAGCGGCAAGCGGGATACCCGGCGCAGTCACAAGCGCCATCTGTGACGTAACCAGCGAAGAGGCTCTTTCGGCTGCTTTTGAAAAAGCGATATTGACATTCGGCGGCGTGGACATCGTTGTCGCGAACGCGGGCAACGCGCGCAGAGGAACCGTGGCCGACACGTCGCCCGAGGACTACGCATTCCTAAGCGATCTACTTATGAAAGCCTACTTCGATACGATCGGCGCTGCTTGCCGAATCATGGTGAGGCAGGGAAGTGGCGGATCGATTGTCGTGGTCGCTTCCAAGAACGGTGTTGCCGCCGGCTCCAACGCAGCTCTTTATTCGGCTGCAAAGGCATTTGAACTGCACCTGATGCGAGTCACCGCGGCCGACTTTGCTAAGCACCAGATTCGATGCAACGCAATCAACCCGGACGGCGTGGTCACTGGCTCCGCCATTTGGTCGGATGCCTGGAAATATCAAACCGCCAAGAACCTCGGCATCAATCCTGATGAACTGGTGGACTACTACGCCAAGCGCTCCCTTCTCGGAACCGTGGTGACACCGGACGACTGCGCGGAAGCCGTCTGCTGGCTGGCAAGCGAACGGGCAAGCCGCACCACCGGCGCGGTCATCCCCGTGGATGGCGGCAACAAGGAAGGCTTTTTACGGTAAAGACCCGCGTCCGTTTGATGCTGACTTGCCTGTGCGACGCACTTTATGGCGAGGTTGGCATCGCAACGGTGAAGGTCTTGGAAGCTGCGGGATGCGAGGTTGTGTTCGAGGAGCAGCAGACCTGTTGCGGCCAGCCGCCCTTTAACGCGGGCGACTGGGACGCCGCCCGGTCCATGGCCGCCCGTTGCCGTTCTCTTTTTTCAGACAACGATCCGGTAGTGGTTCCAAGCGGCTCCTGCACCGCGATGATGCACGAAGGCTACTCAATGCTCTTCCCCGGAGAGCCGGTGCCGAATGCGTTCGAACTATCGCAGTTCTTAGTCCACGAGTTGGGCATGCGCACCTGGCCCGCAAAAAGACCATACGAGAAACGAGTGGCCTTTCACCGCTCCTGCCACGGCCGAATGCTAGGCTTGCACGACGAAGCCGTCGCCCTACTGTCATCCATTCCCGGGTTAGAGCTAGTAGAGTTTGAAGCCCCCGAACAGTGCTGCGGCTTCGGCGGCGCCTTTTGCGTAACCCAAGGCCATCTATCGCAGGGAATCGGGCTGGAAAAGCTGAGAACAATCTCCGCTTCCGAACAACTCACCGACATCAGTTCTCGGGCTCCTTTTACCCTTCTACCCTCTACCCTTACTCCCTCCGACCCCATCACCCGTCACCCGTCACCCGTCACATCCCTGCAGGTGGCCTCCGGCGACATGGGCTGCCTGATGCATCTTTCCGGTCTGAGCCAAAAGCACGGCCTCGGCCTCACCTTCCGCCACTATGCGGAAATCCTCGCCGAGGTCACCGAGCCTTGAAATACAGGGTTGATGAATACGCCAGCCACCTGGACCCGGAAACGGTGTCCAGCGTGCGCAAAGCGAGCGCGGAAAAGGTCGGTGCGCGTCTGGCAGCATTGCCCAGAACCTTCAAAGATCCCGACGAGGCCCGTGCCGTCGCAGCGGACATCAAAAACTTTGTTCTCGACAATCTGAAACCGCTCTTGGAGCAGTTCGAAAAAAAGTGCGTGGAGAACGGAATCCAGATTCACTGGGCAAAGGATGCGGAATCCGCCAACCGCCAAGTTCTCGAGATATGCAGTAAAGCCAATCCCGGCGGTTCGGTGGTAAAGGGAAAATCCATGGCCACGGAGGAGATCCACCTCAATAAACATTTGGAAGAAGCAGGATTTACGGTAGTGGAAACCGACCTAGGCGAGTTCGTGGTGCAGATCGATCACGACACTCCCAGCCACATTGTAACGCCCATCATTCACAAGAACAGAAGGCAGGTGGCGGAGAGCTTTCAGCGCGAAAACCTCGGCCCCTACACCGAGGTCCCGGAAGCTTTTAACCATGCAGGCACGCGCCTTCCTGAGGGATAAGTTCAAGAATGCGGATATAGGCATTAGCGGCGCAAACTTCGCCATCGCCGAAACCGGACGTCTGGTCATTATTGAAAACGAAGGCAACAACCGTCTTAGCACCACAGCGCCAAGAACCCATATCGCAGTGGTTGGAATCGAGAAACTGTTACCTCAGGAAAAGCACCTATCGATATTCCTGCCGCTCTTGGCCGGTTCGGCAACTGGACAGCAGGTAACCACCTACACCCATTTCATCGCCGGACCAAGGCGCAACGACGAGCAAGACGGCCCCGAAGAAGTGCATGTCGTCCTGCTGGACGACGGAAGATCCCGCGTCCTCAATGGCCCGTACAAGGAGATATTGCGCTGCATCCGGTGCGGGGCATGCCTAAATGTCTGCCCGGTTTATCGCCAGGCAAGCGGTCACGCTTACGGCCACGTTTATAGTGGCCCGGTGGGGGCCGTTCTGGCGCCGGCGTTGGAAGGAGTGGAAGCCATGGGCGAACTGGCCAAGGCCTCCAGCCTATGCGGAGCCTGCGAAGAGGCCTGCCCGGTTCAGATCCCCATTCCACGCATGCTGTTGCAGCTTCGCGACGAGGCATTCAAAGCAGGCGTGGCCAAAGACGGCATCCCTTGGAACAGCTACGCGTTTGGCGCGCGCCATCCTTCGCTCTGGCGCGCGGGGCTGAAGATGCTGCCTATGGCGGAGCACATGCCCTCCAAGTGGATCCGCAGTTGGAGCGAATTTCGAGACCTGCCCGCCAAGAGCGGCCGATCTTTCAGGAGTTGGTGGCGTGAACGATCGTGACGCAATCCTAAATGCTTTGCCCGATGGCGCCGGCGATTTGCCTTCGGCCATGCCGTCATTCGTTCCCCTAGCGGGAAGCGTTTTGGAGAGATTCAAGGCCAGTTTCGCAGCTCTTGGCGGCAAGATCATGGACGAATCCAGCCTCACTGAGCTAGGCGCAAAGAAGAAATGGGTGGACGACAATGTTGGCCTCCAACTTCAAACCGACGTCGGCTCCGTCTGGGATGCGGAAGTGGGCTTTGCCCGAGCGATCTGCGCAGTTGCCGAAACCGGCTCGCTGATGTTTGCCTCCTCGGAAGGGCACAGGCTAACCACTCTCGTTCCGCCGGTGAGCGTCGTTGTGCTGAAGCAAAGCGACATCGTTGCGACTCTGGGCGAAGCCCTAGAGGTGGCCGCCCGCTACGCCGACAGGAACGTCGTCTTCGTCACCGGCCCCAGCCGCACCGCGGACATCGAGGGCATTCTTGTCCGCGGCGTCCACGGTCCCGGGGAGTTGTGGATTCTGTTGCAAGACGCTTAACTACTACTTCTTCTTCGCCGGACTCGTCGGATTCACTGTCAACGTCTGGGACATCGATCCGCCGTTGAACGTCGCCGTGATGGTCACTGGGGTGGCAACCGAAACCGCGCTCGTGTTGATTGTGAAGAGGAACTCATACCAAATTCGCAGGAATGGTAATCGAAGCAGGAACCGTAACCGCAGGGTTGTTGGAACTCAGTTGAACTACCGCGCCACCGGCTGGTGAAGGACCGTTCAGGTAAACCTGCCCGGTGGTTGAACTCCCGCCCACAACGCTTAAAGCTCCAAGAAGAAACTGATTCGGCGTCACCGGCTCAATAATGAAGGAGCCGCTTAATGTAAGCCCGTTCATCGTCACATAGAGGGTCACCGGTGTGGGAACGGTCACCCAGGAGGTGGAAATCGGGAACGTGCCCTTGGTGGCCCCTGCGGCAAACTTGAACGAAGCCGGGATAGTCACTAAACTCGAGTTCGAGGAAACGTAGGCGGTTTGAGCCGCCGTGGTCGGTGTCGCAACGTAAGCAAGACCCGTGTTGGTTAACCCCGCGGCGGTGGTTGGCGCGTTGGTCTGGAAGTAGTTCAGGTCCTTGTAAGCCTGCATGCCGTTGTACCACTGCGTCAGCGTCATTACGCTCACCTGGCCCGCTTTCTTGGCGGCTTGAATCGCATCGATGATTGTATAAAAATCGGTGTCTTTCCAATCGATAGCCACTTCTGGCGTAGGGGTGATGTTGTGGAAGGTGAGAATCAAAGTTCCGCCATCGGTGATGACCTGGCTCACGCTCGCAAGGATGTCATTAACGTTCTGGGTCAAGCTGTCAGGAACCTGCGAATAGAGCGCGTAGATGGAGTCAAGTCGGCTCGCCTGGGGAGTGGACTCCATCGTGGTCCTCGCTGTTAAGAGTCCCGCCTGTTGGTCTGCGGCAAGCACGGTGCCGTTGTAATCCCCGTAGGGGTATGCCAAGTGCAGGTAGCCCTGGTTTCGCGTCCAGCCGTTCGAGATCAGGAAGTTTTGGCAGATCTGATATTCACTGACAACCCCGGCCTGGGTCAGCGTGCGCAAGTCCGGATGGGTATTGGTGTGGTTGCACATGTCCCAACCCGCGTTGTACATGGTGTTGAGATTGGCTACGGTCGTTCGGCCCAATCCACCAACCGTGCTGCTAATAACGAACTCGGTGGCCGGCATGTTGTACTTCTTCATATACTTGTAGCCGTAGGAGAAGCTGGAAATGTAGTCGTCGTCAAAGCAAATTACGACCTTGGCCGGCGCAAAGCTGTTGACCTCCATATCAGCGAACGAGACTGAAAATCCGTCCGTGGTATCGCCGAAGAGCCCAAGCTCGAGCCCGTTCATGACTCCCCAGCTAGGGTTGCCGTAGGCGACAAAGTCGCTCTTCGAGAACGTCAGTTTGGACCACCCCGGCCGAAGCTGTTGGGTGGTTGCCAGAAAGTAATCCTGGTAGTTATCAGAGGTGATGTAAATGGATGCCGCATGCCATTCGCCACTGTCCGCGGGAAAATTCGCGTACACCCACATCGTAACCGTAGTCACCTTGGTGAAGTCGATGCTCACGTTCTTTTGCACCTGGGCGTTGTAGCCGGGGTTTGCGGCTAACATGAGCGACTGTGTTCCGAGCATCACATTCTGGGTATCGGCGCTAACGGTGCCGTTGTAGCTCACCCAGTTGGAAGTGTCCTGAAAGTCTTCGATGACCGAACCGGGCTGGGCAGGGTAACCCTGGCCAAACACAGCACTCGCCAGGCAAGCAAATAACGCGACTGATAAAATAGTCTTCATAAGAATTCACGGAGCAGCGGCGTGTACTCGCCGACAAATGAAGAAAGCAACTTTCAAGCCAAAGCTGCGACTGGCCACAAGAATCTCCGCCCTGTTAAGAAATACGAAAGCTTCTATCGTTTGCTCCGCCGCCCCTTTATAAGGCTGGCATAAATACCAACAATCGACTTTGTGCCTGCGCAACCGCGGCGGCTCGATAAAGCACTTGCCGGCGTTCTCGCAACGCTTTTTGGGGCATGCGTGGCTTGTGCCCAATCTGCCGGAGCCGGTTCCCAAAGCCCGTTTTCTGGTGTCGTCGAGCAATACTTTGAGAGTGACCCGTCCCACCGCGGCGTTCAAGGATCCCTCACCTACCTGAGACTGGACGCTGACCTGGAGCACGGCGTTAAGCTTGTTGGCAGTTTTGTTCAGACTCCCGGTTATCCTTGGCTGGACGAGACCTATGCGGAAGTCGACCACGGTCGCGATATCTTTCGGCTTGGCCGCATTCGGAGCGACTTTGGCTTCAGCGCCTGGTCGGATCTCTACTACACTCCCATGATCGGGCTTCCGATGATCCGCAACTACAACGTGGACATCGTTCACGGTATTTCCCTAAATCGCGAGGACCGAGGGGTCGAATGGGAAAGCTATTGCGGGCCGATTCAATGGCAAGTTGAGGCGGTGGATTCGAGCGATAACGACTGGGCGATTGCGCCTGGCAGCCTCGACACCGGAATCGCAAGGCTTCAACTGAGCGAGGGGCCTTTCCTCCTCGGCCTGGATGGATTCGCAAAGGGCGCGGATAACTTCGGGCCCGCTCAACAAATTGGCGGAGTGGATCTACGGTACACGAACGGCCGCGCCGAGTTTCGAGGCGAAGTCGATCAGGGCGACGGCCACCAGGGAGCGACCGGCTACTATGCGGATTTGTTCTACCGCCCGCCCGGCCTTTCCAGAACCCAAGTTGGCGTTCGGTATCAGGGCATTCGGTCACTGACCACCTCGCTCGACTGGAGCAGAGGCTGGACCTATAGCTGGCCAGTTCAGAGTTTTGCTTCGGGACATGTCACGACTTTCGCCGTTCGGCAGTTCATCGGCCCTAATCTAACTGCCAGCTTGAACTACGGGGCAGGGACAAACATCCCTCAGGCGGCTGGATTGATGGGTTGGTCTGCTCAATTGATGGCTTCCATCCGATTCTAATATCTATGAGAGCAATTCCCGCATTGGTATTACTGACCCTTGCGTCAATCGGTTGGGCATCGGACATTCGCGGAAAAGTCACCCTGTCCAATGGAAAACCGGCGGCAAACTGTGTGGTCTTCCTTGAGGGGCAGACTCATTCCAAACCGTTGGCCAATGCGGTTGTGGATCAGCGAAACCGACGGTTTATTCCTCACGTTTCGGTTGTGACGGTTGGCACCGAAGTCGCCTTCCCGAACAACGACACGATTTTTCACAATGTGTTCGCGGACTACGACGCCAAGAAGTTCAACCTTGGCATGTACGCGCGCGGTCAAACCAAGCACGAAACCTTTGGCAAGCCCGGCTTGGTTTCCCTTATGTGCACGGTTCATCCGGACATGAGCGCCTACATCATGGTGGTGGATACACCGTACTACGCGGTCGCGGATTCCAAGGGCGAGTTCTCAATCCAGGGAATGCCC
>CAWHLK010000002.1:0-17967 GCA_963829965.1 uncultured archaeon | reverse complement strand
ATTTCTCAATATCCTGTGCAGAGAATCGTCCCAGTTGCTGAGCACCACCATGCGCCATCCGTCTTCTTTCAAAATCTCCAACGCCGGCAGGACGTCGGGATAGAGCCTGAATGTCATTTGGTGCGGCCCGTAAAGGCGTTCATCAGCCAGTTTCAGAATGGGCGCGAGAGCGGTTTGCGACACATCCATGTGCTGCAGCCAATCCGCCGCCAGTTCGCGCCAAAACGCATCGCAGGCTTCGTCGCTGCGGGTTCTATTGATTTCGGCGTAATGCTGCCACCGCGTGCGAAGCAGCCGGTCGTAGATCTCGGTAGCAACTTGGTCGTCAATGTCGAGGCCGGAGTCCAGCGCGCAACGAGTGGCAAAATGGCCCGGACGCCAATCGACCTCGATGAGCGTGCCTGCCGCGTCAAACGAGATCAGTTCCGGTTTCATCCGGCTTGATGTTTACCTGCTATGGCGAGTTGGCCGCATCTTGCAGTGCGTTCTTGTACTCTTCAGGATAGATCTTGATATTGCTCTGCGCCAGTCTCGCCTTCACCATGGCGTCCAGGTTATTCACCTGCTCGCCTTCGCGCCTCGCGATTTCTTGTCGGATGGCTTCGAGCCGCACCGCCCCCACATTCTGCTTTTCTGGTTTGAAAACCTTGAGCACGTAGAATTTGGCAAAACCGCCTCCATAGGGAAGCCACTGCGTGGTGCTGTACGGGGTCAGATTGGCGACGGCAGTCCTCACCGCGTCCGGCAGTGCTGTGATGGCTGGCGGGTCCTCGTTGGGATCGCTGAAGTTTGCGTTATAGGCCGAGGCAGTATCGGCCTGACTCATTTTAAGAGCCACATCGATAAAGGATTGGCCGGAGGAAAGCGTGTCGTCCACCGCTTTTTCGGACGCCTGGTCTGCGACGAGAATATAGGCAAGCCGCATTCTTTTGGGCGTGATGAACTCGCTCGGATGGGTCTGGACATAATCCTTGGCCTGGTCGGTGGTGACGCTGATGCCCTGGGTCAGAAGCTTGTCCTCAACGATGCTGACGAGAAGGCTGCGCCGGATGGCGCTTAGCGTTAGCCCCTGCGCGGCCATATCCGCGACCAACGTGGGTTCCTGGTACTCGCGAAGCTTTACCGCTTGTTCAAGTTCGGCTTCGGTGGGATAGAGTCCTTTTTCCTTCGCTATCTGAAGCTCGATCTGCTGCCTGATTTCGTCGACCACGGCTTGGCCGCCGAGTGAGCCCGAAACGGTCAAATTCCACCTTGCCGTTATCGGTGGCCACCAGCACCCGCGGTTTATTGGCCAGGTAAATCTGAAAATCCTGAAGGGTGATCGGCTCACCGTTAACGGTGGCCAGGAGATTGGCCCCGCGATTGCATCCATGAACGCTCGCAAGGCACAGCACGGCCGCGAACGCTCCAAGAAATGCCCCTCCGCCAACAATGAAGTTCTTGCGATCCACAGAAATCCTCTCCCAATTGTCGGCAGCGATAGCGCGTAGGGCCAGCGAACAGAGTTAAAAGCCGGTGACTGCTTTGATGAGTTGTTCCGTTTGGCTCACCTGTTCCGGGCTCGGTGGTTCTAACGGTAAGCGAGGAAGACCGCAAGCAAGCACGCCGCGGCGGTGAAGAAGGAGTTTGTTTACGCCCGGCTGGGGGACGGTGCGAAGCTTCTCGATAACCGGTTTAAGGAGTTGGAATTTGACCTGGGCCGATTCCTTGTCCCCGCCGAGCCACTCCAAGAGAATTTGGCAGAGCCACTGAGGAATTGCATTGGCCGCGCCACTTATAGAGCCGTTCCAGCCGCTTTCCATCGCCTGGATCAGGAGGCTTTCGTTCCCCACGAACAGCAGCTTTTCGCCAACCGCCTGCTTGTAGCTTTTGAGGTTGGCGGGGTCGCCGCTGCTGTCCTTTGCGCCCGCGAATTGATCGTGCTTCGCCAATCGCGCCATCAGGTCGGCGCTGATGGTAATTCCGGTCCGTTGCGGGAAGTTGTAGATGAGCACGGGCACCGGAGAGGAGTTCATGACGCCCTCGAACCATAGGGCGATGCCATTTTCGCTTGCCTCGCGAAAGTAGCTTGGCGCCATAAGCAGCACTGCCCCTGCCCCGTCTTTATGGGCTTGTTTGCAGAGCCATTCGGCTTCATCGGAACTTGGCGTTGCCACGCCGAGAACCAAATCAAGCGCGCCTCTCAGCGGCATGGCCTGGCGGAGCAGATCGCGCTTTTCGACCGCGCTGAGGGAAGGTCCTTCGCCGTTGGTGCCGGCGAGCACGGCCCCCTTACATCCAGCCGCCTCAAACCAGGCAAGCAAACGCGCGGTGGAGAGCATATCCACGCGTCCCTTTTCGTCGAAGGGCGTTATCGCGGCAGGATAGATTCCATTTGATAGCATAGAAGGGTAAAGGGCAAGCAGTGATGGGACGAATCGCTTCTATTATCCTTCATAGGCAACCCCGTTAGGCGTGCGAAGAGAGTTAGGAGATAGAGCGACGGGGTAACTTGAAAAGCATGATAGCCGCCGTATTTCCCGGACAGGGGTCGCAGCAGCCCGGCATGGGAAAAGAGCTCTACGATGCCTTCCCCGACGCCAGATCCGTTTTTGAAGAGGTCGCGGAAGCGATCCATATCAACGTTGCCGCACTTTGTTTTGAGACTGATGAAGAGCAGCTGAGGCAAACGCAGAATGCCCAGATCGCGCTCTACACCACGGGGTTGGCGGCGTTTCGGGCTCTCGGTTTTGAGGGATTTCCGGCGATGGCCGGGCACAGCGTTGGCGAATACGCTGCCCTTGCCGCCTGCGGATCGATCAGCGTGGGTGAAGGGGCCCGGTTTGTTCAGCGAAGAGGAGACTTGATGGCCCACTCTGGCAGTCTCAGGCCGGGCACGATGGCGGCCGTTCTTGGATTGGAAAAAGCGGCGCTTCAGCAGGTTTGCCGAACTGCTTCAGGCGATGAAGGCGTGGTCGTTATCGCAAATGACAACTGTCCGGGACAGTTGGTGATTAGCGGAGACGTCGCGGCGGTGACAAAGGCAGAACTGTTAGCCAAGGAGGCGGGCGCCAAGCGCGCGATTCGGCTAAATGTGAGCGGTGCGTTCCACAGTCCGCTTATGGCTGAGCCGGCCAAGTCTCTTGGTGCGGCCCTGCGGTCGGAAGCCTTTAACATGGGTACCGCGAAGATTTATTGCAACGTTCTCGCCGAGCCGGTTGGCTCCTCCGAGGAATGGCCAAGGATTTTGGAGTCCCAACTCAGCAGTCCGGTTCGCTGGACCGAAAGCATCCAGAACATGATTCGGGACGGAGTAGACACGTTTGTGGAATTTGGGGCGGGCGAGGTTTTATCCGGTTTGATTAGGCGAATTTCAAAAGAGGTCACGACGCTGGCAGTGAAGGATGCCACGTCATTGGAGTCGGCTCGCGATGCCCTCAAGGTGGCATCGAATTGAACTTTGAAAACCAAGTCGTAGTCGTGACGGGCGCGAGCCGGGGCATCGGCAAAACGATCGCCACCGAGTTTGCGGAAAAGGGCGCGAGAGTTGCCTGCGTGGCAACAACTCTGGAATCGGCAACAAGAACCGCCGATGATATAGGCGGCACGGCGAAGGCCTTCGCCTGCGACGTTAGCAAAGCGGCCGATGTTGAGAAACTCTTTGCCGACGTGGTTACAGCTATGGGCACGCCTGCAGTTTTGGTCAACAACGCGGGAATCACAAAGGATACGCTCCTGCTGAGAATGGAAGAAGAGGATTGGGATCGTGTTCAGGATGTGAACCTGAAAGGCGCTTTTTTGACCATTCGGGCGGTCTCAAAACTCATGATGAAGGCGCGTTACGGCCGCATTGTGAACCTAACGAGTGTGATAGGGCTGGGCGGCGGCGCCGGCCAGGCCAACTACGCGGCGGCCAAGGCGGGCATCATAGGACTCACCAAATCGGTGGCCAAGGAGTTTGGCAGCCGGAACATCACTTGCAACGCGATCGCTCCGGGCTTTATCGACACCGACATGACACACGACCTTCCGGCTGAGTTTCGAGATTATGTGGCCAAGCATGCCCCTGCCGGACGGCTGGGCACGCCTACGGATGTAGCTCCTGCGGTCATGTTCTTGGCATCGAAGGAAGCGGCCTATATCACGGGACAGGTGTTGGTCGTTGACGGCGGGCTGACGCTGTAAGGGCAATGGCGTGAACCGTGAACGGTGAGTTGTGAGCCGTTCCGAATGATGCCCTCAGCGGTAACGGCAGTTTCACCGTTCAGCGCCCCGCAATGGTCCGACGCTGTAAACTCTTGGGGTTTGGTTGGCGCTATGGCATTTAAATCCGAATTTCTGCAGATACTGGAAGAGCGCGGCTTCATCAATCAGGTGACCGACGGCATAGACGAGGCGTTTTGCAAGGGGCCCGTTACTGCTTATATCGGGTTCGATTGCACTTCCGACAGCCTGCACATCGGCAGCCTGATCCCGATCATGGTTCTGCGCTGGCTCCAGAAGTGCGGCCACAGACCGATCGCCCTCGCGGGTGGAGGCACAACGCGGGTGGGAGATCCATCCGGCCGCGACGAGTCCCGAAAGCTTCTTACTGAGGATCAGATCCAGGAAAATGTCAGGGGCATTCTCCAAAACTACGAGCAGTTCATTGATTTCAGCGATGGCAAAGCGCTGCTTGTGAACAACGACGATTGGCTCAAGGAACTCAATTACATCGAGTTCCTGCGCGAGGTCGGCACCCATTTCTCGGTGAACCGGATGCTCACT
This sequence comes from uncultured archaeon, assembly GCA_963829965.1. Classification (GTDB taxonomy): domain Bacteria; phylum Armatimonadota; class Fimbriimonadia; order Fimbriimonadales; family Fimbriimonadaceae; genus DASXZH01. The sequence continues at coordinate 13,221 of CAWHLK010000002.1, read as the reverse complement.
ATGGAGAGCGTGAAGGTCAGACTGGAGCGCGAGCAGAGCCTCTCGTTCATCGAGCTGAACTACATGGTCATGCAGGGCTACGATTTCGTTGAACTGCACCGCCGGCACGGCTGCACGGTGCAGATGGGCGGCTCGGATCAATGGGGCAACATCATCAGCGGGGTGGAACTTGGCCGTCGCATGCTGGGGTTGGAACTGTACGGCCTCACCACGCCGCTGCTGCTGACTTCCGAGGGCAAGAAGATGGGCAAGACTGCGGATGGCGCGGTCTGGCTGAGCGCCCACCGGCTTCCGCCATACGACTACTACCAATACTGGCGCAACGTGGCCGATGCGGATGTTGAAAAGCTCCTGGGGCTGTTCACCGAATTGCCGATGCCCGAGGTGCGCCGTCTTGGCGCGCTGCCAGGCGAGGGGATCAACGAGGCAAAGAAGGTTTTGGCTTACGAGGTCACGCGGTTGACCCATGGGAAGGACGCCGCCGATGCCGCGGCGGAGACCGCGCGCGCTACTTTTGAATCCGGCGCCTTGGGCGCCGATCTGCCCGTAACCCCGTTTTCCGAAGAAGACAAAAGCGTGACCGCGGCGATGATTCGGCTCGGGTTTTCTGAGTCGAAATCGGAAGCGAAGAGGCTTATCAAGTCCGGCGCGGTGAAGGTGAACGATGGAAGGGTGGACGACGAGTTCGCCGACCTGGACACCGCCCAGGCGGCCGACGGCAAGATCAAGATCTCGGTTGGCAAGAAGCGGCACGGGATCGTCCAGGTCTCCTAAAGGGCTGGAATCGATTCTCGAATCTCCACCCAACGGCGCCCGCCAAGCCAATCTGGCGATTTCGATTGTGAAGGTTCTCAAGCAGACGATGGAGCAAGAGGGACGACGTTCGGAACGACGCGCAGCGCTTAGGGAACTAGGGGATTAGCCAACCGATTCAAAGCTAGTCACGGTCTCAAAACCGTTCGCAAGAGCCGGCTTATTGCCCGGCCTGATCGATAGCCTTACGTCCATGCCCGCCTCGCGGGCGGCCGTCAGTTCTTCGGTCGAATCGGAGATGAAGAGCACATCGTTTGGCTCCAGGCACATACTCTTCGCAATGCGTTTGTAACTCACCGGGGCCCGTTTTGGGCCGGTCGTAGTGTCGAAATACCCGCTGAAATAGTGCGAGAGGTCTCCAGCCGAGGAATACCGGAACATCAGCTGTTGGGCGAGGATGCTGCCGGAGGAAAAAATGTAGATGTCCTTATCTTCCTGGGTCCAGCGTTTGAGGGCGATCGGCACATCGGGGAAGACTTCGCCTTTTAGCTCTCCATTTTCGAAGCCGGACTTCCAAATCAGTCCCTGAATCGCCTTCAGGGCGGTTGACTTTCGGTCCTTCTCCATCAGCCAATCCATGTAGGACGCGGCGCCTTCAAGGTCTTCCAGCGAAAACCAGGCGGGACAAGCATCGGGCTCCTGCTCGTATTCCGCGTAAAGGAGCTCGACCGCGTTGCTGACCTCGGAATCTTCGGAGTTTTCTTGAAGAAACGGTCTCAAGTGCTCCGAAGCGTACGGGAACAGCACGTTGTACACGAACTGAATCGGGCTGGTTGTGCCTTCGATATCGAGCAGAATGGCGCTTATCACGCCTTTTGGGCTATGAATGCAGGGCCCATGCAGACCGGGAAGTAGCCTTCTTCCGCTCCGGTTCCAGTGTAAAGCGGAGTCCAGCCGGCCGTATCTTGGAACAGCCGAATGCACTTGATGCGGTGGGTTTCACACAGGTCGAACCAGTGATGAGTGCCTTCAGGCACGCGGATCAGGTCGCCGGGGCCGACCTCGATAGCGACGATGGGGCCGTTCTTCGGATGGATATGAAAGACACCGCTTCCTTCGATGCAAAAGCGGACTTCGTCCTCGGGATGGGCATGCTCCTTATTGAATTTGTTGAGCATGGCGTCGAGGTTGGGCGTCTCGGGGGTGACGTTGATGATGTCCGCGGTGGCGTAGCCGCCTTCGTTCTTGAGCTTTTCGATCTCGGCGCTGTAGGCGTCCAGGATATCGGCGTCGGATGCGTTTTCATCCAGGAGCTTGCCTGCCTTCCAGATTTCGTAATCGATGTTGATCGTTTTGAGGAAGTCGCGGGCTTCGGTGAAGTCCGTAAGAGTTTTATCTTGATCTGGAATGCGAACGACTGCCATAGGTATCTCCTACGCTAATTATCACCGAGAATCGGCGTCGGGTGCAAGTATCGCGCCGAAGGCGCTATGGCGGCGATAGCCGCACTCCATTGCGCTTCGCGCCTTACCGGCGCCGAGCTTCGACCTCGAACATGAACTCCAGCGCCTCCAAATGGCGCTTCGCCGCGAACATCGAATCCCCCCAAGTATAGAGCCCATGCCCCCGCATGAGAAACGCGTGAATCTCGGGTTTTGCGGCCAATAACTCCCGTACTTTGGCGCTGAAGGACACCATTTCTTGGGAATTGTCGAGGATGGGTATGAACTCCGAATGCTCGTGGGTTCTGATGCCTTCCAGGGCCTTCAGCATCTCGTAGCCTTCCAGTGAGAAGCTCTCCGGAAGGAAACTTAAGAGCGTGTTTGAAACCGAATGGGTATGAAGAATAACGGTTGCGGTGGTTTTCTCGGCGATCGCCGAGTGGATGAGGGCTTCGGCGGAAGCCTTGCCATGACCGGTCAAAACTTGGGCGTCGCGGTCGACCTCCAACAAGTCCTCCGGCGCAACGCAGCCTTTGTCTACACTGCTCGGTGTCATGAGGAGTCTTAAAGGCTCTCGCGAGAGAACCGCGCTGTAATTGCCGCCGGTTCCCGGCGCCCAGCCTCGGCTGTGGATCCACCGCACCATGTCTGCCAGTTCAGTTCGTATTTGCTCCATTGGGCAGGCAGATTATGGCATTGGGTTGGCTCATCAATCTCTAATCTTCGACGCCAATACTGCATGCATGAGAAACCGACCAGAGACATTTGTGCCGTCGTGGAGAAGGACAACCTTCCTGACCTTCGAAAGAGGGGTGGGGATAGGCCTCGTTATGGTGGCAATTGTCGTCGTTGCGTCTGGCTGTGGGACCGCCGCAACCGTGAAGGATGATAGTGCTCAGCATCCCGCCACGAAGAGGTCCGCGGCACCCGGCCTCGGGGCCAATGCTGCCAAAGCCAAGGCTGATATGGCCGAATTGCGTGTTGTCCTCGACGTGTTCAAGAGCGATTGCGACCGTTATCCAACCACGGAACGGACTCGAACTTGAGGTCTGAGCAATCCAACCCGTCACTCGTCACCCGTTACACATCACCCCAGACAAGGTAGTCTCGAAAGCAGGATGGCGATAAAAACCAAGCCTGGAAAACCGGTTTCGACAGAGTTGCTTGGGTTCTACCGGCAAATGTTGCTCATGCGGCATTTGGAGACCCGGCTCACCGAGCTTTCTCAGCAGGGTTTGCTGCGAGGCTCGCTGCACTTGGCCGAGGGCCAGGAGGCTTTGCCAGTGGGCGCTTGTGCTGCTCTAAAGAGGGAAGACCCGATAACCGTGACCTATCGTGGCCACGGGTACATCCTTGCCAAAGGTTGCGCTTTGAACAAGGTACTTGCCGAGATCCTTGGCCGCGAAACTGGGTTTTGCCGAGGACGGGGCGGCAAGATGCATATCACCGATTTGGGGCACGGTGTGTTAGGCGCGAACGGCATTGTCGGGGGCGGCGTACCGATTGCGGTTGGCGCAGCGATGAGCGCCTATATCGACGGAGCGGACAAGGTTGCAATGACCGTGTTCGGCGATGGGACGATGAACCAGGGCGTGGTTCACGAGTCGCTCAACATGGCCGGGCTTTGGAAGCTGCCCATCATTTTCCTTTGTGAAAACAACCTGTACGCGGAGATGACGCCTTTAACCGAGTCCACCGCGGTAACTGAGCTTCACACCCGGCTTTCCGCTTACGGGATTCAGGCAGTCAAGATTGATGGCAACGATGTTATGGCAGTTAAAGAAGCGGTGGCCGAAGCACGAAAGAAATGCGCGGCCGGGAAGGGGCCGGTATTCATCGAGGCGATGACCTACCGAACTTGCGGCCACTATCAAAACGACCCAGGCACCGCTTACCGAACTAAAGACGAAGTGGCTCGATGGGCCTTAGGGTCACCTATAGAAAGACTAAAGAAGCTATTGGTGGATTCCGGAGCTTCCTCGGCTGAACTTACCAAGGCGGAAAATGGAGCTAAAGAGGACGTGGAGAAGGCGATTGAGTTTGCGTTGAACTCTCCGGAACCAAATCCGGACGAGTTGATGGAGGACGTGTTCGCATGAGCCGATCCCTTACTTTCCCCAAGGCGATTAACGAGACGCTGCATCACGCGATGGAGAAGGACTCCAATGTCATCGTAATGGGCGAGGACATCGGCCGGTTTGGCGGCATGTTCCGCTGTACCGATGGGCTGTTCGAAAAGTTTGGCGAAAAGCGGGTTTGGGACACGCCGATCTCCGAAGCCGGATTCGTGGGCATGGGACTTGGCGCGGCTCTAACTGGCAAGCGGCCGGTCATTGAGATCATGTTCATCGATTTTGCGCTTACCGCTGCGGATCAGCTTCTGAACCAGGTGGCCAAGACGCATTTGATGAGCGGCGGTACGGTCTCGGCGCCACTGGTGATCCGCACCCAGGGGGGCGGCTACAAAGGTGCGGCGAGCCAGCACTCGCAGATGCTGGAATCCATTTTTGTCCATGTTCCCGGCTTGAAAGTGGTGGCGCCGTCCAACGCAGCGGATGCGAAGGGCCTATTGAACGCGGCGATTGCGGACAACAACCCGGTGCTGTTTATTGAGCACAAACAGCTTTACGGGACCTCCGGCGAAGTCCCCGAAGGCAACCATTTCGTGCCGCTTGGCAAAGCTGCCGTTGTCCGAGAGGGTTCCGATCTCACGATTTTCAGCTACTCCTACACCTTGCAACTGGCTCTCCAGGCTGCAACCCAGCTTGCAGAAAAAGGGATCGACGCGGAAGTCGTGGACTTGAGGACTTTGAATCCGCTGGACTGGGATACAATCTCGGCCTCGGTGGCCAAAACCCACCGGGTTTTGGTCGCCCATGAGTCCTATGGGCGATGCGGCATCGGCGCAGATTTGGCCGCGCAGATCCAGGAGAGGTTGTTTGACGAGCTCGACGGCCCGATCTTAAGAGTGTCCGGCGCGGACACCCCGATCCCCTTTGCGAAGGGATTGGAGGAAGCCGCCCTGCCGAGCGTCGAAAAGATTGTGAAGGTGGCAGAGCGGCTGATTGAGTAGCCGGACCGGCTGACGAATCCTCTCTCAAATCCACTTAAAAGACGCGAAACGCCCTATTTGTAATTGCAAGGGCAACCTCCGCCCCTTGAGCGGAGGCAGGGAGGGGTGACCGCCAGTGAATTGCTCGGGCCGGTAAGCCCACTACCGTTCCCGTTCCTTTACCCTTCTTTGAGCTCGCAGCCTCCCACACAAGGTGTGTGAAACCGTGACCTCATCCACTCCAAAGTGGTTCCTTCATCTAGTCAACCACCTAAACTACCAGTGATCCCATCCCAGAAACGGAGGGGTGATGCCGGTGAAGTCGTCCACTTCCTTCGCATCATAGGGCGCGTTGAGCTCGTTCTGCCCGTTTCCAACCACGCCGATCTTTCCGTACGACCAGACAACTGCGCCGAGAGAATCGATCTCGATGACCTGGTTGTTGAACTGGTCGGAGATGAGCGTGTTTCCGTTGGCGAGTCGCAGAGCCCGGGTTGGGTTCGGGTTGGTTACGCTGCCGTTACGGCGGTTTGTGTAGTAATAACCGACTTGCTCGTGGAGCAAGTTGATCTCCACGATCCGGTTGTTGCCTGAATCGGAAATGATCGTCATTCCGTTATCCAGCCTGCTCAAAGGCCGGTTGGTTGAGGATCGTGGTGTCGCTCGGCCGGCCGTAGGTCCACACGATATCCTTCGTCTTGGGATTGATTTCGAACACGCGGTTGTTCCCTTCGTCAGCGATCAGGATGTCTCCGTTGGTAAGCACTTCGGCGTTGTTCGGGTTGTTCAATTCGTCTGCGCCGCTTCCCGTGATGCCGGTTTTTCCGTACTGCCAAACGATCTTGTGATCCTTCTGGGTTACTTCGATGATCCGAGCATTGCCTTGGTCGGTGATCAGAATGTCGGTGTTCGGCAGATAGACCGCCGCAACCGGCGTATTGAGCTCATCGGCGCCCGATCCAGTGACGCCGGCCTTCCCGTACTGCCAAATGATGTTTCCGTTTCGATCGACGATGAGGACTCGGTTATCGGCGTTGGTCGTGGTGCCGGTTCCTGAAATAAGCGTATTGTCGCCGAAGCGTTCGGCGTCGTTGAGCAACTACAGACTTCGCCGTCTGGAGTGGTTGATCCGTTTCCAAACGACCAAATAATGTTGCCTGTTTCATCAACCTCGATCACGCGGTTGTTGAACTGGTCCGAAATAAGAATATGGTGATGATGCCGCGACTGCCCGAGAGCCGAGGTCGCGATAACGGCGGCGGACACAGCGATCCATGTCTTAAGATTCATAAAAACCTCCCCAATAACTAACTCTCTTTGACGCAAGTTGTTTTGTAGAGGTAACAGGCTGGGATCAACCCGGTAATTCGATAATTGGGGGTTTATTCATCGCTATTCCACTTGTTATCATCCTTACCTTCGCTAAAGAGCCAGGTCTTGTTGAAGGCGATCTTTTCGTCCGCGGAGTCTTTCACGTTCTCGAGGCCGGCAAGGTAAATCGAGTTCTTGCCGAACTTCTGATTCACCTTATCCACGGCGCGGTTTAGGTCCGCACGCACGGCGGCAGTGTCAAACAAGCTAGCGTTACTTGCTCGGTATTGGCGAGGTCGTAAAACGTAACTCCGACGGTGCGAGGCTTCTCATAGTCCCGCGTTTCCCATAGCCGGAAGAACTCGTCGTTGAAAGTGACCGTGTCTTGCGACGGGGAGAGCCGGGTGAACGCGCGCCAGCTCTTCTTAAAGCCCTGGACGCTCACTGCCATACCAGACGCCCATAGCCCTTTGGAACGCAACCGTGCGGAGGCTTTAGCAATCAAGCGGAGCAACACCTCCCGGCAGCCTGCATCGGTGCGCTGGTCTGGGTGCATGACGTGCGAATGCCCCAGGGTTTTGCCCTCGTTAATTTCCAGTTCCAGGTCATATCCGCGAAGCAGATACCACCACCGCTCTCCCATCACCGAACCGAAGGCAACCTTCAGTTCCTGGGGGGATTTTGCGTAAAGCTGCTCCACCGTGAAAATCCCCGCGCCCTGCAGCCGCCCCGCCATGCGTTTGTTGATTCCACAGAAGTCGGTAAGTTTTTGGCCAAGAATCTTGCCCGGCAGATCTTTGGCTTCCAAGATCACCAAGCCATCCGGCTTTTGCATGTCGGTGCCCAGCTTGGCGAGGAAGCTGTTGGGCGCGATACCGATGGAGCATTTGATCATGTCTCCGACGTTTTCCTTTAGGGCTTTCTTCATGCGAAGAGCCACGCGACGTGCTTCTTCCGGTTCACGCTCCTTTCCTAGGAGCGAGCAGCGCATCTCGTCGATGCTGCACACCTTGTCAACCGGCAGGACCGTATTGGCGGCTTGGATAATTCTCTCCGTGAAAATGAACGTAAAGCGGAGGTCTGGCGGGTACAACGATGAGCTCGGAGCACATCCGCCTTGCTTCGCCCACGTTCGTGCCGGTCTTGATGCCGAACTTCTTCGCCTCGTAAGAGGCGGCTATGGCGCAGGTGCTGTCCGAGTCCATCGGCACGACGATAATCGGTCTGCCGCGCAACTCCGGACGTTCCTGCTGCTCGCAGGTGGCGAAATAGGCGTTGATGTCCAGAAACAGCACGCCCAGCGGCCGCGGTTGCTTCGCGATGGAAGGTAGAGACATGTCTACCATGTCTCTATTATAACGTATTCAACTAGCCCTATGGACTCAGGAATTTACTTCGTAAACGTCATCGTGGCAGTGATTTCGTTTCCTTCAGGCGCGCCGGGCACGTTTTCGAGCGAATACACGAATTTGAAGGAGTTCGCGCTGTAGGTAACGTCCAGCGTCACCGTTCCTGCGTCGATCTTGCCTTTGAACTGGGCTTTGTAGATTCCGTTCTTCAAGGAACCCGAGGTGTATTGCATCTTGAGCGGGCCGGAGGGGGTGTAGCCGGGAACCGCGGTTCCAGCCTTTGCATCGAAGGTCCATTGGGCGTTGGAGCCGCTGCCATCGGGAGTGTCTTCGTTGATCAGGAATGTGCCTTTGCTGTCGAGTTTGACCATTGCGGGGACCGTGGGTTGAGGCGGGGTGGATGCATCTGTCGAAGTTTGGAGCCATTTCCACTTGCCGGGGAAAAGCTCGATCATGCAGTTGATTGCATCCTGAGCGTTGAGCTTGCCATCCTTGAGTTGGGTTTGATGCCCTTCGACCGGTGCGCCGGGGCTCGGCGAAGCACTCGGTTGCGTATTCGCTCTGTAGTGAGCCATTTTTACGGTTGCCCCACCCAGGGCGAGAACAGTGACCGTAACGATTGCGATGGTGGTTGTAATTGCCATGATGTTTAGTCCTTTGGAAGCGAGCCTGAGAACATGCGGAGAGGGCGCATCGCCGAGGGCCGCGTGCGGCTCGAACCCGAATGGGGGAGATTGGGAAAGTCCCGGCAGGTGCGATGCAAGATCCAAGGCCGAGAGGGAGACGCCGTCCGAAACAAGTCGCTGCCGAAGCAGTTCCAAGGCACGGTTCACCCGCATACGGGCTGCGTCCTCCTGAAGTCCAAGAGTCTCCGCGATCTCGGCAAAGCTCTTTTCTTCGAAGAATCTCAGCAAGATCGCCTCCCGGTCTTTGGTTGAGAGCTTGCTGAGGCACCCGTCCACCACCGGCGTAAGCTCCAAAACGGGGTCCGGCGGAGCCGGTACCGAAAGTTGCTCTCGCTTTGCGCGAGCAGCTTCGGTCCGCGCCGCCGTCGTGGAAACGTTGATCGCACAGGTGTACAGCCAATTGGCCAACGAGCGGCGGCGACCCAACTTGGACGCTTTGCGTGCCAGCAGAAGGAAGACCGCTTGGGCAGCATCTTCGGCGAGGTCGCTTCGGTTCAGACGCCGTTTGCAAGCACTGTAAACGAGCCGCGCGTGCCGGTGGAACAACACGCGAAACGCCTCTTCCGATTTGGTCCGGGCGTAGCGCTCTATCAATGCCCCGTCGTCGAGATCTTCCATTTTCTGTTCTCATCCGCCTCCAACCGGTAATCGCACTCATTTGTTGGAAGCGAACAGAGATATTGATCCTTTCATGGCGTCTGACCATTTTTGACGTCTTTGATATGTCGCAAAATGGTAATAAACGCTGATAGGGGTGTGGAGAGTATTATCGGTTCGCATGGAAAGAGACGGATAGCCGCCTGCGGGTTTACTCTTGTGGAGCTTCTCGTTGTGATTGCCATTCTGGCGATCTTGGCAGCACTGCTTTTTCCCGAGTTCGCGAGGGCGAGAATTGCAGCGGACAAGGCTACCGCGATTTCAAACTCGCAGCAGCTTGCCATTGCCAATGATCTGTACAGCAACGATTACGACAACAGATTCTGCGTCTATTTTGCCGGCTATGACGCGGAAACGCATTCTTACGAAGATCCGTTGCGTTATTGGCCGCAGCAGGTTTCACTCTACATTTCGCCCGTTGAAGGACGCGGCACCTATGGCCAGGCGTTAGACGATGATCTTCCTAAGGTTTTCTTTGACCCGGTAGAGCCTTTCAAGTCTCAAATCGGCACGCCCTACCAGTTGGGCTTTGTTGCGTCTTGGGGCGTTTCGGATGATTTGGTGGAGTGGTACGCCCCGACCGGGATTAACCCCTCCAAGCTTCCGTGCTCGCAGTCAGACGTTGCCAACCCCGCTCAATGCATCCACCTTACAGACCTACGACTGGCTGCTCGACCAAGGATTTCCGGGCAACGACATCGCTCTCAGCATCTTTGACAACGACGGGCTTGGAGCGCAGATGTCGATCAACGCGCCCTACAACGCCTCCTATCAAAAGACCTCCGTCAACCAAGCCGCCGATCCCCAGGGCCGCAATGTAACCGTGTTTTGCGACGGCCACGCGAAGGCCATAACGGTTTCAGAACTCCTGACCTCCAAAAACGATTGGAGCCGAACCGGCAACGGCCAGTGGCCGTAGACGCCAAGTTTGACCGATCAATCAAAGAAAGATGCGCTGCTCCGAGTATCTCGACGCCTTGATTCTGGGGCGGGCTGGGGGAGTAAGGCATCACACAAGTATCAGATTCTGGGAAGCGAACTTCGGATACGGGTAAAATAGGCTCGACCACGCTAATTCTTGCTGCGTCAATAACGTAGACAAAGTAGTATCTCTATAGCCGAGAATGCTACGAACCGCTATTACCGACAAAGTCAAAGACCAGCTTAAAGGGTTGCCCGGCAAGCCGGGCTGCTACATCTACAAAGATGAGGCGGGCGAAGTTCTGTATGTGGGCAAGGCGCTTGTTCTCAAGAACCGCGTGAGAAGCTATTTCCAGGAGTCCACTCGCCACGGCGCGCGAATCGAGCGCATGGTGCGGAAGGTGCCGGATAGGTCTCGCGCTCGAGGATGACGTCGAGCACGCCGAGCTTGCTCGCCTCCTTCGTCTTGAAGGACCCCGGGTCGTCGAGCACTTCGCCGTCGCGGTTGCCCAAGATGTTCGTAGAAAACCACCCTCGCACCCCCAGCATTCGCGCCTTGAGCCCGGGGGCTACGACGGTCTTCATGAGAGTCTGACCGGTCTTGAAATCCTTTCCCGGCGACCGGAACCTCGCGCTCGCGGGCGAGCTGCCACGCTGCCTGAAAGTCCACGCACAGGTTCGGCGCGCCGTTGGCGAAGGGAATGCCCTCCTTCAGAGCCGCCCACGCATAGAGCTGCGAGCTCGTAATACCGGGGTCGCTATTTCGTCGAGGCCCCGCTCGAAAGTCGCGACCGATTCGTGAACGGCCGTCGGCGAAGTGAACGTCTCGGTCGAGACCGCACCAGATGCAAACGGCTCGACTGCATTCCCGTTCGCGAACGATCTAATGTTCGGCGTGAGTTTGACGATTACCGGAATCTTAGCCGCGCTTTTTACCCAACCGGTGATCTGCTCACAATATTCGGGCACCTGGCCCACTGCCGCACCCATGCCGCGCTCACTCATGCCATGTGGACAGCCGTAATTCAGCTCAATGCCGTCAGCGCCGGTATCTTCAATTTTACGAACGATATCGTGCCATGCTTCGGGGCTGGATTCCACCATGGCCGACCAACGATCGCGCGGTCCGGCCAGGCGCGTTTGACCTCACGGATCTCTCGCAGATTGACTTCGAGAGGCCGATCCGAGATCAGTTCGACGTTCTTGATGGCGAGCATTTTCTGCGAGCCATAGTGCCAGCGCGCCATAACGGTTCGACACATTGAGGACGGGAGCACCGATGGTTTTCCAGACCGCGCCGCCCCAGCCTTGTTCGAAGGCACGATGGACCTGCGCCCGGAATTCGATGGCGGCGCCGAAACCAGCCAGAACGGATTGGGAGATTTTATTCCGGCGAAACGGATGCTCAAGTCAGCCATGCGTGAGCCTCCGGTGAATCGCTTCGGCGCCTTTTTTGCCGTCCTGCGCGGCCATCACTGTCGATGCGGCTCCTTTTGCGCGAATGCAATCTCCACCCGCGTAGATTCCCGGCACACTAGTTTCAAGTGCGCCATTCACTTTGATAAAACCGCGATCCGTTTCAAGTCCGAGTAAGGAAGCGATGGAGGGCTTTTGCTGGCCGATGGCTTTAACGATCATGTCCGCCGGGATGACGAAATTTGAATCCGGAATTGGCTTTGGCGTGGCGCGGCCCGAGGAATCCGGATTCCCGAGGTCCATACGGATGCATTCCAGACCTTCAATTTTTTGGTGTTCCAGGCGTACCGCGACCGGCTGGGCGAGGAATCCAAATTCAACGCCTTCCCTCTTCACGAAATCGAATTCGTGCGCGTAAGCGGTCATTTCACGTTCCGTGCGGCGATAGACCATTGTCACCCGGCTGGCTCCGCTGCGTTTGGCAACAGTGGCACAATCGACTGCCGTATTGCCGGCGCCGATGACAACAACGTTGTTGCCGACGTGAAGATTCGCTGGATCCAGCTTGCTCTGCTCAATGAATGCGAGGCCATCGGCAATCCACTCTTCGCCTGGTATTCCCAGCGACGGAGATTCCCCAAGTCCGGTTGCGATGAAGACGGCATCAGCGCCGGCGACAGGAGCGGAAATTCCGTTCCAGTGACGAATCTGACGCCCAGTCGGGCGATCATTTCCACTTCCGCCAACGCGACTGGCACTGGTTCGCGAAGAACGATGATGCCATAGGTAGACAGGCCCCCGCCGAGTTCTCGTTTATCGAAAACGGTCACGTCATAACCGCGGCGCGCCAGTTCGCCGGCGCAGGAAAGGCCCGCCGGCCCCGCGCCGATGACAGTGACACGAAATCCGGTGGGTGCGGCTGGCTGAAAGACATCGATGCGCCGGTCATAGACGTAATCCATCGAAAAACGCTGGAGCCGACCGATCCTGATGGGCTTATGTTCGGCATTGAGCACGCAAGCGCCTTCGCAAAGTTCTTCCACGGGGCAAACCCGCGCGCAGGTGGCGCGGATTAAATTTGAATTAGAGGATAGTGCGGGCTCAGCCGTGATGTTTGCGGTAGAAATCTTTTTGATGAAGCGCGGAATATCGATATGTGTGGGGCAGGCGTGCGTACACGGCGCGTCATAGCAATAGAGGCACCGATTCGCCTCTACCAGCGCTTCGTGGTCCGTGAGAGGCGGAAGTTGTTCGGCAAGCAATCGCCATTCACTATCCGGCAAGGGCCTCTCCTTTGCCTTTCATCAGCAGCGTATAGACAACGGCGGAAACGGCGAATCCCGCGAACCAGGCGTAGCTGTACAGCCAGTACAAGCTTGGTACTATCAGGCCAATCAGCGCAACGGAGATTGCCACTCGCCAGACTCAAAACTGCCCGGGGATTAACGCCGCTGTTGTTATTGTGATTGCGCCGCCGCGCACGTAAAGATCATCCAGTTTCAGCGAACGGTGGCGCACGATGAAATAGTCCGCAATCATGGTGCCGGCGATGGGTCCGAGCAGTCCGGAGTAACCTACCAGCCAGCCCGTGATGTAAGAGCCGTAGGTACTCATGAGCTTCCATGGCATCAGCA
>CAWHLK010000001.1:0-42310 GCA_963829965.1 uncultured archaeon | reverse complement strand
CCGAAGGGGCGCGCTGGAGTCTTTGGAGCAGTTCTACAAGGACACACCCGGCTTCAGCATCAACGACTACTACCCGCAGGCTGTCGCCTCTTACATGTTTCGGAACCACCTCTACGTTCTTCCCCGGGACGTGGCGCCGGTTGGGCTCATCTATTACAACAAGAAGGCTTTCGACGAGGCAGGCGTCCCCTATCCGGACGGCTCCTGGACTTGGGATTATCAGGAGCGCCCGGAACTCAAAGAGAAGGACTTTCTCTCGGGTGCTCCACAAGCTCACGAAGGTCGGGGCCGATGGCAAAGTGGAACGATACGCATTCACCCCCGCTTGGCCCACCGCGCTCTCCGACACCTTTGCCTACTCCCAGGGCTTCCAATACGCGAACAACATGGAAGCGCCGACCAAGGTGTATTTCAACGATCCCCGGCTGATCAACTCTTGCCAATTGGTGGCCGATCTCTCGCTAAAGGACCATTATCTTCCGGGGCAAAGCTCGCTCAACAACGAACTGCAGGCAAGCGGCATGCAGCTCTTCGTCGCCCAGAAAGTGGCGATGTACCAGAGCGGGATCTGGGACTGCCAGGAAATTCGGCTTCGGAACGTTTACGGGAGCCCGGACTTTTTCGATTGGGATATCGCGCTCGCGCCCGCCTACAAAGACGGACGCCGTGGCGCGCCGGCGGGCGGTTCCGGGCTACGCGATGATGGCGACCACCCCGCATCCGAAGGAATCTTGGGAGTTGATGCAGTGGCTGGCGGGGAAGCACGGCATGACCGCGATGGCGGTGGCGGGCATCGCCCAGCCGGCGGTTCGAAAGTTCGCGCAGGAGGAACCCTGGATTCCCGGCCCCAACACCCCGGCCGCCGATAGATCCCGAAGAGCCGAATCCTCACCGACACCGCCGTGCAGTATCAGCAGATCGGTCCGACCGTGGACTTCTGGCCGGAGCTCACGGATCTGGAGAACCCGAAGTTGGACCCGATTTGGCTCGGCACGGCAACCGCCAAGGAACAGCTCGACGATATCCAAAAGGTCACCACGAACCGGCTTGACCAGTTGCTGGCGCAGCGGAACTTGAACGGTTTCAACTGGCCTGCGGGCATCGTTTTTGCGCTGGGGTTGGTGGCGGCGATCCTTGGCTGGGTCTATCTGCCGGAAAGAAGGAATCGGCTCACGCCGCAGGGCCGGCGTGAGAATCGCACCGGGTACGGCTTTATGGCGCCGGGGCTTATCGGGCTGGCGGTGTTCAGCGTCGGGCCGATGATTCTTTCCCTCCTCATGAGCTTTGCCGATTGGGACATCATCACCCCCGCGCACTGGCGAGGGGCCGGCAACTTTATCGAAGCGTTTTTCCAGGACTCCCGGTTCTGGAAATGCCTGGCGGTGACCGGCATCTACACGGTTCTGGCGGTGCCGCTGGGGGTGGTGGGGAACCTTGTTCTGGCTCTGCTGCTTAACCTAAAGGTTCGAGGCATGGCCTTCTTCCGCACCTTCTTTTATATGCCGGCGCTTGCTTCCACAGTGGCGAGCTCTCTCATTTGGAAGAAGATTTTCCAGCAAGATGGCGGCCTTGCGAACGCGGTGATCTATGGGCAGGATGGAAAAGGCAACCTACTTGGCCTGGGGCATCTCTTCTCGAATATTGCGGGGACGCCCGGCCAGGCGCCCGACTGGCTCGCGAACGAGAAGTTGGCGCTGCCGAGTATTGCGTTCATGTCTCTATGGGCGGCGGGCGGGGGCATGATCATTCTGCTTGCCGGTCTCCAGGGCGTGCCCGAGTTCTACTATGAGGCGGCGACATTGGACGGAGCGAACGCGTGGCAGCGGTTCTGGCATGTGACGCTGCCGCTTATTGCGCCTTCCCTGTTCTTTGTTTTGGTGACGGGGGTGATCGGGAGTTTCCAGACCTTTACCCAGGCGTTCGTCATCACCCAGGGTGGGCCGAACGACACCACCCGGTTCTACATGTACCACCTTTATGACCAGGCGTTCCCGAAATTTGCGGATGGGGTACGCGTCGGCGCTTGCGTGGATTTTGTTCTTTATCATTCTAGTGGTGACGGTTCTGCAGTTCCGGCTTAGCCGGAATATCCATTACGAGGCTGGCTTACGATGAGTTGCTTGGAAGGTAAAGGGCGGCCGGGAATGGGTAAGGGGGGCCTACCCATTGCAAAGGGACTGGGGTAAGGCCGAATACGTCCGTTGGGAGGTCAATCTAAAATGAAGACACGCTCCTATTTCTTTGAACTAGTCGTGAAGGTGATTGCGATCATGCTGCTTGTCGCCGGATCCATCATGTTTATGATGCCGTTCTGGACTTCGCTCATGATCTCTTTGAAGACCCCGGGCTAAGTTGCCAAGAGTGCGTCTTGGGATTGGCCGAAACAGCTCACTTTCGACAACTACCACACGGTTTTGACCAACCCGAACGTGAGCTTTTCGCAGTTCTTCAAGAACACGGCGATCATCGGCAATTTCCACCACGCTGGGGGTGGTTCTTAGTTCCAGCCTGGTTGCTTACGCGTTTGCGCGGTTGCGGTTTTGGGGGCGGGACCGGTTGTTTATTCTGTTCATCAGCACGATGATGCTGCCGCCGATCGTGACGATGATCCCCACCTATCTGCTGTTCAAGGAATCTGCACTGGGTGGATACCTTCTGGCCGCTTATTGTGCCCGCTTGGTTTGGCGGCGGGGCGTTTAACATTTTCTTGCTCCGGCAGTTCTTCATGACGATTCCGCGAGATCTCGATGAGGCGGCTTTGCTCGACGGCGCGAGCCATTTGACGGTGTGGTGGAAGGTGATCATGCCGCTCTCCAAGCCGGCTTTGATGACGGTGTGCCTGTTCACGTTTGTGGGAGCTTGGCGGGAATTGACGGGCCCTTTGATCTACTTGGACAGCGTGGAGAAGCAAACCCTGGAGCTTGGGCTTTCCACTTATAATTCCCTGCGGGCGCAGGAATGGCACTTGCTGATGGCGGGGAGTGTGCTGGTGACGATTCCGCTGATCGTGCTGTTCTTTGTGGGGCAGCGCTATTTCGTGAAGGGGATTACGATGAGTGGGATTAAGTGAGGTTTTGGGTTTTGGGTTTTGGGTGGGGCTTTGGGTTTTGGGTTTTGAGATTTGAGATTTTGGGTTTTGGGCGTTTAGTGTTGGGGCTTTGGGTGCTTGGTTCGCGCGCTTCATGGAAGGGACAACCACCGAGGACACAGAAATCCCCGCTTACCCATGATAACTGTGTTATCATTAGGACGCCGAGTCACCTTAAGCCGAACAGAGGGGATTTAGAAGTCTAATGCCAGTTACGCAAAAGGATGTTGCCGCACGGTCCGGCGTTACCCGAAGCGTGGTCTCCCATGTCATGCACGGGGTGGGCGATACCATTCGCGTCAATCCGGAAACGGCGGCCCGTGTGAGGCAGGTGGCCGAGGAAATGGGCTACCAAGCGAGCATGCTGGCGAGGAACTTTCGCCGTCAGAAGACGATGCAGATCGGACTGCTGCATGGGGACGGTTTCCCGATGCTCAAGTTTGACGGCGACTCACGCTACTTCGCGTCCCTCATGGATGGCATTGTTCAGGGATCCTTTGCCAACGGATATACCCTTGGCCTATGCCCTGACCTTTTCGGTCAAACGCCGGAGCGCGCGATGGCGGACGGCCGGTTTGACGGCTTTATCTGGTACAGCACCTTCCCCTCGGAACGAAACGAGCATCGCCTGACGCACGTGTTCCGCGCCTATCGTGATTTTGCATTCCACCGCCGAAACTTTTGGCAACCGGTTTCCAACCGTTATTTGCGATAACGAACTCGGTATTCGCCTTGCGCTGGAGCATCTCGCGAGCTTAGGGCACAGAAGGATCAGCTTCGCTTTCGACCGCGACTTTCTCTACAGCGAGGCCGCGCTAAGGCGAGACGCGTTTCTTAAGGTCGGGCGGGAAATGGGCCTGGAGTTGGCGTTGGTGGACGTTCGGGCCGATGGCGAAGGGTTTCGATCGCCCATGCGATCCATTTCCGGGCTGCCGGGGTACTTCGCCAGTAAGCCGAAGGAGACCGCGCTCATCGCCCACGGCGAATTTTACGCAGTGGAAGCCATGGAGGCCGCCAAGGCAAGCGGCCTCCGGGTTCCGGAAGACTTCTCTGTGGTTGGCTTCGACTCCACCGCTTATTGCAATTGCACCTGTCCCCAACTCACTGCGATTTCTCAGCCTCTGGTTGACATGGGTGAGATGGCGGTTAACCTGCTCGTACAATGGATCAACGGCAATAAACCCGATCCCCTCGAGCATGTTTTGCCGTGCGGGCTGGATGTCCGCTCGTCTACGGCCCGTGCGCCGAAGAGTTAGGTCATTCCAACTACCGCATGTCCGATTGGGTAACCGGCAGGGTCACCGCCATCTCTTTGAGACCAGGCGCACTGACTCTCACGTTTACGCGCCCGGCGCCGCCGGTGGATTGAACGAGGCCGAGGCATCGGCCGTTGAACGCATGGCGTTCGGCGGCGCGATCCGGCTCATGGCAGCTTGGATCGCCGTTTCCAACTCCTGCAACCCATGCGGGGCCGTCAACTGAGAACGAAATTAGGTTGGACGCCGTTGGCACCGGATGCCCTTTCGAGTCGACGACAGTAACCTCGATCATCGCGCAATCCTCCCCATCTCCTTTCAAGGACTTGCTTGTGGTGGTCACCAATAGGGCGGCGGGCTCGCCGGCGGTATCCACTTCGTCCATGGCGATCGCCTGCCCGTTAAGGTAAGCCTTGGCAGTTAAGGTACCAGGCGCGTAGGGAACGTCCCACTCCACGTGCCGGTATTTGGGAGATGGCTTCCGGCCAAGGCTTTTACCGTTTAGAAACAGCTCCGCTTCGTCTCCGTTCGTGAACACCCAAACATTGATCGGTTGCCCCTCTTTGCCCGCCCAATTCCAATGGGGCTCGATATGGATCGTCGGTTTGTCTCCCCACCACGCTTGGTAGTAGTAATAGTTGTCCTTGGGGAAACCGCACATGTCCAATATCCCGAAGTGGGAGTTCACGCACGGCCAGCCGTAGGGGGTAGGTTCGCCCTTGTAATCGAAGCCGGTCCAGACGAAGCCGCCCGCGTTGTACGGTTCCTCGGCAATCGGCTGCCAGCCGTCTTCCGCGCTATTGCCCCAATCCACTCCCTGATTGTCGTACGCCTTCACGTATCCCAGCGCTTTGTTGTTCTCGTACTCGCCGCGGTCCGTTACCGTGCTCGCGGTTTCGCTTCCGAACATCGGATGATCCGGATGGGACTTGTGGTAGGGTTCGTAGCCCTTGGGGTCGTAGTTAAAACCTTCCAGATCGAGAGTTTGAGAGAAGTAGGAGCCGTGACCTCCGTTCAGTGCCGCGCTCACGGGACGAGTATTGTCCAGCGCTTTCACTGCGGCAACCATGGCGTTGCCAATACGCGTTCCGTCCGGATTGGTTTGGATCGCCCACTCTTCGTTTCCAATCGACCAAATGATGACGGAGGGATGGTTCCGGTCACGAAGAACCTCTTGACGAAGGTCGCTCAGGTCATTGGTGGTAGTGCTTCGGCTGGCTTTGCCGGTCCACGTGTCACCAAGTTCGCGGTTCTCGTCCATCACGAGCATGCCGAGCCGGTCGCAGGCATCCAGCAGTTCGGGGGCGACCTCATTGTGGGAACAGCGGTAGGCGTTTGAGCCCATGGACTTCAGCCGCTTGATTCTCCACTCCGAGCACGCAGTCCGGCATGCCGGTCCCGACCCCCACAAAGTCTTGGTGGTTGCAGGTGCCTTGGAGTTTGACCTGCTTTCCATTTAAGAGAAAGCCTTGATCGGGATCGAATTTGATTGTGCGGATTCCGAAGTGAGTTAGGACCTCATCGACGATTTTCGAGCCTTCTTGCACCCGGGTTTGCAAGGTATAGAGTTGGGGGTTTTCAACGGACCAGAGCGCGGGACTTGGTTGATGGAGGACCACGTGGAACACACCGGACCCTGGCGGAATAATCTGTTCTCTCGGGGTCGCGCCAATGGTCTGATGATTTGGGCCGGTGATCTGCGCACCGATATTGGCGATTTGGGGCGTTTGCGTTGTGTTGTCGACGGTGACCGTCACGTCGACATCCGCCGAACCTTGCCCAACACTTGTTTTGACGTAAACCCCGCCAAGTGGCGCGATATGAATGGGATTAGTGATGGTGAGCCAAACGTGCCGATAAAGGCCGCCGCCCTCGTACCACCAGCCCTCGGTTTTGCTCGAGTCGCAACGGACCGCAATCACGTTGTCACCGCCGAAGTTGGCGTACTGATTGAGATCGAATCGAAAGCCGGTGTAGCCGCTTCGGTGCGAGCCCAAGAAATGGCCGTTCAGCCAAACGTGGGCGTCACTGAAAGCGCCTTCAAAATCTAGCCACACGCTCTTGTTACTTGCATCTTGGGGGAGCTTAAAATGCTTGCGGTACCACCCTATGTTCCGGGCAAGCGCTCCGTGTCCGGGGTCATCTTTCTCCGCAAAGGTTCCTTCGATGACAAAGTCGTGCGGGAGGTGGACATGACGCCAAGAGGAGTCCTGAAAGGTAGCACCGGCTTCTTGAGGCGCTTCGCCCTGCTTGCCCGCAACGAACTGAACGGGGCCAATGCCGCCGCCACCGGAGGTGTTCTCGACGATAACATCGAGCACGTTGTCCTGGCCGTCGATGGCATCGGCAAGTGGAACGTCGAACGGATCATTCCAGCCTTCGTGGTGGATCAGTTTTTTGCCGTTGAGATAGACGGTGCCGTTGTCATCAACGGAATCGAAGTGGAGAAGCAAGTTGCCGGGCGTTCCATTGGAGGGGAGCCGGAGCTTCGTTTCGAAGAGTGCGAAGCCCACGCGCCCGTGGAAGACGTCGTCCCCCGGTTTTGCCTTTGCGAAGACCTGATCTTCCCGCGTCAGTTCGGCGGGCAGGGAAGTTCCGCTCAAGTCTACGGTGTTGACGAGCGCCCTCCAGTTCCACTCCGCCACGTCGCTTTTGGTGGATCGCTCGATCTTCACCAAGTTGAAGCGCCAGTCATCGTCGAACCGCTGATGAACGCGGGGGTTTTGGGCTGCCGCAAGGGAAGCAAGGAGAAGGCAGACGGCAATGTCTGTTAGACGATTTAGTCTCATCAAGGGAGGAGCTTACTATAACGGTATATCAAATTGTCAGGTCGCGCCAGGAGCGCTTTCAAATGATCTCAACTTTTTTTGGTATACCGGTATAGCTTTTATGATAACACGGTGTATCATGTTAGATAACACGTGCGATCATCACAATTAAAGTGATTCGACGACAGTAAAATGAGCCTTCTTATCGAGCGCATTGATACCGGATTTGAAAGCTGCGGAAAGGCGAGGATTGGCGCATGGCGGTAACCGTCCGAGAAGTTGCCGCCCGAGCAGGCGTATCGCGGGTGGTTGTCTCGCACGTGCTCCATAACAAGGCGAGCACCATCCGCGTCAGCGAAGCCACTGCCGAGCGAGTGAGGCAGGCGGCAAGCGAACTCGGATACCGTGTCAATGTCTGGGCCAGAAACTTTCGCAAGCAGCAGACGAAGACGATCGGCATACTTCACGGCGTTGGTTTTGGAAGGCCCCGTTTCGACGCCGGGTCGCGCTATTTCTCTGCTCTGATGGACGGAATCGTTGAGGGCGCGTTTAAGCACGATTATTCAATCACGCTCTGCCCTCAACTCCTCAGTCACAGCCCCGAAGATGCGATGAGCGACGGCCGGTTTGACGGTCTTGTCTGGTACAGCAACGTTCCGTCGGAAGAGAATCTGAAAATGCTTTCGGGCTGCACCGTACCGCTCGTCGTGGTCCACTATCAGATCATTGAGGGAAAGACTTTTCCGAATGTGATGTGCGACAACGATCAGGGCATTGGCCTGGCGGTCGAACATCTTACCGAACTCGGGCATCGGCGAATCGGTTTTGCAACAGGGCTCAAACACGAAACCACGGAATCGTTTATAAGGCTGGAGTCCTTTCTGGCCCACATGGCGAAACGGGGACTTGCCGCACGCGAAGAAGATGTCATTGAGTTGGAGTCTGGCCCTAACACCGTAGACGATTATCTTGCCTCTCAAATGCCGCACTCAGCGCTGATTTGCTCCAGCGACGGAGTGGCGGGACAGTTTATAAAACGCGCTCCGGACCATCGAGTCCGGATTCCCGAGCATCTCTCGATTGTCGGTTTCGACTCGACATCGTATTGCGACGAACTCAGACCTGGCCTGACGTCCGTCTCGCAACCTCTCTTCACTATGGGCGAACGCGCCATCGACCAACTTGTTAGAGTAATCAGCGATGATTGGTCCGGTCCGCTCGAAGTTGTGTTCCCGTGTGGTCTCGATATTCGAGGCTCCACCCAGTCATTCAAGTCATAGGTGATCATCATAATGAAACATCGAGGTTTCACCCTCATTGAACTCTTAGTCGTAATCGCAATCATCGCGATTCTCGCCGCCATTCTCTTCCCGGTCTTTGCGCAAGCGAAACTTGCAGCGAAGAAGGCAAGCGACCTGTCGAACGAGAAACAACTCGATCTCGCCGCCATCATTTACACGAATGATTACGACGACAACCTTCCTCTGGGCGGCAGCTGCGAGATGGTTCCGGCTTCAGGATGGTGCTCCAACAGCAACTTCATAACCTGGCGTGAGTTGGAGGAGCCTTACATTAAGAACGGACTGGCTTCCGGCACTTCAGCAGGCCTTAACCCGAACACGCCGTTTGAATACGGAGGCATCTTTGCCTCGCCCGGTGCTCCTCAGTGGGGCCGCGGCTACGAGATGCATGGAACGCTTGTGCCTTCGCCCCAAAACTGGGGTTGGAACTGGGTGACCAATGCGAGCGAGATCCAGACGGTGTCGACCACCACTTTGAGGCACCCGTCTCAGACGATGCTCCTCATGACCCAAGGGATCAACACAAGCGCAAGCGCCGATCAGGGAATCTATGTTGGAGTTCCTCCCGGAAACGGACTCCTTGATGCCGATTGGGGCTATAACGACCCGACGACCGGTCTTCCGACATGGCCTGGCGGCGATGCCGATGCTCCAAGCTGGTATGACGCCGTGACTCCTCGCTATCGCTTCAACAGCACTGCGAACGTAGGCTTTGGCGATGGCCACGTGAAGACGATCCATAAGGGCCCCGTCTACTGTCAATACATTGTTGTTCCGGAGATCGGGCACGATGAGTATGGCGACAACACGAGTGGAGCGTTCCAAGCGGGTGGCACTTGTGAAACCGAACCGCAATTTGAGTAAGTATTGGTTGCGCCGAAAGGCGCAACCGGCTTTGATACTCTGCATTGCCGTAACAAGCCTCGGTCTCCCGGTGGGTTGCACCGGTGGGACCGGGGGCAATGGCGCGCCCATTGCAACCGCAAAGGATCTTAACAAGTTGTCTCCCGATAAGAGAGCAAAAATCGAAAAAGACCAGACTGCTATTCAACAGGCATCGGATGCCGCGAACTATCGCATGACGCACAATGGCAGGCCGCCTGGTGGGTAAGGCCCGCGTCCTGGCCGTTCTTATTGGCGCCGCAAGCATCGTTGGCTGCGGCGCCAACCAACATGCGCGGGGCGTCGTTGGATCCACTCTGATTACCGGGGAAGGAAAAGTTCTTCCAGCTCTGGTGGGCAGTTGGAGGAGCAAGGAGGAACTCTACAATTTCAACCAAGACGGTTCTTATGTTGAGCACTACGATGAGATCGTGGCGACCGGTCCGACCACCAAAGGCAAACGAGTTGGTGGCACGAAGGGCAAATGGTCGGCAACTGACAAGGTGTTGATCCTCGAAGTCAGCACTGGCGCCCGGCATGAGCTTCTTTATTCCCTTGGGGATGGCGACCAAACGCTCTCTTTACGCCCCTCGTACGTAAAAGCAAATCTCGCAAAGAGTTTCAAGCACGAAAAGTAGCCTCTCTCAGTCCCTTTCCTCGATAAGTTCTCTAAAAGCTCCGAGCCAAGGCTCATATTTCTTCCAGCGCTTTAGCGACTTCGTGTAGATCGGCTGGCGGGCTTGCCACAAAGTGGGTGTGGCAACTGCCCGTTCGTTTTTCTCATGCCGAAGGCAAGCGTCGTTCCATTCCAGACCAAGGAACTCGATGATGTTGCGGATGACTGTTTCGCTGTCGTTGACGAGTTCCTCGTACTGGACGCTCATGATCGTCCCGCCGGGCAGCACTTGGTGATAGTGGTTCAAGAGTTTGCGGTATTCCTTATAGGCGAATACGATGTTTTCGCGAACATAGGCGAAATCGACCGGCGCCGCATTCGGGGTCATGTAAATCGAAAGCGCGGTGTCTGCAGGGTCCCTTTGGCAATGGATGATCTTTGCCCTCGGAAAGGCGAGATGAATTTGTCCCAAGACATTGCAGTTACCCGGCCGCTTGTCCGTCACCCGCGGCTTTTGGGGAGCGAGCTCTTCCAGAATCGCCAGATAGGCGGTCTGAGCTTCCTTGAGACGTTTTTCGTCAACGCGGCGTCCGGAGTCATCAAGCATCTCAAGCCCGTTCTGCGTCCAAAACGGCAGTTCGCCTGCCGCGCCAACATCTGGGTGACTGGATACTATTTGCTCGACGAGCGTCGTGCCCGATCTCAGCATGCCGACGATGAAAATGGGCTTAACGCTCTCAGACCCGAGGCTGCGATTCCTTGCGAAAAACTCGGGGACAAACACGGCGGCCGCATGTTCGTACACTATCTTGAGGCCCTCACGATCAAAAGAGTTGCCCTTAAGCATCAAGGGGGCGGCCAGCTCATTGGCTTTGTCGAACTCCTTTAGTGCAAGTTCATACTGCCCCAGATCGTTCAAAGTCTTGCCGAGCGCGTAATGAAGGGAGCAGGCGTCTTCCCCTTTGGTGGCGGGATGATCAAGGGCGGATCTCATTTGTTCGACCAGTTGGTTATCCCGATCGCCCATTTTCCGGCCTCTTGTGATCATTTCATAAGGAAGGCCGCAGGTCGGCCGCAAGGCGATAGCTTTGAGAAAGACAGCTTCAGCTTCTTCAAAACGCCCGTGCTGTTGTAAGATTTGGCCGAAGAGGCGGTAGGCATCGAAGAAGTCAGGGCGCAACCCAATGACTTCCTTTAGGGCGGCTTCCGCGCCCTCTAGGTCGGACTCGTGAAAGCATGCGCGGGCGAGATTGAACTTCCCCGCCAGAGTATTCGGTTCGCATTCATAGGCCATGCGAAGCATCGCGGCCGCCTGCTTTCTCTCTCCTCGGCGCAAGTGACCCTGTGCAAGGCTTGAATAGGAAGCAGGCATACCCTTTGGATTCAATGAAATGGCGCGGCGGAAGGAGGCTTCTGCCTTATCGTGTTTGCTCAGCTGCACTAGCGCCAGGCCCAGTTTTTCATGGAGAAGTGCGATATTGGGAGCCAGAGAGACCGCCTTGCGGTAGGTTGCCATGCCCTCCGCCGGCCGGCCAAGCTTCATGAAACAGGCGGCCTGGAGATTCAGGGCTTCAATATCGTTCGGCGCTAAATGCAGAGCCTTTTCGCTACAGGCCAGCGCCTCATTAACGTTCTGGCCACTGCTTAGCAGAGCGCCCAATAGCCTCCATGCCGCAGCGTTTTCAGGTGCCGATTGAGTTGCTTGCCGCGCCCACTTTTGGGCAGATTCGCGGTCTCCGACCGCCACGCACTCCTGAGCTTTTTGAAGGAAGTGATCGGGCGATATCACTGCCGGTTCCCGTCATGAAGCAGAACTAACCAACGGCTTTTCCCACTCCGCTCCCAGCGGATCCAGGCTTACGCCGTTGGTGTCGATAATGTCTCGATACCAGTCGAACGAATCCTTGGGCGTGCGCTTTTGGGTTCCGTAGTCCACGAACACTAGGCCGAACCGCTCTTTATAGCCTTCCGCCCATTCAAAGTTGTCCAGCAGGGACCACTGAAAATATCCTTCGACCGGAATCCCCTCGTTCGCGGCTCTTCGCAGTTCCAACAGGTGCCGGCGGAGGAAGTCGATCCGCTGCGGGTCGTGGACTTTGCCGTCCATATCCACCCAGTCCTGGTTGGAGAGGCCGTTTTCGGTAACGATGATCGGCTGGCCGTAGCGCTCATAGTAGAACTTGGGCGCCCAGTAGAGGCACTCGGGCGTCACCGGCCATTTGAAGGCGGTGATCGGGCGGCCTGGCGTTTGCGGGGTGGTGACGAGTTTGCCGTCGGGGCCCGCTTCAACGCGCTTGCCGTGGTAGATGTTCATGCCAAAGAAATCCAGCGGCTGGGCGATGGTTTCCATGTCCGCGTCTTTGATCTTGGGCAGGTCCTTGGCGTGCAGCTTGAGGCCGTCTTCGGGATAGTGGCCCAGGAAAACCGGGTCGAGGCACCAGGCCATGTGCCAAACGGTTTGGCTGGTGACCGCGAAGGTCTCTTTGCGGGCGATATCGATATCCTCTTGTGATTCGCTGGCGGGCAGATAAACCTGGCATGCGGGCGCCATTCCGATCTTGGGCTTGGTCTTTGCCCTAGCGCGAATGGTCTGGACAGAAAGGCCGTGGGCGATGAGGGAATGGTGCATGGCGAGGAGGACCTCGGCCCACGCCAGCTTGTCGCCGGGGGCGTGTACGCCGTCTTGAAGGCCAAGGCCGATGTAGCACTGGGGCTCGTTTTGGGTCATCCAATGGGAGACGCGGTCGGAGAGCCGGTCAACGATCAATGCGGTGTAGTCGGCAAACCACTTGGGCGAATCCGGGTTCATCCACCCGCCCTTATGGTACAGGGCGAGGGGAAAATCCCAATGGAAAAGGGTTGCCCAGGGTTCGACGCCCGCTTCCAAAAGTCCGTCCACCAATCGGTCGTAAAAGCCCAAGCCCTTATCGTTCACCGCGCCGGTTCCTTCGGGGAGAACTCTCGGCCATGCGATGCTGAAACGGTAGCCGTCCACGCCGAGATCGCGCATCAACGAAATGTCTTCCAAATAACGATGATAGTGGTCGCAAGCCACGTTGCCGGTGTGGCCCTCAAAGATGGCGCCGGGTTTGCGGCACAGCATGTCCCAAACCGAAGGGCCCCTTCCGTCTTCATTTGCGGCGCCCTCAATCTGGTAAGAAGCGGTCGAGACGCCCCACTTAAAGCTCTTTGAAAAACCCATCGTTATAACTACCTACTTGTTCAAGTCTACGCGAAAATCCCGTTTCCCCGCCTCCGGAACTAGGACCACGCCTCGGTCACTGTTTTCTACACTGCATTGATAAGGTGAATGAACGGCGTTTACGTTCACCAGGATCACTTTTGAGTCTGGCAAATCCCGGCTTAAAACCACCTTGATCTGGCCATTCTCACGGCGAATTGTGATGTTCGCGGCGATTTCTCCGCTCATTGAAGGGACGTCGCAGCCTGTATGCGCGCTTTCTCCCAATTCAAATACCTGGAAAATCAGTCCTGAAGAAAAATCGTAGTCCGGTCTGGTTTCGATCGAGCCCACCGGTATGACCGAGTTGGGCCGAACCAAGAGGGGCACGGTGAGGTAGCCATGCTTCTCCCGTACCCAGCGCGCGCCTCGGATCTTCCGGCCTGAGAACCAATCCGTCCAAGTCCCTTCCGGCACATAGTAGCTGACATCGCCGTCTTCCGAGAACACCGGCGCGACCAAGAGTTTGTCGCCCAGCATGTACTGCCGATCCAGGTTAAAGCAGCCCGGGTCCTCGGGAAACTCCATGAACATCGCCCTCATCACGGGCCAGCCACGGTCCTTGGCCTCGATCGCCTTGCCGAAGAGATAGGGCATGAGGCGGCACTTTAAATGGGTGAAGGTTCGGAGGACATCGCAGGCTTCTTCGTCAAAGTTCCATGGCACGCGGTAGGAGGTGCTGCCATGCAGCCGGCTGTGGGAGGAAAGCAGGCCGAAGGCAATCCAGCGTTTGTAGACGCTTGCCGGGGGCATGCCTTCGAACCCGCCGATATCATGGCTCCAAAAGCCAAACCCGGAAAGGCCCAACGAGAGCCCTCCGCGCAGGCTTTCGGCCATGGAAGGGAAGTCCGAGTAGCAATCTCCGCCCCAGTGGACGGGAAACTTCTGCGATCCCGCGGTGGCCGATCGCGCAAAAACCGCCGCCTCTCCATCGCCCAATTTTTCGCGAAGAACGTTGAACACGCACTGGTTGTAAAGGTAGGTGTAATAGTTGTGCATGCGGACGGGGTCGCTCCCGTCGTGGTAAATGACTTCGGTTGGAATCCTCTCGCCGAAGTCGGTCTTGAAGGAGTCGACGCCCATATCCAGCAGGGCTCGCAGCTTGCTTTGGAACCAATCGCATGCTTCGGGGTTGGTGAAATCCACAACCGCCATGCCCGGCTGCCATTTGTCCCATTGCCAAACGCCGCCGCTCGCGCGCTTTAGGAAATAGCCGTTCTCCGCGCCTTCTTTGAAGAGCTTGGATTCTTGCCCGATATAGGAGTTGATCCAGACGCATATATGGAGTCCGCGATCTTTGAGTCGCTTCAAAAGCCCGGCGGGATCGGGGAAGACTTCCGGATCCCATTCGAAGTCGCACCAATGGAAGGCGCGCATCCAAAAGCAGTCGAAATGGAAGACGTGAAGGGGAAGGTTCCGCTGCTCCATGCCGGAGATGAAGCTTGAGACCGTGTTCTCGTCATAGCTGGTGGTGAAAGAGGTAGTCAGCCACAACCCAAAGGTCCAAGCGGGCGGCAACGCCGGGCGGCCGGTTAGAGCGGTGTATTTGGTGAGGATCTCTTTGGGGGTGGGGCCGTAAATAAGGAAATAATCGAGCGACTCGCCCTCCACGCTGAACTGGACTTTGGAGACCTTTTCCGAAGCGACCTCAAAAGAAACCGGGCCGCAGTTATTGACGAACACCCCGTAGCCTGAGTTGGTGAGATAGAACGGCACGTTCTTGTAAGCCTGCTCGCTGCCGGTGCCGCCGTCCTGGTTCCACATCTCCACAACCTGGCCGTTCTTGGCAAAGCCGGTGAAGCGCTCGCCGAGGCCGTAAACCAAGTCGCCGACTCCAAGTTGAAGCTGCTCATGAAGGTAGTTCGCTTCATCGGATTCGATATATCCAATGCCTCTGGCGCTTTTGGTGATGACCTTGTCGCCCGCCAAGAACTCAATGCCCCAGTTCTCGCGGTCGATTTTTGCGGTGAGGTTGCCGGAAGTGAAGGTTGCCGCGTCGGGGCAGATCTCCGTTTTGATTTCAGGGACTTCGTCGGCCGTTTCAAATTGAGGGCCTTTGTCGAGGACACCCTGGAAATGGGAGATGCGGACGCGGATCACATCCAGGAGCGGGGATGAGAACTCCACCGTCAGCGTGGGGCCCTGAAGGGTGTCTCCCCTGTGTTTGATGGGGCGGGTGGTGGCGAGAACCCTAAGGGAGCGGTCTTTGGCAAGGACTTGGTTTGCCTCGGCCGCGTAATGCGGCCGGAACCCGGGGCGGATCATCCAGTAGCCGTCGGTGAATTTCATGAATCAGCCTGTGTCATTTGGGGCGTCACAAACCGGGCGCTCAGCCCGATACTATACCGTTATATTACATTAGCTTGAACCTGAATACGGTTGGACATTTTCAGTGGTTTTAGCGAGGCCTCACGTGCACACCTTGCGCCCCCTCGGGGCTGGAGAGGCCAATCCATCGGTCCCGGGAGAACTACCATGTTCATGCCCGGCGGTGACGCCCGTCATTCCACTTTCGCTATAATGTTTCCACCCTTTCGGGCCGAGGGACCCGCGTCGACGGTCCTAGTCTTCAGGATCATCCGGTACCCCTTTAAAGCCGGTGTGCTCGCTCTATTGCCGGTAAATTAGAAGAATAAAACAATTTTAGTATATCGATATACCAATTCCGATATATCGGTGTATCATAGATAAACAGCATGGTTTTTCGCTCACTCTTTGGCCGAAACGATCCGCTCTTCGAGCGGGTTCTTTTCGCGCATGCATAGCCAATGTAGGGAGTACCGCATGGCGGTAACTCTGCGCGATGTAGCGGCCAAGGCCGGCGTTTCGCCGGTCGTCGTGTCTCGAGTGCTCCATAACAAGGCGACCGCGATCCGAGTGAGCGACGCCACCGCCGAGCGAGTCCGTCTGGCCGCAGTCGAGCTTGGATACAGGGTCAACGTTTGGGCGCGGAACTTCCGCGTCCAGCAGACGATGATGATCGGCATTCTCCACGGCATCGGTTTCG
Source organism: uncultured archaeon (assembly GCA_963829965.1). Classification (GTDB taxonomy): domain Bacteria; phylum Armatimonadota; class Fimbriimonadia; order Fimbriimonadales; family Fimbriimonadaceae; genus DASXZH01. Next base: position 26,151 of record CAWHLK010000001.1, on the reverse strand, counting down.
GCCGGCCGCGGTTCAATGCGGGATCACGATATTTTTCGGCTCTGATGGATGGTCTCGTGGAGGGCGCGTTCAAGCACGGCTATTCGATCACTCTCTGCCCCGGGCTGCTCAGCCAGAGTCCCGAGGATGCGATGACCAATGGACGGTTCGACGGCCTGGTTTGGTACAGCAACGTGCCCTCCGAAGAAAACCGGAAGATGCTCATGAGCTGCTCGGTGCCGCTCGTGGTCATCCACTCAAAGACCTCGGATTTGGGCAATCGTTTTCCAACGGTCATCTGCAATAACGAGCAGGGCATCCGCATCTCCGTTGAGCATTTGGCAGAACTCGGCCATAAGCGCATCGCGTTTGCCACCGAGGAAAAACACGCGACGGCGGAATCCTATGAGCGGTATCTCGCCTACCAGCATCACATGGCGGCGATTGGCCTCGAGACTTCCGAGAAGGATCTTATCGAAGTCGATCCGCGGGAGGACGCCGTCGACTCCTATCTCTCTTCCGAACGGCCCCATTCGGCAATCGTCGCCAACAGCGATGGCGTTGCCTCAAGGTTTATTCTCCGCGCTCCGGACCATGGCGTCCGGATTCCCCAGCATCTCTCGATTGTCGGTTTCGATTCGACATCGTATTGCGACGAGCTCAGTCCCGGCCTGACTTCTATATCGCAACCTCTCTTCTCTATGGGCGAAAGCGCCATCCACCAACTCGTGAAAATCATTAACGATGATTGGTCTGGCCCGCTCGAAGTCGTGTTCCCGTGTGGTCTCGATATCCGAGGCAGCACCCAGTCCTTCTAGATCATAGGTGATAAGCAATCATGAAACGTCGAGGTTTCACCCTCATTGAACTCTTAGTTGTAATCGCGATCATCGCGATTCTTGCAGCGATTCTCTTCCCGGTCTTCGCGCAGGCAAAGCGTGCTGCGAAAGCCAGCTCCGATCTTTCGAACCTGAAGCAGCTAGACCTAGCCTGCATCATGTACGCGAATGACTACGATGACGACTACTCGCCTGCAAACGGCGACGACTATTTGTCTGGCACCTTTGCGCGGACATGGATTGAGGTTCAAGAGCCCTATATCAAGACTCTAGCGATCTTCCAATCGCCCCTGGACACGATTCCCAAGGTTACGGTTCCCACCTGGTGCGCCAGCTGCTCGCCCGACGGATTCAAGAACGCCATCGGTGTTTCCTACGGCCCGAACGGATACGCCCACAGCGCCGGCTCGGCCGGTATCCTCACAGGGACCGGCACGGATGCCGAGCCTTGGATTCTCGGCGGCGTCATGAGTCAGGATGCGGACGGAGCGTACATGCAGCCCTATTCCAAGTCCCAAACCCAGGTCACCCAGCCGGCCTCAACCGTTCTGTTGTCCGACATGTTCAGCAGTCAAGTCGCAACCGACACGGAAGTCCGCAACGATGGCTTTGACAGCAATATGGATGAGTGGTTCGCCGGAGCGTTTTTCCAGATACGCGTCCCCGGTGACCAAGGCTACGGCCAGTACGATTGGTTCTTCCCTGAGGAGATTCCAAACGGAACTCTTGCGACAACCAACTCGTTCCCAGACACGCCATCCGGAGCGACGAGCCTTGTTTCGGGAAATAACTCGAACTTCGCTTTTGTGGACGGCCATGCGAAAGCCATGGTGCCCCAAGCGACAGACCCGGATCCGGTCAATCAGCCACAAAGCAACATGTGGAATGCGGATCGCTGATCTTCGATGCCCTAGCGATACTCCTGCACCCTTTATGGGTGCAGGGGTTCTAGGGTTTGACCGATGTTTGCAGGTTTGATGAAGGTGAATGAAATCAAAATATCCCGATGGTCCATAGTTGGAGTTGTTTTAGCGGCCGCCATCGTGTGCGCCGGGTGCGACTCCGGAAACCAATTTACGCCGGCTCAAGAACAGGCTGCGCGCCATCCCGTGGCGGACCCGAACCTCCCCCATGGCATGACTTCCGATCAGCGCTCCAAAATGGCCCAGGCCATGGAGAAGTCCCGTCAGGACGAGCTGAAAGCCCCGCCGGTCAAGTTCACCAATCAGTAGGCGCCTGAGTTTACTGAGACTGGGTGTCCTTGTTTGGCCGAAAGCCTGTTCCGTGAACCATGAGTTTGGCGAGAGGCAGGCTGGGATCATAGGTAACTTTGACCCAGCCGTCTCGAACCATTCCCTCGATCGCTTCCGGCAGTTTGGATAAAAAGCTCATGGCGGCGGGCTCGTCCGCCCTTTCCTTTGCCATGTGCGCCATCATTTCGATGATTTTAGGCAGCCGCTTCTCCTTTTGAAGGAGGTCTACAAGGATGCCGAACTGGCCGCGAAGCGGCAGAGTTTTACCGTCCCGTACGTAGCATGGCGATTTAATGACCTGCCCGTTGCCATAAGCCGCGCCATCCTGCCAGGTCGCTCCATCGATATCCAGAGTGAGGATGTTGTTGTCTTCTAGCGGCGAATCCGTTGCCAGTTCGGTGAGGAAGCCGCTGGAGGTTCGGATGCTGATCAGATTCCAGCCGCCGGCGCCCACCGTAAGGTCTTCGTCGATAAAACCGCCTTGGGCGAGCCAGCGCCAGGCGTTGTCCGGGCTTAGGTCCAGGCCATTGGCCTTGGCCAGCTCTGCGGTGAAATCCTTGAGGTCGGTGAACTGGGCGTTCGCGGTGTACCAATAGTCGGCAAAGCTGATATGGGTTTTTATCCGGCGGATCTGGCGTTTGGAAAACTGTTCTTTGAGCCAAGCCGGCTCAAGCGTCTCTCTGTCAAGTTCCAAAATGGTGTAGGCCGCCTGACGAGCGCCGACTTGCGCCATGCTGACGCCTGCCGAGAGAATGGGATCGGCAAACCCGGCGCATTCGCCAACCAAAAACCAGTTCTCTCCCGCCTGGCGTTCGGCCAGGAAAGACCAATCCCTCGTGGTTTGGATCTGGCCTTCGCTCGTGGCGTTTTTGAGAAGTTTGGAGATGCCTTCATCCTCGCCCAGTGCCCGGCGATAGATCTCTTCGGGCTTAACCTTGAGGCTCTTAAAATATTCCGCTGGTATCACCAGTCCAACACTGGTGCGGGTTGGTCCAAGAGGGATAAACCAAAGCCAACCATAAGGAAGGCTGCGAACCTGGATGCGGGTTGCGCCCACCCCTATCTTCACCGCCCATTCGGCGTTCTGCCAGTAGTCCCAGATGGCGATGTTTTGGAGGGTTGACGGATATTCGCATTTGACCCCGACAGCCCTGCGCAAGATGCCGCCGCTGCCGGAGGCGTCCACATAGTGCCGAGCTGTCACGGATTCGCCAGATTCGAGTTCCAGCCGCTCCACGGTGCCATCGTGAGCGTGAACCTTGTTGATTTTTGTCCCCTGGTGGGCCCTGCAGCCCATTTCCGCTGCGTGGGCCAGCAAGATGTTGTCATAGATGGCCCGATCGACCTGGAAGGCAGTGAGGCGGCGCTGTCCCTCGAATTTGGCCGGGCGCGCCTCGTCCTTGAACGACTCCGCGGGGAAGAATTCGAAGTCCCACAGTTCCGGGTTTTTGCCCCATCTCAGAGTCGCGCCGATTTTGATCGGAAAGTTGGCTGCCTCGATCTTGTCCCAGCAGCCCATCTCGGCGAGGATGCCGGAGATGGGAGGCAACAGGCTCTCACCAACATGGTCACGGGGGAAGATCTCGCGTTCGAAGATCGCAACTTTGAGGTGAGGGTTGTATTTGCGCAGAAGGCAACCCGTAGTCGAGCCCGCAGGCCCGCCGCCAATGATCGCAACATCGTACTCAAGGTGGGATCCGGACATCGAATACTCCTTCGTATTCCCCGGCTTCCAGCCATATTGAAGCTAAAGCCATTTTGATACATCGGTATATCAATTTGCAAATTTGGGGCGTGAACTGTGAACTGTGAAGAGAGTGCGTCACGATGATGCGTTGAATCTGCCCCACTCGTCCCTGATTCATGCAGTTAAGCTTCGAGGGTTGCGAGCCTGCTTCATCGATGCCGAAGAGTCATGCACGGCTCGGGACTCCGGCATTTCGTAAGCCGGGCGAAGATCGGTTGTTGCTACCGAATGCCTTGGACGAGGAGATCCCTGAAGGTCATCCTGTGCGCATGATCAAATGGGCGGTCCAGCATGTGGACCTTTCTGCGATAAAGAAGCGTTACGAGCATAAGGGCGGGATTCCGTATCCCCCAGCGAACCTCTTGGCAGTCGTTCTGTTTGGAATGACCGAGGGAATCCGCTCGAGTCGGGGTCTAGAGGAGCGCTGTCGATACGATCTTCGGTATCGGTTCTTGATGGACGGTTTGATGCCGGACGACCGAACGTTCGGCAGATTCCTTGAGCGCATCGATCCTGTTTCGGAAGAGGTGTTTAGCTCGTTCAACGCTCTCTTGCAATCCAAGGGGATGTGCAAGGTCCGAAGGGTCGGCGTGGACGGGGTCAAGACCCAAGGGGCGTCCTCATGGTGGAAGCACCAAGCGGCATCCGATTTGCCCCCGAGCGACCCGGAGGCTTGCAAGCTTTACAGCCACGGCCGCCATCTGGTCGGCTACAACGCTCAGTTCGCAGTGGATCTGGATGAGGGAACAATCGTAGGAGTTGCTGTAGTATGCGAGCAGAACGACTTTCACGCGATCCCTGCGGTGATTGAGGCGGTCGAGCGGCAGTCGGGTTCTATTCCTTGCTCTGTGATCGCAGATGCGGGTTACGATTCGTGCGACAACATCGAGACTCTGGAATCAAAAGGGATCGACAGCGTGATCGATGCGGCAAAGCCCATCCCGGCGGAAGTCGCCGAGGACGCAGAGGGAGTGCTGAGGTGCCCCGTCGGACGGAGAATCGTGCTCGCCGGCCACCGAAGCTATGGCGGGGTGACACACGATTACTACAGACCGGAAGGCGGCTGCAAGGGCTGCCCTCTAAGAGCTCAGTGCGGCTTTAAGGGCAAGAACGTTCAAGTCCCATCTGGGGCCGATGTTGGGGCACGGTTCCGTAACCGCGCCAGACTCGAATCGGCAATGTACTCGGGTGCAATGAAATCGCGAAGGACGGTCGAGCGAGTGTTCGCAATACGAAACCACTGCGACAAGTTCGGGCGTATTCTGCGCAGAGGCGCCCTCAAGGCACTTACCGAATTGATCCTCTGGGCTGCCTCATTCAACCTGAGGGTCTGGGCAAGACTAGTTAGAACTCTCTTTCGGCAATTTCTCGACCTCTTAAAGAGGTCCTGGCCTGCCAATTGCGGTTTGCGGGCCAGTTGCCTACAATACACGGGACGAGGTTCCATGTTGCCTCAAAACAAAACGTAAGCTTCTGTGGTTCGCTTAGTGGCCAAACTATAGATCATACTGACGCACCCTCTGAACTGTAAACTGTGAACGGTACCGTCACCCCTGATTTAGTAGCCAATCCTCGTGAGTAGTCCGACAGTTCACGGTTCACAGTTCACAGTTCACTCTCAACAGGAGTGCCTTCTCGTTGTTGGCATGGGGCGTTCCGGGACCTCCGCCATCTCCTCATCTTTGATCAAGCTCGGCTTTTTCGGGGGTGACGAAGCCCAACTCATCGGGCCGGACGAGGGGAATCAGGACGGCTATTACGAACTCGGCCCGTTTGCGGATCATAACGACCGCATTCGCACCGACCTTGGCATGAAGTACGACATCTGCCTTGGCTGCCCTCCGGACTGGGCGGAATATGAGAACATGGGTGTGCATGTTGCCCAGCTCAAGCGGCTGATTCAGGCTTCATTTGGGGATCACGGCCGTTGGATTCTCAAAGATCCGCGCATCTCGCTTCTCTTGCCCATTTACGAGCACGTGTTGGCGGAAATGGGAATCAAGCCAACGCTTGTGCTTTGCGTAAGAAACCCGCTGAATGCGGCCGCCTCGTTCCACAAGAGATTCGGGGCGCCGGAGTATTGGGCGGTGGCGATGTGGCTGCAGCATACGCTGAGCGTGCTGGAAGCGGCGAGAAGGCTCCCCTGCAGGGTGGTAAGTTACGAAGCGTTCCTGGCGGACTCTGCGGGGGCGCTCCGGCCTGTTGTCGAGCTTTTTCCCTCGGTTCAACCGGATCCAGAAGCTTGGGATGCCTTGGGCGTTATCCCCAAGGAGCACCTGAACCACGGGACTCGTTGCGACACCGATCTAAGTTTGCTCCGGCCGGCCGCGATCGAGCAGACGTACCGGCTTTGCCTTAAGGCAGCCGAGGATCCTTCGTTGTTGGACAAGCATGGGCTGGATACCGAGATCCAGGCTCTGTGGGAGGAGTTTGAAGGGTGGTGGTCGTTTCCTCCCTATGAAAAGCTGTTGGCGTCGCGCTTACGGCTTGCCTTTACCGTGAACGGCGTGACTCATGCCCCGGAGGTTCTATACTCGCCGAAACGCCGCCCCCAGACGTTTGAGATTTCTTTCGAAGCACCGGAGGGCGCCTATATCGAGGGCCAGCTTTCCGATTGGCCCGGGCTTCTTTTCCTTCGGGACGTTCATGTTCTCGATTGTCACGGAGACAAGAAGTCGATCGCCCTCGAACGGGCATCGGATATCACCAGCCAGCTTCACCCGGAGGGGGAGATTTGGACGTTGCCGCGAATCGGCAACCATTTCCGGTTCGCCGCGCCGGGCGGCAGGTGCGTGTTTTCAATCACATTCTCGATTATTGCGGAGCCGGTGGAAGCGGTACGGTTGGCATCTGAGGCTTGGACCGAATGTATTGCCTTGAGGCGCCGGGTTGCGGAGTTGGAAGCAGGCCGAGAGTAGGCGTGGCCCTGTTTTCCGGAAGGGATAACCACCGAGGATACAGAAACCCAGAACCCATGCTACGGCAGGGTGCCGCCAAGATTCCTTTACTTGCGCGCCATCAACCGGCTCTGCACGAGCTTTCTGCCTTTATGGAGCATCTCCCAATCATGCCGCTTTGGCACCAAGGGCGCCCACCATCGGTTTCCGCTCAATCGCGCGTAGATAATGAGCCGAACCGCGGTATCCGCCAGGTATCCGATGCTCGAGGCGATTGCCGCGCCTTTGGCGCCCCAAAATGGAATGAGGGCCAGGTTGACCACGATATTGACCGCCAGCATCGCGATCCCCAGATAGAAGTTCAGAAGGACCAGGCCGCGGGCGAAGATGTCGTTTGACAGCACCTTCGAAACCGACAGCAAAATAACTCCTGGAAGCAGCCAGAGGAGAAGCGGGTACGCGTCCTTGAACTTTGCGCCAAAAAAGAGGGGGATCGCAAAGGGGCCGAGCACGATATAGGCGAGGGAACCGGCGAGCGTCGCGATGAGGACCCAGCGGCATACAATGGGGGTCAGTTGGCTTTGTGCTTCGGGGTCAGAGTTCAGCTCCGCCAGCTTGGGCATGGCGACCTGGCTGGCCGCTTGCGCGATGATCCACAGCATCTCCGCAATCCTCACCGCCAAGAAGTAGATGCCGACCTGGATCTGTCCTTTCTCCTTGCCCACCTGCCCGATGATGATCATGTTGAGCAGGATGGTATCGATCCGGTAGTTGATGAAACCGACGATGTTGGAAAGGTGAGCCTTATAGCCGTAAGAGATGCACTCGATCGCATACTTGGCGATCGGCACCGGCTCTTCCTCAACCGCAAGATACGGCAGCAGGTAGTAGACTGTGATCACGAGACTCACGACTTGGCCAGCCGAATAGGCGGCCAAGGCGCCTGCTACCCCAAGGTGCATCAGGGTCACCAGCAGCAGGGCAGTCCCGAACGTTGTGAACGGAATCAGAATCGCGGAAACGTTGTATGGCTTAAAGTTCTGAACGCCCAGAAACACGCTGGCCAGGGACATTTGCATCAAAGTGATGGGCGAAAGGGCAACCATCCACCACAGGTAAACCTTGTCCACACCTCGAAACAGACTCGAACCAAAGAAGTAAATGACGGGAACCGCTACTGCCACCGCGGTCAGAGCGAGAATGCATGAGAGAACAAAAGTGGCATGAATCGCCGCTTTCGGCTGAACCTTTTTTGCACCTAGAAAGTAGGAGTTCGCGGGAGAAATTCCCAGGCTGAACAAGGTGGCCGATAGAGTCGGCACGATCCAAGCCAGGCCCTGAACGGCATTCCCCGCGGGACCAAGGCCGCGGGTGAAGGCAATCGTCGTCGCCAAGGACAATGCGGTCGCGGTCACCTGCGTGAACAGCATATAGCCGATATTGCCGCTCAGCTTCTTGAGACCTAAGGAGGGCGGAGTGGGCTCGGAACTTTCTTTGGCAGGAATAGCGTCGGGCAAAGTTGCGTCGCTCATATTCCCTTTCGATCCGTCTGCCCAAGGCTGCATTAGCGTCAATGCTGCCAAATAAGCTAGAATAGTGTACCGCCTTCAGCGAGGGCGCCCCAGACTGAACCTGTCTTTGTTATGTGCGGACTCGCAGGATTTGTACAACAAGGCGGAGAAGACGCCAAGAGCAAGCAAACGCTAGAGCTTATGGCGAACGCATTGCGTCACCGCGGGCCGGACGATTTAGGAATGTTCGGCGACCCCTTAACCGGCTATTACGTCGGCTTTCGCCGGCTGTCCATTATCGATACCTCTCCCTCCGGCCATCAGCCGATGTCCTCGGCAAGTGAGCGATTTGTTCTCGCCATGAACGGGGAGATCTACAACTTCCCTGAACTTAGGGAGCGTGTGCTCATCCATGATCCAAGCTGGAACTTCCGGGGCCATTCGGACACCGAAGTGCTTCTCGCCTGCATCGAATTGTTCGGCTGGGACGCAACGATCCGCATGACTGCAGGGATGTACGCCATTTCACTGTACGACCGGCAGTCCAAAGAACTGCATCTTGCGCGAGACCGCTTTGGCGAGAAGCCTCTCTACTTCGGCTTCAACTCGGGCGTGCTGTTCTTTGGGTCCGAGCTCAAGGCTTTTGCCCCACATCCTTTGTGGAATCCGCAGGTTTCCCATGAGGCACTGCGCAACTTCTTCAGCTTTGGCAACGTGCCGGGGCCGCTATCGATTTACGAAGGCGTTTTTAAACTCGATCCCGGTTCGTACATCACTTTCGATATCGGAAAGGGCGCGCCGGTTGAAAAAGCAAGAGTCCAATATTGGTCACTCGTCGACGCCGCCCTGTCGGGTGCGGAACACGCTTTCCAGGGCAGCGAAGAAGAAGCGGTCGAGGAACTGGAGAAGCTTCTTGCGGTGACCGTTCGACAGGAGAGCATGGCCGACGTTCCCGTTGGCGCCTTCCTGTCCGGCGGCATCGATTCCTCGCTCGTTGTTGCCCTCATGCAGAGGCACTGCGGCCTGGTGAAGACTTTTACCATCGGTCACGAGCAAAAGAGGTTTAACGAGGCGGAGCATGCGAAGAGGATTGCCGAGCATTTGGGAACGGAGCACACCGAACTCTATCTTTGTAAAGAAGACATGCTCTCAGTGGTTCCAAAGCTCGCGACCATCTACGATGAGCCCTTTGCCGATTCTTCCCAGGTCCCAACCTTCCTTGTGAGCAAGATGGCTCGGGAGCGGGTTACGGTCGCGCTCTCCGGAGACGGCGCCGACGAGGTGTTTGGGGGATACACCCGTTTCCTGGTCGCGAACAAGCTGTGGCGAAAGATGGGCAAGGCGCCGAGATTTGCAAAGCTCACGGCGGCCAAGGCCTGTACAGCCCTCTCCGTGGAAACGTGGGACCGGGTTTTTGATCGCTACAAGTTCCTTCCGCAAATGGCGCTTCCGGGGACGAAAATGCACAAGATGTCCAGGGTCTTGCGGTCCAAGGACTTCGACGAGGTCTACCGCCGGTTGATCACAACTTGGGACGAGCCGGGCGAGATCATGACCAATACGAGCAATGGCCATCATAACGGCGTCTTGCCTAGACTGCCAACCAAGATCGAGCAGATGATGCTCACCGACAGCCTCAACTATTTGCCGAACGACATACTCGCCAAGGTGGACCGTGCTTCGATGGCCAACAGCCTCGAGTCACGCGCGCCCTACCTGGATCACCGTGTCGCAGAATTTGCCTGGAGGCTGCCGCTTTCTACGAAAGTCAACGGAGATGTGACCAAGTCCATTCTCCGCAAGCTGCTCGCCAAATACGTTCCGACCGAACTGTTTGAGCGGCCGAAAGCCGGATTCGCCATCCCCATCGCCGATTGGCTAAGGACGGACTTGAGAGGCTGGGCTGAGCACCTGATCCGGGAAGGCGATGTTTGGAATCACGATTACTTGAACAGACCGGCCGTAACCGGGCTGTGGGAGCGCTTTATCAGCGGCGTTCCTGAGTCCCCCGACAAAGTTTGGACGGTGCTCATGTTCATTGCCTGGCATGAGCAAAACGCCCGGTCCTGCTGATTGCTTTCCGATTTCAACCTATGAAAACACTGCTCATTGTTGGCGCAAGGCCACAGTTTGTCAAAGCCGCGCCAATGATCGACGCGCTGAAGCGCCAGCCCGGGAACGAAGTGCTGCTGCTCGATTCCGGCCAGCACTACGACGAGAACATGGCCGGCGTGTTCTTCAAAGAACTGGGCCTGCCTAAACCGGACTTCAGCCTTGGGATCGGTTCCGGTTCGCACGGCGCCCAAACCGGCCGGATGCTGGAGGCGATCGAGAAGGTGCTGCTGGAAGTCAAGCCGGATTGGACGGTGGTTTTCGGCGACACCAACACCACGATTGCCGGCGCTCTCGCCGCGGTCAAGCTCCATTTTCCTCTTGCCCATATCGAAGCCGGCCTGCGGTCTTACGATCGCCGAATGCCGGAAGAAGTGAACCGTGTGCTCGCGGATTGCATTTCCGATATCTGCTTCGCTCCCAGCGAGAGTTCTCGGGCAAACCTCCTTAAGGAAGGTGTCGCGGAAAGCCGCGTCATGGTTGTGGGCGACGTGATGGTGGACGCGCTAAACAAATACGGCGCGATTGCGGACGAAAACAGCGAGGTTCTCAGCCGGTACGGGCTTGAGCCGAAAGGGTACTTGCTGTGCACGCTTCACCGGGCCTCGAATACGGACGACCCGTCAATCCTAAGCCTCCTCATGGAGACGTTCATGGAAATCGGAAGCAAAATGCCGTTGGTGCTTCCGCTGCATCCAAGGACGCGAGAGGCTTTGCGTCAGATCAATCTTCTGGAAGAGGTAGAGAGAAAAATCAGCGTCTTGCCGCCCGCGAGCTATCTGGACATGCTCAAGCTGGAAAAATCCGCCAAGTTGATTGCCACGGATTCCGGCGGCGTCCAAAAGGAGGCCTACATCTTTGGTGTTCCTTGCGTGACGCTGAGATCCGAAACCGAATGGGTCGAGCTTGTGGAAGCAGGCTGGAACCGTCTTGCTCCGCCAACCACAAAGGCCGAAGTGGTGGACGCCGTTTTAGAAGAGCTTGCAAGAGAGACGCGCCCGGCCAGGCCGCCAATTTACGGCGAAGGCGACGCATCGGGCAGGATTGCCGATTGCTTGGCATTCCCGTTGACGAACGGCGCTTCGTCCAGCCAGCGCTTGAACAGCGGCAAAACCGGAATCCAGAAGTAGCGCAAATATTCGCCTGGGTTTCCACCACCAAACGTGGCCACGCCCGCCAGCGCCGCCGCCATGGCCACCCCCACATAGGGGGCGAAACGCGTGAGAGCGATACAGTTCCGGATGAGGAAAACGAAGAACAGCAGGTAAAGCAGCAACAGGAACAACCCGCCTTCTGTCCAGAGCAGCAGGTAGGTGTTGTGCACGTTGCCAATTTTGCTCACGTAGGGGGTTTGGCGCAGGCCATGGCCCCAAAGTCCGCCTTGCCGCTCGGTGATAAATCCGATCGCTTCTTGAGTGAGCTGGATCCTGGAGACGGTGCTGCCGACCTTTGTTTCCTCAACGTCGCCATGCTGGAACATCGCTCCAATGATCTTGAACCGCTGCTGGATGGCGACTCCGGGAGTCTTGGCGATGGAGATGGCAATGCCGCTTACGAAAACGGCAAGGACCACCGCACAGATCCCAAGAAATCGCGGCATCCTTCTGCGTAGAGGATGACCCTTAACGAACACCATTAAAACGAAAGCGGTGAACATCACCGCTGCAAGGACGATCGCCGCGCCAAACGAAACTGTCAATGCCATTTCCGCGATGCTCAGACCGGCAGCCGCTATCGAAACCCAACGCCAAGTCCGTTTGGGATCGCATAGTCCGACGACGATAAAGATCGCCATCATGACTGCGCACATTGCCCCGAACGAGTTCGGGTTTTCATAAGTTGAACGGGCGCGGGCATAAAGGAAGAGGATGTCGTGGAGAAAGTGCGCGGCGTCCGGCAGAAACGATCCGGGCAAGACGAGCAGGGGAATAAGATAGCCCACCACGAGCGTTCGCATGAACGACCAGAGGTTTTCGCGGTGTAAAAACTGGGCAGCGACGAGTGGCATCGCGATGAACAGGAACAGATATTGGATGAAGCCGGAAAGGAAGTCCGAGGTCTTGAAATCGTAGCGGAGCATTTGAATGCCGATCATCGTGTTGATAACCGCGACCGCCGCGAACAGGATTCCCGTCGTGAGGATCCCAAGGTCAAGCCCGTTCCTTTTTTTCATGCCCTGGAAAAAGAACATCTTGATGATCACGTACATGGTCGCGATCACCAGGAAAAAGTCGGTCAGCGAGAACGAACTGTCGGGGATGCGAAGCGCGAAGAGGGGGCCGGTAATGATGATGCACCGGAAAATCGGGCTGATCTTCTGGCTCGAAATGTTGGCGATGTCCGCCGATTCCTTCAAGGTTTAGCCCCTTCACTCTTTTGAATGACCGAGCTGAGAAAATCGGCAAAACCACGAACCTGATCCACCCGCGCCAACCCCTTTCTGGCCTCCATGGGGATCGGCTCAATCGATCCGGTGGTTTGCTTTTTGCTGACCCAGATCTTGAGTTGCTTTGCGATTTCCACAGGATCGTCCGAAACCAGACCAAGGTTGCGCTCCCGAATGAGGCGGGCAGCTTCGCTGTTTCCGCCGCCGATGCAAAGCACCGGCCTGCCCGCGCCGATGTACTCGAACAGCTTGCCGGTGAGCACGCCCCGCTCCATCGGATGATTATAGAGCAGCAGGAGCAAAACGTCGGCCCGTTGCTGAATCGCAAGCGACTCCCTGTACGGCACTGGGTCGTGGGTCTCCACGCAGTCGTGAATCTTGTATTTTTCGACCAGTTGAAGTAGGCCGGCGTAGTCGCTTCCATAGAAGTCGAGCTTGGTATGATCCGCCAGCGACTTGTCTTTGGAGAGGGCCTCGAACAACGGACCGGGATCTCGCCTTCCTTGGTAGACGTTGCCCGTGTAGGCGATTCTTACCGGAAGACCTAAAGGTGGAGGGTTACCGGCGGCGAAATCCTCTTCGTCGTAGCCGTTGAGTACCACCGCGACCTCGGGCTCGAACTTGCGATCGAGAACCTCGGCCAGAGGCTGCGAGATCGTAACCAATCCCGCGCAAGAGGAGAGCACCTTCTGCTCCATCCTCCGCTCAATCGCCCTCCGGTACCAGGGATATTTCAAATAGTGGTTGTCGGTCCAGAGGTCGCGCAGTTCGGCAACCCAGGGGATGCCAAACCTATCCGAGAGTTTCTTTGCGGCGAGAAGGGAACTGATCGGCATCGCGCTCGCGAAGATCACGTCCGGGCGCCAGTCGGCGATAACGGCGGCGCCTGCTCGCACTGCCTCGGGGATCCAACCGATGTTGCCGTCCGGGATGTTGGCCACGTTCTTGTAAGCCCGGGCCATTTTTACGAGAGCGTTTTTGGCAAAGCCAGGCTTCATCCCGACCACTTTGGCGCCCATGCTTTGCTTCTTCGTGAGATCCACGTCCAGCCCGATGTTGACCCAGGACGCGTAAGTAACCTCCGACTCGGGAACTTCCACGCCGAGAGTGCTTGGCCAGGGGCAATCCTTGGCTGCGATCACCCGTATCTCGTGGCCCTGCGCCCTCAGGAATTTGGCGGTTTTGCCGACTCGCACCGACCCGATGACGTTGTAGGGCGGAAAACAGAAGGAGACGATCAGGATCTTCAAACCCCGGCTGCCTCCCGATAGAGTTTCTGATACTGGGCAACAACGGCGCCGATCTCATACTCGGAGGCAACTTTCTCACGGGCTGCCCTGCCCATCCTTTCCCGTTCTTCCACAGGTAGTTGCGCCATGCGGATCATGGCCTCGGCCAAAGCGGTGGGATCGGAAGAAGGGCAGACGAAGCCGGTGACGCCGACGATCTCAGCGGAGTCGCCCGCGTCTGTTGTGACGCAGGGGATCTCGCAGGCCATCGCCTCGCCCAGCACATTCGGAAAGCCTTCGGTAACCGAAGAGCTGACTGTCACATCGAGAGCGGGCATGACTTCGGAAGTGCTCACCCTTCCCGTGAGGATGACGCGGTTTTCAATCCCCGCTTTGGTTATTGCGTCCACCAATTCGGGATTGGACGAGTCTACGCCGTCGCCGCAAAGCAAGAAGCGGGCGTTCGGAACCTCGGCTGCCACTTTCGCGCAGGCGGCAATGAGCGTTGGATAGTCCTTGTCGCTATGGTAGCGGGCAACCCGGCCAAAGACAAATTCCTCGTCGGCAAGGCCAAACCTGCTCCTGACGGCTTTCCTGGCCTCCGGGTCGTGATGAAAGCGGTCCAGCTCAAAGCCGTTGGCGATGACGATCGACCTATCCCGACGATAACCGGCCGCTACATGCTGCTCCAGACTGAGCTTTGAGTTAAAAACGATGCTTTTCGGCCGGTCCGAGTATCGGGCGCAGAGGCGCATGAGCACACTTGTCAGAGGTTTCAGTTTTGCAGAGAGGGCGTTGCGAACGCTCCAAATGTAGGGGGGGGACGGTTTCTTGCCCGACGCGAACATCCCGATAATCATCGCATGATACATCCAGCATTGCATTGCCGCCGGTTTGTATTCGTTGAGAATGAGCCGCAGCCTCTTGACCGCTCCGATCGAACCGGCCGGACCGGAAAGCCCGAGGGTGCGGACGGGAATTCCAAGTTCCTCAATTTGCTGAGCGACCGGCCCGGGGGCAAGCACGCTTACGACAAGAAAATCAAATTGGCCATCGGTGGAAGCTCTTAGAACTTTCAAAAGCATCATCTCCGCCCCACCGACTCCCAGCCCGGTGATGAGCTGAAGCACCCGCGTCTTTTCGCCGTGGCCGGGCAACGTCACTCCAATCCGGCAGCTATATTCTCTGCCCTTTCCTTCGCCTTCTTCAGCAGCTTGTACTGTTTTCTAGCCGATAGTGCCCAGCCAAGGAGCAGCCCCACCAAAACGCCGAGAGTTCCAAAGAGGCCATATTTTTTGTTGGCCGGTTTATCGTCCGTGTAAGGTTCCACCAGTGTGCTCCACTTAACTGGCGAAACCTCTGCGTCCAGTTTTGCCTGCTCGTATTCCATACGGGTCGCTTTGAGCGCGTCTGCACGCGCCATCGCCTCCGTAAGCAAGTCTTGGAACTTGATCGCTTCACCGGGAGCAGCGCTGGAAAGCGTCTTCAGGAAATCAACCTGCCATTTCAAGATCAGCCGGTTCGCCTCGAGCTGGGCCATATTCGCGTCGACCTTGATATTTACTGAGTCAAGATATTTTTGAACTTCTTTGAGGAGGTTCTTCTTGGTGACTTCGATGTCCGCCTTCAAGGCGACCACTTGAGGCGCCGACGGTCCCGATTGAACCTCTAACTGGGCAAGCTGGTATTCCTGCATCGTAAGTTGGCTGCGCCAAGCCTGTTGTTGGGGAATCGCGGTTGGCATGTCCAACGCTTTAGCCGCCATTTTGCTCGCTTCTCCCTGCGCGATGTCGATTTCTTGCTGCACGTTGTCGAGTTCGTACTCGGCTTCCTTTGCCTTGGTGATGTACTGGCCCGCGCTCAACGGATTGGTTGGGTCCGGCACCGTCTTGGCGTGCTTCTGAAAATCGGAGACCAGCTTTTCCTCGGTTTTTAGATCCCGGTCTTTTTCGTCTAACGCCTTGCCCAACATGGCAAGTTTTTGGTCAGCAACCGAAAAATAGGCGTGCTGATTGAAGTTCTTGAGAGCTTCGTTGGCGAGATTCAGGAGTTCCAGAGAGGCTTTTTTGCTGGTCCAAAAAGCATCGATCTCAAGCTGCTGCTTGTCATCATCGTACTTCACCGAGATCGATTTCTCCAGCACGTCTCGTTTCACCTTTCCTTGAAGGTCTGGAGGAAGGTGTTGCAGGATGTAGTTCGTAGTTGCCCGGCTCTCCACCACGCCCTTGACGATAAGCAGGGGGTCCTGGGCGCCACCGCCGCCACCGCCGACCAATGCGCCAAGCGCTTGAGCCGCCGCCGACTGTTCCTGGACGGGAAAAAGGAACACGACGCTCGACTGCCAAAGCGTTGGAAGTATGTAGGTGACAACGCACACCACCGTTCCAACTAACAACGCACTAAGATAAATCAACCATCTGTCGCGCTTGAACCCAGCAAGGTACGCGCTAAAGTCGAGGTCCTCGTTATTCATTCATACACACACACGGGGGAGGGCTTTTTCCTTGGTCCAAAGGAACAGCCGAGACTAGCAAGGATACTTGTTTCGGGAGGCTCGATGCAACCGGTTCTGCAACGGTTGCGTCACTGTTGGACGACCACATACTTCCGCCCGTTTGTTCTCGGGTCGGAGTTATCGGGCGTCGAAATCCAGATTTGATTGGGGATGTAGTGGGACCACAGGCCGCCTCCCTGATCCGCAATCACCTTGTTTCGAGCGTGGGCCTGGGTCATCTCGACTCCGTTCTCGTATAGTTTGAGCGTTGACGTACCTTCACGGTCACTGATCGATTGATGGGTTAAATAATATTTGAACAGGTGGCCGGAAACCGGGACAAACCTGGCGTTCACCAGAGTTTCAGTAAACGGTTCCGCTTGGTTGGCAACCCTTTGGAATGCGCGCGCTTTCCCTTCGTCCGCGCCCGCCTGCTCCAGCGCATAAATGGCGTAGGGCAGACCGTCGAGCCCCTTGGCAGTGGCATCGAAGATGTCGTTGACTCTTGCCTGCTTGGAGAGCTCGATCATTTTGTCGAATGGAACCGCATCGAGGCCCTGCGGCCAAAGCTTCCGGCCGTCCAGATCGGAGGGCAAGTCCAGCCGCTGGATCATCGCATAGATGTCATCGATGTAGTCATGGTTGGGGTGGATGTCGTAGGCCAGGGGAATGGTGGTCAGCGGCAGCCAGCCACCGTCCATCCAGGTACTTTGCATCGGCCCTTTTACGGCGTCCGCAGCCTGAACGAGCGCATTGTCAAGGTTCGGGTCGCGAGTGACCGTTCGGTACAAAGCAAAACCCGAGATCATGTTGGAGACATACCGGAACGTTCTCGTCGTCTTAAAAGGCCATGCTGCAGTTCCTCCCGACAGCTCTTGATTCAAGAAGGATTTCGCGGCATCCGCATAAGTGGGGTTGTCAAGGATCTCGCTGGCGCGCATAAGCGCTCCGATCTTGTCTTCGTCCTCCGCTGCCGTTTTCAAATGAAAGTTGGCGGTTTCTTGGACCACTTCACGAGCGTGTTCATCTCCCGAGAGCACCAGATAGTCCATGGCTCCCTGGGAGCATGAGCAATATCCAACGAGGATGTTCCCCCAATGCTGCTCGTCGTGCCGGTGGCCTCCTCCGACGCTGCCTGGATCGCCGGGAACAAAGTGATCGATGTCGATGTCGATATCGTGGCGAGCCATTCGGTCAGCCTCCCGGTAGGCTTCCAAGTCTCCGCTTCTCAGCGCGTACATATAGAGAGCGTGGGTCAGGCCACCGTCATCGTTGAGCCAGCCGGTGTAGCCCCGACAAGCCCACGTTTCGGGGTCGATGGTTCCTTTTTGAGGCTTGTTGCCGAGTCCCCAGAAGAGGCAGTCTCCGTAATCGATGAATCCGCTCCAGTGAAATGCCTTTTGGTTCGCCCGAATCCAAGCGACCGCGAAATCCTGAGACCATTCTATAGCCGGAAACCTGTCGATGTCGTGTGGCGCGATATCGCCAAACACTTTGGTTGCGCAAAACTGGGCTGGATCGGGCATGGGGACGAGCGGAGCATCGACGGCCGCGGCCAGGGTATCACCCGGATTTGCAGCGTCATAGCTGATCCAAATCTCATGGGTTTTTTCGACCGGCGCCCTCCTCCATCCCACTTGATCAAATCGTAGTGGGTGGCATCGTTGAACTCGTCGCGCCTCCGAAGATCGAGCACTTGATTCCCGGCCCGAGGCCAAAGATAAACCTCGAGCGAACCGTTTCCGTCCACTCGGAACTCTTTGGGATGCTGGTGCCTAACTCACGCACGGCGACCGTTATCGGACCCGAGTCGGAGGTAACGGATACCCAGCCCGGCGCTTCTTTGCCGGTTTCCGCGATATGGTCATTGCTCGTTATGGTCCATGAAACCGTTTTGTCCACCGTACGGGGCACGCTGTTGTAATGGGCGGGCGGTCCAATTTCGATCTGGTTCACGTAACCATCCTTGGGAACGCTGTACGGTTTGCCGGACCGCCAAAAGTTGCCTGCAGATTGCCGCCGTATATGGGCAGGGTCAGCCTGAAGTCTCTAAGAAAGTTTCTGTTTGGGTCCGAATCGAACAAGAACGTGTGTTCGACCTTGACGAGCTTGGAGTTTCGAAAGAAGCTGTAGCGCAGTTCGGTCGGATAGTGATCCTCGCCTCGCTTGCCATGAGGAACTCCGGTCACGATAAGCGTTGTTCTCATCGGGCCCTCAGTTTCGATAGAGGTCTTGATTTGCGTGAGGTCGAACGCTTCCGTGCCTTCGTCGCTGGCGGGGCGCATCCAGTTTTCCTCATCGGTTGGGCCCGGCGGTTGATGCTGGATTCCGATGATCTGCTCTCGAAAGATCGGGATCTTGGTGGTATCCACCTGGAAAGTCTGCGCGCCGGTGTTGATCGTGATCGTTCCAGCGCCCCGGGCCACCGTAATGCCGACTGGCTTCACATAGGTCACGCCGACCCCGTAGTTCAGGCTGTATGTCTTGGATTCCTGGGGCGCCAGCGATCCCTGGAAATCGAGAAGCACCCACTTGATCGAGCCGTCATCCCAGCGGGACATCGTTCGGCCTTGGAAGTCAACGGGGTTTCCTCCGGCATCTACGAGTTGTACATTCTCCAGGCTTTTCACCACGCCCCGGTCCAGCGGCACACCTCCGGTGACCGGCCACAGGGGCCTTGCTACCGAAGTATCGTTTGTGATGGAGAACTTGAGACTGTCCCCAAAACAGCTAGCGGTTGCTAGCAAAGTGAGCGTGACAAGGAGATGTCTGAATTTCATAGTCTGTTTGGAACCAAGGCGTCAAAACCGTCCTCTGGATGGACGCAGCAAACCGCTTGACGTTATGGTTGGATCGATTCTTTTCTACGCCGGTTTGATCTCTAAAAGGTCAGGCGGCGCGCCGGCTTTGCTATAGGTATAATGGCGGGGTTCTACCCCCAAATGAAGCTGGACCAGGCTTGTTTAGGGGGCTTTGGAGGGATCGGTTGTGAGATCTATTTCGTTTTTCAAGACGTTCGCGTTAGCGACTCTCGGCTTGGGCATTTTGGGCGCTTCTTTTGCGCAGCAGAAACCCGATAAGCCGACGACGCCGGCTGCCCAGCCGAACAGCCCATACCAGGGGCAGAAGGGCCAGCAGGCGCCGCAAACTCCCGCTCCGACACCGCCGGCGCAGCCAGGGCAAAACGGACAGTTGGGCCAGCTTCCCGCGGGTGGCAATCCGCTTACGGCGGGAAAAACCGCTTTGAGCCAAGCGATGTCGCAACTCAATGCAACCAAAACGCTGCTGAATGCGCCCACCCTTCTCACGATCGGCGCCATCAACGTTCAGCCGGTAGAAGTGGGCTCGACAGTGACCTTCACTGCCGAAGTTTTTGACCGCCTGAACCCGAAGCTTGGTTATACATTTGCGATGACTGGAGCGCCGTGGGGCTCTTATATCGACCAGAAAACGGGCATCTTCACATGGATTCCCAACCAGCCCGGGATCTACAACTTTTACGTCTGGGCGATGGACAACAACGACAGCACCCGCCAGGCGTTTCAACAGGTGACGATCACGGTCAATGCCCTTTTGCAGAACTTTGGCTACGACCTCTTCCGAAGCTCGCGGGCGTTGCTCGATGCGCGCCTGTTCCTTCTGCGCACCGGCCAGATGCCGCTTATTGGACCAGGGCAGTTGGGCCAGCAGCAATACCTTTCATCCCTACAACTTCCGCAGCCAAACTCGCAGCAGAATCCAATGCAGCAGTTTATGCAGCAATCGGGGATGCTTGGAGGCACTCAAAACCAATTGCCAACGCCAGGCGCTTTCCTGCCTCCTATCACCCCGTTTTCAAATTCGAACATGCAGGGTGGTCCGGGTGGCAATCCGCTTAGCCCATTCAATCAAAGCCAGAATCCGATAAATAGACAGGGCGGACCAGGCTTGGGCCAGCCAGGCGGGATCGGCAGTTCAAACTTGCCCGGCGGCATTCAAGGCCAGCTTGGCCAAATGGCACAGCCGGGCGGAATCGGCTCACTCAGCCAGTTAGGCTCCCAGCCCGGAGCGGCCCAGGCGCTTAGCCAACTTAGCCAAGGACCGAACGGTCTCGGCAGATTCGGCAACTACGGCGGCTTTGGCAGCCCTGGCGGCCAGGGAGGGCAAAGTGGACTTGGCGGCGGCGCGGGGTTCGCTGGCCAAAGCGGGCAGGGCCAGTTTGGACAAGGCGGAGGCGGCCAAGGCATTGGCGGCCAGGGTTTTGGCGGGCAAGGCCAATTCGGGGGCCAAGGGCAAGGCATCGGTGGCCAGAGTCCCTTCGGGCAAACTCAATTGGGCTTCGGCCAAGGGCCTTTCGGCCAGGGCCAGCAGGGTTTTGGCAGCCAAGGAATGCAGCAATCTTGGCGGCCAGCAAGTGCCCTTCGGGGGCAACGGGCTGCAACTGCCTTTCGGTCAGGCCAACAATCCGCTCTTGGGCAACTTTCAGCCCAATCAAACAACGCCGCCGTTTCAATCCCTCGGGAATGCCTATGGATCGAGCCCATTAAACGGAGCGCCGGTGAGCGCACAGCCACAGACGTTTGATGCGCTGCGCTACGTTGTGAGCCCATGGGAGCAACTGGGCGCGAACGTTTACGTGCCCTATCCGGACCGTTATCAGTTGGGACCAGGCGACATGCTGACGGTCACGATTTTGAGTCCCTATATGGACGCCAAAACTTCGACCTGAAGCTGGACCCTCAGGGTGCTTTCGCGATTCCGACCGGCAACACCAAGCTTGTCCTTCGAGGCAAGACCTTGGGTGAGGCGGAAAAGATGGTCAATGCCCGAATCGCCACTATTATCAAAGGCGGCAAGGCCACGCTCGCCCTCAAAGAATTGCGCACCATGAGTATCACGGTGGCCGGCGATGCCTATCTGCCCGGCGAATACCAGATGCCGGCAGTCGCGACTTCTTTTCAATACGATCTATGTTTGCGGAGGTCCGGCAGACTCCGGTTCGCTTAGGAAGATCGAGCTGCGTCACAGCGACGGCACCAAGAAGATGTTCGATCTTTACGATTATCTTGTCCTTGGCAAAAAGACGTTGGACGTCCCACTTCGGCCGGGCGATGTGATCTGGTTTGCTCCTGCTCAGGATCGCGTTTCGGTCAAGGGTGAGGTGCCCAGGCCCGCGGTTTATGAAGCGCTGCCAAGCGATTCGCTCAAGGACATCGTCTCGTACGCGGGCGGCGCCAAGGCCACCGGAGTGGCTCAACGCGTTTATCTTCAAACCGAAGACCCCGGCGTGGGACACATCGTCAAGGATGTGGATGTCAAGGACGATGGCAATGCGGGCGCCTGTTTGATGGCGACGTCGCTACTATTTTGAGCACTCGCCCCGATTACGTTTTGGATGACTTGACCATGCAAGGCGACGTGGAGCAACCTGGCACGTACCAGTATGTTAGGGGAGAAACCGTTCCCGATCTGGTCGGCAAGGCTCGCGGTCTCCGACCGGATGCCTACAACCTAGAGCGGACCTCCTTCGGCTGAACCCAGATCAAACTCAGACCTTGATCCAGGTTGATATTACCAAGGCCTTGGCACGCAATCCGGATGCCAACGTTGTCCTTCAAGCCCACGACACACTCAAGGTGTATGCGATTGCGGACGCCCAGTACGTGGATCCGAGGCAGATCAACATCGATGGAGACGTGCAAAAGCCGCAAACCTACACGCGCAAGGATAACGAGTACGTCGCGGACCTCGTCCTCGAGGCCGGCGGCACATGGCCGGATGCTTATCTCGACACGGCATACCTGAAACGTACGAACAAGGACGGCGCCGAAGAACCGTCGTTCCGATCAATCTAAGACGACTGTTTGCAGGAGATATGTCGCAGAACGTGCTTCTGCAGGATCACGACGATCTGACCATTCAGTCCAAGGCGCAGGCTCACTCCTGCCGACCAGTCGGTGAACATTCTGGGATCGATTCAGGCGCCAGGCAACTACCCGAACAACAACAACTTGCGAGTGAGCGACCTCATTCAGGAAGCGGGCGGTGTGATGCCGAACGCGGGCAACGTTGTTGAAATCGCGCATGCCCGCGTACCGGACGGTACGCCGCTTACAAAGCTCCGACTGGCGGACGTGATGAGCGGCACGGGCGCCGATCCTGTTCTCAGTGATGGCGACCTGGTTACCGTTTCCGGAGACTCGAATATCGACCTCAACGGCCCCAGAAAGGTCATTGTGGTTGGCGAAGTGGCCAATCCGGGCGCCTTTGCGGTGAAGAAGACCGATAGGCTTGCGGATGTGATCAGGCGAGCCGGCGGCATAGTGTCGGACGGCTTCCTTGACGGCGCCCAGTTATACCGAGACCCAACGAAGTTGGTTTCGGATACGCAGAACGAGCTTTCCCCGAGACTCCAAAGCGTGATGTCTGTGGTTGCGGCCGACGAATACACGCGGGCAATCGCTTTGTCCGCGGTGTCCAAGGCTCAATTCCTTAGCACGGTGAACAGCGGCGGGAGCTCGATCCCGATTCCGGGGTTGGGAGGCAGTGCAACGACTTCCGGCAGCAACGTGCAGGTCCCCACTGACGTGTGGGAGCAGCCGTCTGTGACACCCGCGAGGACGCTCACGGCGAACGACCTCACTCCGGTGGGGAACGTCAACGTGCATCTCGCCAAGGCTCTTCGTGACCCCAAGTCCTCGGAGAACATGCTCTTGTCCGATGGGGACATCATTGTGATTCCTCGAACGCCAAGCACGGTGACGATCGTGGGAGCAGTGATCGTGCCATCCGCGGTCAAGTATGAGCCTGATCATACGGTTGGCTACTACATCCTGAAGACCGGCGGCTTAACGATTGACGCGGCGAAAGACAACGTCGTGGTTATCCGCGCCGGAGGGCTCGTGCAAAAGGCAAACAGGTCCACCAAGATCGGTCTAGGAGACCAGATCTACGTTCCTACCCAGGTTATGTCCGTGGAGTTCACGAACAAACTTGCGCAGTCTGAGGCGGTAACGAAGGACATCGTCTCCGGAGCACTCCTTCTTGCCGTGCTCCATGCCTTCCTATAAGAGGGAAGGACAAGTGTCGAGGGCAGGGAAACCTGCTCTCGACAAACAAGGATTCAGGTTCAAGATTTGCAAAATTGTAAAGGTATAGTGTTAGGATCATGAGGATTGTCAGGCTTGCCATGGTTGGAGCCGCGCTCGCAGGCATCGTTGCCGTTTGCAGCGCCCAAAACCCATTTTTCGGACGTAACGAGTTCCCCCAGTTCCGGCAGATTTCCGGGCTTTCGGGGGGAGGCTACGGATTGGATCTCGATGGATGGGGCTCGCTCAGCGGGGCAACCGCATTCTCCACTCCGCTCGGTATCGCCCTTGGCCATGACCAGGTCCGCCTAGGGGCAGACGTAACCCAGTTTTCTTTGAACCACTTATCGGGCAGCTTCAGCAATAACAGATATGGTTCTTCGAAGGCGTTTTTCACCTACGGCCACTCGTTTGGCGACGAGTTGAGCGTGGCCTATAGCTACTTTGTGAAGAGCTATCGTGGTGACGCGAGCACGGATCTGCAAGTGTCCTACAAACCCAAGGGCCAGGATCAAGTTTCCATCAGCGCGGGCGTTCAAGATATCGTCGGCGATGGCGGTTCGGCGGGAGCCAACATCCCTGGGGATACCGATACTTCTCGTTCGATCTTCGGTGCGATTACCACCCATGTTCCCCTCGGAAACAACCCGCTCTATTTGACCGGCGGCTGGGGATCAAGGCGGTTTGATAAGGGTTTCGCCTCATCCAGCTACCAGATCATAGGCCCCTTCCGCCTTTGGACGGAATATGATGGCTTTGGTTTTAACGAAGGCATCCTGCTCGCCGGACGAGTGCACAACACCACGGAGGAGGGCGGGCCTGCCCATGGATTCGAAGCCAATCTTATGCTCGGTTTTATTCGGGGGCGCTATCCTACCGCCGCCCTGACCCTCGGCTTCTAAAGGAAATTGAACTCAAATGGGTAAACTGCGTGCCCTGGGTACGGATCGTTAATGGCAAGAATTTTGGTTACGGGAGGGGCGGGGTTCATTGGTGGGCACCTCGTCAGAGCACTTTTAAAGCGCGGGGATGAGGTTTTTGTTTACGACAACTTCGCGACTGCGCCGCGCGAAAACCTCGATTCCGTGAAGAACGACGTCACGATTATCGAGGCGGACATGCGAGATTTTGAGGCCCTTAAAAAGGCCTTTCAGGGCGTGGACCACGTGATGCACCAGGCAGCTCTCGCAAGCGTGCCGAGGAGCATCAACGACCCGCAATCCACCCATGATGTGAACTGCACAGGCACGCTTAACGCGCTGGTTGCCGCACGGGACACCGGGGTCAAGCGCTTCGTTTTCGCCAGCAGTTCGAGCATCTATGGCGATTCACCTGAGCTTCCGAAGCGGGAGACCATGCCATTTCGGCCAAAGAGCCCTTATGCGCTTTCCAAGGTTGCCGCGGAGGAATATGTCCGCATCTTTCACGAGACCTATGGCCTTGAAACGGTGGCCCTTCGCTATTTCAACGTGTTCGGTCCGGGGCAAAGTCCGCAGGGCGCCTACGCGGCGGTGGTTCCTCTCTTTACCGAGTCGATCATTCTCGGGCGATCCCCGCATATCAATGGGGACGGCCTTATTTCGCGCGACTTCACATTTGTGGAGAACGTGGTGCACGCCAACCTCATGGCGCTCGACGCCCGTGGCGAGGCGCTTGGCCGGGCCTACAACGTGGGAACCGGCGTAAGTCACACGCTCATCGAACTGGTTCAAGAGATCGGCGATGCGGCGGGAATGAAAGCGACCCCCAATTTTGGACCGGAGCGAGCGGGCGACGTTCTGCACTCAAACGCATCGATCGAAGCCGGCCAGCAAATGCTGGGCTACAAGGTTTTGGTTCCATTTTCTGAGGGCATCAAACGCACGGTGGAGTATTTCCAACAGACGGTCGCCGTCGGTTCATAAGGCTTGTGGCTGACAAAACCCCAATAAGGCTGTTGCATATTGCGACGGTGCCGCTAACCTTCCGATTCATGAAGGGCCAGTTCGCCTTCATGAAGGAAGCAGGCATGGAGGTTTCTGCGTTGTCCTCCGGCGGAGACGACTTGACCGCGCTCGCAACGGAAGACAAGGTGAACGTGTTCGCGGTGGATATGCCGCGCCGCATATCCCCGCTGCTCGATTTGGGATCGGTCCGTGCGATCAGCAAGGTGATCCGGCAAATCCAGCCCGACATTGTGCACGCGCACACACCCAAGGCCGGGCTGCTGGGCATGATCTCGGCCAAGGTGTGCCGGGTCCCCATCCGCGTGTTCCACGTTCACGGACTGCTGATCGGTCACAAGCATGATAAGCTCCTGCGCCGAACCGAGGCGATGTCGTGCCGGCTCGCCAGCAAGGTCTTCTGCGTCAGCCACTTTGCCCGGCAGACGTACATCGACGAGGGCCTCTGTCCCAGCGACAAGATAGTCACTTTTTGCGGTGGAAGCATCAGCGGCGTAGATGCCGAAATCCGCTTTAACCCAGAGCTTGTTAAAGAGCGGGGCGTGGCTTTGCGCCGGTCTCTCGGTATTCCATCGGATGCCTTGGTCGTCGGGTTCGTGGGCCGTATCGTGCGGGATAAAGGGATCGGCGAACTGGCGGAAGCCTGGTCCCAGCTGCGGGAACGGTTTCCCAATCTGCATTTGCTGCTGGCCGG